>DASSEH010000104.1:0-20748 GCA_035695325.1 Candidatus Angelobacter sp.
ATCTTGCGGCGCAAATCGTCGGAATACGCTCGGGCCATCGTCGGGTTGCAGGAAAACTTCCAGAGCACAACCATCCTATCCCACTCCACCCTGATTCCCGCTTACATTATTATCCCTATCGTTACTAGAAATGGTCTAGTGATAGTGAAACTCGCAAATCGCCGTTTTTTTGAAATCATCGTAGAAAAGCCTGTAACCGCCCAGGTTGTACTGATCAATGCAGAACATTATTTCTGACCTGCCGTCATTGTCGTAATCACCGGCGTCAACCAGCCACATTCCTTCGCCGAGGAAACGAACCTCTTTTGTGGGTGTGATAACAAACCACTGATTATCGATGGGCCGGCCAGAGTCGTCGTCACATTCAATGGCATCCAGTTTCAGCTCAATCAGCAACCAGCCTGCTTTTGAGGCATAGACTTTGCCGATCCTGAGATCTGTATCGCGGTATGGGAATGGGCGAACACCGCTTTCGCTCTTTTCATCCGCCTGGCAGAGTTTGGGGAGTTTTTTTCGGAAGCTCCTAAGTGCAGGAACCGCCATGTCTGCGGACAGCTGTGCCCGTTTCCATACATCAGGGTCTTTGAAATATGGCTGCGATACAGCAACCAGCGGGCGATATGCCGTGTCATTCAGAAAAGTGCCAAATTCAGACGACCGATTCCCGATGGTTGGCACACTTCCTTCGCTGGAAATTTGTTGCTCCCCTGTACTTGAATCGAATTCCAACTGTTTCGACATGTGGCTGGAAAGCTGACCGAGACGTCTGCCGTCAAACGCGATAGTCCATCTCATTTCGACAGGATAATCGGTGGCTGTATTATTCCTGCAATCACGGGCAAAACAGGCATTGAAGTACGACTGCCACTCATATCCATTCTTTTTGAACACAACCCGCACGGAGCGATGTCCCGGATCTTCAGGCGGATTCCCCGGGAAATCTTCGAGTACACCGAGAATGACAGTTTGCCCTGACGATTTCAGCCCGCAAACGGCAAACATGAAAATAATGAGTACGCGAATCAACATTCGCCTTGCTCCAGTTTTACAAAGCACTCGGGAGATTCAATACCCAGCACAAACTTGCTTAAAGCCATCGGGGACGTCAAGACTGCTCCTCTGAGCGGATGAGATAAGTCGCAACGGTCGCGGCAATTCCGACGATGAGCTCGGCTTCTTTCTGCGCTGGCTCGCCACCCTCTTTGATGTGGCGGCCTTTGTCAGAGGCAAACCCATAGAGCTTGCTGACAGCCTCTCCCAAGGGCTGAGGGAATTTTTCCGGGTGGCGTTTCACGATATCGCCCAGCGTCCCCTTTTCCTCTCCACACACATCCTTGGCCACACATTCCAGCGCGCCCATGGCATGATGCACGGCCCCGGTGAGGTCCGGGGATGGCCGTCTCGACAAATCCTCCAGGGCTTTATGTATCTCTTCTCTGGCTGTTGTTCTGCCAACCGCATCCAGAGCGCTTTTAGCTGTCTCGACGGTTATTTCAAACGACTCGCTACCACGATATTCGAGCAGCCCATCTTTCATCTTCCAGCCAATGTTCTCGTGCTGAAGCATCGTGTTGACGTCTTCTTCATAGATACCGGCTGCAGCAAGACCATTCTTGGTGCCATCTTCAGTAATGCGATACAGCGCTTCAAGTACCTCATAAACTTGATACCACGCACATGTATTGAGCAATTTGCGCACATCTCTCCAAGCGCTGGTCGACTCATTAGTTGGAATTCTATGAAGTACCGTACAGACAAATTGGTAAGCTTCCTCTCCCGCCTCTAAAGTGGTGGAGTATTCACTTCTCATGCGAGAAGATAGAAACTCATAAACTTGGTGGCGGACGATTTCCGGGGCATCCTCGCGGATTAGCTCTTGGCGAGGGACGAAGCCGTGGCGTTGGGAGAAGGGGACGGTCATCGGCTGAGTGTAGCGCGTTTCCCGTTATTACGCATGATAAAGGACATTATCATGCGTAATAACAAATGGGCGTTTATGGGAGAAATGACAAACAAGTGCCCTGAAATCGAGACGGGGCCGTTTTTTAGATATACACCTAAAAAACGTAGATCCTCGGATTTGAAAAAGTGTGTATACTTTTGCACTAAACATGAAGTTGGTTACGCGTGCAGGGATCACCAATGTTGACTGCTGAAAGATGAAGAACAGAAAGGAATATATAGATAATGGGAACACTGGTTGCCATGCATTATCCAACTGTGCTCGCCTTTGGAGCTGCGGATCACACATACGTCATGTGCGGCACCGGCGGGAAAGCCTGGAGCTGCTGGGGCGGCAAAACAGGTGGAGCTGTTTTGCGCAGCGGTTCTGGAAGCACAAGCCAGGCAGATGCAATTGCGGAACATAACGAACGTGCTGGCATTACCTGTTATCTCATCAATGGTGTCTGTCATCAGGCGGCCAACCGAATTCTTTTTCCAGCTGGAATTTTTGTAACGGGCGCAAGGGGATATGGCGTTTCTTCGGCCATGTTTGGACCTTATGGGAGGCCGAGAGGACCGCTCCACACATGCAGCGCCCCCTTCAACCACCATGCAGGAGTAGTAGGTGACCTCCCTGCATGTGTGGCCCCACCGGTGGGTATATCGGCGGTGGAAATGGCCACGTTACCTCAAGAACACGGCTATTTTGAGCGTGTTACTGCGGCCTACAGACAAGTTGGAACATTTGGATTGCTGGACGAGGTTAGGCGAGACAAAGACCTTGTGGAGTTTATGCGCACACTCTTCGACTATCAGATTGTGTACAACTTAGGCGTCGACTTTGATCGAAGCGGAAAACTTCTTGATTTTCGCGTCTCGGCTGAGAGATCAAGGATCCAGATTGAGACAGAATTCGCGGACCGGAAGATTTCCGTTAGTGAATTTGTCGCAAGATCCGACATGCAGACGATATCGTTCCAAAAAGAAGCAGCAAGTGTTCTCAACGAGGATGAATATAGCGCTCTTTTCAACGTCAAGAAAGGTGAGTTCATTGCACTGGCGGATCCGGCTATCGTTCCAAAGGCCTACCCGCAGACGGCGCTATAATTGAGTTATTACAGTGCGATAACAGCAACTCGATGGGGCACTGGAAATTCAATGCAGCGAGAGCCTGAGTACGGTCCGCGCCTGAGCGACGAGGAGTACGAGAAACGAATACTCAACTTGTACCGCAGTTTGCCACCCTTGCCATCGCCAGACCAAGATACAGAAGTGCGTCGGCAAGAGCTGGATCTGGCCATTGATCACCGTTTGGGTCGCAACTTTCCAGAGGAACGCCGATCAGCTCTTTGGGCGGCGCAGCAGCGCGTCGAGAGGAAGCGTCTTCTCTTGGGAATAAAATACTTTTTACGCCGGATTGCGTCAACGTTCTTTGCTCGCAATGCTCAGTTTCTGGCTGGGTATGCAGCAGAAGAGTACGCCACGGTGCTATCGCCAGAAGAGTTGAGGCACTTTCTTGACCTCAAGGAAGGCGAGTCGCCCACCCTACCAGTTGACATTGAGCACCTACACGAATAGCAACAGCCTGCCTCATGAATCCACGGCTCACTTTCCAGCGCAGTCACCAAGGACGCGCTCATTCCCCCAGTGCAGGTGCACCAATTTTACAAGCGCTCGAGCGATTCGATACCCAAAGCAAATTCCTGCACGGTCAGATATAGGCTGCGTCCAGGAGCACGCGAAACCCAAAATATGCCGTTAACATTGCTACTTCCTGCCCGTCTTAAGAATCAGGCCCTTTTTCGGAACTGCCAGCCCACTGGCAGCGTATATGCTTTAAGCGTAATTTAGGGGTTGCGTTACAAGTTAGCTGGGGCCGGGGAGACTGCTTGGAAGACCAACAAACAGGGGCATTGGTCCGTAAATGCCTGACGGGTGATTCCCGGGCATGGGAAGAGATTGTGCGGCTGCATCAGCGGCGCATCTACAACCTTTGCTACCGCTTTACCGGCTCGCCGGACAATGCTCAGGACCTCACCCAGGACGTATTTATCCGTGTGTACCGGACTCTGGCCAGCTATGACGTGGAAAAGGGGGCCTTTACCACCTGGCTGACCACCCTGACCCGCAATCTGCTGGTGGACCACTTTCGCCGCAGCCGCCAGGACCGCGTTACCGATTCCATGGACGCCGGGCTGCGCGAAGAGGACGATTCCCTCTCCCTGAGCGACCGTCTGGAAGACCATGGCCCTTCGCCCGACGACCGTCTGGCCAGCAAGGAAACGCAAAAAATGGTCCAGGCAGCACTGGCCCGGCTCTCGCCCGACCTGCGGGAGGCAGTGATTCTGCGTGACCTGCAGGACATGGACTACCGGGAGATTGCCCAGACCCTGAATGTACCCGAGGGGACGGTCAAGTCCCGAATCAATCGAGGAAGAATGGAACTAGCGCGATTACTTTCGCGTAATAAAAGACAGGTGAGCAGTCAATGAACAGCCAAAATCACCAAAACGAACTCCAGTGCGGCCAGTTCGAAGCCATGCTGGCTGACGCTCTGGACGGCACACTCACTGCCGCCGGGCGACAGGCCTTTGACGCTCATGCGCAGAGCTGTTCGGTGTGCGCTCCCATGCTGGCCGAAGCCCACCAGGGGCTGCGCTGGCTGAAGACTCTGGAAGAACTGGAGCCACCCAAAAATCTGGTGCATAACATTCTGGCCGCTACCAGCATGGCTGAAGTCCGCTCCCCGGCAGAAACCGCGGCCCGCGCAAGAAACACCGGGGTCCGCCATCTGCTGGCAGGCCTGCTCCATTCGCGTTTTGCCGCATCCTTCAGCATGGCCTTTTTCTCGCTCACGCTTACTTTGACCGTGGCGGGCGTGCGCATCTCCGATCTGGCCAATGCTGTCACCCATCCAGGCTCGCTGCGCAAAGCCATTGTGCTCCAGTACACCCAGGTCGAATCCAGCATGGTGAAGTATTACGAAAATATGCGCCTGGTTTATGAAGTTGAATCGCGGGTAAAAGCGCTGCGCAAAGCCACGGCCCAGCCGGAAGAAAAAGAGCGCGACAAGTCCAAAGACAAAAACAACCCCAATGACACCAGCGGGAACCCGCAACGGCATGACGATTACAGCCTGGAGCAGGGTGAAAGTATTCTCGCCTGGTCCATTGTGACACCTGAAGGAGCCAAACCATGAACTGTGCCGTACACCCTGACCGTCCGGCCGCGGCCTACTGCCGTACCTGCGGCAAACCATTGTGCGAAGACTGCAAGCGGGACGTGATGGGGGCCATCTATTGTGAGCCCTGCATTGCCGCCCGTCTTCAGGGCCAGCCTGCGGTACGGGCGGGAATGCCCAATCCGTCAGCCGCCGCGGTCCTGGGCCTGATTCCCGGTGTGGGCGCATGGTACAACGGCCAGTTTGCCAAGGGGTTTGTCCATGTGGTGATCTTCGTGCTGCTGATTGCGGCCGCCGACAGCATTCACGGAGCGTTCGGAGTGCTGGTGGGGCTGTTTCCGGTCTATTGCGCTTTTGAAGCCTGGTCCACGGCGAATGCCCGGCTGCTGGGGCATCCCGCACCCGATCCGCTCGGAATAGACAAGTTTCTTCGGACGCAGGAAGCACAGCCGGTTCATGCTTCCGCAACGCCGGCCCCGGACGCAGGGGCTGCGACCGCTCCTGCTCCATCCGCCGAACATGCCGGGTTGCGCCGAGGAGAGCCAGTGGGCGCTTTCATCCTGATCGGACTGGGCGTGCTCTTCCTCTTTTCGAATCTTGGCCTGATTCCGCACGCGCGGAATCTTTGGCCACTGGTCCTGATCGGGCTGGGTGTGTGGATCGCTTACAAACGCATGGAAGAACACAGATAAGGGGACCTGGGATGAACGACTCTATGAGAAACAAATCGTGTCGGAACAAAACCAGCGGGCTGATGAGCGCAGCCATTCTCATCACTCTGGGCGGGCTCTTTATGCTCCAGAACTTCACACGTTTCGACTTTGGCGAAACCTGGCCTGCGCTGTTGATCGTGATTGGCGTGTTTTCGTACCTGAAACACTCCGCGCCGGCCACTGACTATAGTCAGCCATATGGACCGCAGGCAACGGTCCCGCCTCCCCCGGCTGCTGCTGTTCCGCCCCAACAACATGATTCGAAGGTGAACCCATGAGCACTGCACCCAATCCGGCCCCCAATTACAAACCACGGCGTCACCGCTCGATTTTCGGTCCGCTGATGATGATCATTATCGGCGTCTGTTTCCTGGCCGCAAACTTTGGCTGGATTTCCGGCCGCGCCCTGGCCGAGGCTTTCACCCGCTACTGGCCGGCCCTGCTCATCCTGTGGGGCGTAGTGAAGATCGGCGAATATTTCCTGGCCCGGCAAAAAGGTGAACCCTCACCCGGCATTGGTCCCGGCGGCGTGGTCTTTCTGATCTTTTTTATCCTCTTCGGACTCACCGCCTCGGGGGCCCACCATGCCTGGGACAGCATCCGCAACAATCCGGATTTTGAAATGGACAACGACTGGTTTCCCTTTCACAATTCTTATGAGTTTTCGGAAAATCTGGCCCAGCCGGTCACCGATGTCTCACAGATGCGCGTGGTCTTAAATGCCGGCGACGTCAATATCACGGCAAGCCCGGACAATCAGACGCATCTGTATGTCCGCAAGAGCCTGCAGGCCGACTCGCAGGACGCCGCCAACCATCTCAACGAGTCCACGCATTCCCGTTTTCAGGCGCAGGGCAGCGTGTGGGTGCTGGATTTGACCGGTGGTGATTTTCAGCATGGCCGCTTCAATCTTGACCTGCAGGTGCCGCCGAAGCTTCCGCTCACCGTCAATACCCGCCATGGCAACGTGACCGTGGATGGCCAGGCCGCGAATTTGGAGCTGACATCCGAGCATGGCGAACTGAACGCGAAAAACATCACTGGCAATGTGGTGCTTCTGCCTCACCATGGCGACGTGAGCGTGGACGGCGTGACCGGCAATGTGGATATTCACCGCCTTGGCGGGGTGGTGAACCATGGCGACATGACCGTCAATGGCGTGACCGGCGCGCTAAATATTGAGTGCGAGTGCTATGGCGACAGTAAATTCTCCCGCATCAGCGGGCCAGTACACTTCAAATCGAATCGCACCGACATGCAAATGGGCCGGCTGGATGGAGAGCTAAATCTGGATTCAGGCGACCTGCGGGCGGACAACCTGGCTGGTCCATTCAAACTGATTACCCGCTCCAAAACCGTAAATCTGGAAGGTATCAGCGGCGACATCCACATTGAAGACAGCAACGCCAACGTTGAGCTATCGGCCAAAGCGCCCCTGGGAGCGGTGGATATCTCCAACAAGCATGGTGGAATCGAAATCGCCGTCCCGGCTTCCGCGGGCTTCCAGGCAGATGCGGAAAGCACAAACGGCGACATCACCAGCGACTTTGCACTGGCGGTAGATAATAGCCACCGCGATGCCACTGCTCACGGCACGGTCAATAAAGGCGGCCCGATGCTGCACCTGCGGGCCGACCGGGGAACGATCCAGATCAAAAAGCAGTAAGCCTGCCCAATACAGAGCGAGGGGCCAGATCGCAGCGATCACCCTCGCTTTGTTTTTAGGATTCCAAAGCCAGTTGTTCTGATAACGCCCGGTCAATCACCGAGATTGCCTGTTCTATCACCTGGTCCAGCGTCAAATGGGTGGAATCAATCAGCACCGCATCGGGCGCTGGCGCCAGAGGCGAATTGGCCCGCGTGCGGTCACGATGGTCGCGGCGGTGCAACTCTTCAAGTGATGCTTTATGGCTGGTCTGTACTTCAGGGTTCTGCAGGAAGCGGCGCGAACCCCGGACTTCCGGATCGGCATCGAGAAATATCTTCACCTCGGCGTCTGGAAAAACTTTGGTGCCAATGTCGCGCCCTTCCATCACCACGCCGCCGCCCGCTCCCATTTCCCGCTGCCTCTCTACCATCCACTCGCGGACGGGCGGATGCACGGAAACTTTGGAAGCGCCATCTGTCACGTCCTGCTGGCGCATGCGCTCGGTTACGTCAGCTCCGTCGAGCAGAACGCGGTTGCCATCAGGGCGGGGCTGTAGTTCGATCCGCGACTGGCTGGCCAGCGCCATGAGGGCCGTATCATCTTCCAGAGAAACACCGCACTGCATGGCCTTGAACGCCAGCGCGCGGTACATGGCCCCGGTTTCGATATTGATGTAGTGGTATTTCTTTGCCAGCAGCGCCGCCAGCGTGCTCTTGCCGGAGCCGGCGGGGCCATCAATGGCAATCACGATTTTTCGGGGCGCGAGCGCCGTATTTGCCTTATCCATGAGTGTGCCTTTGCGGTTCGATGGGCGCGACAGCGGGCGTCATTTGAATCAGGGACCGTGCGCCCACCGTAACAAAGTTTAGCTCGCGCGCGGCCAGAAGTGCATTCGTGGCTTCGCGAATTTTGGAGCGCGGCACTAGATAAGAAAAGAACTGCTCCATCTCTTCCTGGGTCGCGGCAATCGCCGCCTCAAGATATTTGCTGAGCAGCGCGGAAATGGCCTCGGGCACGGAAATGTCGATGCCCTCCTTCACCGCGTCCGCCGCCCAGCGATAGAGCACGTCCCAGGAAGCTCCCTGCCCCTGGGTATAGCTGACGCGGATGATTTTCAAGATGGACCACAGCTCGCCCAGAGCGCGGTCCATGGCGGCCTCACTCAGTCCACCGCCCACCAGTTCACGCAACTCGTTCTTGCTGACCGGCCCGTTTTTCTGGATGGAGGCAAACAAATTGCCAGCCAGCAGAGAAACCTCCGCTCCCTGAGCTTTGATCTTCGGCGGAGCTTTGGGATTGTGGTCGCTCAGCAGCGCGTAGAAAAACGGAAACACCTGCGCGGAGACGATCAGCTCGGTCTCGGCCAGAAGTTTGATTTCATACGCGCCACGCTCCCGCAGGAGACGAACCATGAGATCGGTGGCCTCCTGGGAACGCGCATCGGAGAAGGCGTGTTTTGCATCCGGCAACCCGCTGGACGAACCGCAGTATGCGCCCATAAAACTGGGCACCAGCGGCAGCGAACGCACCGGATACATTACGCAAAAGCCGGCAGCGTCCAGAAAACTGCGTGCGGCCTCTACCGTGCGGACCGAGTTGCCGTCCAGCCGCCAAATCTGCGCTCGCTGCTGTTCAAGTTCCTGTTCAGTCATATATTCGTTTATTTCGTTCATTGCCAGCGCTGCGCACCGTGCAGCACTTTGGCAATTTCAATGAAGTTCTCTCTAATGCGATAGACCACAATATAAGGCAATGGCGAAATGACCAGTTCACGCGTGCCATTCACCCGGCCAGAACGGCCACGAAGCGGAAACTTATCCAGCTCTGCGGCACTACGATAAATAATACGCGCCACCCGCAACGCGGCGGCAGCATTTTCCCTTTGGATATATTGGGTGATGCTGGTAAGGTCAGCGGCGGCTTCGGGCGACCAGCGAACCTTCATTTAAGAATGAAACAGCCGCTCAATCCTGGCCACTACTTCGTCGTGCTCAATAAATTCACCGCGATCAAGCTGGGCCAACCCTTTGGCTACCTGCTCCCTGAACCATTGATCGTGGTCCAGCCAGCTTTCGACGATCTGCTGAACGAGCTGGTCCGTATTGTGTCCAGTCTCTGAGGCCACTCGATTCAGCTTCGTCTCAAGCTCCGGTGAAAAACGGATTTCCATGATCCAAGTTTACCAGCTAAGACAAAGAATACATCCTCAGATTCGCTTGAAAGCTTTTTGAATCTCCTTCACAGAATATCGCAATACCACCGGACGACCATGCGGACAGCTCATGGGGCACTCGGTTTTTGCCAGCTCCTGAATAAGCCACTCCATTTTGGCCTGTTCGAGCGGCATGTTGATCTTGATGGCGGCATGGCAGGCGATGCTGGCCGCGATTTGCGCGCGAATCTTTTCCAGATTCAGGGCCTGCTCTTCCTGCTGGAACTGGTCCAGCAGTTCGATCAGCATCTTCTCCACCTCGGCGGGATCCACTCCCGCGGGCGAGGTTTTAATGGCGATGGTACGGCTGCCGAACAACTCGGCTTCAAAGCCGTTGCGGCGCAACTCCTCGGAAATTTCCGCAAACACCGCCTGCTGCCCCGGAGTGAGTTCCACGATCAGCGGCAGCAACAGTCTCTGGCCTTCCTGCGCGGCCTGGCGGGCCAGAACTTTCTCGAACAGAATGCGTTCATGCGCCACATGCTGGTCGATGATCCAGAGTCCATGCTGGTTCACGGCAAGAATGAACGAATCGCGCACCTGCCCCAGCGGCTTCAGACTGGAAAGGGCCATCTCGCCGGAAACAGGCTCTGGCTCATCTTCAAGCACGCCACCGCAGGAGCGGGCTGCATTTTCTCGTCTCTCGAGCACCGGTACGGATGCCGGACCAAATCCGCTTACCGCTGCATTGGCTTCCACCGGAATGGGGGCTCCATTGAAATGCAACCGCTCATTTCGTAAGGGCAGCGGTGAAGCCTGCAGCCGGAATACCTCGGTTGCATTCACCTGCGGCGTATCCACACCGCCGCCCCACGCACCCGGACTCAGTCCGGGGGCGGCATTGGGCTGAGCAGCGATTTCGCGGGTAAACTGCGGCACCGGGCGCGCCTTCATCAGCGCGGCGCGCACCGAATCGCGGACAAAGTCGTGCACCAGAGAATTCTGACGGAAACGCACCTCGGTTTTGGAAGGATGCACGTTCGCATCCACCTCATTGTTGGGCAATTCGATGAACAACAGCACCACGGGATAAACCGCGGGCGGAATAATGTTGCGGTACCCCTCCGTGAGCGCGTGCTGCACCAGACGGTCGCGCACCAGCCGTCCATTGACGAAAACAAAGATCGAGTTGCGGTTCAGCTTTTGTATTTCCGGTTTCGAAATAAAGCCGTGCAAGCGAATATCGCCAGGAACGGGCGGCTGATAATCCTCTTCCCTGCGCCACGGCGGTGGTTCGGGAATACCCACGCGCTCCAGCTTCATGGTCGCCGCGACCGGAACCAGCTGGTCCAAAGTCTCGCGCCCAAAAACCTGGTAGATGCGGTCGCTGTGCGACTGCACCGGCGGGGCCACCAGCATGGCTTCCGTGGCGGAGTGCAGCTCAAAATGCTTGTCCGGATGGGCCAGCGCGTAATGCGTGACCAGCGTGGCGATGTGCGAGAGCTCGGTGGACTCGGCCTTCATGAACTTGCGCCGCGCCGGTGTATTGAAAAACAGATCGCGCACCGCAATGGAGGTCCCGTGCGGAAGGCCGGCTTCCTCCACCCGTAAAATCTTTCCCCCGGCAATGTCGATGATGGTGCCGCTGCTCTCATTGGCATCGCGGGTTTCCAGTAATACGCGCGCCACCGAAGCAATGGAGGGCAGGGCCTCGCCGCGAAAACCCAGAGTGTGAATGTTCAACAGATCTTCGGCATCCTTGATCTTGGAGGTTGCGTGGCGCTCGAAGGCCAGCAACGCGTCATCGCGCACCATGCCACAGCCGTTGTCCGTGACCTGGACCAGCTTGCGGCCCCCGGCCTCCACCTGAACCTTGATGCGCGTGGCGCCGGCATCCAGAGAGTTTTCCAGCAGCTCCTTCAGCACCGAAGCCGGACGCTCCACCACCTCGCCGGCGGCGATTTTGTTGGCGACATTCTCGGAAAGTATGTGGATGCGGCCCATCGGAAATCTCATTTAAACACAAAGGCCGCCTGGCAACACAAAAGCAGGAAGGCCCCGGGAAAGATTCAAGTCCCTAGGGCCTTCTGCTCAGTGCGCTTCGGCATCCTCTGCGGCGCAGCGGCTGCGATGCGTGGTTCTTATTTCAGCGGCGGCGCTGGGTATTCCGGCAACTTTTCCTTGCTGCGGCTGGCGCGCTGAATCTCCAGATCGTCAAACAGCAGCGAAGGCGCGATGATGGAGCTGGCCAGCGGCTCGGTGCGGTTATAGACATACTCATCATTACCGGCAGCCACGATTCCATTGCGCAGCGCACGCGCGTCCAGCTGATGGAAGACCGCGCCGCGCACCAGTTCCATGTGTCCATCACTGGTATAGACCCGCCACAGTAGCCGCGGAGACAGGCGAACGCCCGTAGTCTCAACGTAGTAGCCATACGGACGGCCCTGATCTTTGCACAGCTGAACGAATTTTTTCTTGAGCTCTTCAAAGGGAACGCCATTCGAGGCTTTGAAGATCAGATTGGAAATTTCCGGCCTGGGCGCCGCAGCCAAACCAGAGCGTCCGCGCCCGTTGGAGTGGGGAAAATCGAGAATCGGTTCGCGTCCGACCAGGTAATTGACCAGAACTCCCTTGTCGATCACTTTGACGGAGCTGGCGGGAACGCCCTCGTCGTCGACGTCGTAATCGCCCAGCAGCGTAAGTCCGTCGGTCTTCTCCGCTTTGGGGTCATCCACCACGGTCAGAAAATCGGGAAGCACGCGCCCCTTGTAATACGAGGCAAACTCGCCGCTGGTACGGGAGGATGTTCCCAGTTCGGGGCGAATGCCCAGAATGTTGCGGACGATCAGACTCTCAAACATCGAGGTAGCGGCATCGGCGGAAAAAAGTACGGGGCCGTGATAATCGTCTTCGACAATCGGCGCTTGCCGGAGCTGAGCAAAAGTTCCGATCAGCTGCTTTGTATCTTTCTCAATCTGTTCCGGCTTGGGCAGCTCTTCCGTTTTGCTCACCACGTAGCTGTGGCTGCGATCAATGCGCATTCCGTCGTGCGCCTGCGAGCTGCCAAAAATGGAGTAGGTGTACTGTGTCTCGCCGCCGCGAGTCACCGTGCCCTCGGTATTCACAAAGTACCGGTTCAGAATGCGGAAATGCAGGGCCGCGCCGGAGGCATCCAGTTCCGTGTCTTTGCGAAACAGGTCCGAGGAGGAACGCAGCACATTTTTCCACTGGTCGAGGTTCACACCGAGCCTGGCCAGATCATGCACGGCCTGCGCGGGCGCTTCCTGGGAAAAATCCGCCAGGTTGGCCATCTCGCCTTCGATCTGCACGTTTTTGAGCGCCGCCTGTTTTTCTGTATATCCGCTGAGCGCAGCTTTATAAGCTTTGTCCGTGGCCAGCCATAACTGGTGGCGCAGCGCCATCACGTCATTATCGATGGGCAGCACTTCCAGAGTGCCCTGCCCTTCGCCAAAGTAGCTGTCCTGCTTGTAATCGCCGATACGGACAACCACGCGCACCAGCCGCCCAATGTTGGTCTGATCGCTGCGAATCGCGCCCAGCACGGCATCGGCGACAAAATCCTGCAGCTCCGTGACCTGATAGTCAATGTAATAAGGGCGCTGCAACTGGCCCAGCTGGAGTTTTTCCTGGGAGCGCCGCAGCTCCGCGATCATGGCCCGCAACACGGGGTCGCCATGATCGTCCATGGTGGCCAGACCCGAGGGCGCGGCGTTATCGGCGCGCGCGGCAAAAGTAAATGAAAAAGACAGTATGAGAACAACCGCGATAAGAGTAAATCGGCGCATGTTAGCGGGCCTCCGGGCTGGGACTCTGCTGGCTTGCGGTTTCCGTGCGATCAGAGCCGGGCGGCGGCAGGACCGGCGGGCGGTCATGCCCCTGCGCCTTCTTCTGCACTTCAATTTCGGAAAACAGCATGGCTGGCGCGGCCGCCGATACCGGGACGGAGCCTGATTCCGCGCCGCACTCGCCATTGAACACGTCAATTTTTTCGCCGGTCAGCACGATGCGGTTCAGCGCCGCCAGAGGCGTGCCGATAATATCCACGCCGCGGACCAGCTCGTCCGGGCGGCCATCGGGATAAACTTTCCAGACCATCAGCGGCGTGACCTGAAAGGCCTGAGGCAGGTTGCGCATGGTCAGGGTGAAGCCACCGGCGATGTCTTCGAAGTAAAGACCGTAGGGCTTCTTCTGTTTCTTGATTTCATCAATCAGTTTCTGGCGCAGTTCGCTGTCCGGCACGGTCTTCGAAGACCGGACAATCAGATTTCCCTGGCGGCCCACCGGCATCAGGCCTTCCTGGCCGCGGCCATGGCCGTTGGACTGCAAAAAGCCTTTGACCGGCATGCGCGACATCAAAAACTGCTTGAGTATTCCATTGGCGATCAGCTCGGTACGCCGGGCCTTCTGGCCTTCTTCGTCATACTCGTATTTCCCGCTCAGCTCGGTCGAACCCAGCAACGAAAGCGTGGGATCATCTTCCACACTCAGGAAAGACGGCAGCACCGACTGGTTGATTTTCTTGGTGAAAGTCTGGCCTTCATTTTCTCCGCGCTGCCTCTGGCCTTCCAGGCGATGGCCGACCACCTCGTGGAAAAACACCGCCGCCGCGCGTCCGGAAAGCAGCGCCGGGCCGCTAAAGGGCTCCACGGTGGGAGATTTCTTCAGCTTCTGCAGATCCTCAGCGATCTTGATGATCCGGGCCATGATCTCTTCTTCGGGAGCCAGTTTGTCGAAGGTAGAAGCGTCAAACGTTTCGGAGCGCGCCAGCTCCATGCCGTCATCCGCCAGCGTGCCGCCCAGCGCCAAAATGCGAATGAGCGGACGCGAAGTGACGATGCGCGAGCCTTCGCTGGAAACGAAATAGCGGGTCGGAGTATCCACCAGCAGGATGACGGAGGAGCTTTCAATGCCGGAATATTTGCTGAAAATGGCGGAGTAGCGGCGAATCCGCTGCTCCCATTCCTTCTGGTTGAATTCGGGAGGAACAGCGGCCTTGCCGATATGAACCTCGGGCTTCTCCATGGAGAAATCGGCGGAGGAATCTTCTTCCTGGGCATGGACCCGGGTGTCGGTCTTTACTTCAAGAAATCCCTGGGCCGCTTTTTTGTACATTCGATCAGTATTCAGCCAGAGTACGTGGGCGATGGCATCCGGACGATCTTCGAGCGGCAGCGCCGCCGTGATTACGCCATTGGAGTGATGCTCGCCATGCGTGTTGTCCAGTTCGTGGCTGCCGGTGCGCACCGTGATATCGGCCGTGCGCTCATGCCGGGAAATGCTGGCCACCAGAGCGCCATTGCTGGCGATAATCGCGGTGCTGTACTGATCATTGGCCCGGTAGCTGATGTAATAAGGCGCGGGATCGGCCTTGCTCAGCGACGTCATGGCCCGCTGCACCTCCTGCTGCATCACGGTCAGCAGAACAGGATCAGCGGCGCTGCTGGTGCTGGATTGTGCCGCTGCAGGAATTACAGGAAGAATAGAGAGAAACGAGATGAAGACAAAAGACTTCAGGAAAGACATAATGCCCTTGAGTGTACCTGAAGTTTAGACACCGCAACACAGAAGAACGCCCTGGAAAGGTGCCGAAAGTAAGCATCAAAAGTGCTTCTGCCTGGCCCAATACCAGGCAGAAACCCTGACTTTTCCAGAATGGCCTTAGACTGGCCGGTAAATTCTCCAGCCGCGTTCGCGGGCAATCGGTTCCAATCCGGGATTGGGATTCACCGCGACAGCGTGACCGGCCAGCGCCAGCATGGCGGCATCATGGATGGAATTGCCGCAGCATACGTCTACCGGCCGGGCAATCACCTCGCGAATGGCTTTGGCTTTGCCTTCGTCGGTGGGGACGCGAATCAGCCGGTCTGTCGCCAGACCATCTTCAACATGGACGCAGGCCCCCAGCACTTGATTGGGCGGAATGCCGTAGCGCCGCACGCCGGCGCGGATCGACCAGACATTGGTGGAAGAAACGGCCCACACCTCACAGCCCTGGGCTTTCAGATCGAGCGTGAGCTGCTGCATCTCGGGAAATATCCGTCCGCGCGGCTCCACGATGGTGGAGAAAAACTCCTCCGCGGCTTCTTCCAGCAGACTCTCCGGCACACCGGCGTTGAGCGTCACCATTTCGCCGCACATGGTCTCTTCACCCACCTTGCCGGCCTTGTAATCGGCATAGCGGGCGATGGCCTGCTTGCCCAGGCTTTCCGGCACCAGGCCGCGCTCGATTTCAAAGTAAAAGAAGTCGGCGCCGGAGTCGCCGAGCCACAGCGTATCGTCGCAGTCGAATACGGCCAGCGCCGGTCGCAGCGCCAAAATGGATTCAATAAATTCCTGGGCAGTTGGGGATAGTTTAATCTCAGCCTTCAACGGTTGTCCCTGTCTCTAGTTTTTTAAGATCTTCGGGGGTGTCCACGTTCAGAATCACCAGCGGATCGCTGACGGGGACATAACGAATGTGGTTCTGATGGGCGTGCTCGATCTCGCGCGCCGAGCTGGTCACCGGCGCGGCAAGAAAGGCCTGGATCATCTCGCTGCCAATCACAATGGGATGGCCATGCCTGCCGCCGAACTCCGGCACCACCGCCCAGGTGTGGTCTTCCGCCTGCAAAAAGGCCTGGCGAAGCTGTTCAATGGTAGCCACCGACGGCGCCGGACGGTCCACCAGGGTGAGAATGGCCGCGTCGCGTCCACGGGAAAACACATTGCGCAGCCCGATTTGCAGCGAGCTGAATTGTCCCTGGCCGGGATCGGGATTGCGGACCAGAAATGCGGCTTGCGCATTCACCACAGGGGCAATGCTGGCCTCGTTTTCGCCCGCCACCACAATCACCAGATCGGTCACCGGCTGCAATGCCCGGATGGCGGCAGAAAGAAAGGTGCCTCCATGCCAGGGGAGCAGCGCTTTGTCGCGCCCCATGCGCGTGGACGCGCCGGCGGCCAGGATTACGCCCGCAAATGACGGTGAAAGTGCCATGCTGAAGTATAACTACAACTGTTTGAGAATTTCGGCGGCTTTGGCGCTCTTCATGTGCGGCAGCGGCGATTCCGACTTGCGGCGCGTGGCGATCAGCTCGGCGGTAATGGCCACGGCGATTTCTTCCGGCGTGATCGCGCCAATATCGATCCCCACGGGCGCATACACCCGCGCCAGCTTTTCCGCGGCAATGCCTTCTTTTTCCAGCTCTTTATAGATGGCAATCACCTTGCGCTGCGAGCCGATCATGCCTATGTAGCGCGCCGGAGTCTCTGCTGCCCAGCGCAGCACGCGCATGTCGTCGCGATGGCCGCGGGTGACGATCACGATATAAGAAGTCTCGCCCGGCGCAAGCTGCGCCATCACCTGCTCGTATTCGTCGGCATAGACGTCGCGGGCCTCGGGAAAGCGCTCGCGGTTGGCGTAGGTCTCGCGATCGTCGATGACCACGACTTCAAAGCCAGCCAGCCGCGCCACTTTGTACAGGCTCCAGGCAATATGCCCGGCCCCGAAGATGTAAAGCGTGGATACGGGCAGCACCGGCTCGATAAAGATTTCCAGCGTGCCGCCGCAGACCAGGCCGGAATCGTATTTGGGATTGTTGTTGAGATTGAAGGAGAGCGTCTGGGGCTTCTCCGTCTCCATAATCTCTTTGGCCGCCTGCCAGACCTCTGCCTCCACGCAGCCCCCGCCAATGGTACCCACGATGGAGCCATCGTCCCGCACCAGCATCTTGGCCGACTCAAACGAAGGAATGGAGCCACGGACGTTGATAATGGTGGCCAGCGCAGCCTTGCGCCCCTCACGCCGCAGACGGATGATCTCTTCGTAAATGTCCACGGGGATATTGTAGCGCGTAGCAATATATTTGCCTTCTATTCAGGCAGGTATTGTCAGCGCCAAACGCCAGATTCTGAGAGGTGTCCGGGAGGGGTTGTCGCTGATTTGCTCAAAGGAATAAAGATTTACCTGACCGCCGCAATATACTGCGTCAGCAAGACATTGGAATACTGCTACACTATTGACCAGAAACAAGTCTTTGTGAGCCTTATAGCCTATTTCGATGAGAGTGGCACGCATTGGGGCGGCCCTAATGCGTGCGATGTATTTGTGCTGTGTGGATATATAGCCCCAGAGGATGTTTGGCTGAACAGTTTCTATCCTCAATGGAAGGCATTATTAAATAGATTTGAACTGCCAGATGAACCAGACCCACGATATTTCCACGCAAGCTTTGTCGAATCTGGTAAATATCCATTTAACCGACTCAATGAAAGTCAGTTGAATGATTTAAAAATGTCTGCAGTAAACCTTGCAGTCAACTGCGGCATTATCGGTATCGGTGGCGGCATATCGGTATCAGCATATAAACGAATGCTGAAACCATATATCAATGACGGAAAAGTCCGTGCTGATCCGTATGTATTTATGTTTAGCGATGTAATAGTAGAGTGCGTTGAAAAATCAGCGATGTTTATTGGCGAAGACCCCAACCAACAGATTCGATTTGTATTTGCCCACCATTCGCGCTGGTCAATCGAAGCTGAGCAAATGTATCTACTATTGCAAAACGATAATGATTGGCCTCGAAGGGTACGATTGGGAATGGCTTCGTTTGAAGACCCCAAAACAATCGCACCACTCCAAGCTGCAGACCATATCGCATTTGAAACATACCACTATATGAACGACAACGCACCACCACGGCCAGCAATGAACCGTTTTCTTAGCTGGCCACAGAATCACAGCAGGCACTACAACGAAGCTGGACTGCAATCTTTCATTGACATCTGTAAACGAGACGGTAAATTTTGAAGCGAGAGCATGAAACATGTCCGACGGGTTGCCACAGATTTTCACCAAATTCGTGATTGTGGATGCTCGTACAAGTTTCCCCCTCTTGCCAACCGAGGCGCCCCTACTTTTCGCGGTTTTGCGAAAGGTGTAATTCGAGGATGTTTGCACCGCATACCGTAAGCCACGAGCATAATTATTTGCTTGTCAAAAGTTACCCAAAAACATGAAAATCCCGGATTAGGCCTCGCGCCGTCTCACAGGCAAGCGCAATCTAGGGCCTTGGCTGGACTGTATGACCATTGGAATCGGGGTACTCGCAAGCGATCCCCATGACACGACAATAAAGCCTAACCATCTCGTACTGCTTGCGGATACGATGGGTTCTTTTGATGACGAATATTCCCATGCGCGACTGCACAAACTTTTCGCCTTCCCCGAAAATGATTTGTATGTGGCAGCAGCGGACCAAATAGACGTTGCAGCTGCATTGGTACCAATGATTAATTTCCATGTCAGCCAAGCGCCAGAGGCCACCCGATCGCATGGAGATATAGGCAGAGCAATCGCGCAAGCTGTTTTTCTATTCCGCTCAGAGAGATTCATTATGACAGTGTTTCCCAAATACGGTCTTCCGCCTGGAAGCATAGCACCGGATGCTTTGATAAGCGCCAGTTCGTTAATTGCTGGAATGGCGCTTGCTCCCGAAGATGTGCGCGAGAAGATACAGCAGGAGTGGGAGAATTTCAATATCGGATGCGATCTGCTTGTTGGCGCATTTAACTGTGATGGATATGGGTGTTTGTTCTCACTGTATGGGCAGGACGTAGCTATTCACACTAGATCATTCCCTGGTTTTTGGGCAATCGGCTCTGGTGGAGAGAATGCAAAATTTTGGCTGAGCTATAGGGCGCACACTCTTGGGATGGGATTGAAGCGATCCGCCTATCACGCATACGAATCAAAGGTCATGGCCGAATCGTCGGCAAAGGTTAACGAACATCTAGATATGATTGTAGCTACTAAGGGAAAGCACTGGCATCAATCGACTCATAGGCCTAGCGATAAATCGGATTGCCCAGTTACATTTGACGATTTCAGGAAGTATTGGGATATTTACGGACCGAAAGAAACGGAATCGATTGAACTGAGAAAGCTATCTCCGACTTCGAGTCCTTAAGATTTTGAATTCAGTTGTGCCCAATAGAATCGTCGGTGGCGTTGATTTCGCTGCAACCCTGTGGGCTGGTTCGCTATTCTCACTAACTGCTGTATCCTCCAGAAGAGAAGCTTGAATGACAGTAACAAGCTAACTCGGTCTCTGTGTTATAGAGGTTCAGGCGTCCCATTTTCCTCATGGCCGCGATCAAAGTCGTGCCTAAAGTGCCAGCGGATATCCCAAATTTGCGGTGAACCGGCGAGAACTTCATGGATGGCCCGAACCGCCGCCGGCTGAATGCCGCGCTTGTGGGCTCCGAGCAGGAATGCGATCAAGCCTCGACGGCGTTCCAGAAAGCCGATCCATGCGCCTTCCTCGGTGTCGCCTTCGGGGAGATGGCTAATTACAAAACAGTGTTTGACACCAGATACGCTGAAATCAAAGTACCAGCCGAAGTCCTCCTGCCCCGGCGCTTCATCTGCCGGATGCCCCTTGCCGCGTAGCTGCCCGGCAAGCCAGCGGGCGAGGTCATCTCCGAAGCAACAAGGATTGATGAAATATTCTTTCGGCTCAGACATGTTGAAAGCCGAGCTTTTGAATGTGACCACCGTTTTGACGGGAATCGCCATATGCAGGGGCTGAAGCCCAGACCTTTCTTAACATCGTGCGGCACGACTAAAGTCGTGCCCTGATACAAATCCGCAATCAAATGCATCACTTTGTCGACACGGTTCAGAAAGCAGAGAAAGAGAGGCTATCTGTCCTCATGGTCCCGCATTTCGTATACGTCTGAATTGCGGGAGGGAATCGCCATATGCAGGGGCTGAAGCCCGGGCCTCTCTGAACATCATGCGGCACGACTGAAGTCGTGCCCTGATACAAATCCGCAATCATGTAAATCTGTCCGAAAGTTTTGTATCAGGGCACGGCTTTAGCCGTGCCGCTACTGCGGGTACAAACCGGGCAGATGGTTGACAAACGAAACCGGGGAGATGGTTGACACTGTTTAGCTCATAAAAGGTGGCATGTAGAAGGGGGACATGCCATGGAATGTGAGTGGAATAGTGGAGCAACGAAAGCGATTCCTGGAGGAGCTGGAATCAGGCGATTACACAATGAAGGAATGTTGTGAGCGGCACGGCATTTCGCGGCAGGCC
>DASSEH010000105.1:0-1318 GCA_035695325.1 Candidatus Angelobacter sp.
TGATAACGGAGCGAAGTGGAAGGATCTTCCCGCACGCTTTGGCCCGAAGAGCACCGTTCACCGTTGGTTTCTCAAGTGGGTCAAAACCGGTGTCTTTGAGTCCCTGATGCAAGCAGCTGGTCGCTGCGTGGAAGGCGCCGGCGGGTTCCGCCTCTACGAATGTTTCATCGATGGCACTTTTTCCAAAGCCAAGAGTGGCGGCGATGGCATCGGTTGCACTCGGGTCGGCAAAGGCGTCAAGATCATGATCCTGGTCGACGCCAAGGGGCTGCCCGTGGCCGCTTGCAGCACCCCCGCTAACCCCGCCGAAAGCCATCTCATCCAGCAGCTCTTTGGTTTCATGATTCCGCACACAAGCCCGGCAAGAGTCATTGGTGACAAAGCTTACGATAGCGACCGCCTCGACGAGATCCTGGCCGCTCAGGGAATCGAGATGATCGCTCCCAATCGGCTCAATCGCTCTCAAACCCAAGACGGTAGATCCCTGCGACGCTACAAACGACGCTGGACCGTCGAACGCACTATCGCCTGGCTTCAAAACTACCGCCGCCTTTGCATCCGCTGGGAAAAGTCTCATCTCGCCTTCCAAGGTTTCCTTCACATGGCCTGCGCTCTCTTGCTCATCAAAGAGGTTTTGGGATAGCTTCTAGGCCCCCTTGCCGGTCACTTTGGCCACCTAGCACCCGCCGCCGCACGGGCGCCGCAATCAGCTTTAACCTGCTTCCATGATTGCTCAGTCCTTCGACTTCCAAGTCTTGCCGCTTGGCCACGACATGCTCTTGCGCCCGCTTAAAAGCCTGCACTCTAGCAGCCCGCGGTTCGCGCAAGCGAACGGGATGAGTCCTGAATCGCCGCGGATGTTTGCGTTTCCTGCCATGCGGCGCTCATGCTTGGTAGTTGGTCGGAGAGCCGGTTGCGGCCGCTCCCGTAAGTCCCGACTTCTGGCGGCTTGTAGTCTAGCGGGACTGAGCCGAATGTTGGCTCATTGCCGCGCAAATCTATCAAAAGGGCGTCTCCGGCAAGAACCCGAGTCTGATGTTGTCCATATTGCTCGCAGAGCCTCGTCCACTCTTCTTCAGGTATGGGCTTGGGCGCGACAAAGATGAATCTGTCGAGCTCGAATTCAACTTTCTTATACCAGATCCCGATTTCGCTTTTCTCTGGCAACACGCTATTCATCGTTCGGACTCTAAACTATACAGCATGCCGCCGTCGGTTGATATCAGGATGAATCCGGATTCTCGGGTCAGGAGATGCTGCTCTTGACTGTTCCGTTCTCCTGACGCCGTTCGCTATGCAGCCAGCGGACCCCAATTCT
>DASSEH010000106.1:0-20672 GCA_035695325.1 Candidatus Angelobacter sp.
CCAGGAATCGCTTTCGTTGCTCCACTATTCCACTCACATTCCATGGCATGTCCCCCTTCTACATGCCACCTTTAGTGACCTAAATAGTGTCAACCATGTCCCCGGTTTCGTTTGTCAACCATCTGCCCGGTTTGTACCATCCTGGGTGGCACGACTGAAAGTCGTGCCCTGACACTCCCTTTCTTTATTAAGGATCTGGATAAGTTGCGTTGATTTTCCAGGTTCGGTTCTTCGGCTGGTTGGCTTTGAGACGCGGCAGTGCCGCGTCTCTACGTTGTGATTCTTCTGATTGTAAGCGGCAGCGCCGAGCCATATCGAGAGAACTCCCTGAATCGGCATGGGCTATTTAAGCGGCTTCGGGATGTTTCGACTTCGCGCCGAAGATGCTGGAAGCAGGAAGTAAAATTCACGCGCTGCGCTCAACATGACAAACATGCGCGGTATGCCGGAACTTGCGAAGCGTTTGTGGCCTTGTGTATTTCTGAAATGCTGAATCCGCGATTCTCCGCGCTGATCCGCGGTTATGTTTTTCCCTGTTAGTTGTATTTACACGCTACGTTTTGTGGTACCATCCGCAGCCTCTTGTGAGGGAGAGGGGAAGTTTTGGATCTTTGACAATTTGCGAAGCAGGCGAGATGCCAGATGGCTGGTGGCCCTTGGGTGGCCCAAGGATCACCCAAGGGTCATAACGGGCTAAGTGTGTTTGTTTTCAGTGAAACGGCGCAAAACAGGGAGGGGGGTACCCTTATGAGTTGGGTACAGACCGGGCCGATACCTGAAAAAACACTTACCGCTGATTTACGCGGATGAACGCGGATGAAAAATGAAAAACGGGAAGCCACAATGCTTTTCTGCATGTGACTTCCCGTTTTCTTGATGCTTGATCGCCTATTCGAAGATCAGGATGGCGGCTGCGATCACCGTGGTCCAGAGGCCGCGCTTGTCGCCCACGGCGGTCTGGGTGACGTTGGTGGTGCGCACGATCTTGTTGGAGATGCGGTAGATCTCTTTTTTCTCGTCCCAGGATTTATCGGGATCGAACTCCACGTCGAGCGTGGTGGCGAGCATTTCGGCGGCCAGTTCTTCGGCGTATTCGCCGGCGATATTGTCCGGCTCGCCGAAGGAGTGATGTTCGCTGAGATAGCCGTAGGTATTGCGGTCCGCGGGCATGGCCAGGCCGATGCTCGAGGCCACCAGGCGGTGCGGCTCGCGGGTGGAATTTTCGGCGACTACGGCAAAGGTGACCTCGCCGGGATAGAGAAATTTGGTGCCCTCTTTGCGCGAGATCAGTTTGCACTGCGGAGGAAATATGGAAGAAACCCTGACCAGGTTTTGCGCGGCGACCCCGGCGTCGCGTAACGCCATTTCAAATGACGTTAGACGCTCTTTATGTTTGCCCACACCCTTAGTCAGAAAGATGCGCTTGGGCACCATGTTTATTCCCAATGTAGTTGTCCTCCAGCAGAATCGGTTTTTGAACTGAATTTCAAAAAATAACACACGCGGGGGCAAGCGCGGGAAAAATTACCGGTTTTTCATCAAAAATTTAGCTTTGTCCCGTGCTCTGGTGGATGGCGAGGGCTCCGGCGGCGTCAGAACTTTTGATTTTTACGGCAATTTCGATAAAAGCGATGGCGGCGCGGCTGAGAGCTTTGTCCTTGCGGAAGACGAGCGCCAGGTCGCGGCGAATACAGACCTCGGCGAGGGGAATGGCGGCCAGGACACCGGCTTTTACGTCTTCAAGCACGCTGGAGCTGGCGATGAAGCCTATACCGACATCGGCGGCGACAAAGCGCTTGAGCAGCTCGCTGGAATCGAGTTCCATGGAGATTTTGGGCTTAAGGTTGCGCTCATGAAACAGCGTCTCAATGGCATCGCGGGTGCGCCCGACTCTGGGCAGAAGAAGAGGGAAGCGCACCACCTCGGCGGGACTGACCGCTTTCATGCTGCTCAGCGGATGGGCCGGAGGCGCGATCACCACCAGTTCGTCACGGTGGATATTGACCACGGTGAGCCGCTTGTCGTCCACGGGAATGGAAACCACGCCGAAATCCACGGAGTTGTCGATGACCGATTCCAGAATCTTGCCGCGCTCGAGGCGGCTGATGTTGACGCCCACATCGGGATAGAGCTTTTTGAAGTGGGCAAAGACCTCGGGAAGAATATGCAGGCAGGTGGCTTCATTGGCTCCCACCACGATTTCACCGCGCGGGACGCGCTCCATCTCGGCCAGCGCGGCCACGATGGCGCGGCGGGCGGCCACGGTGTCTTCGGCATACTGCTGGAAGACCTTGCCCGCGGCGGTAACGGCTACCTTGCCGCCGCTGCGGTCAAACAGCTTTGCGCCAACTTCTTCCTCCAGGGCGCGAATCTGAGAAGAGATGGCCGGCTGGGTGCGAAAACGCTTCTCCGCCGCGCGGGAAAAACTGCAGTGGCGCGCAACTTCGAGAAACGTTTCCAGCTGGTCAAAATCCATGGAATCGGTGTCTATTGTAGTGGCATTTTCCACGCTGTCAAAAAATACCTTTGAAACACAGAGGAAAGGAGTAAACAGAGGAGAGTTGGCGGTCAGCGTGGCTGGTCTTGCAACTTTTATTATTCTCTATTGTTCTCTGTTCCTCTGTGAAGACAAACCTTTGAAACACAGAGGAAAGGAGTAAACAGAGGGATTGGGATGTCAGCGTAGCTGGTCCTGCAACTTTTATTATTCTCTATTGTTCCTCTGTCCTCTATGAAAGACAAACCTTTGAAACACAGAGGAAAGGAGTAAACAGAGGGTGGTGGGATGTCAGCGTGGCTGGTTTGCAACTTTTATTATTCTCTGTGTCCTCTGTTCCTCTGTGTTGCAAAGATTTTTCTTCAGCGCCACGAAATATTGTGGGGCTGAATGCTGAGTGCTGAATACTGAGTGCTACTATGCAATCGACCATGAAAGCTCTGATTTGCGACGGCTACGGCGGGCCTGAGGCCCTGCAACTGGAAGAGGCTGGCGTCCCTCAGACGGGGCCGCATGGCGTGCTGGTGCGGGTTCATGCGGCCAGCGTGAATCCCATTGACTGCAGGCTGCGCCAGGGAATGCTGCGCTCGGTGATGCCGTTGATATTTCCGGTGATCTGGGGCGCGGATTTGTCCGGCGTGGTGGAGCAGGTGGGCAGCGCGGTCACGCGCTTCAAACCGGGTGACGAGGTTTACGGTTTTAAAGATGGCCGAGTCGCGCGGACGTATCGTGGCACCTACGCCGAATATGTGGCTGTCCCGGAAAGCGCGCTGGCGCGAAAGCCGGCGAAGCTTACGCATGAGGAAGCGGCTTCCATCCCACTGGCGGCGCTCACGGCGTGGCAGGGGCTGGTGGTGCAGGGAAAGATGAAGAGCGGCGACCGTGTGCTGATCCATGCCGGGGCGGGCGGCGTGGGCATTTTTGCCATCCAGATTGCCAAAGCCTTTGGCGCCGAGGTGGCGGCCACGGCGGGCACGCGTAATCAGGATTTTCTGCGCCAGATCGGCGCGGATGTATGCATTGACTATGAGCGGGAGCGCCTGGAAGACAGGATTTCCGGCTGCGATCTGGTGCTGGATGGCGTGGGAGAGAGCGTGTGGGCCAGTTCGTTTCGGGTGATGAAGCCCGGTGGCAAAATGATGACGCTGCTGGCGCCCATTCCGCGGGATGGGGCGAGCAAACTCAGGTTCTACTCGTATGCGGCCAGCCACATGATCGCGTGGACCCTGCGCGGGGCTCTGGGTGGCAAACGCCTGCTGTTGACACAGGCCAAGCCGCGCGGCGAGGCGCTCGAAGAGATTACTCAGCTGATTGAAGCCGGCAGGATGCGTACGGTGATTGAGCGGGTGTTTCCGCTGGAAGAAATGGCCGAGGCCCACCGCCTGAGCGAGACCGGACATGTGCGTGGCAAAATTGTGGTGAAGGTGGCTGCCTGAGGCAGCGACCTGCCATAAAGGTGAGCAATGATAACTCGACGAATCTATACTAAAGATGGTCGCTTAGCCGATATACTTGCGCTCATTCAGGTGTTAGCTTTAGATACCTATACATATCGAAGTGAGCAAGGGCTTCAGGACAAAGAGTTACAAGGCTGCCCTGTTTCTGCAGATTCATGGGCTGAGATTGCACGTCAACATCCTGAATTCTTTCGAGTTGATGAAAAACGCAATCATAAGGTGTCCTTGGTTGCACGCCATGTTTTACCGAAAGAAGAAAATGAAACCGATAAGCCACCTCTGTCAAAAGACTTTGTGTTTTCACTTATACAGATTGCTCTGACGCTTCACGATAGAGAAGTGGCGGCGATGAATCGATTCATGCCACTCTGGACTGCTCTTGTTGGAGGCCTTATCGGAACTGGCTCTACGATTCTGACTCTATTATTAAAAAGAATTGGGTTAATATTTTGACCCTGCTCTGAAGATTACTTGGTAAATTCACGGTTTCTTGTCATCCATGGTGGTAACGCAATTGCACTTCTAAATATTGAGTGAGTAAGGAGAAGATATATGTCAGATACCAAGGCTGATCCGAAGGCGGTACTCGAGTTCGCCAAAAAGAACGGGGCCAAAATTCTCGACCTCCGTTTTACCGATCTTCCCGGACTCTGGCACCACGTTTCCTATCCCATGGACCAGGTCTCGGAAGCGTCGTTTGAAGACGGCTTCGGCATGGATGGCTCGTCCATTCGCGGCTGGGCGGCGATCCACGAGAGCGACATGCTGCTGATACCCGATCCGAACTTTTTCGTCATGGACCCGTTCACCGATGCGCCCACGCTGGTGATGATTGCCGACGTGATCGATCCGGTGACCAAGCAGCGCTATGACCGCGATCCGCGCTACATCGCGAAGAAAGCCGAGCTTTATCTGGCTTCCACCGGCATTGCCGATACGGCATACTTCGGCGCGGAAGCCGAGTTTTTTATCTTCGACAATGTTCGCTTCGACCAGAAAGAGAACCAGGGCTTCTACTTTATCGACGCCGAAGAGGGCCGATGGAACTCCGGGCGAGAGGAAAACAACCTGGGTTATCGTCCGCGCTACAAGGAAGGCTACTTTCCCGTGCCGCCGACCGACCACTACCAGGACCTGCGCACCGAGATGACGCTGACCCTGCAGACCTGCGGCCTGGAGGTGGAGTGCCATCACCATGAGGTCGCCACCGGCGGACAGACGGAGATCGATTTGAAGTACGACAAGCTGGTGCGCTCCGCCGACAACATGCTGCTCTATAAGTACGTGGTGAAGAACGTGGCCAACCAGTATGGCAAGACGGTTACCTTTATGCCCAAGCCGTTGTTTAATGACAACGGAAGCGGCATGCACACGCACCAGTCACTGTGGAAGGGTGGCAAGCCGCTCTTTGCCGGCGATGGCTATGCCGGCCTCTCGCAGACCGCGCTGTGGTACATCGGCGGACTGATCAAGCATGGCCCGGCGCTATCGGCGATCATTGCGCCTACTACCAATTCCTATAAACGCCTGGTACCGGGCTTTGAAGCGCCGGTGAACCTGGCGTACTCACGCCGCAACCGCTCGGCGGCCTGCCGTATTCCCATGTACTCGGCATCGCCCAAAGCGAAGCGCGTGGAGTTCCGTCCGCCGGACCCAAGCTGCAATCCTTATATTGCGTTTGCCGCGATGATGATGGCCGGACTCGATGGCATCGAAAACAAAATCGATCCTGGGCAGCCGCTGGATAAGGACATTTACGATCTGGGGCCGGAGGAACTAGCCAGGGTGCCGTCGATGCCGGGCGATCTCGGCGAAGCTCTCGATGCTCTGGAAAAAGACCATGCCTTCCTGCTCAAGGGTGATGTCTTCACCGAAGACCTGATCCATACGTATATCGATTACAAGCGGGTGAAGGAAGTGGATGCTATGCGTCAGCGGCCGCATCCGTATGAGTTTGCGCTGTATTACGACATTTAGGGCGATCCTTGACGCTTGCGCCAGTTTACCAGACCATCCTCGCAGCTAGACGGATACGCGGGGAGTATGGCAAGAGCGCATTGAGATCGCGCGTATACGAAGCTGGCTGATAAACACCCGCCCATCCACATGTGATGGGCGGCACTGTTTCCACCGCATGAGATGGCGTTAGAAAGCCTGCCCCCATAACCAGGGAGGCAGGCTTTTGAACAGTAAACTCATGGCTGCCAGAAGTTGATGAGACAATTCGCCGCGGGCAGCGGAGCAGTGTTAAACACCGAATCATTCTGATGTCCGCAGGAACTAATTGTAGAGGGTTTGCCCATGGGCAGAGCCTTGCCGCAATGAGCAGTATATGTTGGATGCGAAGCATAGTCGGGTGCGCTCAGTGTGGAATTGAACCAGGCGGATACCACCGGCGCCCCAAGCCGCAGATTTGTAGCAAACGGCCCCGTTACATCGTCATCGATATACATAATAGTTCGATAACCCAAAACCGAGTGAAGTCCCTGAAAAATATTGAACCATGGGGTCCACCATGGGCGGGAATCGGAACTGCACGGAGCGTCCATGGCTGAAGGGACCACTTCGCATGAATGCAGAATCCAATAGTCCAGTTTTCCATGATTGGATGAACCATAGCCACCGGTGGCTGGGATAGATGTAAGGCTAACTCCATCTCCGTAGTTTTTATAGGTGGTAAAGTACCACCAGTTTCCATGGACTTCATTCTCGGCGACCTGAACGCTGTTTACGAACGAGCCTTCATTGCTCGTAAACTCCCATGGTTCGGCCCAGAAGTATTGGGCGTCCGTAAACAGCGAGCCTCCAGCGAAAGATGTAAGGCCGCCCCAGAATTCGTTGGCGTTGGCCACCCAATTTGGGTCGTCATTGCGCACAACATAGCGTCCTATGGTCGGATCTCCGGGCGGAATTGTAAGGGCTTGTGGCCCGGCATCGTTACGAGGCATTTGCGGCAAGGGATCGGCCGCGGCAAGCGGTTTCAGGAATGCCACGGGTGACTGCGATCCAATGGGAAGGTATCGAACAATGAAATTATCATTGACGGCATTCTTGCCGGGTTCCACCCCACTCGCAGGTTGCGGCAGATCGTGCACCTTCGCGGTAACTCGATACGTCGGCCAAATGAAACTTTTGTCGTCGTCATAATAAGCGATTTCAACCGACAGTACGGAAACGTCGGCTTCGCGCGCCAAAGGCGCTAATTGTTTAAGAATATCGCTCCGCACTTGCTGCGGCGACCGGACTTCTCTGGTTTGACCAGCGAAAGCCGCACTTTTCCAGCGTCGAAGAAACCCCTGAATTGAGCCGTCATTGCCTACTGCCACAAGTCCCCGTGAACCCGGTCCATATACCTGATAGCCGTTCACCTTACGCCATATGGGCACATACGTCAGGTAGAGCAGACGTTCAGACGAGGTTGCCTCGCGGTCGGCGGTATGCTCCGCTGTCGTCCCCAAAAGAGGATGCGGCTCTCCAATAGAAACCTGTGTTGCGTCCTTTTTAATAATATCGGGCCGCGCAAAGATAGCTGCAGCAATACTGGTTGCGCGCTTTAGCTGTAGATTCTGTTCGGAGAATGTTTCCGTCTTTTCACCGCTTAGTGCCGGAAAAATTTCGGCATCACCGGACTGTTCGTTCCAATAGGCTCGCAGCCGGTTTTCTTCCATGACCCCCTGCAGCGATTTGGGCGTTTCGGGTGCAGTTTGTGAAAGACGGGCCAGCGGTTGAATGCTCTCTGCTTTGACTCCCAATTTGCCGAGCATTTCTCGCATGAAGTTCACGGGGGCTTTTTGCGGTGTCAGCTTTAAGAGTGGCAAAGCGGTAGTGACGCGAGGAACCAGATTATCGGGAAAATCGATCCTTCCTTCCGGGCCGGCATGAATTCGCTCTATTGTTCGAGGTATATTAGCGTCTGTTTGCCAGGGAAAGGCGCTGGTGGCGCTCAGCACCAAAAGCGCAGAAAACAGGATGGCGCGTTGAATGGACTGTTTCATCACATGTACTCGGTGTTTGAATCTGAGGTATTCCATTGTCTTAGATATCCTTTCCAACATAGAATCCACGCTGTTTAGCTATGGAGATCTCTAATACGTGTCAAGGGGTGTTAGCTGTGCTGTAAGCCCCTTATTTAAAACAACGGAAAACGACATAGTTTTTCGCAGAAAGCATGACATTTTTTATACAAGTTAAAAATAACTCAGCAAGGCTTGTGGACTGACGATGACATCCTTCCAGCCGCACTGAGCAACAGCATAAATATGTCGCCTGAAATGCGAAAAAAGGAGGCGAGTTTCGCCTCCAATGTTTCACCACTTACTCATGGCCCGCCTTCTTGTACGCTTAGGGGGTAGTTACAATCACACCGCCCACCCGGCAATCGACCGTGTAGGCAGATTCGCGCAGATAAGGCATCGGCAGAGTGCGCCGGAATGCCACCGTGTTCAGCTGAGGAACAGCCGGCATATTCGTAGAACGCGGACGAACAGGTGTGGGACTTTCATCCTGGTCCTGATCTGTATCATTTTGCCCCGGTAACTCAGGCACTCCGATGCTGGCCAGCTTCAACTCTGGCAACAAATGCGGAAAAGAGCTGGCGATCAGGAAATTAAAAAAATCAACCGCGTGTTTGTTGCCGGGATCGCCGCCTGGCGGCAGTCCCACACCAACGTAAAATTTCCCCACTCCGTTTTCAATAATTGGCGCGCACTCATCGTTGAACTCCTGGCACAACAGCCTTACCCGGTCAGGTTGAGCGACCTTATACTCCAGAATATGGTTGGTGGGCATCAGGCCAGTCGTTTTACCTCCCGGCTGTGGATTGGCGAACGTGACATTGAGCCGGGGCGGCGTAAACCGGATTCGGTCGGGGGCGGGAAGATCAAGCACAACAAAATTGTTCTCCTGACACCAGAGGTCCGTTTCCCGGTCGAAGTCCCGAAACCCTTTGGCGATGTGTGGCCGCCTTCTTGAAATTTCAAGGCCGTCCTGAAGGAGTTCAAAATAATAGCTTTTCTCCTGAGACCGTCCGTCTTTCCGGTCCTGAAAATAAAATTGATGCATACTGTGAGGATCTACAGGTATAAAAGCTCGGACCCGATATGAATTGTTTTTCTGCAACACAACGGCGAATCCGCCCGCCAGGATAATTCTGAGCGTTGTAAATCTTTGCCGGGGATTGTCGCCGTCATGGCTGGCTTTGTGGTCTCTATAGCAGCTGCTCAACGCGCCGACAACGGGCAAGGCCAGCATGCCTTTTAGCAAATTGCGTCGATTCATGCGTTCGTCTCCTGAGGATAAAAACGGAATGCCGTTGTTCTTCCCTAAATAGAACGGCTATGTTTTATGCCTGGCAATCAATTATTTCGTCCAACCACGCTAAAACCGGCCCAGTAATAAGGGTGGAGATGTAAGGAGAGAAGCAATTTTTGGGCATGCAGCAGGGCCAGATCAGGCGTTTCTCCTGCTTCAAGATGCTGATAGAAATCCTGCATGAGCGTGGCTGTGCTCTGCGAATCCACATTCCAGGAACTGGCTACAATGCTGGGGACGCCGGCAGAAAGAAAGGCCTGTACCAGCTTGCTGGTTTGCCAGGGCACATCCTCCCCTTTCGCGCCGCTGGAACATGCAGCTAATACCGCTAGTTCGGAATGTTTCAGAAGTTGCGGAGAAAAGTCCTGGGCCTGAAGTGATTCAGTTTCCGATATCAGCAATGACGCACCGGATTTACCATGCCCGATAAAGTGGAATATCCGGCTCGGCACAAGGTCGCGGCGAAAATTCGTCCTGGTAAACCGAGCGGAGTTCATGATCCTGGTGGCGGGAAAAAGTTTGGCGATTGTATCGCGTTCGGCTTCCGAACCAGGCAGGTAGCCGGCGCCACGCGGAGGAACCGCGTCCAGAAGCAGAACAGAAGTGCGAGAACCAGAAACCTGGTAGTGACGAAGGGTATTTTCCATCACCATGCCTGGGGACTGAATGACCGCATAGGTCTCGCCGAAGTACCGGCCGGCGGCATCTTTCAATGCGGCCACTGGCAATGAAGCAAGCACCCGGTCGAGTTCAACGATGATCTTTGAGTCAGGCGGAATGCCAGCCATGACCGGTTCAAAAAGAAGAGCGTAAAGTCTTTGACCTAAGCCGGAAATATCAGCCAGATTGGAACTGGGTGTGCTGCATTGTGCGGCCAGGTCGCTGGTAAGGCCTCGCAGGCTGTTTCGGTCGACTGAAACCCATCGCGTGGCGACATCCGTTCCATGAATGAGCCAAATTTGTACGCCGGAATCAAACGTAGCGAAAACAATGCGGGGTGTCGGCTGGTAAGAGAGCGGAACTTCGAATTCCCCGTGTGGGCTCGCAGCAGAAAAATCCTGCCTGAAAGCAGGCTTCGCGCCCGGAGTGCCTGCCTCAGAAAGGGGGCGGCTCTTATACCGCTCCCATAGCTGCAGGGCCTGGCGGTCTTTTTTCTGTTTCAGTAAAACCTGAATCCACCCACGATAGCTCTCATCGGCGCCGGTGACCCATTTCAGTCTGCTTGATGCGTCCGTAATAGTTCGGAGTGATTCTTCAGCAATTTCAATTCCGGCTTTATATTGGGCTGCGGCCTGATCGAGGCGTTCTGATTGCCGATCAAGGGTTCCCATCACCCGATGCCAATTCAACGCGCTAAATCTGTCCTGGACAGTGGAGAGCAAATCGCCTGCCGGTTGAAGAGTTTCCAGTGCCGATGATATTTCTCCACGCCGCATCAATATCTCGGCGAGCGCAATATCCGTGGACAACCTGTATGCCTGCGCCGCAATTTCAGAGGGGGTTCTTTTCAGAAGCTCTTCACCGACGGCATTTTCCTGGATGGCGGCTGCATTCCGGTTTAGCGTCAACAGGACATTTGCCAGCTGCTTATGCAGAATTCCAGCAATTATCGTATTCTCATCGCTCTCGCGGCTTTGATTGATGATGGTTTGTTGCAGCAGTGCTTCCTGAAGATAGGGGAGTTTCTTGTCCTCCGCATATTGCATCATGACCCCATACAAGTTGACCAGCCGGTCAATCGGATAGGCGCCTCGCCAATAAAGCCCGAGGCCATGGACGCTTTTGGCCCAGGCGTCGTCAGATTTCTGTAGTCTTTCAATAGAAGCGGTGAACCCTACCTCGCGAATCAGTACTCCGGGAAAATTGAACTGTTCGCCAATCCTGCGGCTGGCATCAAGATAGCCGTGGGTATCGGCGAAATTGCCCAGGAGGTTGCTGCAACTCGCTTTTTCCAGGGCAAGCTGCGCTTGCAGCCAGTGGTAAGAAGTTGGAGCCATCCGTTTTTCAAGGGCTGCAGCACGTGTGAAGCAATCCTTTCCATCCAGGATTCGCTGATGCGCGTAGACGGCTTCAAACTGAGCACGCAGCTCTCCGGCAAAATTGCGCCGCTGCGCAAAAAAGTGCGCCGCAATCATGGCCTGCCGAGCTGCTTCCTCATTGTGGCTCTTCCTGTTCTCCCCGATTGCCGCACCGAGAGCCTGCACCGCAAATAAATCCTTACGCTGCAGCGAAAGAAGAAAGTCATTCAGCCAGGGATCTGAATGCTGCAACGACAACAGATCAGCCAGGCGGTGAAGGGCCGGAACGGAGTCGCTCTCTGGTTTCTCAAGGGCTTGCGGCAGCCACTCGCGCAAGGCTATCTCCTGATACTCTTCCACATCATCCTGGAGCTGATAATCGGAAGAATGCGCCAGCAGGAATGAAGGCAGCTTATAGTCCGGAGGCATCCGGGCAGAACTCTTTGATTCAGCCCTATGGAGCCGTTCCGTCGCCTCTCCTGACCATTGTCCTTTGGGATCAAGCTTCAGATACTCTTTCCATGTGGCTACAGCCAAATCCCACATCTGACTTTTTTCGTAAGCGATCGCAAGGTCAAAAAGAGCCACGGAACGCTCTTGAGAATCAGCTCGTGGATTATCGGCTACGCCTTTCAGTAAATCGATGGTCTTCGCCAGATTGGGATGGTCTGCCCGGCTATCCTGCTCAAAGCGGCTGGCGGCCAGGGTGATATTCAAGCGAGGCTTGTCCGGATTGTCGGCATGCGCTTTTTCCAGCACTTCCACTGCGGCGTCGGGGTTCATTTGCAGAAGCAGGATTTGCCCCTGAAGATCCATCCATGGCTCAGATAAACTTCCGGATTTCGTTTTTTTTGCCAGGGCTCCCAGCGCTGCTAACAGGGCCACGCGAGTGTTGTCCGCTTCTCTGCGGTCCGGGGTTCCCATTTCGGTTGGCAGAGGATTGTATTGTGCGAAAGGAACTGAAAGCAGCCGCATCTCCGTGGTGCGCCGTTCCTCATACGCTGCAGATACCAGATTTTGCGCATGTCGCAGTTCATATTTTGCCAGAACTGCCGGGCCCTGAATCAACCCGCCGATAACGACGGCAACCCCGGCGGCTAAAGCCGCCGCTCTGGGCCACCATGTTATGGGAGCCTCAGCGCTTCGATTGAAGAAGCGCCGCCGTTCCCCCTTTGATCGGGGCATCCACTGTCGAACTATTTTTTTCTGCCATGCTGCCTGGGAACTTTGTAATTGGCCGAGCAGTTCACGGTCTTCAGATTGCAGTTCCGGAGAAAACTCTTCAACGTATCTATTCAAAATGGTCCTGCACCGTTCGCACTGATCGGCATGCTGACGAATGTGTGCCGCAGTTTCAGGCGGGGAAATACCGGCAGCCACGTTTTGCAATGTCGTTTCATCGGGGCATCCCGGATATGGTTCTTTACTCACGGTAAAACTCCTCAAAGGAGCAAAATAAACCCTTCCCAGATCAAGCGCTCTTTCCCGGCAAACGGCGCAATCAAAGAGATGCAATTCGACCCATCGGTGCTCGTCCCCAAAGTCATCGGTCTGTTGCAGATAGCGTTCCAGTTGAGCATCCTTTGCATGACCGGGCTGATTCACCGTACTCTCTTCTCCTCAGTAGTAATAACGTAAAGTATTAATAAATCCCTAACAATGTAGATGACATACGCCAACAGCTCCCTGGTTCCGTTCTTTTCTTTTCAGGTTGTCGCCCTTTCACATTCCCCCGGAAAAAAATTCCGAACGAATCATTCTTGTGATTCGCAGCAACAGGTTTTCGACCTCCTTGATCGTTAACCTGACCATAGGCAACTCCGAAATCTCTTTGGCCGTGTATCCCTGCTCATAATAAAATTCAAAAACTGCGCGATCACGGGCGTGGCCGGGGCCGGGAAACAGCTTCTCCAGTGCCTGTTTGATTTCTCGGCGCAGTACCTCGCTCTCCGAGCGATCTGGAGATTTGGTCTTGAGGAGAAATTCCTCATTTTCCCCGAGGCTCTCCTCGCCCTTTCCGCTTCCTCGCTTCTCGCTCAACTTTCTTCGCCAATAGTCCTGGGTCACGTTAGAGGCAATCACCCGCACAAAGCCGAAAAGTGCGTTTTCATGATGAGGGTTAAATTCCCGCAATGCTTTGCAATTGTCTTCAAAGATTTTGACGTAGGTGTCATGCACCAGATCATCAACCAGGCTGGGCGAAGGGGAATGGAAACGGCGACTCGTCTTAAAGGCAACTGCGGCGATTAAAGGTTGGAACCTGCGCACAAATTCTGCCCATGCCTCTTCATTCCCAGAAGTGAGACAGATTCGCAACAATTCCAGAGCTGGGAGTTTGCGCAGATCCATAATCAGTTAGGCCTTACACGACAATCGATATCATTCTCAATATCGTGGGAAGTATCTTACGACAATACTTGGCGCAAGAATAGCGCCGGAGAGACATACAACGCTGGTAAAATCGTGGCGTTCCATTTCGGAACATATACCGGACATTCTCCTTGCTTGTTCACGATTGCGGACATCGACACTGCGGGCTACATTGAAGAAGCACTCAATCCAGCACCCGACGGGATCAAGATTCCACGTAGCGGCCTTACCCATTACGCCAGTAAACGAAATTACTTCCCCATTGGTTTTTAAGCATTGTCTTGACCAGAAACTCCTGCTGGAGTAAGGTTTCTAACGCCATATGCTGTACAGTCGCGGCGGTCCCCCCGACGCCAGTTTTTTCGTATCATTCCAGGCTTTAAGATAGCCTCAATCTACTGACGGGAGAAAGTTCAAAAAATGGAAAATCGGATTACTTTTTTACGCTCCTGTATGAGCAAGCTGCCAGGGACCATTCTTGGGATGGCCGTAGTCACCTTAGTTGCTTTCGCCTCCGGTACATGCCAGGCCCAAACCACGCCGCCTCCTTGTCCCGGGATATGTTTGACACTTCAGAATGCAACGGTTCCGCCGGGCGGGTTCTATCAGTTGCAACTGTCGGTGACGGAGCCTAAGCCGGTAGGCGCGGGAAGCCAGGGCATAGCCCTTTCCAGCGCAGTCTTCGGGACGGGCGTGGGAGCTTCCGTCAACTCTCCTTCGGGGAAATCATGCGGAGTAGCTCTCCGAACGACGAGCGGGTTTAGCGTGGCGCTGCTCTCTCCGGATGCACAGCTCGGTACTGTAAGCGACTCCCCAATCGTGGCCATTGTGCTGCCAGTCAGGCCAGATGCGCCGCTGGGAACGAAAACCTCCGTGAACCTTGATCCATCCAGTACAGTCTTTCTCAATGCTTCGGGGCAGCCGTACTCGCCACTGCAAGTGTCTGCCGGAACTCTGACCATTGGCGGCACGATCAATATCACCAGCGTGACTCCAGCGGGAGTACAGGTTCCCGCCGGTTCGGTGATCGCCATTTGGGGTACGGGTTTTACGCCTTCGGCCACCGTGGACGTGGAAGGCGCAAATACAGTCACTTCTAAATTCGTCTCTGCCAGCGAAATTGATATAACGCTGGACCAAACGGTGCTGCTGGATGGCGTGCGTGTGCGCGTCAGGAACAGCACGGAAAGGGTGATGTACTATCCTTATCTTCATACAGCGGAGGTGGGCAGCAGTTCTAATCCTGTGATTGGCGCGACGGTCCCTCTGTTTTCCCGCGTTACATACACCACTGCCACGCTGCCGTGGAGCCGGAGCGGCACGGCCTTTACCGGTCTGGCTTTGCAGAACCCAAACCAGAATTCCGCACAGATCACGATTCAACTGCTGTCCTCCAGCAATCAAGTGCTGCAGACATCCAGCGTTTCTCTTGCCGGCGTGAGCAAAATTACGGAAGATATTCTCGATTTCTTTCCGCAGCCTCCCGCCGGAGCAACTGCCGTACACATCAGCGCTTCTGAGCCTGTTCAAATGTTGGGCTTGCAGGGCGACACCGCCGCGCAGACCATTGGTCCAGTCATTGTTTCGGTTCCCTGATGACTATGCAGGCAAGGGCCGGGGACCTGTAGTCACATGCAGGAATTAGCAGCCCTTGCTTTGCCAAATTCGTTGTCGCCAGCTTGATTCCGTGACCTGATGTTTCGCCGTCGCAGGAAAAACAACACCACGAGGACGAGCACAGGAATCGGAATCAACACCGCCTGCCAGGGAATAAACTCTGGCACAGGATCAACGCCATCGCCATTCAGAACAAATGTCGCCCAATATCGCGGATGGTTCAAAGCGGTCCCCGAATGGAGAAACTCCAGCTTGGCCAGGCGCAGGGCCTCGGCCCGGGGTTTATGTTTTTTGAGCAGAAAGAAATAAAACTGCTTCATGAAATCAGCAGTGGGCTGATCAGGGACTCGCCAGAGTGTAGTCACCACCGATTGAGAACCTGCCGCAAGCAGAGCGCGGCTGAAGGCCTGCACGCCCTCGCCTGGCGCCAGCTGCCCTCTCTCGGTATCGCATGCGGAAAGTGTTGTCAGGCTCACGCCGCGCAGGTCCAGATCATACAGCTCTTTCAGAAACAGATAGTTGTTTGGTTGTCCTGCTTCGTCCGGCGAAAATAAAAGGCGCGACTGCTCAGGATTGTCCATATCGGCTACGGCGTGGGTGCTGATGTGAAGCAGAGCTGCGCTGGAACGGGTCTCGTCGAAAAAGCTTTGCTTCCGGTCCGACTTGCCGATAAAAATTCTGCTTCTCCCCTGGCTCATCCGCGCGATTTGCTGGATTTCTTCCGCGGAGCCGGGTAAAACATCGCGACCTTGACCATCAGAACTTACCAGCGAGTTCCCAACTCCGGAGATTACATCGGGAGCGCCAAAGGCAATGAGTTGCCGTCGCCAGGGGAATTGGAAGCGTCCTGACTGCTGCAAGGCGCCACGCGCCAACAGCACGGCGCTGGGCAGATAGGTAACGTCATGCTTTTCGAGAAGCGGTTGTCCGGAAGAAGCCGATATCAGTTCAAAGGGAACAAGGCCCAAAAAACCGTCAGGAACAATCAGGATATGTGTATATCGATCATCCTGTAAGGGCGTTAGTCCACTGGGTATGAACGAATTCAGCCTTTGAAAATCAGCCTGCCAGTTTTCTCGCAGATTTTCTGGAAGACTCCCGACAACGCTGGCGACGGTTTTCATTTCAGCCGGAGAGGTCTGGTGTTGCGCTATGCCCGCGGAGTCCTGAGTGATCCAGATGGCTGCGACAGCATCCGGCCCCACCCAAAATTCAATCAAAGCAGTGGAAGCCCCCAGTCGCTTTTGGATCGACCGCAGGTTCGTTGCGCCAGGCAGGACTTTTCCGCTATAGAAGCTGTCCTGGAATACTCGGGCCCGGCTGCGCTCCATGTATTCAAAGGCAGCGGCGGTATCGTTGCGCGTGAGCAACAGCCTGATCATGCCGTCATAGACATCGCGTTTGTCGGCCAGAAAGTCTGACTTGAGCCGGGACAACTGGATTTTCGACCGCATGCTTTCAATTTTGGAGATCGCGTCGCGGTATTTTGCCTCTGCCAGAGTGGGTTCGCCGAAATGTTCCGCGATTCGTCCCAGCGCATACAAAGCTTTCCACTGCTCTTCCACGGTTCCAATTTCACTGGCCTCGGTGAGCGCGGCCTCGAATTGCTTTTTGGCTTCCGGCAAGCGCCCCATCCGGTACAGCGTCTCTGCCCGGTAGAGAAGGGACTGCATTGCTTCGCGCCGGTCATTGGCTTTTTCCGCCAGGGCATGGGCCGACCCGAAAGTCCTGAGTGCATCCTGCAGACGGCCAAGATCCAGGGCCAGGACAATTCCAGTATTCTTCAATACCCCAATCTCTCCGTCCACATCGTGTTTGCGGGAATAAGACTGCTCCGCTTTCCGGTATTCATCCAGCGCCTTCTGCGGATCGCCCAAACGCCGATAGAGCACACCGAGGTTGGCATACAGATGCCCGAGGTCTCCCTGTGTCAATCCTTCCGGCGATTGTTCCAGCTCTTTGTTCACCGCGAGAGCGCGCTGGTAATTCCCGAGTTTCTGGTACAAAGCGCCCAGATTGAGCAGAGTAATTTGCCGCCAGTACCGGGCCCACGGCTCGCCTTTCGACCGTTCCAGTCGCTGCATGGCTTCGTCATACGCGCCAAAAGACTCCGAATATTTCGACTGATAGTAATAGACGCTGCCCAGATTATTGAGTATGAACATGGCTGTCCGGGCATTTCCAGTTTGCCGGTTCAGGCTGAGTGCGGTGTCCAGTTCATGTGCCGCCGCCGGGTATTTTCCCGAATTCATCCAGGCCAGGCCTGCGTCATTGCGGGCACGTGCTTCCCCGTTTTTGTCTCCCAGTTTCTCATAGGTTTCCGCGGCCTCGTGCGCCTTGGCCACTGCAAGTTCGTAGTGGCCTTCCGAGTTGGCAATCTGACTTAGACCAATCAGGACCTCCCCGAGTTCATGACTGGCGGTCCCAACCGGAAGCCCATGCAAAACGGATTCGTAAATCCTGCGGGATTCCGTGAAAGCCCCCTTCTCGCGCAATGCCGCCGCCTGTGCGAGCTGGTTTTTAATGTCTTCCTGTGGCTGTGAAAAACCATGAACCGCACAAACGGCTGTTAGGACCAGCAAAAGGATACGAATTGGGGGGCTCAACGGCACAAACGAGAAGCGAGTATATCGGAAGAGCCAAGTATATTGCAGAGACGGCCAGCGCCAGCATGATGGCAACCAGGATATGTGAGCACTTTGGGCCAGGCCCTCATTCCAGCGGTCCCTGGGGTCGCAAATGATTCCGCAAAAATTTCTGTTCCACAGCCCTGCCGCAAGGGTCTTAAACATCAGAAGGCAGTTCCGCAGGAATCTGAGGGCTTTTAGGATGTGCAGGGTGTGTCCGGAATATCAACGGCTATCACGAGCGTATTGGCGCGCCTTTATCGAATGGGGCAAACCCGGGAAAGACAGTGCGGATGGAGCTGCTGATGCCGATTTGGAAGCACTGGAGACGAAGTTTCAATTTTTGACGAAGCATCAGCAATCATGTGCTGTCTGTTCGGTTGAATTAGGGCAGAGTATTGACAGGTAAGGCATCGCCCTTTTGCCCAGGATAACTGCTGCCTGTGGTCCTGGCATTGGAAATGCCAGGCATTTCCATGCTGCAACGCGCTTCAATCTTAGCTGTTACTTCCTTAGCGGTTTACTTCGCAGCCGTGACCCGAAACCGGTTTGGGCTCGAACTCGCGATCGGTTTGCCCAGCGCATCCAGTGCGGTGACCTTCCATAAAAGTGTTTTGCCGGGGCGCATCTTCGTTTTCAGTTCAGGGTTTGTGATCAGGATATTTTCCGCCGACTGTCCATTCCAAAGCACGGTCCCATCCACTTCAAGCAACTGAATGGAATAACTTTTGGCGAGTGGCAATGCTTCCCAGCGAAAGTTCTCAGGCTCCCGGTCGAGCTCGCCAGATGGGTCGGTAAGCCGAATATCGCCCGATCTCATCGTCAGGTTTTCCGAAGAACTGCCGTGTAATAAGGGCCGTTCCTGGCGGCTGGAAATATAAAGAGAGAGCCCCAGGCCAACCGTCAACATAAGTGCCGCGGCAGTGGCAATCCGTGGAACCCTCAGCCAGCCGCGCCAAAACGGGACATTGGCGGGCGCGCCAGGCATGCCTTGTGCGCGCTGCAACTGGGCGGTAATCCAGTCCGCTGCTGCCTGGTCATTCTCTGCTGGAAGTGCCCGCTCAAAGCTTCTGAGCATGGCCAGCTCTGCCTGGCAGTGCGCGCAACCGGATAGATGCTGGGCGTCCTTGAGGTCAGAAGGGCTTCCGTCCATAAGGTCTTGCAGGGCGTCCAGAGTCAGGCAATGGTCGCCGGCAGAGATTCCATCTCGCCACGAGTTTACTTTTTTTGTATTTTCGTCCATGCGTGTTTCCTCAGTGGTGTTTTAACTCTTGGCCTTCCACATTCTGACTGCCCGCTCGAGTTTTCTTTTGGCGCTGACCACATAGGCCTTGGCGCCACTGGCGTTCGTCAGGTTCAGCATGCGGCTTATCACGTCCAGGGGAAGTCCTTCGGCAAAATGAAGGGTAAACACCACCCTTTCCGTCTCTTCTAATGCTTCGCAAACGATCTGGCGCGCGATTTCCGCCATTTGTTTGCGCTCCATCATGGAATCTGGATTTTCCAATGCAAGGTCGGGCAAGGTGTCGATGACCACGTGAAGTGAATCCATGGCCGGAAGGCTGGAGCGTGACCGTATGTCATTGAGGCAGTGGTTCCGAGCTATGGAGAATAGCCAGGTGGAAAATTTTGATTGTCCGTTAAAGGAGAAAAGACTCTTGTAAGCCTTGGCGCAGATTTCCTGGGCCAGGTCCGCGGCGGATTCACGATCGTTGGTGAAGGCGAGACACCAGCGCGCCACCTTTAGGTGATGGCGACGGAACAGCTCATTAGTATATTGCTCCGCCCGGGACTGATTCGTTTCAGCACGGTAGCGGGCAATAAGCTTTTCATCCGAAAGCTGCTCCCATTCCATTTTCGCGATTATAATTCCGTTCGATTCCCCTGTTTCGCAAGAGGCGGCATCGTCGCCCGCGAATGCCACTGCACATCCGGCAACGAAGTGACGAGCGACCGTCACTCCGAACTGCGCGGTAAATCGCCCCGGGTCCGAATATGTCTGCCCGGAATCTATGGAAAGTACAGTGGCAGTCGGCGCGGCCAATGGAGGAACCCTCTCATTGAACTAAGACACTGTTACTTATCAGCGTGGAACAGTTTTTTTTGTGCAATCCGCTGAGCAGGCTTGTCCTGAATAATCAATTTTCACTAGCTGTGCTGAACGCTGCTGGCCTGGCCTGCGGGAGACTGCAGCATAAGCGGCTCTTCGGGCATCACAATCCAGCACACCGCGTAGGCTATGGCTCCAATCAACCCAAAAAGCGAGCAGACAAGCCAGACAATGCGCACCAGGGAAACATCAACGTCAAAATATTCGGCGAAGCCCTCGCAGACTCCGGCGACTTTGCGTCCCTGGCGCGGACGTACCAGCCGTTTGCGCGCAATCACACCTGCCATGCGCTTTCCGCAATAGGCGCAAAGCTGTGCATCATCCTGAATGACCTTGCCACAGTAGTTGCAGTACATATATTTCCTCTCTTCCGGGGTTGGATGTTTGCCGGGCTGGCTGCTGTTCGCTCCTGGCTTTTGGCCATCTTGCCTTTACACGGGCAGCCCTGTGCCCGTCTCCTGGTACAAACCGGGCAGATGGTTGACAAACGAAACCGGGGACATGGTTGACACTATTTAGGTCACTAAAGGTGGCATGTAGAAGGGGGACATGCCATGGAATGTGAGTGGAATAGTGGAGCAACGAAAGCGATTCCTGGAGGAGCTGGAATCAGGCGATTACACAATGAAGGAATGTTGTGAGCGGCACGGCATTTCGCGGCAGGCC
>DASSEH010000107.1:0-1756 GCA_035695325.1 Candidatus Angelobacter sp.
GAAGACGCGCTCGATAGTCTCACTGAAAGGGGCTATGTTGGCGGCAAGCCGAGAGCGTTTGCTCTCACAGAAAGCGGACGCAGCCTTTTCACGAGGCTTATTGCCCACCTTGCCAAGTTCGAAGCCGAGCAGCTCAGCGGCATCTCACAGCAGGATCTTGCAGTCACGCGCAGCGTGCTCGAGAAACTTTACGACCGCTTGAGGCCTTCCTAGCAACTCGCCGGGCGGCCAGGGAGACGACACGCCCGGCGGGAGCGCAGCGCTCCCTGCGAACAGTACGCGCGCGGGAGGAGCGAATAGCGTTCCAGTGACTATCCTGTCGGAGGACCGGGGGCCAAGTAGAGGAGGGCCAGGAAACTAAGCAGAATTGCGCCGCCTGACCAACGGACTGCCCTCCCGGACCAATGTCTGCACTCGGCGGAAGCGGACGTGCGGCCCCCAAGGAGGAAGTCCGGGTTTGACCCAAAAGGGGGCGTCACGACCGTACGGCACTATCATTGTGAAAATCATGCTATGCCTAAAGCCCGCTGGCTGATGGAGCCGACGATGCCTTTGAAAAAGGAATTTTCTGATCTGCGCCTGTCGTTCGAGCCGCTGACGCTCTACCAGAAATTCGAGCAAGTCTGCGTCCTGATGCTGACCACGCTGATCGCCATCATCATTGCCCTCGCGCTGTGGAATCTGACGCTGAAAATCCTGCTCAGCATCTGGGCAACCAATTTCGATCCGACCGATTATGGTGTGTTCCAGACGGTGTTCGGCATGATCTTTACCGTCATCATTGCACTCGAGTTCAAGCGCTCCCTGCTGGTGGTGGCGGAGCGGCGCGACAGTGTTGTGCAAGTACGCTCTGTCATCCTGATTGCGTTGCTGGCGGTGGTACGCAAATTGATCATTCTCGATCTGTCGAGCACGGATGCCTTCCATCTGCTGGCGCTCGCCGCAGCCATCCTCGCGCTGGGCGCCGTCTATTGGCTGGTGCGCGACCAAGGGCAGCCGCGCGAAATCATCGCGGCGGGAGACGGATGAGGTTGCATTGCAAGGCGGTCGCTACAAAAGCTGACAAAACGAGTTCAAATTCGAAGTGTTCCTAGCCTGACGCGAGGAAACAGGTTGCCAGCAAACCGACCTGCACTTCTGTTGTTGGCACAAAGCAGTGACGTGGTGATGACGACGGCGACCGCGCCAGCATCACAACGACGGACCAGCGGCAGGCAGAGACCGCGCCTCGTCAACATCTTCAGGTTCTCGAACCGTTGGCGCACGGTTGACGAGGTCGAGGCTGTGAGGCTGGCGGCACTGGCGCGTGAGGTGAAGCCGCATCGAACCTTCGGCAAGCCGCCGGAGCCGAAGCCGGTGAAGCCACCGAAGCCCATGACGATCGAGCGACTGCGCGTCATGCAACGCCGGGTACCGTCACTCCCTGCGCTGCCATGGCACGACGATGGGCGATGATAGCGTCCGCATCTCGACCCGCATCATAGGCTTCATTTGAGGGATTGGTGGTTGCCCTTAAGGATCGGTGTGACAAACTCACTGCCGAGAACGGCGCGGGCTTTCATAAGCAGGTTGGGGGATGGAGCTTGATCTGTTCCCAGAACAGAACGGCGATTATATACTTGATGCACGAAGCGGCCACCAAATCGGTCGAACTGAGGGCTAGCCGTGCTTGATCATGTCTTCCTATCGGTCAGCGACATCGAACGCTCCATCGCCTTTTATGCGCAGGCGCTGGCGCCGCTCGGGATCACCGACC
>DASSEH010000108.1:0-1705 GCA_035695325.1 Candidatus Angelobacter sp.
GCGACGTCTTTTTTGGCGGCGGGAATATTCCTCGCGCCGATGATCGCCGGCCGAGAGCCGAAGCATCAGGCTTGGCTGGCGTACGGATTGCTCGGTGCACTCGCGTTAGTCGTGTTCGGCAGCATGGCCGGCGAATACATCGGCATCCACGGCGGCTTGAAGAATTGGTGGGTGTGGTTCGGCAATCAGGGATTCGAGTATCTCGATCTTGGACGATTCTGGCAGGTATTGCTGACGATTGGGCTGTTTTTTTGGGTAATCCTCTTGTTTCGGGGATTGCGCGGTCGGCTGGCGGGCGACCACAAGGGCAACATGCCTTGGTTGTTCTTCTTCTCCGCGCTCTCCATTCCGGCGTTTTACGCGGTGGGGTTGCTGGCGCGGCCCACGTCTCATTTTACTACCACGGAATTCTGGCGGTTCTGGGTCGTGCATTTGTGGGTCGAAGATTTTCTCGAACTCTTCACGACGATCATGGTCGCTTACATCTTTGTGCTGCTGGGAGTCGTGCATGAACGCGTGGCGCTCACGTTGATCTACCTGGACATCGTACTGTACTCGGCTGGCGGCGTGATCGGCACGATGCATCACGTTTATTTTTCGGGCGAACCTGCCGAGCATATGGCGCTGGGGGCCTTCTTTTCGGCGGCGGAGGTAATTCCGCTGACGTTTCTCACAGTTGAGGCCTGGAGTTTCCTGCAACTGGGCACACTCCAGCACGGCAAGTCCAGGGCCACTTTCCCGCATTTCTGGGCGGTCATGTTCCTAGTTTCGGTCGGATTCTGGAATTTTTTGGGCGCCGGTGTGTTTGGTTTCCTGATCAACCTCCCAATTGTTTCCTATTATGAAATCGGCACGGCGCTGACAGCCAATCACGGCCACGCGTCAATGATGGGAGTGTATGGAATGCTGGCGGTGGGCCTGGCGCTATTCTGTCTACGATACATGATTCCTGCCGAACGCTGGTCGGACCGGGCGGCGAAAATCAGCTTCTGGTCGCTCAACCTCGGACTGGCCTGGATGGTGTTTGCTACGTTGTTTCCGTTGGGACTCCTGCAATTGTACGAATCGGTGAGCCACGGCTACTTTGAGGCGCGCAGTCTGGCCTATCTGCAGGGTTCAACCAACGCCTTACTCGAGTGGCTGCGCTTGCCGGGTGACGCGGTGTTCATTCTCGGCGGCGTGCTGCCGCTGATTTATCTCTGCTGGCTCAGTTTGCGTCACATGGTGCCGCTGATTTCCGAAAAAAAAGCAGAGGTCGCGCTGTTCACCGACATCAGCGAAATGGCAGAGCGTCAGCCATGATCGGGCCGCTGCACATTGAGGTCGCGCTGGCTGCCGGGTATGCGGGCTTCCTCATGGTCGTGGCCGCCGGACTGGAATGGTTCGGCCGTCACTCGCATCGGCGTTCGGGACAATTCCGCACGGCTGGCTTCAAATATCACGGCCACCTGGATGTCTGGGAATGCCCCTGCGGCCATAATCTGCATCCGCACTATCGCGACCCAGTGCGCGAGGTCGTGCGGTATCGGGCACCCGCCCACACCTGTAACGCCTGTGCGAGGAAAAACGACTGTACCGACTCCGAGCACGGCCGGGAGATCATCCACTCTTCTGAATCCTGGATCGAAACCCAGGCTGGAAAGTTCCATCGCGTCCTCTCGCTCACCCTTTTGTTTCTGGCAGCGCTGATCCTGATCGCTGAAAT
>DASSEH010000109.1:0-6310 GCA_035695325.1 Candidatus Angelobacter sp.
ACAGTGCCGGCAGTGACGGTGAATCGGTTGTGCGCTTCTGGCCTGGAAGCAGTTGGTCAAGCCGCTCGCGCGATCGCCGGCGGCGACGCTGAATTTGTGATTGCTGGGGGCGTCGAAAGTATGTCTCGCGCGCCGTTCGTCATGCCTAAAGCTGAAGCTGCATTTACTCGCGAGCAAAAACTGGAGGACAGTACGCTCGGATGGCATTGCATTAATCCGGTGATGCAGTCGCGGTACGGCGTCGATTCGATGACGCAAACCGCGGACAACCTCGCTCGCGAACGCGGCATTACACGCGACTGCCAGGACGCATATGCATTGCGCAGCCAGCAGCGCACTGCGCGCGCACGGGCGGAAGGTTGGCTGGCGGAAGAGATCACTGCAGTGCAAATCAGCAATGGCAGCGACAGCATCATCGTTGATGAGGACGAACATCCGCGCCCTAAGATCACGCTTGAGCAACTGGCTAAACTAAAACCACTTTTGGGCACGGATAGCACCATCACCGCAGGCAATGCCTCCGGCATAAACGATGGTGCCTGTGCATTACTACTGGCGTCGGCCGCAGCGCTGAACACACACCGCTTGCAACCCTTAGCGCGCATCATCAGCGCGGCGGCGGTCGGAGTTGCTCCGCGGATCATGGGCATCGGACCAGTGCCAGCGATCCACAAATTGCTAACCAAGATTGGGCGGCGCCTCGACGAGTTCGACCGCATCGAAATCAATGAAGCCTTCGCCGCCCAGGTGCTCGCTTGTACGCGTAGCCTCGGTCTGGCCGATGATGCTGATTATGTCAACGGTAACGGTGGCGCGATCGCGCTCGGGCATCCGCTTGGCGCGAGCGGTGCGCGTTTGGTGATGACTGCCGCTTATGCTTTGCGCAGACAGCAACAGTCGCGTGCCTTAGTGAGTCTTTGCGTCGGTGTTGGCCAAGGCGTTGCATTGGCCCTCGAGCGGGTGTGACCAAATGAAGATGACTTCACTTGCGCTTTCCATCACACAAGAGTTGCAATGAAAACTAAATACGACGTGGTTGTCCTCGGTGCCGGACACAATGGTCTCGTGGCCGCGGCTTATCTCGCGCGGGCCGGTTTGAGTGTCCTGGTGTTGGAGAAAAATGACTACATCGGCGGAGCCACCACCTCGCAAAAAGTTTTCCCGGACTACGATGCATATCTGTCGCGCTACTCTTACCTGGTCAGCTTGTTCCCGGAGAAAATTATTCGCGATCTTGGCCTGAAACTCGAGCTGCGCAGACGCGCGACCAGGTCGTTCACGCCGTATTTGAAAAATGGTCGCCACGACGGCTTGCTCTTGAGCAACGTCTCCGAGGAAGCGAGTCGTCAATCCATCTTCGAGCTTACTGGAAGTTTTGCGGAGGCGGAGCAGCTCAAGAAATTTTACGGCTTGGTTCGTGTCTTTGCCGAAAATGTCTGGGACACAATGCTGGAGCCGCTCGTGGCGAAAGAAGATTTCCGGCGTTGCTTCGACGCAGACGATACACACCGCGAGGCCTGGCGCAGTTTGGTTGAAGAACCACTCGGTTGCGTAGTGGAACGCTATTTGCAAGACGATTTCCTTCGCGGTCTGGTTTTCACGGACGCGAAGGTTGGCCTCTTCACCCATCCCTACGATGAGACGCTGCTGCAGAACCGCTGTTTCCTCTACCATGTGATAGGGAACAAAACCGGCGAATGGAAGGTGCCCGTTGGTGGAATGGGTGGTGTCGTGCGCGAGTTGGAGAAGGCCGCACGAAACAGCGGGGCGGAGATGTTAACGCGAGTCCATCTTCACTCGCTGAATGTGACCGGGAAAAAGCGAGGCGCTGAATTTGACTGCGATGGAAAAACGCACGCAATCGAGGCGCGCTTCGTTCTTGTAAACTTTGGCAGGAACGTGCTGGCGAACTTGCTGGGCAGACCGTATCAGCCGGATCGGACAGATGAGGGCTCGGTGTTCAAGATCAACATGCTCCTCCGCCGGTTGCCGAAACTAAAAACGAAGCGTCACCCCGAAGCGGACGCTTTCTGCGGCACGTTTCGTATTAACGAAGGCTACGGCGAAATGAACCTCAGCTATCAACAGGCCTTGCAGGGGCAGCTGCCCGACAAAGTTCCTTCCGAGGTCTATTGTCACACGCTCACCGATAACAGTATTCTATCGACAGACCTGCGCGCGCAGGGATTCCACACCATGACAGTCTTCGGTCTCGATACGCCATGGCGTTTGTTTACCCAGAACAATGATGCGATGCGTCAGCGCGCGGAACAACAATTCGTCGAAGAACTAAATGGCTGGTTGGCGGAGCCGCTGGAAGATTGCCTTGCTATTGCACGCGATGGGAGTTTCTGCATCGAAAGCAAAAGTCCAGTCGACATCGAGGAAGCACTCGGCCTCTACCATGGCAATATCTTCCAGAACGCACTGACGTTTCCTTTTGCCGAGACAAAAGAACAAGTGGGTGGGTGGGGAGTTGAGACGGAATTTGAGAAGGTCTTTCTCTGCGGCTCAAGCGCACACCGCGGCGGCGCAGTCAGCGGCATTCCTGGTCACAATGCCGCGATGAAGGTGCTGGAAACAATCAAGGTGAGGAAGCTCGCGCCGCGCACGAAGATCTCGAGTCGACCCGCGCCGTCGGCAAGATTGTCCTAAGGTTCTCCTAGCGTTTGATCCACTTCGCGTACCAATCGAGATAGCGTTTGTAGCGATCAATGATATAGCTCGGCTTTTTCAAATCGTGGAATTGGCCGGGATAAATCACGAGCTCGGTGGAGATACCAAGGCTGCGCAATGCTTGATACATTTGTTCGGTGTTAAGAAGCGGCACGTTGAAGTCGCTTTCGCCGCAGAGAAATAATGTCGGCGTTTTGATGCGGTCGGCATGCAGGAACGGATAGGAAAGTCGCAACCATAATTCCGGATTTTTCCACGGCAGGCCGAGTTCGTTTTCGTAATCGCGAATGTATTCATCGGTGCCGTAGCCGGCGAGCACGTTGGAAGCTGACGCGCCGCTGACCGCGGCTTTGAAGCGCGTGGTCGTCGCGATAATGTAGTTCGTGGAAATTCCACCGTAGCTCCAACCGCCCACCACGAGACGGTCGGGATCGGCGAGACCACGCGCGACTGCATCATCCACCGCGGCCAGACCGTCCTCGACATCGACGCTGCCCCAGGCAGCGTAAATTCCCATCGCGTATTTTTCGCCGCGGCCAGTCGAGCCGCGCGGATTTGGCATGATGACGGCGTACCCGTTGGCTGCGAAGAGCTGCTTCTCGAAATCGAATTCGTTCGTGTATTGCAATGCCGGTCCGCCATGCAACCGCAGCAGCGTCGGAATCTTTCCCACCACCCCATTTGGCCTAACGAGGAATCCGTCTACTTCGGTCCCGTCCTTGCTCTTGAATTTTGTCTCGCTCACCGGCGCCAGTTTGATCTGCGAAAGAAAGGCATCGTTTTGTTTCGTTAGGCAACGCAAACTATTCTCTTCCGCGGCGAAAATTTCGTACGGCCGTTCCGGCGTACTCGCCCGCACGATGACGTTGCCGTTTTTGCTTACATCGTATGCGGTGACGGTGCGTCGGCCGCCCACCACGGTTTCCGTGGCATTGCCCGCCGCAGAAACGCGGACGAGCGTCTGGACGCCATCATCTTCCAGCACAACGAAGACAGACTTCCCATCCGGCGACCAGTGCGGGTGAACAACGTTGCGATCAAGATCCTGCGTCAGCACTTTCGCTTCGCCGCCGCTTGCGGGAATGATGGCGAGCGAATGCACTGCATACTCAACCTTTTTTGGATCGCCGCCGTGAATATAAGCCACGGTCTTCCCATCAGGACTCCAGACCGGCGCACTTTCCCAATACGGGTCGGCATCGGATTCGGGAGAAGTGGTGAGCTGACGTTCCTTAGCTCCCGGCATTGCACCGATGATCCAGACATCCCAGTTCTCGCTGCGATCGGGATCGTTGCCACGCTTTGTGACAAAGGCGATCTCCTTTCCCTGGGGCGACCACGCCGGTAACACATCATCGTGTTTACCGGAAGTAAGCTGCTCCAGTTTACGGCTCGTTAGGTCAAGCAACTCTAGATGTGAGTAGCGATTCGTTAAGTAACCATCGATGTCCTGTTTGAATTGAAACCGATCGATCACAATCGGTGGTACCGTCTTCTTTTCTTTCTCCTTCTTCTCTGCCTCACGCGGATCCGGATCTTTCACGACAAGAACGATGCGTTTCGAATCCGGCGCCCATGCAAAATCTTCCACCCCACCTTTTGTCTCGGTGAACTTCTGAGCTTCACCTCCGCCCATCGGCAAAATCCACAGTTGACCGATCTCGTTTTCGTCTTCGCGTCCGGAAAGAAATGCGATCCATTTCCCGTCTGGGCTCCAGCGCGGATGGGCCGCGTCTTTACTTCCGAAAGTAAGCGCGCGATTTTCCGAGCCGTCCCACTTCGCCAGCCAAAGATTTCCTGCAAGTTTGTCCTTCTCCATGTCCGCCGTTCTCACGACGTAGGTGACGAGATTTCCGTCTTTCGAAATATTTGGCTCGTCCACATAGCGGACCTGCGCGAAATCTTCCGGCTTCAATAAACGCGGCGCAGCGGGGGTGGAATTGGCAGCGCATGTTACGGAAGCAGTTGCAAGCACAAAGAGGATGTCGCCCAAAAATCGAACAAGATTCATATGCGGAATGGCGATGCCCGGGCGGCGCGCCTCCATACCCAATAGCGGGAATCAATTTTGGCAAGGACACACCGCAATCGGGCGAGAACCGGTTGTAAAGATAAAGAAGCCCAGCGGAATTGTGCGATTTTCTGCTGACTTCGCAAAGGCTTTCGGAGTTCGACGCACCTGTCGCGAATGGAGCGAGCTGGGAAGCCGCGACATAGGTGGCAAGACCCGACGGATGAGGGTGAGAGCGCGGACAGCGCTCGGGTCAGAGCTTTTGGAGTTGGGGCCCTTGCTCGCGAATGTTCGGAGTTGGGCGTTGGGTTCCCCCCAATTTCCGCTTTTGAAAACCCCGGCCGCCTGCTCGCGAACAGTTTCGGAGTTGCTTCGCATCCGTTACGGCAGCTTGTCAGCTTCCGGCAGGTCGTTGCCAACGTCATCATCGTCATCATTAGTAGCGACCTGAAATGCTGGTGCCGTGTCCATGATCGGGAAGTCGGTTTTGACGCCAGCGGCTTCCAGTTTCGCTTTCATTTCCATAAACTGCATCAGATCGACATCGGGCGCGCCGTAGCAGGAAGTCGAATCGATTTCGATAAATCTGGCGGTGGCGGTGGCGGCGCTGGTTGCGGTGGAACAGGCTCGCGACGGCCGTATTCATCGGGAAACACTCTCGCCAGCAATTCCAGTCGCGCTCGCCAATCCTTTTCGTCTAAGAAAGAATGGAGAATCCGCGCTTTGGCTCATCGCTCGCGGCCGCGCTAGACATATCGCCCTCGACACTTGTTCGACGATATGGCGCTGATTCGATCAGGAAAGCGTGTGACTGGCAACCCGTCCGTCCGCTTCATATCCACAGCAAAAGGGCAGGGTCAGGTTGAAATTGCTCCGTAACCAAATAAACGGTTCTTAAACTGGCAACACGCTGGCAACGGATTTTCGCCGCCTAGCTACCAAACGGTTTACAGACCGCGACCTTACCACTTGGCTACCCCGCCGACTTGCGAGAGCGGACAATATCGTTGTAGCGGCGCTTGTATCAAGCGCCGAGCATTGATACATAGGCGTTCGCCGCGGCGAACGACTCAAACTGCGCTTCAACCGTTCAACGAATTTGCGTATTGTGATGGCGTGACGAAGTCGTCCGAACTATTCGCTCGCGCACAAAAGCGCATACCCAGCGGCGTGAATTCTCCGGTGCGCGCGTTTCGCAATGTTGGCGGTGAGCCATTTTTCGTTGCTCGTGGGAAAGGCGCACGGATCTGGGATGTGGATGGAAATGAGTACATCGATTACGTGGGGAGTTGGGGACCGGCGATTCTCGGACACGCGCCGAAAGTTGTGGTCGAAGCGGTCCGCGACGCTGCGACGCGCGGATTGAGTTTTGGAGTTCCGAATCCGCTGGAAGTGGAGATGGCGGAATTGATCTGCGATTGGATTCCCTCGATCGAGAAAGTGCGAATGGTGAACAGCGGCACGGAAGCGACGATGTCGTGCATACGCCTCGCGCGCGCGTTCACCGGGCGCGATAAGATCGTCAAGTTCGACGGCTGCTATCATGGGCACGCAGACGCCCTCTTGGTGAAAGCCGGCAGCGGCGCGCTCACGCACGGCCAACCGAGCAGCGGCGGTGTTCCG
>DASSEH010000110.1:0-1243 GCA_035695325.1 Candidatus Angelobacter sp.
TCACATGCTCGGGCTTATAAATCATGTCGCAGGCTCCGTCCTTGGTGCGCCCCACCTTGGCTTGCGGATCGTGCGGGTTCTTCCACTCTTCATTGCTCGTCTTGCGTCCAGGCCGATTCTTATCGAAGCGGCGCACCGCGGCCTCATCCTGGGGGTCAACGCCTTCCTTTTTCGCCAATTCCTTCACATACTCCCAATAGGCCTGTTCCGTATTACGATGTACCAGAGTGCGCAGACTCGCATTGGCTTCCATCACACTGGAATCGATCCCCAAATGCCGACCTTTGAAAAGCCCGTGCGCTTTGAGCGCCGTAAGCACCACCTCCAAAACCCCTTGGTAAATCTCCGCTCCGAGCCGCTGCCGAATCACACTCAGGCTGCTGTGATCGGGCGTGCTCTCTTCCAAACTGTATCCCAGAAACGCCCGCACCGAGAGGCTGTCCTCACAGCGCGCCGCGATCCCTCGTTCGCTGCGCAGGTTTTCGAAAAACCCCACCATAAGCATCTTGAAATAGACCACCGGATCAATCCCAGGTCGCCCGCCCCGGCTCTCTTCCCGATAGGCCGGCTCGCACAATGCCCAAACCTGGCGCGCAAAATCCATCGCCTCCAAATGTTCGTTCAATTTGCTGTAAAAACCCTGGCTCGGAGCCTTGGAGACTCGCGTGCGCTCGATCCAAAACTCCTGTTGCTTCTCTTCTCCCTGCCGCTTAGCAAACATCCTCGCTTCTATCTCAACTGCAGCCAAATGACCAGTTTGTAGAGTCGAGGAGTGGCGCGGTGAAGTTTAGGCGAAGCCTTAGCGGAGACCAGCCCTTTCGGTTGCTGGTGCCTGAGTAACTTGCCATGCTCTCCGTTTCCACTCCCCGCTCATCAAACCGGACGTGCGGATTTCCCGCATCCGGCTTTCGGACAAGGTGATTCATGCTCTCGCCCACGGGAGGTTGCATGTCCTGCGCTCAAGCTGGAGCAAGCCCAACTCTTCGTGCAGGTAGGTCGCCGGATAACGAATCGGGTGAACTCCCCGACTCCGGTGCTTACCCTGCAACCACTGGCGGAGCCGATGGCGGGCGTGGTTGTCCACTGCCCGATACGCCCGGCCCACGGCTCCAAGGCAGAAGTAGTTTCCCCAGCCTTGCAGCTTCCGGTTGATTTCCCCAACGACTGCGGCTGCAGGTTTCCGATAAGAGTGACACCGCGTCATCGCGCCGATCTCTGCGCAGATGGCCCTCGTTGACTTGCG
>DASSEH010000111.1:0-3795 GCA_035695325.1 Candidatus Angelobacter sp.
AGAGATTGTTTGGGAACCAGATGGCTCGGGAATGATTTGGCACAACAAAGAAAAGGAAAACCAAAAGATCGAAATCGAGAGCATCAGATTTGATTATGCGGCTGTAAAACCTCCATACGATGAGAAACAGATAGATCGTCCGCTACCAATGCAGTTCAATGCCCCCACGGAACGCCTAAGCGAACAGGTTGCCCTGATCCAAACCGGTCTTGCGGAGATGATGAAATACTTGCGATGGACCACAATGGGTATAGCCGCTCTTGTGATTATTGGTATTCTGATCGCCAGACAAGGAACGCCTTTTTAATCGATTGCCCCCTGCGGCTCTGAATTGCGGGCTCGAGAATTCTTATTTCTTGCAAGAGTTTCAATTCTAATGACGTAAATCAATTAAAGAGTTACAGGTTAATACTCAAGAGTCCGTCTTTTTGTTCACGAAGCCAATTGGAAAATGCGCATATTTTGGGTGTCTTGCCGGTCGGCGATGAATTTCATGAGAGAATCGGTTTTTGCGGGAGCCAGGAGAAAATCGGGAAGTGTCTGGCGCAGGGCGTTTGCGACGACAAATTCCGATGGCGAGATGCCAGGGCGAATGGTTCGCAGCCATGACCTGAACGAGTCCCAGACAAGCATGGGGGCAACGACAGCGAGATACTGGAGCAGTCCCTGGGCGACAATGCCAGCCTGAATGAAGGCATGATAAGCGCGCATTTTGCGTTTGACGCGGCTTCGGTAGTCGGCCGATTTGCGATGGAGGTACTGATTGCCGTTGTGATAGCGCAATGGGATCATGTCTTTCATCCAAAAGTGGTAGGCGAATGAACCGATCTGGCGCACCGCCTGCTTGAAGCTGCACTCGATCTTGAAGCGCAGGCCATAGAGACGGATGATGTCGACGGCGCTCAGCGACGTGTCCGTGCACATCAGGATACAGGCCCCCCTTGTGGGGTGGATGACGGCCACGAAACGCACGAGCCGTCCCGCCGGACGCCACAACAGCTCGCAGACGCGATAGCACAGAGTGACGTTACGCTCGCCATAAACCGGACTGGCAACCTGTTGCATCGATTTGATATTCGCAAGCAAAGACGTCAGCTTTATCTTCTTGCCATAGGTCTTGGGTCGCCCCCTTGTCTTGCGACCTTTCTTCCGCGGAGCGGGAGCGTAGGCCACCGCATTGGATTTGACCCGGGTCACCAGATGGTTGCCTTGTTTGAGCAAGCCGCGCACCATCTTGCCGGCGGCGTAGTAGGCATCGGCGACAAAGTAGAAAGGAACCTCGATAGCTAGGATGTCGAGCAAGCCGAGCATCTTGTCGAGCAAGGTGCGCTTGTCGCGGTTGGACCATACCAGACCTTCATGGATGCGCACGGCGAGCGGCACGGAAAAGACGCTCTTGGCCGCATGGACGAGCAAGCCGACAGCCTGCATGGAATGCCCCATGATGTATTCTGGCTTGGTGTTCGATTCCGATTGCTGATGCAGGAGCTTTACGGCCGGCATTTTCTTGCCGCGCTTGGGGGCCTTGATGCCATCCCCGACCAGGACCAGCCGGCCATTGACCCGCACGGGGCTTGGGAACAGCTGCAGCACAACTTGCGCCCACAAGGCCGAAAGCCGGTCAAGTTTGATGCCACTGCTGTGAAAGTGAGCGAGCAGCTTGGTGTAGAGCCTGGGTCGTAGGTTCAAGGCTCGCACAATGCTGGTGACACCCAGCAATTCCAGGCGCACCGTCAAGCCGGCCACGGCGGTGACGAACCACATGAAGGTGCGCAGGCGCGAGAATGCCGGGCGCAGAAGAAGAATTGCATTCCACCAGATAGCCCACAGCGATCGTGGGAGCGCCCGATCCGGCATGGTCGTATCCATGGTTCAAGTTGGGTCGGGTCACCCAATAGGCACCATCGATTCACAATTCGTTAACCATGATTGGGCTCATGATCCGGATACGACGAGATGGCTTAAGTTCGCGGCGTGCCGGCATAGTGCCGAAACACGGTGAAAATCGAAGGCCGCGCGTCTTCCGGCGCCTTTACGGCAACACGGATATCCCGGACCACGCGCGGCTGCGCCAACACAAAACGGGCCTTGATGGCCCAGACCTGGTTGAGGACATCATGGGCAAGCAGCGCAGGGAACAGCCGCAAGACAGCATCTTCGCGAACAACCCTTTCCTTGATGGACTCTTTGAGTGGATGGACTCGCCCGAGGGCCAGCAATCCATCGAGGTCCGCGACGTCCTCTGGAACCTGGTGGAGGACGTGCAGCTCGACGCCAAGCAACGCAAATTGATCTGGCCAGACGCAGAATCGCTCGATCTCGAGCAATCCATTCAGCACGTCCAGAAAAAGTACCCGGACTTTCCCCGCAACGAGGTCGAGGAGTTCTTACTTGACTGGATCGATATGGGCTACGATCCGGAAAACTACTCCCAGGCGCAACTCGACGAACTTGACAGCCTCACAGAGCGATGGGTCGCCGACCATCTCCAAAAGGCAAAAGCCTCAAAAAAACATAAGAGAACTCGTCACTCTTGAGAAGAGAACACCTCGTGGCGGCATTGATCGCAGCGCCACAGGTGTCCGCCGAGGGCCGCGGTCCGGCAAGCCAGGATGTCGGCTATGGCACGGCGATGCGAGGCTGGCATCGCCGCACCATGGGCCGCCAGATAGCCGTCCGCGAACCGGCGGAAGACGTCGGCAAGCTCGATCACGGCGGCTGACCGTGATCAGAGGTCGGTCATCACTTTGTCGAGGAGCCTTCTGAGCGAGGCGCGGGTCGGCTCGGTCAGGTGGGTGTAGATGCTGGTGGTGCCGATGCGGCTGTGTCCGAGCACCAGTTGCACGACTCTGGTATCGACACCGTTTTCAAGCAGCCGTGTCGCATATCCGTGCCGCAGGCTGTGGGGTGTCGCCGAACGGATACCAGCTGCTTGGGCGGCAGCCGAGAAGCTCCGGGTGAGGGTCCCGCGGCCAACCGGCCTGGCTGCGGCGCGTGTGGGGAACAGCCAGCGCGGGTTGGCATGGATCTTCCAGAGCCGACGCAGGCTCAACAGCATCGGTTCCGGTAGCGGACCGAGCCGTTCTTTGTTACCCTTACCGATAATGCGAAGCAGTCGGTTATTGCCGTCAACGGCCTCGATCTCAAGGTTTGCCGCTTCGCTGATCCGCAGACCGCAGGCGTACATGACGGCAAAGCAGGTTCTGTGGACCGGGTTGGTTATGCAGCCAAGCAGCCGGCGGACTTCTGCATCAGAGAGGGCGTGGGGCAAGCGCTTCTGGCGCGGCAGACGGATGTTTTTTTGAGAACAGCGCCCAATCAGAATTGAGCGTGTATCGATACAGATAGCGGATGCCGTAATAGTTCGTCTTGAAGGTTCCACGTGCTGCTCCGCGCTCACGCAAGCTGAGGATATAGGCGCGTACCTCCTCTTCGCTCAGCTGATCCGGTGAGCGTCGATAATGCGCAGCCAGCTTGCGCACCGCGTCGATGTAGGTGGCTTGCGTTGCCGGTGATAAACCCGAAAGCTTCATCTCTTCGATCATCCGCATACGCAACGGTGACATTTTGGGATCTCCTTTCGGCTGAATGGTGATCGGACCCCACTGGCCCGACCCAGCCGAAGGATATCCAAATTGTCGTGCCGGCCGCTCGGCTCACATTCTCCTCGGCGAAGCCGTCAGTCCAACCGCCTCTCTGAGGATTGTCTGGGTGATGTCCGTGGGCAGGGAAGCGCTGGTACCATCTCCGTCTTGTGCCTCGGTTATCGAGATTCTCAGCTGTGCCAGGCGTGTC
>DASSEH010000112.1:0-4384 GCA_035695325.1 Candidatus Angelobacter sp.
GGGCCGATCAGGAGAAAGGGCGGCTGCGCACGTTCCTGCTCGGTTCCTTGCAAAATTTTCTGCTGAAGGAGCGCGAGCGCATGCGCGCGATCAAACGCGGCGGATCGCATCAGTTCGTGTCGTTCGACGAACAAATGCCCCAAGCTGAAGCGGCAATGCTAGCGACGTCTCATTTGAGCGACCTCAACTCCTATGACGTCGCGTGGGCCTCGAGCATCGTGACCCGCGCATGGAAAAACGTGCGCGACCGATTTGCTGCCGAAGGCAAACAGGAATGGGTGGACGAGCTAAGGCCATTCGTAGCCGGTGGAACGGCGACGGCGCCGAATCAAGCGGAAGTGGCAAACCGACTCGGCACATCGGTTGAAAATTTCCGTGTGTGGCTTTCACGATTGCGCCAAACTTATCGACATGCATTGCGGGCGGAGGTGGCGAGCACGGTTTCCGATCCGAAGGATGTTGATGACGAGCTGCATTACGTGTACCGCGTCCTGACCGCATGAGCGCCGTGGCTCCTCAGCAAGAAATCAGCGCGGGAGTTTGCGCCAGATGCGGTAAGTCGATTACCCATCCCGGGCCAGACGGCGAATGTGTTCGGTGCCTGGTTAGCTTTGGCTTTCTCGCCGAGGACGACGAAGTCCCGCGAGGCAGCGAGGGCACTAACGTCAGACTTGGTCCTTTGCGTTACGCTCACTTTGAAGTGGAAGTCAACGCCGATGGCTACCCAAAGATACTTGGCTCGGGAGCGATGGCCGTTACTTACTGTGCTCAGGACACGATCCTTAATTCTACCGTCGCGCTGAAGGTCATTGGGCGAAAGCTGGCCGAAAACGAAACGGCTCGGGCACGCTTCCTCCGCGAAGCGCGCGCCGCGGCGAAGATTCACCATCCGAACGTGGCGCGGGTTATCCATTATGGCGAGCAGGATGGCGAATGTTTCTACGCGATGGAGCTTGTCGAAGGGGAAACCTTGGAGGAACGAGTCCGCCGTGATGGACCGATGCCGGTGGGGGTTGCATTGGAAATCACCCTGCTCGTCGCCCGCGCGCTCCTTGCCGCGGAGAAGTGCAGTGTCGTGCATCGTGATCTCAAGCCGTCCAACATTATGATCGGCGCCTACGAGAGCGGTCGCATGTTGGTCAGGGTGATTGACTACGGCGTGGCCAAAGTATTGGCGCCTGGAACCGACAGCGGTGTCGAGCAAACGCAAGCTGAGTTCATCGGCACACCTGCATTTGCCAGTCCGGAACAGTTTCATGCAGCAGGCCACCAGAAAATAGACGGTCGTTCGGATATTTACTCGCTAGGCACTGTCTTGTGGTATCTCTTAACTAGCCGGGCCCCGTTTCCCGGCGGATCAATTGAAGAGATTCGCGCGCGGCAGTCCGACCCGCTCCCGCTGCACCAGTTGAAGAGTGCGCATGTACCAATGCAAGTCGTCGCGCTACTGAAGTCGATGCTGGCGATCGACCCGGCAAAGCGACCGCAAACGGCGCGCGAGCTACTTACAAAACTCCACCGCTGCTGGCTACATTTTGAGCCCGCAGCCCGCCGGCGGCGAAAACGGCTCGTCCTTGCTTCAGTAGGACTGGCGCTCACACTCGCGCTCGTGTTACTCGCGAATTTTGCCTACCAACGCAGTCACTCCTCTTCCGAGCTGGACAGATCGATCGCGGTTCTTCCGTTCGAAAGCCTTAGTTCCAAAGAAGACGATCGGTTTTTCGCGATCGGCGTTCAGGACGAAATTCTGACCAAGCTTGCCAGTCTGGCCGATCTGAAGGTCATCGCCCGCACCTCGACCGAGAGCTATGAAACCAAACCTGTCGATCTCAGAACAGTGGGCCGGCAACTTGCCGTCGGCAGAGTCCTTGAAGGCTCTGTGCAAAGGTCAGCGGACAAGGTTCGCGTGAACGTGCAGCTCATCGATACGCGCACCAACGCTCATCTGTGGGCCAGCAGTTACGACCGTAAGCTCGATGATGTGTTCGCAGTTCAAAGTGAAATTGCAAAAACTGTGGCAGAGCAACTTCAGGCGAAAATTTCGCCAAATGAAAAGAAAACGATCGAGCGTGCGGCGACCGCGGATCTCAACGCGTTTGATCTCTACACTCGGGCCAAGACTCTGCTTCTCTCGCTAAGTTTCAATGTTAACCAACAGCCAAAGCTGCGACAGGCGGTTGAGCTTCTCAATCAAGCAGTGGGTCGAGACCCGGCCTTTTACGAAGCCTACTACCAGTTGGTCTATGCTCACGGCGCGGCCTATGGGGTGCTAGGCGAGCATACGCCTGCCCGGCTTGCTTTAACGGAAGCGGCTCTGCAAGCAGCCACACGGCTGCGACCGGATGCCGGCGAAACGCATCTCGCGCGAGCGCAATATCTGTATCGCTGCCTGCGCGACTACAATGGCGCACTGGCCGAGCTGGAACTGGCGCGGCGCACTTTACCTAATGATCCGCGCATCGTTGAATTGACCGGCTACATTTTGCGCCGGCGCGGGCAACAGGAAGAAGGAGTGCGTAATCTGGAGCGGTCAATCGAGCTTGATCCGCGCAACCCTTTTACCCTCCAACAGCTTGCCCTCAGCTATCAGGCTCTGCGGCGCTATCCAGAACAGGCTGCCGTATTAGATCGCGCCTTAATTATTGTTCCAAACGATGTCGCCACGAAAGCTAGCCGTGCTCTGGTTGACTTTAACTGGAAAGCCGAGACGGGATCGTTGCACGAAACGATTGATTCGATTCTGGCCGGGGACCCAGGCGCAATATCTGATGCCGCCGATGCCTGGTTTCAATGTGCGCTGGCGGAACGCGATCCAGCGGCAGCGGAGCGGGCCCTGGTGGCGCTGGGCGACAATCCGTGTTGGGGCGACGGCCCTGTCCTTTTAGGCCGCAGTTTTGGCGAAGGTTTGCTGGCGCGGATGATGAAAGACGAGGCCAGGGCACACGCCGCCTTTACGAAGGCTCGTCTGGAACAGGAAAAGATCGTGCAAGCGCGTCCAGATTATGGACCACCGCTTTGCGTGCTCGGTCTGATCGACGCCGCGCTGGGGCGAAAAGAAGAGGCGTTGCGGGAAGGGCGGCGCGCGATCGAACTTTCTCCCGTAGAAAACGATTCAATCCAAGGAAGTCAGATGCTTGTCTATTTCGCTGTGATCGCTGCCTGGGTGGACGAAAAGGACACCGCTTTGCAATACTTGGCGGCCAACGGCCAATCGTACGGCGGACAAACCGTTGCGAGCTACGGCGCATTAAAGCTGCTCCCCTTCTGGGACGCGCTGCGCGGCGATCCGCAGTTCGAAGAAATGGTCGCCTCTCTGTCGACAAAAAATTAGAGCGTGTATCGCATACTAACGGCATGAGCGTTATCGCGGGTGAACCGGCAAGTGGCGTTGGAGTTTGCGCGCGCTGTGGGCGATCGATTACTCACCCTGGGCCTGATGGCGAATGCGTGCGTTGTCTCGTTAGTTTCGGGTTTCTCTCGGAGGACGAGGAAGGCGAGCGGCGAAGCAAGGACAATGAAACCAGACTCGGTCCATTGCGTTATGCGCACTTCGAAATAGAAGTAAATACCGATGGCTATCCGGTCATACTCGGCTCTGGCGCGATGGCAGTAACTTACCGCGCGCGTGACGCGATTCTCAATTCAGCCGTCACCCTCAAAGTCATCAGTCGTAAGTTGGCTGAAGATCCAATTGCTCGTGCGCGATTTCTGCGGGAAGCACGCGCGGCCGCGCAGATTCATCATCCCAACGTTGCCCGAGTAACTCATTACGGTGAGCAGGATGGCGAATGCTTTTATGCGATGGAGCTTGTCTATGGTGAAACCCTCGAAGAACGAGTGCGACGCGAGGGCCGCTTCCTTTAAGCGTGGCGCTTGAAGTTGTAGAGCAAACCGCGCGCGGCCTGGCCGCTGGAGAAGAATGTGGCGTTATCCACCGTGATCTGAAGCCGTCGAACTTGATGATCGAGTCGCATGCAGGCGATCAGCTGTTGGTCAAGATAATCGATTACGGCGTGGCAAAAGTGCTCGCCGCACAAACAGAGACGGCTTATCGGACGCAAGCAGGCTTCATCGGAACTCCTGCTTTCGCCAGTCCGGAGCAATTTGACGAAGCCGGTCAGCAGCAGATCGATACACGTTCGGATATCTACTCGTTAGGAGGAACCTTCTAGTACCTCCTTACGGCTCAAATGCCTTTGCCGAAGCGAATCGCGCAAAAACTCTTGTGCAACTCGGCGAGGTTGATGCAGCCATTGGCGTTCTTCCGCACCTGCTGGAAGCTCCGGGCGGAATCACGCCGGGCGATCTTCGCTACTCGCCTTTCTGGGACTCGCTGCGCAAGGACCCAAGGTTCGAAGCACTGCTGAAAAATCGGCCGACGGTT
>DASSEH010000113.1:0-1435 GCA_035695325.1 Candidatus Angelobacter sp.
GGAAGTCGTGCCGGATCGTTCGGCAAGATCGCTGTGCGGCTTTGTCGAGGCGGCGGTCGAGCCCGGAGCCGTGGTGGTGACCGACGCCTGGGGCGGCTATGCGACGTTGCCCGATCGCGGCTATCGGCATCTGCCGGTCGCTGCGCAAGGTGATCCCAGCGTGGCTGAGGACTTTCTGCCGATCTCCCATTTGATCTTCAGTAATCTGAAAAGCTGGCTGCGTGGTTGCCACCACGGCGTTAGCCCGCAGCACCTTCAAGCCTATCTCAACGAGTTCACGTTCCGGTTCAATCGCCGTTTTTACCCGTTCAATGCGTTCCGGTCATTGCTGGGGATCAGCGGTCAGGCGGTGGCCCCGACGTACGACGGGCTGTACACCGGTTCATGGCAACATCCAAAATGCAACGGCGAAAGCCTGGCGAGCATCCAGTGAGCTAGGCTACCGACAAAAAATCGTCAGCAAATCTAGGGCCTGTCGTCAATTGAGCCAGATCGTAGCAGCGGCGAGGTGGAGCGCGGCGAGGAAATTTCGCGCGGTCTTATCGTAACGCGTGGCGATGCCGCGGTACTGTTTGAGTTTACAGAAGAAATTCTCGATCAGGTGGCGCGTCTGGTAGAGCGCCTCATCGAACTGGCGAGGCGCTGTTCGGTTTTGCCGAGGCGGGATGACGGTGGATTTCCCGGCACTCGCCAGCGGTTTGAGAACACGCTCATCGGCATCATAGGCCTTGTCGGCGATCAAGACCTCGGCGGCCATTTGCGGCAGCAACGCATCGGCGCCGATGAGATCATGGGCCTGTCCTGGGGTCAGCAGGAAACGCAGCGGGTTGCCGAGGGCGTCGACCAGAGCGTGGATTTTGGTGCTCAATCCGCCTTTGCTGCGTCCGATCGCTTGATCGTCATCTTTTTTTGGGTGCGCCGGCGCTGTGCTGGTGGGCGCGCACGATGGTGCTGTCAATCATCGCATATTCGTTGTCGGCCTCGGCCGCCAGGTGCTCGAAGAGGCGCTGCCACACCCCTTTCTCGGCCCAGCGGCTGAACCGCTTGTGCGTGTTCTTCCAGTCGCCAAACCGTTCCGGCAAGTCGCGCCAAGGAATTCCGGCGCGGTAGCGGTAGAGCACCGCTTCGACGAAGCGACGATTGTCGCGGGCGGTGACGCCGACATCACCGGGTTTGCCGGACAGCAGGTGCTTGATTCGCTGCCATTGGTCATCACGAAGTGCATATTGGTTCATGAGTCAGCCTTGTTCCAAGCCGACTCTTCATGAATCACACAAACTGCCGTGAGGGTAGACTCTTTTGACTATAGCTCTCCTAATCTTGACTCGTTTTACGTGCAGGTATTGCAGTAATTGACGACAGGCCCTAAGCAACTTGAAAATTTGAAGACGTTGGGGAATGTTGGCCCCTTCGTATCACGCCGATTTGCCCGACC
>DASSEH010000114.1:0-2944 GCA_035695325.1 Candidatus Angelobacter sp.
GGCGGCCGCTTCCACCACCCAGCTTGCGACCATCACCGGCCCCGCGATCGGCGGCATTCTCTACGCCTTCGGACCGACCGTTCCCTACACCACCTGCTCCGCGCTCTTTCTGGCATCGGTGATCCTGCTGGCCTTCGTTCACATCGAGCGCTTCGTCTCGAACCGCTCCCCCATAAGCTTCGAGGCGTTCTTCGCCGGTGTCTCCTACATCCGCCGCAATCCGATCGTGCTCGGCATCATCTCGCTGGATCTGTTCGCGGTCCTGCTCGGCGGCACCACCGCGCTGCTGCCGATCTTCGCCGACGAAATCTTCCACACCGGCCCGGAGGGGCTCGGGCTGTTGCGCGCGGCACCCGCGATCGGCGCGTTGGCGATCACGGCGCTGCTGACGACCTCACCGCTCACGCGACGGGTCGGCGGCATCATGTTTGCCTCCGTTGCCTGCTTCGGGCTTGCGACCATCGTGTTCGCGCTGTCGAAGTCGTTCATCCTGTCGATGGCCGCGCTCGCGGTCCTGGGCGCGTCGGACGCGGTGAGCGTGGTGATCCGCGTGACGCTGGTCCAGCTCGAAACGCCGGACGAGATGCGCGGTCGCGTCAACGCCGTAAGCTCGCTCTTCTCCGGCACCTCCAATCAGCTTGGCGATTTCCGCGCCGGCGTCATGGCCGCCTGGCTCGGCGCCATTCCGGCGGTCCTCGTCGGCGGCGTCGGAACCCTGCTGGTGGTGCTGATCTGGACTCGCGCATTTCCGACGCTTCGTCATTTCGACAGCTTCTATATGAAAAAGACTTGAAGCGGCCGCTGGGTCAGATCGCCGACGCCTGGCTTTGTTCCGGCGCCGGCTTCCCCAGCCAGTGATTGAGGAAGGCCGCGAGCCACGCGCGGCCGGCCGGATCGTAGACCGCGCGGTCGGCAAAATGCGCAACCCGCGGCTTGGCGTTGGGAAGCAGCGTGCGCTCATGCCCGCGCGTGGTCCACCGGCACATCATCGCGTGGGTCACATCGGGATGGAACTGCAGCGCATAGGCCGGGCCGCCGTAGCGAAAGGCCTGCACCGGGAACGAATCGCCCTCGGCCAGCAGCTCGCCGCCCAGCGGCAGGTCGAAGCCTTCGCGATGCCACTGATAGACCTGCTCCGGCCAGGGATCGCAGACGTCGCGCCCGATCTCGGTCGGCCGGATCGGATAATAGCCGACCTCGGCATGACCGTCGGGGTGCTGGTAGACGCGGCTGCCGAGATGGTGAGCCAGCATCTGCGCGCCCAGGCAGATGCCGAGAAACGGCTTCTTCTCCTCGAGCGGGATCTTGAGCCAGTCGATCTCGCGGCGGACGAAATCGTCGGTGTCGTTTGCACTCATCGGACCGCCGAAATAGATGGCACCGGCATGTCCTGCCATGGTCTCGGGCAGCGGGTCGCCGAAGCGCGGGCGGCGCAGATCGAGCGGATAGCCGCGCTGGCGCAGGGCGTGACCGACACGCCCAGGCGTCGAAGTCTCCTGATGCATGACGATCAGAATCGGCGGCAGCATCGCGTGATCATGTCGAGCAACGCCCTCGGATTCAATGCCCGGGAGCGCCTAGCGTGGCGCATTTGACGTACCTATCAGTATTGGCCACGAGTCTTTCATAGGAACGTCACCACACTAGGTGTCTGGTCCCGGAGTGTAGGGGAATCAGCCAAGCTGATCCCGCATTCCGGGAGGGATTATGGGCCAGGTACTTCACGGCTGCGCCACGACCACGCACGCCGTCCGAACTGCGATACAGCGATCGAAGGCTCCGCTCAAGGAACTAGCGGCGCGGCATGGGCTGAACCACAAGACAGTTGCCAAGTGGCGTAAACGGGCCTTCGTCAACGATGCCCCGATGGGGCCGAAAACGCCGCACTCGACAGTGCTGTCGTCTAAGGAAGAAGCGATCATCGTCGCCTTCCGCAAGCATACACTGCTGCCGCTGGACGACTGCCTCTATGCCTTGCAGGCGACGATCCCGCATCTGACCCGGTCGTCCCTGCATCGGTGCCTTAAACGCCACGCGATCAGCCGTCTGCCGGAGATCGCCGGTGACAAGGTCGCTAAAAAACCCTTCAAGCGTTATCCGATCGGCTACTTCCACCTCGACATTGCCGAGGTTCGCACTGAGGAGGGCAAGCTCTACCTCTTCGTGGCCATTGATCGGACGTCGAAGTTCGTCTTCGCTCAATTGCACGAGGCCGCCAACGTCAAGTCAGCGGTCGGCTTCTTGCAAGCGCTGATCGAAGCCGTGCCCTACACCATCCACATTGTACTGACGGACAACGGCATACAGTTCGGCGATATGCCCTCACGGCGTACCGGCCCGACGGCCCGCTACAGGTTGCACATGTTCGACCGCATCTGCCGCGAGCATGGTATCGAGCACCGCCTCACCAAACCGAACCATCCCTGGACCAACGGTCAGGTCGAGCGGATGAACCGCACCCTCAAGGAAGCCACCGTTCGGCGCTATCACTACGAGACCCACCAGCAGCTCCGAGAGCACCTCGAAGCCTTCCTCAACGCCTACAACTTCGCTAAGCGCCTCAAGACCCTGAGGGGGCTCACTCCCTACGAGCACATCTGCAAAGCTTGGGCAGACCAGCCGAGGCGATTCAGATACGATCCAACCCACCTCACTTCGGGACTGAACAACTAGGCCGTGCATCCATTAACGCGCCACATCGGTTGCTCGCGCGATGGTTGCCTTTGTGTCCCAAAAATCGTTGACGTGATGGTTCGGCGGAGGGATGCTGCTTGTCAGCTACCGTATCTTCCACAAGCGAGGGAGGAAAGAGGCTCCAGCTGGATGGGGGGCTGACGGCCAGGGCCTAGTTGTTCAGTCCCGAAGTGAGGTGGGTTGGATCGTATCTGAATCGCCTCGGCTGGTCTGCCCAAGCTTTGCAGATGTGCTCGTAGGGAGTGAGCCC
>DASSEH010000115.1:0-2157 GCA_035695325.1 Candidatus Angelobacter sp.
CTACGCTTTTTCGCGGACTGCGCCGCGAAAAAGTGGCCCCTTCGGGGCAGCAAAAGCAACGACTTACGCCATAAAAATATCTTTGGCGCTCTGAAGGCTAGGAGTCAAGGAAAGCACAAGGAGTTGCAGCTACTTCGACGCATGTTTATCTGCAAAACATGCCAGATTCCTTGAGCGATCGGTATGCGGAACTGTTGACCGGCAGCTACGATTGTGTGGATCGGATCGTATTGAATGCTTTTTTCCGCATGGGGCATGCCCCCGGCGGTTTCCGGGTGTGGTGGCAGGCCCTGACCGGATCGGAGGAGACGTTGGACAACGCACACCTGATGCGCCTGGCGGGCCGCTTTAGCCGTCGCATTCACGGATATGCGAAATCCAATGGCATTCCGGTTGTCCATTGTCCAGCCGGGGAGCGCAAGCATGAGTTGGCCGAAGAATACCTGGCAAAGACCGATATTACTCAAGGTCTGTTTCTGATTCTGGTAGGCCGTGCCCAGGCGCCGGTATGGGACATCAGCGCCAACCATCACATCGAACCCAAGAAGCCGATGCCCTATGTGAATCACTACTCCTTCCACATCCTCGATCCCCAGTGGGGCCACATCACGATTAAAATCAGCGGCCATCCTCCGTTCCCGGCCCAGGTAATCCTCAACGGTCATGAATATGTGGCCTGCCAGGCACGCAAAGCCGGAATCAACTTTACGAAGGAAGGCAACTGTTTTACTCAGATCTCTGACGCCGCGGACTTAGCCAAGATCGCAGATACCTTGTCTGGGCCACAGGCTATAGGGCGGCTCAACCAAGTCTGCGAGCGTTGGATTTATACCACCTGCTTGTGTTTCGCGCTCGAGTTGGAGGAGCAAAAACGCAGCGGGTTTCGATACCAGTATTCCAACTATCAGGTGGAATACAGCCGCAACCTGATTTTCGAGATCGGTGGGCACATGGACCAGGTCTTTCAGGCGCTGATCGACCGCAGCCGCGTACCGCTGGATCTCGAAACCATCAAGACCATCCTGGGTTATCAGCGTCGTCCAAGATATCGCCAACGCAAAAGCAAGTCGGCCCAATGGGAAGTAGCGGTCGAGAAACCTACGTATGATCTGACGATACTCAAGGTGCACTGTGGCAAGTTGACTCTGAAGATTTATACCAAAGGCGAGCGCGTGCTTCGCATCGAGGTTGTCGTCCACAACACTGAGGAGCTCCAGTGCGGACGTTCGTTGGAAAAGTTTCCCCAGATCGTGGTGCAGGCTAAAGAAATTCTGGAGCGATTTATGAATGCCTTGAGTTGCATCGATCAGTGCTTCATCGCTGATAGCATGCTCGACGAACTCCCGACCCCATCGCGAGTCGGTACAACCAAAGTCGGTGGAATCGATCTCAACAAGCCTCGCATGCGCTGGGTAGTCGAGGCCGTCATTGCTCTGTGCCTATCGCTCTCACCCCAAGGATTTACGGCTTCGGAGCTGGCTCGTCAGGTCCGTATGCTCAGCAATCAAGCTGAAGGCCAGTATGATGCCCGTCGCGCCGCCTATGATCTGAAGAAACTCCGAGGCAAGAAGATCGTTCACCGGATCGACCAGACACGCCGATATCAATCAACCTCTAGCGGACTCAAGGCGATGGTTGCCTTGGTGGTACTCAGAAATAAAGCGATCAAGCCTTTGCTAGCCGCCGCCCAAGATCTACACCCATCACGCGGCGCGCAGAATCCCAGACCGCTCGATCGGAACTACGAAACCATTCGTATGGCCATGCAATCTGTTTTCCAGGAACTGGGGCTGGCAGCCTGAACATCGACAATTATTTTTTCAAACTTCGCCGTTAAGCGCCTAACGCTCCTCTTTCAGCGCATCACCCAACTTCCATTGGCAACCAAGAAAATTCTAGCGATGTATGGTCACGAGAGGCTACCGGTCTCCGGGATTGCGGTCTGCTTCAGTTTGCCGCCTAGTCGGATCGAGGAAAGTCTGACCACCCGAACCAGCCGCCTGCTGAGGAGTACCTGATGCAGAGCCCAGAGTCCAGATACCGGATATCGCTCTTACCCCTTGTGAGTGCTCTGCTTTAAGAACTCCAGGATCGCGGCGGCCTGCTCGGTGGTGGGTTCTCCCTGGCCTTCCATCCACCCGGCAAGGGTCTGCTGAG
>DASSEH010000116.1:0-2665 GCA_035695325.1 Candidatus Angelobacter sp.
AGCGATAGCCCTGCTGGTGAGCAGCGGTCGGCCGTTGAGCCAGATCGCAAGCGAGCTGGGCATTTCCCCCTCGATGCTGCGCAACTGGCGCAATGGAAGCGGAGGGCGGGATGCGGGGTCGGCGCTGTGCCCGATACCGGCGTCGGCCCCGTCCGTTCCGGACCCGGCGGCAGAGATCTCCCGGCTTCGCCGCGAGAACGATCGGCTGCGGATGGAGCGCGACATTTTAAAAAAAGCTGTGGCCATCTTCTTGGAACCACCGAGATGAGGTTCCGCTTGATCGAGGACCACCGGGATATCTGGCCGGTGCGTGTCATGTGCGAGGCGCTGAGCGTGGCGCCGTCGGGCTACTACGCGTGGCGGTCACGGCCGGACAGCCCACGCAAGATCGCCAATCGCGCGCTCCTGGTCGACATCCGGCGGGTTCATGCACAGCACCAGGAACGATACGGAGCGCCGCGCGTCCACGCCGAACTGCGAGCCGAGGGTCAAACCGTCAGCCGCAAGCGGGTCGAGCGGTCATGCGCCAGCACGGGGCGCCGCGCCGCTATCGCGTGTGCACAACCGACAGCAAGCATTGCCTGCCGGTGGCGGCAAACCTGCTCGAGCAGAATTGTGTCGCGCACCGGCCCGATCAGGTCTGGCTGGCGGATATCACCTACATTCCGACCAGCGAGGGCTGGCTCTACCTGGCCGTGATCCTCGACCTGTTCACCCGCAAGGTGGTTGGTTGGGCCATGCGCGATCACATGCGTGCCGAACTCACCATCGCTGCGCTCACCATGGCAATCCAACGGCAGCGCCCGGGAGCAGGCCTGATCCATCATTCCGACCGCGGCAGCCAGCTTGAGTTCAACCGGTCGTCGCAACAGCAGTGTGCGCCGATTTCATAAGCTCGTTCAAAGCCTCGGCAGGTGTTCTCCATCCAAGCGTCTTGCGCGGACGACCATTCAGCGTTGCCGCCACGGCGGCAAGCGCGTCGACGCTGTGCATGCTCAGGTCCGTGCCCTTCGGAAAGTATTGGCGCAGTAACCCATTGGTGTTCTCGTTCGTCCCTCGCTGCCAAGGACTGTGCGGATCGCAGAAGTAGATCTGAACGCCAGTCTCAATCCGCAGCTGGGCATGCTGGCTCAACTCTGCTCCTTGGTCCCAGGTCAACGATCGTCGCAGTTGCTCAGGCAGGGTCGTGATCGTGCGCGTGATGGCGTCGCGTACCGCCCCGGCGCCGTGGCCTGCGAGTGCGGGGCCGTTCTTGACGCGAGCTCCAGGACCGTGGCCATCCATGGGAGGCAGGTGCAGCAGCATCGTGAACCGCGTCGTGCGCTCCACGAGGGTTCCTATGGCCGAACTTTGGACCCCGAGAATAAGGTCGCCCTCCCAGTGCCCCGGCACTGCCCGGTCATCCGCTTCCGCAGGGCGTTCGCTGATCATCACCTCGGGACTAATGAAAGCTTTACCCCGACCGCGTGCGCGCGCCCGAGGAACACGGAGCGCTCGACCCGTCCGCAGGCATGCGGTCAACTCGCGCCGAAGCCCGCCGCGGCCTTGCACATATAGCGCCTGGTAGATCGCCTCGTGGCTGATCTGCATCGTCTCATCGCCAGGAAAGTCGTGCCGCAAACGCTGCGCAATCTGCTCGGGGCTCCACGCCATACCCCATCGCCGCTTCTGTCGCGGCCCATGCCGGCGTCCCTTCCACGGCACGATCGGCCCGCGAACCGCAGCTCCGTCCTGGGCAACGACCTGGCCGGCCAGCCGATCCTGCACATACGCCCGCAGCGCCGCGTTGATCGCAAGTTTTGCACGCTTTGGTCGACGTGCCGACCGCTCAGCGTGCCATTGCGCCGTGCTAGCCCGATACTCGAGACCGCCGCTTCGCGTCGCCGCGTTGCGCCTCAATTCTCGCGAGACGGTCGATGCAGCTCGACCAAGTCGGCGGGCGATCTCTCGCACTCCAAAGTCCTGTGCAAGCGCGAGCGCGATCTCCTCCCGCTCGGCAAATGCCAGATAGCGCCCAGACAGCGGCTTCGACGATGGCGCAAATGTCGAAGAGGGCATGCCACCAGCCTCCCGAAACCAACGGGTCCCGACCGGCGGCGACACCCCCGCGCCGATCGCCGCGTCCTCGCTTGATAGACCAGCCGCTATCAACGCCCAAAAGCGCAGCCGATCCTCACGTCGCGCCATCCCCGGCCGCCCGGGCGACCTCAACTTGTCCCGTAACGCTCGATCCGACCGCCGTCTCCCTGCCATCGCAACATTCCTCCCGGTTGTGTTGCGACGACTAGTTGATTCCGCCCTGGCTGCCGCGGTCGGAATGATGGATCAGGCCTGCTCCCGGGCGCTGCCGTTGGATTGCCATGGTGAGCGCAGCGATGGTGAGTTCGGCACGCATGTGATCGCGCATGGCCCAACCCACCACCTTGCGGGTGAACAGGTCGAGGATCGCCGCCAGGTAAAGCCAGCCCTCGCTGGTCGGAATGTAGGTGATATCGGCCAACCAGACTTGATTGGGCTGGTCGGCGACAAAGTTCTGATCCAGCAGGTTTGCCGCCACCGGGAGGGAATGCTTGCTGTCGGTTGTGCACACGCGATAGCGGCGCGGCGCCCGAGCCCGGAGACCGTGCTGGCGCATGACCCGCTCGACCCGCTTGCGGCTGACGGT
>DASSEH010000117.1:0-1377 GCA_035695325.1 Candidatus Angelobacter sp.
GGAGGAGCCGGCGATGTGGACGAATGAAAATCGCGCGCGGTATGACCGCAGTCATTTGCGCTATCCCAGCGACCTCAGCGACGACGAATGGAAACTGGTCGAACCGTTGATCCCGCCAGGCAAGCGCGGCGGCGACAAACGTACAGTGATCATGCGCGAGGTTGTGAACGGCCTCATGTATATTCTCTCCACCGGTTGTCAGTGGCGGGCCATCCCGAAAGACCTGCCGCCACGCTCGACGTTGTACGATTATTTCGACCTGTGGAGTTGGGATCGCACGCTCGATCTCATACATCATGAGCTCTATGTAAAATGCCGCGAAGCGATTGGCCGGGAAGCCAGTCCCACCGCCGCCGTCATCGATAGCCAAAGCGTTAAAGGCGCTGAAAAAGGGGGGCTTCGATTGATCCGCCGGGCTACGACGCGGGAAAGAAGATCAAGGGCAAGAAGCGGCACATTCTCGTCGATACCCAAGGCCTGTTGATGCATGCTATCGTTCATGCCGCTGATATTCAGGATCGCGACGGCGGCGCATTCGTCATGGCGACCATGTTCGGCATGTATCCGTTCCTGATGAAACTCTACGCCGATGGCGGCTATCAAGGCCCGCTGTTTCGCCGCGCCGTGGCAAAAATAATGGCACGGCTGAATGTGGAGATCGTCAAGCGTTCTGATCACACAAAAGGATTTGTCGTCCTCCCGAAGCGCTGGGTGGTCGAACGAACGTTCGCATGGCTCGGACGATGCAGGCGTCTCGCCAAAGATTGGGAGAATCTCAACCGAAAGGCGCTCGCATTTCTGCGCCTCGCTTCAATCAGGCTCATGCTCAGAAAACTATGCAATCCCGCATGATCTCTCCGGACAGACTCTAACCCAACAAGGGAGGTCCCCCGGCTCTGCCGGGGAGGCAGCAAAAGTTTGACATTTCCGGAAGTCGCCCACCGATGAAACTCGGCCCTCGTGAGCCACCACGCACACGAAGGGAGTTTCACGATGGACGATTACGAGAGCCCAAGCCACAGCAAATGGGAGTGCAAATACCATGTGGTGTTCATTTCCAAGTACCGCAGGAAGACGTTTTACGGGGAATTGCGGCAACACCTCGGGGAGGTGTTTCGCAGACTGGCGATGCAAAAGGAAAGCAGGGTCGAGGAAGGCCATCTGATGCCGGATCATGTTCACATGATGATCTCGATCCCGCCGAAATACGCGGTCTCGCAGGTGATCGGCTATATCAAGGGCAAGAGCGCTATCCATTTGGCCCGTGTCTACGGCGAGCGGAAGCGCAATTTCACAGGCCAGCACTTCTGGGCGAGGGGATACTTCGTCTCGACGGTCGGTCGAGACGAAGCCGTGATCCGGGAATACATCAGGAAA
>DASSEH010000118.1:0-1470 GCA_035695325.1 Candidatus Angelobacter sp.
GAGCATTTAATCCGACATCGACTTTCAGCGAACTTGGTGCTGGTGAACCTGACCGACCGTGCGGCCTCATTCTCGACCAATTTGATCACAACGCTTGGAGCCTCTCTGCACAGGGAGCTCCCCCGTGATTAGAACCATCGCGCTTGGAGTGGCATGCCTGGCTGGACTAGGTGTTTAGTCCCGGCATTTGCTGGAGCGGATTGAGGGTGAATCGTTCGGGCTCTTTTGTCCAGGCCCTGCAGATGTATTCGTAGGGCGTGAGACCTTTCAGGGTCTTGAGCCGCTTGGCGAAGTTGTAGGCGCTGACGAAGTCGGCGAGGTGGCTGCGCAACTCGTCGTGGGTGTCGTAGTGGAAGCGCTTGACTGTGGCCTCCTTGATGGTGCGGTTCATCCGCTCGACCTGGCCGTTGGTCCAGGGATGCTTGGGCTTGGTCAGGCGATGATCGATATCGTTGCGGGCGCAGGCCACGTCGAAGGCATGAGCCCAGAATGGTTCCTTTCGTTCGATCATGGCTTTGATATCGGCCACAGTCCAACTCTCACCGCTTGGATCGGTGAAGTGGGTGCCGTTGTCCGTCAGAACGGTGTGGACCTTGTAAGGGACTGCCTTGATCAGGTTCCGCAGGAAGTCGGCTGCGACACTCCTCGTGGCTTTCTCGTGCAACTCAGTGAAGGCGAACTTCGAGGTTCGATCGATAGCGACGAAGAGATAAAGCCTTCCCATCGCAGTGCGAACCTCGGCAATGTCGATGTGGAAGTATCCGATCGGATAACTCTTGAACCTGCGCCTTATACCCTTGCCATCCTCCACGTCGGGAAGCCGTGAGATGCCATGGCGCTGAAGACAGCGATGAAGCGATGAGCGTGTCAAATGCGGGATTGTCGCTTGAAGCGCATAGAGGCAGTCATCCAACGGCAATAGCGTATGCTGGCGAAAGGCGACGATGATGGCCTCGTCCTCAAGCGACAAGCTGGTGGATTTTGGCTCTTTCGGGCCGGTCGGAAGATCGGCCACCGAACCGCGCTGCTTCCATTTTGCGACGGTTTTTGGATTGATCCCATAGCGCTTGGACAGCGCCCTCAGGCTCGCTTGACTATTTTGTATTGCTCGACGGATTGCCTCTGTCGTTGTGGCGCAGCCGTGAAGAACCTGTCCCATAGCGCATCCTTCCATTCTCGGGAAAATAATGCACCATCAAACCCTGGGATCAAACAGATAGGCGGCCGTGTCGCGACGGGCGGGAAAAAACAGAGTTGCCGGCGTTAGTTCCGCCGGGTCTCCTTTGGGGCAATCGGAAACTGGATCGAACATCGCCGCGGGCTGGATAGACTTGAGGCCGAAATGGCGTTCAAGTCGCCTCATCCCAATGCGCTTCGTGCTTGAGGCGTTCGCGAATTCGCAATGGTAGCATCAAGGCGTTCATTTGCGCCTTTCAATTTCCTCCAGCACCTCGACCGCGGCCCTGGTGA
>DASSEH010000119.1:0-1193 GCA_035695325.1 Candidatus Angelobacter sp.
AGGAGTGGGTTGTTCTCTCGCGCTGATTATCCGAGAACTGCGCAAAGCGCCGGAAGGCTACGAGGATGAACACGGCTTCCACACTGTCCGCAACGGTGCGGTGAAATACGGCGTTCCCGACTCGATGAAGGCTCGCAGAACACGCAGCAGCCTGAATTGGGCCATGCACCGCACGCTGCGCATTAAAGCTTTTCGAGTGCGGGGGTTACCCTTTTTCGGCAAGAGAGTTCCTCACGCTGCGAGCGAATTCTCGGCAACGTCGCGGCGCAGGGCGGGTTCATGTCGGTAACCATGTCGATCCGCACCACAAAGGGAAGCATTCTGAGGCCTGGCTGGAAATCCGCTCTCGATATTACCTGCATTCTGCTCTCGCTGCCGGTCTGGCTGCCGCTGATGATTTTGCTCATGCTAGTGACGCGAATCGCCTCGCCTGGTCCGATCTTCTACCGGCAGGAGCGCATCGGCTTTGGCGGAAGACATTTTTTCATCTGGAAGTTCCGAACAATGAAGCTGAGCGCGGAGACACAAGTTCACGAGCGCCATTTTGAAGAATTGATGCGGGTCGATTGTCCGATGACGAAACTGGATGTTTACGGCGACCCACGGCTGGCCCCTTTCGGGCGAATTCTGCGTGCGAGCGGTCTGGATGAGTTGCCTCAAATTTTCAACGTGCTTCGCGGTGAGATGAGTCTGGTCGGTCCGCGGCCCTGCACGCCAAATGAATTTGCTCATTATGAGCCCTGGCAACGGGAACGCGTAAACGGTCTGCCGGGCCTGACCGGATACTGGCAGGTAAACGGCAAAAACAAAACGACGTTCAACGAGATGATCGCGATGGATCTGTTCTATCTCGAAAACGTGTCGATCCTGCTTGATCTGAAAATCATGCTCAAGACCGGTGCCGTTATCGCTGGGCAACTCTTCGAGTCTCAGCCGGCGGCACACACACACACACAGAGTCGGCAGAGTGGAAACCGTCGTTCACCGACGACGACGATTTCCAAGTTTCCTTCGGTGCTCTTATTGCCTGTAAGCACCGCCGCTGCTCAATTCCAGAGTTGGCTGCTGGAGACGGCTTCTAGTGTTTGGTATCTCGTGCGCTCCCTGTGCTCTCGTGTCGAGCATGCCGCGGTTGCTCTCGTTACTCTTCTTTTGGCTTTGTGCCAGGAGGGCAAGGTGCCACAGCAGGCGGG
>DASSEH010000120.1:0-1114 GCA_035695325.1 Candidatus Angelobacter sp.
TTCCTGCACCGGCTGTGGTTAAGTTTGGTTGTGACGCATGTGTGGAGACAGGTCGCCGATTGAAAGTGGCGGTCTGCCCGCAAGGGCAAGGACGTGGAGGCTTCGGCTGAAGCGGATCTGTTAAAACATGTGCCAAGAAAAGCGACCAAATGTTCCCACGGTTGCCCGTACCGTAAACCGACACAGGTGGGTGGGCATTAATGTGCCAAGGCGCGTGAGTGAAACCTCGTTAAGGAACTCGGCAATCTAGCCCCGTAACTTCGGAAGAAGGGGTGCCTACGTAAGTAGGTCGCAGTGAAATGGGTCAACCGACTGTTTACCAAAAACACAGCACTCTGCCAAGTCGTGAAGACGACGTATAGGGTGTGACACGTGACCAATGCGGAAAGATTACGGTGAGCGGTTAGAGGAGTAATCCTCGAAGCTGCGAGCCCAAGTCCCCGTGAATGTCGGCCGTAACTATAACGGTCCTAAGGTAGCGAAATTCCTTGTCGGGTAAGTTCCGACCTGCACGAATCGTGTAACGAGTTGACCGCTGTCTCAACGAGGAGCTCAGCGAAGTTGTAATGGCGGTGAAGATGCCGCCTACCCGCAGTAGGACGGAAAGACCCTATGCACCTTTACTACACGCTGTTACTGTTGTTTCGGTTTCGATGCTTAGCGTAAGTGGAAGACTGTGAAGCGGCCCTTTTGGGGGTCGCAGAGTCGTCAATGAAACACCACCCTTCGGTACTGGAATAACTAACCTCGGCCCGACAACCGGGAGAGGGACACTGGCAGCCGGCTAGTTTTACTGGGGCGGTATCCTCCCAAAGAGTAACGGAGGAGTACGAAGGTTGGCTCAACCTGGTTGGCAATCAGGTGTCGAGTATATGGATATAAGCCAGCTTAACTGTGAGACACACACGTCGAGCAGGTACGAAAGTAGGTCCAAGTGATCCGGTGGTTGAATGTGGAATTGCCATCGCTCAACGGACAAAAGGTACGCTAGGGATAACAGGCTGATCCTGCCCAAGAGCTCATATCGACGGCAGGGTTTGGCACCTCGATGTCGGCTCATCACATCCTGGGGCTGGAGAAGGTCCCAAGGGTCCGGCTGTTCGCCGGTTAAAGT
>DASSEH010000121.1:0-1528 GCA_035695325.1 Candidatus Angelobacter sp.
AGCCGCAAACTCGCATCGCTTGGTCACGATGCCAGGTTGATGCCGGCCAAATATGTCCGCCCCTATAGCAAGGGACAGAAGAACGACTTCAATGATGCCGAAGCGATTGCCGAAGCCGTGCAGCGCCCGACGATGAAGTTCGTGGCGACCAAGACCGCGGAGCAACTGGATCTGCAGGCGCTGCATCGGGTGCGCGAGCGGCTGGTGTCGCAACGCACCGGCATCATCAACCAGATTCGCGCCTTCATGCTGGAACGCGGGATCGCCGTGCGCCAGGGTATCGGCTTCCTGCGCATGGAACTGCCCACCATCCTTGCGACGCGCACCGATACCCTGTCGCCGCACATGTTGCGTGTCATCGAGGAGTTGGTAGGCGACTGGCGCCGGCTGGATCAGCGCATCGATGGCCTATCCGGCGAGATCGAAGCACTGGCCCGTCAAGATCAGGCATGTTCGCGCCTGATGACGGTGCCTGGCATCGGGCCGATCATTTCGAGCGCCATGGTGGCCGCGATCGGCACTGGAGACGTGTTCTCCAAAGGCCGCGACTTCGGCGCCTGGCTCGGACTGGTGCCCAAGCAGATTTCGACGGGAGACCGCACGATCCTCGGCAAAATCTCGAGGCGCGGCAATCGCTACCTGCGCGTTCTGTTCGTGCAAGCGGCATGGGTTGTGTTGGTCAGGATAAAGAACTGGGAACGTTACGGGCTCAAATCCTGGATCGAAGCCGCCAAGAGGCGGTTGCACCACAACGTGCTGGCGATCGCGCTCGCGAACAAGCTTGCCCGGATCGCCTGGGCGGTGCTGGCCAAAGGACGCGCCTTCGAGCTGACGAGGACCGACGATGCAGGCGTCGTCCAACCCGCGTGATCCTCGCGCCGTGCTCGGGGCGGTCAAGGCGCGGCCTGGCAACGCCGGAGCCAGCCGCAAGCCAAGCGCGACGGCCGGCCTTGACCGCCCCCTGCGCGCGACGCGATCGACGTTCTGCGGGCCGGGACGAAGGAACGGCCCTTGGCTCGAACAAAGGAACTGCGCGATATGAGGAGCAAGCGATGACGTAACCCTATCAACAGTTTCCAGCCGAGGTCTGCGAGAGGATGAGACGAGATGGAGGTTCGGTCTTCCGAGCGCGTGCGAACACTGGTGACCCGAATGGTCCGTTGAGACCTGTCCGCTAATGAGAACGCACGCGCGCTGATACCATGATGGTCCGGAGCACATGCTCCAATCAGAGACCGGATACATTGATGCAAGACCGCTGACGCCAGATCGACGAAACCTCTTGCAACGCACGGCCGGACCATACATCCGGGTCAATCCGAGAAGTCCGGGCGTTCGCCTCTTAATGCCAGGCCCTAAAGGGCAGGTTGTCAGTTACCAAACCAGCCTTTTCGATTAGCAACGCCGCTACTAGCGCGGTGAAGAAGCCGCTGAACTCGATGCCGTGCTCCTGCAAGATCAGGCGTTTGGTCCATAGGATCAGATTGAAGCCGACGAAGAAGAAGATCGTCGGCGGAAGCGCATGCTT
>DASSEH010000122.1:0-1761 GCA_035695325.1 Candidatus Angelobacter sp.
GTCCGTGGACCCAGATAAGTTCTTTGGTCCCCTTCGGGGACGCCGCGCATGCGGGAAAATCGGGTGCGGTCGCTCGCCGAGGTCGACCCAGCTTGGCGCAGCGAGCCCGAAGATAAGTTTGATCCGGGGAACCGATGGTGGGGCTGCGCATTGTTGCCACGAGCACGAGGGTCCGACTCTTTTCCATCCCTGTTCGGTTCCTGCGGGCGACCGCGTTCATGTAATCCGTTGCGCGGGAAGGATATCGATGATGGAAGAAGTCGACGATGCCGAACTGGTGGTGGAGCGGATCGCGGCGCTAGATCTGGGCAAGGCCGGTCTGGAGGCATGTGTGCGAGTGCCGAGCCCCCACCGGCCAGGCAGGCGGATGCAGGAGCTGCGCGGCTACGGCACCACCACGGCACAACTGTTGGAGATGGTGGCCTGGTTACGGCAGTGGGGCGTGCAGCGGGCGGTGATGGAATCCACCAGCACCTACTGGAAGGGGGTGTATTACCTGCTCGAGGCCGAGGGGTTTGAGTGCTGGTTGGTCAATGCCCGCGAGGTGAAAAACGTGCCGGGCCGGGCCAAAACGGATCGGGCCGATGCGATCTGGCTGGCCAAGGTGGCCGAGCGGGGCATGTGCCGGCCCTCGCTGGTGCATCCGGCCGAGATCCGACGGCTGCGCGACCTGACCCGCTACCGCCGTGCCCTGGTGCAAGACCGCACCCGCGAACAGCAGCGCATCGAAAAGCTGCTCGAGGACGCCCAGATCAAGATCTCATCGGTGCTGTCGGAACTGCACGGCGTCACAGCGCGAGCGATGATGGACGCCTTGATCGCCGGACAGCGCGATCCGCGTGCGCTGGCCCAGCTGGCCAAGGGCCGGGCACGTAAGAAGACCGCCCAGCTTGAAGAGGCGCTGCGGGGATTTTTCACCGACCACCACGCGGCGATCCTGCGCATGATGCTCGACAACACCGATCGGATCAGCGCCCAGATCGCCGCGCTCGATGCCCGCATCGAAAAGGAGATCGGCCCTTTCTCCGGCCAGGCGGCCCGGCTTGCTGAGATTCCCGGCGTCGACGCGGTAGCAGCCGCCGAACTGATCGCCGAGATCGGCGTCGACATGACCCGATTCCCCTCGGACGCGCATCTGGTGTCGTGGGCCAAGTTCTGCCCGCAGACCCACGAGTCGGCCGGTAAGTCCAAAAGCAAGGGCCGCGGTAGGGGAAACCCATGGCTCGCAGGCACCCTCGGGCGCATCGCCTTCGCCAATTCTCGTGCCGACACCTTCCTGGGCGCCCGTTACCGGCGCCTGGCCCGACGCCGTGGCAAGCAGAAAGCCATCGTCGCCACCGGCAACTCGGTGCTGACCGTCGTCTACTACCTGCTTTCGGACCCCATGGCCACATTTTGTGATCTCGGGCCTGGATACTACGAATCCCGGATCAACGTGCACCGCCGCGCCCGCGATCTGGTCACCCAACTACAGGCGCTCACCGGCCAGCACATCGTCATCCGCGACGGTAAAGCCGTCATCACCGATGCCGCCGCATGATCCCAAACCCGCAGCAATACCACATGACCCGGCTTCGCCGGGTGCCTTCGGCTGCCCACTCACCATCCGATTTACGGGTCAGGCTGGGCGCCGGCACGCGCAACGACGTCTCCCGCACACATTCTGTCCCGGGAGGCAGCAGATGACTTGAACCACAACGTCTTTGCCTCGTTCCCACGGCCGATCAGTATGCGGCGGATCCTCGCCGGCCTCGAGGTCGT
>DASSEH010000123.1:0-2901 GCA_035695325.1 Candidatus Angelobacter sp.
TGGCAGACCGAAGACGAGACCTTTCGCGGCGATTGATGCGTACGGGACGATGAGGCCAAACTGCCCGGTCTGTCCAAACGCGCCGAACGTCGTGGCGAAACCGAGGACGCCGACGTGCGTTTCGTTGCTCACGTTCTCCAGTGGTAGTGACGGATCGGTGAGTACGGTGCCAGATGCGTAGCCGTATCCGGCGATCACGAAATTGAGACCGACCGGCGAGTTACTGTAAGCGCGCGGCTCGAGATCCTGCGCATGGAGCGTCGTGCCCAGCAGGCCGATGAACGTGCCTACAGCGGCAGTGACAAGGCGCATGATTCCTTTCCAGCTCAGTGGGTACTCACCAATGTTCGTCGCTGAGTGCAACGTGAGAAGGCGACGCGGTCATTGGAGGATGCTATCAAGAAATATCAGCAGCGTCGATAAGACCAAGGTCCGATAGTCGCGCAAGCGCGCGGCGGTGATAAGTAGTGGCAATTCACACTTCCTTTAGCAAAATGTTGACCGCTAAGCAGTCTGGGTTGTACATGATTGTAAATGATCGGGGGCGTCTAAGCGGGTGCTTCCAGATTATCATCGCGAAAGAAGAGGTTTTATGTTTTTCCCTCGCCACAGGCCAGCGCGCACGCTGACTCAGCCGACCGGCAAACTCTAGTACATCAGACGCAACCAATACCATGGCATTGAGATTCAATGAAAGCACTCCGGTCGACGAAGTTATTGATCTGCTCAAAACACATGAGTACTTTCATGGTGTCAGCGACGCTACAATTGGTGAAATCGCCCGCCTCGCGACCGTTACCAACTACGATGCTGCAGCGATCGTTCACCAGCTTGACGATCCTCTCACGTCTATCTGCTTCATACTCCGCGGCCGGGTAAAAGCCGTGCGCGTGGACTCGCGTGGCGAGGAGCACTTGTTTCAGATGTTCGAGCGCGGCGAGCAATACGGGATGATACTCGGCGGTCTTGGCGAATCACTGCCCCTCCGTATTTTCGCAGTGGAACCTTCGACGATCTTAAGCCTGGATCACGAGAAGTCGATGGAGTTGATGCTCCTGTACCCCGAGCTGCGCCGGCCGTGGTTACAGAGCTACGCCCGCAACCTCCGGCGGCGATTCCTGGAGCCTGTCGCCGGACAGTCACCGAAGGTGATCGCGATGATCCACCAGTCACCAGGGACGCGGAGCATCGCGCAAAAAATCATCGAGCGATTGCAACAGGTGGGAGAATCGGTCTGCGTTCTCAGCGATGCCGATTCCTGGCGGTCAATGCCGGATGTGCGGTTCCGTTCACTATTGGACGGCAATCGGCTCATGGAAGTGGCGGAGATTCGCCGACAGATTGGCGACTGGAACCAGGCCAAACGAATCGTAGTTGATATCACCGCTGCTCAGAACCTCGACTGGGCCGTGCTCTTGCGAGCGGCCGATTGCGCTCTTGTGTTCATTCGGCCGAGTGAGGTCAGCGCCGCAATCGAACGGTTGCGCGCGCTGGACCCTGCGTCGCGAGGGTGGCTCGACAAGATTGCCATCGTTTGGGCGCTGGAAGAGGGAACCAGCGTTGCGCCGGGAATACCGGAGGTCCACGAGTTTGCGAAACGGGAATTCAAAATCTGCGAATCACCGCTTTCGCATCCCTGGGGTAACGCGCATGCAGGCGGTATCGAGCGTGTGATCCATTACTTGCGAGGTGTCCGCATCGGCGTGGCTTTGGGCGGCGGGGCCGCCCGCGGGATGGCGCATTTAGGTGTGCTCAAAACCCTCGAGAACAACGGCATCATTCCCGATGTGGTTGTCGGCACAAGCGTTGGTGCGATGACAGGAATCCTCTACTCCGCGGGTCTGGATTGTGATTATCTCGCCAAGAAGTTCAGCGCGGCGCTCAAACTCCCGTGGATTTTCCGTCAGCTTCCCAGCGGGGGCTACTGGTATCTCCTGTACAAGTACCGGCGCGGTCAATTCGAACAGATGCTTCGCGACTACATTCAGGACTGGAAGCTGGAGCAATTGGCGGTCCCGTGTCTCGCCGTTACGGTTGATCTGGTGACTGGGCATGCGGTTGTCAGGGATCGGGGAGACGCCGTCGATGCGATTCTCGAAAGCATCAACTTGCCTATGCTTTCGGCTCCGATTTGCCGCAACGGACAGGCGCTGATCGATGGCGGCTTGATCAATAATATTCCGGCGGATGTGCTTACCGCTCAGGACTGCAACTTTCTCATCGCGGTCAGTGTAACGGCCAAGATCAGGAGGGAGTTTGGCGCCAATACGCCCGACACGCCGACGCTCAGGATGCGAATTCCGTCAAGCCTGCAAACGCTCTTACGTACTCTCGAGGTCCAGAATTTTAACCTTAACAGAGTCGGCGCACTGCCTGCGGAGGTGGTGATCGAGCCCGACGTCGTAGATTTCGATCTGTCGGAGTTCATGCGCGCAGAAGAACTTTCACGGGTTGGCGAACAAGCTGCAATCAGTCAGGTGGCGAAAATCCAACGATTGCTGGCACGGCTCGATCCCGGACTCTTCCGGTTCGCTCAGTGATGCCAGCAACAGTGGTTGTTAGGCGAAGGGCGTGAGACTTCTCCTAAACATTTTTCTTTGGATCACCATTCCGCCGATAACGCTGTGGGGAGTCGGAGCATTGTACTTCTCTCCCCTGTTGGCGGCGCGATGGCGTGCTGTTGCCGCCGCGAGTTACGGGGCGGCAACCGTTTTGGCTTTTGCACTCCTGCCGGACCAGGGTAGAACAGCGATCGCCGCTCTCGCTGTTTTCGCGATTCTTATCATCTTGTTTTTGCGCACACGCGCATCGAACGATCGCGACTGGCAGCCCGAAGTATCAGTAACGCCGTCGGCGACGCTGAATGCTGATCTCGTAACTATTTGCGGTGTCAGAAACTTC
>DASSEH010000124.1:0-1179 GCA_035695325.1 Candidatus Angelobacter sp.
TATGCCCTGCGCAATCGCATCGAGCGCTTCTTCAATCGTGCGAAGAATTCACGCGTGTCGCCACTCGCTACGACAAGCTGATCGAGAGCTTCGCCGCCTTCGTGCTGCTTGCCTGCATCCGAATCTGGATTAAGTTTGTCCACACGACCTAGCATTACAGTTGTGATTTTTGTTTGAGATGAGATTTCTGTGCTGCGGCCTGATGAGCGCGCCGCCAGAGCGACCATGCGATGACATCGGCGGGTTGAATGCGTTTTCGCGCGAGACGTTGAGCTATGCGGCGGATTTCCTGGATCGACCAAGGGATGAGATCGGATGTCTTGGCGTTGCGCTCGACTTGGTTTTTTTGGGCGTCGGCTTGTTGGCCTGATGTTGGATGGCAGCCATCATGGCGAAGGCGAGCATGACGAGCGAGACGTGACGATGCCAGCCGTGCCAGGATCTGGATTCGTTGTGGTCGAGCCCGAACTCGTTTTTGGCTGTCTCGAAGCTATCCTCGATCGCCCAGCGATGGCCCTCGACGCTGACCAGGGTCTTGATCGAAGTCCCTGCCGGACACCAGGTGGTGAAGTAGGCGAGATCGCCGTTGGCGATATTACGCCGGATCAGCAGGCCTCGTGTCCAAAGGACTTGGCTGTGATGGTTGGACTCTTCGCCTTCGAGATCGGCCAATTCGAGGTAGCACCAGTCGTGCAATCGCGGTCCTTTGGTTCCGGCACCGGCCGACAGACGCCGCCAGTCAGATCGTCGCTGCGTCTTTGCGATCTCCTCGGCGGTGCCGACAACCCGTTGCGGCTTGCCCCATGATGCAAACCAATGATTGGAATTGACGCCGAGTACATAGCCTTTACCGGCTTGGCGTAGGTCCCGCTCGATATCGCCGACCCCATAGACGCTATCGGCCGCAACCCAGCGGAACGGCACGCCAGCTGCAAGAGCGCGCTCGATCATCTCGGCTGCAAGCTGAGGCTTGGTCGAAAAGCCGATGTCGCCCGGCACGTATGTGGCCTTCAGGCGAGCCGGATCGTCGGTCCAGCCCTTCGGCAAATAGAGCGCCCGATCGATGAAGGCATGGCCGTGACGCGACACGTAGGCAGCAAAAACACCGATCTGACAGTTCGTAATTTTGCCCGCCGAACCAGTGTATTGCCGCGCTACCCCGCATGATGCCTTGCCTTG
>DASSEH010000125.1:0-1681 GCA_035695325.1 Candidatus Angelobacter sp.
GGCGCAACGATAACCAACGCAACGTTGGGCGTCCCGCCACCGGCGTGATCTCTTCCGAGTTCGCTCCGAGAACTTGAACAAACGACGTCGCTGTTATAATCCCGGCAAGTGCCTTGCCCAGCTGCAGAGGCGATGGGCAAATCCGCTGCCCTCCGCCGCGGCATGCCTCAGTGCCCGAAAGCCTCAGCAGGTTCTTAAGAACTTCGCGCCACCCGCGTTAATACCGGATCATTTCCGAGTTCGTTTCCGCCGAAACGAGCTCGGGTAAAGGATGAAGGCGCGGGATGACTTCTGGCATCAACTCCGGCGAAGATCGCCATACCTGCTATTTACGGAGAGGAGCCCGCTGACTCCGTTGGACGAAAGCGCTCGGGCGTGTTCTGCAGGTCGGACATTTTGAACATAACAAACTCGAGACTTCCTTCGTACCTGAGGGTCGCCGCCTCATCCTCCACTTTCATCACAATCGCCCGCACCCAGCGCTCGTTTACCGACCACACTTTCCAAACTTGTCCTGGTTCTACGTCACTCATCACGCGTTTCCTCGAACATTTTACGGCACCTTGATGGGTAAACGGTCCTTAGTGTCTGTCCGCGAACATGTTGCTTCCGGTGAATCAGTTGTGATTCAAGAAAGGCGGCTCGCTGTGGGGGAGGCCGCCGATGTGGACGCCGGAGAACCGCGGACGTTATGACCGGAGCAAGTTGCGCTATCCGAGCGATCTGACGGAGGCAGAGTGGGGGCTTGTGCTGCCGCTGATTCCGCCGGCCAAACGCGGCGGGAACCGGCGGCACGTCGATGTCCGCCAGATCGTCAACGCGCTGATGTACATCCTGAGCACGGGATGCCAGTGGCGGGCGCTACCTAAGGATCTGCCACCGCGCTCGACGGTGCATGATTATTTCGACCTGTGGAGTTGGGACGGCACGCTCGATCGCATCCATCATGCACTCTATGTGCAGTGTCGCGAGCAGGCCGGGCGCGAGGCCAGCCCCACTGCCGCGATCATCGACAGCCAAAGCGTCAAGAGCGCCGAAAAAGGGGGGCCGCGATCGACCCGCCCGGTTATGACGCAGGCAAGAAGATCAGGGGGAAGAAGCGCCATATCCTGGTAGACACGCAGGGGCTGCTGCTGCACGCGATCGTTCATCCCGCCGACCTCCAGGATCGCGACGGCGGGGTGCTGCTGCTCGCCACCCTGTTCGGCATGTTCCCGTTCCTGCTCAAGCTCTATGCCGATGGCGGTTATCAGGGACCCGAATTTCAACAGGCCGTGGCGAACATCCTGCGCCGGATCAACGTCGACATCGTCAAGCGCTCCGACCACGCCAGAGGCTTCGTCGTCCTACCCAAACGCTGGATTGTCGAGCGCACCCTCGCCTGGCTCAACCGCTGCCGCAGGCTGGCCAAGGATTGGGAAAATCTCAACCGCAAGGCGCTTGCCTTTCTGCGTCTCGCTTCCATCCGCCTGATGTTGCGAAAGCTCTGCAACCCCACCTAATGTTCCCGGACAGACTCTTAGCAAGGTGCATCGCCGAGGATCGCGTAATCGTCACCGAAAACGGCCGCGATTTCAGGCAGCTCGCAGCCGCAGCTGACCTGCATCCCGGTCTCATGATCCTCCCCTCGATCAGCCGCGAGGGAACCTGGCGATTGCTGCAAGCCGCCATCGCTTTTGTT
>DASSEH010000126.1:0-1210 GCA_035695325.1 Candidatus Angelobacter sp.
CCTGATCACTTACATCACCAGCGCGCCGCTTGTGCCGGTCGCAGTCATCCTGCTCGGGCTGGCGATTATTTTCGGGGGACGCGGAAGCGGAAGTTTGAGAAACAGCTAAAAATAGCGAACTTTTGGGCGACCGGGCTGAAAGGCCCGATTCGGCGACCCTTTCGCGCGACGACCTTCGTCTTTTCATGCGCTCGGGGACGGGCACACGAATTTCTTTGCGACGCGGCCTTAGCTGCATCGCTTGGTCAGCGTACATCTCTGTCCCCGCAAGTTTTCTTCAGACGGGATTTGGTAGTCCATGAAGGCCCAGACCCCAACTTTTCTATCCCTCATTCCAATTCTTAAGGAATAATCTCGTCTAATTTTTTTACCAAACTATGGCTGCCTTGAATCTTTAAGCGGCCAGTCAAGTATGCCCATGGGACTTTAAGGGTTTTATTTGACATAGAAACCCAGTCTTCATCGCTCGTTGCAAACGTGACATTTGGATTGTCAATCTTTCCCCTACCCATTTTGTAAGTTCCATCATTTACACTCAGCCACCAGTCGCCTCCGTTCGGACCACTGAGCTCCCACTGGTAGCTAGCATGCACTCCTTTTGCCTTGTCTGCTTGAAAAGCGTCTTGCCTCTTATCCAACGCCTGTTGCGGTGTAGAATTCTGCTGTCTACTGGTTTGCTGCGCCTGGCATGGTGACGCAAGCGCGAGCGCTGCGAACGCCAACAACAAGTACAGCCTTTTGTTTTTCATTATCAACAATGCAATTTACCTCATCGGTGAATGCGCTCGGGGCGTATTTTGCACAAGATTGACCGTTTCTTGCCGCGCGAAAGCCTGTTCCTCCACGTACACAAGATTAGGGTCGCCTCTGGCAATAAGCGGTGAGCGCGATGCACCGAGATGGCTTTAACTAACTCCAGAAAGGTAAAATATGAATACATCAATAACAAAACCTAACCCAGCTGAAGACGCGAATCTCGACGCCCGCCCAGTCAAGGACATTATCGAGCCCGCGAAGACCGTTCTGGGCGAGGTTTCTGTACAGACGGCTTTAGACGAAATGCAGGCTCGGGGAATCGATTCGGCGCTAGTAACCAATCAACGCGGGGAATTATTAGGTACTGTGTCGAGCAACGAAATGAACCAAAAGGTGGGTGGTTTGGGGCACGACCCAAAGACAGAACCGGTAGAAGCACAAGTGGAAACAAACA
>DASSEH010000127.1:0-1001 GCA_035695325.1 Candidatus Angelobacter sp.
AGGGGGGCGTGCATTGATCCGCATGGGTACGATGCGGGCAAGAAGATCAAGGGCAAGAAGCGGCACATTCTTGTCGATACAGTAGGCCTCCTGCTCCACGCCATCGTTCATCCGGCCGACATTCAAGATCGCGATGGAGGCGTTCTCGTTATGGCGACACTGTTCGGCATGTTTCCATTTTTGAAGACGCTGTTCGCCGACAGCGGATATCAAGGACCGAAATTTGCGAAAGCGCTTGCAAAGGTTCTGCCACATCTCGACATTGAAATCGTCAAACGTTCCGATCAGGTCAGCGGATTTGTGGTCTTGCCAAAACGCTGGATCGTCGAGCGCACCATTGCGTGGCTCAATCGCTGCCGAAGGCTTGCCAAGGATTGGGAGAATCTCAACCGAAAAGCGCTCTCGTTCTTACGCCTCGCCTCAATCCGCCTCATGCTCAGAAAACTCTGCAATCCGGCCTGAAGTCTCCGGACGGACTCTTAGACCAGCATCTTCCTGACCGACGAGGCCGTGAAGGCCTTGCCGCTCTTGCTGGCATGGCCAAGCGCGAGCAGCTCGGACGAGATATCGCGAAACGACATCGCGTGGCCACGGTGAAGGCGCTGGCGCAGGGTCTTGGCCAAGGCGACGACCTCGGGCCGTGCCTCGGCGTGGCTCTTGCGACCCTCCACCTTGTGACCGTTGGCGCGCTTGCGCTCGCGGGCGCCGCGCAACTTAGAGACCAGCATCGCCTTTTCAAATTCCGAGACGCTGCCGAGAACCTGACGGATCAGCCGCGAAGTCGGCGTATCGTCGAGGAATGCATCGGGACTATCGGCAGCAATAAGGGTGATGCCGCGCTCCTTGAGCATGGCAAAGCCGACTTCCTGCACCATCAGATCGCGGGCGAAACGGTTGGCGGTCTCGACCACAATGGTGCGAACGCCATTGCTGAGCAGGCGCTCCAGCATCGCCCTGAAGCCGGGCCTTGTGTCGATGTGATCGGCGCCGGAAACCGCCTC
>DASSEH010000128.1:0-6444 GCA_035695325.1 Candidatus Angelobacter sp.
GCGGTTTCGCTCACCTCGCCAGCCTCACTAAAGATTTCGCGCAGGTCGTGTTCGGAAGCGTTGAACGTCAAGTTGCCGAAGTAGAGTTTGTTATTGGTCATTTTATTTTGAGTTTCGTATCGGGCTCTTCTCATTGGCTGACTCCGGTCGTCGGATTAAAATCGCCATTGGAAACCGCGGCTCGAACCGCAGAAGAAACTCAACTAGCAACCTATCATGCCCCTCTAAAGGGCTCGTCGAAGACTGCACTAGCGGCTTGGGGTGTTTTTCACGACAGCATGTTGTCGCATGGTTTCAGGCGGCAAGTGCGAGATGCTGGAGAGTGAGGTACATCTCGCGCTGAAGGGCCTGGTAGTGGATGTCGATGGGATCGACGATCTTGGGCGGACGACCTGGGCGCGGTTTGCAGATGCCTGCCAGAACCGGGCGGATCACCTTTTCGCGCAGGATTAGCAGGCCGGCCAAAGCGCGAACCCCTTGGACATTGATCGTGTAATTGCGCGTATGGGCGACTCGCTCAATCACGCTCTTGGCTCGCAGTTTGCTGAGGTCGTAGGCGGCCTGGCGCGAGCTGTATGCCGAGGCGGCGCCGGTGGACTCATTGACTTTTCGGGCGAGTTCTTTGGCGGTGAATCCGCCGGGCTTCGGGGCCAGAGCGAGGAGGGCCTGTGTAACTGTGCGCATGCGCGGTTTCTGGAGATCGATACCTGCCAGGCGCCGGGAACCGGTGCGTGTGGGCTGCGGCAGAGTATCCAGCAAGCGTTCCTCCAGGAAGCTGCAGTGGGCGGCTTGCAGCACATTGAGAAAATCGATCGTCATGCGCTGGAGCTTTGCCAGCATGATCGGAAGCTTCTCCAAGATACTGCCGCATCGTAGATCTTTGACGTTGTGTACGATGGCCTCTACTCGCAGGACGCGTTCGCCCTTATCGTAGATTTTCAAGCTAAGACGGCCGAAGTGCACCTTGAGCACGGTGACATCGTAGGCGGTTTCATCGACGATGCGCTCGATGCGCACCGCTCGCGGCGCGCCGTGGTGGACGCGATGCGGGCGGTGCTTCCATCCAAAGATGGTTTTGAGCTTGTCTACATCGAGCAGGCGACGGGTGCGTTCGATCATGCTTTGGTAGACTTCATCAAGTGTCGCGCCTCTCTTGAAGAGGAGATTGCGGCTGTACTCAAGCTGGTAGCACGAATACTGGTAGCGAAACCCCGAGCGGCGTTGTTCTTCGATATCGAGGCCAAAGCACAAACAGCTCGAATAAACCCAACGCTCACAGACCTCGGTCAGCCGCCCTATAGTGTGGTTCTCACACAAGGTGTCTGCGATCTGGTCCAAGGCCTGGAAGGAACCACCCACAAAGCAGTTACCCTCCTTAATCACCGAGACGGTCTCCTTGCGGGCGCGGCGTTCGACCCATTCGTGAGCGTTGAGCATCACTTGCATGCCAAAGGGCGGATGACCACTCATCTTGATGGTGAGATGTCCCCACTCTTTGTCGATGAAGTGAAAGTGGTAGTGATTGACGTAAGGCCAGGGCTTGCTGGCTTCCAGATGCGGCACTTGGCTCTGGCCACGTGTGATCTTCCACACCAGGGCGGGCGCCTTGGCCACCAGAATGAGAAAAAGGCCGGTAAAGTTCGGATCTTTTGGCAGATGCTCTTCGGCGAGCCGGTGCTTGCGTTCTCCAGCGGCGCAGTGGATAAGCGCCAGGCCGTTGGCTTTGGCATAGTGGTGGACCCGTCGGCTAAATCTTCCCGCCATGCGTACCAGATGCTCCTGGTCGAGGCTCTCATCGGAGCCGGTCAAATCGCGCCACCAACTGCGAAAACCGCCTCCGCTGTGGCCGCGCGGAAAATAGCCGTTAACTACGATGCGATCCACACAGTCATAGCGCCCCTCCAAGGCGTCACCGAAATAGTGAGAGAAGTCATCGTCCTCTTTCATGCCAAGGATGCTCCCATAAGTTCTGGTCATGATGCGACTGCGCAAAGCGCCTCTTTTTCCAAGCGCAGTCTTGGAAAGAGCGTAGAGTCCTTGAATCGACTAAGTCGGTGTATTTGAGTGCAGTTTTTTAAGCCGCCTTGTGGATAATATAAGCGTCGATTTCTGATTGGAGTTTATGGAATGCGCGAACCATTGGCAGGTCCTGAGGGCAGGAGGTGCTAGGGATAACGGAGAGGCCCGGGCGGATGATTCTGGCATAGGTGCGTTGATAGAAGACCACCGTGCCCAGGCCCTCGGGAGTCAAGCGGTATCGATGAGTGCCTTCGATACGCTCGATGAGCCGGTGCAGACGTAGGCGGCGCAGTTCATAACTCACGCGGCCCGCACTGATGTTGCTTTCTTCCAACCCGAGCATCTGCGCAAGTAATGGCCGCAGTTGCCGGTTGCGGAAGCCTTCGAGCTGGAGGCAAAGCAGCAGGAGCACGGCGAAGAGGCACTGCACGCGCGCGTCGCCAAAACGCAGAGCGCTGGCGCGCTGGCCCTCAAGGGTAGCCGGGCTTTGCAGGGCGTCGAAGGTCTGCGCGCCGATCCGGCAGTCGTGGCTGGCTTTCTCGACCTCGAGCATGCGGCGGTTGGCCGCAAAGCCGATCTCGCGCAACTTGGGCAGGTTGCCCAGAAGGCGGCCAACGCCGAAGTCGTAGCTATTGTTAATGGTGGTTTCGGTACGCAGGCCCGCACCGTGCCCGCCCGTCTTGTGATACTGCTTGAGGTGCGTGTTTTTGTAATAGACGTGCAGCGAAGGGATGACCCCCTCGGTTACGATGCGCGTCCTGCATCGGCCGCCGGCGACAGTCGACCTGCGCATTTTGCGCGCGAAGATCAACTGCACCGTTTCGGGTCGGCCCAAATCGATGTTCTCCCGGATGACTTCCTCGAAAAATTGCCTCCCGTGCCGCGGGCGATCCCAAATCTGAGTGAGGGAAAACTCCGCCTGCAACACCGAAAGCCGGTAACGAAAGCCGGCCTTTCGGTCTGCCGCTGGATAGGGGTGCGGCAATACTGAGAGCCACTTGCGGAAAAATCTCTCGATCTTCTTTTCATCGAAAGCCTCCGCGATGCGCTGCGCCGCCGCCGGGTCCGCACAGCGCAAGAGCCCGTTGTCGAGCGCTTCGAATTCGATGCCGCGCCGGGCCAGTTGCCCGTTGAGATACTCGTGCCCGTTGATGCAGAGCTTGCCCGTGTAGGGAAAGTAGGAACAGAACTTGATGAAGAAGGCTCCGAAGTCTTCGTCCACGCAGTAAAAATAATAGTGGTTAACCATGGCCGTGGTGTAGTCGATCCACGGGATGGTGCCCTCGCCTTCCCCGAAGCCTTTGCGGATGGTGCGCGGCACGCGAGCCTTCTCCTGGGCGATGCCGATAAAGACGACACCCTCCCGCGCTTTGAACTTCCGCAGCCGCTTGTGCATGACATCGTCTTTGCGCATCCCTTTCTCAAACCGGATAATCGGGGTTGCCTTTCGCTCGGCGAAGTCGAACACCTGATGGCGAAACCCCTCGCTCATGGCCACCGCTTCCTTGGTCGAAGCGAACCGGTGGCCCTTGTAGCCGCGGAAATAGGCTGCCACCCCCGGTGCGCTCGCCAACTGCGGCACATAGAGGTTCAGATACATTCGGTCGATGCATTCCAACTCGAAGACGACATTTTCACCCTGGAGTTCCGCGACGTTTTTTGGCAGAGTCATGGCGGTGTCTGGTTGGGCATTTGCTACCCTCCATCACTGGAGAACACCAGCCGCTTTGACGGCTCAATCCGGCATTCCTCGCGGGATGCCGCTCTGCTGCTCCAACCGGACACCACCCTTTCCCAAAAGGCCGAAGCAGGCGCATGAACAACAAGCCGAAATTTTCTAATTTTCTAACGAGGCGGGGGCCTCCGGCGTCAATTTCACGCAACCCTCCCGCTCTGACAATACATCTCGCCTGGTCTGAGGCCCGCCTCGTTAGATATAGCAGCGAGGAGACGCACAGAATCAGCAGCAACGCCCGCAGATGCGTTGCGGTTGAGAGCGAAAGCCCGAGTCCTGTCCAAAGCGCCGCGTAGGCTGCCAGGCAAGCGGGACACTTAGGCAGAATGGCCAGGATGGCCCCCGGAGCCATCCATCCGGCGATTGCGAGACAACGCAGGGTGAACGTCGGCGGATGCGGCTCACCATCCGTGGCCGGCGCTGCAAACGGCTCAGAGCGCGAGTCGTTTGCGGCGGCTTCGCAGCAACCATGAGTGTTCATGAGTGCGACTCCGCCGATCCGCATAAGCAGGCCGTGGACGATGGCGACGCCGTCTCCGGCCAGTAGGGCTTGTTCGCGTCCGCGAACTCGTCGGTACCGTAACGATCATGGTGGCGGACCCATTCCATCGTGAATCCCAGATGGTCCTCGTCGCGGCCCTTGGGCACCATGTCGAGGATCATGTAGGTGCCGACGAGTTGTTCGACACCGCGCCCGTAGGTCGAGTAGGTGTGGAAGACATCGCCGATGGCATCCTTGTAGAAAACGCTGAGGCCCGGTGCTTCCGCGCTGGGGAACTCCTGCATCGTGTAGTTGTAGTTCACCTTGCCTTGCGCCATCTCGTCCTTTGTGAACAAAACGTGGAAGTCAGGGTTAAAGTCGCTGCCGTATGACGACACCCACTTGAACCGCCAGCCCATGCGTTTCTTGAACGCCTCGATCTTGGCCAGCGGTGCTCGCGAGACTATCACTATCGTGACGTCGCGTGCTGCCAGGTGCGCGAGCGTGCCGTCGATGTGGTCGCACGTGAACGAGCAGCTGGGGCAGCCCTCCTTCCACTCCGGCCCGAACATGAAGTGGTAGATGACCAACTGGTTGTGCCCGTCGAAGAGGTCAGCAAGCGTTTCCTCGCCGTTGGGTGCGTCGAACACGTAGTTCTTCTCGACCTTCACCCAGGGCAGCCTGCGCCTTTCGACACCCAACTGGTCGCGCAGCCGAGTGGACTCTTTCTCCTTCTTGAGCAGCTCCTTCCGGGCCGCAATCCATTCTTCTCGCGAAAGGATCTCATGTTCTGGCATCCGATTTCTCTGTTCAAACTTCATAGCCTTCGTACTCATATTTGCCTTTCGTCATGGCTGACCGTTCGACCAACCGTTTGTTTGGTTCAATGATGCGACGAATGAGCAAGCGTCTTTAGGACATTACTCTGTCTTTTTCATGGAATAGAACGGATTCAGATCGTGGAGCACTACGCGGGCTGACGCCGCAGGGGAATGAGTGCGCGCAACCGTGGATCGCGCAGGAAAAGTCCGCCCCAGACCAGCGCGCCGATGACAACCGGCATGAAGAAAGGATCGCCCACGCGCAGGTGAGTGCAGGTTGCGCCACCGAGATAGCCTGTCAGCAGGATCGCGCCGAGGACGGAAGTCTGCGGAATCACATAGACGACCGCGCAGACGAGTTCGAGAATCCCAAGCCCGAGAGCGAGGCTTTCAGGAAGTCCAAGATGAGCGAAGCCTTCCACGACGGGAGGGGGTTTGATCAATTTCATGACGGCGCTCATGAGCAGCATCAGCACCGGCGGCGCGCTCATGATGTAACCGGCCCAGAGCGTTTTCTTTGAAACGGGAAGAGCTTGAGTGACGGGTTGCATGGTTTTTCCTTCCTTTGATTGCGTCTCCTTCGTCATGTCTATTTTCCCTTTGTAATTGAACGCCGCTGCTCGCTTTTCTCGGGCTGCGCGACGCCCGCCTTGGGCGTGACGCCCGCCTCGGTGTCTTTGGTGGCCTTGGTAGCCTTGACCAAAATCATGAATCGCATTGTCGTGTCTCCGTATGGTTTGTTGAATTGTTGTTCCAGTCTATAGTCGTTCGGGGGTGCCGGAAATCGACAATGGTCAGTCGTAGCAAATGCAGGACCCTCAAGTTCCTCCTCTCATTGCGTTTGCGCAAGCGGCTAGCCAAGGAGTGATACGGCTAGGTCGAATTGACCTTCAGCGGTCGGCCTTCCCGATGCGAGGGCACAAAATCTTCAAGAGCGCCTGGCCCGGCCCTACAAGAGCCAAATAACAGGAGCGCTGGTGTCGCGCGGCTAAAACACAGCGTTTGAGTGAGTCATACGGTAGAACGATACCCTAAGGGGGCCGTCAAGAGGGCGCCTTAGAGTATATTTCTGCAGCCATGCTGCTGGTACCCCTAATTGTTTCGTCGCCATTCCCTCGGCCGCCGCGCATGAGGCGACGTAAGGTTGGGGGAGTTCATGCTTCTGCGCTCCTAGCTGTGCGGCAAAGCCGAACTCGTTGGGCTTATTAATTAGCAAAAAATCTTGGATCTGAATGTTTGCCGCGTGCGTATTCATAACAACGAAATCACTCTGCGCCCATGGAAACGCACGCTTTCGACTTCAGACTCCGGGCCAACGTCCCGGAGGGTCAAAAGCGATTTCCTATCAGTACATTTCCGCTCCGTGCCATACCTGTTTTTCGACACAG
>DASSEH010000129.1:0-1357 GCA_035695325.1 Candidatus Angelobacter sp.
CAGAATCACCGATCAACGGAATCACATCAAAGCCGTCGCGTAAATCGCGTTTTTCAGCAGCCTGTTAGTCCTACTGTGTCAGAATTCTGGACGTCTTATCCTGAGCTGAGTTTGGCGCGACGCAGCAGGGGCATCGCGACAGAGTTTTGGCGAGGGCAGCGCTCAATCTCCGCCGGATAGTCGCAATCGAATTCGGAATGTGGCGTTCAGGCCGCAAGGGCGGAGCCCCTCGGGCGATAAGTTTCGGGAATTGTAATTTCTTTGAACAACCTGGTGGAACGAGCTCCTGAGGGGGGAATCGTCTCCCGCTCGGAGACCAGGAATCCGTAAGCCGCGATGCATAGCGTTGCGTGATGGTGGAAGCCGCGCCATCCTCGCCCTTCGAAGTGGCCGAGCCCAACCTCCTGTTTGAGTTCCTGGTAGTCACGTTCGATGCGCCAGCGCAGTTTGGCGGTGTCGACGAGCTGATGGAACGCGATGTTCGCCGGAAGCGTTGAGAACCAATATTTGGTCGGCGCCTCTTCGCCCTCCGGCCACTCGATCAGCAGCCACTCCTCTGGTCGACTCTCAGCGAGCCAGTAGTCTCGATGCGCTGCACGAACGCGCACGCGGGCAAAGCGTGAGGACAACGGCTCTGCCGTGGCTTCCCGCCACGTGATCTTGCGCCAAGCCTTTGACGGCAGGGCAAACGCAAGCTTCTTGACCGATATCGGTTGGTGCTTGCCATCACGCCGCAACAGCTTTGGAGGTCGACCGCAGCCCGACCAGTTCTTGGGCGGCTGCGGTCCAGTGCCGGGCGCCCATACCGACGTTTGTGGCATAATGCCGGCTACATAGCTCAATCCGAGCGCCGTGATGTTCGTACGCAGATCGGTGTCGGCGCCATAGCCGGCATCCATCAGCACCACGCCGCGCGGCAGGCCGGCCGCGCTTGCCCAGCGCAATTGCTCGAGCGCGATTGCCGGCTTGGTTTTGAAGGTGACCTCCTTGGGCACACCTGCTTTGCGCCGACGTGTACGGTCCGTCGCCCACTCCTTCGGCAGATAGAGGCGATACGCCGCCGGCAAGCTCGCATGATGATTGGCAATTGAAAGTGTCACGGCGATCTGACAATTGTCTTGCTTGCCAAGCTCGCCGCAATATTGACGCCCAACCCCGACCGAATGCCGTCCTTTCTTGGGGAAGCCGGTGTCATCGATGATCCAAGCTTCGATCGGCCCGTGGCGCTCCATCTCTGGCAGTACCAATTCGCGTACCTTGGCCAAAACCTTCTCATCAGACCAGTTGCCTTCACCAACAAAATGCAACAGCGACTGATGTTGGGCCGCCGTCCGTTCAGGCGCGGTAATCGCCGCCA
>DASSEH010000130.1:0-9698 GCA_035695325.1 Candidatus Angelobacter sp.
TATCTTGCGGCGCAAATCGTCGGAATACGCTCGGGCCATCGTCGGGTTGCAGGAAAACTTCCAGAGCACAACCATCCTATCCCACTCCACCCTGATTCCCGCTTACATTATTATCCCTATCGTTACTAGAAATGGTCTAGATGATTTTGCGGAAGAGGAGTTTTTCCTGACCATAGAAACTGTATGCAAAGAGGAAAGTATAGCTGGGCAAGAACTGCTTGTTGACATTTTTTGTCCCTTGATTTTTTCCCGCTTTGCGCTATCATGCGCGAGCTCTTCCGAAGAGGAGCAGTAGCACGGTCTTTGACAAATACATGAAAGAGGCTCCTGGCCTTTGGCTTTTGGCTCGGCAGCTTTCTTGTAAAAATGGCATTTACTGGCTGGGTGGCCGTTGGGCCACCCAAGGGCCACGCTTGGGCCGAAGTGTGTTAACTCCTTTTGTTTTCAATGAAAGTGTGGAAAACAGGGGAGGGGGGTACCCCTCGATAGAACAAACCTTTTTACCGCGGATTTGCGCGGATGGACACGGATAAGAAACAAAACCCCGGACACAGACGAGGGCGGCTGTGCCACATGTGCATGGTCATGCCGGCAGTGATTCCCGGACGTGCTTATACGTATGTCAGTGGATCCAAAACCAAGCCCCGGACACAGGCAAGAGTGCCTGTGCCACACGAGCCTGGTAATGCGTTACTGCTTCCAGTAGCGGGTGGGGCGGGAGATGCCCCAGATGTCCTTGTTTTGTTCGAGGCAGCGGATGCCGATCTGGCCTTCCTGGGGCGTGCCTTTTTGGCCGATCCAGGCTACGCGGAAGGCGGCGCGTCCGTTGCCGCACTCCACGCCGATGATGGCGCCGAGGCGCAGAGTGGAGGCGACTCCGGCGAGCCGGGCCCCGAGATCGGTGATTTCCATGGTGTGCAGATTGGCGTCAAAGAGTTTCCCCTCGGAATCCATGCCCCAGATGCGCACCAAAAGTCCTTTGGCTGAATTCTGCTGCAGTTGTGTCATGTCTTTCACCCTGTGGGTTGCGGCCTGCAAGTTGATTCATGGAACCAATTACCAACAGACTGCCTTGAGTATCGGGGAGGCAAATGAAAGTGTATTCCAGAGCCAGGAATGAGCAAGCAAAAATCGAGAGCTGTCCGATTACTTTGGAGTGAGTACCAATGTCCAGAGTAATCTTACAGCCCTGCCTGCATTCACCGATTGAAGTTGGCCACGCCGGTGCGGAGAATGGTGCGGGTTTGCCGTCCGCGTTCCATCTTTGCTTCTTTGACTTCTAGGGAAACCTGATGCGCCCATGCAGCGAAGACTTTGCCGTCCCATGCGGTGATCGCAAGATAGTCGCCGAGGAAATCACCTTCGGGCTCGAAGGCCTGGGGATCCAGGGCGTAATTGGCGAAGGATTTTCCTTCGTCAACGGAGCGGGCGAGCGTGACCGTGGCCAGCTTATTGTTCTCGCGACGGTCGTAGAAGATAAGATTCACGGCTCCGCTGACCGGGTCCACGGCCATCCATTGAAAGAACTGGTCGGCGCCGTTGTGCAGCTGATCATTGTTGACTCGGACGGGCGCGCTCCACGTATGGCCATGATTGCCGGAAGAGGAGACGAACACATCCACATCGCCGTTGACGTAATCGCTCCACGCCACATAGAGGCGTTCGCTGCGCGGGTCAATGCCGATCTGGGAAAAGCCGTTGGAGCGGGCGACGCCCGCAATTCCGAAATACGCAGGGCCGGCGGGAATGATGTGCTGGTCTTTGCTGAAGGTGCGGCCACCGTCATGGGAGATGGCCATCACGATTCCGTCGCGGTCGTCCCACACGGTGTAGAGCGTGCCGTCGGGGCCAACCACGCCGTGAAATCCCTCAAGCGCGCCGTTGTCGTCACGGGGCAGGCCGGAAACGGAATTGATCTTGATGGGCGCGGACCAGGTGCGTCCGCTGTCGGTGGAGCGGGAGAACAGCATGTCGGATGCGGCGAGAGTGAACTGGGTCCAGCCGACGTAAAGGTCGCCGGCGTGGGGACCGGATGTGGCGGCCACGATCCAGGACTTGTCTTCAAACGGAATATTGGGCGTGGAGTCGTGGGCGATCACCGGAACAGCGTTTGCCTCCCAGGTTTTGCCGCCGTCGGGCGAGCGCCGGACAAAGATGCCGTTGCGGGTGGCGCCCTGTGCCCAGTAGTTGCTCGTGCCCAGCTTGTCGAAGGCGATGTAGCAGAGAAAGGCGTTGCCGCTGTTGTCGTAAGCCAGGGAGACATCGCCGGAGACACGATAGTCTTTGGGCGCGGTGCCGGAAGCGATGGTCCATGTGCGTCCGCCATTGTCCGAATATGCCGCGCTGGCGTTGATCTGCCAGGCAACCACGAGTTGCTGTGGATTTTTGGGATTTACGGCAATGGCCGGCTCATTGAAAAAGCCTGGACTGGTGGTGATGTCGGTGAGATGGGCCTGAGGAGCGGGTGGAAGCTGCTGCGCGCCGGAATGGCAGAGCGCCAGCAAAGAGAACAGGAAGATTGTGGCTTTGGTCATGAGCGAAAGGCCATTTTACAACCGACATTGTACAAACAGGCGCGAATTAGGTTTGCCAGCCGAGCTCGGCGGCGAAGCGGGCACGGAGTTGTGCGGGGTCTGCTCCCTGCTCGCGAAGCGTGCGCAGGCCCAGCGCGTGATGGCGCTTGGCCAGGCGAAGGTGATTTTCATCGCGCACCAAAGGGCAGTGAAAGTAGCGCGGCGCGGGAAATTCGAGGGCTTCGAGCAGCAGCAGCTGGCGCGCGGTGCTCTTCAGCAAGTCCGCGCCGCGAACCACTTCGGTGATGCGCATGGCATGGTCGTCGGTGACAACGGCGAGCTGGTACGCGGGAATGTCGTCGCGCCGCCAGACGAGAAAGTCGGAGAAGTCCGTTCCGGCGAGATATTGCTGCGGTCCAAAATGGAGATCGTGAAATTGAAGTGGACGGCCATCCGGCACGTTGAATCGCCAGCTGACGCCTGCCGGAGATTCCCAGTCGCGGGCCGTGGAGATTTTGTGGCGGCAGAGACCGGGATAAGGAAGTTCGTCGTCTTCGTGCGGCGCCTCGAGAGCGCGCTCCAGATCTTTACGCGAGCAGGTGCAGGGATAGATGAAGCCGCCATCGCGCAGTTTGCGCCAGGCGTCGAGATAGAATGCGCGCCGCTGGCTCTGCGCGTAAGGAGCAAAGGGACCGCCGACGTCAGGACCTTCGTCCCAGGAGAGGCCGAGCCAGCGCAGGTCTTCAAACATGGCGCTGACAAACTGCGGACGGCAGCGAGCAAGGTCGAGGTCTTCATTGCGAAAGACCAGAGCGCCATTTGCGGCGCGGGCCCGCTGATGCGCTATCCAGAAAGTGCGCGCGTGCCCGAGGTGCAGATGCCCCGTGGGCGAAGGAGCAAGACGGCCACGGTAAGAAGACATCGGCAAGTGACTTATTTTGGCTTTACCACGACCAAATCAGGAGTCGCCGTCGTGCCATCCGCTTTCTTGAACGCTGGGGCGATCTGGACCAAGTCCATGTTACTGCTGAGACTGATCTCATCCACGGTATTGCTGCCGCCCACGCCGACCCACAGGATATTGCCGTCGGGGGTAAGGCCACCGCTCAAAGCTTCGGTGGCGCCGCTTCCGGTCAGCTGGGCGGCGCTCGCGCCGGTGGTGCCGGGAATGGCGACCAGGACTTTAGGAACACCAGCAGGGAGCACAACAATATGCGAACCGTTGGTGCCGCCCGTGCCATTCGAAGGCAGCAAAAGCTGGTGGGCCGTAAAAGGGCCAATGTTGAAATCGACAAACTGATTGCTGTAGCTGACGGGTGGAGCGCAGGTGGTCCCGTTGAAGGTAAACGGAGCAGGATTGGCGCTGAGGATCGAGTTTACGGTGACCGTTTCAATATCGACGCCGGTATTGTCCACGGCCACAATCAGGTTGCTGTTCGGGACCGCCCCTACGAGCTGAATGGTGCTGGTAGTCGTCGGAGGCCCCGATGCCTGCTTCTGGTCGTTGCATGTGGCGATTACATCCAGACCATCAGGAGTATTGGCGAAGAATACGAAAGGATCAGAAGCCAGCGAAGCGATGCTGCCGGAGCTGGTTCCAATAGCGGGCAAAGTTGTCGGGGTCAGGTTCGGCGGGTTCGCGGGCGAAACCACGTACACTTTGCCGGTATTGGCCGTGATGTAGGCTTTAAAGCCGTCTGCATCGTAGGTTGCAGACACGGCGCCATCGACGAAAAGGTCCTGAAATGTCGAGGACGGACGGTTGAACACCGAGACGTGCTGTTGACCCAGAGGAGGCTGATTGTTGGCGACAATGGCGGAATCACCATTGCGGGAAACCGCCAGCACAACTCCCTTGACATTGGCGCCCACCAGAGTGGTGGTGTTGCCATTCATGTCCAGGGTAACGAGCCCGGCGTCGGTGCCCAGGTAGGCGAAGTCCCCCAGAGCGTCGGCGACGAACGAATTCGGTACGCCGGGAAGAGTGATGGCAGTTCCAACCGCCGGCGGAGTCTTGCTGGTGTCGATGGGAATGATGCTCGGCATGGTGCCGCTGGGTGGCGCGGCGGTGGTTGTGGCATACACGGTGGTCGCGGGACTGGTGTTAGGCACGGTGACGCTGAACAGGTTGCTGTAAACCGGATTGCTCAATCCGTTACCGCACGTCGGAGGCGTACAAACGGCGATGATCCCGGCGCCGCCAAAGGAGGGAGCCGAAATGATGCTGCCGGAAACGGTGGCTACCACCGGATTGTTGCTCAGGATGGTTACGGGCGCCGAATTTTGCGTAAATCCTTTTTCGTCAGTGAAGTCGGCTTCCACTGTGAGCGTTTGCCCCTGGGTGATTTTGGCCGAAGTCGTCAGATTCCCCGGCAAGTCCCCGGGCAAATGCAGCCGGATTTCAAGGGGCATGCAGGTGCGGAAATTTACCGCAGACGAAGATACGTTGGTGTTGGTGGCAAAAACGCCGGTCAGGCCGGGAGTGTGGGCCGTCAGTACTCCATTGCTGTCGATCGTGGCCACTGGAGTAAGGGTGCTCTGCCAGGTCATCGGGCCAACCAGAGCGGTGATGTCGGTACTATTATGAAAAACTTTGGCCGCGAACTGCTGTGTCTGCGTCATGGAAGTGCAGCACGGATTACCGGGAGCTTCGGTGCAGGCTGTCGCCGGGCCTACTGTTATGGAGGTGATCGAGGGGTGCACGGAAACCGGAACCGGGCTGCTGGTTACTCCGGCTGTGCTGGCGGAAATTACAGTTTGTCCCGCAAGCGGATTGCCCTGGTTGTCCGTACCCTTGCAGACAACAAACGCTGAATCCCACACACCACCGCACACCAGTCCTGTGGGTGAAACGGTGGCCAGTTTGGTGTTGGAAGAGCTGTAAGTAAAGGTCGAGCTGACGGGCGTACCTGCTGAGTTAATAGCAAGAGCCGTGATTTGCAGCACGTCCCCGGCGTTTAGCGATACTGAATTCGGATTTACCGTGACATTGGTGACCTGGTTCGTATTTGCCGTCACCGTGCCGGTGGAACTCTTGCCGTATCCGCACCCGGCAATGGTCAGGGCAAGGAGCAGGATGGCGCTAAATATAAGGACAGACCGCATTCGACCTCCCCGCAGGGCCCAGCCCGTGCGGACATATGTAACTTTAAGATGAAAGAACCATCAGTGTAGTGCACGGGAAGGGATTTCTTCAAGGCGTGCCGCGTGCGCGGAAGAAGCGGTCGCCGCTGTTGATTTACTGGTGTTTCGGGCGACCTGTGCGCGCTCGCGGAGCAAAAAATGTACATACATGTTGACGGCGCATTCTCCGCTTGTTATATTAAGCAGGTTCTGCGAGTTCAACTTGGCTTGCTGTTACTTGTAAAGCTGCAGAGTAAGGTGCCCCTGAAAGCTTAAGATTGGGGCATACCTCGCTGAAACGGTCTGCGCTACCTTCCACCGTGAAGGGTATGCAGATCAGGGAAGACGAAACGGAGTGCCCCCGTTACAGGCTCGGCATCACCGTCGTCAGCCCATCACCGGATGGTATAGACATATTTTCCGCAATACATGCGGAATCATGGCTGCTGTGTGTTAGTGGCGGCCAGTCCCGGGAACGGGATTTGAAGCAGGCGCCCGGCGTCTTGTGCGTTGGGTCGTGGCCGTCTGCGGACAAATGGTTTTTGGACGAAGGAAATTATGCCGACATTCAATCAATTAGTTCGCAAGGGCAGGAAGGCGCCAAATTATAAAACCGCCAGTCCGGCGCTGCAGGCTTGTCCGCAGCGGCGCGGAGTTTGCACCCGCGTTTATACCCAGACGCCCAAAAAACCGAACTCTGCTCTGCGTAAAGTCGCGCGCGTGCGCCTGACCAATGGCATTGAAGTTACAACTTACATTCCAGGTGTCGGGCACAACCTGCAGGAGCACTCGATTGTGCTGATTCGCGGAGGCCGTGTGAAGGATCTCCCGGGTGTGCGTTATCACGTTGTCCGCGGAACGCTGGATGCGACCGGAGTTGCCAATCGCCGGCAGGGGCGTTCCAAGTATGGGGCCAAGCGGCCTAAATAGCCCGCGTTGAGTAGCGGGTGTGGTCCTGGGCGCAGAGCGCTAAGGACGTGCGAACTGAGAACTTAAGGATTAAAGAGATATGCCACGCAAAGGACATGTGCCGAAGAGGGAGCCGCTGGCCGACCCTATCTACAACTCCACTCTGGTGACCAAGTTTGTGAACACCATGATGTGGGGCGGGAAAAAGTCGACCGCGCAGTCCATTTTTTACAAGTCGATGGAGAATATGCAGGCCAAGGGCGGCGATGACGCTCTGAAGCTGTTCAAGAAGGCGGTAGAGAATGCGAAGCCGCTGCTTGAGGTGAAGACCCGTCGCGTGGGCGGCGCCAACTATCAGGTGCCGGTTGAGGTGAATCCGGAAAGACGCACCTCGCTCGCGATTCGCTGGCTGGTAAGTTATGCCCGCGGCCGCGCGGAAAAGGGAATGATCGACAAGCTCACCAATGAGCTGCTGGATGCCGCCAATGGACGCGGCGCGGCGATCAAAAAGAAAGAAGATGTCCATCGTATGGCGGAAGCTAATAAGGCCTTCGCGCATTACAGATGGTAAAAGTCAGGCCGGTTGCCTGAATTGAATATTTAACAGCAGTAAACGGGGCAGCCGTAAGGCGGTCCCGGATGAGAATCAGGAATAAATAACGTGCCAAGACAAGTCCCATTAGAGCGTTGTCGGAATATCGGTATCATGGCCCACATTGATGCCGGTAAAACCACTACAACCGAACGTGTGCTCTTTTATACCGGCATCACCCATCGCATTGGCGAAGTGCATGAAGGCACTGCCACCATGGATTGGATGGAGCAGGAGCAGGAGCGCGGCATTACCATTACCTCGGCCGCTACCACCTGTGTTTGGCGCGATATTCGCATCAATATTATTGATACTCCGGGCCACGTGGACTTCACGGCCGAAGTGGAGCGTTCTCTGCGCGTGCTCGATGGCGCTGTCGCCGTGTTTGACGCGGTGCACGGCGTGGAGCCACAGTCGGAAACCGTATGGCGTCAGGCGGATAAGTATGGCGTCCCCCGTATTTGCTTCATCAATAAGATGGACAAGATGGGCGCCGATTTTGAGCACGCCGTCGATACCATCCGCAAGCGTTTGAACGCCCGCCCGGTAGCTATTCAGATTCCCATTGGTCAGGAAGCCGCTTTTAAGGGCGCCGTGGACCTCATCTCCATGAAAGCGATTGTCTGGAGAGATGAGACCATGGGAGCGAAGTACGAGGTCGAAGAAATTCCGGCCGATCTCCTTAAAAAGGCAGAAGCTTTCCGTGCTCAGCTGGTAGAGAGCGTCGCCGAAAATGACGACGACATGCTGCACAAATTCCTCGAAGGCGAGACTATTTCGCCCGAGGAGTTGCGCGCCTCTTTGCGCAAGAGTGTTGTTGCTCTCAAGTTGTTCCCCGTGCTCTGCGGTACGGCCTTCAAGAATAAGGGCGTGCAGACGCTGCTCGATGCAGTGGTTGACTACCTGCCTTCGCCGCTTGATATTCCCCCGACGGAGGGCACCGAGCCCGGTTCTCCGGATAAGAAGATTTCTCGCAAGGTCGCGGATGACGAGCCTTTTTCCGGACTGGCGTTCAAAATTATGGCTGACTCGTTTGTTGGTCAGCTGACGTTTGTTCGTGTGTACTCCGGTCATCTCAAGACTGGTGACAGTGTGTTGAACAGCACGCGTGGCAAGAGCGAGCGCATTGGCCGCCTGCTCAAGATGCATGCCAACAAGCGTGAAGAAATCAGTGAGATTTTCGCCGGTGACATCTGCGCCTGCGTGGGATTGAAAAACGTCACCACGGGTGACACGATTTGCTCGGAAAAGGCTCCGGTTCTGCTTGAGTCGATTGAGTTTGCCCAGCCGGTAATTTCGGTGGCGGTGGAGCCCAAGACCAAGAGCGATCAGGAAAAAATGGGCATGGCGCTGGGTCGTCTGGCTCAGGAAGATCCTACCTTTAAGGTGGCCACGGATCCCGACTCCGGACAGACCATCATTAGCGGTATGGGTGAGCTGCACCTTGAGATCATCGTGGACCGCATGATGCGCGAGTATAAGGTCGAGGCCAACGTCGGCAAGCCGCAGGTGGCTTATCGCGAAACCATCCGCAAGCATGCGGAGGCGGAAGGCAAGTACATCCGCCAGACCGGTGGTTCCGGTCAGTATGGTCACGTGAAGCTGCGCGTCGACCCCAACGAAAAAGGCAAGGGCTTCGAGTTTGTCAATGAGATCGTGGGCGGCTCGATCCCGCGTGAGTTCTTCCGGCCGATTGAGCAGGGTATTCGCCAGGCCATGGAAGGCGGCGTTCTGGCTGGTTATGAGATGGTGGACGTAAAAGTCTCTCTCTATGACGGCAGCTATCACGACGTTGACTCCAATGAAATGGCGTTCAAGATTGCGGCGTCCATGGGCTTCAAGGAAGCGGCGCGCAAGGCTTCGCCGGTTCTGCTCGAGCCGATCATGGCGGTCGAAGTTGTGGTTCCGGAAGAGTTCATGGGTACGATCATTGGCGACCTGAACTCACGCCGCGGACGCATCGAAGGTATCGACCATCGTGCGGGTTCGCAGGTGATCAAGGCGCTGGTGCCGCTGGCCGAAATGTTCGGTTACGCGACGCAGATGCGTTCGAATACTCAGGGACGCGCTACCTTCTCCATGCACTTTGCCCACTATGACGAAGCTCCGCGCTCCGTTACCGAAGAGATTGTGGCCAAGGTGCAGGGCAAGACTGCGGCGCGATAGAGAAATTTTTGCAGGCCGGCGCGCAGCGCCGAAAAACATAAAGAACCAGCTAAGAGCTAGAGGCTAAGGATATGGCAAAAGAAAAATTTGATCGCAGCAAGCCGCATGTAAACGTAGGAACGATCGGGCACATCGATCATGGTAAGACGACTTTGACGGCGGCCATCACCAAGGTGCTGAGCAAGCACAATCCGAAGATCCAGTTCCGGTCCTTTGATTCGATCGACAATGCGCCGGAAGAGCGGGAGCGCGGCATCACGATTGCCACGGCGCACGTGGAGTATGAGACGGCGAACCGGCACTACGCGCACGTGGATTGTCCCGGCCACGCCGACTACATCAAGAACATGATCACCGGCGCGGCGCAGATGGATGGCGGAATCCTGGTGGTCGCG
>DASSEH010000131.1:0-3248 GCA_035695325.1 Candidatus Angelobacter sp.
AAGAGCCTCGCGAAACGTTTCGCCGCCGTCGCCCGCTCGCAGCGGCACATTGACGACGTTGTTGTATTCGCCGCACTCAGACCACTCGCCCGTACCTGGAAAGAGCGGCATCTCATGAGTCGAACAATACATCACTGTCCGATCGCTCCAGAAGATTTGCTGGGAGCCATTGCCGTGATGGGCATCGAAATCGACGATCGCTACGCGTTCGGCGCCATAGCGTCGCTGCGCATGACGGACCGCAATGGCTGCATTGTTGAAAAGGCAAAAGCCCATGGCAGTGGTAGATTCTGCATGATGGCCGGCAGGGCGGATCGCGACGAACGCGTTTTTTGCCTTTCCAGACATGACCTCATCCACCGCAAGGATTGCGCCACCCGCAGCACGCAAAGATGCCTCGAAACTACCGGCGGAAAGCACCGTGTCATCGTCGAGCTGTACCAGCCCCATCTGGGGCACCGCGGTGCGAATCCGCTCGATGTATTCCCACGGATGGCATAGGGCAACGGTTTCTAACTCTGCCCTTGGGCATTGCTCGCGCAGCAGGAATGGGAACTTCTCGTGCGCAAGCACCTGCTCGATCGCGCGCAGCCGTTCCGGACGTTCGGGATGACCCGGCGGGGTGAGGTGTTCGCAGCAAGCAGAATGGGTGATGAAAAGTGTCATCAGCGCCTCTCCATTCGGGACGGGAAGCCAGCTTTCACGTGCTGGGCGCGTTGCGCCGGATCAATCGGATGGGCTTTCTCGAAACGCCCGAGAAGAATGGTTGCAGGCGTCGCCGCGGGCCATGCCCCCGGCCCTCGATCTGAGCCCGCTTGGATTGCGTGAACTTTCATGAATTCCTCGCATCCGCCTGCATGAAAGTTCGCTCTGATCAGCGCCGCGTTGATTTGGATCAAGCGCGCTTTGTGGTAGGGGGCTCGCTCGACCGATGCGGTTGGGCGCTGCAAAACAAAGCCGTCAGCAACGAAACGCCACACTTCCGATAAGGGGTCAAAACCGGAAAAGCTCAATGCGAGCAAATGTTTTCCGCTTTGCCCCTGAGAGCGGACATCGCGCAATGCAGTCGGCATGTCCGTTTCGTGCCATGTGTGGACGGCTCCGGATTGGCAAGGACTTTTTTCACGTCGCAGGCTTGGTCGGTGCTGCCATGTGTTCGGCCTTTAAGTGCGGTTCACATGACCGCTGGCCATAATGCCCTCCGCGGATCAGGTCCCGGTCATAAACCCGCATTCGACAATGCGATGGCACGAGTGGGTTGTCCTGATCGCCGGATCGACCGGCTCTGCATTACGTGCTGTTCGCCCTCCCAACCTTCACATCACGCCGGTTATCCGGCGCGATCTCATTACCGCGCAAGCGCGGCGGGTTGTTTGTAACGCTCGCCCTTGGCCATCATCGCCCAGGCCATCCGCGCAATCTTGTTGGCAAGCGCGATGGCGGCGACCTTGGTCGGGCGCCGCCCCAACAACGCCGCGAGCCAGGGCCGATGCCCCGTGCCATGGATCTTGGCGTAGCGGATGACGGCGAGTGCTCCGGCCACGAACAGGCTGCGCAGATAGCGGTCACCCTGTTTGCTGATACTGCCGAGCCGTTCCTTGCCCCCACTCGAGTGCTGCTTCGGAACGAGCCCGATCCAGGCCGAGAAGTTACGGCCCGATCGGAAGGTCCTGGGGTCAGCAACGCTCGCTACCAGAGCGGTTGCCAGCATCGGACCGACCCCGGGGATGTAATGAAGGCGCTTGCTCGTCTGGTTGGACCGGTGCCACGCCATAATCATCCGATCGAACTCCAAGATCTGCTGCTTGAGGCTGAGCAGTTGAGTGCCGAGCGCGGCAAGGCACGCGCGGGCAACCTCAGGCACCCGTTTGTCGCTCGGGTCGGCAACAACATGCAGCAGCTCCCTGACTCCTTTGCGCCCGACCGGCGCGACGATACCGAACTCAGCGAGGTGCCCGCGGATCGAATTAATCACCGCAGTCTGCTGGCGAATGTACAGATGGCGTGTGCGATGAAGCATCAGGCAGCTCTGCTGCTCCGGCGTCTTGGTTGGCACGAACCGCATGTTGGCGCGCGTGACCGCTTCGCAAATCGCTTCTGCGTCAGCCATGTCGTTCTTCTGCCGTTTGACGTAGGGCTTCACGTAGGCCGGCGGCATCAATCGCACGGTATGGCCAAGTGCCTGCAGCTCGCGCGACCAATGGTGAGACGAGGCGCAGGCCTCTATGCCAACCAGGCATGGCGGCAGCTTCTGAAAGAACCCCAGGACGTGGCGACGCTTCAACTGGCGGCGGATGACCACCTGACCAGCGGCATCCACTCCGTGGACCTGAAAGACCGACTTGGCGATGTCGAGACCGATTGTCGTTATCGTTTGCATGGGTAGCTCCTCTGAATCGTGGGAGCCTTAACAGCGCCCACATCCATGGCACTCGCGTGCCGGTGGAGGAGCCGTCCACAGCATCATGAACGGAAGTCGCGGGCCTATTCCAGCACCTCGTCGGCACTACCGAGCAAGGTCGCAGGTAGTTCGAGGCCGAGGGCTTTTGCAGTTTTGAGATTGATGATGAATTCAAACTTGGTGGGCTGCTCGACCGGCAAATCCGCCGGCTTTGCCCCCTTGAGGATTTTGTCCACATACGTGGCAGAGCGCCGGTTAAGCTCGGCCAAGTTTGCGCCGTAGGACATAAGCCCTCCCGCGTCCACAAACTCCCTCACTTGGTACATTGCGGGCAATCGACTATTCGCTGCGAGGTCCACGATGTGTCGGTACTCGCCTACAAACATTGGGCTCGGCAGCACAATGACAGCACCTACGCCCCCACTGGCTATTGCGGAGAACGCGGTGTCGATGTCTTTGGGACCAAGCACTTGCTCAAGTTGAAGCTCAACTCCCATCGCTCGGGCCACAGCCTCGGTCTCCGTCAACATGTCTCTCATCGTGTGTTCGCCGTAGGCACCCGGCTGCCATAGGGCGGCCAAACGGGAAAGACCGGGAACTGCCTCCTTGAGCAACCCCAGGCGTTTGGCTACCAACTCCGGGCCGACGAAGGTCGTCCCCGTAACATTCCCACCTGGCGACGCGAGGCTGGCGACGAGCCCATCCCCAATAGGATCGGCCATGGTCCCCGCGACGATGGGGATTGTGTTGGTCGCTTGCTTTGCTGCGCGGGCGGCTGTTGTGCTGAACGCGACGATAACGTCAACCTTGAGCCGAACCAGTTCAGCCGCCTGATCGGAGAGGCGAT
>DASSEH010000132.1:0-1598 GCA_035695325.1 Candidatus Angelobacter sp.
GTGAAGTGCAGCTCCGCGGCAAGTTGTTTGCGCGCAGTCAAGCTGCTGTCCATACCGACCAGCTTCATCAAATCGACGATGGAATGTTTCCAATCCAACTTTTCTGGATTTTTTGCGGCCAGTCCGTCGAGGACCGCAGCGACATCGACAGTTTGAGCTGTCGGGCTCGCCCCTCCCGAACCAGCAGAGGCCGGCGCAGAAGATGGTTGAGATGCGGCGGCGCTGGAGGTCGTGCCGAAGATTTTCGACATTAAGTTATTAAATAGTCCCATACGTTTTTCTATTCTTGTTGTGTTTGATGATGTTGCTCTGACTGAAAAAGACGGTTACGCGTTTTTTCGCTGACTGCTTAAGAGCTTCGCTGCGGCCGCGGCTAAGGCTCCCATCACGATCGGATTACCCAGCGCCTTCATGAACCATGGCTTCTGGGCGACAGTTTGTTGAAGCGCATCGGGCTGCTCTTTCCGGGCGTAGTTCATTAGCTTCGCGGCATCGTCCGGGCTCATCTTGTTCGGGTCAGTTGAGCCTAACCCGAGCATGCTCGCGATGTCACCGAGGCCGCCTCCTCCGCCGGCGCTTCCCGCTCCGCCCAGCGCACCCATCAAGGTCCCGAGCAACCCTGCGCGCTCTTGCGGAGGAACCTGTGTCACAGCATTCCGCGCCGCCTCTTGGAATTTGTCATCCGGCAACTTGCCCAAGTATTGAGTTGTCGCTTGATGGTAAGTGTTGCTGTCGAAATCACGGTCATTAGGATGCGTCGAGACGAAGCGATCGTGATATTGGGCGGCGTCACTCTCGTCCATTGTTCCGCCGCCGCCGAAGCGTTGCATAAAGTCATCTACTGTTCCTGGCATGGTATCTTTCTCCGGTTAGGGTTTTTAACGGTTGAAGGTATACAAATTGTTCGATCTACTGAGTGGGCGTGTAAGTCATGTCGCGTGTTTGCGCGTTCAATTTGGCCGTCCCTATTTTGTGTGGCGGATTCGAAGGCGTGTAAGCCAGCACAGTAAGGTCTTGCCCGGGAAATTCGCGAGCCATTTGGCCAAGGATGGTGCGCATCAGATCCGGCACTTTGTCCATCTCGACGCTGCGGTCCAGAATCAATCCCAGCTCGTTTTGCTCGTTCAACACGGCGCGATCGATTGTCTGATGCTGGGGATCAGCTTCGCGGATTCGATTGAGAAAATCCGCCTGACGCTTTTTCAAATTGTCTGTTGCGACACCAGGGCCGGAAGATTGTCGCGCGTCTTGCGACACTGGTGGAGCCGAAACTGGAGCATCGCATCCGGCGAGAATCGCGAGCGCGCCGATTGGGCCGGCGAATAGCGAGAAGACGCGCGCAACCATCGTAATATTATTCGCGCATGCCCGGCTAAATGTGTGTATACCGACTCGCTGCCGCTCTCCCCACTCCTGCGGCTTGGACGAAGCGAATCATTCAGGCTGAGCCGAGGCGCCACCGGGCATGGAGGAAGACGCAAAACACTCGGCGACTATATTGCTTGCTGCCGGGGATGGCGACGTGTTATCCACGATCCGTGAACAGAAACATCTTCTACATCATCGGAGTCATTGTCGTTATCGTCATCGTCCTCAAA
>DASSEH010000133.1:0-1037 GCA_035695325.1 Candidatus Angelobacter sp.
GAGGTGAGAATGTCGATCTTGCGCGTGGCCAGGTCGAGCAATTGCAGGTGCGACCAGCGATCGGTCAGATAGCCGTCAATATCCTGTTTAAAGTGAAAACGATTGATGACCAGGGGCGGGACGGTCTTCTTCTCTTTTTCCTTCTTCTCCGGCTCGCGCGGATCGGGATCACGCACCACGAGCACAATACGCTTTGAATCCGGCGACCAGGCGAAATCCTCGACGCCGCCTTTCGCGTCCGTAATCTTCTCGGCTTCACCACCGTTGGTCGGCAGGATCCAAAGTTGATCGATCTCGTTCTCGTCTTCGCGTCCCGAAAGGAACGCGATCCATTTTCCATCCGGACTCCAGCGCGGATGCGACTGGTCATTGTTTCCATATGTGAGTGGGCGATTTTCCGAGCCATCCCATTTCGCCAGCCAGAGGTTGCCGGCCACCTTGTCTTTCTCCATGTCCGCCGTTTTCAGGATATAGACGACGAGATTCCCGTCCGCCGAAAACTTTGGCTCGTCCACATCGCGCAACCCGGCGTAATCTTCCGGTTTTAGATTGCGCGGTTGGGCGGCGGTCGCTGATGGCGAAGCCGGCGGACTTGCGGTAGAAATCGGCGAGGGACTGGCGGCGAACGTGATCGAGGCAGCAAAGAGCAGGAACGCGACGAGCGGTCTCGTTTTCATGCGGAAGGAGTCTAGTGGTGGGCGTGTCGCTCGCGCGAATTAATATTGGGGCTGAGACAGCTTACGTCGCCGGAGTGCGGAGCTCCTGCGACAAGCTCAGGGCAGGCTCTGCGACGCCGGATGGGTGATCGGGCTCGGAGGACCTCGCCCCTCCAATCAATGTCCCGGTGAAGTAACCCCGAGACGGTCGCGCCCGCTCGAGGGCCAAAGCAACACCTTAGGCCCGATCATAATCCGCCTTTTGTTTCCAGCACCTTCATCGCCGCATTGTGACCAGGAACGCCGCTGACTCCGCCGCCGCGGTGGGCACTCGAGCCGCAGAGAAATACGTTCTCCAATTCCGTTTCACCCCCCCACGTA
>DASSEH010000134.1:0-2423 GCA_035695325.1 Candidatus Angelobacter sp.
GATTTTTCGACTTATCGTTATCTCGGTCGTTGGCAAAGTTTTGAATCGGTATCTCGGGACGCGTTATCCGCAACCGCGGTCGCAGCGTTAGGTCCGGGGCGCCTCATCCGATGAACGCGCCGTTCTTTCATCCTGCGATCCCGACTTATGCCGGTGCGCCCACTCAGTAGCGGCCTACTTCGTTCGAATATGAATAGGAGAATTCCGAGGCTTTTGGAAGAGGCCGAAGCGCAAAAACACTCGGGGAGTGGTGAAAGCACAGTCACTTCCGAGAGCCGGTCTTTCCCCACTGCTGCCGAAGCGGATGGCTTCTTCGATGAGTTGAGACAGGAACTTTTCTGCGTCAGAGAATGGAACCGGAAAACAGCTCTGACGAGTTTCGAGTTGTTCGACGAAGAGGGAAACCTGGCTGACCGTCAAACTGCAGTGGTCGGTGATTTCATCCGCCTCATGATGACGGGGTCGGGAAAGTACGATTGGGTAAGAATCATCGAAATTGTCAACGAAGCGGGTGAAGCCATCGTAACCATCAAGCCTTCACCAGATCCGACCGACAAAGAACCGGATAAAAATGTGACCTCACATTTTTTTACCAGCGACGCGACTAATAATTTCTGTCTGGAGAAGAGAGACGCGGTGGTAAGTTTTTATGTGATCGGGCTCTCCGAAAAAACCAACACGGATGAAACCGAAAGTCTTGTCGGGAAAGCGAGAAACGTCGCCGTGGCAAACATCGGCTCTTATTTCGGGATACAAACAGGTGAGTGGAAAACATTTTGCAAAAATTTGTTGCGACTCACCGACCAGGAATGAAACCGTGGTCGGTGACTGACACCGTTCCCTCGGGGCGGTAAGCTACGCTTTTGCGTCGAAGCGCCGAGAACATGCCGTCTGAATACGATGCCGTCGTCGTCGGATCTGGCCCGAACGGGCTCGCCGCCGCGATAACCCTGGCGCGCCAGGGATGGTCCGTTCTCGTTCTCGAAGCGAACGCTACGATCGGCGGCGGGGCTCGATCGGCGGAGCTGACCTTGCCCGGCTTTGTTCACGATCTCGGCTCGGCCATTCATCCACTTGGGGCGGGATCGCCATTCTTCCGGACGTTGCCACTCGCTCGCTTCGGGCTTGAATGGATTCAACCGGAGATAGCTCTAGCACATCCTCTCGACGGAGGGAGAGCGGCGGCGCTGCACCGTGATGTCGATGAAACGGCGGCCGAGCTGCATGATTACGGTTACCGCCGCCTGATGCGGTCGCTGGTGCGCGATTGGAAAAATCTGGCGGACGAAATTCTTCAGCCGATTCTTCATCTGCCGAAACATCCATTTCAGCTCGCCCGTTTTGGTGCTCCCGCGCTTTTGCCAGCGAGAACGCTGGCGACGCTCGTGCTCAAGAGTGAAGAATCACGCGCTCTCTTCGCCGGCATGGCGGCGCATGCATTCCTTCCACTGGAGGCCATCGCTTCGGCTTCTTTCGGTCTTGTGCTTTGCATGGCGGGACATGCCGTAGGCTGGCCGCTCCCGCGCGGTGGCTCGCAGGCGATCGCGAATGCTCTCGCTGCTTATTTGCGCGAACTCGGTGGCACGATTGAACTAAACCGGCGTGTTACTGATTTCGAAGAGTTGCCGAGTGCACGAGCCGTTCTGCTCGATGTGACACCGTGGCAACTTGTGCGCATGGCAGGCGAGCGGCTGCCCTCGAGTTACCGCAGCCGACTCGGGCGGTTCCGACACGCACCCGGTGTTTTCAAAATGGATTATGCGCTCTCCGCGCCCATTCCATGGGCGGCGGCTGCATGTCGGCGGGCTGGAACCATACACGTGGGCGGAAGTATGGATGAAATCGCCGGCGGGGAGCGGGAAGTGGCGCGGGGTAAACATCCCGAGCGTCCCTTTGTGCTGGTAGCGCAGCAAAGCCTCTTTGATCAAGAGCGCGCGCCTAACGATCAACACACGTTATGGGCCTATTGCCACGTACCGCATGGTTCAACGGTGGATATGAGCGAACGATGCGAGCGGCAGATTGAACGCTTCGCGCCCGGCTTTCGCGACTGCATCATCGCGCGGTCCTGCACTGCGGCGGCCGACCTCGAGAAAACCAACGCAAATCTTATCGGCGGTGACATCAACGGGGGCGCCGCCAACCTGGCTCAACTCATCGCGCGGCCGGTCCTCAGCGCCACGCCCTATCGGACGCCGCTAAAGGGCGTTTACTTATGCTCGTCCTCGACGCCGCCCGGTGGCGGAGTTCACGGCATGTGCGGTTATCACGCCGCCCGCGCCGCTTTGCGAGACCGTAAGTAGCGGTGCCTAACCAGAGATAGCGTAAAAGCTTTCGCGGACTCCGTGGATCATCACTTGTCTCCTCGCCATTACCACCCTGATAGTCAGCGTCGGAGCGTTTAGCGGGCAGTTGCGTTGCAG
>DASSEH010000135.1:0-1073 GCA_035695325.1 Candidatus Angelobacter sp.
GCGCCTGTCTGCGTGACGGTCCGAGGGGAGCTCGCCATTGGGCGCATCTTCGCGCCGCACACTTGTATGCGGTAGGTCCGTTTGGATCCTGACCATGATGCAGTCATGCGCATCGGCGGCAAAGCTCCGGGCGGCGGGCCCATTCTCGCCGTCGGCATCGGTGCCATGTCAGCTGCCGGTTCCCGCCACCTCGGATCGACAATCGACAGTCCGCCCTGAACGCCAGCGCGAGTGTCGAATAGGTAAGAAGATGCTTTCCCGGAGGCCTTTCAGCCTGCCGGACGCAAGATGACGCCCTCCAAAGTCTCACCAGTCGTGACAAAGCGCCAGAGCGCGATCAGCAGCCTGCGTGCCAGCGCGACGATCATCGTCTTGCGCGTGCCTAGACGGCTATCGGCAGTGCGGGCCCGGTACCACTGTGCCAGTGCGCTCTCTTTCTGAAACCGCAGAAAGCGCCAGGCGAGTTGGATCATGCCGCGGCGGACCCGGGCATTGCCGGCTCTGGCGAGGCCTTGTTCCCGCCGCCTCGCACCGCTCTCGTCCGGCGAGCCCGTCAGACCGGCGTAGCGCGCCACCGCTTTGCGGTCACGCATTGGTCGCGAGAGCACCTCATGGACGAGCATATCAGCCGTTTCAATGCCGATGCCGATGACCCGAGCCACCTGCCGAACCAGGGCGTGTTGTCCGGTTTCAGGCTCCTGTTCCAATCGTTTCTGACGAGCCTCCTCGATTTCCCTGATCTGGCTGACGACAAAGCGCAGCCGCGCCATATCACGCTGCAACTCGGCCGCGACATTCGGCGGCAATGGCATGCCCTCGGGGATGTGCACCGTTGCAAGACGCTCCGCCGTCTGGCGCAGTGTTAGTTTGAAATTGCGAATGCCGAGCCGGGCCAGGGTGGCCTTCATGCGGTTGACAATGCGCGTGCGTTCCCCGACCAGGCATTCGCGCTCCCGGTTCGGCCGCTTGGCGTCCTCTTCGGCAATCGTCGGGACGCGCGCCATGCTGCAATGGCCCCGTTCTCCACGCAGCCACCCCAAAAACCCCCGCTTCAGCAATTCGGTGTCGAGCCG
>DASSEH010000136.1:0-2483 GCA_035695325.1 Candidatus Angelobacter sp.
CGAATGGAAGCAGGCCACCGGCGGGCTGCTGCTCACCGCCGGCCTCGTCGTCGCCGTGATGCTCGCCTTCGATCTCGCGGGCATCGCCATGATGGGAAGCGCGGCATTCCTCCTCATCTATGCGGCGGTGAACGCGGGTCACCTGAAGGTGTTGCAAGCGACTGGGGCGAACGCGATCCTGGTCTGGCTGTCGCTGCTCACCTGCCTCGTGATGTTCGCCATCCTGTGCGTGTACACCTACCAGCAGCAGCCCGCTGCGCTGGTCGCGCTGGTGATCATCGCCTTGGCGTCGTTTGCGGCGGAATGGGCCTATCGGCGCTGGACCGGCCGGAGGATCAGCGACGCGGCCTAGCACTACTTTGGCAGATTGAGTTTACGCCGCAATCCCGCCCGGACCCATCGTCGGCAGTTCGGGCAGCGCTGAAGCGGTCGCATGATGAGATCGACGATAGCGTGGCGCACGGCTGGCAAGCTTGGCTGAGGTGGTGGTCCGTTGATTCTTTTTTTCCCGCTTCGCTCGGATGAGGCGACGATGCTGAAGGAAGGCGTAAGCGATCATTGTCATGAGGGCGTGACGGTGAAGGCCTTGCCAGGAGCGTCCCTCGAAGTGGTCGAGGCCGAGTTCTTCTTTTAATTGCTGATGCGCCTGCTCACAAATCCATCGAGCCTTGATGATGGCGGCGAGCATTCGCAGGCCCGTCTTGGCGGGCAGGTTGGCAAGGTAGTATTTCTTCTCTCCCGAAGGGCGGTGTTCGCCGATGAGCCAGGCCTCGTCCCCCGGCAGATGTTGCTGACCCTTGTCCCTGATCCGCTGCGGTGGTCCGTCGGCCGTGCGCACACGCACAGCCGCAAAGCGGGCTTTGAGCTTTCCCTTCGTGCCGGTGCGCCAGCTGATGTTCTGCCACCTGGCATCAGCGAGCATATCTTCGGCTGCCATCGATAGAATGTTCGGGACGTGCCGCTGACGAGGACGGCCGCGCCCGGCAATGGGCCAGATGAGCCGCACGCCGACAGGGTACACCTTGAGGTGACGCGGGATACCAACGGCCCAGGCCAGACTGCGCGCCGTGAGTCCCTGCCGGAATGGCGCGCTCAGCCCGTAACCGGCATCTGCCAGCACACAGCCGAAGCGGACACCGGCTGCGATCATGTGATCGATCTCGGCGAGCGCTATCTCCGGCTTCGTCCGTGCCGTTCGATGTTCGGCCGGAACGCCAGCCCGCTTCAAACGTGCTCGATCGCTCGTCCAGCTCTCGGGGAGGAAAAGGCGCAGCGCTACCGTCACCGGCACCTCGCCGCGCGCCAGCGTCAGTGACACCAGCGTCTGGCAATTGGCCGTCTTGCCCAATGCCGAAGCATATTGCGCAGCGACACCGACCGAGTGCTTGCCTTTCTTCGGCATCGACGTATCGTCGATCACCAACACCGCATCGCTGCCGCCGACGAGCTTATCAGCCTGGATGAGAAGTTCTGTCTCCAGCGGAGCCTCCTTCCAGACGCCAGCAGCAACAAAATGGTGCAGCTGATCATAGTCACCCGGCGCAAGACGCTCTGCCATTGGCTGAACGCTCTTGCGATCACCCGGTCCGATCAGCCCCGCCACGTAAAGGGGACACATTCGCTGTCGTGACCTGTGACCCAAGCGCTCTAGGAACGGCTCGAGCCAGCGCCCAAGCTCGTCTTCCCAATCCGACGTTGTTCCCACCATGGCCGGCCCTCCAAATGCCGACCACCCATGAATCATTGAAAAACTGATTTGGGAATCCCATCACGCTCGTCAGCAGCAAAAATCTGCCAAAGTAGTGCTAGACTAGAACAGATATTCCCACACTGTGATTAGCAGGATCGCCACCACCGCGATCCCCATACATGTGAACGCGACGGCGCCGCGCTGTTTGTGAGAGGCATCATCTCGCTCCCCGGCCTATGATCCAGGCTACAGGCCAAATTATCGACCAAACGACCCCTTTGGCGAAACTGAAGGTGCAAGCGACTATGCCCACGCACTGATCGAAGCGCGCGTATGTCTGCATCAGGAGCGTGAAGATTGCGCCAACTGCGTAAGTCAATAACAGCCGTTCAAGGAGCGGGCGCATTTGCCGCTACGAATAAAATCGCAACCTATGCCGCCACGGACCATGTTGCCACCCCGAATGCGTTTTCCCAAAAAATCGGGTTCAAGAAGGCGATCCATCTATCTGCCGCGCGGGATCGCGGTCATCGGGACATCGCCTTGATATCGAGCTTCGCATCTTAGAACAACGCCAAGTGGACTTGATGGCTCACCGCTGCAACGTCAGCCTGGGCGAGCAGGAGTTGGGCGGCATGGCGCCAGCGATTGCATTGCTCGACTTGCTCTTGCGGCAGCGCCAGCACGTAGTTCGCAGCCTCGCCAATGGTGCGCAGGACGGTGCCGTCCCTTGGTCGGGAGGGGTTGGGTGAGCTTCTTGGCGAGGTACGCGGGAGGCAACGACATAGCGTAT
>DASSEH010000137.1:0-1200 GCA_035695325.1 Candidatus Angelobacter sp.
CTTGGTCCAATCACCGCTGCTCCCAACGCGACCTTGAGATCCTTATATCTCGCCGGTCTGAGGCGCGGCCTCGCTAGCTAACTTTTGCTTATCCGGTTGTTTCAGCAAACCACAAGCTGTAGTGTAAGGGGTGCCTCGCCCGACGTTTCCGAAAACCTTGCGCGAATTTCAGTCGCAGTTCTGCAGCGAAGAGGCTTGTCAGAAATACCTGGCCTCCTGCCGCTGGCCGGATGGGTTTGTGTGTCCTCGATGCGGCAACCAAAGTGCTTATGAATTGGTGAAACTGAAACGCTGGCAATGCACCGGCTGTCGGCACCAAGTTTCGGTGACGGCGCAGACCATCCTTCATAACACCAAGATCCCCCTGACGGTCTGGTTCTGGGCTGCTTATCTGATGACCACCGATAAGCGTGGGATCTCGGCGCTTCTTTTGCAGCACCAACTTGGTCTGCGACGCTACGAGACAGCATGGATGATGCTCCACAAGTTGCGGCGGGCAATGATCAACCTGGAACGCGAGCCGCTGCGCGGCGAAGTGGAAGTGGACGAGACCTGGATTGGCGGGACTCAGGCCGGATTGAGGGGAAGCCGGCAACTGAAGGGACGGAAGGCCGCGCTGGTCTTGGTGGCTGTGGAGAAACGCGGCCGCGTAACCGGGCGCGCTCGAACGGCTGTCATCCCGGATTTCAAAAGTGCAACGCTCCTCGGTTTCCTGAAAGAAAATGTAGCGCTGGGTTCTACTGTATACACCGACGGTCTCAAGAGCTTTGCGGGGTTGCAGCAAGCCGGATTTCAGCATGTGCCTCGCCCTCAGCCCCTGCGAATCGATCTGCGCAAAGGCGCGAAGTCGGTGCTGCCTTTGGCAGACCGCGCCATTGGGAATCTCCAGCAATGGCTGATCGGAACCTATCACGGCGTGAGCCGCGATCAGCTTCAGGTTTATCTTGATGAATTCGTCTTTCGCCACAATCGGCGCAGGCAACCCATGGCCGCGTTCCAGACCCTGCTCGGTCTCGGAACCGGGCGCAAGCCGACCGCATATCAGCAGATACGGGGCGGCAAAGACCTTCCAGGCCGTTCAACCAAGACCCCATCCCAACATATTGAGTTGTGCTGAAACAACCGGATAAGCATAAGTTGGCTAGACGGACCCGCTTGATGAGCTTCTATGCCCGGAAACCGGCCATGCGTATACTAGAA
>DASSEH010000138.1:0-1593 GCA_035695325.1 Candidatus Angelobacter sp.
TCAATCCGAATGGGCAGCACGGGCGCGTCGGTCCTTAAAGTTCTGCGAAATGCAAATCCACCTGTCGGCGTCCTGAATGCACGATCAGGTATCGGCAAGCCGTGAGGTTCGAGCCTGCCCGGTTTGCGGATGGCAGGTCCCCGGCCCGCTGCCCGGCAGCGGCGGGTCGGGGCGCTAACTACGTATCCGATGTAAGCTCATAAATGGGACCCAGGAGGAGGCACACATGAGGCGCGTTTTCTTTGTCGGGATCGCTGCATGGGCCGTTATCTCAACAGTTGCTGAAGCTGCGGATGGCTGTGGTCGCGGCATGTATTACAACGGGCGACGCTGCGTGCCGCAGGACGGACCCGGCTACGGGCCGCCTTATGGGCGTGACTACGGGCCCGCCGGACCGCAGTTGCGGCTTGATCTCGGCGGCCGCCGGGACGAGGCGCGATACGCTCCGCCAAATCCGGGCTTTAAGACCTGGAACAACTGCCCGCAGAATTACACAGTTCAGGACGGCCTGTGTAAGCCATACAGAGGACGCTAGCACTACTTTGGCAGATTTTGAGGGATACAGGATTCCCAAATCAGTTTTTCTGTGACTCATGGGTGGTCGGCTTTTGGAGGGCCGACCATGGTTGGCAGGACATTGGATTGGAAAGGCGAGCTTGGACGTTGGCTCAAGCCGTTTCTGGATCGGCTGGGTCACAAGGCGCGGCGACGGATGTGCCCGCTCTACGTGTCGGGACTGGATCGGTCCTGGCGATCGCAAGAGCATTCAACCGATGGCGAAGCGGCTTGCGCTCGGCGAATGCGACCAATTGCACCACTTCATTGCTGCCGGGGTCTGGGACGCGTCTCCGGTGGAGACAGAACTGTTTGTTCAAGCGGATCGGCTCGTCGGCGGCCGCGATGCCGTGCTGGTGATCGACGACACTGCCCTTCCCAAGAAGGGCATGCATTCGGTGGGGGTGGCTGCGCAATATGCTTCGGCGCTGGGTAAGACCGCCAATTGCCAGACCATGGTGTCGCTGACGCTTGCGCGCGGCGAAGTGCCGGTGATGCTGGCACTGCGGCTGTTTCTTCCCGAGAGTTGGACGAGCAATCAGGCTCGGTTGGAGCGAGCGGGTGTGCCGGCCGACTATCGAACGGCGCGGACCAAGCCGGAGATCGCTTTGGCGGAGATCGATCGGGCGATCGCGGCCGGTGTACGTTTCGGCTGCGTGCTGGCGGATGCCGGGTATGGGCTGAGCGCGCCGTTCCGCCAGGGGCTCACGGCTCGCAAGCTTGCCTGGGCGGTCGGTATTCCGAGGCACCTCAAGGTATACCCTGCCAATGTGCGGATGATCTGGCCCCTTGCCGGATGCGGCCGTCCCCGGAAGCGGTACATTCCTGACATCCTGTCGATGGCAGCCGAAGACATGCTGGCCAATGCCAGATGGCGCGCCATCAGTTGGCGCACCGGCACGAAGGGAAAGCTCAAGGCTCGTTTTGCTGCAGTCCGCGTGCGGGTTGCCGACGGACCGCCGCAGCGGATCAGGGACAAGGGTCAGCAACATCTGCCCGGCGACGAGGCTTGGCTGATCGGCGAACACAGAATATCGG
>DASSEH010000139.1:0-3611 GCA_035695325.1 Candidatus Angelobacter sp.
TTCTCGTTGATACCTTGTTGCAGCAGGCGTCGAACGAATTTTGGGAGTAACAGGAGATTCGCTGAACGGAATCGCTGATTCCTGGACCGACGCGCCTCGTGAAGTTCTTCGAAGATTCGCTTGCATTTTGCCCGCTTGATCGGTCGGGTAATATGCAAGAAGAAAGTGAACGCGCGTCAAGGCGAACTTCGATTCAGTACGGCACGGCTGGATTTTCGGCAGCCGTGCAGCAGGGATAGTTCTGGCCATTGCGAGACTTCTGGCATTAGGGTCTCTCTTTTTGCTATCATCGTTTTCCATGAACCAAGCAGAAATACAACTCGGTGATTTACTGATCCCCTGGATTCTCGCCATCGGGCCGATCGGCTTTCTTCTGGCATGGCTGGTGGTGGCGATCCTCGAGTACACAGGTCTGTCACGCTACGTCTGGCATTTGCCGCTTTTCTTCATTGCCTTGGTGGTTCTGTTTACGTCCTTGCTCGGCATCGTCTTTCGGCCATGAAAGGGAAAATCATCAAATACGCTGTTACGCTGATCATTATCGTTCTGGCGACCTTGGCAGCCTTCACGCTTTACCGGCTGTACCTCGCTAATCCCTGGACACGCGATGGTCAGGTCCGGGCAAACGTCGTTGGCATTGCGCCCCGCGTCTCAGGTCCGGTTGTCCAGGTTGCAGTGCACGACAATCAGCAGGTAAAAACGGGGGACCTGCTTTTCGAGATCGATCCCACTGATTTTGCCGCTCAGGTGGACGTAGCAAACGGACAGCTCCTGAATGCTCAGGCTAACCTAAAGCAGCGGGAACAGGAGGTCGGCCGGCAGAGCGATCTTTATCAAAGGAAGGTTTCGTCTCAGCAGGAGTATCAGAATGCCCAGGATGCTTATCAATCTGGCCAGGCCCAGGTGACCTCAGCTAAAGCCAATCTGGAACTTGCAAAATTGAACCTAAGTTACACCAAGCTGCTGGCTCCGGTTGACGGATACATCACTAACATGAATACCAGCGCAGGGACCTGGGTCTCCGCCGGTCAGCAACTGACGGCGCTGGTCGATACTAGCTCGTTCTGGATCGCGGCATATTTTAAAGAAACCCAGCTACCTGGGATCCAGCCAGGTCAGAAGACCAGGATAACATTGATGGGCTACCGTCGGCAGCCCTTTACGGGGACCGTTCGCAGTGTTGGGTGGGGCATTTTCGTCCAGGACGGGTCCTCAGCCAGCGCTACGCACATGTTGCCCTCAGTCAATCCTACAATCGATTGGATTCGACTCCCACAGCGATTCCCGGTCCGGATTCAGGTGGAGGGGCAGACTCCGGTCCCGTTGCGGATCGGGCAAACCGTATCGGTGGCAGTAATGCCAGAATCACAAAAGGGCCACTCTGCCAGCAGCCAGTCTACTCAGCCGTGAGCGCGATTGCTCAGGCCAGTAGCGTTCCATTAGCGCAGAGCGGGCATTGGCCCGGCCGGGATCTGTTGAGAAATCAAAGAATCCGACACGGAGTCAAGCTTGGGCTTGCAGGTGTACTAGCGCTTTGTCTTACGCAACTTCTGCCGCTGCCGCATGCTAGTTGGGCGATTCTAACCGTGCTAGTGATAATGCTCGGCGATTACGTGGGCACGGCTGCAGTCAAAGCGATCATGCGGGTCGTGGGCACGATTGCCGGAGCAATCGTGGGAGTCTGGCTGGTGGGTAACTACACGTCCACGCCGATTGTGTTCCTCCCGGTGCTGTTTGTCGTGATGGCTTACTCGACCTATCAGTTTGGCCACTTTGGCTTGCGCCAGTTCCCGTACACCTATTTTCTGCTTGGTGTTACGACGCTGGTCATCGCAACGGACGGCATCGCGGCCCCTGATCAGGCCTGGCAGCTGGGATTGTATCGCACCGAGGAAATCCTGGCAGGCGTTATCAGTGCACTTCTGGTGTCGAGCATTCTCTGGCCTCGTTACGCACGAGAGGAATTTGTCACAACTGCACGTGAGGCGCTGGGCAGCATTGCACCAGTTTTACTGGACCAAAATAAAACGGGGGCCGATGAGGTAAAGACTGCAAAGCTGCGTGAGATTCGCGGAAGGTTCGCGGGAAAACTTACGGCGTTAACCAACCTGCGTCATGCCGGAGCTCGCGAAAGCAGTATCTTCTCTGCGCAGTTACCATCTTACGACGCCTATCTGGTATCGCTTATCAGCGTTTTTGACGCGGCTCTTTATCTCGCCGAATGGCCTCTGACCGGTTCCTTCGTTGACCAGCTGCGAAATGAACTGGAAGGAGTCTATCGCGGATTGGTAGAAGAGATTCGCATTTTGTCAGCACCGAACGTTCCCGGCGAGCGACTTCCAGCCAGTTCTTTAAATCCTGCATTCGCGGAGGTTGATCAGAAGGTCGAGAAACTTCGAGCGCAAGGTGTTTTGCTAGCAGAACCGATGGCAGTCAGCGTCACGTTCGGCTCTAGTTTTGCCGCTCTCCGCTCGCTTCGGGATGAGCTGAATAATCTGCGCGGCATTACCGAGCGGTTGCCGCGGGTCGGGCAGGTACAACCGAAACCGATACTTGGCTGGAGTAGTCGGCCCGCAATCGACTGGTTTTGGGTGAAGATCGGCATCAAAGGAGGGCTTGCGGCGGCCATTGCTATCATCCTCCTGAAGTGGATACACCCGCCAGGTGCAGCGGCCATACCGCTGATGGCATGGCTCCAGGCGATCAATGCTCGAGGTTACCTCCGTGTTGGAGGCAGCGGGGATTGTCGCGCCTTTCAAGACGCGTTTCTCGGTTGCCTCGTATTCGCCGGCTGCACAGTCGTGCTTCTGGCTCTAACACCGCTTCTGGCCGGGTACCTCGCAATGAATCTGGTGCTATTTTTCGTCTTATTTGGTTTCGGTTTCGCTACAGCGAAGATTTCCGGAATTACCTTCGGTATGCAGCTTGGCTTTCTGATTATCGCCTCGTTTGTCGGCCTGAATCCGCAACAGGCTGTCTCATCACAGACGATCATTGATACGTTTGTGGGGCTAGGGATTGGTTTATTCATCGGGGCAGTCGTCGGAAGGTTCCTCTGGCCCGTGTTACCGCAAACGGTGCTTCGGCAGAACTTGCTTGACGTTCTGGCGGATTTGAAGGCGCTGTTGAGCGGGGAACCACATCCGGAAGCAGCCCGAATTCGATTGGCGATTCGCTCGGTCGAAACCCATGAGATAGTCCGGCACATTCCAGTCCCGACCCGTTGGCGCGCGAAGAAAGAAAGCAACTTGAACATCCTGACCACGGAGCTATTGGCGTTGGGGCCTCGAATGATTCATTTGGTTAGACTACACAGCGAGCTACCTAAGCCTGCAGAACCATTCCTCCGCCTGCCGTTAGAACGGCTAAAGAATAGTCTGATTGAGGTCCTGGATGCCTTTGCCGACTGCGTCGAAACCAAGTCCACCCGGCGCGACTTGCCAACTCTGGACCGCGCATTACGTGAAACGGACGAAGCGAGTCAAGAAATTCACGATCAGAAGATATTGATCAGCTATCCAGTAAACGTGCTTTTGCAGACGCTGGACATTGTCGCTCGCCACCGGGCCGTTGCAGATGCAGTTAACAAACTGCGAACGTTAGTAGCCGAC
>DASSEH010000140.1:0-3769 GCA_035695325.1 Candidatus Angelobacter sp.
ACCTCGGTTCAGACAGGAGTATCCCATGACCGATGAGTGCATCAGCCCGTTGCGCCGGCGCATGATCGAAGACATGACGGTCCGCAATTTCGTGGTCAAGACACAGACCGATTACATTCGGCGGGTCAAGAGCTTTGCCGTTTTTCTTGGGCGCTCGCCCGATACTGCGACCCGGGAAGATGTCCGACGCTACCTGCTGCATCTGGCATCGAGCGGAATGGGCGCGGCAACCGTCAACGGCACTGGCTCGGCGCTGCGGTTTCTGTTCGACATAACGCTCGATCGTCCCGACATTGTTAGACATCTGCCGGTTGCGCGCGAGCCGCGCAAAGCGCCGGTCATCTTGAGCCCGGAGGAAGTCGCCCGCATGTTGGCGGCGGCACCTGGCGTCAAGTACAAGGCGGCGCTGAGCGTGGCCTATGGGGCGGGTCTGCGGGTGTCCGAAGTCGTTGCGCTGAAGGTGAGCGATATCGACAGCGCGCGGATGATGATCCGGATCGAGCAGAGCAAGCGCCGCAAGGATCGCTACGCAATGCTGTCGCCGCGGCTGCTCGACCTGCTGCGCGATTGGTGGCTGGTTTGCCGCTCGCGGGGCTGGTTGTTCCCGGGCCGCGATCCACTCCAGCCGATCACCACGCGTCAGCTTACCCGCGCCTGCCACACGGCTGCGCAGGCGGCCGGGATCGAGAAGCACGCGTCTCCGCATACGCTGCGGCACAGCTTCGCCACCCATCTCTTGGAGCAGAATGTCGATGTTCGCGTGATCCAAGTGCTGCTCGGACATACCAAGCTCGACACGACGGCGCGCTATACGCAGGTCGCGACCAATACGATCCGCAACGTCACCAGCCCGCTCGATCATCTCATTGGCAAGATCAAGAAGGACGAGCCGCCCGCTTGACGCGCGGCGCTGATGGCCCGTCCAGTTCTGGAGGTTGCGGACATCTTCCGCGACCACGGGCCCGCTTGGCGTAAAGCCAATGCTGGCCATGTGAGCCTCGGCCAGTTGAAGGTGATGTCGGCGATCGAGAGCTGCCGCACGGCGGCTCTCGGCGGCCATGTCATGCGCTGTGAGGACTGTTCGCACACGGCGATCGCCTATAACAGTTGCCGCAACCGGCATTGCCCCAAGTGTCAGGGCTCGCAGGCGCTCGCGTGGATGGAGGAGCGCAACGCCGAGCTGTTGGCCGTTCCTTACTTCCACGTCGTGTTCACGCTGCCGGCGCGGATCGCCGCCATCGGCTACCAGAACAAGGCCGTCATCTACGATCTCCTGTTCAAAGCTTCCTCGCAGACGATGCTGACAATCGCAGCCGATCCCAAGCGTCTGGGCGTCAAGATCGGCTTCACCTCGGTGCTCCACACCTGGGGCTCCGCGATGACCCATCACCCGCATGTGCACATGATCGTGCCGGGTGGTGGGATATCGCTCGACGGCACACGCTGGATCGGCTGCCGTCCCAAATATCTCTTGCCGGTGAAGGTACTGTCGCGGCTATTCCGCCGCCTGAAGCTGGAGATGCTCCTCGCCGCGCACGACGCCGGTCGCCTGCAATTCTTCGGCGATCATGCCCACCTCGCCGACAAGACCGCGTTCAAGGCCTATCTCGCGCCACTGCATCGGACCAAGTGGTTCGTCTACAGCAAGTGGCCGTTCGCCGGCCCCGAGCAGGTGCTGGCCTATCTGTCCCGCTACACGCATCGGGTCGCGATCTCCAACAGCCGGCTCATCGCCGCCGACGCGACCGGCGTCACGTTCAGGTACAAGGACTACCGGATCAAGGGGCCCGGCCGCTACAAGACCATGACGCTTAAGCCGGACGAGTTTATCCGCCGCTTCCTCATGCACGTCTTGCCAAACGGGTTCCACAGGATCAGGCACTACGGTCTGCTGGCGAGCGGCACCAAGGCCGCGACCATCGTACGGGCGCGTGAGCTGATCGCTGCGGCGGCACCTGCGCAAACCGCGCACCAGCCGCAGCCTCCCGATAGCGCCGCGGCGACAGACAAGCCGACCTACCCGTGCCCTTGTTGCGGCGGTCGCATGAACATCATCGAGACCTTCAAGCGCGGCGCGACGCCACAATACCGACCGCCGCCGCCAACCGCGATCAGGATCGATACATCATGATCACGTTCTCCACGTCACAGATTCAAAATGTCGATCTTTCTCACGGGTCGTCGATCCGCCACGACGACGCTCGCGCAAATCTACGCTTACGATCTCAACTTGTGCACCGCTCTTCATTGCTCAAGGCGGACACTTACGCACGCAGCGCCCCGTTCATGCGCGGCAACGTCGTCGACCAATGCACTCATGGGTGTCGGCTGCCATCAGCCAGTTCGTCTGCCGCGCGCAAATCCCCATAGCGCCCGCGACACGACCGCCTGCCACTTCCCGCGGTTTCGTTCATTGAAGGCTTTCGGACGCCGGCCCCGGTGCACGCCGCGTCGTCGCGATCGGCCGGCATCCGAAACCCTCAACATTCACGACCGGCCGGAAACGGCTGCAGGTCCAGCGATGTCCGCTCTGCTCCGATCGCTACCGAAACGGTGAGCCACTGAAACCGACGCGAAGGGCCAACGATCGGGATAGGGGGAAGCCCGTACACGGCGGTTCGAGAATTTACGCTAACGCGCTTCGATCAAGGACGGGAGACCGAGCGATTTGAAGTGAACATTGGAGAGCCCGACAAAGAGCGCTTTGCTCCGGGCGATGTACCCGCTCGGCCTTCGCTCAACGCACCTGGATCTTAGCCAACCCGAGCAGACGCTCGATCTTACCGATGAGGCGATCGAATTCGATCGGCTTGATGTCATAATCGTCGCAGCCTGCTTCTATCGCCTTGTCGCGATCGCCGCTCATCGTGCGCGCGCTTAGCCCGATCACCGACACGCCGCGGGTCGCATCGTCGGACTTGATGCATCTAGTCGCTTCCCACCCGTCCATCACCGGCAGGCCCATGTCCATTAGAATAATATCGGGCTTTTCGCGCCGTGCGACCTCGACCCCCTGCTTCCCATCGACCGCGAAAATCACCTCAAACCCGCGGCGAATGAGGCGACGCGATAGCATGTCCCGACTCATTTCATCATCTTCGACCAACAGAACTCTTTTCATGAACACGCCCTCGTCGCGCTGATCGTTTTATTCAATTTGGCGCCGGCCCCACGTGCCGGCGTCGTATCGCCTCACCGATGGCTGCGGCGATATCGACCCTTGTTGCGGTTGCTTTCTCCAACACTTTGCGCGCTTGGCGCAAAAGGCGCTCGCGCTCCCCCGCCGTCAGCTGCCTGGCGGTAATCACGATGACCGGTATTTCGCGCCACTCCTCGCGTGCGGCAAGGGCGTCCAGGAACTCGAACCCGTCCATTTCCGGCATCATCAAATCGAGCAGAATCACGGCCGGGTGTGGATGGTCCGCCAGCCAGGACAAAGCCAAACGCCCGTTGGCGGTGTCCTCCACGGCCAAACCCATTTTTTCTACGGTATTGCCCATCATAGCGCGGGTATCCGCGTCGTCCTCGACGATCAGGACCGGCCCATCACGGCGAACGAGGCGGTTGAGCAGCGCCGTCAGCCGCCCCCGGTCAACAGGCTTGGTCAGGACCTCGACGGCCCCGAGCGAAAGGCCGATGCCGCGCTCCGGCGCGACCGTGACCATGATCACGGGAATCTCACACAGCTCGGGGTCGCCCTTGAGCGTACTCAGCACATCCCAGCCGTCCGGCTTGGGCATCATGACGTCGAGCGTAATCGCATCCGGAT
>DASSEH010000141.1:0-1641 GCA_035695325.1 Candidatus Angelobacter sp.
AACGCGCTCATAGGCACCTGGCCCTGCCCACTGGGCGCCAATCAGCTCGGTCGGCTGACGGGCGCGCGAACGCCATCCACACCGTGGCCACCGCCGCCGCTGCCACCGGGATCGCTGCGGGCACCACGAAAAGTCCACGCCAGCGGCCGCATCATGGTCGCCGGCCAGAACATCAAGCTCGGCCCCCGTCACCGCGGCAAGATCGTCACCGTCGTCATCGAAGACACCCATCTGCGCGTCCTGCACGGCGAAGAAGAGATCGCCGTACGTCCACGACGAAACCTCAAACCCATCATCCGATTTCACGTCACAGGCGCAGGAGCCAATCCCGAGAGTCGTCAAGCATCTCACGATGGCGTGCCTCCAACCTTCCGGATTGCGGACCGAATAGGGTCCGCTTCGGAAAGGAATCGAGGAGTTGGCACGAAAATACGAGAAATACAAGCCCGAGTTCCGTGACGAGGTAGCGAGACTGGTGGTCGAAACCACTCGGTCGATCGCCGATGTGTCCCGTGAATACGGGCTCAATGAGACCACGGTCGGCGGTTGGGTGAAGAAATACCGGGCCACGCACGCGGCCGACGAGCCGCCGCTGGAATTATCCGAACGCGCCCGGCTGCGGGAACTCGAACGCCGCAACCGCGAACTCGAAATGGAGAATGCATTCCTGAAAAAAGCCAGTGCGTACTTCGCGAGGGAGCAGCGGTGAGCGACAAATACGAGTTCATCGCCGCGGAGCGCGCAACACATTCTTCGGAGAATTCGGGTGATGCTCCCACGATGGTGCGGATGTGCGCGTGGATCGGCGTGTCGAAATCCGGTTACTACGAGTGGCTCGACCGCCGGCCCAGCGCCGCCGCTCGGCGCCGCGAGCTGCTCGCGGACAAGATCCGGGCGTTGTTCGAGGCGTTCGGCGGCACCTACGGGTATCGCCGCATCCACGCCGAACTCCTCCGCGCCGGCGAGCATGTCGGCGCCGAGCTGGTCCGTCGGCTGATGCGCGAACTGGGCCTGGTTCCGGTGCAGCCCAGGCCGTTCCGCATCACCACCGTGCCCGACCCGGACGCACCCGAGACCGTCGACCTCCTCCGGCGGGACTTCTGTGCCGACCGGCCCGGGATCAAGGTCGTCGGCGACATCACCTATATCCGGACGTGGCAGGGCTGGCTGTATTTGGCGACGCTGATCGATTGTTTCAACCGCGAGGTGATCGGCTGGTCCATGGCCGACCACTTGCGGACCGAATTGGTCACCGACGCGCTGGACATGGCCGTGCGGAATCATCGGCTCGAACCGGATTGTATTATGCATTCCGACCGCGGTACGCAATACACGTCTGCCGAATATCGGGCGACCCTGACTCGGCTTGGGTTGCGGCATTCGGTCGGGCGGACCGGTCAATGTTGGGATAATGCGCTGGCGGAATCGTTTTTCGCCAGCCTGAAGAACGAGCGAGTGCATCACATCGTGTATCCGTCACGGAAGAAAGCGAAGGAGGACATTGCCCGCTACATCGAACTGTTCTACAATCAACGACGAATTCACTCCGCACTCGGCTACCGGACACCACGCGAAGTCCGCACCGAATACCTGAATTCGCAGCTCGCCGCATAATGAACGCAAATTCAACAGTCCGGAAAA
>DASSEH010000142.1:0-1674 GCA_035695325.1 Candidatus Angelobacter sp.
TGACGGGATCGCTACCCTCAAGGTTGGTGCGCAACAGGTAGGCCCCGTCGCGGCTGGCGGCCAGGCGCAACGCGTCGCGATCCCACCGCCAGTTCAAGCACAAGTCTTCGATGCTGATTTTCACGTATCGCCAAGCTTGCCGGTAGCGCTCTTTGAGTCGGCCCAGATGGAGAAGAACTTTCGCCGGGTCTTTGAGCCGGCCATGGCGAAGCAGCCGCCGCAGTCGGATCAGATCGCGCATCAAGCCGCGCACGACCCGCGAACGCATCGCGCCCTCTTTCTGCGCCCGCGCCCGGCTGCGGGCCAACACGTAGGTTTCCTTATTGTCCTCGGCGATGAGTTGGACTTCCACTTCGCAGGAGACTGACTGCCAGTCGCCCTCCAGCAATCGGCGCTCGTAAGCTTTGAGTTGCGCGCGGGGCGTGCCCACCAGATAACTGGCTCCACGCCGCCGCAGCCTTTGGAGATTTTCTTCGCTCACAATGCCACGGTCAAAGACCCACACCCGGCGGGCACGACCGTGTTTGCCCTCCACGGCCTCAAGCATCCCCTCCAGGGTCGTCACATCAGCCCGGTTGCCCGCGAAAACTTCGTAGGAGAGAGGAAAACCTTCCGGGGTGACAACCAACGCGATGATGATCTGCTTGCAGTCGGGCCGGTGATCGCGCGAGTAGCCACGCTGGGCTTTGTCGAGCTCTTCGGCTTCGCCTTCAAAATACGTGCTCGTCAGATCGTAAAGCAACACATCGAAGCTGGCGCCGAAGAGATCTTTCCACCGGTCAGCCAGATGCTCCTCTAAGGCTTGCTTATGCCCAACGATCCGGTCCAGCGCGCGATAGAGCCGATCCTTTTCCGCCACCCGCTCGTCACTGTCTAGCAGCGCCGACATGGCCGTCTGCGGAAACCATTTTTCGTGGATGGAGAGCTCGCTGCGCGGCGCAATGAGCCGGTTGACCACCAGCAGTTCGACCACTTTCTCCCAAGCCACCGCACCGACTTCCTCGCCCAGCGCCTGCTGCCAGAACTCTCCGAAGTCGAGCTCTTCCCATAATTTGCACCCCACCCAGCACGCCCCAAACTGCCGCGGCCGCCGCACCACCAGGCTGGAGAGAAGCACCTCGGCCACATCCTCGGGTGCCGCCGCCGCCCTCGGCTCTCCGTGCCGGTCGGTAAAGAGCCGCATCTGGTGCCGCCTTCCGTCTTCTTCGACCACTTCGATCGTGCGCTGCCAGCGCTCAAGCTGCGTGGTGTTCAACTCGCCCAAATGCAGCATCCGGCGCTGCAGCACCCGCTTGCCGCTTACCCGCAGACTTTCGCACAGCGAATAGTAAATGTGCTGCTTGCCGTCTTTGAAAATGCGGTGGGTCTTTAAGAACACCCCCGCATCTTCTCAGCCTTCACTTCATGCTGTCTACGGGGTAGGTTGTCACACACGCCAAATCGACCCTTTTCGCTCCCAGCTTCAGAGAAGAATCACGCAAAAAATTTTCAAAGCGCCAAAATCTGCGAAGGTCGGGGTAGAGCCCTCGGGATAGGGGAGATCACCGCGCATGGGTTGCGCCACTCCGCGGACACGATCCTCCTCAATCATGTGGGAAAGGATTTGCGTTATCATCTTCATATGAGCTTCGATGATTGAAATTTGGCGCTCCCGGCGCGTATCGTACGTTTTGC
>DASSEH010000143.1:0-2321 GCA_035695325.1 Candidatus Angelobacter sp.
GACGGCGAAGTTCGGCCGGCAACCCACCTACCGCGAAAGTAACCACGCATTAATAACCTTCCAGCACTGTTATATCGGAGCTTCTGACGAGCGGAACCATTAGCGCTGGCTCAACCCGTAATGTGGGGATATCCGATGAACGCTACCACGAGTGCAGAAAAAATTGATCTGATTGAAGAGCAGAGCCACTTAGCAGCGGTATCGGATGTAGAGGCCGGCATCCGCGACTTCGTTCGCAATGATGTTGCCAATCTGCGCCGACCCACCGGGAAGCATTGACCTCGTAACCGACCAGAGCCCTGAGGTCAGCGTCAATGCATGAACACTAGAATCAGCGCCGTCGTGACCAGAGTGCACGTGCTGGTAACAGAAACCCGCATTGAGACGCCTTCGGCGTGATCCATCAGGCAGTCGCCGCAGTTGGCGATTGCGGGGCGTCGCGCTCCCAGCGCTTGAGCTGGACCCGACGCTGGCACTTCGGACAAGCACCTTCATCACACCGCCTCCTCGTCCAGCACTGCGTGGTAGAGCCCGTCGCTGGCGATGCACTCCAACAAGCGGCTGGCGAGCTGGACCTCGTCGGTGCCCATCCGCCGTGCCGTCAGCCGCAGTGACGCGATGGTGGTGTTGTCGGTCAGGATCGACAGCATGCATGCATGCATGTTGCGTCGTCGCACCGGCCCGCCATGCCGCAGCGAGATGCCGCGCCGCGAGCACAGCACCGCCAGACAGTTGAGGGTGACGCCGAACAGCTTGGCGATCTGCTGCCGGTTATTGCCTTCGGCCAGCAGCGTCGGGATGCTGGCATACATTTCTTTTGTGATGCGTGGTTTTGTCATTCGTATTGGGTCCTTGGCCTCTAGTGTGTAGCGTCTCGCAAATCAGTTTAAATAACCTTGGGTGCCTCGGGCAAACAGGGGCTACGGGATGGCGCGTCCCATCAAGGTAATCACGGCGGGTGCGGAGATTCGGGCGGAACTGCAACGGAGGGCCAACGCTCCGACCAGTGCGCATCGCGATCGCTTCCGAGCGAAAATCATCCTGCTGCGTCTGGAAGGACTGAAGATCGCGACGGTCGCCAAGCGGCTGAAGACATCGATGCCCACGGTGTCGACATGGTCTGCTCGCTTCGAGGCACACGGCCTCGACGGTCTTAACGACAAGAGCGGGCGCGGACGCAAGCCGTCGATTACAGAGAAGAAAATCGAGCGTGTGGTCACCGACGCGACGCGGCCGCCGAAGAACCGAAAACGCTGGAGCGTGCGGAGCATGGGCCGCCACGCCGGTGTGTCGCACAGTACCGTGCAGCGGATCTGGTCGAAGAACGGCCTGAAGCCGCACGTCGTGAAGAAGTTCAAGCTGTCGAATGATCCGGAATTTGAGAAAAAGTTCTGGGACGTAATCGGGCTCTACCTCGATCCGCCAGCGAAGGCGTTGGTGTTATGCTGCGACGAGAAGAGCCAATGCCAGGCTCTGGAGCGTACTCAACTCGGTCTGCCGCTTGCGCCCAAGCGTCCCCGGACGATGACGCACGACTACACCCGGCATGGCACGATCACGTTGTTTGCGGCACTCGATGCGATGAAAGGCAAGTTGATCGCGCGTGAGGCGCGCCACACTCATGTCGAATGGTTGAGATTCCTGAAGCAGATCGACCGCGAAACGCCCGAGGAACTCGACGTCCATCTGATCCAAGACAACTATGCCACTCATAAGCATCCGAAGGTCAAGGCCTGGCTCGCCCGCCACCCGCGCTTCAAGTCGCACTTCACGCCGACATCTTCGTCCTGGATGAACCTCGTCGAACGCTTCTTTGCCGATTTGACCGCCGACGTGATCCGCTCCGGCAGCTTCGCCTCCATCGGTGAACTCGTCCGTGACATCGAAGCCTATCTCTCCGATCGCAATGCGGCCCCGAAACCCTACACCTGGAAGGCCGAAGGCGCCGCAATCCTCGAGAAAATCAACCGCGCCCGCGCCGCCCTCGATAAAGTCGAGGCAGCATGAGTTATTACAGGGCAATTGAGAGTCAGGACACTAGTTAATTCGCAGATATTTGGAAAGAGGGTAAGCGCCCAGCGGAAATTGCGAAGCCGGAAGCTCCCGCCCGATGCGGTGAGCTTCCTCCACCAGTTGCCAGCTCCTGCTGCAGGCGGGACGACTCGTACAAGCTGAGGGCTATGACGGCGAGCTCAGTCCGGCCCAATGGATGGTGCTCCGCTTCTTCGCCCGTGCCAACCCGTTCTCGCGGACCCCGTCGGCATTCGCGGAATTTCAAGCGACAACCCGCGGCACCGCGACACAAACCATTAAGGCGCTTG
>DASSEH010000144.1:0-2960 GCA_035695325.1 Candidatus Angelobacter sp.
CTGTCAGCTTCAGCGACACGTCCAGTCCGACATAGTGCTCCATTGCGGCTCTCCATGATTGCAAGGCCCCATGAGGTGGGCCTTTGTCGATTCCTGGAGAGCTGATTCCCCGTGCCTTCGTATGGCACGATCCCGGAATTACCCCATGTGTGAAAACTCGAACGTCGGCCGCGCGCGTAGAATATCTCGGAGGAATTGCGCGTCGTGAGAGTCAAATCATGCTGCGGCCGAGCGGCGCAACGCCGGGCTGGAGAATTGTATTTTTTTCATTTCGCCGATGTATGAGTTTTCACACAGGCTAGGTCAAAATGAGAAAGTCTCACGGCGAGCATTTCTCGACCGCTGTACCCCAGAAAGCGGACGTAGTTTTGAACGCGGCGAACGGCAGCTTCGTGCCAAAGCACAAAATCGCTGCGCGATAGCCCGCTGCGCGGGTAGCCCGACCGCGAGTGCGGTAATCGGAGGCGAGATCGTCAATAGCGGACGAGGCGCCCTGTCTTGAAGATCGAGGTGTCGTGAACCTCATCTCAGACAGGAGTTGCCTATGAGTACGGAAGCTATCAGCCCGCTGCGCCAGCGCATGATCGAGGACATGAACTCGCGTAAGCTTGGTGCACACACGCAGAGGAGCCACATCTACAGCTGCAAGCGGTTCGCTGCATTTCTAGAGCGCTCCCCTGACACGGCTACCCTTGAGGACATTCGCCTGTTCCAGCTGCACTTGGCCGAGACGGGCATGAGCATTTGCAATCGCAACCGCATCATGACCGGAGTGCGGTTCTTGTTGCGCGTGACACTGCGGCGATTGGATCTTTCCGCCGAGATCTATCACCTCCGCGAGCCGCAGAAGATACCGCAGGTGATGAGCCCGGACGAGACGCGGCGCCTGCTGGCCGTGGCCACGAGCCTCAAGGCCCGCGTGCTGCTCAGTCTCAGCTATGGCTGCGGCCTGCGCGCCGGCGAGGTGGTCCGGCTAAAGGTCAAGCATATCGACAGCGCGCAGAGGATCATTCGCATTGAGCAGTCCAAGGGCCGCAAGGATCGCCATGTCATGCTGTCGCCGGAGACGGTCGATCTGTTGCGGCAGTGGTGGAAGGTGCGCCGGGGTTTCGATGACACAACGCCCCTTCAACAACGCTGGCTGTTTCCTGGCCGCAGGCTGGGCAAGCCGATGACCACCCGCCAGCTGAGCCGACTGTTCCACGAGGCGGCCGATGAAGCCGGGATCAAGAAGAGCGTGACGCTGCACGCGCTGCGCCACAGCTTCGCGACCCACCTGCTGGAGCGCGGCACTGATATCAGAATCATCCAGGCGCTCTTGGGTCACGACAAATTGGACACCACGGCGCGCTATACGCGCGTCGCTACCGGCATGATCGCCAGCGTCGAAAGCCCGCTCGACCTTCTGTCGCAGCCGCGCAAGAAGCCCAAGAAAGCCAAAGAGAAGAGCAGGAAAGACCAGCCGACGGCGTAACGGCGCCATGTCCCGTCCAGCGCTGGAGGTCGCGGATATCTTCCGCGACCACGGGGCGGCGTGGCGCAAAGCCAATGCCGGCCATGTGAGCCTCGGCCAGATGAAGGTCATGAGTGCGATCGAGCACTGCCGCACGGCGGCGCTCGGCGGCCATGTGGCGCGCTGCGAGAACGACAAGTGCGCCCACATGGTCATCGTCTACAATAGCTGCCGCAACCGGCACTGCCCCAAGTGCCAGGGCGCTGCCGCCAAGGAATGGCTCGCCGAGCGTGAGGCGGAGCTGTTGCCCGTCGGCTACTTTCACGTCGTGTTCACACTGCCTGCTCCGATCGCCGATATCGCCTACCAGAACAAGGCGGTCATCTACCACCTGTTGTTCAAAGCCTCGGCCGAGACCGTGCTGACGATCGCAGCCGATCCCAAGCATCTCGGCGCCCACATCGGCATCACCGCGGTTCTGCACACCTGGGGTTCAACCATGACCCATCACCCGCACCTCCACATGATCGTGCCGGGCGGCGGCATCTCGCGCGACGGCCAGCGCTGGGTGTCTGGCCGCCCAAGGTTCCTCCTCCCCGTGCCGGTTCTCTCACGCCTGTTCCGGGAATTGTTCCTGGCCAAGCTCCGCGCCGCCCACCAGGCCGGTCACCTCAAGTTTTTTGGCGTCCACGCCCACCTCGATGACGCCCGAGCGTTCAAGGCGTATCTGGCGCCGCTGCGCAAGATCGAGTGGTACCTCTACGCAAAGCCTCCGTTCGGTGGACCCGAGGCGGTGCTCGCTTATCTCTCGCGCTATACCCACCGCGTCGCCATCTCCAACCGCCGGCTGATCGCCTCCAACCACAACGGCGTCACCTTCAGCTACAAGGATTATCGCGCCGATGGCCGCGCGCGATACAAAGTCATGACGCTCGGCACGCACGAGTTCATCCGCCGCTTTCTCATCCACGTCCTGCCGCACGGCTTCCACCGCATCCGCCACTACGGACTGTTTGCCAATAGCAACCGCGCGGCCAATATCGCACGCGCCCGCGAGTTGCTCGCGGTGCCGTCTCGCCTGAAAGAACCCGAGACGTCCGAAGCAGCAATCGACGAACCCCGCGTGCTGCTGCGTCCATGTCCCTGCTGCGGTGGCCGCATGATCATCATCGAGACCTTCGCACGCGGCTGTGAGCCAAAGCATCAGCCAGAGACAACAGCGCCCGTGATCAGGATTGATACATCATGATGCCGTCACCGCCGATCGATGACCGTATTGACACTCGCCCTTCTGGCCGGCTCCCAGCCGGCAGCGCCCAGGCTTGCGCCAGTACACCAGATTGGTCCGCAGTCGCGTCGCCAATCTCCTCACACACCATGCGCTCCACTCGTTCGCACCGACGCGCTTACCGTTACTTGGCAGAAAGCCGATCGTTACAAGCGCTCCGCTCCAACCTCCTCAAGCCATACCCCGTGGCCAAATCCCCATAGCGCCTGCGGCACCGCC
>DASSEH010000145.1:0-10182 GCA_035695325.1 Candidatus Angelobacter sp.
AACAGCCGCCCGCTCGGAAAGCCAGCAACCATCTCCGCATCAACGGCAGCAACCATCGCACTCAGGCGCGGGTCCGCAAACTTGCGTGAAGGGCGCAGTTCTACCTCGCCGTAAGCTCCGTCAGAGCAGGCCATCAGGGCCGCGTCGGAAATACCGAGCTGCAGATGCGATACGTTCATGAGTCCAACCCACTCACCCACATGACGATCGCACAGTGCTAAGTCGCCCGCCGTGTAGTCGAACTTTTCCAGCGCGGAACGCTTCGAGCCCCACTCAATTGATCCGGGCCGTAACATCATTGCGAAAGCCTGATCATGCCGTACCCAATGACGCGGCTCTGTCTCAGGGTCGGGAGGAAAGCGTTCAACTCTCATTCTTCTACTCCATGCCTCTTGTTTTGGATACGGATCCGGGGACTCCAGGCGCTGTTCATAGGTTTCTCATTTGATGTATCTCTGCGGCAAAGTGATTCATGTATCTCGACGTGAAGATAGGGCTTTGAAACAAGCTTTGGGCACGCCGCTCCCGCACACTGAATCAAAAACAGCACGCTCATTCTCGACAAGATTGTCTGATCGATTTGAGAAAACTCCAAACAATTCAAATCGACTAAGCACCTGCACTTTTGCGGCTGGCGGGCAGGTTTCCAGCATCCCCGCATCGGTCAGACGGAGTTCTCCAGAGCACTTCCAGAATGCCACATTTATCCCCTGGCTGGGTTTATTGTTCCGCGTTTCAGCGCCCGCTCCTTCATGAGCACAAAAAACACTGGCACCAGGATTAGGACGTGGATCGTTGATGTGATCATCCCTCCCACAATAGGAGCTGCGATCGGCTTCATGACGTCTGAACCAATGCCACTCTCCCAAAGAATAGGGACCAAACTGGCCAACACCGCAAAGACTGTCATCAGCTTTGGACGAAGCCGTTGCACTGCTCCTTCAATGACTGCCTCTTCGATCTCTTTGTTCGTAATCTGCCGACCGGAGGCAAGGCGATGATCAAGTGCGGCGTGCAGATACACCACCATCACCACGCCAGTTTCGACTGCGATGCCGAAAAGCGCGATGTACCCGACCCACACGACTACACTGAAATTGTAACCAAGCAGCCACTGCAGAATCAGGCCGCCGGTCATCGCATAAAGAGTAGGGAGGATCAGCACAAAAGCCTCAACCACCGAATGGAAAACCATGTAAAGCAGCAGAAAAATGATGAAGAAGACCACTGGCATGATGATCTTCAGCCGCTCTTTGGCGCGCAGCTCGAACTCGTACTCTCCTGACCACTGGTAGATATAGCCAGCGGTCAGTTTGAGCTTCTGGGCCAATATATTAGAGGCCTGCTGTACGAACCCGCCATAGTCTTTTGTGTTCAGGTCGATATAGACGTAGCCGGTCAACTGTCCGTCCTCGTCGCGAATCATGGCTGGTCCATGAGAGAACGAGATTTTGGCAACCTGCTCGATAGGAATCTGAGCGCCGGAGGGAGTAGCAATTAGCACCCGGCGCAACTCCTCAACGTTGTCGCGAAAATCGCGCTGATAGCGGACGTTCATGGGGTAACGTTCACGGCCTTCGATATTCTCGGCCACATTCATGCCGCCCATGCCGGAAGAAACCGCCTGCTGGACATCGGCAACTGTCAGCCCGTACTTCGCCGCTTCAGGCCTGTTCACGTCTACGTTCACGTAGAAGCCCTGCGCTACGCGCTCGGCGAAGACAGAACGCACCTGAGGGAGGCCGGAGAGGACCTGCTGTATTTGCGATCCGAGTTGCTGAATTGCATCGAGAGATGGGCCTTGAATTTTCATGCCGAGCGGCGTCTTGATGCCGGTCAACGCCATGTCCAGACGGTTTTCAACTGGCATCGTCCAGGTATTTGTCAGACCGGGAAACTGAAGTTTCTCGTCCATCTCGCGGATGAGCTTCTCGTACGTCATTCCGGGCGGCCATAGTTCTCGGGGCTTCAGCATGACCGTCGTGTCATACATATCGAGCGGCGCGTTGTCGGTGGCACTGTCGGAACGACCAACCGCTCCAAATACACTTTCCACTTCGGGAAAGGATCGCAGAACACGATCCTGCTCTTGCAGGAGCTGCGACGCCTGGGCGATACCGATTCCCGGCAACGAAGTTGGCATGTACAAAGAGGAGCCTTCATACAATGGGGGCATGAACTGGCTGCCCATTTTGAACATCAGCGGGAATGTGACAACAAGAAACAGTAAATTGAGGAGAAGGGTTGTTTTCCGGTACTTGAGACAGACTTTCAGTACCGGCAGATACAGAGCCTGAGTAAAGCGAGAAATCGGATTCGCTGATTCAGGCCGAAGTTTACCTTTGATAAACAAGACCATCAGTACTGGCACCAGCGTGATCGCCAGTACTGAAGAGAAGCCAACCGCCATGGTCTTGGTCCATGCCAATGGCTTGAACATTCGCCCTTCCTGAGCTTCGAGCAGGAAGACAGGAACGAACGAGACCACGATGATGAGCAGCGAAAAGAAAAGGGCTGGTCCCACCTGTTTGGCTGCATCGATCAAAATACGCCGGCGCTGTTGTTCGGTGATTTCAACCTTTTCGTTCGTTTGGACCGGATCCTTGTAAGTGAGGTGTTCCGCGCCGACTGTGCTGATTGGCGCTGGGCGGCTTGCCGGTTCAGATAAATGACGGTAGCCGTTTTCGACCATGACAATGGCGGCGTCCACAAGTACACCAATAGCCAGCGCCAATCCACCCAGCGACATAATGTTCGAACTAACGTGCAGGTAATACATCGGAATGAAAGAGGCGACAACCGCGATAGGCAGCGTGATGATAGGGATCAGCGCCGAACGGAAATGGAAGAGGAATACAATGATGACCAGGCTGACGATGATCGCTTCTTCGATCAGATCGCGTTGCAGCGTCTTAATCGATTCCTGAATCAAGGGCGCGCGGTCATAGCCCGTGACGACTTCTACTCCTGGCGGCAGAGAGCCTTTGATCTCCGCAAGCTTCTTCTTGATCCCATTGATGACGTTGAGCGCATTGAGGCCGTAACGCATCACGACAATGCCGCCCACGGTCTCACCCTGACCTTGCCACTCGGCCACGCCTTCCCGAATGTCCGGACCGAATGACACTGTTCCGAGGTCCTTGATCAATACAGGCGTTCCGTTTTTGGCATTCAACGGGACATTCTCAAGATCGGCGAGGGATTTTATGTAGCCGAGGCCCCGGATGTAATAACGTGTCCCGCTCAACTCCAGCACGCGACCACCGACCTCGCTCGTGCTCGACTTTACGCGGTCAATTACGGTTGAGAGCGAAATGCCATAAGCAAGCAGCTTGTTGGGATCGAGCTGGACCTGGTACTGGCGCACGAAGCCGCCAATACTCGCGATCTCGGCTACGCCGGGAACAGTTTCGAGCTGGTAGCGCAAGTGCCAATCCTGCACGCTGCGAAGGTCTGCCAGGCTGTACTTGTGCGTGTGGTCGATGAGCGCATATTCATAAACCCAGCCTGCCCCCGTTGCATCCGGTCCAATCGCCGGGTGAACGTCTGCCGGCAAGCGACCCTGGATCTGTTGCAAATATTCGAGCACTCGGGAACGTGCCCAGTAGATATCTGTGCCGTCTTCGAAGACGACAAACACATAAGAGTCATTGAACATCGTTTGGGCGCGCACGGCCTTGACCTGAGGAGCAGCCAGGAGCGCGGTGACGATCGGATACGTGACCTGATCTTCAATGATGTCGGGAGGTTCACCCTCCCAATTTGTGTGAATGATGACCTGAACGTCGGAGATGTCAGGGAGCGCATCGAGCGGGATGTGCCCCATGGACCACATTCCCGCTATTACGAGGAGAAATGTTCCGGTGAATACGAGGAAACGGTTGTGAGCGCACCATTCTATAATCCAGTTGATCACGTTACATCCCTCCTGTGGCATTCACTGAGAATTGCTTGCTCGCGATCACAGAGCCGTTCTGACGGGCAACAATCGAAACCTGCCAGGTCCCGCCGGAGTCCAGCTCGCCCTTGCCCTCATAAATGCCGTTGCCTTTGTCGGAGAGATCCACGGCGGTCCTCATCGCCGCCATTCCCATCGCGGGCATTGCTGCCATAAAGAACGTCACGCTCACTTGTGCGCCGCTGACAGGTGAACCGTTTGCGCCCGTGACCTTGACGCGGAAAGTATTTCTGCCTCTCGCAGGCGGAGATGGATCGGTCGTGAGTTCCACGGTTGCCTGCGGAGCGCCCGAGGGAGCATTCATTGCCGCCGCGGCGCCCGCCCCGGGTGGCGGTGGAATGAACGCGCCGGCTGCAGCCTGCAACTGAGCCTCGGAGTCGATGAGAAAGTTTGCGGAAGTGACGATCGAGTCGCCGGATTTTAAGCCTTTGCGTACGACGTAATCTTCGCCAACCCTCGGCCCGAGTTCGACCTCACGCGGTTCGAGATTTCCTTCTCCTTTATTGATGAACACAAGATTGCGTGTACTGGAGTGGAACACTGCGGATGCTGGTACCATCAGCGCCTTACCCAGGGGCGTCTTAAATGCCACATTTACATACATCCCCGGCTTAAGCTGCAGACCGGGATTCGGGAATATCAGTCGCACTCGCACGGTGCGCGTATTCATGTCGACTTGCGGAAGAATGAAATCGATACGGCCCTTGAAAGTTTTCCCCGGATAAGCATCGACTGTGACGATGGCGGGATCGCCGGGTTTTATTTGGCCTACATCGGTCTGAAAGACCTGGCCGTAAACCCATACTGTGGACAGATCAGCAACCGTGTACAGCTTCGTCTCCGGCTGCACATACATATTGGGCAGAGCATTGCGTTCGGTGACATAGCCGGAGACAGGAGAGTTGATCGTGAGATCGGTAATGACCTTGCCAGTCGATTCCAGCTTGGCGATCTCGCTTTGCGGCACTTCCCATTGCTGAAGGCGCTCCTTCGCCGCTGAAACGAGAGTGTCAGCTCCAGCCGAAACGCCTTGAATCGAGCTTTGCCCCAACTGCTGTTGGTTTGTGCGCGCCAGGAGATACTCCTGTTGGGTGGTAACCAGATCAGGGCTATAAATCGTGAACAGTGGCTCGCCTTTGCGAACATAGTCATAGGTGGCGTTAACGAATACCTTGCGAATCCAGCCGGGGAAATGTAGCTGCACATAGGCCAGGCGGCGCTCGTTCATGCCAACATTGCCGGTCACGCGAATTTCATTGCTCACCTGTTTCCTTTCCACTGTGCCTAGCTTCACTCCGATGCTCTGCATTCGCTGTGGGGTGAGCTGCACAGGTGCTAATGGCGCCTCATTTTCAGGGGCGGGGCTGGCGGAGGAATTAATAGACGGCGAAGCCATCATGGGAGTGTCGGCTTCCATTTGCGTTGCTGACGAGGACTTGCTGGTTGCCAAATGCCGGGAATGCCACCAAAATGCGAACAGCGTCGCCGCCAGAAGCACATTCAAGCTGATCGCGACGATCATCCCTCGGCGGTAGTTCGTTGTGCCTTGGTATCCGTTCATTGGAAGTTCACCCCCGTCAGCGCTTCTAATTGGGCCAGGGCCGCTTCGTGATCCGCCAATTCCCGCTGGTATTCAACCTGGAGATTCAGCACATCAAGAAATGAGGAGAGCAACGTCTCGAAATCCTGGCGATTAGCCTGATAGGCAGCCAGGGCCGAGCGAAACGTCGCTTCTGATTGAGGAATGAGGCCTTCTGTGTAGATCTTCAATTGTTCCGCAGAAGTTTGAGCGACGACAAATTGGTTTTGTACTTCGGCCAGGCGTCTCTGCGACTCGGCTTCCAACTGTTTGTTTGCCTGTTCTCGGTTGGCTTCAGCCTCCGCCAGTTCGGCCTTGCGCCGCCCGCGATTGGGCAAATTGATCCCGAACGTAGCTACGTAGTAGTCCCGGAATTTTCTATCGGTGTTCTCGTACATGTATTGAACATTGAAGTCGGGCCGAAACTCCTTGTGGGCAAGCTCGATTTGCGATTCTGCTTTTCTCACCATTTGTTGTTGCGCCTGAATATCCGGGTTCTGTTGTTTTGCCAGATTCAGCAGGTCTGAGGCGCTGTACTGAATGTTTCGGACTGCAAGTGGTTCCGTTTGAACGTCAGCGGTGTCTTGCGGGCGGTTCAAGAGCTGCTTTAGCTGAGCTTCCAGTTGCCCCACCTCACGATGGTGCATCGTGATTTCCTGCAGGATCTTGGTGTGTTGAAGCTGGGCTTTAAGGACCTCCTGCTGGTTACCCTGGCCCACGCGATAGCGGGATTCCACGATCTGCTGCATGTCTCCCAGCATCTTGTCATCGCGCTCCAGCACCGTCAGGGTTTGCTGCAGGTAGGCAAGCGTGAAGTAAACGGCTTTCAGCTTCGCGATAACTCCGCGGCGCACGGATTCGATTTGAGTCTGGCGTACATCGGCTTCGCGGTTTGCGACTTGGCCCCGAAGGCTGCGTTTGCCGGGAAATGGAATCTCCTGCGAAGCACCGAAGCCGATGTAAGCGAATTCACTGTTCGTATAACCAGCGAAGGGGCGCGGGCTGCCTACGGCGAACTGTTGCACCGTGAGCTGTGTATCCGGCAGAGCGGCGACTTGACTCGCAACATGTGTTGCAGCTTCGTAGCCGCGCCGTGCCGCTGAAATATCAGGATTGTTATGTTCGGCTTCATGGACGAGTTCCTGAACACTGACGACAGGAGCGGAGTCGCGCGACACCGCTCCCGGTTGGTTGGGCACGTTGGATTCGTGCGGTTGTTGCTGCCCCGATGCTACTGAGGCGAGCGCAATCGGCAGCGCTACGACCAATACGTAGAGACACCGATGCTTAAGAATCGCGAAATTGAGCGCAAATGCGCATAAAGCTTCCATCTTTCCTCCAGGCGGACATGAACGAGTGCGCACACGAAGATTCGTGTGCTACCGCGGAGACGGAAGCTGCTAGATTCTCAGGATGTCAAAAGAAACGGGTGGCGTTTCAGGCGGCGAGTGACCGACTATAGCAGAAGTTGCAAAAGTGTGCTGCGGAGGTTCCGCGAGTTGAACTGTACCTTGCGCAACGTAGAGAAGCTGAGCCTGATAGGTAAGCCTGAACGATGATTTTGCTGCTGCGATTTGATCCTGGGAACCGACCGTTTTGCAGCAGGAATGAGATGACGGCATCTGGTGATCGCCGCATTCGTGGGCCATCCTCCGGCAGCAGGCCTGTTCCTCAGGGGTAAGCGCGGCGGACGGAAGCATACACGCCATCATCGGCGTTCCCCAACTCAGGAATGCCAGCAGAAAAACGCCGACCTTTGCCAAAAGCTTCACTTAACACTAAGTGTACCAAAGGCTTCCCTTTGCGACCCTTCGATTGCGGGCGAGCTTTCCCTTTGCGCAGGCTTACACTGTCCAGCACAATATATCGGGCCGTGGAGTATGCCATGCAGCATGTTCGCAATCTTCTCAAATGTACGGCCCTGCCTGCGCAGGTCCACCACGCGTTTTTTGATTTCCTCGGGAATCCTGCGCCGCTTGAGGTGTCTGGCCTCGAGAGTCGCAATCGGGCCAAGCTTACGAACATGATGACCGACGGCATTACGCAACATTATGCGGGCCGACGGCCTCATCCTCGCCGTCCAAACCGGAAAACTCTCCCTCATGGCCGTTTCCCGCACACTCGAGGGCTATTTCCTGCAGGCCATCGGCAAGCAGGTAACCGCAGTCGCCATTCACTGTTTCGCGCTGGGTGCCGACCTAAGCCACATTGACTACTTCATGAAAACCAAAGTCGGCGAAAAAATGAGCAACCAGACCAACGAGTACCTGCGCTGCACCGAAAAACTCGTCTTCGCCGGCACCGTCATCAAAAAAGTGCCCTCCACCTTCACCATGCAGCAGTCAGGCGAGTTCCACGGTGACGCCGAAGCCGTCTTCCTGCGCGCGGACCTCATCTGCGCTGCCCTCAACCTCGTCAGCAACGAGCGCAAAGTCACCCTCCAGGAATCCATCTCCGGAGCCTACGGCCGCGTCCTCGCCCGCAAAAGCGGCATAGGATCCGCCGGCAAAGGCCCCCAGATGAAGTTGCCGGGACTTCCTTGGATTTACGGTATCGTCGCAGGAAAAATCGACAACCTTCGCGCCACTCGCAACGACAACAAACTCGATCTTGCCCTCTACGAAGACTCCTCGCCCACCCTGATCCGTTACTACTGCGGCAGAAATTCAGTCTCCGCGATATAGACGAGCAGGGCTCCCATCGGCGGGCACTGAAGCGCCTCCAACTCGCCGGGAGACGGCGGCACGACTCTGTTCCATGTCGGATACATCCAAAGACGCGCCAAAAGGCAGGCCGTTGCGAAAACTTGAGATCAGGAAAGAATCCTGGCGAAACACACCGTTGAACATCTTTAGCCGGCCAAGAATTAAAGAGGCAAAATTGGTTAACGTGAGTCCTTGAAGTTAAACTTTCCTGGTGTCGTAGTATGCCAGTTGACAGTCGCGTTCAGTCAGTTCATCCATAAATTCTGCCTACTCCACAAATTCGAAGAGCCCGGAAGACGGTAATCTTAGAATCAATTCAATTTAGATGTTGCATAACCTATCCGTTTTCTTGTGAAATCTAACTGTTATTTTAGGGAATTATCACATGTAAGTGCAACTCAGATCTTTTTGCACAGTTGCGTTATTTTGTGCCGTTATCCGCGCTAAATAGGACATTGTTCGCGCGACGACGTGGTCACTGCCTGCAATCGCGCCAAAACAGAACTTCGCTCAGCGTTTGAAACCAAGGCTCAGAGGAATTTTTTGTAGTCACCCCGCGTTTTTACACGGGGTGACAGATGGTCAGAAAAAACCGTTCGTTTCATAATAGTTTCAATCCGCACCTCGCGAATTCACACGGGGTGACTGCGACCGGGCGAACCCGCACTCCTGTCCATGAGGCCCGCCTTATACCCCTCTCAAGAGTGCGGAAATGTATCCACGCTGTAACTCAAGATTTTTCTTTCAATTGCAGGCTCCGATGAAGCTTTGTAGAGTACAACTATTCCGCGCGATGGCGCCGTTTCAATCCACGCGCCTATGCGGGCGCGAAACTTTACTTAACTAACACAACCTATGAGCAACTTAGCCGCTGCCATGCGCGCACCTGTTACAAGTTGCTAAAATACCATCAGGCTTAAAACGGCAGAGACTCGGAAATCCTTGAAATTGAATGCCTTTATAAGCATCGCGGACACAGATGGATTCAGACCCACCGTTTCCAGCGCGTTCACAATGTCAGGCACAAGCGAGTGTGAATATCGTCTCCTACAGGACTGAGCGAAAAACAACTCCCTTCGGCAAATCCTGCTGTGCTGGAAGAGTCACTTTGTATTCTGCAAAGCTGCGGGGCGCCTGTGAGCCTTCAATTTTTATCATTTCAAACAACTTATGCGATGGAGCATTCCCCAAGGCGGACTCATGCTCGAATAAATAGAGCCCTCGCACCGACATCTCTCCTCGGGCGGCTGAGCGGTCATGTTCAAAAAGGTTGGACAACGATTGAAAAAACAATTCCAAATCGGTCTCAGAAAAACCGGTATCTTTCGCGAAGAAAGGCGAGACGTGTCCATGCGCGCGATAGAGAGCATAAGGGATCGCGTGCTTTCTGCCCATCTGTCCACTGGAGGCCTTTTCGTCGCCTACGGTATTGGCCCGGAAGGTGTCGCCAGCATTGGTCAGCGCCACGCGCGTGATCGTGTGCTCGATGCTCAACACGGGCGATTGTGAGGTTGCGAAGCTAAGTTGTACAGGGCCGCGGACCTGTCCACAATTCCAAAGCTTTTGCGCTCCCTTCGTTTTGCGTTTTGCAGACTCCCTGCTGCCGTCATCCTCTTCGGATTTACCGGTGGTCATGACCGCGCCGAATGTACGAACGTCATAAAAGTTCCTGCACATCCACTGGCGCGCCATCTCATTCGGCCGGTCGTGAGCCGCGGCCTCGACGGCCAAATAAGCTCGCTTCTGTTCTCGTGCGAGAATGCCGCGTTCCTTGACGTAAATGTCATAAGGCGGCACGAATTCCCTGGTGAGGGCAACAAAGTTCCTGACCTTTCTCTTCAGGCATACGTCCGTAACCAACCCATAACCGGTTTCCGGATCGATTCTCGGAGCATTGCCTGAGTCAGGATCGCCATTGGGGTTCCCGTGCGTCACATCAA
>DASSEH010000146.1:0-2183 GCA_035695325.1 Candidatus Angelobacter sp.
TGAGGATCGGTCATGATCTTTTCCCGTAGCGATCCAGTCCCGGTCGCGATTACCTGAATTACGGTCTGCATTCCACTGCTTAGCTTCAGCAGGAAACCGCTCGTTTTGCAATGCTCGTTTGATTCCGCGCTTGATTGAAAAAGCAGAACTTGTTGAGCGCCAAAGGCGCGCATTCACGTCAGAGCCTGATACGGTTTCCACAGTTATTCAGCCGCTGGAGAGTAGAGCTAAACAAAGCTCATCAAGGAAGGTGCCAGCGGTGAATAACTGTGCGGGGCCGAAAATGAAAAAGAGTGAAAAACTTTTGCGACCGAGGCATAATCGAGCCGGTCGCATCACCCCAGAGGGGTCACGGTCATGCGAGCCACACCTTGCGAAGGTCAGCCCCAGCATACCGGCCCCTCTGGCGGCGCCGGCCCCGAAGTCTGAGAGAACAATAGCCCGAGAGGCTCCTTGTATCAGGTTGACTGTCGGCCGGGCCCTGATGATGCACAGAAAGAAAGCTCAAACTATGAAAGAATGGAAAGAGATCACTCATTATGCCGGCTTTGACTGGGCGCGCGATCATCACCTGGTGGTGATCGTGGATCAGCAAGGTCACATTGTTAGCCAATTCCAGTTCGACCATTCGGTGGAAGGCTGGAAAAAGTTTCGCCAACAAAGCGCCCGCTTTGAGAAGCTGGCGGTGGCGATCGAGACCAATCAAGGCGCAGCCGTGGATCAACTGCTCCAGGAGGGATTGAGGGTTTATCCAGTCAATCCGGCGGCGGCGGCCAGTTATCGGCAACGCAAAGTGCCCAGCGGCACCAAGACTGATCACGTGGATGCGTGGTCCTTAGCGGACGCCTTGCGCGTGGATGGGCAGGGTTGGAAAACCCTTCAGCCCATGGATGAGTTAAGTTGCCAACTGCGGCTGCTCTGTCGCGATGAAGTGGTTTTGATCGAGCAGCGCACCGCTTTGATCAACCAGCTGCAGCAAGCCTTGCTGGAATATTATCCGGCGGCCTTGGAAGCCTTTGAGGATTGGACCAATCCCTCGACCTGGGATTTTGTGATCCAGTTTCCAACACCGCAGGCGCTCTCCCAAGCTGGCCAACGCCGATGGGAAAAGTTCCTGCACAGCCATCGGCTGTGGCGCAGTCAAACCGTGGAAACGCGCTTGGCTGCTTTCGCGCAAGCCGAGCAGTTTAAAGCCTCCGCTGCCATCATCAGAGCCAAAAGCCAATTGGCGCTTTCCTTGTGCAAATTGCTGCGCACGCTTCAGCACCAGTTAGACGAATATAGCAAACAAATCGCGGCTCTGTTTGAAAAACATCCTGATCACGATCTCTTTGGCAGCTTGCCCGGAGCTAAAGACAAGCTGGCTCCTCGACTCCTGGCTGCGATCGGTCCGGATGCCACCCGCTACGGCTCTTTCCAAGTGCTGCAAAGTTTTGCTGGGACCGCCCCGATTAGTTTTCAAACCGGCCGCATCCACCGAGCCAAAGTGCGGTGGGCCTGCGACAAATTTATGCGTCACACCGTGCATTTGTGGGCCGACTCTTTTTGGAAAGTGAGCGCCTGGGGAAAAGCTTACTACCGCCAGAAACGCAAGCAGGGCAAAAGCCACGCCTGTGCCTTGCGCTGCTTGGGACAGCGCTTGCTCAAAATTCTCTTTCGCATGCTGAGCGAGCGCAAACCCTACGACGCCGAACTTCATGCTCTCAACCAGCAAAAACACGGCTCTTGGATCCTCGCTCTCATCCCCGAGCCCACGCCCTCAGCGCAGTGAACAACTCCCATGAAAAAACAATTTCTAACCCAGAGAACAGCTGGGGCAGCGCCCCAGGATTCATGGGACCCAAACAAATGTGCCAGCGCTGAAAGCGCGATTCACTTCCGGCACACCAGTTGGATCAGCGCCAATGCTGAACTGACTCCCCCGAAAGCTTTCGGGGTTGGTTGCATGGCGATTTGAATTCCTGGGGCGCTGCCCCAGGCTTGATTTTGAGACAGCGCCGCTGGCGCTTCGAGCGGCTACAGATTTCCTTAAATCGCGCTAAGAGGAAGTTCCCTGGTTCCACTTGCCCGCCCTTGAGCGCGAACCAAATTGCGCTGGCCGACTTCCTTGGCACGGTTCCAGGCTTGATCCCGGTTGGTCAGGTAACCATCGGTGAAGTCTTTCCTGTTAAACGGCTCACCGA
>DASSEH010000147.1:0-1189 GCA_035695325.1 Candidatus Angelobacter sp.
ACCACGCGCTCGAACCATAGGTCGAGTACATAATGCAGGTACACGTTGCTCAGCATGACGCTGATCGAACCGCCTTGTGGGGTCCCCTCCTCGTTTGGATAGATCTCGCCGTCTTCCAGGATGCCTGCCTTCAACCAGCGCCGGATCAGGCTGATCATGCGCGGATCGCCGACGCGGTGCTCCACGAAGCGGAGCACCCATTCGTGACTGAGACTCCCGAAGAAATTCTTCAGGTCCGCCTCCAGCACCCAGCTCACCTTGCCGCCGGCGATTACCTCGTTGAGGGTTGCCAAGGCATGGTGGGCTCCCCGTTCAGGCCGTCCGCCAAATGAGCAAGGCAAAAAATCCGCCTCGTAGATGGCCGACAACACCTGGGCGGCGCTGCGCTGGAGCGCCCGGTCGTTGACGCAAGGGACGCCCAACGGGCGCTTTTCCCGCTTGCCAGGCTTCGGGATATACACGCGCCGGATGTCCGGTGCCCGATATCCCTGGCGGTGAACGGATCGGAGCACAGGCTCCACCCATTCCCCGAAGGTCTCCTTTGCCTCCGTCACGGTCTGGCCGTCCACCCCTGGAGCCGAGCGCTTCGGAATCTGACACAGATTCGTCCATACTCGTTCTCGTGTGATGTGATGGGCCAGGGAAGTGAACCGTAGTTTTGGCTCACTTCTTGCTTTCGCTGCTATTCGTTCGAGTCCTGTTTCCATGGTTGGTTTATCTTCTCTTTGCATAGAAGCCCTGATCTCTCTTTGGATAGAGCCCATGTTTCCCACGAACAATTCATCTTCTGCTGGCCGCTTCCCCATGTAGCCGGCTCTCCCGACCGCGGAGTACTATCAGCCAGTCTGACTTCCACCAGGCCGTCGGACCTTCCTCGCCTTGCCAGCTTGTCCGGTCCTACAGGCTTTCGCCTGAACCTGATGGATCTCCCTTGTTCCCATGAAATCCTTTGGTTGCATGCCGGCGGTACGAACCCCGGAAGCTTCCCGGACGCTCACCGTGTCGTGCCCGGGAATACTGCCTTCCCCATTGAGAGATAAGGTCGGCGCTTTCCACCACGATCGATTTCGGGGCTATGTCTCCGTTCACTTTCGTTCCGGCCTACACCCTCCCTGTCTACGCTTCGCAGTGGCCGTTGCCGGACACCACGCAAGACTCGGTACACGGCTGCTGGTTAGGCTTTGCCGCG
>DASSEH010000148.1:0-2239 GCA_035695325.1 Candidatus Angelobacter sp.
GTTTGTGGCAGGGTTGAATAGAAATAGTTCAAAGTTTCAGGTTCAACGTTCAAGGCATTTCATGAGATGATGCATCTTGGCTACATTTTTTTAGCGGCGGTGATTTTCGTCCTTGGTGATGCGCGTCCGGTGCCAGCCCAAGTGCCCGCCGAAAAAGTCGTCGTCAGCTACCCGAGCAAGTCCATCACCAACTTTCCAATTTTAGAGACGGCGAAACAGAAAGGTTTCTTTCAGAAGGAAGCGCTGAATGTCAGCGTCGTCTATATGCGCGGCGGGATCGATATTAAAGCGTTGTTAACCGGTGACGCCGACTTCGGTACGGGTAGCACCACTGCGGTGACGGCGTTTGTCGCCGGCGCGCCGCTGCGCGTGATCATGAGCCTCAATGCTTACGTCGATCAAGGTCTTTACGCGCAACCGAAATACCGCAGCTTGGCACAGCTCAAAGGGCAATCGATCGGATCACTCAATCCCGGCGGACTCGTCGACACCTTGCTGCGGCGGATTCTCATCCAGGGCGGGCTGCAGCCCGAGCGCGATGTTGTCATTCTTAACATGGGCGGGACGCCGGAGCGCTATGCTGCCTTGAAGTCTGGCACGATTGCAGCATCGATGTTGAGCGCTCCCCACAGCCTGCGCGCGGAGAAGGAGGGTTTCACCAAGCTTGCGGCTACCCGCGATTACGTAAACGTTTCCGGCACAGGCCTGGTCGCGCATGTTGACCAGATCAAAAAACGGCCGGCTATGATGAAACGATTCATGCGCGCCTCCCTGCGCGCGATGAATTTTATTCGTGAGAATCGCACTGAAACGATCCAAATGATCATGCGCGAGTTCGGTATGGATCAAGAAGTCGCCGCGCTTGCCTACAAACAGTTGTTGGAGTTGCTCAGCCCGGACGGCAAAAATCGCGTGGAGGGTTATCAGCTTTTGATCGATTTCGCCCGCGCCGCGCAGAAAGTAGATAAGCCGATCGGTGCCGCTCAGTTCATCGACGAAACCTTGCTCGACGAGGTGCTGCGCGAAGGCGTCACACAGCGGTGACCGACGAAAACATTAACCGCAAAAAACCTAACGCAGCAGAGCGGCAACCAAAGCAGCAAGTCTTATTGCACCGCAGAGGCACAGAGTTCACAGAGATCGGAATATTTCTTGATCAAAAACTCTTTACTCTGCACTGCAATAGTCGAAATTGTTCGCAAGCTGCGATGAAATTTTCATGCTGCCAACCTGATAAGCTTGTCCGTGTCTGCTTGTCGGGCCGCCAGGAGCGCTGTCAGAATGCGGTGGCCCTTTTTGGTTACTTGCCAGCGATAGGTGCGAGAAACTTTGGCAATCAGGCCATGGGCGTGCAGCAATGCCAATCGCCGAGAGACCTTGGCGGCTTGGGAGCGCTGTTGTTTTTTGTCGTTGGTTTGCCCAAACAGCAAGGCCCGGATGTCGCGGTTGCGAAAGCCCTTCAACGCCCATTCGCCCCGGTTGACGGCGGCCAGCAGTTGGGCATCGGCGGTCTCAAAGGGGTTGAGTGCTCGGTGCCGACGCTGCTCCCGCCGCACCGGTCGGCAAACTTTGACCGCCTCTTCGGCCAACGGGGTGGTGAGGCTCGCTGCTGCCAGAGCCGTCAGATATCGGTCGTTGGCCGCTCTAGAAATCTGGGCGCGCCGGTAAAGGTCAGCCACCCCGCGGCGCAAAGGATACCAAGCCATCGGGGCGTGGGGGCGGGTTTCCGGGGTGCGAAAGACCTTGAGGTCCTCGGCGTCATGGATGGTCGTCTCCGGTCGCAGCACATTGAGGCAGTTGTAAAGTTTGATCGAATTGCGATTGACCCAGTGCTTGAGGCGCACCCCTTCAGAGCGTCGTCGCCAGTCGGTCACCACCTCGCCGCCAAACTGCCCGTTGAACTGCTTGCCAAGAAAACGCATCACTTGCTCGCAGCCCAGATTGAGCATTCCATGCAACATCAGGCGTGGGACCAGCCGGTCCAAAACCCGCTGATCATGGAACAGCACGTCGCTGGAGAATTCAGTCTGGGGGGCTGTCCAGTAGTAGGAGAGTCCACCCAGGGGCCGAGCGATTTTCTCGTGCAGCGGATGATACCTCTTTCGCAACTGCTCGCACAAACTTACCCAGTCGGTGCGCAACTGTCGATCGGCCAGGTCTTGGGCCTTGTGGAAGTCTTCCAACCAGGTAAACCGGTTATCGGCCTTGCGGTAGCGCAGCCCTTTCTCATCCATCTGAC
>DASSEH010000149.1:0-3259 GCA_035695325.1 Candidatus Angelobacter sp.
CTCTCGCTCACGCTGGGCGATCATCCGCGTGTTCAATGAATCTGGCAACGTGACCGAGACACACGAGCAATAGGGCGATTTTAAAGAGTAGTGGGACCGCTATTGATCGACGTGCAACGTCATCACGGGATGAATTTCCCACGCCGCATAGCCCGGAAGATGGCTTCTTCGGTTCGATTGATCTTTGAGAGCGTGGCCAATGTCGAAGAACGCTCTGCCGGTAACGGTGATGATCGGAGGATCGCTCACGTTCAGTTTCTTTGCAGAGCTAGTGTGAAAACGGGAATTTCGTTCGCGTCCAACTGAAAACGGTATTGCGAATCTCACACCATTGAGGTTTCGCTGGTACTTCACAGACTACGATCCCCGGCTTATCGCCGGTCGCACCAGCAAGAGCAATGTGAAGGTCGCCGTCCGTTTCAGATTTGATACCGACGACCCGACCTGTCAGAGCGAACCATTTTTCTTCCAGCCCGGTGCGCTTTGATTGCGGAGTCAGACGTGCCACCGGCCCGGGCCAACTGAACATATCTGAAGGCGTAACGGCTTGTATCGCGCTCGCATCTGTCGGCGGCGGTGACGGATCATTCTTCATTGATACTCGTGCCTTGCCATGATTGTCATGACAGGAACAGGGCGAATCGAAAGTTACGGGCGGCTGTGTTGCCGCAGTGCAAAGAAGCGCAATCGCGGCAATGGCGAATGTTGTCGCCCGCGTCATTGCGCCCCTTCATATCATTTTGTGATTGCTGTGTGGAGACTAAAAGCGGCACAATTCGATCAACGTGAAGTTCTGGGAAGTCATCGCTGACAATCTCAGCAAAGCCGGTTGGAGTTGGGGCTGTCGCAACGGTTGATTCCAACGGACAAACGATCTTCGTTGCTGATGCACACCGCGACAACGGAAAGAGATTCATCGTCACCGCCGACGAAAAACTGAGAGCGTTTCTCGAACTTCAACGAGTCACGCGCGAATCATTCCGCTTCCCAAATGCCGAATGATTCGGCAGGATTCTCGCCATGCGGCCTTTTGCGCGCCTCTCCCTGGGAAGGGCCGGAAATAGATTGCAAGGATGCAGTCTAATTATAGTTAGGCGCATTAATTGGAGGTGGCGGTGAAAAAGATACTTCTATTACCAGTTCCTTTCCTATTGCTTACTCCATCGTTTGCTCAGCAAGAGCAAAACCCGGTGGATCACATTCACGGGCTTGGGCACGTGCATATGGACACTTCGTGTTCGCCATCCGTATCCGCTGACTTCGATCGAGCCTTGGCGATGCTGCACAATTTTTGGTTCGCACGCGCTCTGGAAGCCTTCAAAAAAGTCATTCAAGCTGACCCGCAATGCGCGATGGCCTACTGGGGTGCTGCGATGACTTACAACCATCCATTCTGGGATGCACCGACCCGAGAGGATGAATCTGCTGCTTGGGCTCTGGTTCAAAAGGGAAGACAAACGACCAAAAAAACGCCTCGCGAGGAGATGTACCTCGATGCCGTCGCTGCCTTGTACAAAGATGCGGGTGCTGGATCGAAATCAGAGCGTGATGAGGCATACAAAAATGCAATGAAAGCGGTCTACGAAAAGTATCCAGATGACGAGGTCAAGCTTTTCTATGGGCTTTCTATTCTTGGCACGATCAAAGAAGGCACACCAGGATTTGAGAGACAGGCGGTCGCGGCCAAGCTTTTTGAGGAAGTGTACGCAAAGAAACCTGAGCACCCTGGTGCCTTGCACTACCTGATTCACGTATACGACGATCCAGAACATGCCGTAGATGGTCTCAAGGCAGCACGAGCTTACGCCAAAGCGGCTGCTGCCGTCCCCCACGCGCAGCACATGCCTTCGCATATTTTCACGCGGCTGGGGTACTGGGAGGAGTCGGCTGCGGCGAACGAGAACGCCTGGCGCACCTCCGAAGAGGATGTGAAGCGCGCCGGAGAATCTGGCGAGTACCGAGATTTCCATTCACTAAACTACTTACAGTACGCATACCTTCAGTTGGGCCGTTACCGGGATGCCAAGCGCGTGACCGATATGATCAAGGCGGAATACGAAGCGTTGCCGAATAAGAAAACTGCCCTGGATACGCCAGAGTTACAAGCGAGGCACGTCCGCGGGCGGACAATTTATGCGCTACCCGATCGCGTCGCGTATGGCTACTTCGATATGCTGGCCCGGTACATAGTCGAAACGGGGACTTGGCAAGAAGTGCCGAAGATACCACTTGTCGCTCCTTCGCGCGATTTTGTGGCGATGAAGCTACAGCTTCAAGCAATAGCCGCTGATGCTGCCGGCGCAAAAGCCGCAGCGAACCAGATAGTGGCGCTGTCGAACGAGCCGGGTCAACACCCATTTGTGAAACAGATAATCACGATGCAGGCAAAGGAGGCAGAAGCAATCGCAGCGCGAGCATCGGGAGATATAGAGGGTGCGATGGCAATGATGAATGAAGCCGTAGCAGTTGAAGATTCGATCTATGCCCTTTCACAGCCGCCATATCCGATCATACCTGTCCACGAGCTTTACGGGACCATGTTGCTGGAAGTGAAGCGGCCTGCGGAGGCTATGAAGCATTTCACGGAGACGTTGAAGCGCACACCGGGAAGGCCCAAAGCAATTTACGGGATTGCGAGTGCTGCCGAAAGCCTCGGCGATCGGCAGACAGCGATGAAGCGCTATACTGAGTTCCTCGAATTATGGAAGCAGGCCGATAAGGATCGACCAGAAATCGCCAAAGCGCGGGCGTTCATAGAGACAATGAGAACCGGATCTCTCTAAAAACTTCCAATCGCTGTGCCACCGACCCCGCCCGTGGCTTATCTTCATTCTCGTTAGACGGCGGAACTGGCGGCATCGGACGTTAGTTGGGAACCAGCACAAATGACACCTCCGAAAATTGTTGCTCTACGCGAAGGCGATTTACCAGCTGCTGCTGCGGCGCTGTCGCGGGCGTTTCAAGATGATCCGCTTCAGACGTATGTGTTGCCGGATCCTGTGGAACGCGCCGCACAATCGCCGGGACTTTTTGCGCCGCTACTCCGGTACGGCCTCAATTTTGGGGAAGTGTTAACCACGGCAGGTTCTCCCGTAGGCGTGGCCGTGTGGCTTGGACCCGAGGCGTGGGAGGTCACCCCCGAGCGCGCGACGGCAGCCGGGCTGGACAAGTTGCCGGCTGTCCTTGGCGCTGCTGCCGCCGAGCGATTCTTTTCCATGCTGTCGGCTATCGATCCCTACCACCATCGGGACGTTCCGCC
>DASSEH010000150.1:0-3554 GCA_035695325.1 Candidatus Angelobacter sp.
AAGGGTGACATTACTAGCCGCGATTGGCGAGACGCCGCGGGTGGACTTATAGACGCATGAGGCCGTATCAGCGAATGGTCATCGTCGACTTCCGTTGCGTAGGCCAAGGGTTTGATCGCAACGACGTTGCTATCCGGGCGATCCTCGACCAGCGCCATAATGCGGGCCGCCACGGCCTCCATGATGCGCTGGTTTTCTTCGGCATAGTGGTGCCGGTCATAGACCGAGGCGATGCCGCCCTCCTTGTGGTTCTGGATCCGGTTCATGGCGTTACGGCCGAAGCGGAGCGCGGTCACGGTCGAAATCTGGCTAATCTGCGCCAACGTCGCTCGGTCTACCCAGCGCGACGTTTGATTTGGTCTTGAGGGCACCTCGAAAAATTCCTCTCGCCAAGTCGCCACGAATCTGACTCGATGACCGTGCGCGGTCATGGGCGGATGGAGCGAGCGGGTCATGGGGCAGAAGGGCTTTTTCGATGTTGAGCGCAGGCTGGAGGCGATTAGCGCTCTGGGCGATCCGCTGGAAACGATCAAGAAGATCGTGCCATGGGAGGATTTCCGTACTGACATCGAGGCCGTGACGGAGACGAAGCCCGAGGAGCGCAAGAGCAACGCCGGCCGCAAGCCCTATGACACGATCCTGAAGTTCAAGATCATGGTGCTGCAGTCGCTCCACAATCTCTCTGACGATCGGACTGAGTACCTGATCCGCGACCGCATATCGTTCATGCGCTTTCTCGATCTGGAGCTCGAGGACCCGGTGCCGGATGCCACCACGATCTGGCTGTTTCGCGAGGCGTTGGCGCAGGCCGGGCTGATCGACAAGCTGTTTGAGCGCTTCGGCCAGCATCTTGAGGCTGAGGGCTATATTGCGCGCGGCGGCCAGATTATTGACGCCACGATTGTGTCGGTGCCCAGGCAGCGCAACACGAAGGAGGAGAACGAGACGATCAAGGCCGGCAAGACGCCGGAGGGATGGGAGCAGCAGCCCGCCAAGAATGCCCAGAAGGACAAGGACGCGCGCTGGACGAAGAAGAACGATGCGAGCTTCTACGGCTACAAGAACCACCTCGGCGTGGACAAGGCGCACAAGCTGATCCGCAAATGGGATGCGACGGACGCGGCCGTGCACGACAGTCAGAAGCTGGACGATGTGCTCGATCTCTCCAATACCGGCAAGGGGATCTGGGCGGACAGCGCCTACCGCTCGGTGCAGATTGAGGCGGGCCTGAAGGCGAAGGGCTTGCAGAGCCGTATCCACCGGCGCGCCGCACGAAATCGTCCGCTGTCGGAGCGCCAGAAGTCGGCGAACACGACGCGCTCAAGGGTACGCGCGCGTGTCGAGCACGTATTCGGCCACCAGCAGAACTCAATGGGCGGCAAGATTGTGCGCACCATTGGCATCGCGCGGGCGAGGTTTAAGATCGGGATGATGAACCTCGGTTACAACATCCGCCGGCTGGTTCAGCTCGAGCGGATGGCGGCTGCGCCCGCTTGACTGCGCTCACGGGTGGAGTGCGTGTGGCATCGTGCAAAGGACCCCGCTTCGCCCGCCAGGCGTCAAAACGGTCCCGATCGGGGATCCACCTTGGCACGAGTGCTGACAACCGTTCGCTCAGCTAAGCCAGAAATCACCGAAAGCGGGTATTGTTCGAGGTTCCCTTGTGTCAGTCGCTAACTCCTTCCAGTGTTTCCGAACCAAGCGCAACGGGCGCAACCTCTGGCGTTACAGGGAGTGACTGCCGCGAAACTGTTGAGAGCGGCTTAGTCTGCTTCCGGTCCAACGCATCAGCCAACGTCAGGATGAGTTCAAGGCACTCGCGGACGAGCGAGGTATTCGCGGTCATAGTTTCCCCCAGCCCTAAACAGCTTCCCCAAGACTTCTCCTGTAGCATTATTCTTCCGCGCTTGCGACGGCCCGCCGCTTCCCGCCGCCCTAGTCCATCGAGGAAACCAACGCCTCCAGAGCGCTCGCACGCCGTGGCGCAGGCTTTCAGGCACTTTTCGATGGCGGCCCGGTCCTGGGTCCCATAGGCTGACACTGGCCCGCATTGTCCTTGGCGAGTCTTCTGCCAGTGCGTTTTGCAGTCAGCGGCTACAGCCGGCAATCACGATCAACGACGTAACGAGGCGGCTCCAGCGCTGGCCACCACGCTGCATTCACGACGAGGGATGCCCGCTGGATTGGGATTCAATTACCAAGGCCCGATCACAAAGCGTAGCGGATCATCGCCCGGAATTGCGTTCCTGCCTGGTTGGCCATGAATGGGCTAGCTTCACACCAAAGCCACGCTGGCATTGCTGGTGGTAATACAGCGCATTCTTGCACAATCGCCTGCAAACAATTGATTATGCGCGACAAAATCTCACGGATTTCTCAGGTCTATGTGTCCACGGCCTGCATAAGCGGAGGCAGGAGCAGGACCACGCACGGGAAATATGAGTTTTGCTTCCCCTAGTCGGGCTTCGAACTTCTTCAGATGATGAAGAATTCGGCCTATTGCCCACTGACCCGATGATTGGCTGGAGCAACAAATATCAGGCATTTGCCTTTTGCCCTATGAACCACGTTGCCCTACGTTAACCTGCGATGCATCGCGTTGAAACGCCAAAATCAATGACCGCGATGTTTCAGTGGCTTGCCCCCGGTCCTACGCGCAAATTAACCCTCGCCGTCGATTAAATTGATGCTGTCACAAAAAAGAACCCCAAGCAGTCTACGCGCTTGGGGTTCCTGAGTTGTGCCTCAACTTAGGCTTGTCGACTGGGCGGCTGGGGGGTGTCGGGGGACACGGGGAGCCGCCCAGGTGCCTAATAAATGGTAAATGCAGCAGCCTACTCAAAGGATGCAAAGCGATTCACGCAGCATGGTTAACTGCGGCATGTAAACTTATTCGCTGCGCATCTAAGGCTTCGAGCAAGGCATGAGCGTCCGCTTCGGAAATCGGCTGCGGCGCCGTAAGCGCAAGGTGGCTGCCTAACGCCGCCTCCGAAAGCGGGCGAAATAAAAATGGTCCTCCCTCCCGCGCCAACCTTGGCAACCATACGAGGGCGCGCGCGGATGCAGCCCAGTAAGCGCGGCGCCCGGTGGTCATTGCGGCGCCAAGAGTGTTCGAGCGGGAGCGGTCGGGACAGGTACGGAGGGTGAGTGCGCAACAACATCAGAGCGCGCAATGCTTGGCGCATATTTGCGCGGCGGGACGGCGGCCGGAGAGTGAGGGGGCAACGACACTTTTTGGCGGACATTCTGGTCGGACTTTTGCAGCGTCGCGAAGTCTAGGGCCATTTGCTCTTGTACTGCAGCGAGCCGCTCCACGATGCGCCGCACCACGGCGACATCGCTCACCACGGTCTCTAGCTGGTGTTGCAGCTCAGGAGACGATCCGAGCGCGTCCGACACTTGTGCGGACGGAAGGACAGGTGCCGGTCGCAGAAAGGCTGTATCCTGAGTAGGTACGCGATCCGAAGTTTTGGAAGCCAGCTCAACTGGTACGTCGGAGCTGGAGGACTTCGTACTAACGACGACGCGGTGAAGATCCTCAGCGTCAACCATAT
>DASSEH010000151.1:0-2593 GCA_035695325.1 Candidatus Angelobacter sp.
CGATTAGCGGTTGCACTTTGCGTTCAGCGGCGAATGACAGATAGCGTTCAGCCCGGCCTCGATAGTTAGTTGATCAAGGCGATGTCCGCTCTGGGTCATTCGCGTCGGTTTGACGCCCCGCCCGCTACTTCCGGTCTACCCCGATGAACGGACATCGTCAGACCGGCCCCGCATGTCCGGTTGGTGCCAAAAGCGGAAGCACTGGATTGGACAATTATACTTCCGTTTAGCCAGTTGGGCGGTCTTCACCGTGCGCAATGGTCTCGATCATCCGATCTGAAACGGATCATAGAAGATCAGGTTACCACGGCAGAATTCGCTAAGCGGCGCTGTGACGCACATGGAAGGTGATCTACTTCACGTTCGCGCGTCTTTGCTTCGACTAAAATTTTCAAGTGATCGGTGGTGACGCACACGCCAGGTTCATTTAGCTGGTTGGGGCAACCGGATGCACGATCAAAGCGCTACCCCCAAGCCATTGGTCGACGAGCTGCTGGAGCTGAAAGACTGGGGCCGCGACCTGCGAATAGATGCCTGCCGAGGCATCGCATTGTGGTGGATCTTTCTTGATCATATTCCCAACAACATCGGAAGTTGGCTGACGCCGCGGAACTACGGCTTCAGCGATGCCGCGGAAGTATTCATGTTCATCTCGGGCGTAACCTGTGCGCTGGCCTACGGCAAGACATGGCGCTGCGAGGGCTGGACCGGAGTGATTGGCCGGACGCTGCGGCGAAGCTGGGATATTTATGTCGCATTTCTGCTGCTGACACTCGCTAGCGCCATCTTGATTCACCTCGTAGGCGGCGGCCCTTCCGCTGACGCGAGCAATACGCGCATTCTGCTGGATCAGCCGGGCGCGACGCTCGCGCGCGCGGCGATCTTGCAATACCGTCCAGTCAACACCGACGTCTTACCCATCTTCGTGCTTCTTCACCTGTTGTTCGCGCCGCTGCTGTGGCTGCTGCTGCGGGTGCCGAACCTGACGCTTGGCGCCTCGCTGGCGCTCTATGTGCTGGTGCATGTCTTCGGCTGGACCGTCCCGGCGTGGCCGAACAGCCACTGGGCCTTCAATCCGATGGCATGGCAGTTACTGGTTGTGCTTGGCGCGTGGTGGATCATCGAGGGCAACAAGGTCCAGCCGTGGGTGAGGTCACGCGCGGCGCTTGTCCTTGCAGTCCTCTATCTGCTCTTCAGCCTGATCACCGCACTGAGCTGGCGCATCAAGCCGCTGGAAGCACTGATCCCGCAAATGCTGGCACATCTGCTCTACCCATTGGACAAATCGAATCTCGACCCCTTGCGACTGCTGCATTTTCTGGCCATAGCCGTTTTGGCGGCATGGTTGGTTCCTCGCAACTGGCGAGCGCTGAAGACGCCCGTGATGCGCGGCGCGATCCGCTGCGGCCAGAACTCGCTACCTATTTATTGCCTTGGCGTTTTGCTGGCTTTCGTTAGCCACATGGCGCTGCTCGACATCTCGAACGGGCTTGCGATGCAGATCGCGTTGAGTGTTGGTGGCATCATAGCGATGATCGTGAGCGCAACGCTGCTGAACCTGATCAGCATCAACCCCAGGCAGCAGCCGGCAAGAAACAGCTCGCTCCTAAGTGAAAACCAGGCGACAACAACGATGTCTCGATCCGCTCGCCGATAATGTCCGCTTGGGGTCCAGGCCGTGTGAAAACGTTTTTTCTCCCCCAAAAACTGCAGGCAGCTGGGCGTGATCCACGTGCGCGCCACCACATTGGAAGCGTTCGTGAACGAAGCCGTTTCGGATAAGGTTAGTTTGCTCTGCAACTGACAAGTGGGCTGGCTATAACGCTCTCGGTATGAAATTCCCCCACGCTACCGTCGATCACGCCAAGGGACAGTACGTCATCGGCGCGGTACACACCCAAACGATTGAGGGATTTTGGAGCATCTTCAAGCGCGGTATCGTCGGCTCTCATCCGCCGCACCACCTCAGCCCCGCCGAGCAAACTACCCGGCAGGGCGTGACGGAATATTACTTCATGCATCCAAAATTGGAGTAGTATTTTGCTGGGACGTGTAACAGGAGCGTATCAAAATGAGACACACAGTTGTTGCTACGGTCACAGCTGCGATCGTCGTCGCCGCACTGGTCGGAATGCCTAGCAGCGCCCAATCGCAAGTCGTCATCATCATCGGCAATGGGGCCGCACAGCCTTATTACCCGCAACCGTATCCACATCCATATCCGCCTCCACGCCAACATGTTGTGTACGGCGCGCCAGGCTATTATCCGAACTATGGCTATGTCGCCTCCGACTACGGCTATTACAATGGCTACAACAATGGCTATTATCGACCCTATGGATACGGATGGTAGATACGGGATTTCCTATCATCGGTCGATAGCAAGCCATTCAGCTCCGCTGGCGTTACACCAAAGCTAACGCCAGCGCGCGGGATTGCCCCGGCGAATGTTGAAATAGGAGGAGCGGCGTTGCTCGCCTTGAGCCGGTAGGCTCGGGGTGCCGATTCCACGAAAGGAAAGCAACGCCATGACGAGGGTTAGCACAACATCGATTGCTTTGGCTCCGACGGATACCGGGGCTGTGGGCAAAGC
>DASSEH010000152.1:0-2168 GCA_035695325.1 Candidatus Angelobacter sp.
GGCAGAAAACTAACCGCCTCCCGGATCGGTATTTATGCCTGAGTAGTACAAGCGCCCGCGCAAGCAAGCACTGGCACAGGAAATTGGGCTGCTTTGATCTTCGAGGATGCCCATTGGACCGACCCCACAAGCTTGGAAGCGTTCGGTCGGACCGTGGAACAAATTAAAACTTTTCCAGCGCTGCTTATCGTCACTTTCCGCCGTACCGGCGGCGACTAAGCGGGTTCAGAACATCTCAGGTCTGTCTCAGGGGGCCATTGGCGACCCAGCGGCATGTTACTTTTGCGATCCGCTTCATCTCCTGCGTAACTCAGAGCCAATCGAATTTCCCGTTTATGCTCGACGGCGACCGGTTACAGCGTTGTAGATCACCAGCACCACCACCGAGCCCACGACTGCGACGATCATGCTGTAAATGTTCAAGCCTGTGACTCCGGCCGCACCGAACAAATCAAAGAGAAAACCGCCGACGAGAGCGCCGACGATTCCAAGGGCGATGTCGAGCCAGAAACCCTGACCATGTCGACCAACGATCTTGCTTCCGATGAACCCGGCAATCAAGCCGAGGATGATCCAGCTGACGATCCCCATCTAATACCAATTCTGCATCAGAGTGAGTTGACGATATAGGGGAAAGAGGTGATGGAGCGGATCAGCTTGGGATTGCGCTCCATGTAGAGGATGGCGCGCCTGAGCTTGGCGCGGACGGCGTCCATAGATTTGAGCGCATAGTTTTTGAAGATTTTTTCACGGATTTCATCCCACAGGTTTTCCTTCGGATTGAGCTCAGGCGAATACGGCGGGAGATACAAGAGCATGACGTTGTCGGGAACGACAAGGTCACCGCAGCGGTGGTTGGGGGCACCGTCGAGAACCAGCAAAATGTCTTGGCGAGCAAACTTGCGCGCCAGCACGTCGAGGAAGACCTGGAAGCATGCTGTATTCGAAGTCGGCATGATCAGATAGACGCAAGTGCCGTCTTTGGGGGCGACCGCGCCGTAGAGATAGATATATTCGCGGATGAGCTGCGCGGCGACCGCGGGCCGCGTGCCGATTGGTGCCCAGCACGGGCGGATGCGGTTCATGCGGCCGAAGCGCGCCTCATCAGTGAACATGATGCGCAAGCGTCGACCGCGCCGGGCAGCGGCCCGCCTGGCTTTTCTCACAGCATCAGGAAAGCCGTTTTTTTAAAAGCATTCTGCGCCGCGAAGTCGCGCTTGGGGTGAAACGGACGCGGCATCAATTTGCGCCAACCGTGTCGGTGCAGCAGGTTGTAAACCGTGCTGTCGCTGGTGGGGTGCCCGATCGCTTTCTCGTAGGCCGCCTTGAGATCATGGATGTTCAACATCTCGCCAGCGCCGGCCGCCTTGGCAAAACGCGCCAGCAAGGCTTTCTCTTCCGCCAACGTCATATTCTCGTGTTTGCGTCCGCCGTTCAGCTTAGGCTTGAGCGCCTTGATGCCGCCGTCGTCATAGGCCATGTGCGCGCGGTTCACTGTGCTCAGCGACACGCCCATGGCCGCCGCGATCGCGGGCTGCGCCATTCCGCTCTCACGCAACAATACCATCTGCATGCGTTGGCGCTGCGCCGCGGCAATCTTCCACCGCAGCGCAGTCCTCAGCCGCCGCACCTCGGCTTTGCTGCATTTGACCATCTGTTTCCCCGAATCAGATGGCGCAGCGAATCACACCTCGGGCAACAAAAACAACCAGCAGTTCCCGCCGCTTACCTCAAAAATCCCGATTCAAGCCGTTATGGAAGTGGTATTACAGCAAGGTAGATCACAAAGTTGCGACATATGGCGATACGAACAACTTGGCTGTCGGCGTCCTTTTCGACGCCAACGCGACCTTTGTCGACAGCGCGAGTGTCAACAATATCTTCATGGCTAAACCGCAGTATCTCTGGAACACCAAGGACAGAAGCGAGATTGCCAGTGCAAAATTTATTTGGCAGCCGTGGACGCAGAATTTGGTCGGATCTGCGCCATTGCCGACCATCAATACGCCTTTTCCAATTGGATCGGCAATCAGCGGTTACTATGCGCAACTTCTCTTCGACCTTAGATTCAATTCGGGCACCTATACGGACAAAGGCAATGACCCGAAGACAATTTCCCAGCACAAATCTTTTGACCGGGGCGGCAGCATGTTCGGCTTTGCTATCTC
>DASSEH010000153.1:0-267099 GCA_035695325.1 Candidatus Angelobacter sp.
AACGATACCCGGAGCCGGCCATCCGTGGCGGAAGAGAATGAACCTGACGACCGAGGAACGCCAATCGGTCCGTTTGTGGAAGATCAGCAACGCTCTGTCGGCAGCTTCGTCCTCCGCTGCGCCCTAACGGGCTCCGCTCCGAACGAAGTTGCCGACAAGCTACACATCAGGCAACTAAAAACTATAAAGGGGGACATTTTAATCGAGGTAATAAAGGGGACATTTTTAAAGTGGTTGGACAATGACAAAATTTGGCAATTGAAAATCATGCAAATAGTGTGGTACCAAGCCTGCGCAGGAGTAGCCGTACATAGGGCGGGCAGGAGGATTAACCAGTGAGTAAATATTTGCTATTGGGCCGGTTTCAGGAAAACAGACTCATCCCCTGTGATACCCCTTGCGATCAATTGAGCTAACCCTTTTAGATTTTGGGATGGAGATCGACCGGGAGGGGGGTAGGCAGGTTTACCACTGAGTAACACAGAGGAAGCCAGATAAGAAAACCCCATTTGCCGCGGATTTGCGCAGAGGAACGCAGATGAAAAAACTCGGAAGTAAGGACAAAACTGCACAGGCAGGAGTGCCTGTGCCACACGTGTATGGGTTGCCATATGAGTTCCGGAAGCCATAAGCTTGAGCGCCGCCTGGGCGGTTCGCTGGTCTACTCAGCCGATGGGCGGGGGCATGGCTGCCGGGGCCTGGTAGTACGGTGTGGGCCAGTTAGGACCAGCGGCGGCTTCGAGTTTTGCGCCGAGTCTGCCGCTTACTTTGAAGCGTATTTTTTCCGCCATCCCCAGGCGAAACTCCACGGAACGGAAAAAGAGGAACTGCTTTCGTTCAAAGGTGATTTCCGACCAGGGAATGAAGAGGGGGGGATGCCACAGGCGAAACAGGAACATTGGGGCAAGGTAGAGTCCGGCGGCGTTTGCCCCGATGGTCAAACAGTTGTTGTAATTAGCGAGGAAGCGCATTTCTGCGCTCTGCATACGCCATTTTTGCGTGGGAAAGCTGCGCTGCGTCCTGAAGCGCCTGGCCAGGAGCCGCCACCCACCCTGCCATGCGATGAACCAGAACACGACTTGCGACCAGCAGGCCAGCATCAGCAGCGGAACGAGAGGGGATTGATCCATCCAGGCTGGCATGGTTTATGCGCTGGCGGCGCCGGTGGAGCCTAACGGCAGGAAATACTGGGTGCCGCGGATGGGTTCGCTGAGACGGCGGAGCAGTTCCTGGAGGTCACTGTGGCGCTCGACGAAGTCGATTTCGCTGGTGTTGACCACCAGAAGGTCCGACGAGGTGTAGTGAAAGAAGAAGTGCTCGTAGGCTTTGACGACTTCTTCAATGTAGTCGTCACTCACGGCCGTCTCGCCGGGGACGTTCTTTTTGCGCAGGCGCTTTTTCAGCACTTCGGGCGAGGCCTGGAGGTAGATGACCAGGTCGGGCGCGGGCAGCTGTTCGCGGAAGTGCTGGTAATAGCGGTTGTAGATTTCGAGTTCCGCGTCGGTGAGGTTGATGCAGGCGAAGATCTTGTCTTTTTCGAAGATGTAGTCGGCCACCACGAGTTTGTGCGATTTGGGGCCTACTTCGAGAGAGCGCAGCTGCTCAAAACGCTGGATGAGGAAGGAAAACTGGGCGGGAAAGGCGGCCCCGGCTTCGCCTTCATAAAAATGGCGGAGAAAGGGGTTGTCTTCCGGTTCGATGACGCGCTGGGCGTTGAGGCGTCCGGCAACGATGCCGGACAAAGTGCTCTTGCCTACCCGGATTGGACCTTCAATTGCGATGTAACGAGGCGGTTCGAAAAGCTTGGCCATGGACTGTTCAAAAAAGCGATCTGGCTGGCAGGATATATCGCAAACGCTTCCCGAGGCAATTGGAAAACCTCTTTACCGCGGATTTACGCGGATGGACGCGGATCCAGAACAAAAGCTTTACCACTGATTTCACAGATGAACACTGATTCGGGAAATTTGGGAGGGCAAAATTATTGCCGCAGATTAACGCTGATGGACGCTGATTCGGAAAAACAGGCTAAAAGCCAACAGCCAAAAGCTAACAGCCGATAGCCATCTTGCACTCTCTGCGGTAAAAACCTGAGGCTGATTGGAGCCTAACCAGGCAATAAAAATAGAGCTTCTTAGCTGCTGTTCCGCAGAACTGGACGTCAAAAGAGAGATATGATGTTTGGGAGATTCTGGTATATGAAGTACATCTGGCAACGTCCGATTGTGGGAAGCCTTGGCCTTTTTGCGCTGCTGCTGGTGGGTTGTGAGAACAAAGAGCAGAAGAAAGTGGTTACGGCCCCACCGCCGCAGGCCCTGGCTCCGGCGGTCCCACAGCCGCTGGTTGCGCCTGCGCCTCCTAAGGCCGAGCCGCAGCCCGAAGCTCCCAAACCTGATCCGGTGGTCGCCACCATTGCCGCCGCCGAGAAGGCCTTTCAGTCCGGGCAGGACGACTACAAGGCGGGGCATCTGGATGCGGCCAAGCAGGACTTTAACCGCGCGGTGGACATACTGACGCAGGGGCCGGTACCGGTGCGGTCCGATGATCGCCTGCAGCAGGAGTTCGACAAGATTACCGAGCAGATTCATCAACTGGAGCTGGTGGCCTTCCAGAAAGGCGATGGATTTACGGAGCAGCAATCGGAACCGGCGCCGATTGACGAGGCCAATCAGGTGACGTTTCCCGTAGACCAGAGCATAAAGGCCAAAGCAGAGGCGGAGCTGAAGACGCTGCAGCTGCAATCCGACCTGCCGCTGGTGATCAACGATTATGTGGCTGGGTACATCAATTATTTTTCCACGCGCGGACGCAAGACGTTTGAAAACTCGCTGGTGCGCTCGGGGCGTTACCGGGAGATGATCCAGCGGATTCTGAAGGAAGAGGGCGTGCCCCAGGACCTGATCTATGTGGCCCAGGCGGAGTCAGGCTTTCATCCGCTGGCGCTTTCGCGGGCGCGGGCGCGGGGCATGTGGCAGTTCATGGCCAGCCGCGCCGCCGGCTACGATCTGGCCCATGACTGGTGGGAGGACGACCGCCAGGACCCGGAGAAATCGACGCGCGCCGCAGCCAGACATTTGAGAGATCTGTATACGGAGTTTGGCGACTGGTATTTGGCCATTGCCGCTTACAATTCCGGCCCGGGCAACGTGCAGCAGGCGGTGAGGCGCACGGGCTATGTGGATTTCTGGGAGCTCTACCGGCGCAACGTTCTGCCGGGAGAGACCAAGAATTACGTGCCGATTATTCTGGCGATGACGATCATGTCCAAGAACCCGGCGCAGTATGGTCTGGACGTGGTGAGGCCCGATCCGCCGCTGAATTACGATGTGCTGAAGATCGACTATCCGGTGGACCTGCGCCTGGCCGCCGAGTGCGTGGACGCTCCGGTGTCGCAGCTGGAAGAGCTGAATCCCAGTTTGCTGCGCGGCACCACGCCGAAGGGCCACAGCTTTGATCTGCGTCTTCCCCTGGGAAGCAAAGAAAAATACGAGACCGCGATAGCCGCCATTCCGGTGGACAAGCGTGTGTTCTGGCGATATCACCGAGTGGAGCCAGGCGAGACGCTGGCCGGGATCGCGAAGAAATATCACACGACAGAACATGCCATTGCCCAGGCCAACAATCTGGAACCGGAAGCCAGCCTTCACGAGGCCCGGCTGGTGATTCCGGCGGCGGGTACGGCGCGAAGCGAAGGAAAAGTCGCCTATTCCAAACGGCCCACGCGCTACAAGGTGCATACCGGCGATACGGTGCTTTCGGTAGCGGAGGATTTCGGGGTGCCCGCGGAGAAGGTGAGGACGTGGAACCACTTGAAAGGAAACCAGTTACAGCACGGCAAGTCGCTGCTGATCTACAAGCCGGTGAACTCGCCGGATGCCAGACTGGTTTCGGCAAAGCCGCAGCACAAAAAGAAGAAGCACAGTACAAAGACCTCGGCGAAGCCGCAACATGCCACGGCGCGGCACACTCATACCCGGACCGCGCTGAGCGCAAGCAATCGCTGACTTGATTATTATTTCCGCAAGTTGCAAACTGAGTACGCTGTAGTAGAAATTCGAAGTGCAATGCAGGCGTTGTGCTGGTATCCGCGCCTGCTGGTTTTGGGACTAAGCAGTTGAGCAGTCGCGGCCTTAATTTTTCCGGGAGGAAATGTATGAGCTTGTACGACGAAACCCTCTACGCAGGACAAGAGGACGACATGGACGACGACTTCGGCGATGCCGGCGGGTATGGCGGAGGCTCCATCGAAGACGACTACGAAGAAGAGGAAGAAGAATCACTGGGGGGCGGCGAAGAACACGAAGAAGAGCCCGAAGAGGAAGAAGAAGCCGAAACTTCCTACGGCAGCCGGCAGAGCAACGATGACGGCGGAGCCCAAAAGAAGGCCCCTCCCAAAAAGAAGAAAGCCGCTGGCAAGAAAAAGAGCGCCAGCAAAAAAGCCGGCGGAGGCAAAGCCGGCAAGGCGGCCCCCAAAAAGAAGGCAGTGAAAAAAGCCGCAGCGAAAAAAGCGGTAAAGAAGCCGGCCAAAAAGGCCGCTAAAAAAGCCAGCAAGAAGACAGTTAAGAAGGTAGTCAAGAAGGCAGTTAAAAAGAAGCCGGCGAAAAAAGCCGCCAAAAAGAAAAAAGGCCGCCGCTAGGCAGCCGTAATTCAGAAGAGAAGCCGCGGAACTTCCCCCGGCTTCTCTTTAGGTCCACTCAGGCGTAAATACCACGCACACGGATGGTATGGGCCACGCGGTTGATGGCAAGCATATACGCCGCAATCCTGTTATTGACATTGTGCGTTTCTGAAAAGCGCACCACATCGGCGAAGGCTTCGCGCAGGATAAACTCAAGCTGCTCATTGACAACTTTTTCCGTCCAGAAATAACCCTGGCGGTCCTGTACCCACTCAAAGTAGGAAGCGGTTACGCCGCCTGCGTTGGCGAGGATATCGGGAATTACGAAGACTTTCTTGTCCGCGAGGATTTCATCGGCGGCGGCGGTGGTGGGACCATTCGCCCCTTCGCAGATGATTTTGGCTTTTACCTGGGCGGCATTCTGGCTGGTGATGACGTTTTCCGTGGCCGCGGGAATCAGAATGTCGCAGTCGGTGACCAGCAGCTGTTTGGGATCGGCGGCCTCGGCTTCGGGGAAGCCAACAATGCTGCGCTTGCTTTCGCGATACTTCAGCAGAGCGTCAATATTGATGCCCCTGGCGTTGTAAAGTCCGCCATCGTACTCGGCGATGCCGATGATTTTGTAACCTGCATCCGCCATCAGTTTGGCCGCGTTGGAGCCTACGTTGCCGAAGCCCTGCACGATCACGCGGGTGGATTCGCGGGTCATGTTGAATTTTTTGAGGGCCTCGTCGCAGATGATCCACACGCCGCGCCCGGTGGCTTCGCGGCGTCCGCGCGATCCGCCGATGTCGATGGGCTTGCCCGTGACCACGGCCGTCACGGTTTGGCGCATGTGCATGGAGTAGGTGTCCATCATCCAGGCCATGGTTTGCTCGTTGGTGTTCATGTCCGGCGCGGGGACATCTTTTTCCGGACCGATAAATTCAATCAGCTCGGCGGTGTAACGGCGCGTGAGCTTTTCGAGTTCGGACATGCTGAGTTTTTTAGGATCAACAATGATTCCGCCCTTGGCGCCGCCGAAAGGAATGTTGACCACGGCGCACTTCCAGGTCATCCAGCTGGCGAGCGCGCGGACCTCGTCGAGCGTAACGTCGGGTGAGTAGCGGACACCACCCTTGGCCGGGCCGCGGGCAATGGAGTGCTGTACGCGAAATCCGGTGAAGACTTCCATGCGCCCGTCATCCATGGCAACGGGGATATGAACGATAATCTCGCGCGTGGGATACCGCAGGATCTTCCACAACCCATCGTCGAGATTCAACTTTTGCGCGGCAAAATCGAAGCGCGCCGCCTGTGCTTCCCAGGGATTGAGTTCCTGTTCAAGCGAAAGGGTAGTCATTGATACTCCAAAAGGGGATTATTAAAGCGAAAAAGCGGACTGTGAAAAAGTATAGAGATGCCGAACAGCAGTAAGCAAGCGCTCCCGGCTCTCCGGGCAGACGCGTTAACGATTTGCGGGATTATGTTTAACAAGAAAAAAAGAGTGGCTCAAAGTTATTATTTATGCATGTCCAGCTCGCGGGTAATTTCCTCAATCAGCAAGGGCTTGATCCGCTCCATGACGCGATGTACTACGTCCGCGATTACTTCCGGACTTGCATTTGCTCGTGACACCGCGGCGTTCGCGGGCAACGTATCAATGATGACGGAATGCTCGACCGCAGCGGAGATATGGTCTGCAATCTCGTCGGCTGTCTCGTGGACCAGAGAAGGAGCAACATCATGCTGTGCCGCCTGCGTGTTCTCTATGGCCGGCGCCCCGAATTGTTCGAGAAGCGGATCGGGTGCTGTGGCATAGGGCTCAATCTCCGGAGACTCTCCCACATGTACCGGGACAAACACTTCGTTCGCCGCGGCGCTGACTTCCACTTCGGGAGCCATGGCGATCTCGGACACGGTTTCCGCGGGCGTGAAGCCTGCTTCGGGCGGTGTGTACGTGGTCGCGCTAAGTTCGGCTGTTTCCGGAGTTGAGGCTTCTTCAGGCGAAAGTGGCTGATCGTAAGCTGCCATGGCAGCGGCCACACGCGCTTCAAAATCGTCGTCGGTGAGATTCGTGGCTTTGGTGGCAGCAGGGGCTTCGGCTGCCGGAATTTCAGTTGTTTCCACAGGCCACGCAGTCAGAGTTGAAGCTTCTGCTTCGACGATAGGTTCGGCGGTTTCGGTGACTTCAGGTTCTGCGGCGGGTTCCACGGAGTTCGTGGTTTCCGGCTCAGTCCATACGCCAACGGGAATTTCCTCAGGCCGCTCGACCCCGAATTTGGTGGCAAACTCGTTTGCCATATCGCTGCGGTTGGTCACCAGCGCCGGGTCAACCTCAGGGACGCCATATGCCACCGGCTCGGAGACGGCAGACGCAGGTTCGGGCCAGGCAGAGGCCGGCGCACTGCTGAATGTTTCCATGCTCTCCGCGGGTTGCGGCGCGAAAGCAGGCTCTTCAGGAGCACTAATCTCGGCGGCCTGCACGGCAATCTCGGCCGGTTCCTGATAGATCTCAATGGGCTGCGTGTCTTCTATTTCGGGAACTTCAGGTATTGCGGGCGCTTCAGGCGCTGCGGGCTCTGCGGAGATTACAGGTATTTCAATGGCAGCCGCTTCAGGCGCTTCGATTACCGGCGTTTCAGAAATTACCGGTGTTTCAGCAACTACCGGCGCTAAAGACGAAGATGGAGCGCTCTCCTGCACGGGCTCGGCGGCGTTTTCCATCGGTACTTTGCTGCCATAGGACCATCCCCAGGATGACGGGAATGGCAATTCCTCTGCCGGCGATGTCACGGCAGAAGATTCAGCTTCCGGCGCCGTGCTCGCGGCTTCAGCCGGTACGGGTGGCTGAATGGCAGCAGGCGCAGCCAGTTCCGAGGAGAGCCATTCGCCCATCGCCGCGGAACCGCCCATCTCATTCGGCACCTCGACGGAAGCATCTGCCCTGGTCACGCGGAAATCTCCACCATGGTTGACGTCTTCCTGCCGGGGAACCACACCATTCTGCAGATTCATCAACTCCGTCGGACGATCCAGCAGCATCGTTTGATCGGCAGCCGGGGGCGCAATCGGCGGACGAGGCGTAATGCGCTCTTCCAGTTTTTTCACAATGGCCAGAAGGTCGCTGGCCTCAAAGGGCTTGATGATAATACCGTCGGCCTTCACCCGGTTGGCGTCTTCGCTGCGGTAGGGCTCCATTTTGCCCACCGTCAGCAGCACGGGTGTATTCAGCGTGGTGATGGAAGAACGGAGCTTCTCACAGACTTCCAGCCCGCTGTAGCCGGGCATGTAAACGTCAAGAATAACGATGTCCGGTTTATGCTCCGCGATCTTCTTCATGGCCGCGGCGCCATTGCTGACAGCCACGACCTCATAGCCGGCTTCGGCGAGAATTTTTGTGCCCATGTTCTGGGCGGTCATGCTGTCGTCAGCGAACAAAATTTTTAACGGCACGTAAATACCTGTTCAGAGCGAACCGATTGTGGCCCTATGCTGACTCACCATTTATCTCCTATCTCCCAGATCAATGGAAAGGCAGCTTCAGTACAGGATACACCTTTCATCACTGACCGGGACGGGGCCATGTACGATTGGGGAACCTAGAATGGAACCAGCTTCCGCAGTCCTTTCTTCTGTTTTTTCTTGCTGCTTGAATCTTTCTGGTCCGGCTGGTTTGCCGCCGGCTGATTTCCGTTTTGCGGGTCGGAAGAAGTCTGCAGCTCGTTGGCGCCTGCTGGCGCCGGAGTCGCGGGAGCACCCGATACCGGCTGTGAATTGTCGGTGGCGCCCGCGGAAGCGCTCCCCGGAGCGGCCTGATTCGGCCCGGGCGTGCCCACGCCACTGCGAATTTCAATGCCTACCTTGTCATCGGATCCAGCCGCGGGGGCCGCATTCGTGCTTTTCGCCGGCTGCACGATCGCCGCTTCACCTTTGAGTTCGCGGTCCAGTGACTGCACAATGGCAACAGCGCTGATCTGGGCTTCCGGAGCCATGTTGGGCTCGCCGGTTTTGGCCGACCGGGCCATGTCCGGATGCTTTTTGAAATTGTCGATCAGAGCGTTAAACCGTGTGACATCAAGGCGGCTCGCCTGTTCGGCCTTGTTCTGGGCAATGGCTTCAGGGGTTGGCGTGGGGATGGGAGCCTTCAGCTCGTCCAGCCGGGCTTTGGCGTCTTCTACCCGTGGCATCGCCGGGTAGCGGGTCACGATTTTGCTGTAGGCCTCAATGGCCTTCTTTTCATACTCGGCCACCAGCCTCTCTTTCGCCGCGGCCGGAATGTTCTGAATCTGGAGACCAGCGGCTTCCTTCTGATAGATCGTGCCCAGCAGATAAAGCGCTTCGTCCACCTTGCTGTAAAGCGGGTAAGACTGGGTCAAAGAGATAAAGCGCGCCTGGCCGGCGGCCAGATTGTCGCGCAGAAAATAAAAACGCGCGATGCCGAATTGCCGCTGCGCCAACACCTCCTGTACGTCGCGCAGTTTCTGCTTCGCCTCCGGCAGAAGAGAGCTGTTGGGATAATTTTCAATCATCGCCTTGAACTCGTCTTCGGCGCGCTGCACATGGGTGGAATCGCGGTCGGCCTTGTCCATTTGCCGGTAGTGGATATTGCCAATCTTGAGCTGCGCCTCTGCCGCCTCCGGCAGACCGGGGAAGAAGGTCTGGAAATCGCGGTATTCGGCCTCTGCCTGCTGCAGCGCCGCCCCGTTGCCCTCGGCCAGCCAGGAGTCGCCAATCGAGAGCTTGGCCCGCGCCACATATTCTGAGTCCGGATACGTGTTGATCAGCGTCTGCAGCAACTGGCGCGCCTCGCCGAATTTCGCCTGCTTCATGGAGGCCAGGGCGCGGTCAAACAGCACCTTGTCCGGCTGTTTCGAATCCACATGGGCCAGCGGATTGTTGACTTTGGCATGCCGGCATCCGGCAGCGGCCAGCAGAGCACAGCACAGGGCTACGGACAGTATGATTTTACGTAACATTACCTACCTCAAAATGATCAGACTTTGAGCAGAGTGGCTTCGGCCGCCAGTTTCAGCAGATGGTGCACATTCTCCGCCGGTTGGCCCTTGCCATATACGGAATTGCCCGCGACCAGAACTTCCACGCCGGCCCTGACTACATCGGCAATATTTTCCGGACCAATGCCACCATCCATCTCGATCCGGAAGCCGGCCCGGCGCGCATTGCGCATCGTCACCAGCTTGCGGGCCTTGTCGAGCGCCAGGGGCAGGAACTTCTGACCGCCAAACCCGGGATTCACTGACATTACGAGCACATGGTCCACCATTTCCAGCACCTCGCCGAGGGTCTGCACCGGGGTCGCCGGATTAATGGCCACGCCTGCATTCACGCCATGGCTGCGAATCAGCTCCAGCGTGCGGTGCAGGTGTACGCACGCCTCCTGATGCACCGTGATCCAGTCCGCGCCGGCCTCCACAAACGCCGGAATGTACTGGTCGGGGTTCTCAATCATCAGGTGGACATCCAGCGGCAGGTTCGTCACCTTGCGCAGTGACGCCACCACCGGAGGGCCAATGGTGATGTTCGGCACAAAATGGCCGTCCATCACGTCGATGTGCAGCAGGGTCGCGCCGCCTTCCGCCACGGCCTGAACACAGTCGGCCAGGCGAGCGAAATCCGCGGATAAGATAGAGGGTGCCAGTTCGATCAAAACAGTTGTCTCTCGAACGAAAAGTTACTAGATTCTAACATGCTGAGAACGCTGGATTTCGCCGAATTTGCGCTTAATTTTGCGCCGCCGGACACTTAGTCCTAAACAGGGGTGTGTGCGTAAAAAACCGCCCAGGCTTGTGTGGCGCAGGCACTCCTGCCTGCGCCTGTATGCGCCGGAAAGCCACTGGCGGCCCGCATGGCATACAATCAAGCGGCCAAAGGTTTAAGACGCCTATCTGCACAGATAACACTGATCAGGAACACACGTACTCAAAATCAGTGTTCATCCGTGAAAATCAGTGGTGAGAACTTGCCCCTTTTGAAGAAAGGCCGGGATTCGAACATGAAGAAAGCTGCTCTGCTTGCATTCATTCTTGCGTTGGCGATTGCCGGGCTTGCCCAGTCTCCGGAAAAAGCCCCGCACTACGAAATTTACGCCGTGCGCTACGCCAGTGTCCCTGATTATCCGGTGGCCAACATGGTGAAGGGCGCCGACCCCGCGCGCAAATTCGACGTTGCCATGTACGTATGGCTCATCAAAGACAATGGGCGCAACATTCTGGATTCCGGCTTTTACCGCGAGAAATTCTTTCGCGACTGGAAGCCCCAGAACTTCCTAAAGCCCTCGGAAGCCGTGGCCCTGCTGGGCGTAAAGCCGGAAGAAATTACTGACGTGATCATCTCCCACATGCACTGGGACCATGCCGACGGACTCGACCTGTTTCCCAAAGCAAAAATCTGGATACAGAAAGACGAATACGCCTACTACATCGGCGACGCCTGGCAGCAAAAAGGCACGCACGGCGGCATTGACCCCGAGGACGTGCTGGCCCTGGTCAAAGCCAACACCGAAGGCCGCGTGGGCATGGTGAATGGCGACTCCCAGGAGATACTGCCCGGCATCACCTGCTACACCGGCGGCAAACACACGTATCAGTCGCAGTACGTTGGCGTGAGCAGCAAGGATGGAACCGTGGTCATGGCCAGCGACAATATGTATCTCTACGAAAATCTGGACAAACACGCCCCCATCGCGGCCACGCTGGACGAAGCCTCCAACCTGCGCGCGCAGGACCGCATGAAGCAGCTCGCCGCCGACCCAAAATTCATCATCCCCGGACACGATCCCGCCGTGCTCGACCGCTTCCCCAAAGTAAACGAGCGGACGGTGCGGATCGAGTAGTGGCAAGCGCCGACTCGCAGACATTTCTGCTGGTGTGGCGCAGGCACTGCTGCCTGCGCTTTTTATAGCCTAAGTTGCGTTTTGGCCATAGCGGTAAAATATCAAACACCCTACATTAGAAATGTTAAATTTAAAAACAATCACATGTCAGTATTTGCAATTCTGAGTGCGTCAATATAGAAGCACATCTAAAGAATTGAACATATATCGCAATTACAGTAGTATATTGCGCTTATGAAAAGCCAATCACAAGGGACCACAAGCTTGCCTGGCGCATTCGGAGACATACACCCGAGCACAATAATGGAATCCCGCAAAGATGAACCGATTGATCGGCCATTCCGCATACAGACTGCTATGGTTCTATTTGCACTTGAAGAGGCTCTGGGCAGCTTCGTAGTACAGGCCGCACCACACCCAGATTCATTACCGGCTAGCTTGCGTTCGGAAATTGAGAAGCGAATTCAGGGAACCGGTTTTGCGCCGGTCACACAAATTGTCCAGGAAACATACCTCAAGGAGGTAATCGATCTCGCTGTAGCTTCTTCACATGGACGGGCCGAAGGAGATCACTTGAGCCGCCTGCGTAAACTAGTCGAGGCGCTTGATGCATTCGAGATTCGCAATGCAGTCTGCCATCCAAATCGCCAGTTTCCTGAGTTTTATTGGCACCGAATGGCTGCTCTTGCAACAGATCCATGTATTGAACAACTACGATTCCTCAGAGTAACAGATGCATTTCGTTGCGCGACGGAGGGCCTACTAACACCTCCTCCAGATGGTTGGCTTCAACAGCGGTCTTGGAGTATTCCGAACAATCTGCCATCGACTTTCGACCACCAAGTGACAGGTTTAATCGCACGTCAGGAAGAAGCGAAAGATCTTAAGCGTCGCCTCCAGAACGTACGTAATTCACTCGTTGCTATTGTTGGACCGGGAGGAACCGGAAAAACAGCTTTGTGCTTAGAAGTTCTAAGAGAGTCAATGCTCGACCCGAACACGATGCAATGGGCTGACCAATTGGTGTATGTTACTGCAAAGACCGAACGCTTGACTTCTAAGGGTGTTGAGCCAATTTCTGATCCGATAGTCTCTCTAGATTTACTCAAGTCTAGTGTAGCCAGTTCGCTATACAGAACAAGTGACATCGAAGGAATCGACGAAGAGGAATCCACCACTTTTAAGGTTGCCATCACAGAGATGGCCAAACGGAAGCTGTTGCTTTGCATTGACAATCTCGAAACACTTATCAGAGACCACCCACAGGACTTCGAAGAATTTGTGCAGGGCCTTCCACCTGACTGGCGTGTGATCGTGACAAGTCGAGTAAGCGTTAATGGTGCGAATGTGTTGCCTTTGGGGCCTATACGCCGCGAGGGTGCAATAAAGCTAGCACGAGATTACACTTCGTATCGTGGAGCGGGACGTCTTGATGAGAGCCAACTGGGTCAATTAGCCGATGCCTGTGACAGAAACCCATTGGCGGTTCGACTTGTGATTGATAGTTACTCTGTTGGCGCAGAGCTTTCGAAGGCATTAAGCCAAACGCGAGATCGAATAACAGACTTCTCTTACACGTCACTCGTTGATCATTTACCCGCACATGCCAGTAAGGTATTAGAATGCCTTTTTGGCTCCAACGCCTCACTCACACGCGGTCAAATTGGAGATTTACTTGATCTTCAGCCGGATGATGTCGCAGAAGCGGTAAATAGTCTTTTGAGAACTAGCCTAGTTACGCGGGAGTTAAAAGGTATCGGTGAGAGTTATGCACTTAGTTCGTCTGTTCGCGAACTTCTTTTGCGCACTCCTAGGGATGCTCGTGCGAGAGAGGAGGTATATTCAAAACTACGTGAACAACAGAAGATTATTGCAGCTCTGGATCAAACTGGAACCAAGGACCCGTTGAACGAATCATATGTTCCTGCATCTGCGCCAAACCACGTACGCGCATTAGTAGCACGTGTTAAGCCTAGTGTATTTGGTCGCTCATCACGTGCAGACCAGGTTCGCGATCTGACAGAAGTTAGACGGGCGGTAGAATTCGATTTCAACAATTCGATCCTTCACAGGACAGAAGCGCTTCTTCTTGAGCAACTTCGTGACCGATACGGAGCTATTGAGTCATTCGGAAAAGCAGCCGGATGCGCGCAGCCAGATGCTTGTTCACAGCTACGGTTGGCGGAGCTACTACGCGAAGAGCAGCGCCTCGAAGAGGCCGTTGTACATACTGAGCCACTAATATCTGGAAAATACTTGACTAATAGCGAAGTCAGTCAGCGAAACAAGGCAAGGCTTTTTCGCGCTCATTGGGTTTCGGTACTATGGTTAAAGCGGTATGCCGAGGTGTTAGATACGACAAGAAAATGGCGTACAAGTACTGAACTAAGACCATCTCTTATTGCTCTTCGAGTCACAACACTCCAAAATATGCTTGACGATGGAGGTGTGTCTGAAAATGACTCCGAACAATTCGTGGCAGAATTGCTAGAATGTCTCGCTGAGGGGTTTAGGTTGGAGGGCTATGTTCCTGACATTGTTCATGAGGCATTCAAAGCGTTGGAGCGTTTGTCCAGGTTATTTAGCCGGAGCGAGATTACAGCAGCATCTGGGCTTAGGTGTGCGAAGTTTCTGGATGATGCATTGCCTTCTATGTGTGGGAATTCCTATGAATTCTCTCTCGGCGATCGCCAGATCATTGCAGTAGTCAATTGCTTCCGTAATGCAGAACCACGAAAGAACAACCCACTATTGTCTGACCGATGGAAAGATCTTCTTGTTTTTGGTGAGAAAGAGGATAGGGCACTAGCAGAAGTTGGTTATGAGTCAGCAAGAGTAACGGCTGTATTTGGTGAGAAGAAATTCCTGTTCGCACGAGCCACAGATGGGACACGTGATTTCTGGGTGCATCAAACAGCGGCGGTGGATTTAACCTCCACGGAGTTCGCAAAGCTAAAGGTCGGTCAACTTGTCTCGATATTGCCTAGCCAACAGCCCCCAGAGGTCGGCAGGGCTTGGCCCGCAAAGCATATGATGCTCTGATCATGTATAGTCTGATTGAATAGAAGCCATTAGTTCCGCTAGAGTACGCACGGCTATGACTATCTTTCAGGCTAAGCTCTTGGCATTGGAGTGAATATGAACTCCGCCCGCAACCCAGGGAGAGTCGCCGGATTCTTCTATCTGCTTCTCACCATCGCCGGCCCCATCCGCATCATTTACATTCCCAGCAAGCTGTTTGTGCATGGCAATGCGGCGGCTACGGCCAGCAACATTGCCGCGCACGAGTTGCTCTTTCGTTTGGGCATGGTCAGCGACCTGTTTGTCGGCGTCATTGTGATCTTTGTTGCTCTGGCCCTTTACCGGTTGTTCCGGGGAGTGAATCAGAACCTTGCCGTGCTGATGGTGATTCTGGGCGGCGTGCTGCCATCCGCCATCTACTTCTTCAATGTGTTGAATGACGCTGCTGCGCTGATGCTGGTGCGCGGCGCCGATTTTCTCTCTGTCTTCGACCAACCGCGGCGGGACGCGCTCGCCATGCTGTTTCTCCATCTGCACGGCCAGGGATTTGTGGCCGGTGAGGTTTTTTATGGCCTGTGGCTTTTTCCTCTGGCGGTCCTGACCTACAAGTCGCGATTCCTGCCGCGCTTCCTGGGCGTCTGGCTGGTTCTCAATGGCTCTGCCTATTTGGTGCAGAGCCTTACCGGCTTTCTGCTGCCGCAATATGAGAACACGGTCGCAAACATCGTGTTTCCCGCTCTCACCGGAGAGGTAGCTTTCATGCTGTGGCTCCTGGTCCGGGGCGCAAAGCCGCCGGAGCCTGCGGTGGCCTCGGCAGAGCGAGAATGAGCCCGCATTACTTCTTTGGTATCGTGATCACTGCTTTGGTGGCGATCCGGGGAAATCGCACTGGAGAACTGCGGGCAATATAAACGTCCTCTGTGCGTGCAATGTCGATGTTCGAGACTCGTCCCTGAGGATCAGTTAATTGCCATGAAGCTGCGTGGTCTCCGTGGTTGGCCAGGTACTCGATTTTCCATGCGCCCACACCATCCAGCCTGATTTCAACCACCCGGCCGTCAGAATCGTACCGGGTAGCCAGCACGAGTTGGGGCGAAGCCCCGGGCTGGGCCACCACCGAAACCGACGTCATACGATGGCCGGCATCATATTGGTAGAGGGTGACCTGCCCATCGGCGCGGTGTACCTTCGCCAGGCAGCCTGCCGCATCGTATTCGTAAGTAACGCGTTTTCCATTGGTGGCGGTTGCCGCGGTGGTGCGCCGTTTGTCATCGAGCTCGAACTTAATGCCCTGCCCATCACTGGCGGTGAGCTGGCGCAGCGCCCGAAAGGCATCACGATCAAACTGCAGAGTGTGCCCTTTTGCATCCTTATAGCTGTTCCAGTAACAGCGCTGGGTAGTGCTCGGACAGGGCAGTAAAGTGGAAATCGCGCCGTCACGATACTGGAGCTTGTAATGGTCTGCGTCCCAGCTGATGCGCGCGCCATAGATTCCGTCGTCGTGGCTCTCATACACCGAAGCCGGGTTAAAACCGCGCCCCTTGTCCATTCGGTTGAAAACCAGTTCGTCTCCATCGTCCTGGGTCAAATAAGAGACGGTCTGCAGAGTAAACCCGTCAGAATACATGTAGGTGTTGTATGTATGATTGCTGCCCGCCCCGAACGTCATTAAGTTATGCTGGCCGGAGTCATAAAATCGCCTGAACTGTATGGCTGGGGTCGAATCGAGTTCGAGGTCCATACTGTTCTGGGTTACTTTGCCCCAGGCCAGGTTCGTGGAAAACAATTCTTCCTGCGTGGTATGCGGCGGATTACCGTATTTGCATTCCGACAGCAGCGGAACATCCGGCGCGATCCTGTGCGTTTCATACGAATAAGTGAAAAAGAGACACGGGTAAGGGAGTCCCCGCTGCCCGAGAGCCGACTCATCGGAGTGCAGATCGGATTCGTAGATCACATCCGGCCCTCCATTGGGCGAGAGCGGCGAGTACATGACGCTGCTGGTATCGAAGCTTTCCGGAACGTGGAAATACAGCATGGCTACATACTTGGTGAGCATTTGCCGGGTGCTGGCCAGCCTGTACTGCGCATTGGGAGGATCTCCCCAGAAAGCCGGATCCATGCGGCGGGTGGAAACCACGGCAGTCCGTCTGAAATGAAAACTATAGGTAAATTCCCAGCCCAGCGACTGCGGGTAGAGGTCTGCATCCGTGAGCGCGATCATCACCGAATCCCGCATTCTGGCTATGTCGGGATACGCGGTCGTCATGGCGGCAATGACTTCTTCCGCTATGTACTGCCGCCGCTGCGGGAGCCAGGCCGATGATGAAAGCTGAACCGGTGGCAGCACGGTAATCTCAATGGCAAATTTTTGGCGATAGTAATCAGCCAGCGAGTCTGCGGAAATTACCTGCTTGCCGACGGGCACGAAATAAAGTTTTCCATGAGCATGGAATTCATCGGACCGGGCCGGAGGACCGTGCTGCACTTGTCCAGTGCGATATTGCATCTCCGCGCGCCGCGCGGATAATCGTTGTATGCGGCTGAGATAACGATACGCGCCGAAGCCAAAGACAGCCGCCACTGCCAGCACAAAGAGTACGGCCACCGATATCAACCACGCGGCATTTTGTTTTACCCAGGACTTGCGTAAGTGAGCCTCCGCCACCGGGGCGCCACAGTTGTGACAAACAGCCTGCTGCAACGACATTTCCGAGCCGCAATTGAAGCAGTTCATATCGCGCAATTTTATGCGAAGTTCTAAAACAAAGTCCCGTTACTTCTTTTGTTTCGGTTTGTCCCGCCTCGGCCTGAGCTCCACTTTGGTGCGCGGGCGGTTTTTGATCCAGATAGGCGTGCCGGATGGACAAGTCGCAACCATCCGGTGTTTTGACAGCTGCAATTGAATGTCCTGCTTCCGGTTAGTTCAGGCTTTCAGTGCCAACAGCAGTTCCAATGCGGCAGCGACGACAGGGATAAAAATACCGATTCTCGCTTTCCGTATTTGCGGGTAGCCAGGATTTGCGTTGATAAGGAAAAGGCCGCTGCCTGCAACCAGCACAGAGAGAATGAGATTTGCCGTCAAAACAGGAATACTGTGAGCTGTGATAGCGCACAGCATCGTTCCAACAAACAGCAGCACAAAGACATACCCCTCACAATTAGGTGGAAACAGTGTTTTTACCACGGGTATGCCCATTTGGTTCAGTTGCTGGTGAATCGCCGCATAGTTATCGAACTTGCGCTGCACCAGAATTGATTGGTAACGATTTGCAGTCCGCAGGTAAAGGCCAGTGCCGAAAGAAGGGTCCTGTGCGCGAATTACTTCCTGCGGGCTGAGCTGTATTTTGTAGCCCAAAGGGTAAGACGCCGTGATTGCATTGGGCGTGACTTCAACCTCCATATTCCTGAGCGAAGTTCTTAACAGCTCAGGCCCGCGCCTCCAGTACTGGATAATGTTCACAAGCAGAATAAAAGCAACTATCCAGAAGCGATAAAGTTGATGGAAGATCGCCCAATCTGGACGAAAATATGCCAGCGGCAATACAAGTGCAGGTATCAGGACTACCGCAACAGTGAGCCAAACGCGGAGTCGTTTTACCTTCTCCACCATGCGCTCGATTTGCTCTTCGCTGTAGGTGTAAACAGCCATCCCGATAATGCCCCTCGTTACTTCTTTTGTTTCGGTTTGTCCCGCCTCGGCCTGAGCTCCACTTTGGTGCGGGGGCGGTTTTTGATCCAGATAGGCGTGCCAATAAAGCCAAAGGCTTTGCGAATCTGGTTGGTCAGAAAGCGCTCGTAGGAAAAGTGCAGCTTCACGTCCTTATCGGTAAACAGGATGAACGTGGGCGGCGAGGCGTGGGCCTGGGTCATGTAGAAGATCTTTACTTTTTGCCGGTGCGGCACTCCGGCGCGCTCGAAATCCACCGTCTCCAGGAAGCGGTTCATCTGCGAGGTGCCGATGCGCTTGCGCCGCTCGCGGGAGACCATCTCCAGCGTCTGCAACAGCTTGTCCAGGTTCTTTGCCTGGCTCGCGGTCACGAACACGATGGGCGCGTAGTCGAGAAATTTCAGGTTGTGGCGGACCTGCTCTTCATACACGATGCGGTCGGCGGGTGGCTTGCCGTCCTGGCGGTTGGTGGTCACCAGGTCCCACTTGTTCACCACGATGATCACCGAGCGTCCGCTTTCGTGCGCGTAGCCGCCCACGTTGGCGTCGAGCGCGTTCACGCCCTCGGTGGCGTCGAGCACCAGCAGGGCCACGTCGGCGGCTTCCAGATGCTTGCGAGCCATCACCACGGAGAGCTTTTCCGCCATGAGCCGGGTCTTGCCCTTGCGGCGAATGCCGGCGGTATCGATGAAGCGGTAGATACTGCCGTTTTTCTCGATCAGCTCGTCCACGGCGTCGCGCGTGGTTCCGGCAATGGGCGAGACAATCGCTCTGGATGTCCCGGTCAGCGCATTGAGCAGCGTGGATTTGCCCACGTTGGGATGGCCAATGATGGCGACTTTGGTTTCGAGGGGTGCGGCTTCGGGCTGCGCCGCTTTCTCTGCGTCGGGATCATCGCCGTTATCAGTCGCGGCCTGGTCCTCACCTTTATCGTTATCTGTATCTGTGGTCGCGGCATGCACTTCGCAGACCGGCACCACCTCAAGCACGGCTTCCAGCAGCTCGGCCGTGCCGGTGCCGTGTTCGGCGGAAATCGGCAGCAGATTCTCAATGCCCAGCGTGCGGAAGTTTTGCGCCTCGGCTTCCTGCTTCACGGAGTCCACTTTATTCACGGCGAGAAACAGCGGCTTGCCCAGGCGGCGCAGCAGGCGGGCCAACTCCAGGTCGGGTGAGGCCAGTTCGGTGCGGCAGTCCACCACCATCACAATGGCATCGGCTTCTTCGAGGGCGACACGCGCCTGGCGAAAAATTTCCGAGGGGATCAGCTCTTTTTCATCGGGGATGATTCCGCCGGTGTCCACCACGCGCAGGCGGCGGTTGTTCCACACGGCCTCGCTGTACAGGCGGTCGCGTGTGATGCCGGGTTCGTCACCGACAATGGCGCGGCGCGAGCCAATCATGCGGTTAAACAGGGTGGACTTGCCCACATTGGGCCGGCCAACAATGGCCAGGAGCGGTACGCGAGTTTTACTTAATTGTTCAGTCAAGGTGCGGACCGCCATTTTCTAATTCGTTGGTTGTCAATTTTTGGGCTTCTCCAGCTATTATAAAGAGACGCTTCGCCGTGTCTTCGTCTCTACATCCCGAAACCGCCGCTCGCAGTACGTTCCCCACGCTGTACCAGTTCTTTGCTCCGAAAGGACTGCTCAGCCAGGCGCACCCCAATTACGAATTTCGCCGCGGCCAGTTGCAGATGGCGGAAGCCGTGGAGCAGGCCCTCGAAGAGCGCCGTCACCTGATCGTGGAGGCCGGCACCGGCACGGGAAAAACCCTGGCCTATCTGCTGCCGGTCATTCGCAGCGGCAAACGGGTGATTATTTCCACCGGCACCAAAAACCTGCAGGAGCAGCTCTTCTTTAAGGATATCCCATTCCTCGAGCAGCACCTGGGCAAGCTACGGGTTTGTTACATGAAAGGCCGCAATAATTATCTGTGCCGGCAAAAGCTTTATGACCTTACCGATCAGCCGGTGCTCAGCGGTCTGGAAGAAATCGAGCACTACCGGCAGATCGCGGAGTGGGAGCGTGAGACTGAAACCGGCGACCGGGCTGAGCTTTCCGGATTGCCGGAGAACAATCAGCTGTGGCAAAAGCTCGACGCACGCACCGACCGCTGTACCGGCCAGAAGTGCAAGCAGTGGGAGCGCTGCTTTATTACCGAGATGCATCGCCGGGCGGTCGAGAGCGACATCATCATCGTCAATCATCATCTGTTTTTCGCCGATTTGGCGCTGCGGCAAACCGGCATTCCGGAAGCGGGCATACTGCCGGAGTTTTCCGCCGTAATCTTTGACGAGGCGCACGACCTCGAAGACGTGGCCAGTAGCTATTTCGGCGTGAGCGTGAGCAATCTGCGCTTTGAAGAGCTGGCGCGCGATATCGAAAGCACTCTGCAGCACAAGCAGGCCATGTCGGCCACGCTGCACCAGTCGCTGGCGCGGGTGCGCGAGCGGTCCAGATTTTTCTTTGGCCTGCTGCCCGCCGGTGAAGGCCGCTTTGCCTTTCGGGGACGCGAGGCGTTCCTAAAAAAACATGGCGAGGAATACGCCGGACTCATGCAGACTTTGGACCGCGTCTTTTCCGAGATGGAGCTGCTGCCGCAAAAGCCGGACGAGGTGTTTGGCTTTGCCCGCCGCATACGCGAATTGCGCACCCAACTCGCGTTCATCATGGAAGCGCAGGACAAGAACACTGTCTTCTGGATCGAGTGGCGCGGCGAGGGGCGCAAGACGCGCACGGGCCAGACGCATGTGATCCTGCAGGCTACGCCCATCGACGTCTCGCAGATTTTGAAGCAGGCATTGTTTGAAAACGTGGAGAGCGCCGTGCTCACCTCGGCCACGCTGGCCGTGGCCGGAGCGCCGGAGCGCGGCAGCTTCGACTATGTCCGCCAGCGCGTGGGCCTCGACCATGCGCGGGAGATGGTGGTGCCTTCGCACTTCGATTATGCGAAGCAGGCAATCCTTTATGTGCCTCCGGATATGCCCGAACCCCGCTCCCCGGCCTTTGGCCGCGCCGCCGCCGAGAAGATTCGCCGCCTGCTGGAGATCACACAGGGCCGCGCCTTCTGCCTGTTTACCAGCTACGCGCAAATGCACGATATCCATGACCGCTTGCTGGGCGAGTTGCCGTATCCCATGCTGCTGCAGGGGAGCGCGCCCAAAAACGCGTTGCTCGAAGAATTTCGCCTCACGCCGGGCGCGGTGCTGTTCGCCACATCGTCATTCTGGCAGGGCGTGGACGTGCAGGGCGAGCAGTTAAGCTGCGTGATTATTGACCGCCTGCCCTTCGCCGTCCCCAATGATCCGGTGGTGGGTGCGCGCATCCGCGCCATTGACGATGCGGGCGGCAACGCGTTCTTCGAATACCAGGTGCCTTCGGCGGTGATCGCGCTCAAACAGGGCTTTGGACGACTGATCCGCTCCATGAAAGATCGCGGCGTGCTGGCCCTGCTGGACAATCGCCTGCTTAAACAGCGCTATGGCCGCGTCTTTATCGACAGCCTGCCAGCCTACAAGAAGACCAAAGACTTAGCGGACGTAGAAGAGTTTTTTGTTGCCGAGTAAGTCGCTTCATGCGTGGAAAGAGCGTTCACGTTAGTGGTGGTGATGATGCGCGCTCACCGGGATCACGCAGCCGTGCGCAATCTCGCAGACCACATTTTCGAACTGAATTGTAGTGTGGTGGATATGGAAGCGCGTGGCCAGCACGTCTTTTACTTCGCGCAGGATGGCTTCGCTCTCCGAGGGCGGAATGTCGGCAATGCCAATGTGGCAGCAGAGGGCGTGCGTCTCCGAGCCGAGGCTCCACACATGCACGTCATGCACATCATTCACGCCGTCGATGGCCGTGAGTACATCGGTAATGTGTTCGGCGGAGATGCCGCGCGGCGTGCCTTCCAGAAGAATGTTCAGCGTCTCGCGAATGATTCCCGAGGAAGACCAGAGGATCAACCCGCCGATGCCGAGAGAGAGCGCGGGATCGATCCAGCTCTTGCCGGTGAGCATGATGGCCCAGCCGCCGGCGATTACGGCGGCGGTGGAAAGCGTGTCGCCCATCTGATGGATGAAGGCGCTGCGCAGGTTCACGTCGTGCGCGGTGCGAAACAAAAACCACGAGATCACGCCATTCATCACTACTCCGGCCGCCGCCACCCAGATCATGATTTGGGGCTGCACGGCCACCGGCTTTTCCAGGCGGACCAGGGCTTCGTAAAAAATGTAAAACGCAATCAGCACCAGGGTGAGCGCGTTGATGAAGGCAGCCAGCACGCCGGCGCGATGATAGCCGAAAGTCTTGGTGGCGCTCGGCGGACGCGTCTGAATGAAAACCGCCACCCAGGAGAGCAGAAGCGCCAGCAGGTCGGTCACGTTGTGTCCGGCTTCGGAGAGCAGCGCCAGGCTGTGGGCGCGCAGTCCGGCAATCAGCGTGATGAGGACATAGAGAAAAGTCACAGCCAGGGAATAGCGCAGGACTCGGGCGCTGTGTCCGGAGTGGGCGTGACTGTGCATAGGTAAAGTTTAACGCCAGCCTCGCCGATGTCCAGGCAGACTTTGGCGATGTTCCGCGTCTGTAGACAGTCAACCCGGCAAAGGCCGGATGCATCTGCATGGCTTAAGGGAGAGGATATATGAAAAACCCATGGTACGTACTGGTCCCTGCGCTGGCCATTGCCTTTACCCTGGCGGCAGCATCGCGTGCGCAGTCAGCTCCGAGCCAGCAGCAAAATGCGCCCACCCAGACGACTCCTCCGCCCATAACTTCCAGCACGCCCAGCAACCAGGTGGGAACCGGCAGCCAGACGCAATCAGGCACGCCCGCACCCAATCCGCAGCCCGCCCCGGCCATGCAGAATCCCGCGCAGCCGGAAACCGAGCTGCCGGCCACGCCGGCCATGAACAACGCCGATTTGCAGATGCAGATACAAACCGCGCTGCAAAAAGAGCCCACCCTGGCCAGTGACAATGTGAACGTGGCGATTGCCGACGATACCATCACGCTGACCGGTAATGTCGCCAGCAGCAAGGAAAAACAAACCGCCACCCGGATTGCGCAATCCTACGCCGGGAACAAGAAGGTGGTCAGCCATCTGACGATTTCAGGCCACGGCAGCGACCCGGCAAAGCCGGGAAGCACTCCGGACCACGACAAACCGCAGAGATAAGGATCAGTCGAGTTCCGGAACTTCGCGCAGCCGGTTGGCTTCATAGTGTTCGCGGGCCTTCATCAGCCGGCGCACTTCTTCGCGCGGCATGGCTGTGGCGCCGCCGAGCTGCCGGGCCACGAGCACGATCTTTGCGTAGTGCTCCACGGTTTCCATCTTCATATAAGCGCTGAGCAGGTCTTGTCCGCAGGTGACCACACCATGGCGGGCCATGAGGATGGCGTCGTGCCGGGGAACAAGCGGCTCGAGCGCAGCAGCGAGTTCGGGAGTGCCGGGTGAACCATAGCGGGCGAGAGGAATACTGCCACAGGTGACAATTACTTCGGCCACCAGAGGTTCATCGAGCGCGATTTCAGCGGCGGCAAAGCCGGTTGCAGTGGGCGGGTGGGCGTGGACCACGGCGCGTATCTCCGGCCGCAGACGATAGAACAGCAGATGCATGCCCAGTTCGGTGGAAGGCCGTCTCGCTCCGCCGACCTGCTCGCCGGACAGGTTGACCAGCACCAGATCTTCCGGCCCCATCATTCCCTTGGAAACAGATGTGGGCGTGCACAGGACCAAATCCTGGCGCAGGCGGACGGAAATATTGCCGTCACACGCGGCCACGAGTCCACGCTGATGCAGCATGTTCCCGATGCGGCAAATCTCGCGCCGCAGACAATCCTCATTTGCAGTCAACATACGCCTTCCATAACTCCGTGGCGACAGGTGCGTTCCGTCGCGCTGCCAAAATTCGCAAGGGGGAGAACAAATATAATCCAAAAAGTGCTGGTTTCCGACTTCGATTTTTATCTTCCCGAGGAGCTGATCGCCCAGGCCCCGCTGCCCCGCCGCGACGCCTCGCGTATGCTGCGCCTGGAACGGCATTCGGGCGCGTTCGCCGACCGCAGGTTTACAGATTTTTTGGACTTGGTCGGCCCCGATGATCTGGTGGTGGTCAATAACAGCCGGGTCTTCCCCGCGCGCTTGTTTGGCCGGCGCGCCGGACTGAAGGCGCAGGCGATCAGTCCGCAAAATCCGGCGGCCAAAGAGTTTTTACAGGGCCGGGTGGAGGTGCTGCTCACCCGCCAGACAGCGGAATTGGAATGGCAGGCACTGGTGAAGCCGGGGCGCAAGATCGGTGTGGGCGAGCGGCTGTGGTTCGGCGAGCAGAACGAACTCGAGGCCGAGGTCATGGAGCGCGGCGACTTTGGCGAGCGCACGCTGCGCTTTGCGCCAGTTCCCGACTTTTTTGCCACTGTGGAAAAGCTGGGCCACATTCCTCTGCCGCCATACATCAGCCGCGAAGACTCCAGCGCCGACCGCGAGCGCTACCAGACGGTCTATGCGCAAACCACGGGAAGCGTTGCCGCGCCTACGGCGGGCTTGCACTTCACGCCGGAAGTCCTCGAAGGCATCCGCCAGCGCGGCGTGCAGATTGCCGAAGTCACGCTGCATGTTGGCCTGGGGACGTTTCAGCCGGTGAGATCAGAAAAAGTAGAAGACCACAGGCTGCACCGCGAGCCATTCAGCATCTCCGAGGCAACGGCCAGCCTGATCAATCAGGCTTTGGACAATCAACGGCGGGTGGTTGCCGTGGGCACCACCACGGTGCGCACTCTGGAATACGCCGCCAGCCTTGGCAAGGGACGCATTCAACCAGGACGGGGCGAGGCGGAGATCTTTATTTATCCTGGCTTTCAGTTTCAGGTGACCGGCGCGTTGCTCACCAATTTCCACCTGCCGCAATCCACGCTGCTGATGCTGGTCTCCGCCTTCGCCGGACGCGAGAACGTGCTGCGGGCCTATGAACATGCGGTGCGGGAAAAGTACAGGTTCTTTTCTTATGGGGACTGCATGTTCATTGAGTGAGGTTAAGTTTGTTTACAGGCGTGGATGAAATGTTTACAGCCTTGTCCACCTGCTGACTGCTGTAAGTATTTCTTTTTCAATGTCCCCTGGCGACAATTTCAATGATATTTTTGATGCCTGTGGCACGGCTACTTATAGCTGATCCTGCTCACCCAAGTGAATCCAATTACCCATGCCTGATCATTCAAGCATTGCATAAATTTGCCCCATCACCTTTTGAGGTTAAGTAATGAGAAGCTTCTTATCTTATTTCGTGGTGTTAATAGTTTTTTTTTCGCCTCTGGCCTTTGCCGATGATACTGAAGTAATCAAACAGCAGTTGCTGGCCCAGCCTCCGCAGGCTTTAATTGATGCAGTAAATCTGGATCCTGCCGGAGAGATTCAGGTGAGTTTCTTCAAGGCCGATCTGGATGGCAGCGGACAATTTCGCTTTATTCTGGCTGCGTATTCACAGCAATCGACATGTTGTGTGTATCTCCGCGTGTTTAAACAGGAAGGAACAACCCTGCGATTTATTGGCGAGCAGGAAGACCAGGATCCACACGGTGGCTATGCGCTGACGATCGATTTTGTGGACATCGATGGCGATGGCATTCCTGAGCTTGATTTGTCGGGCACGGAGATTAACGGCAGGCAGCTTATGCATGAGTACTTTCGCTGGACTGGCTCCTCGCTGCATGAAATGTTAGGCACCAACGAGACATTTGCTGCCGATGGATTTCTTGAAGATATTGATGGCGACGGAAAGCTGGAACTGTTGATCCAGCGTGGCAGCAAATATAAAGTTTACAAATTTGATGGCGCCAATTTTACGCTTTTTGAAGTACTGGATCATGATCCGTCAGGACTCATCAATAGCGACGGCACTATTCGCAAAGTCCGCGCAATGCTGACCCGCCTTGTACCCAGCGACTTTCCCTTGGCTGAAATTTCACCCGCAAAGCCAGCATCTGCAGCATCCGATGATAAACACCAGGACGCAGCTCACGAGAAAGGAAAGGTTAAGTTGACCATTGGCGAACTCAGGGACCTGAAGGGAAAGATGGTTCCAGTGGAGCAAGTTGATGTAACTACGCTTTTGCTGGGGCGCAACTTGCGCCCGATCCGGTCAGCGATCCATCCGGATGGACACAAAGCGGGAAATGTTTTGGAACTGCAGTTTGAGCGGCAGGATGTGTTACATCTGCTGCCCAAGCTGAAATTGACAGCCCCACTGGCTGCCGACGATGAATTGAAGCTTTTTCTGGTGTGCAAGCTGAAAGATGGCACTCGAGTGACCGCCATTTCTTCTGCCACTATCCGTGGTGACGGTGATGATGGGCATCATTAATAATGATTGAAATGCCATTCACGGCTCAATTTGTCATCATTTCAGCGCTGCTAGTGCAATCTTTGTCCCTTGTGGCGCAGAACACACAAAACCTCGCTACGCAACTCCTGGCCCAGCCACCAGACGCAGCGACACAGCTAGCCAGTCAACAGGAAGACAAATTGAAAGTCGATTTTGTGCGGGCCGATCTTGATGGCAGCGGGAAATTCCAATTCATTGTTGCTTTCTATTCTCTTGAACATGACGATCAGGGCGTCTTTTTTCGGGTGTTTCAGCAGCAGCAACCGTCTGGTCTGCAGGTTGTGGGCGAGCAGGAAGACGATTTTGCCCATGGTGGATTCGGTATTTCCGTGCATCTGGTTGATATTCAGGGCGATGGCATTCCTGAAATTGAGGTTCAGGGGCACCAGTCGGATGGAGCCCAAGTATTCCACGAGTATTTTTCATGGACAGAGCATTCTCTGCATTCGAGCATAGACCCAACAGCTGATTCAGAGCTTGAAGATATCGACGGAGATGGAATCCAGGAACTGGTTGCGTCGAATGGTGACGGCAGCTTTAACGTCTATAAGTACAATGGCACGGATTTTACGTTGTTGAAGACGCTCAAGCAGGATCCTGACGGAGTGCTTGGGGCTGATGGCCAGGTCAACATCGTACGCGCTCGCTTCTCTGTACTAAAGCCGCACGATTTCAGTATTGATGAGATTCGGACTGCACTCAACAATGATAAGGACAACGATAAATCCAGTCATGATTCTGGCAATGATGATGCCGATGGCAGAGTGCAGATCATCATGGGCGATCTGAAGGACCTGCACGGAAAAGCTTTTTCAGTAGAGGACATCGATCCCACCACGCTTGTGCTGGTGCGTAACCTTCACCCCATCCGTTTTAAGGTTAGGCCAGTGCAAAGCGGTGAAGAGGGCGATGATCATAAACAGGGTGTGCATTCCGTGCTGCAACTTGAATTTGCCCGGCGGGGTGTTTTGCGGTTGCTGCCCCGGTTAAAGCTAACGGCTGCCACTGGCAGCAGGTGACCAGTTGCAGCTTGTGGTCTTTGGCAAGCTGCGGAATGGGACCAGGGTATCCGCTACGATTACAGCAATGGTTGGCGGCCACCATACGTAGCAGACTCGCTGAGGCACATTATTCTGGCAATGAACTGTCTTGTTTCAGTCTCGCCAGACGTCTGACTGCCAGCATCCTTGTATCCCACCCTTCGCAAAAACCGCGAAGGATGGGCCACCCAGCCTTTGGAGCAGGTCTTTTAAGTTGCCACTGCAATGGTCATTAAACAAAATGATGAAAGATAAGTCGATAGATTTGCTTTCCAGAGGGGACTCAATTCGAGGTATTGTGGGTGCTCTTGCCAGCTTAATAGCAGTTTCTCTCGCCGTGTCCCAGCGTTTACCAGGGCACGGAGTGGGGCCTCAGATTGGTGCTGTGGCAGTGTTTGGGCTTATTGCCGCACTTTGCATATGGAAGTCGGAATCCAAAGCGGGTGTAGCATTCGGCATTCTTCTTATCGTAGCATCCAGATTTCTAATTGACGGGTTGTTTTACATAGCTGGGGCATATAGCGGACATTGAATATGTCATGATTGATGAAAATATCGGTCGATGGTGGCCCACTCAAGCCGCTTTTGCTTGAGTGGGGTCTGTACAGCTGTTACTGAGAATGAAAGCATGTTCCTGCATTCAGGAGATGAGATGGAGTTATTGAAGCATTCAGACAGCAGGAAATATTCCACGTCACAGGCGCTTCTGTTTATGGTGGCTCGCGGAAGATGCAGGTTTCTTGTGCGCAGTTCTTTAGCTGGAAGCTTCATTTTATGGATAGTGCTAAGCGGCGTATTCATGATCCGCGGAATGTTTCACGGTTTAGCTGTTCCGTATGTGGTTTTATTGGAAGCAGTGTCATTGCTGATTGTTTTTCCATTTGGATTGGCATTGGCCTTTTACCAATGGAAAAAGTTTCAAAAGATGGCAGCCATGGACGGTTTATCCGTGGGGGCACAATAGTGGTGAAGAAGCGAAGTAAGTCATGACCCCAAATATCTATGAAATCATTCGCCGAAGGCGAACAGATGACTCGAAGGGATAATTACCGCCTATCTTGATTTTTCGCTTTTTATTTGCTATATTGAATACCATCGCCGCAGCCGGTTTTTTCCGGCGGCGGCGTTTGGCTTTTCGGGAGTAATTGCCTGGCAGCATGAGTGGATTCAAGGTGAAAGGGCTTGGGTGGCCATTGGGTCGAATTGAGCTAAGTCTTTTATTTTCCTAATTTGACCCTGGGGGAGGGGGTATCCCTATGGGGGGTACGGACCGGGCAGATGGTGATAGAACCACTTACCGCAGATTTACGCGGATGGACGCGGTTGGGAATAAAAGCCACAGCCGGGGCGGCTGTGCTACACGGGGATGTTTGGGAGGCACAACGGATGAATGATGGCAGGGAAATATCTCCGAAACGGAAGGCAGATGGCGCCGTAGCGGAGGCGCGGTATGCCTATTACCGGCGGTGCCAGAGGTTCCGCCGCGATGGCGTGCAGTGCAAGGCCCCGGCACTGAAGGGCGAGGAGCTTTGTTACCAACATGCCGCGCAGGCAGCGGCATCTTCACGCCGTGAAGCAGCAGTGAAGAGTCTGGGTATTCCCAGCCGCATTGCCAGCCCACGCGGCCTGCAGACTGCGATCTCGCGGATTGCCCAGGCACTGGCCGATGGCCGCCTGGATGTAAAGGCGGGGGCGATGATGCTTGAGAAGATTCGGGCGGCTGCAGCGGGCTTGCAGACTGGGGCGCTTACCACTGATTTACACAGATGAACACGGATTTAAGAAGGTACGGACCGGGCAGATGGCTGACAAAACCCCTTACCGCAGATTTGCGCGGATGAACGCGGACAAAACCAGGCACAGGCAAGAGTGCCTGTGCTCCACCATACATCGTCACCCTGCCACAGCCGGGGCGGCTGTGCCACACAGGCATGGCGAAAATTGATACTAATGTTACCGATCAGGACATCGATTAAGACAAGGATGGCGATTTGAGCACAAACGGCAAGGCAGCACACTCGGGCCGGGTTTATCTGATGGACGCGATGTCGTTCATCTTCCGTGCGTACCACGCGATGACGCGGCAGCGGCCCATGTCCACGAAAACCGGCGTTCCCACTGCGGCCACCTATGTGTTCGTGAACATGCTGCGCAAGCTGCGGGCGGATTTCAATCCGGAATATCTGGCCGCGGTGTTTGACGTGGCTGGCCCTACGTTTCGCGATGAGCAGGCCAAAGCGGTTACGTCGGTAAAGAAGTTCGACATCAAGACACAGACCTTTCAGGAGACCGCTTACCACGGCTACAAAGCCAACCGGGCGGAGATGCCGCAGGACCTGGCGCAGCAGGTGCCTTATATCCGGCGGGCGCTGGAGGCTTACCGCATTCCCATTCTGGAGTTGCCGGGTTTTGAGGCCGACGATGTGATCGGCACGCTGGCGCGCAAAGCGGCGGAGCAGAGCTATGAGGTCTTTGTGGTGTCGAGTGACAAGGACATGCTGCAGCTGGTGAACGACAAGGTCCGCGTGCTGAACCCGCCCAAGGACAACCTGCTCTGCGATGCGGCCAAAGTCGAAGAGCTTTTGGGCGTGCGTCCGGAACAGGTGATTGACGTGATGGCGCTGCGCGGCGACTCGATTGACAACATTCCCGGCGCACCGGGAATTGGCGACAAAGGATCAGTCGAGCTGATCAAACGCTTTGGCACTCTCGAAAACACGCTGGAACATGCGGCGGAGGTGGAGCGGAAGACCTATCGCGAGTCGCTGCTCAACAACAAAGAGACCATTCTGTGGAGCAAGCAACTGGTGACCATCGACCAAAACGCCGGCATTGAGCTGGACCTGAAGCAGATGATCACCGGCGAGCCCGATACCGACGCGCTGCGCGCGCTCTTTTCCGAACTCGAGTTCACCACGCTGCTCAAAGAGCTGGTGCCCGCGCAGGAAGTGCATGAGACGGAGTATCGTGAGCTGACCTCGGCGGAGGAACTCAAAGCGCTCGAAGGTGCGCAGGCGCCTTTGGCGATTGCCTTCGATTTCGCTGCCGCTGCAAAAGCCGCAGAGCTGGAAGAAGAGGTAGAAGCTCGGGAGCAGAAATCAGGGAATCTGTTTGCTCCGCCTGAAGAAACCAGCAAAGCAAACGCAGACAAGCCGCTGCATGTCGGCCTTTCCTCTGGGCCGGGCAAGGCGTTCACGGCATCGCTCGATGGCGACCGGCTGAGCGCCGAGGTAAAGCGCATGGTCGCCGATCCCGCAATTCCCAAGGCGGTCCACGATTACAAAGCGGCGCTGCGCGAGCTGTCGTCCCATGGAGCGGTTTTGGCGGGGGTGTGCGATGAGCCCATGCTCTACTCCTATCTGATCAATCCCACTTACAGCAATCATTCGCTGGGCGAGATTGCGGTGCGCAGCTTCAACCTGAAGCTTTCCGGTTCGCTGGCAGAGGCAGCGGACGTTACTGGCCGTGCTTCTGCATTGCTGCGCCAGGAGATTGAGGCTTCAGACCCGGGCCTGCTGGAGCTTTACCAGCGCATTGACCTGCCGCTGGTCCCGGTGCTGGCGCGCATGGAAGAGGCCGGAGTACGAATCAACACGGAGATACTGCATGAACTCTCTGTCCGCCTGGATGGCGAGTGCGCGGTGAAGGCTCGCGAGATCCATGAAAAGTCCGGCGTGGAGTTCAACATCAATTCGCCTAAACAACTGGGCGATGTCCTGTTCAACAAGCTGAACCTGCCCAAGCCGGTGAAGTACGGCAAAGGCAAGACGATCTCGACCGCGGTGGATGTGTTGGAAGAGCTTTCGGAAAGCCATGAGGTGCCGCGGCTGGTGCTTGAATACCGCCAGCTGGCAAAACTCAAAAGCACTTATGTTGACTCGCTGCCAGCGCTGCTGAACCCGGCCACTCTGCGTCTGCACACCACCTTCAACCAGACGGGCACGGCCACTGGACGCCTCTCTTCCACCAGTCCCAACCTGCAGAACATTCCTATTCGCACCGAACTGGGCCGGGAGATACGCGCGGCCTTTGTGGCGGCGCCGGGCTGCGTGCTGCTCTCCGCCGATTATTCACAGATCGAGCTGCGGCTGCTGGCGCACTTTTCCGAAGACCCGCTGCTGGTGGAGGCTTTCCGCCGGGGAGACGACATTCATTCGCTCACTGCGTCCCAGGTCTTTGGCGTTCCGCCGGAGATGGTCGATGCGGAGCACCGCAGGCGGGCCAAGGCAGTGAATTTCGGCATTGTGTATGGGCTTTCTCCGTTTGGTCTTTCGCAGCAACTGGGGATTGAACAGAAAGAAGCCAAAAAGTTCATTGACGCATATTTTGAGAAATACCAGGGCGTGCGCAAATTTATCGACCACATTTTGGAAGAGACGCGGCGCGAGCAAAAAGTGCGCACGCTGTTTGGCCGGGTGCGTCCGATTCCCGACATCAACAGCAAAAATGCCAATATGCGCGGCTTTGCCGAGCGTACGGCCGTCAACACGCCGCTGCAGGGCACGGCCGCCGACCTGATCAAGCTGGCCATGATCCGCATTGATGAAGAGCTGAGAACGCGAGGGTTGAAGTCCCGCATGTTACTGCAGGTGCATGACGACCTGTTGTTTGAAGTCCCCGAGGCGGAGATTGAAACTATGCACGCTTTGGTGCGGGAGAACATGGAGAACGTCTATTCGCTGAAGGTGCCGCTGCTGGTGGAGGCTGGTTCGGGGCCAAACTGGCGTGACGCCAAGTGAGGAAACGCTTTGTGCAAATGAAAGAAAGGCCCTCCCGTTGTTCGCGGGAGGGCACGATTCGTCAATTTCCGCCTTGTTTCTTTTCTTTGTCGTCAGTGTCGCCGAAGGGCCAGAGGCCAGAGGCCTTCAGCATGACGTCCTGCTTTTTCTCTTTGAGCATTTTGGCGGTCTGCTCCGCTGGCCACGGAGTTGCCAGACGGTCCGGACGATCGGCGATCCAGAATGCCGTGAGCGCCATGACAGTAGTATCGCGCGTGAGGATGTCGCGATCTACTTTGTCGAGTGTGTCCACCGCCGAGTGATGCGTGTACCGGTATTCGGGAGAATCCTGGTCCATGTTGATTCCCGGCAGTCCGGCCAGAATGAACGGTCCGCAGTCTGTGCCGAAAACAACGCCATCGCCCACGGCAAGTTTGCCAAAGGCCTGCACTGAGTCGGCAAACGGCTGCACGGCGGCAATCAGGTCTTTGTGACCGCCAAGGTCGAGCCGGATGACCGGCCCCTGGCCGTTATCGAGCACCAGTGCCGCAACATGGTTGGCGATTTCAGACTTATGCGTGTTGACGTAAGCAAACGAGCCCAGCAGTCCCTGCTCTTCGCCGGTAAAGAGCACGAAGCGAATGGTGCGCTTCGGCTTGAGACCGGAGGCGAGAATGGCCTCGGCAGCGCCCAGAGTCGTGGCCACGCCAGTGCCGTCATCCGTCGTGCCCTGCGCCAGGTCCCAGGAATCAAGGTGCCCGCCAACCACGATGACCTGCTCCGGATACTGGCTGCCGCGAATTTCGCCCACCACGTTGGCCGAATCCACCGGACTGTTGGTGACTTCGTTCTGCACATTGATCTTCAAGCGCACGGTCTGGCCGTGGTCGAGAAAGCGCTCCAGCTGGTGTTGGTCTTCCGCGACCATGCTTACGACCGGAATGTCATAGTAAGCGTTGTATCCCAGAACTCCCGTGTGGGTGATATGCATGCCAGCTGCAGCCGAGCCGCCCTGTCCGCCGATGACTGCAATCGCATGCGCGGAATACGCGGCCTTGAGAAAGTCGCCAAAGGCAGAAAAGGCATTGGCGCCTCCGGCCGGTGGTGGATCGCCCTTTTTCACAATGAGCAGTATCTTTCCTGTCCATTGCGAGGCGTTTTCTTTGGTCTCTTTTTGGAGCTGATTGATGTTCACGGCAACTACATCCGCTTCCGCGCCGGCTTTGGGCGTGGAGCCAACCCAGCCCATGGAATCGACGATCAGCGAACGATGCAGCGGCGCCACCAGATCGGCGCTGGCGGAAATGCGCTTCCATCCGCGGGACATCTGCCATTTCTCCGCGCGAACATTTTCGAGGCCCATGGCTTTCATCTTTGCCACGCCCCAGTCTACGGCCCTTTGCGCTTCGGGCGAGCCGGTCACGCGTCCGCCAATCTGGTCACTCAGTTCTTCGAGATAGTCGAATGCGTGGCTGTTCATCATGCCCTGGCCGGCAATGGAAGTAAGAGGCTTCAGTGTGCCATCGGCAGACGGGGCCGGCGGCGGGGCTTCACCGGCGAAAAGCAGCGCCGAAGAAGCGAAGATGAAGAGTGCAAGAGAGCGAATCATGCCTGGATACGGGCTTGTCATAGAGAAATCCTGAAGTGAAGTAATTCGGACGGAGGCTGATTGTAACAAAATGCGGGGTCCGGCACATCGCGAGTCTTCAGGCTCCCAGCGCTTTTTGAATCGCGGCGCCAATGGCGTTCGCGTGCCGGTGGATGGTCTCTTCCGACGCAGCTTCCACCATCACGCGGGCCAGGGTTTCGGTGCCCGAGTAGCGCACATTGACCCGGCCATTGCCATCCAGCTCTTTTTCCGCCGCGCCAATCGCCGTGACCACTTCCGGCAACTGATCGAGCGGCCGCTTTTCCCGCACTCGGATGTTCTTGATGATTTGCGGAAAAACTTTCAATCCCGCAACCAGATCGCAAAGCGGCTTGCCCCCTCGCGCCAGCACTTCCAGCACATGGATGGCGGTGAGCAGGCCGTCACCGGTGGTGGATTCGCGGGAAAGAATAATGTGCCCCGACTGTTCGCCACCCAGCACGGCGCCGTGCTTCTTCATCTCTTCGAGCACATACTTGTCGCCCACCGGAGCGCGCAGCATTTTTATGCCGGCTTCGCGCAGTGCGATCTCGAGTCCCATGTTCGACATAGTGGTGGCAACAACCGTGTCGCCAGCAAGCTGGCCCTGCTCTTTGAGCTGTCGCGCCAAAAGCAGCATTACGGCGTCACCATTCACAACCTGTCCGGTGTGGTCGGTGAAAAGAGCGCGGTCGGCGTCGCCATCAAGGCAGATACCGAAATCAGCTTTGCGCGCCACCACTTCCGCAGCCACGGTTTCCGCATGCAGTGCGCCGCATTTTTCGTTGATGTTGCGCCCAGTGGGGGAGCTATGAATGATGTACGGCTGCATGCCGCAGCCTGCAAAGACCTTCGCCGCCAGCGCGCTCGCGGCCCCATTGGCGCAGTCAATCACGGCATGGAGACGCTCCGCGCCGGGAATGGGACGTGTGAGTCCCTGCGCATAAGCCTGGCTCAGGTGCTCGTCACCAGGAATCGAAAAACCGCTGGGAATGGCCGGAGTAAACGCATGATGCTCTTTGAGCAGAGCAAAGATTTCCGTTTCAATCTCCAGCTCGATTTTGTCCGCCAGTTTGTACCCATCACTGCCAAAAACTTTAATGCCATTGTCCTGCCAGGGATTGTGCGACGCGGAGATCACGACACCAGCGGAAAAGCCCAGTGTACGGGTGAGATAAGCAATGCCCGGCGTGGGAATCACCCCGGCGCTTTCCACATGGACGCCGGAATCCCGCAGCCCGCCGGAAAGCACGTCGGCGATCCACGCGCTGGACTCGCGCGTGTCCTGGCCAATCACGATGCGGCGCTGCTCCGGAGGCACATGGTCGCCCAGAGCGCGGCCAATAGCATAGACAGTTTTCTTGTCGAGTGGAAATTCACCGGCAACGCCGCGAATGCCGTCAGTCCCAAAAAGTTTTCGCAATACCTAAGCTCCTCATTACGGGCAAACCTGATATTTTACTCGCGCTTGAGCACCTCGGCGGTAAAAGCGCCGCGGGAAACGCGGGCAGAGACCCTGTCTCCTTGTTTGAGATGCCCGGAATCCTTGACCAGAGCGCCACTGGCATCAAAAATCAGCGCATATCCGCGGTCGAGAATCTTCACTGGCGAAAGCGCCTGGAGCCTGGCTTCATGCTGATTCAGAATGCTTTTCTGCTGCAGGAGCCGCGCTTGCATGGCGCGCACCAGCGTTTCTGTTGCCGCATCAAGCCGGGTGCGGTTCAGCACCAGCGAACTGCGAAAATCGAAGTGCCGCACGCGCGCCGATGCCAGTTCCAGACGCTGGCGATAGTCGTGCACGGTACGTTGAAAAGCCGAAGCCAGACGATAAATGCACTCATCGAGCCGCTGGGCACGACGAGCAAACAAGTCCTGTATGCGCGCAAACGCGCCGTGGCGCGCCAGATCGTCCAGTTGAGATTTGGCCATGAGCAGCCGGTAGCGGGCGGCGCGGGCCAGTCTCTGATGCAGATGCGTGAGGTGCTCAGCCAGCTTGTGTTTGGATTCCACCACCATTTCCGCCGCCGCGGAAGGCGTGGGCGCACGCAGGTCGGAAACGAAATCGGCGATGGTGAAATCGGTTTCATGGCCAATAGCCGAGATGACCGGAATGCCGGACGCGGCAATGGTGCGGGCCAGGGCTTCGTCATTGAAGGCCGCCAGATCTTCAATCGAGCCACCGCCGCGCGCGAGCACGATGACGTCAACATTTCCGGCATGATTGAAATACTTCACTCCGGCAGCGACCTCCGCCGCAGCCGACTCGCCCTGCACCTGCGCGGGATAAATCAGGATGCCCACGTTTTCATAGCGGCGGGCGAGCACATGCAGCATGTCCTGCAGCGCGGCCCCACGCGGCGAAGTCACAATGCCAATGCGGCGCGGCAGCAGCGGCACCGGCTTTTTGCGCGACTGCTCGAACAGACCTTCGGCGGCCAGTTTGTTACGGAGCTGTTCAAACGCAACCTGCAGAGCGCCCGCGCCCAGCGGCTCCAGAAATTCGGCGGAAAGCTGGAGTTCTCCGCGCGCGTCGTAGATCGTTACTCGTCCGCGTGCGGCGATCTGCATGCCATTGTCCGGACGAAAGCGCAGCAGGCGGGCCTGGCTGCGAAACATCACCACGCGAAGCTGAGCGTCACCGTCTTTCAGCGTGAAATAAAGATGCCCCGATTCCGCCGGGCGAAAATTGGAAACCTCGCCCTCAACCCACACGTCGGCATAGCCGCGCTCCACCGTGGTGCGGACGGCGCTGACCAGGTCGGCAACGCGCCACATGCGGCGCGTTGCCGGCTGTTCAAAGCTGAATCCGAGCTGGTTTTGCAGGGCCACAGCGAAAGTTTAGCAAATTGCAGCCCAGCGATTGCGTGGCGAAAGAGCCTGGCTCACGGGATGACTTTACGAGACCGGTTCATTGTTCAGGATCCGGCTCAAATACGGACGGGCCAGTTCCATGGCCGCATCCGCGCTCAGGCCATATTTGGCGCGAAGCGCATCCTGCTTGCCCTGTTCAATAAACTGATCGGGCCAGCCAATGCGTACCAGCGGAACGGAGAGATTGAGCTGATTCAGTTCCTCCAGCAACGCACTGCCAAAGCCGCCATACAGAACATGATCTTCAAAAGAGATCAGCAAACCGCAGCGCCTTGCATAATGCTGCAACTCCTGCGTATCAATCGGCTTGGCGAAACGGGCATTTACCACGGCAACGGAAATACCCTCTGCTTCCATGCGGCGAGCTGTTTCGAGCGCGACCGGCATCATGGCGCCCAGGGAGAAGATCGCCACCTGCGAGCCATCCTGAATCACTTCCGACTTCCCAATCGGTATTGCCGAAAGAGATTTTTTGGGTGTCGCTCCGGTGCCTGCACCGCGAGGATAACGGATGGCAATGGGGCCATCGTGAAGCATGGCCGTATGCAGCATGTCCGCAAATTCCTCTTCGTCCCTGGGGCTCATGTGGACCAAATTAGGAACACCGCGAAGATAAGAGATATCGAACAGTCCGTGATGTGTCGGCCCGTCGTCTCCCGAAAGGCCGCCACGGTCCATGCAAAACACCACGGGCAGATTTTGCAGGCAAACGTCATGGATAATCGGATCCAGCGAACGCTGCAGGAACGTCGAGTAGATTGCGCAAAACGGTTTGTATCCCTTGGTGGCCATGCCAGCGGCAAAAATCACCGCATGTTCCTCGGCAATGCCCACGTCGAAATAGCGCGCCGGATGATGCGTGCGGTACAAATCCAGCCCCGTCCCGCTCGGCATGGCGGCGGTAATGGCCACCACTTTATCGTTGTCCTGCGCGATCCGGGCCATGGTTTCGCCAAAAACTTCCGAATAGGTCTTTTGCGCGGCGGGCTTGGTATCGCCCGTGGAGGGATCGTAAGGCCCCAGACCATGAAATTTCTTTTGCTTCTGGATCGCGGGCTCGAAACCTTTGCCTTTTTGCGTCAGCACATGGAGCAGCACCGGCTTCTGCTGCGTCTTGAGGAATTTGAAGGTCGCGATCAACGTCTCAAGATCGTGTCCATCCAGCGGACCATAGTAATTCAGGCCATATTCCTCAAAAATTACGCTCGGCCACAAAAGACTCTTGGCGGCTTCTTCGGCCTTATGGGCCACCTTGCGCGCTGCTTTGCCGCCGAATTTTTCGAGCAATTGCCCGGCACGGTCGTGCAGGGAGGCGTACTTTTCATTCGTGGCTATTTTGTTGAAATAGGAAGCGATGGCGCCAACGTTTTTATCAATGGACCACTCGTTGTCATTGAGCACCAGGATCAGCCGTTTGGTCGCGCCCGCAATATTGTTCAGCGCTTCCATCGTGATTCCGTTGGTGAACGCCGCGTCTCCGGCCAGAGCCACTACATGCTCATCGCCACCGGCCAAATCACGCGCTACAGCCATACCGAGCGCCGCAGAAAGCCCGGTACCGGCGTGGCCGGCCCCGTAACAATCGTGCTCGCTCTCCGTGCGCAGCATGAACCCACTGATGCCTTCCGGCTGGCGCATGGTGGAAAACTGTTCGCGCCGTCCGGTAAGCAGCTTGTGAATATAGCACTGGTGGCTGACATCGAAAACGAAATGGTCTTTGGGCGTGTCAAAGACATAGTGCATGGCCAGCGTAAGCTCCACCACGCCCAGATTCGGCCCCAGATGTCCGCCTGTGACCGCCAGCCCGTTAATCAGGCACTCACGGATTTCCGCAGCCAGCTGCTGCAGGTCCGCGACCGTCATCCGCTTGATATCGAGCGGCGAATTAATAGTGTTAAGAAGATTGCCCATCAACGTATCTTCCTTTCATTTTGTCACAGGAGGACCGATTGGTCTCGTCCCGGCAGGTCAATTCCACCAGGAGAGAGTGGGCAAATCCGGCAGATCATTACGCTGGTTTCCAGGCGTGTCCGTTATCTTCCAGTTCGCCATTACCGGGCGCCGGATGGTCGCATCGTCAGGGTTGCAGGGGTCAGCGTAGCGCAGGGAAGTTGTGCTGTAATCGAGGTAACCGCGTATCCACTGCCCTAGTCCCTCGGCGTAAGCCGTAAGCGTTTCACTGCCTTCCGCGACCAGCTCGTCGCGCAAATTAAGGAATTTGATCATGGTGCGATCGCGCATGCCTTCGGTAATGGACACCGCCTCCTCAAGGGAGCACTGAAGATTGCTTTGCAGAATGGAGATCATGTTCTGGATCTCGGGATACCCTCTCATGGAAGCGCGATATACCTCTTTATCGTAGGAGGTCAGATCATTGTCCCAGCCAATCATCACCGAGGCCATTTCACGCAGCAAGCGCACTCTGGGATCGCACCACTCCGACGCGGGGAGCTCGTAGCCGCAGGCAATATCGGTAAACACAATCGTCGGGTAGATGGCGCACTGCTTCAGATACATGGTCACGTAGTCGTCCAGCGAGGGCACCTCCCCTTCCATCCGGTTGACAGCCTCCCACAGCGACCCTTGAAAGTACTCGATATTCGCCTGCACCCACCGCTCCACCTGGACCGGCGTAGCATATTTGGCCACTTCCAGCCTGAGATCGCGCAGGGCGTTGGCCCAGGGATTGTCCATCAGAAGGCGGCTGCTCGGGTCTTCCATGATGCGCGTAAGCTTGCCCAGCAATATGATTTTTTCGTTGATGGGCATTTCCTCGGAGCTCTCATCGTTATGCACATCGTCGAAGGACCATAGCCACGTTACCTCTTTGCCGGGCAGCGCAAGCAGGTGCTCATGGGCATTCGGTAAAGACTTACCCGGGAAAGCAGTAAACCGGGATTGGGCAAAGTAATTACACTGTGCCTTGCTTTTATAGATCTCGAACCTGGAAAGCCACGCCATTACTTCCGCGTCTGCCGTGGCCGTATAGGGTGACTCTGCTGGAGCAATTGGACAATAAAACCCGGATATTTTGATCATGCTTTTTGTGTAACCTTCTTTGATGTTTTAAACGTCACTGAAATGACGCAAGCCAGTTTAACCCATATGGTTAAAAACCTATAATAAAATTTTTTTATTGCTGCTATTTTTTTAATGCCGATAAGTCAGTCTCGTAGTGGAACCTAAATTTGGGAACCCAATTTGGGACACAATATATTTGCCAACAGGCCAGCCAAAGAGTTTTCAGCGGATAATTAGCGCCATAAACGCTGGATCATCAGCAAAATCAATGACATCGCAATACCGATGACGATGTGGCGCGAAGGGAAATAACGGATGGTTTTCCTGCCGGGCCAGGTAAAATCGCTCGTTTACCCATCTGCGCGGGATTCAGGGTAAGTGCTTTCAGCGCTTCGTCATGGGGCAGTCCGAACACCACGGAATATCTGGCGGCATAGGGCAGGTCCCGCACGTGGATATACGACTGATGGCTCACATCGAAGATGAAATGGTCTTTGGGCGTGTCAAAGACATAGTGCATGGCAAGCGACAGTTCCACCACGCCCAGATTCTGTCACAAATGTCCGCCCGTAACCGCGAGACCATGGATCAGGCACTAACGGATTTCAGCAGCCAGCTGCTGCAACTCCGTTGGGTCTCTTCCCGGCAGTTAATTCCACCAGGAGAGAGTGGGCAAGTCCGGCAGATCATTACGCTGGTTTCCAGACGTATCCGTTATCTTCCAGGCCGCCGTTACCGGGTGCCGGATGGTCGCATCGTCTGAATTGCAGGGGTCCGTGTATCGCGGGGAATGCGTGCTGAAGTCCAGGTAGCCGCGGATCCATTGGCCGACGCCTTCGGCGTATGCCGTAAGGGTTTTGCTGCCTTCCGCCACCAGTTCGTCGCGCAATTTTAGGAACTTGATCATGGCGCGATCACGCATGCCTTCGGTAATGGACACCGCTTCTTCAAGGGAGCACTGAAGATTGCTCTGCAGAATGGCGATCATATTCTGGATCTCGGGATACCCTCTCATCGAGACGCGACATACCTCTTTATCGTAGGAGGTCAGATCATTGTCCCAGCCAATTATCACCGAGGCCATTTCACGCAGCAAGCGCGCTCTGGGATCGCACCACTCCGCCGCAGGGATCTCGTAGCCGCAGGCAATATCGGTAAACACAAGCGTCGGGTACATCGCGCACTGCTTCAGCCACATGGTGACGTAGTCGTCCAGCGAGGGCACCTCCCCTTCCATCCGGTTGACCGCTTCCCACAGCGATCCTGCAAAGTATTCGATATTCGCCTGCACCCACCGCTCCACCTGGACCGGCGTAGCATACTTGGCCACTTCCAGCCTGAGATCGCGCAGGGCGTTGGCCCATGGGTTGTCCATCAGAAGGCGGCTGTTCGGGTCCTCCATGATCCGCGCAAGCTTGCCCAGCAACACAACATATTCGCTGATGGGTATTCCTTCGGAACTCTCATCGTTATGCACATCGTCGAAGGACCATAGCCATGTCACCTCTTTGCCGGGCAGGGCAAGCAGATGCTCCTGAGCATTCGGTAAAGACTTACCCGGGAAAGCAGTAAACCGGGATTGGGCAAAGTACTTACACTGTGCTTTACTTTTATATATTTCAAACTTTGAAAGCCACGCCATCACTTCCGCGTCTGCCGTCGCCGTATAGGGTGACTCTGCTGGAGCAATTGGACAATAAAACCCAGATATTTTGATCATGATCTTGGTCTGACCCTCTTTGAGTGTTTTAATGTCGCTGGAATGATGCTGGTCAGCATAAACCATTAAGATTAAAAAATTATAATAAATATTTATAGCCTATGATTACCTGTAAGTTAATGTAAATAAAATGTTTAATCCGGTGGATGGCTTGTTTTGGCTTAATGCAGGCAGCGAAGTCAGTCCCATAATATTGGGACAAACCATGCCCGGATGGAGAGCTTCCAGGAGTGAATCAGTGCCGTATAAGCTGGATCAGCCAAAGAACCAATGAAAGCACAATGCTACGGCAGAAGTTTTGCCTATGCAGCTTATAGTTTATATCGAGTCGCAGGGCATCCAGCCGCGAAGGAAGCTAGCTAACACGAGAAGATAAAAAAATCTGCGCTCCTTCGCGGCCCCGATGTTTACTGTGAGTACTGGTCGCGCAACTCCGTCTGCTTACTGGTCAACGGAATCTCCCGCCCGGCAATAAAGACATGCTTCACATCCGTCTTCACATCCAGAGGGTCTCCATTCGCCACCACCACATTGGCCATCTTGCCTGTGTCCAGTGATCCCAGGTCTTTATCCACGCCCCACATCTGCGCGGGATTCAGGGTAAGGGCTTTCAGCGCTTCGTCATGTGGCAGTCCGAACGCCACGGAATATCCGGCGGCATAAGGCAGGTCACGCACGCGGTGGGCATCGTACGAGGCAAACGCGATCTTCACCCCGCGCTTCGCCAGTTCAGCCGGCAACTTAAAAACGGCGTCATAGCGCTCCCATTCTTTGGGCGCTTCATAGATCGGGCCAACGATGACCGGAAAACCGGTGGACGCAATCTGGTCCAGCAGGCTTGCTGAGTGGGACACACGGTTCAGAATGACTTTGAGATGGAACTCCTGCGCCATGTCCAGCGCGGTCCGCAGGTCATTCGCTTCTTCGGCCGCCAGCACTACCGGCTTCTGTCCGCGAATATATGGCAGCAGCGCTTCGAGTTTAAGGTCTCTTTTGGGCGGCTCTGCGGACTTGTCTTTATCTTCGCTGCTCGTTTTTTTCTTTTCATAACGCGCCCACTTACTGGCGTAATCCTGCGCATCCAGAAAAGCCTGCCGCAGCTGGGTAGCCAGACCCATGCGCGTGGAGGGATATTTGGAAGTCTCAAAAGTCGGGTTGCGCCGCTGGAGGCCGGTAAAGTTGAGCGGCATGGCGATGTCGCGGACCTTCAGCATTTCTTCAGCCGTGTCCCCGGCAAGCTGTATGAAGGTGTCCTGTCCCGGCAGAGTATCGCCGTTCGCCGGCGCGACAATCGCGTTGGTAATGCCATTGAGGCGCGCCACGGGAATGAGCACGCTTTCCGCGTGGAACGCGTCATAGACGTGCATGTGCGGCATGATCTCGTCGCTCTCTTCCTGCGTGTCCACTGTGCTGCGTTCAGCGGCAATCTCCACCAGCCCCAGATGCGTTTCCGAATCGATCAGGCCGGGATAGACCGTCATTCCGGTAACGTCAATCACTTTGGCATCGCGCGGGACCTGCGTGGAAGCCCCGCCAATGGCGGTGATGCGTCCGTTTTGCATGACCAGTACGCCATGTTCGATAACTCCATGCGTGATGGTCAGCAGCGTTCCTCCGCGCAGCACAATGGTCCCGGCAGCAGCGGGTGCTGACGTTTTATTTTTCGCCGGCTGCTGTGCGCAGCAGGCAGCAATGAGGCCAAGAGCAAAAATAATGATGTTTTTATGCATGGTTACTGGCCCTCCTTAAAGCGAGGCATACCCAGCCCCGGAGCAGAACGGTCAAAATAAACGTCGCCATCAATCAGGACCTGGTCCACCACTGCGGCGGAAGAAAGCGGATAGCTGTTCCAGATGCCGATGTCCGCATCCTTGCCCACATCGAGTGATCCAACGCGATCCTCCACGCCAATGATCCATGCGGCATTGAGGGTGATCATCTTCAGGGCATCTTCTTCGCTCACATTGCCGTAGCGCATGATCTTGCCTGCTTCCTGGTTCAGGCGGCGCGTGTGGTCCCAGGAATCGCTCTTGATCGCCACGCGTACGCCCTTGCGCAGCGCTATGGCCGCATTCCACGGAATGCCGTCCCATGCTTCATATTTAAAGCCCCACCAGTCCGGCCAGGTGGCAATGGCAATGCCGTTGGCGGCGATCTTGTCGGCAACCTTGTAAGCTTCCAGCGCGTGATGGAAGGCGCGGATCTTGTAGCCAAACTCCTGGGCAATGGCCATCTCGTTCAGAAACTCGTCGGCGCGGTAGCAATGAATCTGCACCAGCAGCTTGCCGCGAAGGACATCCGCCAACGCTTCGAGGCGCAGGTCTTTTTTCGGCGGATCGGCGTCCTTATCGCCTTTTTGCACTTTCGCGTTGTAGCTGTCCCACTGATGCATGTAGTCGCGGGCTTCCACAAATGCCTGGCGCATCACGGCAAAGTTGCCCATGCGCGTGGAGGGAAGCTGGTTTCGCCCGCCGTAAACGCGCTTGGGATTTTCACCGGTGGCAAACTTGATCGACTGCGGCGCGCCCGGAAAGAGCATTTCATCTCGTCCCAGACCATACTTGTGTTTCATCACCACCGCCTGTCCGCCGATCACGTTGGCCGATCCGTGCAGCAGCAGAGAAGTGGTCACGCCGCCGGCCAGCGCATAATAGATAAATTTGTCCTTGTAATCGAAGGCGTCCTTCATCATCATGTGCGGCGTCACCGGGCTGGTGGCCTCATTGGTGTCGTCGCCCAGCGCAATGTGCGAATGGGAATCAATAATGCCGGGCATCACCCACTTTCCAGCGGCATCAATGATGGTCGCGCTGGCCGGAGCGTCCACCGTCTGGCCAATCGCCGCGATTTTGCCGTCGTGAATATAAATGCTGCCGTTTTCGATTCGGCCGTGGGTCACGGTCAGCAGCGTTCCCCCGTGAATGACAACATCATTATGGATTGCGGCCGGAGCAGGTTGCTGCGAGATCGCAAACGGCGCCAGTGCAAGGAACGCCACGATCAACGGCAAAACCTTCCAGCCAGGATGAGAATAAGAGCGATGCATCATGCCTGTTCTCCTTGTGAAATTGAAGAAGCGCGATTCTATATGGGCACAGGCAGAAACAGTCAATTTTTTTTGGTATTCCACCGGATGCAGAAGGATAGAATCAATGCGCTGCCGGAGAGTTTCCAGCAGCGAATTAGTGCCGTATACGCTGGATCAGCCAAAGAACCGCTGAAAACACAATGCTGATGACGATGCTGGTCGCGAACGGAAAATATACGATGGTATTCCTGCCGCGCCAGGTGAAATCGCCCGGCAGTCGACCTGTCGGAAAATTGAACCTGCCGGCGAACAGCAGCACTGCGCCCATCATCGCAATCACGCTGCCCATAAGCAGCAGCAGTTTGCCCATGTCGCTCATAGATCCATTTTAGGGCAATAATATACTTACTGGAATCCACTTGGCAGGAGTACCCTTGCTATCCCTCAAGACATTTAACCGTCGCTGGAACCCTGCCGTACCCCGGCAGAGTTTTCGGTTGCGCTGAGATTGGCAAAGGTCTTTGCCATGGGACACTTCCCGGTGTCTAACCGGGCGAGACATTATGCCGGATCTGCTGTTACTGTCCGGATGATTCTTTAGCCAGAGCGGTCAGCAAACCGGTATAGGCCGCATAAAATTGGGAGGGTTCAAGCCGTTTGGTGTCGTTCAGGGTTGCCGCCACGCAATAGTGCCTGCCATTCTTTCCCACCAGTCCGTGGGTAAGAGTCAGGACGCCGGATTCCGCTCCACCTTTAAAGGCAATTTGCTTCCAGTCGGCGGGCCGGGCCAGGCCGGGATTGATCCGCATGGCCGGCAGGTCTTCCACCCTGGCCATCAGGCCGCACAGTTCATTTGCGCTGAAAAACCATTCCACATCGAGCGCCAGCGGATCGCCGGTAAAGATACTTGCGGGTGGCACGGGCTGCTGCGCGACTTCCGTGAGCACGGCGCGCTTGCCCTGCTCGTTGGCGGTCCGGAAGCGGACGAGAAAGGGCGAATAAACCGGCGCCTTCAGCACAAACATCTCGCGCGTTGAAAGCAAAGGCCGGTTTCGCGCGGTCAGGGCCTCCACATTCTGCCGTCCGGTAATGTCCAGCAGGGCGTCCGCCGCGGTATTGTCGCTGATGGAAATCATTTCATTGGCCAGCGTGGCCAGCGTCAGCTGAGTGTTGTCCGGCCAGGTCTGCAGCACTCCGGAGGGCAGCGATTTCCATTTCGGAAGCAGGCTCACGACCTCGTCCCAGTGGTGTGTTCCCGCGGCCACTTGTGCCTTAAGGGTGGCAAGTACGGCCATTTTAAACGCCGAAGCCACGGCGAGCGGATCATCGGCATGGAACCCCGCGCTCAATTTGCCGTCGACTACAACCGCAACATGCACCTTGCCGCTGAGCCTTTCAAACTCCTTCACGGCTTCCTGAACGCTTTGTGCCTGCAGCGGCTGGGGCGGGCCAAAAAGCAAAGCAATGATCCGGCCTTCCGCGTTGAGAGCAATGCGGGCGGGGACGGTGGCCCTTTGCAGTACGACCGAGTAGCCTTCCCCCGATGTTTCTATGTGCTGCAGCGGTCCGGAAGAAGTAGTCATTTCCTGTACGAGCTGCTGGACCCGCGTGGCGGGAACATGCGTTAAAAACTGCTGGTCGAACCAGCTTTCCTGCACGGGCTCCTGAAACAACCGGGCCAGAGCAGACTGGGGCGTGGGCGCCTGGGCAGCGGCGAAAAGGCCGAACAGGACAAAAAACACTGCTGTTTGCGTGCAAATTCGGCGCCAGGTCATTGTTTCTCCGGGGTAAAAGGGATAAGCGACAGGCCCGGTCATTATAGCTGCCTATGCGGATTATCTTCCGCAAGTACTTCCGGCCATCTTTTTCGGCTTGTTATCATTAGCAGGCTATGGAGCTTATTGTTTATTCCTCGCCCTGGTGTGGTGACTGCCGCGAAGCCAAACGCTGGTTGGGAAAGCATAATATCCCGTACCAGGAAATCAATATTGAAGAAGTCCACGGTGCTGCCGATGAAGTGGTAAAAAACACGGGCAAGCGCGCCATTCCGCAGTTTGTGCTCAATGGCAAATGGATTCAGCCCTACGTCCCCGGACAGGGCTTTAAGTATCAGGAGATGGCGCAATTGTTTGGCGTGCAGGAGTAATTCGCACCCCTTCGCGGTTGTTGCGGTTCATACCCTGGCTGATTTCTGTAAGCAAAATCCAGACTGGGACAACGGCCTGCCTCGCCCGGCTCCCGGCCTGCTCCCATTGGCGTAAAGACAGCCAGCATGTATCATCGAATGTCTTTTAATCAAAATAAGAAAAAGGTGCGCCCTTGATTTCTCGTTACACCCGTCCGGAGATGGGCCGGATCTGGAGTGATGAAAACAAATTTCGTTGCTGGCTGCAGGTGGAAGTCGCGTCCAGTCTTACTCTGGCCGAGGCCGGCATTGTCCCCGAACATGCGGCAAAAGCGATTGCCGAACGCGGCAACTTTGATTTGGCGCGCATCAACGAGATTGAAGCCGAAGTCAAACATGATGTGATTGCCTTTACCACGGCGGTCGCGGAAAAAATCGGCCCCGACGCGCGCTGGCTGCACTATGGGCTCACCTCCAATGACGTTGTGGATACCGCCCAGGCCCTGCAGATCAAAGCGGCATCGCAAATCATCGCCCACGATCTCGAGCAACTGCGCGACGTGCTGGCCCGCCGCGCCCAGGAGTTCAGGCATACGCCCATGATTGGCCGTACCCATGGCATCCATGCCGAGCCCATCACCTTCGGCCTGAAACTCGCCAACTGGTACACCGAGATCGAGCGCAACATTCAGCGCTTCCAGCGGGCCGCCGAGGAGATGCGGGTAGGTAAGCTCTCCGGCGCGGTGGGTACGTTTGCTCATCTCGAACCGGAGATGGAAGAAAAAATCTGCCATCGTTTGGGGCTGGAGCCCGCGCCCATTTCGTCCCAGGTCATTCAGCGCGACCGTCATGCTTATTACGTGGCCACTCTGGCGACCATCGCTTCCACCCTCGACAAAATTGCCACCGAGATTCGCCACCTGCAGCGCACGGAGGTGCGGGAAGCGGAAGAATTTTTCAGCCCCAAACAAAAGGGCTCTTCCGCCATGCCGCATAAGCGGAACCCGATTACCTGCGAGCAAATCTCGGGTCTGGCGCGCGTAGTCCGCTCGAACGCTCAGGCGGCGTTTGAAAACGTAGCCCTTTGGCACGAGCGGGACATCTCGCACTCTTCCGTGGAGCGCGTGATTTTGCCCGATTCCACCATCCTTGTGGACTATCTGCTGCACAAGACCACGAACCTGATCGACACGCTGTTGGTTTATCCCGCGCGCATGATGAAGAACCTCGAAAGCACCGGCGGTCTCGTGTTCAGCGGACAGCTTTTGCTCGATCTTGCCGCGCATGGCATGTCGCGCGAGGACGCCTATCGCCTGGTGCAGGGCTACGCCATGCGGGCGTGGAGCGAAGAGCTGAATTTCCGCGAGCTGGTCATGAAAGATCCGGAAATCACCGCGCGCGTGCCGCAAAAACAGATCGACCAGGCATTTGACCTCAAACGCCAGCTGCGCAATGTGGACAGCATTTTTGATCGAGTGTTCCGCAAGGCAGACTGACCTTACAGCCGGTTGATCATGGAAGCCACATAGCCGGCGCCAAAGCCGTTGTCGATATTGACCACGCTCACGTTGGAAGCACAGGAATTCAACATGCCCAGCAGCGCGGCCATGCCTTCAAAGGCCGCGCCGTAGCCTATGCTGGTGGGAACGGCGATCACCGGCACTCGCACCAGGCCGCCCACCACGCTGGGCAGTGCGCCCTCCATGCCGGCGCAGACAATGATCACCCGCGCCTGATCAAGCACATTTTTGTTGGCCAGCAGCCGATGAATCCCGGCCACACCCACGTCATACAGGTGCGCCACGTCATTGCCCATGATCTCTGCTGTCACCAGCGCCTCTTCGGCCACAGGGATATCGCTGGTTCCGGCGGAAACCACGGCGATCGTTCCTTTGCCATAGCAGGTGGGGTCTTTTTGCAGCACGATCGTCCGCGCCATCTCGCGATATTCGGCCTTGCGGCAAACTTTTTTCACGGCGCGAAAATGCTCTTTGCCGGCCCGCGTGGCCAGCACATTGCCGCCCTGCGCCGCCAGTTTGGCAAAAATTTTCGCTACCTGGTCCGGGCTCTTTCCCTGCGAGAAAATAACCTCGGGCATCCCCGCGCGCAGGCGGCGATGATGGTCAATGCGGGCAAATCCCAGGTCTTCAAACGGCATGTGCCGCAGGCGGGCGACCGCCTCGTCCGGATCAAGTTTTCCGTCCTTTACATCCTCGAGCAGAGTGCGTAATGATTTTGTATCCATTCCTGTGTGTTTGCGGGTGTGGAGCAGAACCCCTGTCATTCATCATAGACTGAAACAAATGCCGCAGGCCGACAGCTCGCTGATTCTCACCATCGCCGCCACCGGCGCCAGCGGTGGACTCTTTACCCGCGCCCTGCTGCGGGCCGTGGAGCGCGACCAGCGCGTTCAGTGCGTGAACTTCATCGCTTCGGACAATGCGCTGCGCGTCTTTGCCGAAGAGCTCGACATCAAAGGGCGCGCCCATCTCGTGGAACAGCTTCTGGGCGCGAAATCAACGAAGATCCAGCAGCAAAACAATGATGATATCGGCGCCAGCATCGCCAGCGGCTCTTATGCCACCCACGCCATGATCGTAATGCCGTGCAGCATGGGCACACTGGCCGGGATTGCCCATGGCATGGCGCAAAATCTCATCCAGCGCGCAGCCGATGTCTGCCTGAAAGAAAAGCGCCCGCTGGTGCTCTGCGTGCGTGAAACCCCGCTGAACCGCATCCATATTCGCAACATGGATCTTGCGGCCGAAGCCGGAGTGACCATTTATCCGCTGATTCCGACTTTTTACAATCATCCAGCTGACTTTGAAGCTATGGCCCACCAGTTCGCCTGTCGTGTTTTGGCCTTTATTGGACTGCCCCAGCCGGATGCGTATCAGTGGAAGGGATAGTATGTGTCGGGTTTACTGATGGAATCAATTGTTGGCGTGAGAAGAATTTTTCCGTACTGCGACATTTTTCCTGACTGCGGCATCAGGAGGCGGTTTTCCCGAGGCGCGGTTCTTTTTTTGCTGGTGTGTTTGTACAGTGCCAGTCTCTTTGTTGCCGCGCAGCCGAAGCAATCCTCCCCTGAGTACGTGATCACAACCTGGAGCGGCAGTGACGGCCCCAAGGGCCACAATACGATTATTGCCCAAACCAGAGACGGCTATCTCTGGACCATTATGGGAAGCTTGCTTGTCCGGTTTGACGGTGTTCGCTTCACCGCTTTCAACAGCGACAACACTCCCGAGATCAGGACAAAGTCCATTTCTTCATTGTTCCTCGATCATCGGGGAGATCTCTGGATAGCCACCGATAACGGCCTGGTACGGTTCAGCAACGGACACTTTTTCCGCTACACAACAGCCGATGGTCTTTCCGATAACACCGTTTGGAAGGTGACCGAAGGCACGGATGGAGATATCTGGATTGGAACGGCGAAGGGGCTGGTTCGTTTTCGCGACGGACATTTTAAGGTGTACGCGAGCAATCAGGACCTGCCCAACACCAACATAGATAATGTCTATGGGGCGAGGGACGGCAGCATCTGGATCGTCACCGGCGACGGGGTAAGCCGCTTCAACGACGAAAAGTTCACCCTCCAGACTGATGAGTTCCTGATGAAGGGCGCCTCTGCCCGGCGGGTCTTCATGGACCAGGATAGAGATGGTCTGTTATGGATTGCCACGCCCCACTCGGTGGCCCGTTATGAGGGGGGGAAGTACATCGTTTACGGACGAAAGCAGGGGTTGCCTGACGATTCAGTCACTGCGATCGGCAGTGACCACTCCGGCACGATCTGGATCGGAACAATGCGTTCTGGTCTGTATCGATTGCAGAATGGGGTCATTGCGCCTTACGCCTCCCTAAATGAATTGGGCGGTTGGATCAGCGCTATCTATGAAGACCGCGACCATAATCTCTGGATTCACTCGGATCATGGGTTGGTACGCCTGAGTGAAGCACGGGTCGATACGTACGGGGCTGGCGCCGGGGAGCAGAATCATAATGTCATTACCGTAACAGAGGACCGCAACCACGACATTTGGCTGGCATCCACCGATGTTTCACGCATTCATGAAGGAAAATCTTTCATCTATACCAAAGCCGATGGCCTGGCAGTCGACGCGGTCAGCATTGTGTACGCAGACAGCCAGGGCGCCGTATGGATTGGCTGGCATAATCTGCTGGCCAGATACCAGAACGGCAGGTTCACAAACATGACACTGCCGGGTACACTTCGGGCCCTGTACGAAGATCACAGGGGCAATCTCTGGGCCGGGACCTGCAAGGGACTGTCACAATTGGTTGATGGAAAACTGGTGTCCAGTTTTACGGGGCCGTTTTCCGATCCGTGCGTGCGGGCCATCGCCGAAGACAAAGATGGCAGTCTGTGGCTGGGCACGGGGGGCGGAGGTATCTTTCACTGGGATGGTCACGAATCCATTCAGTATTCAACGCCGCAGGGGCTGGCCAGCCCTCTGGTGCTGGCGCTCCATATGGACCGGGAGGGAGCGCTCTGGATCGGTACAGCAGGAGCAGGACTATCGCGTTTTCAGGATGGCAGGATCCAGAATTCCTGCCCCATTGATGATCTGCTGGAGGGAGAGATAGGGATAGCCGCCATCCAGGAAGACGATACGGGAAACCTCTGGCTCAATACTAACAAGGGAATTTTTCGCGTCAGCAGAAAAGAACTGAATGATTGTTCGGCGGGGAAAATTCGCTCCGCGCCCTCGGTCAGCTACGATACTGCTGATGGAATGCAGGCCACGCTCTCAGCGGCAGGGTGGCAGCCTCAGGGATGGAGGGCCCATGATGGAAGCCTGTTGTTTGCAACGGACAATGGAGTAGTCCGCCTTGATCCCAGTAAGTTAAACGTTCCCAAACAGCCAGCCGGCGTTCTTATTGAGGAATCAGTCGTCGATGGAAAATTGTGGCCGCTGGCCGCGAACCTGGAGCTTGCGCCTGGGAGCCACCGGCTGGAACTGCACTATACCGCACTGGATCTTTCCTCTCCGCAGAAGCTCAGCTTCAAATACATACTGGAGGGCTTTGATCCGGACTGGATCGATGCTGGCCAGCAACGGACCGCTTATTATGCAAACCTGTCTCCGGGGCACTACCGTTTCCGTGTGATGGCCCGCAATCGTGATGGAATCTGGAGTGAAACGGTCAGTCCACTGGAGCTGCATGTGCAGCCCCATTACTATCAGACGCTTTGGTTTCATCTTCTCGAGGGCGGACTTGTTTTAGGTTTGGGCTTCGTCGCATACTGGCTGCGCGTACGTCAGGTAACGGCTCGGCTGGACGCTCAATTCCGGGAACGACTGTCAGAGAGGACCCGTATTGCTCAGGATTTGCACGATACCCTTTTGCAGGGCTTCATCAGTGCTTCCATGCAGCTTCATGTTGCCAATGATCAGTTGCCCGCGGATTCACCGGCGAAAGCGCTGGTAGGCCGGGTCCTCGAATTGATGAGACAGGTCAATGAGGAGGGAAGGAATGCGCTTCGCGGTATCCGTTCATCTGGCCCGGACGCTTATGATCTTGAGGCGGCATTTTCAAAAATTACGCGGGAACCTGGGTGTACACAACAAGCCGATTTCCGAATCACAGTGGAGGGAGAGCCGCAGCCGCTGCGTCCTGCGGTCTGTGACGAGGTCTATCGTATCGGCCACGAAGCTCTGCTCAATGCTTTTCGCCATTCCCATGCGAGCAACATTGAAGTTGAACTCGAATACAAGTCGAGTCACTTAAGGGTCCTCATTCGCGATGACGGGGTTGGGATCGATCCTCAGATACTTTGTACGGGACGCGAGGGACACTGGGGCTTATCAGGTATGCATGAGCGGGTCGGAAAAATTGGCGGGAAGATTCGAATCCTGAGCCGGGCGCCAGGCGGGACGGAAATCGAACTGTTAGTGCCTGGCTCCGTGGCCTTTGAATCAAGGCCTTCTAATGGTGCGGCGAAATGGTTTTCGCTGATGTATTTGGGAAAGCGGAATAAGAACAAATCGCAAGCCAAAAGTGAGCAGACAGATGAGTGAACAGGCGCAAATTCGAGTGCTCTGCGTGGATGATCATCCCCTCCTGCGGCAGGGGATCGGTACCGTTATCAACAATCAGCCCGATATGCTGCTGGTGGCGGAAGCGTCGAGTTATCAGGAAGCCATTCAACAATTTCGGAAACACCGCCCTGACGTTACCCTGATGGACCTGAGACTTCCGGACAGGAGTGGAATCGAAACCATGATCGCCATTCGCGCGGAATTCCCTGAATCGCGCGTAATCATGCTGACCACGTTTGATGGCGACGTCGAAATCCAGCGAGCGCTGGAAGCGGGAGCGCGCGGCTATATGCTTAAGGACATGCCTCCCAAAGAGTTGGTTGAGGCGGTCCGCCAGGTGCACGCGGGAAAAAAGCAAATTCCTCCTTCGGTTGCGGCGCAACTCATGGAGCATCTTGGCGCCGAGGACCTGACGAAACGAGAGATCGAGGTCCTCCAGCAGGTTGCCGGAGGTAACCGGAATCGAGACATTGCGGAAAAGCTCTTCATCACGGAAGAGACTGTAAAGGTACACCTCAAACACATCATGGAGAAACTTGGAGCAAGTGATCGCACGCAGGCCGTGGCAATAGGGGTCCGCCGCGGAATCATTCAGTTATGAGAGTACCTGCCTGAGTCAATACCACTAAAGAGGTGCAAAAAAAGCCACTGATTGAGGGATTTCGTCTGGTGGCAACCGATACTACTCTAAGTTTTGTAAAGCACTCAGATAAGTCTTCTTTAATAGTTGCCTTTGCTGAGGGCACAAACTGGTGGTTATCTGGATATATTGGTGGATGATATCCGGGGAAAGTCTAAATCCAGTGAAAGATAAGCAGCCTCACCTGTCTCATGTTGAAGAGGCCCAGAATTTTGCACGGGTAATGATCGAAAGCTGGAAAAGCTTGTCCGTGCCTGAATTAATGGTTTTGTACGCCGCTCATATTACAGCAGAGCGCGACATGTGGCGCAAGGCGGCCGAAGACCTTTCCAGTCTTCAGCCTCCAGTGTCAATGGTGGTTAACACGCAGTTGTGGAAGCAGGTGAATTCCATTCAGGAGCAGGCCGAGGCCTGTATTACCATGGCGTGGGATGGGGCAGATTAACCCACTCCAGTATTAAAATTTTGCAATTTTACGGCAAGTTGTAGTTTCATGTTGCGGCATAATACTTTGCTGTCAAATCATTGACAGGCTGGATTAAACGAGTTTGGTTTACTGGCTGTAAGACCTGTCAGTTTTTTGACGCCCAGCTTCCGGCTGGCTTTGCTTTGAGAGCAGTTACAACGCGGTCCGGCAGGTTTCTTCGAGAGTTTCCTCCAGTAACGTTTTGTTCCGTCGCCTGCTGTCAGAGTCAGGCTGGCCGGAACCAATTTCATGCAGAACCTGTCTCATAAAGCGATTTCTGGCCAGAAAATGGCAATAAATATACTTAACTGACTTTTGGGACATTTCCCCAATCATTACCCTCGCCATGAAGGAGTACCCCGTGGCGCGGGACACATGATAATCAGCAAGACAACGGCATTTCGGCAAGTGTATCGGTGTTCACAGCGGCAATGGGCTTTATGATTAGCGGAACAATGGGAGCGATTATATTTGGCGCTCTTGGATTAATTGGCATTGTGCATTTCCATCGTTTCTATAAAGGAAATGAAATGCCAGCTTCAGGCAATCAAAATAGTGAAAGCTGGAAAGAATTGGCCGCCAGGTTTAGCGCTATTGCTGCCAGGCACACTGATATCAGAAAGCGCGTCAGGGCAGAGTGGTACAGCGAGCGGCTGGACAATGAAGGGAAAGAAGTCGGCGAAACCTGGCAAATCAGGGATGATTGGCAGGATGGGGCGGCGCGTGATTGTGCAGCCCTCTGTAATCTGGCCGGAGCAATGCTCCTTAAATCGCCTGAAATTTCTGCTTCTCTTTCACATAAGGTACGCACCCGGAGCGATGAGGCATGGAGATGGCTTTGCTTTTTAGATGAACATCCTGGAGTATCGACAGTTAGTGTCACGTCAATAACCACTGTGAATCGATCTATCAGGGAACACCAGAAAAAGGTAATACAGGATATTGCCGGGGCATCATCAATAGTGTGTATTGAATGCGCGGCCAAAGAAAATTCAGGCAGCCATGCAGCGGCCATTGGCTATTACTATGGGAAATATTTTGCTAAGCGTCATATTTCGGAAACTGTGCTTTAAAAAGTTCTTTTTCAATCTCAGCTTTTCTTACGACCGCGAAAGTTGAAAGCCCTTGGCAATTACATCCAGCGCTATCTGCTCCAGCTCATACTTGTGCAGCTCCGCCGGATGCGCCCACTGCGCTTCGGAAACATCGCTGGCCGCGCGCAGTTCGCCGCCCTCGCAGTGGCAAAGAAAATCAATCAGCACGTAGTGATATTGAATGCGGGCGTTATCGCCGGGAAGAATGCGATCGAGGACTGCCACCACTTCAATGGCTTTTACCTGAAGGCTGGTTTCTTCGAGGATTTCTCTTTCCACGGCGGCGCGCAGGGTCTCGCCCAGCTCCACCACGCCGCCAGGCAATGACCATCTGCCCTGGAGAGGAGGTTTAGCGCGGCGCACGAGCAGGACCTGCCCGTTGTGAATGATCACCGCGCCAACGCCCACAATGGGCCGGTCCGGATATTCACGCTGCATTAGGCTGGCCTTTCAGGAGAAAAAAGCTCTGGGCTGGATATCAACAATCTTCCATCCCCGCGGGCCGTTTTTTGCGACTAAACGGAGCTGTGTTTTTTTGCGGACTGGAGGCAGTGTGCTGTCGCGCTGTTCCAGCTCCATCTCCACATCCGCCATGGCCACACCCTTGTCGCCTTCCATGGAGACATCGTTCAGATGGAAGTGGATTCGCACCGACGCATAGTTGTCAAAAAACGATGCCATCTGGTTGCGAAACGCCTGCCCGCCCTTCATTTGCGACAAGTCGAAGGCGTCCAGCACCTGCTTTTGCAGGTGCCCCTCAAGTCCGTTGGTGATCTGGGTGAGTAGCCGGGAGGCAATGCGAGTATTGAAGGTGGCCGCATCTTCCTGGCTTGCAGTCTGGCTCACGGCGGGTGCGGTTTGCGCCCCCGCCGGAAACATCAGCCAGGCAAGACACAGCAGCATCGCCAGAATGCGGCAGCTTGCGCGTGTCTTAGAAGGCAACTTTCTTTCCCCACTCATCGGCAAATACGATACGCGAAGGGGCGAAGCGTCCGCCATAAGGTTTGTCCGGACCTTTTTGCCGGCCAATGGCCAGCATGGCCACCACGCGCACCCGCGCGGGAATTTTCAGAAGAGTTTTGACCTGATCTTCCATGAAGCCTTCCATGGGAGCAGTATCGTAGCCCAGAGTTTCCGCGGCCCACATCATGGTGGTAAAGGCAATCATGGTGTGCCGGTTCACCCAAAGGTCAAAGGTCGGCTCCACGCCGCCGCCTTTGCCCGGTGTGCCTCCCAGATACCCGGTCACGGACTGGCGCGCATTGTTGTGGTCCTGCTCGCTTCCATAGCCATGTTCTTTGGCCAGCCGGAGCATCTCGTCGAGATCGCCATCCTTCCAGCCCTGAGGATCGCCACATGCCACCACTACGGCGCTGGCTTCCGCCACCTTCGGCTGGCCAAACGAGGCCTGGCTCAGTTTTTTCTTCTGCTCGCGGTCGCGGACAACCACAAACCGCCAGGGCTGCATATTGTAGCCGCTGGGCGCTTCCAGCCCGGCGCGAATGATCTTCTCCAGATCGGCATCCGGAATCGGCACATCTTCAAAATTCTGAGTGGCTCGGCGCTCTTTGACTGCTGCGCTGAATAATTTTTCACCTGCAACTGTGGCCATTGCTGTCTCCTCTATCCAATTACGAATTTAAGATTTCTGCGCCAGCAATTGAGTGATGAGCAGAAAGACTTTAAGACTGAGTACATTCGCTCCGCATGACGCTCGATCAATATAAACGCAAACCTTGCCTGGAGCGAACCCCTGGAACCAGCGATAGTTCCGCGACAGGGCAGGCCATGGTTTTCATCGCTGCTTTGCAGGCGCGGGAAAAACCCAGGTCGGCACAAGGCCCGCGAGCATTTACACTGAACAGCGATTACTAAGAATTCGAACGTGTCTCGCTCACTCAAAGCCCATCTTCTTCTCATCCTGATCACGCTGATCTGGGGCTCGACCTTCGTGCTGATCAAGCAGGCGCTCGAATATTCCTCGCCGCTTTTGTTCAACACGGTGCGCATGGCTTTGGCCTCCGTATTGCTGATGGTGTTTTACCGGAAGCAGTTGCGGCAGCTCACCCGGCCTGCCCTGGGCGCGGGGGCGGTGGTTGGCATATTTCTTTTTCTGGGCTATGCCTTTCAGACGACCGGTCTCAGGCTGACCACGCCATCCAAGTCGGCTTTTCTTACCGGCAGCTCGAATGTTCTGGTCCCGCTGATTCTCGTGGTGCTGTGGCGGGTAAGGATTCATCCGTGGCGGGTGGCCGGAGTTTTTATGGCCATTGCCGGTCTTTTTTTGATGACGGTCCCTGCTGGCCGCCAGAGCATGGCCGACTTTGCCAATGTCAATCTGGGTGATCTGCTTACGCTGGGCTGTGCGCTGGCTTTCGCATTTCACATCATTTTTCTGGGACACGCCACGCAGCGGTTCGCCTTCCAGCAGATTGCGGTGCTGCAGGTGGTGGTGACGGCCGTGCTCATGGCGATCTCCGTGCCGGTGCTGGAAAAACCGCACTTTCAACTTTCGCCGTTATTGCTGCTGGCCATTGTGATTACCGGATCTTTGTGCACGGCGGTGGCGTTTGCCGTGCAGTCCTGGGCGCAGCAGTTCACTCCGGCCACGCATACGGCGCTCATCTTTACCATGGAGCCGGTATTCGCCTGGATCACTTCCTGGGTTTATCTGCACGAGCGCCTGGGATTTCGTGCCGCGGCGGGCGCGCTGCTGATTCTGGCGGGCGTGCTGGTTTCAGAGCTTCTGGGCAGCGTATCCCGGCCCGAGCCTGAACTGGCGAGCGTACCGGCCAGCTCAGCCAGGTAACAAATTGGTGCATCGCGGCGTCTAACCACACAGGGTGTCCCCTGTAAATGTGTGCTCAGGTGCTTCCCAGGCATTGTTGCATTTATAATTTTGCTTTGCCCCGAAAGTCCGGAGGAAAACTCAGGTATGAACTCGCGCTTTGCCTCTCTGATGAAACGCGTAAAGGCCCAGACAGTGCTTCTTACCATGGTCACGCTGGCCCTGGGAATTATGATTGGCACCGTGCTGACGCGCAGCGGAGTAAAAGGCAACTCTTCGCCGGACGCCGCCCTGCTGCCCATGCAGTCCCCGCAGCAGTTGGGCAATACCTTTGGACAGATTGCAAAACAGCTCCAGCCTGCCGTGGTCAATATCCGAACAGAATCTCTTCCCCGGCAGCGCCGCAGCGGACGCCAGGCGCATCCCGGCCATGGTCAGGGCCAGGGAGGACAGGGCGGAGGAGATGACCCTTTTCAGGACTTTTTTGACCGCTTCTTTGGCGGCCAGGGTGGACAAGGCGGACAGGGTGGCCCCGGTGGTGATGAGGGCCAGGCGCCCTTCTCTTCTCCCGGCCCGGAGCGTTCTCTCGGGTCAGGCGTAGTGCTGAACGCCAACGGCTACATTGTGACGAACTTTCACGTGGTGGATGGCGCTGATCGCGTTCGCGTAAAGCTGAATGACGATCCGCCGGGAGTTCTCCATACCGCCAGGGTGATTGGTTCTGACAGTGAAACCGACCTGGCCGTGATCAAAATCGATCCTCCCAAAGACCGTCCGTTGGTTCCGGCGCGTCTGGGCGATTCGGAGAAGATGGGTGTAGGTGACTGGGTGCTGGCGATCGGCAGTCCTTTTGATCTGGAAGAGACAGTCACAGCCGGCATTGTTTCCGCGAAAGGGCGGACGCTGCCCAACGGCCGCCAGTTTCAGTCGTTCATCCAGACCGATGCCGCGATCAATCCGGGAAATTCCGGCGGGCCGCTGGTGAATCTCGCGGGTGAGGTCATCGGGATCAATACCGCGATCTTCACCCAGTCTTTCGGTTATCAGGGTGTGGGTTTTGCCATGCCCTCCAATACCGTGCGCACGGTATATGAGCAGTTGACCGGCCCGGATCATCGCGTATCGCGCGGTTCGATAGGCGTTGAATTCAGCGGCGCACCGAATCCGGCGCTGGCGCGCGTTTACGGTGTGAAGTCGGGTGTCACCGTCCAGAATGTCCTTCCCGGAACTCCAGCCGACAAGGCCGGACTGCAGACCGGAGACACCATCACCTCCATCAACGGAAAAACGGTGAAGACCGGTGACGATCTGGTGAGCATCGTTTCCAACACCAAACCTGGGGCCAAAGTGCAGATCACCTATGTGCGGGACGGCAAGGAGAAAGAAGCTTCCGTCGGCGTGGTGGACCGCAATAAGCTTTCCAATGATCATGCTTCGGATGAGGAAGGTAGTACTAGTGACAACCAGCCGCAGCCCTCTAAACTGGGCCTGGGTGTCCACTCCATTACGCCGGAGCAGGCCGAACGCCTGGGCGTTCCCGAGGGCAAGGGCGTGATCGTGACGGAAGTGAAGCCTGGCTCCTTTGCCGACGATCTCAATTTCCAGCCAGGAATCGTAATTTTGCAGGTCAACCGCCAGCCGGTGAACAGCGAGGACCAGTTCCGTAAGATCGCCTCGCAGCTCCAGAGCGGGCAGGATGTGGTCTTTCTGGTGCGGGCAGGCCGTGGCGCCGGCGCTGGCACGGCGTTTCTCTCCGGCACGCTGCCGTAAATTGTTTTTGGTTTTTTGTCTGTTTGCCAGTTTCTCAGGGCCAATACCCGCTGGCCCTGGTTACTTTTGTGAGATACACTTCCGGTGTTCCAGGGCAAACATATTGCTGGTGTGAGTGCATCTAACTGTGACATGATTGCCACACGCCCATAGCTTAAGTTGTTGAGGTGATTCTCTTTGCGAACCAGGAATCTATTGACGGTCAGTGCTGTTCTCATATTTTTTGCCGGCCTCGGCCAGGCGAAAACTCACCCCACGCAGAGCAATTCAAAGTCTGCTTCGGTTCGTCATACCTCCGTGCATCACACGACAAAAAAAACGAGCCACCACCGGACCCGCCCTGGCGCATGGAAGCACCACGGACAGCAGGGAATCCAGGGTGATCGCGCCGCCGAGATTCAGCAGGCCCTGATCAGGGAAAAGTATCTGGATGGTTCTCCCAGTGGCACATGGGACGCCCACACTCAGCAGGCAATGGCCCGTTTTCAGGCCGACCACGGCTGGCAAGCCAAAGTGACTCCCGATTCCCGCGCGCTGATCAAACTGGGACTTGGCCCCAGTCATGACAAGGACATTGTGAACCTTGACTCGGTGTCCAGTTCCACGGAGACCAGCAGCGCCAGTCCGGCCGCCAGTAATTCCAGCCGGCGCTAAACAGCTCTAATATCGGGTAGCAATCGACCAGGTGCTTTCATGCGCCCCGGCAAATGCCTTGCCCAGGCCGGGTGCAAACCGGGTTCCTGTAGAATCCTTTCTGAAGTCTTTATTTTTTAAAATCTTTTTCTTCGGACAAGATGCGCAAAGTCTTTCATTATGATTCCCCGCGTGCACGATACAAGTGTGATGCGGCCGTAGTTTGGTGTTACGACCACCGTTTCGAAATGGCGCTCAACAAACTGCTGCAGTGCCTGGGCGTGGTCCGCTCCGACCCAATTCGTATCGCCGGAGGCGCCAAGTGCCTCGCCTCTCCTGAATATGAAGGCGACCGCCATTTCATTTTTGAGCAGCTTCGCTGGTCCATGCGCCTGCACGGCACCGATACAGTGCTGCTGATGTTGCATTCCGACTGCGGCGCCTATGGCGGGCTGGCCGCCTTTGATAATGATCCGCACAAGGAACTGGAACACCATAAGCACGATCTCAGGCGTGCCGTGGCGGCTTTGAAAGCGGCCATACCGGAACTGGCGGTGAAGGCGTTTTTCGTGGATTTTGAAGGCGTGTGGGAGCTGGATATGCGCCACGTCCCCGCCTCTTCCGGGCCGCAGTGAAAATCGTTAGTGCGGCCAGAGCCATCCAAACGTACCGGCGGTGAGCAGGGCATAAATCAATCCATCAATAGTTGCTTTGATGGTGGTGCTCCACGCGCGCCGGTACCAGATCGACATTTGCCACAGCGCGGCGGAGTAGCCAATGAAGGCGGCCGCGCCGGCAAAACGAAAGACTCGAAGATAGTGCGCGCCCGGCGGCAGCGCCGCTGCCGCAATGTAGGCGGAGAAAAAGCTGATTACCAGCAGATAAACAAACCACAGGCCGAGGTTGCGGCCCATGGTCCACTGTCCATTTGGCAGCACGGTCATCACGATCACCGGCCCTTTTTTCATCTTCTCCAAAAATTCCGGGGAGCTCATTTCTGCCCGGCTGTTGCAGCGGGGGACCATGTAGTCGCCGGGAGGAATTGCCAGCGGACGCAGCGCGTCCATGACTTTGTCTTCGCTGGGCACGCGCGGATAATCGCTCTTGTGCCAGGGCAGCAGCATGTGAATCACGGAGCTTGCAACGAATACGAAGACTGACGCCAGCAGAATGGGCAGCCACAGCGATAAAAGAGGAGTCATGGCCGCCCAGAATCGCACATATACGGCCCTGGGGTCAATATGAGTATGCATCACAGTGTCAGGGAGATTTCGGCGCAGATGGAACATCGCATTGCAATTCACTGGAAACCGGCTTCTGTATTTTCATACAATTCACCTGAACTGGCCTGTGTATGAAGCTTTCTAAGTTGTGCGACCCTTTTCGCATCGACGATGGCGGCGATTTTCGCCTGAAGGACTTTGATCCTGCCGATACGGGAGGCGTCTCGAAGGAAGAAGCAGACGGTTTGCTGAAGCAGGGAATTGAGCTGATCTCCGGGTTGCAGGAAAAAATTTATGCCCAGAACCAGTGGGCCGTCCTGCTGGTGTTTCAGGCCATGGATGCCGCCGGCAAGGACGGCATCATCAGGCACGTGATGTCCGGAGTAAATCCGCAGGGCTGCCAGGTGGTCAGCTTCAAAGAGCCCTCGCATGAAGAGCTGAATCACGATTTTCTTTGGCGGGCGGCGCGGCAGCTTCCCGAACGGGGAAAAATCGGCATCTTCAATCGTTCGCATTATGAAGAAGTACTGGTCGTCCGGGTACACCCGGAGTTGCTGGCGCGGCAGCATCTTCCACCGCAAGTCGTGACGAAAGACATCTGGAAAAATCGCTTTAAGGACATTCGCTACTTTGAGCGGTATCTCGCCCGCAATGGCGTTGTTGTCCGCAAATTTTTCCTCAATGTTTCCCGGGAAGAACAAAAGCGACGCTTCCTCAAGCGCATCGAAGAGCCGGACAAGAACTGGAAATTTTCTGCATCGGACGTTCGCGAACGCCAGCACTGGAACGAATACATGGAAGCTTACCAGGACATGATCCGCAACACCTCCGAGCGGCATGCGCCATGGTACGTGGTTCCCGCCGATAACAAGTGGTTCACGCGCCTGGTGGTGAGTTCCGCCATTATGCAGGCGCTCAAAGAGTGCGAGCCGGCCTTCCCACGGGTGGGTGAGGAGCGCAAAAAAGAGCTGATGGCCGCGCGCCGCATTCTGGAGCGGGAAAAGTAAATCGTACAAATTCCAGGCGCGGCCCGGACAAAAACGTCGTTACTCACCAAAAATTTACTTTTATAATGAAACCCTCGGGCAACAAGAAAGCGGATAGTGAGTAAAGATCGGTCATAAAAGCAAGGAGCAGTTGCTCTGAGTTGAGGAGGGCCGAGTTGAAAACCGTATTTGTTGCCGGCGCGGGTCCGGCAGGCTTATTTGCCGCCCAGAAGATCGCCCAGGCCGGACACGAGGTCATCGTACTCAACCGGGACATCAAGCCCGGAGGTCTGGCGGAGTATGGCATCTATCCCACCAAAGACAAAATGAAGACCGGGCTGCGCAAACAGTTCGCCAAAGTCTTCAGCCTGCCCAACGTGCACTATCTCGGCCATGTCTCGGTGCGGAACGGTGGCGACATCACCATTCCTGAGCTGCGTGAATTTTCGCCCTCCGCCATGGTGTTCGCCGTGGGCGCGCAGGGTACGAAGAAGCTGGGTCTGCCGGGCGAAGACGCGCGCGGGGTTTATGCGGCCAAGGATTTTGTCTATTACTACAATCAGCTTCCGCCTTATGCCTCCCAGGATTTTTCCGTGGGCCGGCGTGTCGCTATTGTCGGCATGGGAAATGTGATGGTGGACCTTGTGCACTGGCTGCTGATTGACGATCCAAACAAGACAGTGGAAGAGGTGATCGTGGTGGCCCGTCGTGGGCCGTTCGAAGCGAAATTCGATGCCAAAGAATTTGCTTACGTGGAAAAATTTCTCGACGTCGCCGCCTTTCAGGACGAACTAAAGAGAATTCAGCCGAAGCTGAGCGCCGTGGGGCAGGACTGCGCCAAAGTTGCTGGCGATACGTTCCCAGTCCTGAATAAGCAGGCGGAACAGGCGGAGCGCGGGCGGCTGCGGTTTCGTTTTCTGTGTTCTCCGCAGTCGATTCACGCGGACGCCAGCGGACGCATTGATCGTCTTACGGTCACGGAGAATGTGCTGGTGGAGCGCGACGGCCGTATTGGCTGCAAAGCCACGGACCTGACCGCGGACCTCGAAGTGGACACCATGATCTTTGCCATTGGCGATACTGCCGATCCTGGCGTCGGTCTTCCCTGGCACAACGACACTTATGTGACGAATCCTCATGCCGCTGATGCTGCTCATGCGTCCTATGAAATCTTTGATCCTCAGGCCAGCCAGGTCGTGGAAGGAACTTATGCCGTGGGCTGGGCGCGCAAAGCCAGCGAAGGTCTGGTCGGAATTGCGCGGCACGACGGCGAAGTAGGCGCCGGTGAAGTTCTCAAATACCTGGAGACCGCGCCGGAGCGCAGCAGCATCTCGCCTCAGGAACTTCTCGCCCGGCTGGAGCGCAGAGGCGTGCGCGTGGTGGGCAAGAGTGACGTTGATCTCCTGGCGCGCGCGGAAGAGCTGGAGGCCAAAGCCAGAGGTCTTGCCTGGTTCAAGTTTTCTCAGGACGAGAAAATGCTGGCGGCAATCGAAAAGCAAAAAGGCCAGGGCGCTGCCGTTTAGGCGAAATTCTGCGCGGCTCCGGAGCAAACTCCGCACTCACTCCTGCCTGGTCCATCCCCCTCCCATTGCTGTGGTACAAAAGAAGCGAGGAAAGTATCTGTGGACTACGTGAATCTGGGCAGCACTGGTCTGAAAGTCTCAAGGCTTTGTCTGGGCGTCATGACCTATGGTTCGAAGAAGTGGCGCGAGTGGGTCCTGGAAGAAGAAGAGGGCCGTCCGTTCATCCAGCGGGCACTGGAACTGGGCATCAATTTTTTTGACACCTCAGACATGTACTCTGCCGGCGTGAGTGAGGAGATTCTGGGGCGGGCGCTCAAAGATTTTGGGCCATCGCGGGAAAAGCTGGTGATCGCCACCAAGGTCTTTTTCCCCATGGGTGATAGTCCCAACCAGCGCGGGCTGTCGCGCAAGCACATCATGCATGCGATTGACGCCAGTCTGCAGCGCCTGGGGACCGATTACGTGGACCTGTACCAGATTCATCGCTTTGACTATGCCACGCCCATCGAAGAAACCCTGGAAGCGCTCAACGATGTGGTAAAAGCGGGCAAAGCACTTTATATTGGCGCATCTTCCATGTTCGCCTGGCAGTTTGCCCGCATGATTTATGCGGCCGACCGCCATGGCTGGCAGCGCTTTGCCACCATGCAAAACCACTATAACCTGATGTATCGCGAGGAAGAGCGCGAGATGATTCCGTTCTGCCGCGCGGAAGGAATTGGCTTGCTGCCCTGGAGCCCTTTGGCGCGAGGCCTGCTCGCGGGCAGTCGCGGGGCCAATACCCAGCGCTCCCGGCAGGATGACTACGCTCACCAGATGTACACCGCCGAAGCAGATAACGAGGTTGTGGAGGCCGTGGCAAGGGTCGCGGTAAAGCGTGGTGTGCCTCCGGCGCTGATCGCTCTGGCATGGCTGCTGCACAAGCCTGGTGTCACGGCGCCCATTATCGGCGCCAGCAAACCTCATCACCTGGAAGATGCCGTTGCCGCTCTGAATGTGAAACTCACGGAAGAAGAGATGTCCGAACTGGAATCCGTGTATGTTCCCCATCGCGTGCTCGGACATCACTAACGGAAGACAAGGGCAACTTCACCGTGCGGGACGGAATCCCAACACATAAGGGCTAGCGAGGTAAAAATTCTTATGTTGCTTAAATCCCTGTGGATACTGGTATTTTCATGTGTGCTCGCTCCGGGAGCAATGGCCCAGTCGACCGACCAAAGTCCCAAACAAGACATGAAGGACGCAGGACATGATACAAAGAACGCGGCGAAGAAAACCGCTCGCGGCGTGAAGCACGGGACCAAAAAGGTCATCCACAAATCGGCCCACGCCACCCGCAAAGCTGCGGACAAAGTTGAAGACAAGACGTCTCCACCGCGGCTTTAGTCAGATTGATTTGCACGCAGGGCTGCGAAGCTGAGTTATGCTTGCCTGCAGGATGCTTCGCCGCCATTCCAAAAAACAGAGCACGGAAGCCCTGGAGGAACTCTCTGCCTTGCGCGCCGGATTTCGCACGGCAGCGGCAGGGAAGAGGCCGCCCTCGTTTTCTTCGCGGATTGGGGTTGTGCTTTCCGGAGGCGGGGCACGGGGCGCTTATGAAGCCGGGGCCCTGATGGCCTTTCAGGACGCCGAAATTCCCACTCATATTCTTGCGGCGTCTTCGGTGGGCAGTATCAATGCTGCTTCCTATGCCGCTCACTCCGAAGGGCTGGTTGGCAAAGCCGATACCCTGGTCCAGTCATGGCTCGACCTTACTCCCGCCACCCTGGGCATTGACTGGTCGCGCTATATATTTACTCTGGCCGGGCTCATAGCCGCTTCGGCCGGCATCGGAAACTTTCTCTGGGAGTGGCTGAAAGAGCGCGGCATCTATCTCCATGCTCTGCATCCCAAATCCATGTGGCTGGCGCTGGCCCTGGCCGGCATTTCCATTCTTTTTTTTGCCGACAAGCTTTCCTACATAGGCTACCTTGCGTTGAATCTCCTGCGCGGCCGTCCAAGGGAGCCGGACAAAAGAAAAGCCTGGGTCTCTCTGGGCGCGAACCTGCTGGTATGGGGCTTTATTGTCGCTTTTCTGAACTTTACCTGGGTGCATATTCCAGGCGTCCGGCACCAGTATTTGGATCTCACCGGCCCGCTGCCTGCGTTTGTGTTTATCGTGGTCGGCATAATCGGATACCGCTTTTTGCGCGAGCCCATGAGCCGCCTTAGCCACCGCTTTTTGCGCATGCCTCTGCGGACCGGGCTGTTCGCAAATTTCGAGCGCATTAAATTTCTGCGCGCGCGCATTCCGGAACAGGGCCTGCGAAGCTCTCCCATCCGCGTGATTATGACGGCCACGGACCTCGATCACGGAGTAGCGCGGTTTTTTTCCAATACTCCGGTCGAAGTGCTGGCCAGCGATCCGGGCGTGCAGCGGGATTTCGTTTTGCGTGAATTCGAGCAGCCATCCGACCTGGTTCAGGCCGCGGTGGCGTCCTCTTCTTATACCTTCGCGTATGAAGCTGTTCCCATGGAAGGCAGACTGTGGACGGATGGCGGAATCATGGCGAATGAACCTATCCTGCCTGCTCTGCGTTTGGGGGCGGACGTTTTGTTTCTCGTCCTGATGTCGCCGCTGGAAGGTCCGGACACAGCCGGAGAAATCAAAACTTTCCTTGACGTGGGTGTGCACGCGGTGGACATTTTGATCTCGAAAAATTTCAAGTCCGATATCGCCGTGCTGAATAACATCAACCGTATGTGTTCAGCTTATGCCAGCGATCTGGGAGTGAGGCCCGAACAACTGGAACTGGAAATTGGCGGACAGATTTACCGTTATGCAAAATCTTTCAGCATCGCTCCGGAAAAGCCCTTGCCTGCCGCGGCCCTCGACTTTGACGGTGAACTTATTGCTCCCATTATTTTGCAGGGATATCGCGATGCAACCCACGTGCTCATGCAGTACCTGAATTACGAGGCCGTGCGTCCTGCGCGCGAGTCAAAACAGATTGTGAAGCTTGCCGCGGAAAGGCCGGAAGGAAATTTTAAAGTCAGATTTTTCGGTAATTGACAAACAGCAAAAATCGAGCTGTTTTGCACAAAAAAAGCGATTTTTCTGCATTAGTTAAAGGCCTGTCAAGGACATGTCAAATTTTTGTCTCTTGTATTCACCTGGTAACTTCCTCAAATAGATTCTATCTATACCTATACTTTTTTAGCTGACCATCCTGTCCTTTTTAGCCAGCTGCACACAAATCGTTTTTAGTTAAGATGTGTCCACCTTAGCAGTAAGGCATCAGTTTGGATTTCTACTCAGGAAGTAGAAATTAGTAAAAGTGACAAGCGAAAAGTGACTAAGGAGGTCACGAAAGAAATGATGAAGAACTTTTTCAAGGCATCGGTAGTTGCCGGCGCAATGCTGGTGGCAACGGCCGCTTTCGCACAAAAAGATCCGGGCGTAAGAGGCGGACTGAATAACACTGGCGGCGGACTCCAGTCGCAGGGCATTCCAATTCCGCACACTCCGCTGATCAGCCCGAACCCCAATCACCCTGATCTTACGGTGAGCGACATTGAACTTTCGCTGTTCCTCGAAGGCGTGAAGCGCATGGGCCAGCTGGAATCCACCTGCGATAAATGCTCCGTGGCCCCCTTTGGCGTGGGCGACGGTAACCCCGTAGGGCCGCCGTTTGTTCCGGCCGGCACGGAAATCGATCCTGATTTCCCGCAGACTCACACCAACTCCAACGGTCTTGGCACGGTGCACAATGCCGACAACTGCCTTGAGTGCCACGCGCAGCCAACCCTCGGCGGTTCGGGCGGCTTCATCGCTGTTCACCCGGGTGATGTAGCGCAGAACCCCTCGTTCTCCATTGTTCCTCACCGTTTCGGACGGCACAACGTTGCTCCGTCTTTTGAAACGCAGTTTGGCCCCATCCGCGAAGTGCGCTTCAAAGCGGATGCGCAGGGCAACCCTGATGGCGGCGTACACGCTCTGTACACCACCACCGGCGACATCAGCGATCCGTTCAATACCGCTTGCGATGCAACTCAGCCTGATTTTGCCGCTGAACTGGCGAAAGGCAATCTCTCCTTCCGTATTCCTCTGCAGATCTTCGGTCTGGGCCTGATTGAGTCCCTCGAAGACACCGAAATCCTGAACCACCACAATGCCACGGCCAGCGCCCGCGCTGCCCTGGGTATTGGCGGTATCGCCAACCGCAGCGGCAACGACGGCACCATCAGCCGCTTCGGCTGGAAGGCCCAGAACAAGTCCCTCGCCATCTTTGCCGGTGAGGCTTACAACGTGGAAATGGGCGTCACCAATGACGTATTTCCCCAGGCCCGCAACGAAAATCACAATTGCGCGACCTTCAAGCCGGCTCCCAACGACATCAACCGCGTTGATCCAACGGACGCCGAGAACCATGCCTTCAACAACCCGCTCCACGAGCTGCCTGACTGGCAGATGTTCATGATCACCATGCGGTTCACGGATGCGCCCCAGCCCGATCCCAACCCGAGCGCCAGCGCAATCGCGGGCCGTCAGGTGTTCAATACTGTTGGCTGCGCTCTGTGCCACACGCCGACCATGCAAACCAGCGGTACCAGCGCGACGAACGTTAACGCTCCTGGCAACAGCCCGGTTCTGGTGGATCGTCCAGTCAACCTGTTCTCCGATCTGCTGGTGCACCACATGGGCCCGGCACTGAACGATGGCATCACTCAGGGCGCTGCTGGTCCGGATCAGTTCCGTACCACTCCACTCTGGGGCGTCGGCCAGCGTATTTTCTTCCTGCATGATGGCCGCACCAATGACCTGCTCCAGGCTATCGAGTTGCACGCATCTGGCGCCGGCATTAACGCTTCAGAAGCGAATGGCGTTATCCACAACTTCAATAAGCTGAACACAACCCAGCAGCAGCAGGTTCTGGACTTCCTGCGTTCGCTGTAATAGCAATACCAACCCAAAGAGCAGCCCTCGCAAGGGGGCTGCTCTTTGCACAAATGGACATAAAAAATCGTCTCCCTTGCTTCGTGTATCCGAATAGCGGTAACAGAAGTTGCTTTCAGGCGCAGGATTAAGCCGGTATAATGCTTCATCTGTGGTTCCGTTCAAAGTAAATGTAAATTAATGAGGCTTTTGTCCCTCTCCGGTTATGTCAGACAACGTCTTTATCTTTTCGTGGAAACTTCAGTTGGCAGGGTTTGAATCAATGATGCGGTTCAAAAAATGGTTAATGCTGGCAGCCCTGGTAATTCTTTGGACTCCGGCCTTCTCGTCTTTCTCTTCTTTGGAGGCGCAGGAACAAACAGCCGTGTTTCAACGGGTGCTGACGATGGGATTATCTCCCGATCCCCTGGTCCTCGATATCGCGCTCTCCCGCGGTGATTTAAACATTCGCTACCAGAGGGAGGGAGAGATCAGGATCACGGGATTTGCCAAAACTTCAGCCGGTAAAAAGGCGGCGGCGGAGTTTTTTAAAAGTGGTCTGGTCATCACCCAGGACAAGCAGCACGTCACCTTCAAGAATGCGCCCAATGCTCCGGATGCAGACGTGCAAATCGAGCTGGATGTGCCTTACAGGACCGAGCTTAATTCGGTGGTCACGGGCACTGGAAATCAGAAACTGATTGGTATTGCCGGGCCAGCCAAACTGCAATCCGGCGAAGGCGATATTGATGTTACCTTTGTGCGCCTGGGGCTGGTGCAGATCAGGACCGGCAAGGGAAAGATTACCTGCACTCGCGTGATCCAGCTGGATGTGGAAACCGGCGAAGGTAATATTACGCTTCTGGAAGACGGGATTGTCAGGGCAGCTATAAAAAAAGGACCGGGGCGAATGGAAGTGGGCGGCGTACGGGACACCCTGGAAGCGGCAACGGACGGTGGCCTCCTTCATATAAAGGCTGTGCCGAATGGTGACTGGAAGCTTAAGTCCGGCGCCGGCAATATTCGTGTTGAGTTGCCTCCAAAATCGGGCTTTGATATTGCGGCCAGCACGACATCCGGTAACATCTCCAGTGAGCGGGAAGATGTCAAGCCGCCGGAGGGCAGTATTCACGAGTTCCAGCAGAAGGTGAACGGTGGCGGTAAACATATCCAGGTTCAAAGTGTACGTGGGAACATATCAATCGAATGATTAAACATATTCTTCGTTTCGCGATTCTTGCCGGCATTGCACATGGGATTCTTGTCTTTGGCGAAGACAAGGTCGAGTTTAAGAAATCCGTGCCCCTGGCGCCGGCAGACCATATGATTCTGGACGTGACCGTGCCCAATGGGGACGTCTCCATTCAGTTTCGTCATGCCGGAGAAATCTCAGTTACGGCGAGCGCCTTCACCACGGACGGCAAGGACCTGCCGGACAATTTCTTTGAGACTTCGCTGAAAGTTGAGCGTCAGGGAAACCATCTCAAAGTCGCGGCTACGCCTACAGCCCTGTCTGCCAAACCCAGCGTGAAGATTGCCTACACCATTGGCGTGCCTGACTGGATTGAAGTCAACTCGACTATCGAAAAAGACGGGAACCAAAACATTGCCGGTGTGCGTGGTCCCGTAAAAGTGGCAAGCGGGCACGGAGACATCAAAATTTTGTACGTCACGACCACGCTGGATGCCAAAACAGGCAGTGGAAATATAACGGTGACTCGTGTCGGCACTGCCGCCAGGGTTGAGACCGGAGCGGGCAACATCAAGATGAAAGACATTGGCCCTTCCAGCGTCGCCATTGTGAAAAAAGGGCACGGAAGAATTGAAATGGATGGCGTAAGCGGCTCTTTCACCGGCTCCACCGATGCTGGAGAACTGGAGGCCAAAGGTGCGGTTTTTGAGGACTGGAATCTCACGTCCACTTCCGGAAAAATCAGCATTGAGATTGGCGAGGGCGAAGGCGGCGAAGAACCTAAGTTTGATGTCGATGCGATAAGCAAGTCAGGGATGTTCACGAGCGAAAATGAATATCTCAAGCCATGCCGCGTTGCCGCGGTGCATGAATGTCATCAGAAGGTGAATGGTGGCGGCAAAGTTATCCATGCGCGCAGCCAGAGCGGCGATATTTTCATCCACTGATTTTTGGAGAGTTTTGTAAGCCCTGTCCCCGGGGTTGAGAAGCAGGCAATACAGATGAATAAGCAATTTTTTCGCTTCGGCAAACTCGGGATTGTGCTTTACTGTGCTCTTCTGATCGCTGGGCTTTGGGCGCAGACGCCGGAAACCGGGGAGCTGCGCCTTACTGTCACCGACTCCGCAGGTCTCAGTGTTCCGGGCGTGGTGAATCTGGTGAGCCAGGCCAATGGTTATCACCAGAGTTTTACTGCTGACGGCGAGGGGCACGTTACAGCCAAGCGCCTGCCGTATGGGGTTTACCGGGTAGAGATTCAGCAGGCGGGTTTTACGCCGTATTCCAGTCTGGTGGAAATTCGCTCCGCTCTTCCCCGGACTTTAAATATCACCCTCGGTCTGGCCACGGTGGAAACCACGGTGAGCGTGAGTGCCGATGCCACACTGATCGACCCGCATCGCACCAGCAGCGCAAACCGTGTGGGGACTGAAGAGATTCAGAATCGCCGCACGTCATCGCCTGGCCGCTCCGTTCTCGATCTTGTGAATGCGGAGCCGGGATGGCTGGTGGAAGCCAATGGCATCCTGCACCCTCGGGAGTCGGAATATCAGGTGCAGTATGTGATGGACGGAATTCCCATCACCGACAATCGCTCGCCTGCCTTCGTACCGGATTTTGATGTAAACGATGTGCAGTCGATGAGCGTGATGACCGGCGGGTATGCCGCCGAGTTTGGCCGCAAGCTGGGCGGCGTGGTGGAGATTGTGACCGCCCGCGACAAGCGCGAGGGGTTCCACGGAAAAGCTGTTCTGGGCGGCGGCAGCTTCAATACCGGCGATGGATTTTTTCAGGGCCAGTACGGATGGGGCCGCAATACTCTGAGCCTCAGTCTGGGAGCCTCAACCACCGACCGCTATCTCGACGCGCCCGACCTGAACAACTTTACCAATCACGGAACCAACATCAGCCCTCTGGCGCACTTTGAGCGCGATCTCACGGAAAAAGACCGCATCAGTGTTATCTTCCGCAGAGAGCAGACAAAGTTCCAGGTGCCGAACCAGCTTTTTCAGCAGGAAGCAGGCCAGCTGCAGGACCGCCAGAGTTTTGAAAATTCCGGCCAGGTATCGTACACCCACATTTTCTCGACCGACCTGCTGGGGGAAATCGATGGCTCGGCCCGCAACATCTCTGCCGCCATTTCTTCCAACCCATTCTCTGTGCCCCAGATTGTGGACCAGAACCGCAGCTATTTTGAAGGCTATCTCAAGACCGCGATAACCGGGCACTCGGGAGCCAACAACTGGAAGACGGGAGTCGAAGGCGATTACGGCTCCATCAATGAAGCGCTGTTGACTCAGATTACTGATCCAACGCGGGTTGCCGCCGGCACGCCCACCCTTTTTAATTTTCGGGGCCATGCGCCCGATAGAGAGGGAAGCGCCTTCGCTCAGGATCAGGTGAACCTGCACAACTGGACCTTCAGCGCCGGCCTGCGCTATGACCACTACAATCTTCTGGTGAGCCAGGGCGCATGGAGTCCGCGCCTGGGCGCTGGATGGTACTGGCCCGCCGCAAATCTGCTGGTTCACGCGTCGTACGACCGCGTATTCCAAACGCCCGCTTTTGAGAACCTGCTGGTCGCCAGCTCGCCCGCGGTCGATAGTCTCAGCGGCCAGGTCCTTCGCTTGCCGGTGAAGCCAGGTACCGGCAACTTTTACGAATTTGGCATTACCCGCGGGTTCTGGCAAAAGCTTCGCCTCGACGCCAACATCTATCGTCGCGACTGGAAAAACTTTTCCGATGACGATTTGCTGCTGAACACCGGCATCAGCTTTCCCATCGCCTTCCAGAGCGCCGTAATTCAGGGCGAAGAAATCAAGATATCCGTACCGCACTGGGGACCGGTGTCTGGCGCTATCAGCTATGCCAATTCCATTGGGATTGGAAAATTTCCCATTTCCGGCGGATTGTTTCTGGGCGACGACGCGGCCAGCGCCATCAGCGCCACCAGTGGCAGATTTCCCGTCTCGCAGGACCAGCGCAATACGCTCTCGGGCCGTTTTCAATACCAGATCACGCCGCGTATCTACGCGGCTCTGGGTGGAAACTACGGCTCGGGATTGCCGGTCGAATTTCAGGGCTCCCTGCAGGACGCCGTCAATCAAAATACCGCTCAGCAAATCCTGAACCGGGTGAATTTCGCCGCTGGCCGTGTACGCCCGAGTTTTTCTCTGGATTCGGCGGCCGGAGTCATTCTGAGCAAGCGGGATAAACAATCCGTGCGCCTGCAGGCCGACTTTCTCAACATGACCGACCGGTTGAATCTGATTAACTTTGCCGGTCTCTTTTCCGGTACTGCCGTGCGCCCGCCGCGCAGTGGCAATTTGCGCCTGCAGTGGGAATTTTAAGACAGCCCAGGAACTATTTGCTTTGCGCCGCGGTTCTCTTTCCGCTGCGCCGTGCTGTTCTCATGCGGTCCAGGCTTCCATGGCGCTCACCCAGACACATAACCGCTTCTGCTGAAGATGATAAGCATTAAGCATCTGCGCGAACTGGTTTTTTACCGGAACGGTATGGCAGGGTTTGCCCGGATCGTTCCAGGCTATAGCGAAGCTTTCATGTGAAAAACCCAATGTTCGCCGAGAAAACTTCGCCACAATTTTCTTGTAATTTAACTGTAATCCAGCTTACAAAAAGCGGCGATCCAGCTTACAATTATCGGGCGTTTCAAACCCACAATCAGGTCTTATGGAGTACTACTTGAAGTACTTAGTGCGACGTGCCTCGCTTTGTCTTTTGCTGACTGCTTTGGCCTATGCATCGGGCCCATTTCCTCCTGTTCGCGGGCCGGTACATACTCCACCCGATTCAGGTAATGGCCGAGTCATGCTCTCGAGACAAGACTTGCAGCATGATGTGTCCGCGCCGCTGCGCGATCTTGCCAACATTACGCCAGCGGTGCAGTCGGGACCGACAGATGCAGACGATCTGAAGGTGATTCCACTGCCTTCTGGTTTTAAGCCATCCAGCGAGCCGGACACAGTATTGCAGAAGAATGCGATAGGCGCTCCCTCGGGCCCCGCTACGACTGGTCCGACGGCAGGACTCAACTTCGAAGGTCTTGGGACGGGCTTTCCCAATTTCCCAGTTCATGTCGCGCCGCCGGACACAAACGGTGCGGTTGGTCTTACTCAGTATGTCCAGTGGGTGAACCTTTCCTTCGTGGTTTTCGATAAAGCTACGGGCAACGTGGCGCTGGGGCCAGTGGCAGGGAATACACTGTGGCAGGGTTTCGGCGGCGGCTGCGAAATCGACAATGACGGCGACCCCATCGTTACCTATGACAAGCTGGCAGACCGGTGGGTGTTCAGCCAGTTCGTGGTGCGCAACCAGCCTTTCCTGCAGTGCGTCGCGGTCTCCACCACGTCTGATGCAACCGGAACCTATAATCGCTACGCTTTCCAGTATTCCAATTTTAATGACTACCCAAAAATGGGCGTATGGCCGGATGCTTACTACGTCACCTTTAATATTTTCAACTCGAATAATGCTTTTGCAGGGGCCGATGCCTGCGCGTATGATCGCAATGCCATGCTCAATGGGCAGCCAGCGACCCAGGTTTGTTTCCAGCAGGCTTCCACGGTAGGCAGCCTTTTACCCGCGGACATTGATGGCCATGTACCTCCGCCCGCTGGTTCGCCCAATTTCATGATGGATTTTGGCGTGAATTCTCTGAATCTGTACAAGTTTCACGTCGATTTTGTTACGCCCGCCAATTCCACATTTACCGGTCCGTTGAGCATTCCCGTGGCGCCCTTCACGCCATTTTGTCCCCAGGTGCGTGGCTGTGTTCCCCAGCCTGCTGGCGACGGGACCAGATTGGATTCTCTCGGCGACCGTCTTATGTATCGCCTGGCCTACCGGAACTTTGGCGACCACGAATCGCTGGTGGTCAATCACTCCGTGGTGGCCGATCCCACGAATCAAAATTCCGGAGTGCGCTGGTATGAAATACAGAATCCTAATGGCGCTACTCCGACCGTGGCCCAGCAGTCCACGTTTGCTCCGGATGCCGGCTACCGCTGGATGGGAAGCGTAGCCATGGACGTCAGCGGAGATCTGGCTGTTGGTTACAGTGTGGTTAACAGCACCAGCGTGCCACCGGTGTTTCCTTCCGTTGCTTTTGCCGCGCGGGCGGCCTCCGATCCAGTCAGTACTCTGCAGCCGGAAACCAGTCTGGTCGCCGGCGCGGGATCGCAAAAGTTCGGTCTAACGCGGTGGGGCGACTACAGTGCTATGCAGGTGGACCCCCAGGATGACTGTACCTTCTGGTACACAACGGAATATTTGCAGAACAGCGGCAGTTTCAACTGGAACACCAGGATTGGCAGCTTCAAGTTTCCGGGCTGCGGCGCGCCGCAGCTGCAAGTCACCAGCACGCATACCGGCAAGTTTACCCAGGGGCAGACCGGCGCAACCTACACGCTGTTGGTCAGCAATATCGGCGGTAAGGACACCGACGGCTCCCAGGTTACGGTGACCGACACCTTGCCGTCAGGACTTACGGCCACTGCTCTTAGCGGAACCAACTGGACCTGCACGCTGAACACGCTGGTTTGCACTCGAACCGATGTGCTGGCTAAAGGCAGCAGCTATGAGCCAATCACGTTGACAGTCAATGTCTCTTCCGGCGCTGCGGCGTTGGTGACGAATAATGTTACCGCCGGCGGCGGTGGCGACAAGAGTACAGAGTCTGGCAGCGACTCCACCACCGTAATTCAGACCGGTGCGGACCTCGCTATCACCAAGACTCACAGTGTATTTTTCATTCAGGGCCAGACCGGCTCCTACACCCTGGCGGTCGCCAATGTTGGCTTGGCTGACACCGATGGGACCACCGTGACGGTAACGGATACATTGCCTGCGGGACTCACCGCGACTTCAGCCGCCGGTACGGGTTGGAACTGCTCCCTGGGAGCGACGATCAGTTGCAGTCGTAAGGATGTCCTGGCCCACGGCGTCGCTTACCCTGCGATAATGCTGACGGTCAACATCGCGAGTAATGCGGCTGCCAAATTGATTAACACGGCCACGGTTGCCGGAGGCGGCAACATTAATCCACTCAATGACAGCTCCAGCGATCCGACCACGGTGATCCCTCCGCCGCCCGATCTCACGATTACCAAGAGCCATACAGGAAACTTCCTGCAGGGGCAGCTCAACGCGCCCTATACGCTGATCGTGAGCAATGGGGGTACTGGAGCGACCAGCGGTGCTGTTATTGTCAGGGATACCGTTCCAGCAGGACTCACCTTTCCGGCTAATCCGTTTTTCGGAGTGGGAGGCTGGTCCTGCGGCCTGGCGAGTTCCACTGTGACATGTTCGCGCAGCGATGTTTTGGCCGCGGGCAGCAGTTATCCCGCTATATTGCTGTTGGTGAATGTGGCAGGTAACGCGCCTGCTTCCGTCACCAACACGGCCACGGTCTCCGGTGGCGGCGATATTACTCCGGGCAACAACACGGCCAGTGACCCCACCACGATCAATCCGTCGCCCGATCTCACCATCAGCAAGTCCCATACACCGGATCCGTTCATCGTTGGGCAAAATGGCACTTACACGCTTACCGTGAACAACATTGGGGGGGGCGCAACTTCGGGAACGGTCACGGTCACTGATTTTCTGCCCTCTGCCCTGACCGCAACCGCGATTACGGGCTCAGGCTGGAATTGTTCCACACCGCCGACGCAGTTCATCACCTGTACGCGGTCCGACGCGCTGAGTGGGGCAAGCAGCTATCCGGCTATTGTCCTGACGGTAAGCGTGAACGGCGGCGGGCCTTCTGTCACAAATACGGCAACCGTACGTGGCGGGGGCGAACTCAATACTCTCAATGACAGTGCCAGCGATCTGACCAATATTACTGCCCCGGTGCTGGCGATCACCGAGTCCCATGCCCCCGAACCCTTCACTGCCGGGCAGACGGGAACCTACACCATTAATGTAAGCAACACCGGGAAAATAGCTACAACCGGGATAGTGACCGTCACGGATTTCCTTCCCAGCGGCCTGACTGCAACCGCGTTCAGTGGCGCTGGCTGGACATGCTCTGCGTTGCCGGCCACTTTTTTTCTGACCTGCACGCGGTCGGACTCTCTTGCTGTCGGCGGTAGTTATCCCCCGCTGTTGATTACCGTAGCCGTGGTGAATACGGCGCAGACGGTAACGAATACGGTCAGCGTAACCGGCGGAGGCGATTCCACGGCCCACAGCGCCACTGACACGGCAAATGTCAATGCGCCGACACTAACCATCACCAAGTCGCATACTGGTAATTTCACCGTCGGTCAGATAGATAACTACAGGATCGTGGTGGGCAATGTCGGGAAAGCGGCAACGTCCGGAATAGTGACCGTTACTGATTTCCTGCCTTTTGGTATGAGCGCAATCGCAACTGGAGGCACGGGCTGGGCATGTTCTGGTTTGCCCACAAATTTCCTGACCTGCACGCGTTCAGACTCTCTTGCTGTGAATGCCAGCTATCCTCCCCTCACGATAGTCGTAAGTGTGACCAGCGGAGGGCCGAGAACAACCAACACCGCCAGTGTTACCGGCGGAGGGGATGGCCTTTCTCACAGCGCCAGCGACCCGACCAATATCAACCAGCCGCTTCTCGGCATCACCAAGTCGCATACCGGTGCATTCATCCAGGGCCAGACCGGAACCTATACGATTACCGTCGATAACAAGGCCGGAACTGTAGCAACAACCGGGACCGTGAATGTGAATGATTTTCTGCCCTCTGGTTTGTCGGCAACCAGCGTGACCGGCGCAGGCTGGACCTGCTCAGGCGTGACGGCGGTGAACTGTTCACGCTCTGACCCTCTGGCGGTGGGAGGGACTTATCCGCCGATTGCTATCACAGTCAGCGTGAGCGGTGGTGTACCTTCCGTCAGTAATACGGCTACCGTGAGCGGTGGCGGGGATCCCTCTGGTCACTTTGCCTTTGACTTCACGAACATCAATGGCCCCCTGCTTGGGATTGTCGAGACGCATGCCGACCCGTTTACTTTAGGCCAGACTGGGACCTATACGATCACCGTGGACAATAGAGGAGGGAGCCTCGCAACGACTGGGACCGTGACGGTCCAAAGCTTCCTGCCATCTGGTCTGACGGCAAAGACAGTGACCGGCACAGGCTGGAGCTGTTCTATGAGCGGAGCTGTAATCTGCAGCCGGTCCGACTCGCTGGCCGCCGGCGGGACTTATCCAGCGATTTCCCTGGTAGTAAATGTCAACGCGGGGTCATTCGTTGAAACTTCGGCCACGGCGACCGGCGGTGGCGATCCTTCTGTTCACCAGGCCTTTGACTTCACGAATATCACCGGGCCCGGGGCCGGGGCCGCGCCCGTTCTTGCTATCACTAAATCGCATACCGGCGACCCGTTCATCGCCGGTCAAACGGGTACTTACACCATTACCGTTGACAACAAGGCCGGCAAAGCCGCGACCACCGGGAGTGTGACGGTCCAGGATTTCCTGCCCAGTAACTTGACGGCAACGGCGGTCGCGGCTACAGGCTGGAGCTGTTCCAGTCTGCCAACTTCATTTCTGACCTGCACGCGGTCCGACTCACTGGCCGCGGGCGGCGTCTATCCGTCTATTGTGGTCACCGTAAACGTGAACGGCGGCGGGCCTGTGGTCACGAACACGGCTAGCGTGAACGGCGGCGGCGATCCCAATTTTCACAGCGCCAGCGACCCCACCAATATTAGTTCGCCTGTCCTTGCCATCACGAAATCTCACGCCCCCGCCCCATTCATCGTGGGCCAGACCGGAACCTATACCCTTACGATAAGCAACACCGGAAAAGTAGCAACATCGGGAACAGTGACCGTCCAGGATTCTTTGCCCAGCGGCCTGACTCTCGCTTCATTCAGCGGCGCTGGCTGGGGATGCACGGGAGCTACCTTCGTGATCTGTACCCGGGCAGACTCGCTGGCTCCCAACAGCAGCTACCCTGCGATTGTCTTGACCGTGAACGTGGGCAGCGTTACGCCTGTGATTGCGAATACGGCGAGCGTGACTGGTGGCGGTGACATTAATTTTCACAGCGCCACGGATACGGCAAATGCGACCGCGCCTGCTCTGGCCATCACGAAATCGCACACCGGCGACTTCACGACAGGGCAGCAGGGCAGCTACACAATTACGGTAAGCAATGCCGGGAGCGTAGCCACGATTGGAACTGTGACCGTTACGGATTTCTTTCCCTTCGGCATGACTCTGTCTTCATTCAGCGGCACTGGCTGGGGATGCTCGGGATCTACCGTCGTCACCTGTACCCGGTCAGACTCGCTGGCGACCAGCAGCAGCTATCCCCCTCTGGTTCTGACCGTGAACGTGAACGGCGGCCAGCAAAGTGTCTTCAACACGGCCAGCGTTACAGGCGGAGGTGATGGCAACACGCACACCGCCAGCGACCTCACAAAGATCAATACACCCTCTCTGGCCATCGCCAAGACTCATTCCGGAACTTTCGCGGCGGGCCAGTCTGGTGGTAGCTATACAATTACCGTGAGCAATCCGGGGACAGTTGCAACGACGGGACCTGTATCGGTCACTGACACAATGCCCCAGGGATTGACTGCCATCTCGGCGACTGCAGTTGGCTGGAACTGCTCATTTCTGCCGACCACGTTTGTGAACTGTTCGCGGTCTGACTCTCTGGCCGCAGGAGCCAGCTATTCCCCAATATCGCTCACCGTAAGCGTGGCCGGTACTGCGCCTAATGTGGTCATCAATCAGGCTTCTCTGAGCGGCGGTGGAGACCCTCTTCAGCACACCGCCAATGACTCCACAGCTATCACCTTGCCCGATCTTGCCATCGCCCTCTCCCATACGGGTGATTTCACCTTCGGACAGCCGGCGACATATACCATTACGGTCAGCAATGTGGGCAGCATTCCGACTGCGGGAACAGGAAATCTGATTCTCGACGACCTGATGCCCGCGGGCTTGACGGCAACCACGGCGAGCGGCACGGGCTGGAATTGTTCTATTCTCCCTGGAGCGCAAACGGAACTGAACTGTACGCGCACCGCGGACGTCCTGGCGCCCGGCAGCAGCTACCCACCCATTACGCTGAGCGTCAATGTAGATACTCAGGCCCCTTCCTCAATCACCAATTCGGTGAGCGTCTTTGGTGTTGGCGAGTCCAATTTCTCCAATAACACTGCCTCCGATACCGCGGGCGTGAATGGTTTGCTGTTCGTGCCGGTCACACCATGCCGGGTGGCCGATACCAGAGGCGCGAGCGGACCTTTTGGCGGGCCGTCTTTAATCGCGGAGACTTCGCGTGGGTTCACGATTCCCAGCAGCGCATGCAATATTCCAGCGAATGCTCTGGCCTATTCGCTCAATGTAACCGTGGTACCGCACGGCCCACTTGGTTTCCTCACCATGTATCCATGTGGAGAAGCCGTGCCCAATTCCTCCACCCTCAACTCTGACGGTCGCATCAAAGCGGTAGGCGCCATCGTGCCCGCGGGCGACAACGGCGCGGTTTGCGCTTTCCCGACCCAGGACACCGACCTGGTCCTGGACATCAATGGTTACTTTGTCCCGGCCTCCACTCCTTCGGCGCTGGCCTTCTATCCCCTGACGCCTTGCCGGCTGGTGGATACCCGCAATGCAGCGGGCCCCCTCGGCGGGCCCTCCCTCGCAGGCGGCAGCGCCCGCGACTTCCCCCTGCTGGCAAGTTCCTGCAATGTGCCGAATACAGCGCAGGCTTACTCGCTGAACGTGACCGCGGTATCACAGGCCGGCATTGGCTTCCTGACCGCATGGCCCACGGGGCAGCCCCTGCCTTCGGCTTCAACCCTGAATGCGCGATCCAGCGCGGCGGTGGCCAATGCAGCCATTGTGCCGGCGGGTACGAACGGGGCCATTTCGATATTTTCAACCAATAACACCGACGTGATTCTCGATGTAAATGGTTACTTCGCGCCGCCCGGCCCCGGCGGCTTGGCGCTGGTCCCCGTGCCTCCATGCCGCGTGATCGATACGCGTCTTCCGGCAGGCAGCACGCCTTTTACGGGACAACTCGATATCAATGTGGCAGCGAGCCCCTGCGTTGTTCCGGCAACGGCCCAGGCCTATGCGCTGAACGCAACCGTGGTTCCGCCTGGGCTACTCGGATTCCTGACCCTGTGGCCGCAGGGCGTGGCCCAGCCCAATGCTTCAACCCTCAATTCTGAGGGACCGGCCACCTCGAACCTGGCCATCATTCCCACGAACAACGGCTCCATCAGCGCATTTGCATCCAGCCCGACGTTCCTGATCCTGGATATTTCCGGGTTCTTCATCTCACCACCTCCCGTCTCGCCTGTCGGGCCAGCGGCAGTAAACCATGGCATACAGGCAAACCCCGGCCCTGCTGGTACATCGGCCAGCCAGCCTGGCGTGGCTTCGCCGCAGAATGCTCCTGCTCCTGTCCCGGTTGTACCGCACACTCCCATTCGCCCTTCCGTCGAACCGCCTTCGACGGAGGGCGGAGATGGCTCTCGCAGCGAAGGCCATGGCAATAGTGCCCAGGCTCACAGCCAGAGTGAACGCATAGAGCCGGCAAAGGCCAGACTTCTCGAGCAAGCGGGATGGCTGCTGAGATTCGGTCATGAATAATTGGCAGAATCGTTAAAAGCGGTTGGGCCACGATGGCGAGATCCCGCCAGGGTATCGCCATCAGTACGCCCGATTCCACTTCAACCAGTGAGACCCTGCCAGTTCTGGCATAAGCTGCGTTAATACCGCTTAACCAATCCAGGGTCTACCGGCAAAGTCCGCCGGCAAAAAAGATGCACCCAATTCCCTGCGTTCTCCGTATTAGCTGTCAGGAGGGCAGGGTTTGAGCGATCTCCAGGATGATCGGGTGCAGGCGGCACTGGCCAGTTCCACGAACGGCGATTCGTCCGCCTTTGCCGTGATTGTCGCCGAGTATCAGGGGATGGTCTTCAGTATTGCTTACCATTTCCTGCACGATCGCGCCCTGGCGGAAGACATGGCCCAGGAAGTCTTTTTCGAGCTCTTCCGGAACCTCGCGGCCATCCAGTCACCCGCCCATCTCACGCACTGGCTGCGCCGGGTGTGTGCGCACCGCTGCATTGATCTGGGCCGCCGCCGGAAGTCGCGCAAAGAAACCCTCATGGACGAGTTGCCCGAGCCGCTGGCCCCCGCGTCTCATCACGACCCGCTTTTGCGTGAAAGCCTGCAAAAGAGCGTGGCCGCGCTGCCGGAAACGCAGCGCATGGTGGTGGTCCTGCGCTATCAGGAGGGCATGTCGCCGGATGAGATTGCCGAGATACTGAAAATGCCCGTGAACACGGTAAAGAGCACCCTGCATCGCTCCCTGGCCGAGCTGCGCAGGAAGCTCAGCAGGAAAATTGGAGAGGTCAAGTATGCATTTCTCTGAAGACGATCTTCGCGCCGCATTGCAACGCAAGGATCCAGGGAAGAATTTCACGCAGCGAGTCATGGCCGGAATCGAGCCGTTAGCGGCCAGCCCGCGGAAAGCCCGCCCTGTTCCGCCCGTGAATCGTGGCTTGCTTCCCCGGCTCTTTGCCGGTCCCATGCGCTGGATCACGGCAGGCGCGCTGGCAGTGGTGATGCTGGTTTCCGGCGGTGTGCTCGAATATCGCCACCACGAAGAACAGCAGAGGATTGCCGGCGAAAAGGCCCGGCAGGACGCCATCTTTGCCGTGGAGTTGACCGGCGCCAAACTGAAGCAGGTGTTACAGCGTACCCGGCAAGTGCAGCATGAAGCAAAAATCAGGAGCGAGAAATTATGACAACCATCAACATCAATAAGCGGTTCCTTGTATTTCTGTGTATAGCCATGGGCTTCACTCTTTCCGGCTTCGGCCAGACGGCGAAGCTCGATCTCAGCAGCCTGCAGAAACTGGGTGACAAGGCGTCCTCGGTGAATGACGTTACCCTCGATGGCTCCATGCTGCAGCTCGGCTCTAAGTTCATGAAAGATGGCGATTCCAAACAGGCCCAGGTCAAGTCACTGCTCAAAGACCTGCAGGGAATTTACATCAAAAACATTGAGTTCGATCACGACAACGAATACAGCGCCGCTGACGTGGAGTCCATTCGCTCTCAGCTCAAGTCGCCTGTGTGGGTCCGCATGGTGGAGTCGCGCAGCAAGCATGGCCATGAAATTGACGAGATTTTCCTTGCGAAAGACGGCGACAAGGTCATTGGCCTGGCCATCGTGCTGGCTGAGCCCAAAGAGCTGACGGTGGTGAACATTGTGGGGCCGATCGATCTCGATAAAGTGAGCCAGCTCACCGACCAGATCGTGCCCCGCCACGACAAAGATGACAAGGACAAAGATAAAGCCAAACAGAAAAAAGGCCAGAAAGCGGCCACGGAGAGCGCCAATGAAAATGACGAAGACTAATCTGATCGTTTGCGCGGCACTCATGCTCGGCCCAACCGCTGCCTTCTCGAGCGACGCGACCTTCAAGAACGTGGTGCAGCGCATTGAAAGCCACTACCATGCGCACCATAGCCATGGCTTTCTCATGGGCTTTGTCGGACTCATGGTGAAATGCACGCCGTCGAGCGGCGTGAAAGACATGAAGATGGCCATCTTCGAGGACCAGAACTTTTCAGGCGTCGGATCCGATACTCAGTTGGATGAGGTAATCCGCGCCGGGGAAGAGGGCTGGCGTCCGCTGGTCCATTCTTACTCCAGGCAGAGCGACGAGCACAGCTACATCTACGCGCGGTACACAGGCAAGGACATGAGGCTCCTGCTGGTGACTCTGGAAAGCCGCGAAGCCGTGGTTATGCAGTTGCGGATCAATCCCGACCGCCTGAGCGAGTTTGTGAACGACCACGAAGCGAAATAAAGAAGCGAAATAAAGTCTCGCACGGCGGTTTTGTTCTTCTTCCCTGGCGGCAGGATTCGTGCCGTCAGGATTTGCCTCAGGCCCTCGACACAAACTCCCGCGTCTCCGTGGACACTCTGACCTTCTCGCCCTCTTTAATAAAAAGAGGCACGCGGATTTCGAGGCCTGTTTCGAGCGTGGCCGGTTTGGTCACGTTGCCGCCGGAAGAATCGCCGCGCACGCCGGGCTCGGTTTGCGCGATCGTCAGCTCCACATGCGGAGGCAGCTGCACGCCGATGGGGTTTCCCTTGTATTTATGCACCTGCACGATGAGGCCTTCGCCCAGAAAATCCTGCGCGTCGCCAATCATCTCCTGCGACAGAGTCAAAGTCTCAAAGCTCTCCTGGTCCATAAAGTAGAAGCCGCCCGCGTCGCTGTATAAGAACGACGCCGGCACCATTTCGAGGTCCGGTTCGCTGAACTTGTCGCTGGCCCGGAACGTCTTGTCAAAGACGGCGCGGGTGAGCAGGTTACGCATCTTCAGGCGGACGAGGGTCTGCCCGCCACGGGCGGTCGGAGTGTTGACCTCCACGTCAAGGCAGTGGAAGGGCGTACCGTCTAATTCAAAAAACATCTTGCGCTTGATGTCGATGGCATCGATCAGTGCGGCCATGGGTTTCCCTGGTGTCGTGCTGGAATGGTCAATCAACGAACGCTTCTAGGATATCGGTAGTGGGCCAGTTTTGAAAACTGGCCCACTACCCGTGTCAGCGCCTGGCGGTTCGCTTGCGAACCGCTGGCCTTTAGGCAGACGGTTTGGAAAACTGATCGGGCTAATCGTATCAGCGTCCAGCGGTTCAAGCGAATCGCCGTCCTCCAGCCCAGGACTTAGTCCTGGGTGGTGGAGAGAATAGAGACGTTCCCCGGCCAGCGATGAACTGTCCAGGTTTTACCGAGGTACGCTTCGGAGATGTTGTGTAATATCGGGTGAAGGTTGTCGCCGAGCTGTCTCACAGCTCACAGCATTGAACTGCTGTTGATGCAAACTTGAACTGCTGATGTAAACAATGAAACGAGGATTGGGCGCTTGACCGAATCCGGGCGCTCGCAGGGGAACATCGATGGAGATTGAACAATTGGATTCAACCGCGAAACTGAATGACCTCAGGGGCGAGTTCATCGCCACAAGCACCCAGTCGATGCCGATTGCGGGCATCATCTACTGGGCCATCGTTGCCGTGGCCGCGCTCTACGTGACTCCGAATCAATTAGGTTACATCGTCGGGTTTGGAAGCGGTTTGATTTTCCCGTTCGGCGTTCTGATTGACCTCCTGCGGGGCCGGAAGATGAAAAAAGTGAGCCCCGGAAATCCCGTGGCCCAGCTCTTCTTCCAGTCGCTGGGGCTGGTCGCTTTGCTCTGGCCTCTTGTCATCATCGCCGCGATTCTTGCGCACAGCGCAAACCTGATCGTGCTCGGTGGAGCGATTTTGATGGGCCTCATCTGGATTCCCTATGGCTGGGCAGCGGATGACCCTGTTGGCTTACAGCACGCCATTGCTCGCGCGCTCCTCAGTTATGCATGTTTCCTCTTCGCGCCTGCACCATACAAGGCCACCGCGATCAGCGTGGTGGTCCTGCTCTGCTATACATACAGCCTCATCAGGATGCGAAAAGCATAAAAGCGATGCTGACCATTTGTTTTGGGCGGATTGAAATCCCCCGATACCACCTTGAGAGTGGTCCGGCATTCCCTGAATTCTTTGCAAAACTTGCCGAAAGTTTATGAGCATTCCACAGACTTGAGAGTCAAACTCATGTTGCAACATGAGGTAAATGCACTGAGGATTTATTGGAAGCCGTGCATTCCCACATTGAGGAAGAGGATCATGCTCAGGACAATGTTCAGGACAATGCTTGCAGTCATTTTTTGTACATCGCTGGTATTTGCTAAGGACCAGGCTCAGGACACTACGGGCGCGACTTTTGCCGCGGCTGGCTGCGGCCCCAGCAAAATTCAATTTGACGTGAAGGCGGACAAGAATCAGCATCCTCTGCCTCAGCCGGAACCAGGCAAAGCCATGGTCTATGTTTATGAAGATGACTCAGGTGCTTGCGGTGGTGGAGGATGCACCGCCAGGGTCGGCCTGGACGGTGCCTGGGTAGGTGCGAACAAGGGCAGGTCCTATTTCTTCTTTTCCGTCACTCCAGGCGATCATCGCGTGTGCAGTGCATGGCAATCAAGTATAAAAGAACTTTCCCAGACAGGAGCAGCGCTCCCACTTACGGTCGAGGCGGGAAAGGTTTATTACATACGCACAACGCTGACCGATAAGCCAAGCCTTAAATTGAAGCTGATTGGCGGCCTCAACGGCCCTATGCAAATTCTGCCTTTGGCTTACAGCACCTTGGAGGCAAAAAATCAGCCGCCTGTATACCAGCCGGCAAATCCTGAGTGATTTCTTTTGGAGATAACCAGGCACACGAAACACCATTCCCACATTCGAGAAAGCGGACCCATGTTGAGGACAATACTTGCAGTCATTTTTTTAACATCGCTGATATTTGCTCAGGACCAGACACAGGACGCTACTGCTATGGCTTTTGCCGCGGCTGGCTGCGGTCCCAATGAAGTTCAGTTTGACGTAAAGACGGACAAGAAGCAGCATCCGCTGCCGCAGCCGGAACCGGGCAAAGCCATGGTCTATGTTTATGAAGATGACGCAGCGGCCGTTTGCATTGGAGGATGCATCACCACCAGGGTCGGCGTGGACGGGGCCTGGGTCGGGGCGAACCAGGGCAGATCCTATCTCTTCTTTTCCGTCACTCCAGGTGATCATCGCGTGTGCAGTGCGTGGCAATCGAGTCTGAAAGTGCGCTCCCAGACAGGCGCGGCGATCACTCATACGGCTGAGGCGGGAAAGGTTTATTACATACGAACAACATTGACTGACAAGCAGGGCTTTAAATTGAAGCTGATTGACAGCGTCAACGGCCCTATGCAAATTCTGCCTTTTGCGTACAGCACGTCTCAGCCCAAAAAACCGGCTCCACCCCAGCCGGCAGATTCTGATTGATGGTTTTGGACAGGACCGGGCCGAGAGCGCGTGGGCTTACTCTCCGCGTCAGCAGTATCACCACCAGTCTCCGTGGTCCATGCACCCTTTTGCCTTAAACTGACGGCAGCTTAGAGGATGTGGGTGTCCTTCGATAAGAGCGAAGGGCACCCCGTTTTGTCGAGAGGGAAAGAAAAACCAAGGAAATGGTGGGCCGCCCACCGCAACGAGCCCACAGAACCTTACGCACATAGGTTGAGTTGGTTTGCTACGTAGATTGGTGATTCAAGAGGTAGAGGACGATCGCTGCTTCCCAACCAGTTGCCGGTTGCGAAGCGAGCAGCCTAATAGCGATATCTTGAGGGTGCGAAAAGTCTTCTTGCTGCTTAAAACGCATTCGCTTACTGAATTCATCTATATCGCGAATGGGGACGAGATCTTCCTGTTGGGGAGCACACCAGCCATCGAGATTGCTTAAATCAATCCAACCCGGCGGCGATTTGAGGACAGCTTCGGGTACTCCATATTGGTTAACAAACCGTGCGGCATCAGCAAAAATTTTCTCGATTCGTCCAGAAGCAGCAACATGAAGCAACCAAATAGCCGTGAACAAAGCCACACTGGAATGCGCATTAGAGAGTTTCGAAAACACAGTCATCATCTGCTCAGCAATAAATTGCGTGGCGCCGGGCACATTTTTAAACAATGCGGCGAGCAGGGCCCATAAACTTGCAGATACACCTACCACGAACTCGTCGTAATCTCGAGAGAGGCCAAAATGTGGTCCTATCTGGGTCATATATGAGCTCTCAAGCTGCCAGGCGCGCAGCAGCCCCAGACATTCGTTAGCAGATGCCGATGTTGTTGCAGCGACGATGCCGAGATGAATGGGATAACTCCAAGTTGCCCCGTAAAGGGGATTCTCATATTCGAAGCCGCTGGATACAGCTATCCGCCCTTGCACGATTCTGGAGCGTAAAAAGGACAAGAATCTGTTCTTCAGTAGTTGGTAGGTCTCAGCTCTTTCGCCATAAACCTGAAGATAAGAAGCCCTAAAATCGAGTGCTTCGGTAGTATCGAGAATTGAGTCGAGGTCGATACCGTCCCACCGCTCAGACATCAACTCCGTTAGTACGGAACGTAAGTCAAGAGTCGCTCTGATGCGTCGGTGTTGTGTCAACACGTCTCTCACGAGCGCTGCTAATCTGTCTTGATTCACCACATAAACGCGATAATTGTGTGTTCCGAAAAGAGTCCTCAAAGAATCAACGCGGCTATTATCACTTCCAGCAGAGAGCACAACATGAAAATAAAAAAGCGGTTTTTCTAACTGTTCCGTGGTTTTTGAGAAAACCTTTACGGCGTTATTGACCATGCCTGTACTCGCCCCGGTTTCCACTTCGAAAATCATTAGCGGAAATTTCTGGTTTTTTCCCGTAAACCACGCGACATCGACAACCGCGCCTTTTTCATTTCCTTGGTCAATTGGCCATTCGCACCTAACACGGTATCCCATCGTCCGGCCAAGAGCGGAAACTGCTTCGATCACACGCTTACCCGGTAGCAATACATGTTCTGGCATCTCTCTATCCTACAGCTATTCTCATGTTACGAAGTGGCGGTGTGGACGCGTCATCGCGTCTATAACAACGACGTCGGCGTCAACAGCACACGCCGTTCATGCACTCACATCATTTGCCTTCAGGGAGTGGAATGTACAAACGGTATGTGCCCACACACTGACTGAACTGCTTCCCTCGCAGCGCGTACTCGAGAAAAATGGCTTTGTGCTTCGGGGTACGCCCGCCGAGGAGGGAGCAATCCGGTACGAGATCACACGCGCGGAATGGGGCCGTCCTGCCTGAAAGCCGTCCTTACTGAAAATCCTGGCGACAACTGCAAATATAAGACGCAGCCCAGGGAAAAAAGATAAAATTCGACCATGCTCAATCGACGGGAATTCACTCTTAATTTGATGGGAGGAGCTATTGCCGTGGCTGCTGCCCGGCTGCCTGTGCCCTCCCTGCTGGAGCCTGCGCCACGAGGCAAATCGCTGCTCGAGTTGCAGCAGGAGTTTCTCGACCTGCGATTCGGCATGTTCATCCACCTGAACATGGCCACCTTTGAACAGCGCGAATGGGGTGATCCGCAGGTGTCGCCGCAACTGTTCAACCCGGCGCATCTCGATACCGATCAATGGGCACGGGCCGCTCGTTCGGCGGGGATGACCTATGGTTGTTTGACCACCAAGCATCACGACGGGTTCTGCCTCTGGCCGACCGCCACCACGAGTCCAAGCGTCAAAGACGCCGCTTTTCAGCGCGACATCGTCCGCGCCTACGCGGATTCATTTCGCCGGCAGGGACTGAAAGTCTGCCTGTATTTCTCCATCCTTGACCTGCGGGCGGAGATCCGGCCCTACCAGGTGACGCGGCAAAAAATCGACATGATCAAGGCGCAGCTCACGGAGTTGCTGACTGGCTACGGTGAAGTTACGGCCTTGATCTTCGACGGCTGGAACGCTTCCTGGAGCCGGCTGACGTATGAGCAGGTGCCGTTCCGCGAGATCTACGATCACGTCAAAAAGCTCCAGCCCAATTGCCTGGTCACCGACCATAACGCCGGGCAGTATCCGGGTGCGGCGCTCTATTACACCGACATCAAACAATATGAGCAGCGCGCCGGTCAGAACATTCCCGTCGAGAGCCTGGTGCCCTCGCAATCGGGTACCACCCTGCAAAACGCGTGGTTCTGGAAGCAGGATTGCCCCACGCAGGAACTCCGCACGGTGAAGGAAATCGTGCAGGAATGGCTGGTTCCCTTCAATGAACGCCACTGCAATCTGATCCTGAATGTCGCGCCCAACCGGGATGGCCGGTTCGATCAAAATGCGCTCGACCGGCTGGCGGAAATCGGCCAGGCATGGAAGCACCAGGGGCCAGCGCCCAGGCTGGCGCCGTCCGTGATCATCACCACGCCGAACCTGGCGTTTGCCCGGCGCTCGTTCGCCAGCAGCAGTGCCGATGGCTATGGCCCCGATCTGGCGAATGACAATAAATTCTTCACCTATTGGAGCCTGGACGACGACCAGACCTCGGGATGGCTCGAAATTGCCTTCGATCGTCCGACTGCATTCAACACGGTCGCCATCGTGGAGCCGCGCTATGTAAGTCAATATGGAACCGATAGCCTGATTGCGGCTTACCACGTCCAGCGCTGGGATGGCGCCAGGTGGGTAGACATCGTGGGTGGACGTGTCCCGGCTGCTTTCCAGATTCATCAGTTCCCACGAGTCACGGCGGAACGAGTTCGCTTGATTTTGGAAGGTTCCGGCAAGGTTCCCGGTATCGCCGACTTTGCCATTTACGATGAGCCAGAGTAGCCCCTTGGCCAGCACACAGTTTTCCCGGCTCAGCCGGAGAGTTCAATGAAGTCGAGGGTAATTTCTGAAAGGTATGGTAGGCACGAGGAGACTCGAACTCCTGACCTCTACCGTGTCAAGCTGAGCAGATTCGGGTTTTCAACGACTTACAAATACGCGGGGACTGCCAAAATACCCGTAAGTCATAGAAAACCACTTATGCTGTGGGTTGAGTTGTGGGTTGAAAAATGCTGGAAAACTCTACTCAGAACGGATAGCGATCTCGTTCGTCTGCTATATCAGTTGGAAGTCCGTCGCAACGTTCAAGGATGTGGAATCTTTGAGGCGCGCTTTTTTGGCAAATTTGGCCCAGTCCTCTAGTGCCGCACGCACCTCGTCCAACACTTCGTTGGGACGGGGCACGCTGAATCGGTCCGCTTCCACAAGGAGATCTGCACGCGTAATGTCCTTGAATTTGCCATTCACACTCATGAGGTGCTGATATGTCCATTCGCCTTTGGGGTTATAGGCGTGTGTCACGTCGTATGCAGGAGCAAGTTCCCAAGTCGCGCCTTGTTTTAGGCGAAACGCAAAATTCTTTGTATGGTCGTCACAGTTGCGCGCCATCACATTGAAGGCCATCCGCCGAAAGGCCTGATCCAGCGCCGCGTCTCTCAGTTGGAGCTTCGCTATGACCATGAAAAGCTGAGCGTAGGCGTGAGTGCGGCGTTGCTTGAAATCCAGATGATCCATCGCGCAAAGCGTCTGCACATGATGTTTAATTGTCACGCCATTTACGACTTCGCGGTCAAAGCGGCGCGTCATGAAGTGTGCCCTGCCATTTTCTTCAAGCAAATGGCACTCGGACATCTCGATACCGGCCTGCTTTGCCATGAGGTGGTACGCGTATTCGATCCGCCCGTAATCAGCGCCGGTGCCCAACTCACAGTCTTTACCGACACCATCGAATTTCAGAAGCCAATGCTCGAAGCCTTCGGCGGTGTCGAACTGCCCGCTCCTGATTGTGTTTGTCTGAGGATTCCAGGCGATTACCGCCTTCGCGCGCGCGCCGCCCGCCGATGTACCCACTTGAATGATGTTGGCAATCGCCGCCTGCGCGTGAGCGTCCTTTGAAAGATCTCCCTCAAGCAGCTTTCGCGCGTTTTCCACGAGCGATTTCATTTCGAGGGGAGCATCACTCTCTGTGCGAGAGCCGCGTGTTGGTTTGAACTCAATCGCGCCCATGCCTCTCTTCCCCATGTAGGCGAGGCGATCAAGGGCCGTCACTTCATTCTTTGCGATTCCGTGTTCTGCCATCCAGGTGTCGATAAGGGCATTTCCGAAATAATCCGGCAGCGCATCGGCTATTATCCCAGGCAGACGATGAAACGTCGCTTCCGGCAGATTGGGAAACACGAATGCCGCACGTCGATCATCAAGGGGCACGGTCAGCGGAGCCAGTTCAATCCCCTCGCGCTTCCATGACGGTTCATAAGCAAACGCATAATAACCAAGCTTCGGATCGAGAGCCACCGCGCCAACCCGCTTTCCCCACACTCGGACCTCGATGACCAAAACATGTTTCATCGTTATGCCTTTCGCGGTTCTCGCGCCCGTCTGACGCGCTGCTGCGGCTTAGAACTGTGCAGCAGTGCTATCGGATCAACCGTGACTTCCGGTGCCAGCATCTCCATGCCTTGCAGGTAGTCGAGCGCTTTCAGGGTTCTCAGAAGAGTTTCAACAGTCGATCCGTGGCCTGTTTCGAGGTTACGCAGGGCTTTTTCAGAAAGCCCTGCTTTGTCCGCCGTCTCACGCTGATCCATATTGCGCGAGAGGCGTAACCTGCGGATACGCTCACCCAATGCGATCAGTAACTCCTCAGGAGAGCTGAATTTAAAGTTGTCCATAAAAGGCATAATAGGGATGATTAATCCAAAAATCAACTTTTATCGGCATAAATATGCCTGTTATATTGATTTATGATAATCGGCAAATATTGTCCTGTTAAATAAAAATAATCATATAAAAGGCTTTATATTGCCGTTTATTTAATGTTTACCAATCCCGCCAATCCCGCCAAAGCTGCCAACCGGCCCAACAGATTCCCCTTCTGTCTATCACTCCTTTTACAATAAGCGGCGTCGTTAGCTCTGCTGTCTTTCCTCCACTGGGCTTCCTTCAGGCAGGCTCGCTGCGGGAGCCGCAACCCTGTCCACCGCTTCAACCTGCCCACGCAGCCGCGCCATGCGCCCTACCTTGCTCCGATTACGCTCCAGCATTGCAGCCCGAAACTCATCGCCGGATTTACGCCACCACGAAATCGCCACTTCATGAATCGGTGCCCTGCTATGCACCCGTCTTAATTCGATATCCACGCCCATATCGGAGAGACCGTTTACTTCGAGGAGCGCAGGGTCAATGACTTTCCGCCTGAAATCCAGGCCGCGCTCATATGTGTCAGGAGGTACACCCAACAGGTCGCGGAATTGTCCGTATGACAACACCTCGACGCAGTGCTCACGGTTTGCCCTGAGACAGATGAGTTCGTAAAGGGCAATAGCATATTTGCTGGTCATAGCGTAGGAAACCTCGCAGCGGATACGCCCCCAGCGATTCGACCGTGCCAGCACCTGCCGCAGACGCTTTGGTATTCCAAATTGCACAGTCGCATCGCTTGATTCATCCATATCCGTATCCGTGAATTCCAGCAGATGCGTTTCCATCACTCGCCGCTTGCCGGTGCGCATCGAGATATACGTTACCTTCACATCCGTCCGCCGCAACCGCCGGAGACTTTCCCTCACGCGGTCATTGCTCTCATGCTTTGAGGAAGGGCGACGCAGAGATGCAAGAGTAATCTCCCATTCCGCGTCCGGTTCGCTAAGCCTGTCGCTGTCATGAGCAATTTGCAACAACTGGTTGAAAATTGCCCGATCCGATGCCTCAAGCGCGTGTGCCCCAGTGATTTCAATCAACTCGGCTGCCTTGGGAAATCCATTAAAATTGGTGACTTGCTCGACGGTTAGGCTCATGCCTCGATCTGTAATGCGACACGCCCCACTTGGCAAGTCGTTTCGTGCGATATAGCCCCACAACGCTATTTCATGCCGCCCGTTTGGTCGCATCTCGACCCATCGGAGCACCAGTCTGTGCCAACAAAAATGCTAACCCGCCCCTTTAGTCTCAATTAAACACATAACCAGGCGTTCAAAAAGGAACACCAGATGACGCCGCCCGTTTGGTCGCAATACACTGCCCCTTTAGTCGCAATCACCCGCCCACTTAGTCCCCGATAACCGCCCCTTTAGTCGCATTTTGCCCACCTAACCCACTGTTCAGCAAACAGTTTTTGTAGCCTGAAATTGAATTTAAGAGAAATTGAACTTTAGAAGGTGGACAACTTCGGCTTTTGAATATGCTTTGGAAGCTCAAGGCCATTGAAGCCTTTCGCTTCCTCTCACTACGTTCGCCAAACTGAGCAGCCTTGACAGGCTGCAACCCTATCATCAAAAGGGGGAGATGATTTGCGCATCTCCCCCTTTCCATCCCCCTCTGGCAAGAATTAATACTGAGTGCGGCTCATGTCGCCGCACAACACTATATGGACACCAGCGCCGCTCATGCGGCGCAGCTCATCAAAAAAGAAGTGGATGTCTTTCCAAACATACTCAGAGTGCAGAGGCACATTGATTTATTTAAACGAGGATAGGCTCACACCCATGAGCACAGGTGAACCCTGCTGAAAGCAGGATGTCACTTCGGCGTGTCTGTCCGTCGTTTATCCATGCACGAAATCGTTCTTTCGTCCTTTCGTCTTTTTGCCCTATATTTCTTTCTGCCTTGCGTTCTTTCGTCATGCTGATATACATGCTCCGGACAAACCCCACAAGAGGGCAGTGATGGCTCTAATCATCGGCGCAGTCAGCCAAAAAGGAGGTGTCGGAAAATCAACGCTTTCCCGCCTAATTGCCCGCGAATACGCGACGGCGAGTTGGACGGTCAAAATTGGCGACCTTGATATCTCGCAAGGCACAAGCTACAGCTGGCAGTCGCGACGCTTGCAAAATGAAATTGCTCCCGTGATCCCTGTGGAACGGTTTGGTACTGTCGATCAGGCCCTCAAGACTGCCGATCACTATGACCTGATGATTTTGGACGGGGCACCCCACTCCACCGCTGCTACCCTCAAAATCGCACAAGCGTCTCATCTGGTGATACTGCCGACAGGCCTTTCGCTCGATGATATGGAGCCTTCGGTGCTGCTGGCGCACGAACTCGTGAAGAAAAATATTCTTCCCCAAAAATTAGCATTTGCACTGTGCAGGGTTGGAGACAGTGCCACGGAAATTGCGGAAGCCCGTGACTATCTAAGCCGAGCCGGATACAAGGTACTTGAGGGATCGCTGCCAGAGAAAATCGCTTATCGCCGAGCCAGCGACGAGGGACGCACGATTGCCGAAACCCGCTTTGCTTCGTTGAATGAGCGCTCCGACCGGCTGGTACAGAGCATCATCAATCTGGCAACCAAACTTTCCAAGGGAAAAGCAGCGTAATGGCCAAAGTCCCTTCACCCGTCCATTCTCGCAAGGGAACCCCACCAGCGCCCACTCAAACGGTGGCAAATCTTGAAAAGCCGGAATTGGGCACCATTGACAATCTCAACTTCAAGGTCGCTCCTGAACTCAAACGGGCATTCCGCATCTACGCCATGAGCCGTGGCATGACCGCCAAAGACTTACTAGAGCGTTGCTTTGAGTTTTACCGACAACATCATGGTGAATAGCGAAAGCACGAAAACAAGAAAGAACGAAATAGCGATTGCCTCACCAGCGTGTTGCATGGCGGCTCTCACGTGGGTCCCATGCCCATAAATCTCTTTCTCTTCCTGGCCGCTACATCCGCGTGCCGGCCACAACCAAATCCGGCGCGCTCAAAACCTTAAAACAAATTCTCAGTAAGCCTTGCGGCTGATGGTCCCCATTCCACCTTCGTTTCATGGCGAAGTATCGAGCTTCGCTCGGCTCCTTCTGTCAATCCCGCTTGTGCAGCTCCGTGCGGCAAACCCCGTCGTACTCGCTTCCGCGCCCGCTTCCGCGGCTTCGCTCTCGCTCCGGGAATTGACAGCGCCTCTCTGCGCTCAATTCGCCATTTATGAAACGAATGTTTTTTATTGGCCGCACCAGGGCCAAAAACTTCCAAGGAGATGAACGACCATGATCATTCCCAGAAACCAGCAGCCCTTAACCATCGAACAGATTGCCAACCGCGCACCGTCAGCCCTTGCGCGTGAAGCCTACAGCAAGCGCTCGGAGCGTTACACCTATATCCCAACCATTGAAGTGATTGAGGCCATGCAGAAAGCCGGATTCCTGCCGTTCTCAGCCACACAATCCCGCACCCGCGATCTGGACAGACGCGAGCACACCAAGCACATGATTCGCTTCACCGATTACGTTTACGACCCTAATCAGGCTCGACTTGTGAAGGCCAGCGCAAGCCAAAAGTAAATTTCAGTTGCAGGCTCTTGTATTTGTGCAACAGTTATTTGAGGTTTTGGGTTGTCGGTAACCTGGTACCAAGGGTCGTCTCCGAAACGTTCTCCCGCTGATCACAAAATCGTTAAAGTTCGACCAGCACAGGATCTCCGACATTCATACTCGAATAATGGTCGCAGTTAACCTTGAGCTTTCGCAGTGTGTGGCTATCTTGTACTGTCCCTGCGTTTCCGTCATAGACCAGATAGGCGTGAGAACGGTCTTTATGGGTCCAGTTGGAGACGAGCTCAACTGCGAGCCCCACGGCCGTTGATGCGAGTACCCCGTTCGGCCAGATAACTTGCGGTCGGCCACCCACATCGCCGTAGCGCGCGGCTTCTTGGGCGAGTTTTTCATCCGTGAGAAAGCCCATGCACCGCATGCAGACACCGCCCGGAGACGAGAGGATGACTTGGCCGCCAATCACCGGTGGCTGTTTTCCATGCACGTCCATGCCGATATCGATGTAATGCATGAGGTAGCGCCTGCAGGCGATTTCAAGCTCTTCACGACCTTTGTAGGTGTCCACGCACCCGATGACGATCTGGCTTTCGCGAAGAGGTTCCGGGTTCTCCTGCCACTTGCAGGCAAACGCCTGAATGCGGGCACGCGGCTGGAGTCCGTAGATCATCATTTTTGCCAGATGGAGTTTGGGAGTCTCTGCGAGCGCATCGACAGCTCTTGCTCCTACGAGCCGATTTAAATTGGATTCCTCGACGTGGTCGCCATCGTAGATGATGTAGTTTTGGAATCCAATATGAGCGAGTTGCTGGACAACATGTGACCCACCGCCACCCAATCCTAGAACAGCTACAGTGCAGCGGGCTATGCGTTCCTCTGCGTCTGCCCCGAGGAACGACTGTCTAGAATAGCGATCAGGGCTCATTTGATGCTCCTCTCAAACACACCAATCGGCGCGCCAATGACCGAGACGCTGGCTGCCTGGACTGGTTCTTTGTTATGCGGAAGCCAGACCCATGTCGAGCCGTGATCAAGGCTTAGTATGATGATGCCATGCGGTGCTTCGCGTCCGACCGACTGGAATCCGGAGATCATCGGGGGAATCTCCCGGCTGTCGGTGCCGCTCATACCCGTCTGGCCGCGATGCCCGTGCAGGTGGATGTGAAAAACGCCCTCCCTCTTGCCGCGACCATGATAGGCCGCCTGCATCGCCCAGGTGATCGCTTCGCTGCCAATTCGGGCACCCACTTTGTGGTCTTTCAGATATTCGTGATCGGGGATGGCGTGGTATCCGGTCAGCAGAATCAGCTGACCACCCGCGAGCGTGCCAATCCGCCCGGTTACAAAACCGACGCGCTCGGCGGCGAAGGGGTGGGGCCGCTTTAGGTCCTGGAGCATCTCCGCGTGGAGCGCGCCTGTCAGCTTGATTTTGATCATCACTTTTCCTTCGCAAAACCGTTGAGATGGGCGACGAGTAATTGGGCGAGCGTAGGGGATACGAGGTCAACCTTCCAGGAGAAAGCAAACCAGTTTTTCTCGCCGATTCGGACGGTCCCGTTCCAGTTGCGCGCGAATTGGCTGCTGACCTGAGCGGCAAAAAATAGGCGCGAAGGATAACCGTCCTTGGCCACCGGACACAGCAGGGCGTCACACACCGCAGGGGTGCAGCCTACCGGAAGCCGGAGTTCTTCGAGGTACAGAAATTCGACCCCGGCTTCCGGGAGAACACTAACTTTCTTGCAGTAGCCCTTAAGCTCGTCGGTCTGTTCCTTGGGGTACGGCATGGCGATCTAGGAAGAACCGCCGGATTGTGGCTGAGTGTAGAATAGTTCGCAGCCTTTGATCTTCACCGGAATGTTGGGCGGCAACGGCAGAGGGGGGCCGTCCTTTTCCTCCAGCAGGACGTACCCATCTGGCGTCTGGCCGACCTTGGCGAGGATTTCGGCAACCGAGCGCTCACCGCGTTCAATCTGATACGGGTGCTCTGGCCCCCCTATGAAAATCGTGACGATTTCCTTGTGCGCGGTAATGAAACTCTTGAGCCCGTGCTGGCGGAGATCGATCGTTTCGTCGGGCTCGATGACGCGGTTGTCGCAGTGGACGAACTCGGCAATCAGTTCGAATGCACAGGGACGCTTGTGGACTCTCGCGAGCAGCAGTTCACCTTTCGGGTACTGCGTCTCGACGCGAACGCGCTCGCAATCTATCTGGACTACGAAGCTTTGGCCATGCGGAACTTCTTGTCCCCGCTCCGCCATCCCGGTGATATCGACCTCGCTCGGCACGCTAGCAGAGGTGCCTGCGATCGCGCCCGGTTTTCCCCCGCCATGCTGCTCAGAGTTTTCTAAAGACATTTGAACCTCCAGGTCACAACTACTTAGATGCGGTATTCCTGTATCAGGATGCATGCATCCTAAAACAGTATAAGTTGCACTGGGGAGCGTGTCAAGCTACAGTAGGAGGCGACCATCCCATACTAGGACAAAACTAATGCCAGACATCTACGAACAAATCGGCAAGAAGATCCGTGAACTCCGAGGCGCGCTTAGCCAGGACGCGCTGGCAGCGAAAGTCGGCGTCGCTGCGAATACGGTGTCGCGGTGGGAAACCGGCACGTACAAACCGACTCCGGAGGATCTCGATAAGCTGGCGAGGCACTTTTCTGTGCCGATCAGTGTTTTCTTTCCTGACCTCCAGGCAGAAGATCCCAGGATCTCAGCGCTCACCTCCGCACTAGGCGGACTCGACAAGAAAGACTTTGAGGAAGTCGTCCGGTATGCGGAATTCCGTAAAGCACGACGCATCATGGAAGGCACCAAGCGCAAGAAGCCCAAATGAAGACTCATCGCTGAACCATCTTGCGCCTCATGCGGCGTTTGTAGAATGGCAGCCCATAGATTTCCTCTTCCAGCTTCTGGAACTGAATCTTGTCGAACTGCCCGACGCCAATGAGTCCCATGCGTTCGAGCCTTTTGCAAATAAAGCGGTAGCTGACTTTCGCGGGGCAGCCACGCTTGAAGTCAACGATAGCCTCGGGCGTTGTAATTGGCCGTCCGAACACTTCCACGTCGTCCCCGAATTCCGACTCGGGATAGATGAATTCCGCTGCGAACACTTCCGCGCCTTTTTCGATCAGTTCGTTGGCCTCGTAGTCGCCGCAGCGCAGTCCACCCGCGCCCAGCGAATCCCTGTCTCTGTAGTGGTGCTTCAGTTCATGAAGCAGCGCGAACAACTTGGGTTCATCGGGCAAGTTCCTTTGAAGCGCTACCGAGCAATCGCCGTCCGCGCACATGTAAAGGGCCTTGATCTTTCGAGACAAGGGCCACGGGTCTATACGAATACCCTCCGCCTTGTAAATCCGGCGGAGTTCACGCAGGCCAAAGGCGGCGGTGTCCACTTTGTAGTGGGCTCGCTTCTCCCGCGCCAGCTGCTTCAAGTCCTCGTAGTAGATGTTGCGACTCATAATTAATTCGAACGCGGACGCAACCGGTGCGCCACCGTGATGTCTGCCAGAACGAGCCCCCGGTTTTGCAGGCCCAAGCGCATTTCCTCGCGCACAGGAGCAGTGCTGGCGATATCGGATATTGTCAGAATCAACGAGAACGTCACCCCTTCCGAAGGAAACGCCACTCCGGCGCGTACCAGGCTTTCGAGCGACAACTTCCAGTTTGACGTGTTTCCACGCCCTTCGCGCATGGCCAGGTGGTACCGCTTCACCGGAGACCACTTAAGCCCGGTGCGGACAAGATAGCTTTCGCTTTTGTTCATGCCTTCCGGAACGTCGCCCGCATCGTGGCTTAGCCGTCCTTCCCACTGGAGTTCGCCGGTCTCCACATCCAGCCGCTCCTGATGGAGGTGCGCTTCGAGCTGAACCCGAATCGCTTCCTCACGATGGTCTGGATCTATGGGTGGGGTGTAGCTGAGTGTCACGTCAGCGCGCCCTCTGCATGAGCCGTCTTCATTCACGAGCGATTTGGGCCACGTAAATGGAAACTCTAGGCGCTGCTTCACCGTAAGACGGTCGCTGAATACCAGAGTGACCGAATGAGGTGCATCATGCAAAATCGAGTCGGCAGGCGGTGCCACGCCGAATCCGACGAACTCCCTCGACACGTGCCTCAGGGCAGGGCGATTCAACGTTCCAGGCCGAGTTGCCCGATGGACCGGCAATGCCAGGAGAGTTTCGCGCGCAGCTTGTCGTGCAAGTCGATGGTCTAACGTGGCAATTGTTGCGGCGGCCAGCGGCGCCGCGAAGCTCGTCCCGCAATTGTGAAATGCATCGCCCATCGGACTAAGCGAGATCAGGCCTGTATGGCTTGTCGAATCCACTCCTCCGTAGTGAGCAAGATCCGGCTTTCTCGCACCGCCAACGCCGGGTCCACGGCGCGTATATGTAGTCGGCATTTGCGGAATATGCCCCACGACGCCTAGCGGATTAATCGCCCCAACCGTAATGCCCAAGACGTGCTCAGCGGGAGCCGTCAGCTGCTGGTTGTCGGAACTGAACCCGGCAAGCATGATGGCAGCGTCCTCAGCTTTTTCAGGCCACGGAGGACGACTTGAATTGGTAAGATTTCCGGCAGCGACCACGAATAGCACGTCGTTTGCCCGCGCGATGCGGTCAAGGCGGTCCGCAGCCAGCGAATAAGCCAGTCGCGAAGAGCGCGTGCCAATCGAGAAACTCAGGTTGAAAACGCGCACCCCATGGTCTCGCTTTGCAACCTTTACCTTCTCGTCCAGGATGTCGAAGAGTTCTTCGATATCGGCGTAGTAGGTGTGTCGCAAGTCACGACGGGGAAAGAGATCGAGATCGTAAAACTTGCATCCATGCGGCTCGATGGAAGCACTTAGAGTCGGGTTTAGTGCGCTACCGGCGCTCACTAGCCCCGCGATGAATGTTCCGTGCGTCTCATCGCGATCCGTCGCAGGAACAAGACCGGCTTCGGCCACTTTCCACTTTCCAAGCGTCCCAGGACTCACGCCGCCGTCAATGATTGCTATCGTGGGATAGTCAACCCCTTCGGCGGGATCTGGAATGGAAAATTTTCCGAGATTAGCCCCACCGCTTGCTGGAGTCGTTTCAAGTGTCGGAGGCAGCTCCACAGAGCGCACCAGCGACTGCTCTGCCAGGAAAGCCAACAGCTCGCCGTGGCGAGCAACGTTGAGGTCCGCGCGGCTGCCGCGCATGGACGCGGGGAGAGACGCTTCCGCTATCACCGCCGAGCGGCCGTCATCCGAGAATGGAAGCTCTATAAGCCGCCGATCATCGGCGGTTAGCTGAACAGAGATCGCGAGGCTCGGTTCCCCAAACTGTGTGGTCGAGACAGAAGGGAGGAATGCCCGTACCAAGAGACCGCCCTTCAGATGGCTCAGCCCATCTCGGAACTGAGCGATCATCTGATCGACTTCATTCGGGCTGATACCGCGGTCAGGCCTGAACATTTCGACGATGTAGCCGCCGATCACATTTTCTTGCCGCATCCAACGTACGGCTTCCTCTGCCGAGAAGGCGACCTTGTCGGGCGCGTCGTAGAGCCTGATGTCTTCGATGCCTCCAAGCTCGCTCCTGACTGGCGTAGCCCGCGGCTCTTCCTTACCTGTTTTGCGATTCATAACCAACCGCGGCGTTTCTTCGGCCTTCGTATCGATAATGTTGGCAAGCCTATCGAGGGCGCTTGGCGTCACCTGAAACAGAAGCTCGCCGACCCTCTCCGCACCTACGAGCGCAAAGTGATTGGAAGCAGTGAACAGTGCTCCCATCGGCCGGTGGCTCTTGGCAAGCGCCTCTTCCCGTTGACGGACCTTTACGAATCCGCCGGGCTGTTTGCTATGCCGAAGACTGTTGGCAACACCTTGGACGCTCGTTCTAAGTTTGGTCTTGTGCTGGAGAAAACCGCGATCGTTCCCTTTGAAAAAATCCTTCGTGCCCGGAACGAACTGCTGGGGCTCCGGAATCTCGATAAACCGTTTCGTGTCCAGAAAGACCTGAATTGGGCGCAGATCATTGTCAGCCATTGCTCACTTCCTTCTGAACCTCCGCAATCTCGGTACGCTTGCCCCGACGCGATACGGCACTCTGGGAAAGACCCAGCACGACCCCGCGTTCTGTTTGGCTCATCTTGGACTCCTGCAGTGCATGATTGAGGTCATCGAGGGGACCGATGAGCAAAGCGACACGATCAGGGGTAAACATGCGTGTGTTGAGAGCCGCCTGGCGCCGTAATGCCTCAAGAACAACAGGAACGCGAGTCGCAGGTTCTCGCCCTTCTGCCGCTTGATTTCTTGCAGAGACATGCCGCTTATGTAGAACGAAAAAGCGCTTGCCTGCATCGACCATCATTTCGATGTCAGCGCCGCTCATACCTTCGGTCGCCCAAACGAGAAACCGCATTTCTGCTGGCTCCAGCGTTATCGGGGCGAGGAATGTGGTCAGCAGATTTTCCCGCGACGCTTCCTGAGGCTTTGGCAGTTCGATGCGAGAGTCAAATCGCCGCCACACCGCGGCATCGAGTAAGTGTTCATGATTTGTGGCCGCAATCGTGATCCCGCTGCCGTTTCGTGCATCGAGAGACTGGAGCAAAGTGTTAACAACACGCTTTATTTCGCCAATCTCCTGCATGTCATCGCGTGCCTTTGCTACCGCATCAAACTCATCCAGAAAAAGTACGCACCGATATCGATTCGCGAAGTCGAACAGAGCCCCGATATTCCTCGCAGTCGTACCGAGAAATGACGACATCAATCCATCGAGCCGGACCTCCACGCAAGGAAGATTCAGCTGCTGAGCTAGGAATCGAGCGAGCTTCGTCTTTCCCACGCCGGGTGGGCCATAGATGAGACACCGCATATGCGGCCGAGCCCCGAGACGCGCAAGCTGTTCAAAGTGCTTCCACTCATCCAGCAAATCATTGATGGCTGCTGTGAGGGGTGCGTTCAAAATCGGCGCAAGGTTTGGCTGGGCGCCGGGAAAGAAGATTCGGGCAAGAGGGGTTCCTGTTTCTCGGTCGGTTGGCAACGGGGTCGAGGACGAGAGTGTCTCGCCAGGCAACTGGCGTCGCGCCGCTTCGGCAGTTGCACGCATTTCCTCCATCGCGAGGGGCGCCATTGTGTGGCGTCGTCCGTTCCGCGAGAGAATTCGAGTTAGTTTGGCCGCCTGCTCCGGCTCCGACTTTGCCAACACATCACGGAGTCGCTCGATCTGCTGAGTGGCACGCGGCCCCTCTGCGTCGAGTGCTATTCGTGCTAGTGTCAGAATTATGTCGAAATTTTCCATGGCCATCCTGTTTTCCAAAATAATATGCGACTAACTGGCCTAATTATGCACATCTCGGCCACAAAATGCAACAGAAAACTCGGTATATGCGGGGACGAAGGCCCACCATGCGCCAAAACAGACAATTAATGCGTCGAACCTAAATGGCTGATTTTCAATACTTTACATGAAAGGTCGGGCTGTCTTCGGGCTTACTTTTGCGCCGGTCGTAGAGGCGGGTGGTGGAGACGTTAGCGTGGCCGAGCCATTCCTGCACCTTAGCGATGTCTGCCTCGTTCGAGAGCGCGTTCGTTGCTGCCGTCGCCCGCATCGAATGCACACAAACCCCAATCGCTTCAGCGGTGATCCCCGTCGCCTTTGCGTATTTCATGACGATGTTGCTGTAGATCGAGCCGGGATCGAGATGCCGGTCCAGGGTGCCGGTGCGATTGTTGGCCACAGGCCGGAAGAGGGGAGCATCAAGGGTTTCATGGCTCACCGCCCCGCCGTGTTTCCCCGCTTCCAGATATTCGCCGATGAGCCGCAGCACCAGCGGATGTATCGGGACATATCGGATCTTGTTTCTTTTGCCCCTGACGTGGAAATGCATGACGCCCTGACGGCTCTGCATATCCCGGAGCCGCAGGAGGCACAGCTCCTCGCGCCGGATGCCGTGATAGAGCAGGGTGGCAAGAATGGCACGGTCTCTTACACCTTTCAGCGTGTCCGGGGCAGGGGCCTCCAGCAAGCGCCGGGCTTGCGCGTCTCCCAGGGCCGGAGTGCTGCCTTCATTATTATTCGTTGCCGGGCGCTTCACGCCGTCCACGGGATTGCCGACGACCGCATTGCGCTCGCAGAGATAATCGAACAGCGAGGACAACGCCGAGAGCTTGCGCCGGATACTGGCGGGTTGCAGCGATCGCGCCTCCATATCCTTGCGCCAGGCGATGACATGCGACCGTGCCACAGTACGCAGGGCGGCAGAATCCCGCAGCCCGGTAAAAGCTAAAAACTCCGCTACATCGTTTTTATAGAACCGGCGGGTTTTGGGGTTGGTGATGTTGGCAAGCCATTCGAGTTCAGGGGGAACGTCGGCGAGTTTCTGAAACTCGACAGTAGTTAAGGACTCTTTACCAATGACAACAAGATCGCTCACCGCCCTGCCCGGATCGTTATTCCTAACGCGATAATGTATTTTATCGGGTTTAAAGTCAACCCATGAAATGTGCCCAGCCAAAATCCGCAAGTGGTGGCAAATTACAACCACATAACGCTTACTTGCAAATATTTTGACGCCTTGGTTTTCACGCGATAAGGTCAGCTCTTCTTGTCACCAACCGGAAAATCTCCATGCCCAAAACACCCAAAACTGTGATGCAGGCAAAACCGCTTGAGCACCACATTCATATTGTTCGCGGCCAGAAAGTCATGCTGGACCGTGATCTTGCGGCGGTTTACGAGGTGCCCACAAAGGCTCTCAATCAGGCGGTTCGTCGTAATCTTGAACGGTTCCCATCTGATTTCATGTTCCAACTGTCTAACGAGGAAGCATCGGCTCTAAGGTCACAAATTGTGACCTTAGAAAAGGGGCGCGGTCGATATCCCAAGTATGCACCGCTAGCCTTCACTGAGCTTGGGGTTGCCATGCTTTCATCGGTGTTACAGAGCAACCGAGCTGTCCAAATGAATATTCTCATCATGCGCACCTTTGTGCGTCTACGTGAGATGATCGCAACAAACAAAGATTTTGCAGCCCGCATTGAGAAGTTAGAGCGCAGTCACGACCAGGCTGCATCGGTCATTGAGGTAATAGTCGAGGACATCGACAAGCTTGCCAGCGAGGTGAAACAGATGAAAACACTGCCAACACCACCGAAACGAAAGATTGGGTTTGATCTGTAAAAATCCATACCGCTTCAGTAGAAATCGTTAGCTAAGCCTTCCCGTGCCTGTGTGCCCCCGCCGCGAACGCTTCGCGCAGCCTTACTCCTGGACTGGCATCGTCAAGAAACTCAACCCCGGCTTTCTCAAGAACCGCCACTACGCGTCCGAGCGTTTCCGTTCTCGCGCCCACCGCTCCGTCAAACCCTTCCATGCGGCGGACGGTGCCAAGCGCTACTCTCGATCTCTTAGACAACTCGCTTTGCGCCCAGCCCAGAAGCGCACGCGCAGCGCGAATATGTCTACCCGTAATCGTAATCGTGGTCAAAACACGACGCTACCATGACCCGTCTCATAACCCCAAGCAGATGAGCAATTTACACAAATAGTTGCTCTTTTTAGTCAATTTATGCGATCATCAAACCCATGAAAAACGGTGCTCATTCTTCTTGTCTCGGTTGCTGCGTTTCTGTTCAACGCAGGGCGTGCGGACGCAAGGGAACGATGGCATCGCTGCGCAAATATCTCTCAAGCCTGATGCTGCTGACAAAGGATGGAGCGTCGAGAGAGAAGGCAAGAGCTGGTTAGTGCATAAGGAGAAGGTGTGGAATTTCGATCCCACACACTGAAGCGCACGGGAGCAGTGCTGGTAACACTGCTTCCGTGCTGACCACAACCAAGCCTGTTAAGGGGGCTAAATCATGGTTAGCAAACATCTTATATGCTGGGCGCTCGTCGCGGCCACGGCGCTCCTTTCATCGCCCGCGTCAGCGGAAACTTACAGACTGCATTTCAGGATTTGTCGCTCCCTCATCCTCATTGATGCGACCGTAAACGGAACTCCGGTCACGCTCCTGTTCGATACAGGCTCCAATTACACCATCTTGTCAGCGAGCGCCGTAGGGCTGAACCCCGCAAAGATGGCGCAAATGCGACAGAGCAGACTCGCCAGAGGACTCGAAGGCGGAGGCGGCGCTGAAGTCAGGGTCAATCTCTCTCTCGGCGGTAGCGCAATACCTGACCTATTGATTCTTGCAACCAACTTGGACGATCTGGGCAAGCGCCTTGGCACCCACTGCGATGGCATCATCGGCCAGGATGTCATTTCGCTTTTTGATTCAGTACGAATTGATTACAAGAACAACTATATCGAGGCGCGCAAATGACCCGGTCCCGCGCCCAATGGTGCAGCGGGCTGTCAGATAGTGCAAACGCAATTTTGGAGCACGCAAAAAAAGCCCTTTCCCGCCTCTGTCCATTGATCGTGTTGCTTCCCGCATCGTGTTTGACTCGCACAACGGCAGAACAATCTCCCACCACCAAATCACATCACACTCGAAAGAAAATGTCCTTCGGCAACCTTCGCAAGTTGAGCCTTGAAGGTGGCGCGGGGCATTACGCTCTAAACGGCGTTGCTCTTTCCGCACTATCCGGCGACCCAATTTGTCTCAGTACGGCAGACCAGTCATTTACAGTTCGCGCGACCTTCTTGAAAACCGTACCCGTTTCATTCGGTCACCCCATCAACCGAACAGATGAGACGTTGCTGGAAACTTGGAGACGCCAGATTCCACTGGTCGCCAAGATTCTCAAAGAACACGACTCCATTGGAAGCATTAAGCCGGTTGCTTACGACCTGATTGAACCGAAAGACAGCACAGATTTCCAACTGCAAGAGGAATTGGTTCTGTTGTGGTCTAGTGACAGGTTCCAACAAAGACAAATCGGCGAAACCACATTAATGACGCCGCTGCCGTTCCACGAGCAGATCGTTGACGTGCAATACCGTGGACTGAACAGGGGCGTTCACCAACTGCGCGGCAAAATTATCCTGCAAATCCTGTATATCAGGAATCAATCACGCCACGCATTGCTTGGCGGCTTTTTGATTGTTTCACACGCTGATGGTGATTATGACTTTTACGTGGTTCCCCGTGAGTTGCTTGCTCGCATCAATCAGGACAGGCTTCCATCGTTGGAGCAGGACACGGCTCACGTCAAAGCGAATCGGTTTGGGATGCAGCATTGAAGTTCGATACAATGCCCCATCGATGTGATACTGAGGGCGTGGTAAACTAGCTCTCCGCCGTTAAGTTGAGGACGTTCGCCTGGCAAGGTCTTCTGCTCGACGCGTTCGGCGGACAGACTCTTATAGCTGTCTTTACATCCAGTTCCGCTATGCGCCAGAGATTTTTGGGAAAATCGGCCCCAAATCTAAAATAGAAAGCGAGATTCTGAACGTATGAGCTTTTGGGATGATTTCTCGGAGGCATACAGTGAGGTGGTTTGATGACGCAACGAAATGGGTTGGCAAGCAGGCATGTGGCGTTGGCCTTCACGCTTATGAATGGGAATATGAGTATACGATTTTCATAGATAGCAAATGTAATCAGACGGGAACATGTCGCCGCTGTAACGCGACAGCAAAGCGAGTAGTGCATCAGTATGAAGATTGGAATTATGAATCCAGCGATTCCTGTAAACTTGTCAGGAAATGTAGTCGTTGCAGCCATGAAATTGAAGGCAATATCAAACATATATGGGGTGAATGGATTTATTCATCTTCTTCAGAATGTACAACTAAGCGATATTGTACTCGCAACAAAGACCACGTCGAGAACGACTCATCACCAACCCATGTGTGGGGTGACTGGCGTTACTTAATAGAAGGGTCGTGCGACAGTATAAGACAATGCAAGCGCAACGCCGATCACAAGGAGCATTCGGTCCGTCATATTTTTGGCGCTGCAACACCAATATATGCGGGGGGATGCATGATGGCTAACCGCTGTACCCGCTGCCCCAAAGGAATTAATATTATCGGAGAAAGACACGATTTCCTTTCGACAGAGCGGAGACGAGATGGAAGCCTAGTTCGTCGTTGTCGCAATTGCACTCACACGGAGGACGCGTCGTGAACAGGTTAGCTATCTGGGGCATTATCTTCCTTGTTTCCTTGCAGCCGCCATTTCTTCGATAGAAGAAAACTTCTGAGGTTTTTCGGCTCTCAGATTGGCACGCACTTCCGTCAGGGTGTTATGGGGAAGTATCAACCTATGCTGGTCAGAGTCGCTGTTTATAATAGCCTCACCGTTGCCACGCGTATATGTATCAATTAAGTTTAGCAACTCATTGGTGTTGATCGAACTCGGTAGCTCGGCGCACACGGCGTCATTATGATAATCGCGTCGATTTAGTTGGGGCTGTTGTGCTACAGGAATAAAAGAAGATTTAATGAGCCAGTCTTTGATGGGTAGTGTCATACAGAGTACTCCATTTGGAAGGCGGTTGCAGATGAGAGATTATGTTCACCTTAGCATCGGCAGCATTATTTGAACAGTGAAACTTTTGTGACAGCCCATTCCACTGTCATGCGCACTTCTCCCATATAGTTTTGTATCCAATTGCCGACCCTAAGCCGTTCCAATAACAGTTCAAGTTAAGATTTGATGACAGTAGCGGCGTTGTTCTGTGCTTGTAAGTCAGATTGCTGCTCAACGGCACGCCCTCCTTCTTTCTCAAGCTCGCGCAACCAATTGGGCTTTTGCCCTTTCGCCGTCCACACCAATTCCCGACGCTCTGGATGCTGATAGCAGCGTCCGCCGTGATACACCGGGCTTTTGCCGGGCCTTTCGTTCCTGCCCTTGGGGGCAATATCGCGCAGGCTCAATCCTGCTGCTTCCAGAATCGTGCGGGCATCTTTGAGCGCTTTTTCCTTGAGCGCCCGGTCATGTTGCCTGAGTAGTTCTTCAGCGCGGCTGATGATAGAACGCAACTCATCGTCTTTCAGCGTTTCCAAAATCTCCAATTTCATCATGCTTCCTCCCTGATACTGCTTGCGAAATCTTGCAATGAAGGCTCAACGTCAATTCGGATAATGACTGCCTCCCCTTCCTCATCGTCTTTCGTGTGTCCGCTGCGCAGCAGCGCCGCCTCGTGGCTGTCATGCTCACGGATGGATTTAAGCCGTCCCTCGTCAATCTGCTCAACCAGATGTCTGAGGTTGTATCCTTCAACGGTTACCGTGCGCACTCCGAAAGTCAAAGTGAGACGCTCAGGCTCTCCGCTATTGCTGCTCTGCCAGTCATCACCAGAATAAAGCGCCCAGGGAAGCCCTTCGCATCTGCGTCCATCCTTGAACCACAGCCGCAGGCTCAATGCTTGTGCAGCAGGCTGCCATTCATTGGTATATCCCTTGCGTGCATCGCTATCAGCACCATTAAGAATTACTTCCGCAAAATTCTTTTTGCCTGCGCTGGGTTTCCGGTTAGACATAGCTCATGCCGCCTTTCGGCGCTTCACGGGCTTGCATTTGATGGCGTAAACCCGCAGCGATGGCCGCTGCGCGTTCTTTCAAGAAACGCCATACGCGGTTGCGCTCCATCAATCCCGCATGGACATCGCTCATCACCCGCGCATTCTGGCTCACCAGTTCGACCGCTGATAACCGCTCTCCGCTCCTGGCGATGGCACTGCGTATTTCCGCTTTGTCCTCGACATACACTTTGCATTCATGCCGTGCGCGTGAGACCGACACATACCATTGCTGTTGCCCAACCGCGCCTAGCGATTCGTGTCCAGCGGCAATAAACACACGGTCTAACGTTTGTCCTTGTGCTGAATGCGATGTTGACACATGCCCCAGCTCCCAATGCGAATATCCCTTGGGCAAAACCTTGCCGTCAGAAAGACGGATATCACCCTTGTCGTTAAACCCTTCCACGGTGAAAGTTTCACCATTATTGAGACGTATGGGCTTACCGTTCTCAGCTTTGGCATAACCATTTTTGGTGATGCGAACGCGGTCGCCCGCAGCCACGGCAAGCTTATCGGTCGCATAAACTTGAAACCGTCCGGCATGCTCCGCAGGCAACACTGTTTGTGTGCCATCCTCACATTGCAACCGCACTGCTTTGCCGCCTTGAATCACCACCGCACGGGCACCCCGCGCAAATCCGCCTTTGGTTTCCCGCGCGCCATGGTCGCGTTGCCGTACTCCCGGCACTGCCTGATGAAACTCAACAACCATGCCCGACTCATAATTGCGCGGGTCACGCCTTTGCGCTTCCGTCCAGTTGGTAGGCTCCCGGACGATGAATTCCCGTTCCTGCCCAAGCTTGCTACGCTCTCTAAGCGCTTTGCGCAATGCGTCCGTCAGGCGTTTTCCTTCCGCGTGTGTCGGCGCAATAATGAGGGAGGATGCGCTATCCTCCACTGCCTTCAGGTAGTCATTTACCAGCAATCTGTGCCGTTCTTCCGCTGTCGCTTCGATAATGGCACCCATCCTGTTCAATCGGTCGAAGCCTCTTTGCACTCCCTTTACGGAACCCTGGCTGATTTCTTCAACCGCCTTGCGGTATTGCGGGTTCTGCTGGCGGCGAATTTTCTTCAACTCAAAAAGCCGGACTCCCGCTTCTGATTCAAGCAGTCGGAAGCTGTCACCGGCTTCAACGGATGCGTGTTGACGATAGTCGCCAGACAAAATGATTCGGCATTGCTGCTGTCGCGCCACCGCAAACAAACGTTGCATGGAATGGTTGGATATCATGCCTGCCTCATCCACCCACAGCACTTGCTTGCGGGCTGCTTGCTGGAGTTTCTCATCGACGAGAAACCGTTCGAGAGTGTCGGCATTGGCCATGCCTTCCGCTTTCAGAACGCCGCGCGAGGCTTGCGCAGAGGGCGCAAACACAAAGACCTTGTTATAGTCGCCCGCCACAGCAGCATTACTTTCTATCGCCGCAATCGTGGCTTTCATCATGCGCGTTTTCCCCGTTCCGGCACCGCCGCGAATGCCCACAACGCGGTCACTGCTTAAGAGCACATGCCGTGCCGCCATTTGCTGCTCCTCCGACAGTCCCGGAAACTTGCCCGGAGCGTGGAGCAGCGGCGCAAATCGGTTGTGCCCGCTGCGGGCAAATTGCAGCATGGCAATCTCGTCTGAAAGCACGGCCTTGGTGGTCATCATGCGCTGGCCGTTTACGTCCATTGCCACCACGTCGGCGTGTCGGCTGAGTCTCTCCACCGCTTCCGGCAAAACGGAGCCGACGCCGTAACGCAGCGCTTCGGCTTTGACGCGTTTCTCTGAAAGTGCAGACACACGCTCAAAGGAGTGCTCAAGGCTGTAAGCGACGGCTTCATCGGTGGAAATACCGCGCCCACCGCTCTCTTCACCGGCCATTACCTTTTGGAGCGCTTCGCGCTCCGCGTGAGAAAGTCGCGCCGTCCATTCACGGCGCAATTCAGCTTTGCCAAGACCCACCGTCTTATGCTCACGTCCAAAATAGCCAATGGAATGTTTGCCTTCCGCGCTGACGATGCCAAGGGCTGCTGCTTGTTGCTCAATTTCGTTGCGCCGTTCCGAGAATTTATCGGTGATCGATTGCGGCAGGTTGGCCAATGTAAAGCTGGTGCCTTTTTTGACCGTGGCATAGCCCAGATCGTTTAAGCGTTTGGCAAAGCGCGTGTGAAACGCCGCCTCCCAATAATCTGCGTCGCGTTTCAGATCGCCTTGCTGCGATGCCTTCCAGCGCTGCTCCGTGTCGTCATGCGTAACATTGAACACCATGCAATGTGCATGCAAATGCGGCATGGGCTTTCCATTGACAGGTCGGGCGGTGAAATGAAGAAACTCTGCCCATGCCATATTGCCCGTGATGCGATCCTCATTTTTACCCTTCACGCGCACCCGCGTTTTCATCTCCGCTTCTGCCTCATTGAGCGTCTCGCGGTAACTCGCCTGAAATGCCTTCACGATGGCCTCATCGCCGGACATTTCATAAAGTACCGACACCGCCTTGGGTGCCGAAAATGTCCAGTCAAACGCCACGCGGCGATTGTCCTTTCGGCGCGGCGTGAGTTGCTGGCCGTTACCCGAAGGGTGCAGGTTGTCGCACAGCGCAAAATAGCGCGGTGCATCCACCTGCCCGCTGAGGCAAAGCTGCTCCGCAGCCTTGCCTCCCCACTCTCCCGCGACCTCCTGGCCTTCGATGTAGTAATCGTTGCGTGTGAGATTTTCGCCGTAATAACGCTTGGCTCCGCTTGCTGACGTACTGGCCGTGATTCGTAACATGGATGAATGTCGTAAGGTGCAATGTTTAGTTCGAAATACGCTTGGTTGAAGAAAAGCTTGCTAACAGGGAAGCAATCAAGATGCAACCATAACTAGAAATTCTTTCCTGCATACGTCTCCCCTAACAGTGGTTAGGCCAGCATCCGCCGCATCACCGCTCCCATCCGCGCGCCCGTTTCTGAATTGCCGTTTGGCCTTTGTGATGGTCAGTCGGACTCAATGCTGCCTGCGCTTTATTCTGATTATTTTGCTTTTGCAGCAACGCTGCATTGCTATCATCGCCCGCCGCAGGCGCGAGTAGCTGACTACGCGAATACGTGGTCGCTTTTTGCAGTCGCTCTCCCACGTCCCTGAATTTCGCAAGCTCCGCCCCTGAGAGCACTTTGCTCACATCTTTTTGTGCTTCCAGCTTTGGCGTTTCCATTGTGGGCTTTGGCCCCGATTGTTGCTGTGTCCGTTGCTTTATGAAATCGAGCAATGCCATTGCTATCACTCCTTGAAATGCCCGGCACGAGCATCGATTGCCGCCATGCCGGGCAGTCTCTGGTGGCCTATGCAACCCCTGCTGCATTCGGTTCAATGGGAGAAATCAGCTGCGCGATATTCGCAGGCAAAACGGGCATCCGTGGAGCCGCTTCAAGGATGGCCGCTGTTCTGATCTCGGCAGGTACGCTCTTGGGAAATCCCGCCATATGCACCTGGGCCAGTTCTTTCTCCGTCGCTTTCCCGGCAGCAGCTTTGGCCATCAGAGGCCCGGCAAACTTGGCATCCATCAGCAGGCGCAAATGTAGCCAGCCCTGATACCAGGACATGGAGTTTTTGAACGCAAGAACGATGCCAGCGACAACCAAGTAAATCATTGCCGGACGGTCAAGAATGGTGACCAGATGAAGCACGATGCCTACGGTCACAACGAACACCGGCTCATAGACGAGACGTACCATCCAGAAGCGGTCTCCGTGAGGTAGCAGGGCGAAAAACGGCAGGGCATCGCCTTCAAATTCACTGTGCCCTTCACGCTCCATCTGAATCATCCGCCGCCATGTACGGGGACCATGAAGCAAATGGCTGGCAAAGAAGATGGCCGACAAAGTGCCCAGTCCCAGAAGACCATCAGAGGAGGGTGAGCCTCCCGCAGTCATCTGCTGGTTGGCCATTACGCCAAACACCGGCAGGAACGCCATAAAAGCCCAGGCGAATAGTGTTTGGATAGGATCGAAATAGCGAGTGCCGAAGAAAGGCCGGAGCGCATATTCGAGCGGCATGGTGACGATGGTGGCGACGCCCTGCGAGATACGTAAGCCCATCTCATACTTCTGTTGCAGTGACCTGCTGGCGTTTATTGGTTGTTGCTGTTCTGTCATTTGCATGTTCTCCTTGAGTTAGCGTTAAATGTCGCGCGAGAAAGCTACGGTGAGGTAATTGCACCCTTGCGGGTTCTCCCGTGTCATCGTTGCGTTGAAAGCCTTGCCACCCTGGTACACAATTGCGGTTGCAAGCGGGCTTACGGCATCCGGCTTTGTAAGCTGTGAAAACGCGAGCGGCTCGACGTTATAGACCAGTTGCTGTGCTGCGCCGGTCGTTGCCGCGCCTTTGACATTCGTGTTGTAGCTGTCGATATAGCGATACTGCTTGCCGATCAAATCGGCGGCGTAGGTGTTAGTGTCGGGGCAACTTTGCTGATGCAGTACCTTCAGCATGAGATTGGCTAAAAACGCCTTGGTTTTCGATCCGGGTTGCGCTTCACCCAGCTCTTCCGACAGGTTCAAAATATTCTGCGTAAGGCAGACGACGGCCACACGCGATCCTCGACAGGTCTGCTGAAAGGAATTGTCGCGGCGTGGTGTGACGAAATACTGAAATTCGTCCTGCCAAAGAAATACGGGATTGGCGGATTCCCGAAGATCGCGGCGCAACCATGCCTGCTGGAAAATAAGCTTCACCAGAATGTTGATTAAGCGGCCTGTCTCATGGCCGTATTCGAGCATGGGGAAATCGACGATCACGATCTTTCCCTGATGCGTCGTCACCTCCGGCACAAACGTGGCCCGTCCCGAACAGAACAGTCTGGCAAAGGGATGGAACAGGAACTTGTCCGCCATACCCGCCCAGGTCATTTCAATCGAACTGCGGGGACGTTCATCGAAATTCGGCCAGCGTTTGAATGCATAGTGCGTGGCCACATCCAGATCGTTCCATTGTGTCGAGGTGAGGGTGTCCTGCCGTTCACGAATGGAGCGAATCAACCCCGCGCAGTACGATTCGTTTTGCCACGCTTCCTCTTCAAACTCACCTGGACGCGACGGCAGCGACTGAATTACCCGGTGCATGTTGACAATCGAAACGGACTCGCCGGAGAGTGACAGCAGCACCAGCACGTTGCGCATCAATTGTTCTGTCGCCAGTTCCCAGAATCGGTCGTTATTAACGCCGATGTGTTGCTTGCCTATGGACAGCAAGGTGGAGAAGAGGTCGATGATAGCTTCCAAATCAGCGGAGCCGCGTCCTGGCCGATTCCACGAGTACCAGAGCGGATCGAAGACATGGCCGCTCTCGGCATTGAATATGATCAGATCTTGCTCACGCCCGCACGCTTTTGCATAGGCAATCCAGTTGCGGGGTTCCTCAGCTTTTGCGGTTAGCACCAGCCCGCCGCTCATCGGCTCCCGGAGGAACGCATAAGCGAGGCTTTTGCCGCTGGTGCTGCTTTTGCCCGAACCGGGAGACCCGCAGATTAATGTGCCCTCGAAGGCCGATCTCCATGAGAAATGGTCGATGGTGGAAAAACTGTAAAGCGGCCTGTCTATATCAGAGAGATCGCTCTGCCGTGCCGCCTTTGCAGATACGTCGCGCGTTAAACCCATGAGTCCCTCGACAATTCGGCAGTGGCTTGTGAAAGCCGCCTAGCGGCAATCTCGCAGTAACGCTCCTCCACCTCAATTCCGATGGCCCGCCTGCCCAGATTGCGCGCGGCAACGAGCGTCGTGCCGCTCCCGACGAAGGGATCTACAATGCAGGTTGCAGGTCGGGTGTAGGCTTCCATCAATTTCGAGATGGTCGCCAAAGGCTTTTGATTGGGGTGTAGAGGAGCGCGCACGCGCTGCCAATCCACCACGTCGCTGATAGCCGTATGGGGTTTGGCTGGTTTTCCCTTCGCCAGAAGGTAAGCCGTTTCGTGCTGACTGCGGGTAAAGTAGTCCAGTCCCCACACGTTCTTGACGCATACAATCTGGCTGATGGGCCTGAAACCGACCAGCTTCCATACCGTCATGAATGTGTCTGCATGTGGCCATCCATAGAAGCTGAAGCAAAGAGCATCCGCGACAAGAATCCGCCAGAGTTCAACGAATACCGGAGCAATCCAACTTGCCTCCGCATCGCCCTTGATAGTGCCCTGCTTGCTTCCCCAGCGCCCCTTGTACGAAACCAGATAGGGAGGATCGGTGAGCGCCATTTCCACGGATTCGGACTCAATATCGTGCAGCACGTCCCGGCAATCGCCGTGATAAAGGGAGATGCCCTTTTCTTGGTAATACGCCTTCATAGGGCTGGCCTCCGTCGATTTGCTTCCAGAGGACAGACAAGCGGAGCGGCCATAACACCCTGCCCCGCATGATGGTTGCTACTCAGAAGTTCTGTGATCAAGTTCATTGGCCCATGGTGCCGTGAGCTTAATTTCATGGAAAGATAAAGAACGTTAAACGGGCTTTCGGATGAGGCATAATGGCAGTGCCGGGCCTTAAGACGGATGTCCCAAGAGAAGAGCTCCATTCCGCCCCATTCCGATGTAGAACGGCAGCTTGAAAGGATGCTGGCCAATGAAACCATCGCATCCCGCCGTCAGCAGGCCAAGGTTCTGAAATGCATCGTGCGCGGGGCTCTTGCGGGCGAAGACATCACAGAGAAATACATTCGGGAAACCGTCTTTCCTACACCGCCGTACAAGCCAGAATCCAACATCGCCCGCAGAACCATTGACCTCGTGCGCACCCTCCTGATGGAGTACTATGCGAGGGACGGCCAAGACGATGTGGTCATCATCCGTCTGCCGCAGTCGCCACCAGGAAAACGCATCAAGTTTCAGGCAGGCGAGGCATACAAACCGCTCTTCAGTTACAACCCTTCCCATCCCGATAGTCAGAAATTCCGGCTGGGGACTCATTTTCTCCAACAGAAATCTCCCGAGGCCATGAGCGCCGCGCTTGACTATCTGCATGATGTAACGTCGTCCCAGGCAGGGCACACCGGCGCGCACATCGGCTTGGTGGAAGCACTCTGCGCCATGAGCGTCTATATGAGCCGCTCCTCACCTGAAACGGAGATGCTCTCCGTGGCTTTGCAGATTGCAAAGGACGCAGTTGAGCTGACCCCGGATGATTGGCACACGCACGCCGCACGTGGTGCGGCATTACTGTGCTGTCATGAAATCGTGCTGGCAGGATCGGAGTTCAAAGCTGCCCTTCAATTGGATAAGGCGCAAACTCTTAACTACGCTTGGTATCAAGCTTTTCTCTTTACAACCGACAAAAGAGAGCGGGCACTGCTGCTGGCCAAATTGAACGCCGAAGAGTGCATTGAGAGTCCCGACGCGCAGTGTGCATACGGCCTTTATCTGTATGCCGTACGACAATTTGGGGAGGCAGAGGCCGTCCTTGCGAACGCCCTCAAACTTGATCGCAATCGCTGGTTCACGCATTTGGCGCTCTGCGTTCTCTATCTGGCGCTGGACCGCGCGGATGAAGCATTGCACCACTATGAACGATTGCAACTGCTCGTTGGCAATGAGAAGGGTCAGTGGGTTATGCCGGGGCTGGCTGCCTTATGCGTCAGCCGAGCAAAAAAAATAACCTCGCAGAAGCGCGGGCAAACCATTGCCTGGGTGAAGGAATTGATTGCCAATATTGATGAATCGGTGGACTGGGTTCAGTGTGCTATCGCGTGCATGGCCTTTGGCGAAAACCAACGGGCAGTCTGGGCATTGGAACATGCTTTCAACAAACGCCATCCGCTCATTCTCTGGCTGGACGCATGGCCCATCTTCGATCCTATTCGCAAGCAAAAGGGCTTTCAGAAAATCATTTGCCACTTAAATCGGTCTACCATCAAGTAACTATCAGCAATGCGCGGAGCAACATTCCCGTTCCATGTAACGTTCTTTATCTCTCAATAGTGAGTCCCTCTGTTGCACACTCTTGCACGAGGGACAATATGACCACACTCCCGGAGCCTTTTGTATCGGCTGACGAAGCCGCCAAGTTTCTATCCGTAAAGCGCCGTTACTTGCTTGCCTTAGCGCGCAGAGGTATCGCTGGAGCCTACTCGCTGGGCACGGGAAGCAAGCGCAAGATTTGGGTGTTTCGTCTGTCTGAACTCGCAGCGTCGATTGCAGGAAAAAGATAATGACGCTGATCCCAAAACGAATAAAACGCGCTATGATCCGATCTGGCAGTCCCCGCTGAAAAGAGGAACTATGGCTTATCAGCGAGGATCATTAAAGAAAATGCCGCGCAAGGAAGGAGAAACCTGGGTGCTCAGATACCGGGTCGCAAGATCGGACGGCAGAAGAGTGGAGAACACCGTGCCGGTGGGTCTCGTTCGGGACTTCCCGAAAGAGGCGGATGCTTGGCGCGAAGTGAACAAACTCGGTCTGCTCGTCAGGATCAACGAAACCCCTAATTCTGGGCGCATCCGTTTCGACGCGCTTGCCGAGCATTATTTAAAGGCAGATTTCGGCGCAGATGCAGTACGCCCGAAATCCGAAAATACCATCACCATCACGGAGCATATTGTCCGTGATTACCTCATTGCCCGCTGGGGCGATGAAATCGCGGAGGACATCAAACCCCTTGATCTGCAGCGGTGGTTGAAGTCGCTTCACACGGATTTCGGTCTTGCGTGGACGACGATCTCAAAAATGCGTGGAGTCATGCATCGCATTTACAAAGTTGGCATCCTGCATGAGTGTGTCTCCAAGAATCCGGCACAGCTTGTGGAAACACGCTGCACGACCAACTACAAAGCTATCGTCATCACGCCAGTCCAGACATTCGCAATTCTGAAATCTCTCAGCAATCCCCTTCATTACATTTTGGTGCTCACCTGTGCAGCAACGGCGCTCCGCTCTTCCGAGATGCTGGCACTGCGCTGGTCGGACATCCGATGGAACGAAGGAAGGATTCGGGTTTCAAAGCGCTGGGCAATGGGAAAGGACGGCGAGACGAAAACCGACTTCTCAAATGGTTTCGTCCCATTGCATTCAGTGCTGGCTCATTACCTGCGTGACTGGCAGGCACAAACGCCTTATGCAAAGGACACTGATTTTGTGTTCCCGTCGCTCAAGGCGTATGGAAAAGTGCCTCTCTCATCTGGTGTCTTTGTTGCGGATCATCTGCGTCCAGCGGCAATTGCAGCCGGAGTAGAGATAGGCAAGGGGCATCGCTTCGGCCTTCACAACTTGCGGCACAGTCTGAGCAATTGGCTGGTGAACAAGGCGAAGGTGGAGCCAAAGACTGTGCAGGGCATCCTTCGTCATTCACGGATTCAAACGACGCTGGATCTCTATACGCAGGAAGACAGTGACGAAACACGCGCCGCCCAGGGAGAGTTCCTGAAGGCCGTGGGGTTGCAGAAAGAAGCGATGCAATGAGCTGTGGGTTCAATTGTGGGTTGGACTTTTGCGGCGCTCAGCCTGTAAGTCCAAGAAAAGAAATGGTAGGCACGAGGAGACTCGAACTCCTGACCTCTACCGTGTCAAGGTAGCGCTCTAACCAACTGAGCTACGCGCCTGCAATGCTTGCGGACTTTTTCATTTTACACCAGGTTTTGCATTCTTTCCGAGGGCCGCTTTGCGTGCTGATAATTTTTCCCGGAAAAATATTCAGGGCCGCGGAGAGAACCCTGCATGCAATCCCAGGCAATGGCCGTTCGTCCCCGGCAGTTTTGCTGGCAATGCGGATCCTGGCAGGATCTGCATGTCTCCTTTCCTATACTAAAAATAAACGGCTGTTTTTCACATTTGCCATTGACAACACCACGATAACGACTAGTCTATTTTCCCTCTGAAATTTTCGGGGGCAAGGCGCTCTCTAATGAGGCGAATACGGCCCTGATTTCGAAAACGCAGTCGCTGTAATCATAAATTTTAAGGGCCGGCCCGGAGAGGCCGAGGGCCCTTCATCTCAGGAGGCGGCATGTCGAGTACAACCGTTGTGACGTCGTCGGACCAGATTCCAACTTCGAAGATTTGGACGGTGATCCTGGCTTCATCGGTCGGGACCATGATCGAGTGGTACGACTTTTACATTTTTGGGACCCTGGTGACGTTTCTGGCTCCCAAGTTTTATCCCCCGGGGAATGAGCTCTTTCAGTACATCGCCTATCTGGCGACGTTTGCGGTTGGTTTTATGGTGCGTCCATTTGGTGCGCTCTTCTTCGGGCGCATCGGTGACCTGGTTGGTCGTAAATATGCCTTCATTGTGACTCTCACCATTATGGGAGGCGCTACGGCGCTGGTAGGAGCTTTGCCCAGCTTCGCAACCGCTGGCTGGTTCTCGCCCGTGGTCCTGATTTTCCTGCGCGTTCTCCAGGGACTGGCGCTGGGTGGTGAATATGGTGGCGCTGCAGTCTACGTGGCCGAGCATGTACCCGATGACAAACGCGGTTTTTACACCAGCTTTATTCAGATTACTGCCACGCTGGGTTTATTTGTGTCCATCGCGGTAATTCTGGGAACACAGAATTCCATGAGCGAAGTGGCCTTCAAAGACTGGGGCTGGCGAATCCCCTTCCTGGCATCTCTGGTTTTGGTGCTGATTTCTCTTTATATACGGCTTCAAATGAAGGAATCTCCGATTTTCCAGCAGATCAAGGCGTCAGGTATGACCTCAACCGCGCCTCTGAAGGAAGCCTTCACACAATGGCCGAACTTTAAGTTGTTCCTGATCTCTTTGTTTGGCGCAACTGCCGGCCAGGGCGTGGTCTGGTACACGGGACAGTTTTTCGCCTTGTTCTTTATGCTCACCATACTAAAGGTACCGCCGCGCGACGGGAATATTATCGTAGCCAAGGCGCTGCTGCTCGGTATGCCGCTGTTTGTTTTGTTTGGCTGGCTTTCTGACAAGATTGGCCGCAAAAAAATCATTATGGCCGGCTTGCTTCTGGCCTGCGTGTCCTATCGCGTGCCGGGAACGGACATTGGCATCTATCCTGCCATGCAGCGGGCCGCGGGCAATAACGTGACCCACGTGGACCACACTAAAAACAAGGCGACCGGCGCGACCCTGCTGGTGCCGCAAACCGTGGATGCAACCGGGAAAGCAGTGACCGCACCCGTGGCCAAAGATGCGAACAAGACCAAACTGGTATGGCTGGTCTTTCTTCAGGTCATTTTCGTCACCATGGTTTATGGGCCTATTGCCGCGTTTCTGGTGGAATCCTTCCCCGCGAAAATCCGCTATACCGCGCTTTCATTGCCTTATCACATAGGTAATGGCGTTTTTGGAGGGCTGGTGCCGCTGATCTGCGTCTGGATTCCGGCGGCTACCGGGAATCCATTCGACGGGCTGTACTATCCGATCGGCGTGGCCGCCATAACCTTCGTCATTGGCTCATTTCTGCTAAAGGAAACCGTGCACAAGAAGATTTGGGCGGAAATTGCGCTTCCTGGCAAAAAGTAAGTTCGCGGCTCCGGACCGAACTGAATTGCGTTTGGGCCAAGCGGGCGGCAAATCAGCCGCCCGCGCCTGTTGTGCAAGAGACTCCGTCGGGTCTATTCTTTCGATGAACGAAAAGCAAGAGGGCACGATCATGAACGACGTAAGTACAACGCAAGAGCAGGGATCAGAGCTGACGGAAGCACAGATCGCGGTCCACTGGAAAGAAGAGCAGTATTATTATCCGGGGCCCGCCTTTATCGGTCAGGCGAACCTTTCCGATCCCGCGGTCAATGAGCGCTTCAGCGAAAAGAATTTCCCCGAGTGCTTCCGCGAATATGGCGACCTGCTCACGTGGGACCATTACTGGCACACGACCCTCGACACCAGCGACGCTCCTTTCTGGAAGTGGTTTGCCGGCGGCAAGCTCAATGTTTCTTTCAACTGTATCGACCGCCATCTCGCCAAATACAAAAACAAAGCCGCCTTCATTTTTGTAGGCGAGCCGGAAGAAGACGCGCCGGTTGCGATTACCTATCAGGAACTGTATTTCCGGGTGAATGAAATGGCGGCCCTGCTGCGGGATTTTGCCGGACTGAAGGCGGGCGACCGCGCCACCATCCACATGCCGGTGGTCCCGGAGCTGCCCATCACCATGCTGGCTTGTGCGCGGCTGGGCGTGGTCCATTCCGTGGTCTTCGGTGGATTCAGCGGCGAGGCCTGCGGTTTGCGCGCGGCTGACTCCGGCAGCAAAGTGCTGATTACGATTGATGGCTACTATCGCGGCGGAGTACTGACCGACCACAAGGAAAAGGCCGATCTGGCCGTGGCCCAGGCGGCGAAAGAAGGCCAGAACGTAGAGAAAGTGCTGGTGTGGCGGCGGAATCGCGGACAGTATGCTTCCGCCAAACCGATGGTCGAGGGTCGCGACTTCTTTGTGGATGAAGTGCTGAAGAATTATGCCGGTAAAAAAGTCGAGCCGGTATCCATGCCGTCGGAAGCGCCGCTTTTTCTCATGTACACCAGCGGCACCACGGGCCGCCCCAAGGGATGCCAGCATGGCAGCGGCGGCTATCTGGCCTATGTCGCGGGCACCTCAAAATACATTCAGGACATTCACCCGGAAGATGTGTACTGGTGCATGGCCGATATCGGCTGGATTACTGGACACTCGTATATCGTCTATGGTCCGCTGGCCCTCGCCGCGACCAGCGTGCTGTATGAAGGCGTGCCGAACTATCCGGATGCAGGCCGCCCCTGGCGCGTGGCGGAGCGGCTGAGTGTGAATATCTTTCACACTTCGCCCACGGCGATCCGCATGCTCCGCAAGGCTGGGCCTGATGAGCCGAAGAAATACGACTACCACTTCAAGCACATGACCACGGTCGGCGAGCCGATCGAGCCGGAAGTCTGGAAGTGGTATTACGAAGTGGTAGGCAAGCGCGAAGCTGTGATCGTGGATACCTGGTGGCAAACTGAAAACGGCGGTTTTCTGTGCAGCACCAAACCCGCGCTTGATCCTATGAAGCCGGGAAGCGCGGGGCCTTCCGTGCCAGGAATCTATCCGATCATTTTTGACGAACATGGAGACGAGGTGAAGCCCGGATCCGGCAAAGCCGGGAACATCTGCATTCGCAATCCGTGGCCGGGAATTTTTCAAACCGTGTGGGGCGACCGCGAACGCTTCGTCCGCCAGTACTACCAGAAATACAATAAAAATCCGCAAAGCAAAGACTGGCATGACTGGCCTTACTTTGCCGGTGACGGCGCGGTGCAAACTGCCGATGGATACTTCCGCATCCTGGGACGCGTGGATGATGTGATCAACGTTGCCGGCCACCGCCTGGGGACAAAAGAGCTGGAGTCGGCCTGCCTTACCGTTCCTGAAATCGCCGAGGCCGCCGTGGTCCCCGTGGTGGATGAGGTCAAAGGCCGGGTGCCTGAAGCTTATGTCTCGCTCAAGCCTGGCGTGCTCCATTCCGGCGGCGTGATTGAAGACAAGGTCCGCGAAGCAATTGAAACGCAAATTGGTAAAATTGCCCGGCCAAGAAAAGTCCATGTAGTCCCGGATATGCCCAAGACCCGCTCCGGCAAGATCATGCGGCGCGTGCTGGCGGCCATCTCCAATCACATGGACACTGGAGACGTGACCACTCTGGCCAATCCGGACGTGGTCGAGCAGATTCGCGTGATGGTGCAGGGAAACAAACCCGTTGTAACGAAAGACGCGCCAGAAGACGTAAAACGTTTCGGCGAAGAGCGATGACATTTTTTGACGGAGTTCGATGCACGAAATTGAGGAGGAGGGAGCATGGCAAGGAAAAAGAACAGCCAGGGTGTATCGCGCAGGGATTTCATTAAGCTGACGAGCGCGGGAGTGATCGCCGGCGGACTCGGTCCGGCGTTTCTGTTTCCGGAGCGGGCGGCGGCGCAGCAGAAGACATTGAAAATCCTGCAGTGGAGCCACTTTGTGCCCGCCTGGGACACGTGGTTCAACAATACGTACACCAAACAATGGGGCCAGAAGAACAATACTAACGTTATTGTGGACAACATCAATCTGGTTGACCTGAACGCCAAGGGCGCCGCGGAAGCACAGGCCAAAAAAGGCCACGATCTGTTTATGTTCCTCTCGCCGCCGGCCGCTTACGAGAATCAGGTCATCGATATGAGCCACGTGTACCAGGAAGTGGAGAAGAAGCACGGGAAGAAGATCGATCTGGCGCACAAGTCCACCTACAACCCCAAAACGAAAAAGTATTTTGCCTTTTCCGATGCATACACTCCTGATCCCGGTAACTGGCACAGAGACTGGTGGACTGAGGCGGGCTATCCCAATGGTCCGGACACCTATGACGATCTGCGCGCTGGGGCCAAAAAGATACGCGACAAGACAGGTCATCCCTGTGGGCTTGGATTAGCACAGGAACTCGATACCAGCATGGCCATGCGTGCTCTGCTGTGGTCTTTTGGCGGCTCGGAGCAGGACGAAGCCGGCAATGTGACCATTAATTCCAAAAACACCATTGAAGCTTTGAAGTTCATGAAGGCGCTGTATCAGGAATCGGAGACTCCCGAGGTGTTTACCTGGACGCCGCCTTCGAACAATCAGGCCATGCTCGCCGGTCGCGTTTCTTACGTTGCCAATGCGATTTCCATCAGCCGGCAGTCGGAAAGAGAGCATTTGCCGATCGACAGCAAGATCATGGTTTCTCGCGCGCTCAAAGGTCCGGTGCGCCGGATTGCCGCCGAGCACGTGATGAACTGCTATGTGATCTGGGAATTTGCCGAGAACAAGGACGGCGCTCAGCAGTTCCTGATCGACTATATGGATTCATTCCACGACGGTTTTGCCGCGGGGCAGTTTTACAATTTTCCCTGCTTCCCCACGACCGTGCCGAATCTGCAGAAGGAGATCGCGAACGATCCGCGTGCGAACCCGTCTGACAAGTACAAAGTCCTGGGCGATGTGCTGAGCTGGGCGACCAACGTGGGTTATCCCGGTTATGCCACCGCCGCTATCGATGATGCCTTCAAGACCTGGGTGATCCCGACCATGTTCGCCAAAGTTGCCCGTGGTGATGAGACGCCGGAAGACGCGGCCAAGGCCGCAGAAGCAGAATACAAACGCATATTTGCCAGATGGAAATAAGGGGATTGGATGGCGATCGTTCAAGTCAGGGATTTGACCAAGGTATTTAAAGAAGGAGAACTTGGAGCAGTTAACAACGTAAATCTGGAAATTCGCGAAGGCGAATTTCTGGTTTTCCTGGGGCCTTCCGGCTCCGGGAAAACCACTCTGCTGCGCATGATCGCAGGGCTGGAGCAGCCTACATCCGGCGAAATTATGATTGGCGACCGGGTGGTCAACGATCTGAGTCCGCGGGAACGGCGCATTGCCATGGTGTTCCAGAGCTATGCGCTTTATCCGCATCTCACGGTATATCGAAACATCGCATTTCCACTTCGTGCCCAGAAGTCCATTCGGGTAGAAACGTCGGAAGACGGCAAACCGCTGGGATTCTTTGAACGCATCAGCGCGCGCCGTAAAGTGGAGCGGGAAAAAGTGGAATGGGCGGCATCTCTGCTGGGAATTGGCGGGTTGCTGCAACGAAAGCCCCGCGAACTTTCCGGCGGCGAGAGACAGCGCGTGGCCCTGGCGCGGGCCATTGTGCGCGAGCCTTCGGTGTTCCTGCTGGATGAACCTCTTTCCAATCTGGACGCGAAACTCCGCCTTTCCGCCCGCGAAGAGCTTGAGCGCTTCCATCGCCGCGTAGGGACCACTACGATTTACGTGACTCACGACCAGGTCGAAGCCATGGCCATGGGCGACCGTATCGTGGTGCTGAACAAAGGCGTGGTCCGCCAGTTCGGCACACCCACGGAGGTTTATGACGATCCCGCAGACACGTTTGTCGCCACCTTCCTCGGATCGCCGCCGATGAACCTGATCGAGAATGGCGACGTGATCGTGGGCTTTCGTCCGGAACACTTCCGGGTTGCGGAAGACATTAAAGATACTGCCAAAGTCGTTTTCAACTTCAAGGTGGAAAACGCCGAATATCTGGGAGCGGAATATATTCTTTCCGGAACACTGGTTGGCGGGCGGGCCGAAGGCAAAAAGGTGATTGCGCGGCTTCTGCTGGGCCATTCGTTTGAGGTCGGCAAGACGTACCAGTTTGGCGTGCCTTCGCAACACCTGAAATTCTTTGACCGCACCACAGAAAAGAAAACCACTCCAGGGACGCTCTCGTGGCAATAAAGCAGGGAAAAATCAAATCCATTGGCGCCGCGCAAAGCCCCTGGCTGGGTGCGGCCATGTTCAGCCCCGCGATTCTGTATATCGTTCTGCTGATCGGCGCACCGTTTGTACTCGCGATTTATTACGCATTCAGTGATGCGCGAATCGGCAGCACCGACCTGCATTTCGTGGGTCTGGAGAATTTTCGCAGCATCCTGCAAAGCCCCAGCTTTCGCAAGGCGGTGCAAAACTCCATTATTTTCACCGTGGTGGCCCAGGTGATCGTGATGGTGTGCTCCAACATACTTTCCATTGCGCTGGAGAAGCCGTTTCGCGCACGCGGACTGGTGCGCTTTCTCATTTTGCTCTCGTGGGTGGCGCCGGTTTCGCTGGGAACGATTGGCTGGAAGTGGATTCTGGATTCGATCTACAGCGTGATTACCTGGCTGCTGGTATGGCTGCGAATTGTGAATCCATTCGATACCCCCATGTGGCTGGGTGAGCCCAAACTCGCCATGGCCTCGGTGATTCTGGTGCACTGCTGGCGTTTGATTCCATTCTCAACCGTCATTTTGCTGGCCGGACGCACGGCCATTCCCAAAGAGATCCCCGAAGCCGCCTCGATTGATGGCGCTGGTTTTTGGCGCACGCTGTTTCAGATAAACCTGCCGATGATGACACCCATCCTCAGTGTTGCGGTTTTGTTCGGCACCATCTTTACTTTTACGGATATGACAGTGGTCTACATTCTGACCAACGGCGGCCCCTATGATTCCACGCAGACGCTGCCGTTGCTGGCGTTTACCCAGGGCATCCAGGCCAGCGATCTGGCGGCTGGCGCCGCTATCTCAATCTTTCTGGTTCCGGTACTGGTGTTGATTGCCTGGCTGATGCTGCAGGTGGCCCATCGCACGGAGGTGTCGTAATGGCAAACAGACATCCCCTGGGCCTTAAGCTCGTCAGCGGGTTACTGGCTGTGCTCGCGGTGTTTCTGCTGGCTACCACAGCGCGGTATCACGCAGCTGGCGTGATGGGATTGATGCGGCTTGCCGGGGGCCTGCTCCTGGCCGTGCTGGCCATTGGTTTGTGGAAGTTGTGGAACTGGGCGCGCACTTTTGTATTTCTTCTGCTGACCATCGACGTACTGAGCAATCTGGCCGCGCTGTTTCTGTATGCGCTGCGGCAGGCGAAGCACAGGCTCGCCCTGGAGCTGATCGTCCAGATAGGCATTGGGGTTTTGCTTCTGTGGTATCTGCAGAGGCCGCAGGTGCGCAAGGTTTTTGGGGGCCAGAGCGCCTGGCCCAGTACGGTAAAGACGCTGGTCCTGGGCATTTTCACCGTGCTGCTGGGATTTCCGTTTTACTGGATGGCAATTGCCAGCTTTAAACAAAATCTCGACCTGTACGCCACCGAAAATAACCCGTTCATCTTTAACCTTCCACCTACCCTTGACCATCTGCGGTTTTTATTTAATGAGACCCACTATGTCCAGTGGCTGGCCAATACGGCACTGGTAGGGGTGCTGGTGGTGGGAATCACACTGGCCCTGGCATTGCCTGCCGCATATTCTTTGGCGCGTCTCACGGGGCGCTGGGGTGAGAGGCTGGGCATCGGCATCTTTCTCACTTACCTGATTCCGCCTACGCTGCTGTTTATTCCACTCTCCAGAATCATCGCGATTCTAAAGCTTCAGGACAGCATGTGGGCTTTGGTGCTGGTTTATCCCAGCATCACCATACCGTTTTCCATCTGGCTGCTGATGGGCTTTTTCAAATCCATTCCTAAGGAACTGGAAGATGCCGCCATGGTGGATGGGCTAACGCGCTTTGGCGCGTTCGTGAAGCTGGTGATCCCCATTTCGCTCTCCGGAATCCTCACGGTGGTGATTTTTACCTTTACGCTTGTCACCCAGGAATTCGTTTACTCGCTTACTTTTATTTCATCGGAATCAAAACAGATGATTGGCGTTGGCATCCCAATCTTTCTGGTCCGGGGCGACGTGTATTACTGGGGCGCGCTGATGGCGGCCTGTCTCATTGCCAGCCTGCCCATTGCGTTTCTCTACAATCTGTTTCTCGACCGGTTCATTGCTGGCTTTACGGTGGGTGCGGTGAAAGGGTAACGCTTTAAAAAATACGGGGCGGAGCGATGGTCAATTGCCTGCTGACTTTGATTTCGCCCGTCCCTTTGGTTTTGTCTCGGCATCGGCGCTCAGCGGCTTGCCGCTCAGAAATTCGGCGACCGTGCGCCGCTCCTCCGCGCTCAGCCGCGAACCCTGGGGCATCATGACTCCCGATTGCAGGGCACGAAGAATATAGCCGGGTGAAAAACTGGTCATCTCCCGCGGCCGGGGTGCGCGGGGCTGCTCGGGGTCTTCATGACACTTTGCACACTGCTGCTTGTAGATGGCTGCGCCATCCCGGGGATGCGCCGCGGCTGTTGCGTACTGCTGTGCAACAACCGCGATCGTGATGCACAAAATAACTTTGCCGAGCACCGCAGTATTCTATCGTGAACAAGGGCGTTTGAAGCCCAGGCAAAAACACGTCTTTACACTTTTTTGACAAACGCCGACAATCAATTCAATGGGTGCTGCTGGAAGTTTCCATTTCGGAAAACTGGTCCTGGTCACACTGAACGCTCCGCGAGAGAAGTTCTGGGGCGAGGTGCTCTCCGTGGACCCGGCGGGGGTGAGCCTGTGCGGCATTGACCTGCATTCCCTGGATGATTTTTCGCTGCTGGTACGGAACGGCGAAGCCGCAAGCGCCACGGTAATTTTTTTTCCTATGCACCGGGTGGAGCGCATTGAACTGGATGTCCGCAGCGGCGAGCTGCCGTCGCTGGCAGAGCAGTTTGCTGCCAGGACCGGCGTGAATGCCGCCGAATTCTTTCATAAGGCGGAGCTATGATCGGCCAGCTTCGCTCCGCTCCCAATCTGCTTACGCTCCTGCGGCTCATCTTTATTCCGTTTATTGTGATCGCCGTGCTGGAGCGGCACTATGGTTGGGCGCTCGGTCTTTTTGTTGCCGCCGGAATCAGTGATGGTCTGGATGGCCTGCTGGCCCGTCTGCTCAAGCAGAAAACTGTGCTGGGGCAGTATCTCGATCCCATTGCCGACAAGCTCCTGCTCAGCACCATGTTCATTGTGCTCGCGGCCACACACCGTCTTCTCTGGCGCGTGACCGTGCTGGTCTTCGCCCGCGACATCCTCATTTTGATTGTTTGTACGCTGCTGTACATGACGGGCGCGCTCAAGGTTTTTCGCCCCAGTCTTTTCGGAAAGGCCAATACCCTGGCCCAGATCGTGACCGTCCCGCTGGTGCTGCTCTACGAAGTGTGGAAGGAGCCATGGATCGGCACAGCCAGGACCATCGGCGTGTATTCGACCATCACGCTGACCGTGATTTCCGGCGTGCATTACGTGGTGCGAGTGGCCTTTGATCTGCATCGCACCAGCTCCCGGTCGGCCGGCATTCAGCAATCCTGACCCAGGAAGCAGACGGATTTTTTCAATCGGGCCGCTTGCCGATTTCTGCGCGCCATTTGCTAAAATCGAATGCTTGTCACTACGTCTCTACAACACGCTGCCCGGCAAGGTTGAGGAATTTACCCCCGCCGCGGACAATACCGTCCGGATGTACGCCTGCGGCCCTACCGTGTATGACTATGGGCACATCGGCAATTTTCGGACATTTGTGGCGGTGGACATTCTCCGCCGTTTTCTTCGCCAGAGTGGCCGCCAGCTTCTGCATGTAATGAACATTACCGACGTGGATGACAAGATCATCCGCAATGCGGCGAAGCAGCAAAAAACCGTCAGCGAATATACCCGCCAGTACGAAGAAGCCTTTCTCGAAGACATGCAGACCCTTAATCTGGAGCGCCCGGAGCGTGTGGTGCGAGCCACCGAGCATATTGAGGAGATGGCCAAATTCATCCAGGAACTGGAGCAAAAAGGCTTTGCCTACCGTACGGAAGATGGCTCGTATTATTTTCGCATCGCCAAATTTCCCGAGTACGGAAAGCTCTCCAAAAAAGATTTCAGCGGCATGGAAGTGGGCGCGCGCGTAGACGTAGACGAATATGAAAAGGATAACGCCCGCGACTTTGCTCTGTGGAAGTCCCCCAAGCCCGGCGAGGCCTGCTGGGATAGTCCAATCGGGAAGGGGCGTCCGGGCTGGCACATTGAGTGCTCCGTGATGTCCATGAAATATCTGGGGGCCAGTTTTGATCTCCATGCGGGTGGCGAAGACCTGACGTTTCCTCACCATGAAAATGAGATCGCGCAGTCGGAAGCGCTGACGGGCCAGCAGTTCGCGCGCTTTTGGATGCACGTGCGCTTTTTGCTGGTGGAAGGCAAGAAGATGTCCAAGAGCGAAGGGAACTTCTTCACACTGCGCGACCTTTTGCTGAAGGGGCACAAGCCCTCTGCCATCCGCTTTTTGCTGACGTCAGTCCCGTACCGCAAGCAGCTCAACTTTACGTTTGACGGACTTCGCCAGGCGGCGCACTCTGTCCAGCGCCTGCGTGATTTCAAAGCCAGGCTGGAGATGTCCAAACTGGAGCTGGGAAAGAATGAAGCCGCGCATGAAATCGCGGCCCACGCGCAGAGCGAGATGCGGTCCGCACTGGACGACGATCTGAACACGGCGCAGGCCCTGGCCGCGATGTTTGACATGGTGCGCGAAGCCAATACGCTCGCTGACCGCGGAGAGCTTCGTCAGGACGACAAGGCTCCGCTGCTGCAGGCGCTTCGGCAATTCGACGAGATTTTTGCCGTGGTTGAAGATGACGATACCGCCAAGATGAATCGCGCGCTCGAATGGGCCAGAGCCCATGGTTTGGCCAATGGCGCCGGTCTTTCCCCCGCCATTACCGACGAAGAAGTTGAACTACTGGTGGGCGAGCGCAATGCCGCCAAAAAAGCGCGCGACTTTGCCCGCTCCGATGCCATCCGCAAACAGCTCACCGAGGCTGGGATCATCGTGGAAGACACCAAGGACGGAATTCGCTGGAAGAGAAAGTAGAACCTTTAGTCTGCCAGAGTAAGCTCAGGCTCTTCCGCGCAGGTGACGGACGCCGGATTGATGGTTTTTAGCCGGGCGCGATTGACCAGCACCACCGCGCTGATGATGATTACGGTTCCCGCCAGCATAAAGCCATCCACTTTTTCATCCAGCAGCAGCCACCCGAAGGAGATGGCCACTACCGGATTGACGTAAGCGTATGTGGCCACCTTGGGCGTGGGAACGTGGTCCAGCAGCCAGATATAGGCGGTGTAGCCGATCCACGATCCGCAGGTAACCAGATAAATCAGGGACCAGATTCCTCTCGAAGTCCACGTAGCGTGATGAAAGCCTCCGGTGGCCACAGCGATAACCGTGTTGACGATGCCAGCCAGCATCATCTCCCAGGCGGCGGAGGTGAGAGTGTCCACGCTGAAAGTCCAGTTTCCCGAGAGTATGGAGCCAAGCGCCCAGCCGAGGCAGGCAGCGATCAGGATGCCGATGCCGACCAGCTCCATCTGCCCTAAATGCGTGCCGGAGACGATCTTCGGCCACAGCAGAACTGCCATTCCCACGATACCCAGGGCCAGCCCCAGCGTGCCTGCCAGCGGCAGCCGCCTTGTGTGGAAGACCTGGGCTTCGAGGACCGCCACCCAAATGGGGACCACGGCCACCACCAGGGCAGCAAGTCCGCTTGAGACATATTTTTCCGCCCACAGCACGCCCATGTTGGCGAGTGAGAGCAGCAGCACGCCTACCACCAGCAGCCGGACCAGATCCTGGCGGGACGGCATGATTTTTCTCCCGGAGAGCATGCACCAGACCAGCATGGAAATGCCGGCGATCAGAAAGCGCACCGAGCCTATGACATACGGGGGCAGCTCGACTACCGCCACGCGCATCGCCAGATACGTGCCGCCCCACAGTACGTACACCAGGGCAAAGGCCAAAGCGACCCGAAAGCGGTGCTGCTTCTCCGAATAAGCCATATGCGATTAGATCATCTAACAGAGCAGAGGTCGCATACTACAGCAATAAATCTGATATGGAGAATTCCGCCGTGAACTGTAAATGGCGGCCCGCCAAAGGGGAGCAGCAGGCTGGATTGCCATCTGCCTGCAACCCGGATTCCGGGCTATAATCAAGTATCTATGGGCGTGCAGCATACATTGTTATTTCAGGTGCAGTTGCCTGAAAACTCGCTCGGCTGCCGGGTGGACTTCCTGATCTCTCCCCGGGGCTATCTTGCCGTGCTGCCATCCCATGCGCGTGCGAATCTTTTTGCCGGCGACTAACGGTTCACCTGATTTTCCAGTCCTGGCCTGAAACTCAGGCCGCGTCTTTTTCTTTCGTTGACTTGAAAAGAGGATGAACATGGCATCTCATACGATTGCTTCTGCTGCTGGTCCGAAAATTCGGACCAAACTGCCTGGTCCCAATGCGCAAAAAATCCTGACGGGCGACGCGAAATACATGTCGCCTTCGTACACCCGCTCCTATCCGCTGGTAGTGAAACGCGGTCGCGGCCTGATGATTGAGGATGTTGACGGCAACGAATTTCTCGACTTTTCCTCGGGAATTGCCGTGTGCTCCACCGGACACTGCCATCCGGAAGTGGTGGCTGCCATTCAGCGGCAGGCGGGCGAGCTGATCCACATGTCGGGAACAGATTTTTACTATGAGAATCTGGTCACGCTGGCGGAGCGGCTCACGAAAATTTCTCCCATCTCCGGACCGCTGCGCTTTTACTACGGAAACTCCGGCACGGAGGCTATTGAAGCGGCCCTGAAGCTGGCCCGCTACCATACCAAACGGCAGGGAGTCATCGCCTTTTACGGCGCGTTTCACGGCCGCACCATGGGCGCGCTTTCGCTGACTGCATCGAAGGCGCAGCAGCGCCGGCGCTTTGCTCCGCTGGTTCCGGGCGTGACGCACGTTCCGTATCCTGATGTGTACCGCAAGCCGGAAGGGATGAGCGTGGCCGAATATGCGCTGGAGTGCGCGCGCTTCATCGAAGATCGCGTATTCAAAACCACCATGGCGCCGGAAGAGTGCGCGGCGATTTTCGTTGAACCGATTCAGGGAGAGGGCGGATATCTGCCCGCGCCGCGCGAATTTTTGCAGGAGCTGCGCAACATCTGCGACCGGCACGGCATTCTGCTGGTGGCCGACGAGATACAATCCGGCGCCGGACGCACCGGCAAATGGTGGGCCATCCAGCACTCGGGCGTGGAGCCGGATATGGTCACCATGGCCAAGGGCATAGCTTCCGGAATGCCGCTGAGTGTGATGATTTCCCGCGCTGACATCATGGACTGGGTGCCGGGCTCCCATGCGTCCACGTTCGGGGGCAATCCGGTGTGCATTGAAGCGGCACTGGCCACGCTCAATGTTCTGGAGCGCGAAGGCGTACGCAATGCGGAAATCGTGGGCAATCACATGCTCGAACGCCTGCGCCCCTGGGTGCAGAAACATTCCATCGTGGGTGATGTTCGCGGCGTGGGGCTGATGATCGGGGTGGAGATCGTAAAAGACAAAAAGACCCGAGCCAGGGACCATGACGAGCGCGACCGCATTGTGGACCTGGCCTTCGAGAAGGGTGTGCTTTTGCTGGGTGCGGGAGAGAACACCATCCGCATTGCTCCGCCTCTGATTGTGAGTAAGGAGCAGGCGGATATTGCGCTTGATGTGCTCGAAGAGTGCATTATCGCCGTATCCCACAAGTAGAAAAGGAATCTCGGTTAACGGTGGTATAGTGCGGGCAAAGAGTTTTTCTTTGCCCGCATAATTATTGGGACGGTGAAAATATGTCTGGGCGCTTCACGCAGTTCACAATCCGGGCGCTTGATTCCGCCGCCAGGCTTTTGCCAAAGCGTAATGCGGCAGCCGAGGCGGAGCATCTCAGCACAGGCCGCCGGGGCGAGGAAGAGGCTTATTTCTATCTTCGCCGGCATGGGTATGTGATTGTGGCCCGCAATTATCGCAGTCCCCGCAGTCGCAGCGAACTGGATATGGCTGGCTGGGACCAGGATACGCTCTGCTTCATCGAGGTGAAGACGCGCACCTCGCGCGAAGTGATGCCGGCCGAGGCAGCGGTGGACCATGAGAAGCGGCATGATCTTTCCCAGGTGGCGCGGGAGTTTTTGCGCAAAATGCCGGCGGATGTGGCTTTTCGCTTTGACATTGTGAGTGTGTATTTCACCAGCGATGGTCAGCCCGAGATTGAGCTGTTCAAAAACGCATTTCGTTTCGAATAGTCTTTGCAGACACTACCAATAGTAGACAGGTCTGCGTAGCTGCCGCTGTTTCTCTGTGCTGCGGTTGTAAGATATTTCTGTGCCTGAACTGAGAAAAGATCCAATTACGGGACGCTGGGTCATCATTTCCACCGACCGCGCCCGCCGCCCGAGTGATTTTGTGCGCGAGCCCGCCGTGGTGAAAGGGACTGGCTTTTGCCCGTTTTGTCCGGGCAATGAGAACCGCACGCCGCCTGAGATTCTGGCCTACCGGCCTGCCGAAAACGGACATGAAGGCCCTGGCTGGAAGGTGCGTGTGATTCCCAACAAGTTTCCGGCGCTGGGCATTGAAGGCGACCTCGACCGCCAGGCCGAAGGAATGTTCGACAAAATGAATGGCATTGGCGCGCATGAGGTGATCATCGAAACCCCCAATCACATGGAGACTCTGGCCACCATGCCGGTGAAGCGGGTGGAAGATGTCCTGTGGGCCTTTCGCGAACGCATTCTTGACCTGAAGCGGGACCGCCGCTTCCGGTACATCATGGTCTTTAAAAACCACGGTGAAGCCGCGGGCGCAACGCTCGAACATCCGCACTCACAGCTGATTGCTTTGCCGATTGTGCCCAAGCAGGTGACGGAAGAGATGGACGGGGCGAAAAGCTACTTTGCCGGCAAAGAGCGCTGCGTCTACTGCGACATGATTCGCCAGGAGATGGATTCCAAAGTGCGCATTGCGGGCCAAAACCAGGACTTTATCGCCCTGGCGCCGTATGCGCCGCGCTTTCCCTTTGAAACCTGGCTGCTGCCTAAACGGCATGAATCGGCATTTGAGAATTCGCCGTCGCACCTGTATGAAAATCTGGCGCGGATTCTCAAGTCGCTGCTGACCAGTGTGGTGCGCGTTCTCGATAATCCTGCTTACAATCTGGTGCTGCACACATCGTCGATACAGGACAACAGCAACGATTACTACCACTGGCACATGGAGATCATGCCCCGGCTGACGCGGACCGCGGGATTCGAGTGGGGCTCGGGCATCTATATCAATCCCACGCCTCCGGAAGAGGCCGCACGATATCTGCGCGAGGCCATCATCGAAGAAGCGCAGCCGGTGAAGGCGTAAGCATTCTGACTACGCTGCTGTTACGCAAATCAGTTCCCAAAAACAAAACGCGGAGAGAATTTCTCTCCGCGTTCGCGTTTTGTTCAGAAAGCCTGTTAATTGCCTTTGCTGGCGGGAGGCACAATGCCGTTCATGCGCAGGTACTCGACCATCTGGCCGTAGTGGTCAAAGCCGTGCGAGACGGCGAAGGTGATCAGAAAGATGCGGGCCGGTTTCTGTTGGCGGAAAGGAATGGCTTCCGCCACGTTTTCCGGCGTCAGTGTGGCGGCGGCTTTGTGGCCGATCGCGTACGAGTCCTTCAGGAATTTTATGATCTCGGCCTTGGTCTTGAGCTCGTCCGGACCGTTGTTGCCTTTGATCTCGTAGGGCGGTTTGTCGCCGGTGATGGAGCCCCAGAAAAGCCAGTTTGCAGTGGCGATGTGCTTGATCTGCACAGCAAAGCTGCGGACGCCCTTATAGTCGCTGCCGGGAATGTTCAGGCCTTCGGGCGAGAAATTGAATTTGTCTTCCGGCATGGCCTCGGCGGCCTCAACAACTTCTTTTTCAATGATGCTGATCTGCCGGTCAATGGCGCCGGAAACTGTGGGTGCCGGCTGGGGTGTGGTTTGCGCCTGTGGCGCGCTTCCGGAGGGTTTCGCCGGAGCGCCGCCCTGGGCGTACGCCAGCGTTCCCATGGTCAATGTCAGGGTCAACAACAAACACAGAGTGCGAACATGCTTCATCTTAGAGCTTCTCCTTTGGTGCGAGGGGATTATACCTTCAGGCAGCCTGATCGTGCTGCGCGGATCAAAGATACGCACACCATACGATTATGCTCTATGACTGGAACCGAATCAAAAAGGCGCGAACACCATCCATAATCTTACGATTTAGGATCAACCGTTGGCAGTTGCTGGCGAAGAAATTCCCGCACTGTCTCACTCAACTGTTGCTCCGTTCGAGAGCATGGCTGGAGCCGTTCTGCCCACGATCTTCCAGGGTGGATGACATCCCATGGTGATCGTTGCTGTTGGTACCGGCCTTTACCCGGATCGTGGTTGCCGAAACCATCCAAGACCCTATTCCACAGCGGTGCAAACGACTCAATCAGCAGCGACTCACCCAAGGGGATCCAAATATCATCTACAACAAGATACCGGCAGCTAAAGTGATTCAGCGAAAGATTGCCGGCTTCCTGAATAGACCCCGCATGTTCGGCAAGTCTGTTGAACAGAACAGGCCCCGCTTCCGCGTCCAAACCAAAGCCACCTTTGCGTGCACCAAGGGGTACGGCCTTGCCAACATAAATCGGCACCGCTTTCTTCAGATCGTGCATTGTGGAACTCAGTCCCGCGTACAGTGGAAAATCGCCAGAATAATAGATGGCGTAAACGCCAGCGCCAACGAATCTGCCTTCAGGAGGCAGCGGTCCCATAGTGCGTGCGAGCAATGCATCAGCAACGCTGGTGCCTAAGTTCTTTTTGTCGAGTGGATTATACGGCGATTCGCTTAGCACTATTTTGGCTCACCTCGGACTCTCTTAAGTGTTTGCGGACATGCGTGGCAATAATTTTAGCCAGCGTAACCGGCACTGCATTCCCCAGTTGCCGCATAGCCTCTGTCCACGAACCCTGAAAAACGTATTCATCGGGAAACGTTTGTACCCGCGCGGATTCACGGACAGTAAGATAACGAAGTTTTCCGTCCGGAAATACAATCATGTTCTCGCCACCCGGTACGCCGTGATCGCCAGCTTTTAAAGTCTTGGCAGGTTCGTCAAGGCGGCTTCCCGTATGTCCCGCATATGATCTTGCCCCTGGCATGAATCGATGGTTAGGAAATTTGTTCTCTGGGGATTTTTCGGGGTCGGGTAGTCCCTTGATCGCATCCCGTACGGTACGCCAGGGTTGATATTCGACTCCGTCAAAAAGCGGCATTGGAGCATTCGCCGCTGATGGCCGGTTCTTTTTGGAGACCTGATGTCGTTCCCAATATACGCCCGATAATTGTTCAACAGCCAAAGCGGCGGCGGAATGCGTACTCTCGGGGAATGACCATTCAATACCAAGATCCGAGCGGAAGCCAACGATAAAAACGCGCTCCCGTTTTTGCGGTACACCGTAATTGGCTGCATTGAGCAGCCTGTAAACAACCTTGTATTCAAGGGACCTTACTTTGCCGGATGTGTGATGCCTCTCAAGCCTTGCCAAATGTTCAGGCCAGTCTTCCGATGCTTTCCGCTGAATCTCCGGATAGGACAACATCAGGGTTATGTATTCAAAGTAAGTCGCAAAAGAGCGCCTGAGTAATCCTTTTACGTTCTCGATGATGAATGCTCGTGGTCTCAGAGCCAGGACGGCACGCAGCATCTGCGGAAACATATTACGCCCATCTTCATAGCCGCGATGCTTCCCCCCCAAAGACCAGGGCTGGCATGGCACACCAGCCGCGACCAGATCCACACTTTCGCCAATCTCATCGAACGAAAAGTGACACACGTCCTCCTGAAAGATGGGCCAGTCCCGGACTAACTTAAAACCCCGTTCCTGGTTTGAGCGAAGCGTATTGCAGGCATCGGTGTCGAGTTCGACAACCGCTTTGTGCCGAAACCCCGCCTGGGAAAGTCCAAGCGCCAGGCCACCCGCTCCAGCGAACAATTCAATGGATGTGTTCATTTCTCTCCCAGAAAGGAAATAATTTTATCAGCCGCAAGGAGTGTGGATAACTGGCATTCCCAGATTACAAGTACTTTCCAGCCATTTCGTCGCAGTTTTCTCAAATTCGATAAATCGCGTTTACGGTTCTGCTCCAGCTTATCGAGCCAGAATCGTTTATTGGATTTGGGCAGCCTTCCGCATCGTGGATGGCGATGCCAGAAACACCCATGAATAAAGATGATCTTTCTGCGCTTTGTAAACACAAGATCGGGTGTGCCCGGTAACGAGCGAACATGCAGACGATAGCGGTACCCTAGTGAATAAACAATCCGCCTGACGATAAGCTCCGGTCCCGTATCCTTGTGCGAGACAAGAGACATCCGCTCACTACGCTGTTTTGGTGTTAGCGTATCGATGGCAGACCCTCGGCTTTTAAATTAGGCGAATATTTAGCGTAAGTCAATCATCTTTTTTCTTCCAAAAATCTCGCTCTATGTTGATGCTGGCATGAAGGGCCATTCTTTGCGCTGCCAGGAGCGCGCTATAAAGATCAGTACTCCTGCGATTGCGATGGCCAGAGCGTAGGCCAGATTGCGCATGGCTCCCGTGCGCACCACCAGAACGAAGATGAATCCAATCAGGGCCAGAGCAGCAGGCAAAGGGTAGAGATACATGCGAAAAGGCCGGGGAAAATCAGGCCGGCGTGCGCGCAGCAGAAAGAGGCCGATAATTTGCAGAATGAACTGAATGGTGATGCGGATCACCACCAGGCCGGTAATCACGTCGATTAAGCGGAACATGCAAAACAAGGCGGCCACTCCGCCCAGAGTGAGCAGCGAGACATAAGGAAACCGGCCTTTGGGATGGACTTTGCCATACACGCGAAAAAAGTTGCCATCGAGCGCGGCGGCGTAAGGCACGCGGGAATATCCCAGTAGCAGCGAGAAGACCGAGGCAAAAGCTACCCACATAATCAGCACCGCCGCCAGTTTGCCGGCCCAGTCTCCCATGGTCCGCTGCAGCAAGGTGGAAGCCACGAAACTTTGCGAGCCGGATTCCGCGGTTTTGTACATCTCCTGCCATGGAACCACGCCCAGCATGCCTATGTTCATGACCAGGTAAAGAATCGCGACCAGTACAATCGACCAGATCACGGCGCGGGGGATATTGCGCTCGGGAGCACGCACTTCAGCGCCCAGAAAGCAGACGTTGTAGTATCCCCAGTAATCGTAGAAAGCAATGAGCATGGCCGAGCCCAGACCGGTGAAAAACGCTCCCGTTGGCTGAAAGGCGTGAACGGGGAAGCTGAAGGCGCGCGCCGCGCTGAAGTGGGTGAGTCCGGCAATGATGACCCACAGCATGGTGCCGATCACGCCTACCCACAGGAATTTTGAAAGCCGCCCAATCACACTGATGCGGCGATAGAGCAGCAGCACGGCCAGTCCGCATACCGCCATGGCGAGAAAGGTCCCGCTGGTGATTTGCAGGCGAATTTCAAATTTGCCCGCGAAGGGGAGCATGAGGGAAAAATGGTGGCTGAGCCAGGTCTTGTCCAGAGACGGCCACAGATAGCTGGCATACTGCGAAACACCAAGGCATCCGGAGGCAATGGAGAGCGGCGCGCTGAAAAGAAGCTGCCAGACGAATAAGAACGACATCAGCCGGCCCAGGCCATTTGCTCCGTAGCTTTCCTTTAGATACTGGTACGGCCCGCCGGCGCGGGGCATGGACGCGCCCAATTCGGCCCAGACCAGGCCATCGCAAACAGCAAAGATGGCTCCCAGAATCCAGCCCAGCATGGCCTGAGGACCGCCCATGGCGTGGACGATCAGCGGCATGGTGATAAACGGGCCCACGCCGATCATGTCGATCATGTTGAGCGCCGTGGCTTCGCGCAGTCCGATATCGCGGGCGAGAGAGGGCTGCGACGGGGAGTTCATTGGATGGGAAGAAAGACTGTAGCGGGCGCAGGCAGGAGTGCCTGCGCTCCATCGTTCCACGTACATGCCGGGCAGTGACTCATTTTGCTTCGTTCCTTTTTTCGTTTCCTGCTTCGTGCCCGGCGCTGATCAGATTTACGAACAGGCGAATCGCGCCCGGCACGCCTGCGGGAAGCTGACGGAAGAAGGCGTATCCGGAGTAGATATAAGTGCCCTGGCCGTAGCGAGCGATGAGCAGGCCGCCGTTTTGCGGAGGCTCGCCGGGATCGTGAGAGGAGAGCAGCGGCTTAAAGTGGTCGTCCCACTGTGACATGAAATAGAGGCCGCGCTCCTGCACCCATCCATCAAAATCTTTGCCGCCTATTTTGTTGGGAAAAGATAAAACGCGCTCTTCGGGAGCAAGAATTTCCACTGGCTGCTCTTCCACGGAAACGCGGGCATTGCTCAGCGTGGAGGGCCAGGGCGTGTAATTGCCAGCATTAAACAGGGCCACGCTCTGGTTGTACTGCACGATCAGGGCGCCGCCGCGATTCACGTAATCGAGCAGGCGGCGGTTCTGTTCGCGAATATCGGTGCGGACATCATAGGCGCGAATGCCGAGGATGATCGTGTTATACCGGCCCAGGTCGCCGGAGGCCAATTCCTGCGGAGTGATCAGGTTTACATTCACACCTACACTGCTCAGTACGGTGGGGATCTCATCTCCAGCGCCCATGATGTACCCGACCTTCAGGCCCGGTGCGAGTTTTACATCCACGGCCTGAACGTTCTGCGCCGCCGGATGATAGGAATAAAACGAGTCGAGATCAGGGCGGGTGATCAGTTTGAAGCCTTCGGAGTACTCTTTGCCCTCATACTCGGCTTTGGCCGTGACCTTGTATGTTCCTTCATGCAGGTTCTGCGGGGTGATGCGGAAAAAATAGTTACTGAGGTCGCCATCATGATCCAGATCGACGGCCAAAGACTCGGGCTCTACTTTCCATCCGGAAGGAACGTCCAGATGCAGTTTGGCGTGTACGTGGGCTGGCACATTGCTGCGCACGCTGACGTCAATCTGTGAAGAGGCCGCGCCGGTGGTGGGGAACACTACGACCGGAGACATCATTAGTACAGAGAGCGGCGGTCCTGCAGCCAGCGGACGTTCGGACTGTCCCGCGGCAGGATCCACGAATTTAACTTTGGCGATTGCATGGGCCTGGCTGGCGCCGCTGGCGGTAGTGAAAGTTGCTGTTGCATGTACGGGCCAGGGGGGAAGCGGCAGCGTGACCAGTTGGGGGTCGCTGATGGTGTAGAAATTGTCTGTTTCCGGATTCTGGCGGCTCCAGTACGGGCGGGTGTATTTTGCGTTTTCCGGCACCGTGACCTGGAACTGCACGGCCGCGCTATCGCCGGCGTTGAGTACTGAAACGTCGGATTTAAGCTGGGTAATCTTCCAGCCTTCGGGTGCTTCCAGCCGGACGTCCTGCGGCGTGACCGCTACTTTTCCGCGATTATAAAGATGGGCGGTGATGGTGAAGGTCTGGCCGGGTGTCGCCAGGCTGAAGGTCTGCTCCATGCGCGGAAAGTACGAGGGCGGCGGAGGCGGACCGGGCATATCGACGGATGCATCCAGCAGCACACCCAGAGCCTGATTGGCCGCCTGTTCAAACTGCTCTGCCTTGGTATGTAGCGAAGGCAGCAGATCGGCTTTGGCGGCAGAGGAAAGCTGCGAGCTCTCCACCTGGGCGATCAGCTTCTTTGTCTCCGACAAACCTGCCAGCAACACGGGCGCACAGGCTGCTGTGTCCTGAACAGAAAAAAGTTTAATGGCTTCATCCACGTGCTTCGCGATGGAAGCCAGTGCCGGGCGAAGAAAAGCAGCTTTACTTTCTTCCGTTCCGATTCGGCCGGCAAGTGAGGGAAGAGATGTATCCATGCCATCGAAGAAATCGGCTTCACGTGCGTCCGCCGCTTTAGCGGGAAAGACAGAATCGACCAGCTTGTAATAGGTATAGCGATGTCCCGGCGGAATGCGGATGCCGCCTGTTCCCTGGGAAGTCTGATGGGCGAGGCCTTCCAGAGCAAACTGTGCGTAGGACATGCCGAGCACCGGGCTGTACGCGCCCGTATCCAGCCGGAGGGTGTAATCCTGATCAATGCGGAAGCCATCCACGTAAAGCTTTTTGGCCTGCCAGGGCAGCAGGCCCTCTTTGATCTGCTCGGGAAAGCGATTGGGATCGGCGGCGGCGCGGAAGGCCTCTTTGGTCAGAATGCCGGAGGCTTCATGATTGCCGTGGCCGTCATTTTTATTGCCCTGAAAGCGGCTGGTAAGAACGTCTGGCCGGAAGGTGCGGATGGCGCGCACCATGTCGGCCAAAGCAATGTCGTGCCCATGCCATTTGTTGAAGGTCTCTTCGGCGGTTTTTGAATAGCCGAAATCCGTTACGCGGCTGAAGCGCTGCTCCACCGAGTAATACTTGTCCGCCTCAAGCAGTTCCAGCGTACGGAGAATGCCCAGATCATCCGACGTTTCGGTGCCGAACTTGTTTTGGCCGCCCTCGCCGCGATTGAGGGTAAACAAAAGGATGGTCGCGCCGTTGCCGCGCGATTCCAGCGTCATCATGCCGCCATCTTCGTCGTCGGGATGGGCGACGGTGTGCATGATGCGGGCCGTAGTTTTCAGCCTGGTGAGCATCTGGTAAAGCTGGACTGCGCCCGTGTCTTCCGGCAAAGGCCGCGTATCCGACTGCGCGGCGCGGCCGACGAGCAAAATAAGGACAAGAACAACCACTGACCTGATTTTCGGCTGAATGAAAAACATGCAGGCCATTGTCGCTGGAATCGCATGTTTAGGGCAAATCGCCTGGGATGACCGGACATGCCACAACTGAGCACGTTACCGCCAACTTTACGAATCTTAAATATAAACGTGACGCAGATCACAGATGGATGGGCCCACTGTTTGCCATGATGAAGCGCTTTTTAAGTTGTTCTTTCTTGAATACATGCCACAGACACCCCAAGAGGACTTGTGCAGCCGCTCCACCAGAATCGTAATCCAGTGTATTTACCGGCAGCTGGGCGTGTTCCTCTGCTATCGCGTGGTGGTCTATCAGGACGGCAGTTTGTTTCAGCCGCTTGAATTCTCATCGCTGGATTCTTTAATTGCGGCTTTCAGGCCGATTGATCCGGAATTTGATGGCCATGCTATTTGTCAGGATAATTCCGGACAGACCCATATCGTCTTTGCCAAAGACATGCTTCTCTCCAGAACACAACTGGCAGGCCTTGGACTGAAGCGAGCTAACAGCTAACTTTAAGAATACAGATTTTTTCCTGTGCACATCATCTTGTGCCAGCCACTCATCAGCTGCTCTGGATTAAGAGCGCGAGCTACTCTGACTCATGTAGTACTGGCCAAAAGGTATTAGTTTCATATCTCAGGTCTTCTCCGGGGAGGCAAATGCGTGTGTGTCCTTTAGATTGACACACTGATTCGCAAAATCCCCCAGGAGAAGTCTATTGCGTAAATTTTTATCGGCAGCTGGTTTGGCAATCGTTTTTAGTTTTTCAACACTGATGATCACATCGTGCGGCGGCAGTGCTTCCGCAAGCAAAGCGCAACTGGCACAAGCTCCCGCTCCAGCCACAACTCCAGGTTCGTCATCGTCGCCAGGCAGCACGCCCGGATCGTCGGGTGGAACGCCACCTGCACCTGCTCCTGCACCGGCTCCTTCGCCTTCACCATCACCCACGCCAGCGACGCCGCCTTCCACGGTGCTGGACAATGTGGAGGATGCAAGCTGGCAGACCTGCGGCGCCTGCGGCAATGATCATGCCACCGGGGCGATTGCGCCGGCCCAGTTCATCAATGGTGTGGTCTCGCCCAGCGAAGATGGCGCTTCCACCCAGTTCTCAATTTCGCCAGTTGTTCCTTATACCGACATGTACTGGTTCCAGACGCATCCTGCTGTCGCCGGACAGATCAACGCCCTGACTTATGAATTTGATCTTTATATTCCCAATGGCTCGGAAACAGCGCCCCAGGCGATTGAATTTGAATGCCAGCAGCAACTCGGCGGCTGGGTGTACAACTTTGGCTGGCAGGCAAATTACATTACGCACGAGTGGAGAATTTTCGATTACGGGTCAGCTACCTGGCAGGCTTCCGGCGTGAGTTTTCAGACGTTTGCTCCCGGGACGTGGCATCACATTGTGGCCGAATACCACAATGATGTGGCTTCCCATACGGTCCTGCACGATGCGCTAACGGTGGATGGCACGCGCTACCCGGTCAACCAGAGGCATAATGCGTTTTTCGCCGGCTCCGGTTTTATAGACAAACTTACCAACGCAGTCCAGCTGGACGGCAACAGCCGCCCCGATGCTTACAGCGTGTACGTGGACAAAATGAAAATCACTTACCGGTAAAACTCAGCAGAGCAGGGGCTGGAATACAGCCCCTTTCGCTTTGCGAGATGATCTGGAATCAAAGGGACAGAAAGTTTTTGAGCAGCAGCCGCCCGGAATCGGTCAGCACGCTTTCCGGGTGGAACTGAACGCCTTCGATTGGATAGCGCCGGTGGCGCAAACCCATGATGACGCGAGCTCCGTTTTCGTGAGTTTCGGCGCTGATCTCGAGTTCTTTGGGCAGCCCTTCTTCCGACACCACCAGCGAGTGGTAACGCGTGGCGGTCATGGGCTGGGGAATGTTCTGAAAAATGGTTTTGCCGTCATGGCTGATGTGGCTGACTTTGCCGTGCATGACTTTCTTCGCACGGACCACCTGCCCGCCCAGCGCCGCGCCAATGGCCTGATGTCCCAGACACACGCCCAGAATGGGGCGTTTTCCCGCGAAGTGCCGCACCACACCCATACTGATGCCGGCTTCCTGCGGCGTGCAGGGGCCAGGCGAGATCAGGATGTGGTCGGGCGCCATGCGCTCGATGTCCTCAGGCGTGACCTGATCGTTGCGGCGGACTTCAACTTTTTCACCCAGTTCGCCCAGATACTGCACCAGGTTATAGGTGAAGGAATCGTAGTTGTCGAGAACAAAGACCATATAAAGAAGCTCACATTCAGTGTAAGGGAAAGCCCGGCTGCATTCTACTGCCATCCGGGAACACATCTGGAAGTTCCAGGCTTATACTTGGCTGTTTCAAGGAGCGGACACTGATGATTCGAGCAAAGATTTCTTTCGCAGCCATTCTGATTTGTCTTTCCGCGGGCGCGCAGCAGCCCCAAACGAAACATGACCCACTACTGCAGCACATAACCGGCGAACTTGGCTTTTTGAGCAGCGATGCCATGCACGGACGCGGCAGCGGCACGGCGGATGAACTTTTGGCCGCGACGTATATCGCTTCCGAACTCATGCAGGCGGGCATTGCTCCCGCTGGCGATAATAAAGGCTACATTCAGGATGTCACCGGCACATTCGATTTCCCTGGTGGACCCAAAGCATGGCATACGCGCAATGTGATTGGCGTTCTTCGGGGCCATGACCCGAAGCTTAAAGATGAAGTGATTTTGCTCACGGCGCATCTCGACCATCTTGGAACAGGGAAGCCGGTCAACGGCGATGAAATCTATAACGGCGCGGATGACGATGCCTCCGGCTGCGTCGCCGTGCTGCAACTGGCGCGCACCCTGACTGTGGGCGAGCCGCCTAAACGAACGGTGGTATTCATGTTTTTTGGCAGTGAAGAGACCGGCGGCCAGGGGAACCAGTATTTTCTAGAGCATCCGCCTGTGCCGCTGAAGAGTATTGTCGCCAACCTCGAGTTTGAGATGATCGGCCGCCCTGACCCAATGGTGAAAGCGGACGAACTCTGGCTCACCGGCTTCGAGCGCAGCAATCTTGGCTCTGAGCTGGCAAAGCATGGCGCCAGGCTGGTGGCTGATCCGCATCCGGGGCAGCACTTCTTTCAGCGCTCCGACAATTATGCGCTGGCCAAACAGGGAATCGTCGCCCAGACGGTTTCGAGCTTTGGACTGCACAAGGACTACCACCAGCCCAGCGACGATCTGGCGCATATCGATTTTCACCATATGGAAGGTGCAATTCAGTCCCTGGTCGGACCCGTGCAATGGCTGGCAAACTCTGACTTTAAGCCGGAGTGGGTGGCGGGGAAGAAACCCTGAAAACCAAAACCTTTGAAACACAGAGGAAAGGAGGGAACAGAGGGGAATGGAGCTTAATGATATTACCGGGCACATTATTTCCGCCGCCATGAAAGTTCACACTGCTATGGGGCCGGGGTTGCTGGAAAGTGTTTATCAAACTTGTCTGCAGCATGAAATCGAAAAGTCAGGTCTGAATGTCCACAGAGAAGTGGCAATTCCAGTTACGTACGATGGCCTGAAGCTCGATGCCAAATTCCGCATTGATATGCTCGTGGAAGACCTGGTGATCGTGGAACTAAAATGTGCAGACGCATTGTTGCCTATTCACAAAGCCCAAATTCTGACTTATCTGCGTCTGGCCGATAAACCGACAGGTTTGTTGCTGAATTTCAAAGTTGTTCACATGCGACAGGGCATAAACCGTATTTTGAACAACAAACATCCATACTGGGCGACCCAAAACCAAAACCTTTGAAACACAGAGGAAAGGGGGGAACAGAGGAAGATGGAGCTTAAGCCATTACCGGGAACATTGTTGTGCAGCTATGAAAGGGCATACGGCACTGGCGCCTGCCAATCCTCCGTTCCCTCTGTTCCTCTGTGTTTCAAAGGTGTTTAACTGGGTTTTTTCCCGCGCAGACGTTCGTCGATGGGTTTGCGTCCGCGGAAGCCTTCTTCGAGGCCGTGCCAGTACTGAATACTGTTTTCGCCGAACTTCCAGCACAGCAGGACGATTTCCCCGTCCACCAGACACGGGAAATCGAGCAAGCCCATATCCAGGTCCTTGACCTGAACGCCGATGGCGTCGATTTCGGCGATGGTGTCTTTCACATTCTGCAGCGCTTTGTCGCCTTCGGCGCGCCGGCGGGCCACGGCCTGAATATCGAGCGAAAGTCCGCCGTGCAGAAAGGCGCGATGATGCAGGTCCTGAAATTCCTTTTCCACTTCTTCGATCAGGGTTTTGCCCTTCATGCAGCGCTGAAGCAGAGAGCGCAGCGTGGGCAGCAGCATCTCTGCTTCTTCGAGGGTGAATGTCTTCATTTCACTCATAATCAGGTATTGGCCTGGGTCTCAAACCTTATCGGATATCGAGCATCCGGTCCAGTGCCACACGCGCCCAGTATTTCACGTCTTCCGCGACCTGAATACGATTGACTACATTTCCCTCGACCAGATTTTCGAGTGCCCAGCACAGGTGCTGCGGCGAAATACGAAACATGGTGGTGCAGAGGCAGCCGGAATCGTCGAGAGTGATCACCATCTTGTTTTCTTTGGCGAACTGCTGGCCCATGCGATGCACAAGATGGATCTCCGTGCCCACGGCGAACTTGCTGCCGGCGGGAGCATCTTCGATGATTTTGATCAGTCTTTCGGTGGAGCCGATGCCGTCAGCTTTCTGGCAGACTTCAAAACGGCATTCGGGATGGACAATCACCTGTATGCCCGGATGCCGGGCGCGAACGTTGTCCGCGTGCTCGGGCAAAAAGCGCTGGTGCACGGAGCAGTGGCCCTTCCACAGAATCACGCGGGCGCGCCGCAGCCGTTCCGGCGTTACACCGCCCATGAGCATGAACGGGTCCCAGACCACGCACTCGTCGAGGGGAATGCCCATGGCAAACGCAGTGTTGCGGCCCAGGTGCTGGTCGGGAAGAAAGAGGAGCTTCTGGTTGCGCTCCAGCGCCCAGCGAAACGCCGCCGGAGCATTGGACGAGGTGCACACCAGTCCGCCGCGCTCGCCGCAAAAGGCTTTGATGGCGGCGGTGGAATTCATATAGGTCAGCGGGGTGATGCCGTGACCGGAATCGTCCGCCAGTCCCTGGGAGACGAGCTGCTCCCAGCAGCTTTCGACCTGGCCAATCTCCGCCATGTCCGCCATGGAGCAGCCTGCATTCAGGTCGGGAAGAATGACCTGCTGTCCCGCATGGGCCAGCACGTCGGCGCTTTCCGCCATAAAATGCACGCCGCAAAAAACGATGAACTGGGCTTCCGTCCGCGCCGCTTCCTGGCTCAGCTTGTATGAGTCGCCGCGAAAATCGGCGAAGCGGATGACTTCGTCACGCTGATAGTGATGGCCAAGTATGATCGTGCTCGCGCCGAGCATGCGCCTGGCCGTGGCGATGCGGGCATCCATGGTGTGATCGGGAAGTGCAAGGTAGTTTTCGAGCGAACAGCTTTCCATTCGCTCTGTAAATGGAGCAATAGCAGCCGACATTTGTTTTCCGCCTTCAGCTCCGCGACGCTTGATACGCCCGGAACGGGGATGTTGAAAGCATCCGCAGGCTCCAGCAGGTCCGCTTACTCTCGACCTGCGGGGTTGTTGAAGCCCGCAGCCTAACTCTAACTATTTGATGCCTGATTGCCGGAGTCGACGCAAAATATGCGCACGCACCCAGCCTTGCAATCAACATTATTTTAGCTATGCCGGCCTGGACCTTGCAAACTCATGGCGCAGAAAGCTAAAGGTTGCGAGGCGTTTTGCCCGGTCTTCCGCTATGCTTACTTCCGCTGTTCTTGAGAGATCTCATGATGAGATGGCTGACCTGGATCTGCGCCGGTGCAATCTTCCTTGGCAGTTGTCTGCTCTTTTTCGTGGAGCCGATGGCGGCCAAACAGCTGCTGCCTTTACTGGGCGGATCGGCTTCGGTATGGACCACCTGTCTGGTGTTCTTTCAGACCACGCTGCTGCTGGGGTATCTGCTGGCCCACTGGCTGGTTACGTCATTTCGTCCCCGGGCCCAGGCCGCGATGTATCTGGGATTGCTGGCGGTTGCGCTTGCCCTGTTGCTTGCGGTCCGGCCTCTCTCGTTTCATGCGGCAACAGAACATCCTGTGGTGAGTGTCTTCCTGCTGCTCACCAAACTGATTGGATTGCCCTTTCTGCTGCTCTCGGCGGCGGGGCCGCTGCTTCAGGCCTGGTACGCTCGCGGGTTCCATGCGGGCGGACAGCAGATTTTGCCTCCATGGCGGCTGTTTGCTCTTTCCAATTTGGGTTCGCTGCTGGCGCTGATGCTCTACCCGGTGGTGATTGAGCCGCGCTTTAACCTTCATGCGCAAATGCTGGTTTGGATTTGCGGTTTTGGATTGTTTATGGCGGCCTGCGGCGTTGTGCTGCTGCGCGGCAGCAGCTCTTCTGATGAAAAGCAGGAGGCGAAAGCCAGAGTACTGGCTGATGCTCCACCCAGCACCGCCAGTCGAGCTCTGTGGTTTCTGCTGGCGGCCTGCGGTTCGCTGATGCTTTGTGCTGTAACCAATTACCTCAGCCAGAATATTGTGGCTATTCCTCTGCTGTGGATTCTGCCGCTCGCGGTTTATTTACTTAGCTTTGTGGTGGTCTTTCAGGGAAACTTCTATCCGCGCTGGCTGGTGCTGATTTTTCTGCTGCTGGCGCTGGCCGCAATTGGGGCAGGCATCCGTTATGAATTGTCCGACCAGTCGCAGGTTGTTCCCATCAGAATCATGGTCCCGATATTTTGCGCGGCGCTGTTTATTTTTTGCGTGTTTTGCCATGGCGAGCTGCATCGCCTGCGTCCGGCCCCGCGATACCTGACTTCGTTTTATTTGCTCATTGCCGCAGGTGGGGCAGCCGGAGCATTTCTGGTTGGTATCGGCGCTCCGCTGGTTTTCCGGGCGAATTATGAAATGGTTTGTGGTCTGGTGATGATCAGCGCGATGGCCGTGATCGTTACCTGGAAGCTGGGTATTTTTTCGCGTCTGTTGTGGGCCGCCGCCACCGTGGCCATGCTCTGGCTGATTGTTTTCGAGGCACGAGGTTACGGCCACGACGCCATTGTTCAGCAGCGCGGTTTTTACGGCACACTGCGGGTTACCGAGATGCGAATACCCGGTACGGAGGTCACCCGCATTCTGTACCACGGAACCATTGAGCACGGGGTGCAGCTGATGGGCGGCGCCCGCCGGCATGAGCCGATCAGTTATTATGCGCGCCATTCCGGCGCCGGGCTGGCGCTGGATTTTTGCTGCTCGGGGCGCAAGCGTCGCGTGGCGGTGATTGGGCTGGGCACGGGGACGCTGGCTGCGTATGGCCGCGAAGGCGATGTTTTTCGTTTCTACGAAATCGATCCGCTGGTGGAGCGGATCGCCAACAATATTTTTACCTATCTGTACGACTCTTCGGCCGCGATTGAGATTGTGCCCGGGGACGCACGGGTCTCCATGACGCAGGAGCCGCTGCAAAACTACGATGTGATCGCAATTGACGCCTTTTCCGGAGACGCCATCCCGGTGCATTTGCTCACGGCGGAGGCGATCCAGCTTTATCAGCGGCATCTGCGACCGGGCGGAATTCTGGCCTTTCATATATCCAGCCAGTATCTGGACCTTGCGCCGGTCCTGCGGCAACAGGCTGACCACGCCGGGCTGCATTGCGTTTTGGTCTCCTCGGAAGAGGACGAGGAACAGGAGATATCGGCCGCGGACTGGGTGCTGATCACGAGTGACGAGGAATTTCTCGCCCGGCCGAATATCGCCAAAGTTTCGGAAAAGATTGAGCTGAAGCCCGGATTGCGTCTGTGGAGCGACGACTACAACAGTTTGCTTCCGCTGCTGCGCCATCAGAGACTGGCTTTCTGGCGTCCAGCCGAAAAAGACAAGCAATAAGGTAAACAACGCATGGAGGCCGGCGGCTTTGACTGGTTGCTACAATTTTCAGCAACCGTGCTGGTCATCCGCCAAACTGACTACGAACAGCTTCGCAGGGAAGCCGAGCAGAGCTATCCCTGCGAGGGGTGCGGAATTCTTGTGGGAAGCGCAGAGGGAGGGGGGCGCGTGGTAAGTATGGCCATTGCCTGCAACAACATGCGCACCGATTCTCCGGGAAACCGCTACGGCATCGACCCTCAGGAGATCATTGCCGCCCAAAAGCTGGCGCGCAGCCGTGGCGAAGATATTCTGGGTTTTTACCATTCCCATCCGGACCATCCTTCGCGGTATTCTTCCACCGATCTGGCGGAAGCCCACTGGTTTGGCTGTTCCTATGTGATTACGGCGGTACAAAAGGGGCGCGCCACCATGACGGAATCCTTTTTGCTGCAGGGTACCGAGCGGAAAAAGAGCTTTGAACCTGAGAAAATAGAAGTACGCTCGTAACCATTAAAAAAAATTAACTATCCCAAAACAACGCTATAATACTGGGAAAATGCTCATGACTGCCGCGCAAGACGAAGCTACCGGACTCAGCAATGAGGAAGTCCTGCGCTATTCGCGGCACCTGATCATGCCGGAAGTGGGCATGGAAGGCCAGCAGAAGCTGAAAGCCGCGCGCGTTCTGTGCATTGGCGCGGGAGGGCTGGGCTCTCCGCTGGCGCTGTATCTGGCGGCAGCGGGGGTGGGGACGCTGGGGCTGGTGGACTTTGATGTGGTGGACTTTACCAACCTGCAGCGGCAGGTGATTCACCACACCAGTGACGTGGGCAGGCCGAAACTGCAGTCGGCAAAAGAAAAGATTGCCGCGATCAATCCCTTTGTGCAGGTGGCGCTGTTTGAGACCCGGCTTACCAGCGAAAATGCGCTGCGAATCTTTGATGGTTTCGATATCATCGTGGACGGCACCGACAATTTTCCCACGCGCTTTCTGGTGAATGACGCCTGTGTTTTATCCGGCAAGCCGAATGTGTATGGCTCGATCTTCCGGTTTGAAGGGCAGGCAAGCGTATTTGCGGCCAAAGACGGACCGTGCTATCGCTGCCTGTATCCCGAACCACCGCCGCCGGGGATGGTCCCATCGTGTGCGGAAGGCGGGGTGCTGGGCATTCTTCCCGGTTTGATCGGGCTGATTCAGGCGACAGAAGCGATTAAGCTGATTCTCGGCGCGGGCGAGCCGCTGATTGGGCGGCTGCTGCTGGTGGATGCTTTAGGCATGAGGTTTCGCGAACTCAGGGTGCGCAAAAATCCGGACTGCGCGGTTTGCGGAACTCATCCTACGGTGACTAAACTCATTGATTACGAACAATTTTGCGGAGTACGAGGTGAAGAAAAACCTGTGATAAGCGGCGGCGTGCCCGAAATCAGCGTGGAAGAACTTAAACAGCGGCTGGATGCAAAGGACGATCTGTTTATCCTTGATGTTCGCGAGCCGCATGAATACAAGATTTGCAACCTCAACGGACACTTGATTCCTTTGAACGATCTGCCGAAGCGGATGAGTGAACTTGATTCCGATAAAGAGATGGTGGTGCACTGCCGTTCGGGAGCGCGCAGCGCCAAAGCCGTTGCTTTTCTCCAGCAGGCGGGCTTCACCAAAGTGAAAAATCTCGCGGGTGGAGTGCTGGCCTGGTCGGACAGGATCGACCCGAAGATGCCCAAATACTGAGAGATGAAAGCCGGCCGAGCGGGGTCGTATTCAGGTTCGCGACCGCAAAGCCCGAGTTTTACCTGTGAACCTGTAAGTTGAAAAATATTTTAAAAAAGCGGAATTCCATTTTCTGCCTTCGCCATGCGAGCAGGTAATGGCAAAGATAGTTCTGTGTTTACGGCTGAGCAAGAAATAACGACATGATTCAAAAACTTCAAAAGCTGCGTCAGCATTTGCTTACAGGTGTCTCTTTTACGATACCTTTCATCGCGTGCGGGGGCATTTTAATCGCGGTGGCCACCACCTTTGAGCTGACCCCTGCCCTTGCGCATTTTTCCAAACTTAAACTTCTCTCCGATATAGGCTCAGCTGCTTTTGCGCTGATGCTGCCGGTGCTGGCCGGTTACATCGCCTATTCGATTGCCGGAAAGCCGGGATTGGTCCCGGGCTTTGTCGGCGGGTATCTTTCCGGAGAGGTAAAAGCCGGTTTTCTGGGCGCCATCCTGATAGGCCTGCTGGCAGGGTACGTGGTGGAGCTGATCAAGAAAATGCCGGTCCACCGTTATATCCGGCCCATCATGCCCATCCTGATCATTCCGGTCCTTTCGTCGGCGGTGATTGGAATTGTCATGCTGAAAGTTCTGGGCATTCCCATTGCGGCCCTTATGAACTCGGCGACTACCATGCTCATGAATATGAGTACGGGCAACAGTGTTTTTTTGGCCATGCTTCTGGGCGGGATGATTGCCATTGATATGGGCGGACCTGTCAATAAGACGGCTTTCTTCTTCGGAGCCGCCATGCTGAGCCAGGGTAACTACCAAATTATGGGCGCCTGTGCGGCAGCTATCTGCACTCCGCCTTTGGGGCTGGGGCTGGCTACGCTTCTTCGCCGCAAACTGTGGAGAGAAGAAGAGCAGGAGGCCGGCATCGCCAGTATCGCCATGGGGCTGACCGGCATTACCGAAGGGGCCATACCGTTCGCCGCCGCCGATCCATTGCGCGTGATTCCCTGCATTGTCGCCGGTTCCATGGTGGCCTCGGTGATCGCGATGCTGGGCAAAGTTGGGGACCATGCTCCCCACGGCGGTCCGATTGTTTTGTTCGTAACAGACCACTGGCAGGCATATGTGGCGGCGATTGCGGCCGGCACGATTGTTACCGCGGTCTGCGTTAATGTGCTGAAAGCTTTCTCTAATTCCAAAGCAGCGGCTGCCGGGGAGGGCCGATGAAAATTGTTGCAATTACCGCATGTCCTACAGGCATTGCGCACACCTATATGGCTGCTGCGCGTCTTGAAAAAGTCGCCAAAGATATGGGACACCAGATTAAAGTTGAAACCCAGGGTGCGCTCGGCATTGAGAATGAGCTGACGGCGGCCGACATTCTTGACGCCCAGGTGGCAATTTTTGCCGTGGACATCAACGTTGAAGGGCGTGAGCGCTTCAACGGCATGAAGGTCATTGAGGTCCCTCTGCAGGAAGCCATTCGCAACACCAAAGCAATTTTTGAAAGAGTAAAGGCCTAAAATCGTGACGCAAATCGCCTCCATGGCGCCGGAGTTTAAATTCTCGTGTCCCCTGCCTCATGGGCTGCATGCCCGGCCAGCCAGCCAGCTGTCGACGCTGGCCAGCGGCTTTCTTTCTGCCTGTGTGCTGACCAATCTGCGCAACGGCGCCACGGCAAACATGAAAAGCGTGCTCTCCATCATTGCCGCCGATGTCCGGCTGGATGATGAGTGCAGCATTACCGTGCAGGGCGCGGATGAAGTGATGGCCCGCAAGGCGCTGCAGCGCTTTGTGAGTCATGAGCTTCCGCGCTGCGACACTCCTTTGCAGGAGCGTCCGCGAGACAAAAGCAAAGTCGCGAGAAATGTGCCCCGCATCCTGCTCTCTGCCGGAGTGGAGATATGCCCTGGCGTTCCGGTGAGCCATGGAATTGCCGATGGCGCGGTGGTGATGATTGAAAATTCCGTTCTGCGCGCCGAGGCAGGCCGCGAATCCGCCACGAATGCCGAGGAAGAGCGGAAGCAGGTGAGCAGGGCCATGATTGCGGTGCAGGCCCGCATTCACGCCCTGATCGAGCACCGGACTTCGGCGGTTGAAACCGGCGTGCTGCAGGCGCATCTGGCTTTGCTGGGAGATGTCTCGCTTTCCGACAGCATCATGGAGCGGATCGCGGAAGGGCGCTCGGCCGGCCAGGCCATTGTGGAGGTAAGCCAGCACTACCGTGAGCTGATCCACAAAGTGGAAAGTCCATACATTCGCGAGCGCGCCATCGATATTCAGGAGATATGCTCCGAGTTGCTGGAAGAGATATACGGCCGCCGGCAAACGGCTGTTCAACTCAGGGTCCCTTCGGTGGTGGTCGCCGACAACCTGGCGCCACAGCGTCTTTTGGCCCTTGATCGAAAATGGCTGACGGCGCTGGTACTGGAAGCGGCGGGAGTTACCTCGCATACGGTGATTCTTGCCCGCTCCATGGGAATTCCCACGCTGGTGGGAGTGACTGATCCGCTGCACACTCTCTCTGCGGGCGAAGTTGTAATCGTGGACGCCAATCGCGGCTTTCTGGTGCGCCACTCCACACCCGCGGCGCGGCGGTTTTATCAGGGGCAAACGGGCGCGCTGGAGCGGCGAAAAACGGCTTTGGCCCGTCACGCGGGCGAGACCGCCGTTACTGCCGACGGACGTCCCCTCGAAGTTGGGGCCAATATTTCCTCGGCAGCGGAGCCGGACATCGTCTTTGGCAATGGCGCCGATGGCATTGGTCTGTTCCGTACCGAGATGCTGTTTCTGAGCCGTGACAGCGCTCCCAACGAGCAGGAGCAGTTTGAAGTTTATGCGCAGGTGGCCCGCGCCGCCGGCGACAGGCCGGTCATCATACGCACACTCGATATCGGCGGTGATAAGCAGGTGGACTGGCTGAATCTGCCGCAGGAAGACAATCCGTTTCTCGGGTATCGCGGCGTGCGCATTTACCCGGACCATCAGCAGATTGTCGACGACCAGTTCCGCGCTATTGTTCGCGCTTCGGCGCTGGGGCGCATACAGATGATGGTCCCCATGATCTCTTCCATGGAAGAGGTCCGCTGGTACAAGACCCGGCTCGCTCAGATACAGAGTGAGCTGGCGAGCGAGAAGATTGAATTCAACCCCAAAATGCCTGTGGGCGTCATGATTGAGATTCCATCCGCCGCCTTCATGATCGACCAGATGGCGAAGGAGCTGGATTTTTTCAGTATCGGCACCAATGATCTGAGCCAGTATTTCCTGGCGGTGGACCGCGACAATCCCCGGGTGGCTGCGCTCTCGAATGTGGCCCAGCCAGCGTTTCTGCGCTTTCTGCGGCACATTATCGACGAAGTGCACCGGGCCGGGAAGTGGGTAGGCATATGTGGCGAGATGGCCGGCGATCTGCGCTATCTTCCGCTTCTGCTGGGGATGGGACCGGATGAGATCAGCCTTTCCGGACACGATATTCCGGTGGTGAAAGAGCGCATTGCGCGCTATGCGGCCGCTGAATGCCGCATCCTGCTGGCGCAGGCGATGGATTGCCAGACGGCAGCCGAGGTAGAGGCGCTGCTGAGCGCGAATGCTCCCAACGGCTCCTCGCGCACTCTGCTGAATCGCGAGCTGATCCTGCTGGAGAGCAAGAGTGAAAGTAAGGAAGAGGCGATCCGGGAGATGGTGGATGCGTTCTATGCGGACGGCCGCACGGATGATCCTGACCGTCTGGAACAGTCTCTCTGGGCCAGGGAAGAGGTATATTCGACCGGCTTGGGTTTTGGGTTTGCCATTCCTCATGCCAAGACCAATGCGGTGAACTCCAGCTCCGTGGGCGTACTGAAACTGAAGCAGCCCGTGGAATGGGGTTCGCTCGACGGCAAGCCGGTGGAAATGATGATTGTGCTGGCGGCGCGCGAATCCGATCCTGGCAGCTCCCAGATGCAGGTGTTTTCCAAGCTGGCCCGGAAGCTGATGGATGAAGAGTTCCGCGCTGAGCTGCTGAACGTGAAAGACACAGACGCCCTGCTGACATTTTTTGCCGGGCAGCTGGGAATCAAGGCGTAATCCCTGCAGGAAACGATTTTTCAGTTTGATCAGCAAACAGGCCCAGGTCTGTCAAGGAAACATTAAGAAAGTGCGCTGACGATGGTGGAACCGTGGCGCAAAAACTCACAAGTATGCTGGAGAGATTAGATATGCGATTGCCAAAATATTTGGCGTTAGTTTTGATTTGTTTTCTTATTTCCGTCCCTTCACACGGTCAAAGCGCGCAGTCCAAAACAAAGCCAGCGCCCGCGGCCCCCGATCTCACGAAACAACCCACGCTGTATGTGGTGGGCTACGCGCACCTTGATACCGAGTGGCGCTGGGAGTATCCGCAGTCGATTCGCGAGTATCTCTCGAAGACCATGCGCACGAACTTCGATTACTTTGAAAAGTATCCGCACTACATCTTCAATTTCAGCGGCGCCAATCGCTATCGCCTGATGAAGGAATATTATCCGTCGGATTACGAGAAGCTGAAGCAGTATGTGGCCGCGGGGCGCTGGTTCCCGGCTGGCTCCTCCATGGAAGAGAGCGACGTAAATTCGCCATCGGCGGAGTCCGTCTTCCGCCAGATTCTCTACGGGAATGAATATTTCCGCCGGGACTTCCACAAGGCCAGCGCGGAGTATATGCTGCCCGACTGTTTCGGCTTTCCAGCTTCTTTGCCGAGTATTCTTGCTCACTCGGGAATCAAGGGCTTTTCCACGCAAAAGCTGGTGTGGGGATCGTCGGCTCCCGCAGGCGGAATAGATTCGCCGGAGCGCACGCCCCGCGGAACACCTTTTAACGTCGGCATATGGGACGGACCGGATGGCAACAGCGTGCTCGCCGGGCTGAATCCTGGAAGTTACAGCGGAAACATTACCACCGATCTGAGCAAGCCGCTGCCGCCGCTGGTCAGCAATGCAGCCGCGTCGCCGGATGCGCAAAAGTTGCTGCGGAGGTATCAGGGCGACTGGGCGACCCGCGTGCAGCGCAACGGCGAACTGAGCGGAATTTTTACGGACTACCATTATTACGGTACCGGTGATATCGGTGGCGGACCGTCCGAATCATCCATAAAACTGCTGGAAGCGATTATCAACCAGCAGCGTGCGATGCTTCCGACAGAAAAAGCAGGTCCGGTGCTGGTGGGCGATGGCCCGGTGCGTGTGATCTCGGCTACTGCCGAACAGATGTTTCTTGACATCAAGCCGGAGCAGTCGGCCCGCCTGCCGCATTACAAAGGCGAAATGGAGCTGACCAATCATTCGGCCGGCTCGCTGACGTCCCAGGGCTATCAAAAGCGCTGGAACCGCATGAATGAAGTGCTGGCCGATGCGGCGGAGAAAAGCTCGGTGATGGCGGAATGGCTGGGCGGTCGCCCGTATCCCATGCAGCGCCTGAATGACGCCTGGGCCCTGGTCATGGGCGGACAGTTCCACGACATTATGGCGGGCACGGCTACACCGCTCTCCTACAACTATTCGTGGAATGATGACGTAATCGCCATGAACCAGTTTGCCGGTGTGGTGACCAGCGCAACTGCCGCCGTGGCCTCGGGACTGGACACGCAGACGCAGGGAACGCCGGTGGTTGTTTACAATCCGCTCGAAATCGCGCGCGAAGACGTGGTGGAAGCCGAGATTTCCCTGCCTGCCGGCGCTGGAGTTCGTGTTATCGGCCCGGATGGGAAAGAAGTTCCGGCGCAGATTGCCGGTCGGAAGGTCCTCTTCCTGGCCAAAGTTCCCTCGGTTGGCTACGCGGTTTATGATGTCCGGACGGGAACGGCGAACGCTGCGAGTTCGGCGCTGAAGGTTTCGGAATCGTCGCTCGAAAATGCGCGCTACAAACTTGCACTCAATCAGAATGGCGATGTCAGCAGCATCTTCGACAAGTCGCTGAACAAGGAATTGCTCTCTGCTCCGCTGCAGCTCGCGTTGCAGACGGAAAAACCGTACGACTGGCCCGCATGGAACATGGACTGGGCCGACCAGAAGATGCCGCCGCGCGCCTACGTACAGGGACCGGCCAAAATCCGCGTGGTCGAAAACGGCCCGGTGCGGGTGGCCGTGCAGGTAGAGCGGCAAACGGAGAATTCGCGGTTCGTTCAGACCATCCGCCTCTCCGCGGGGGATGCCGGTAATCGCGTGGAATTCGCGAATGGCATCGACTGGAAGACCAAAGAAGCGGCGCTCAAAGCTGTTTTTCCGCTGACTGCCGGTAATCCCGAAGCCACTTACAACTGGGATATAGGTACGATCCAGCGCGGCAATAACGACGAAAAGAAATTTGAAGTGGCGTCGCACCAGTGGTTCGATCTCACCGATAAAAGCGGAGCTTATGGCGTAACCGTGCTTTCCGACTGCAAGTACGGCTCCGACAAGCCGGACGACAATACTCTGCGCCTGACTCTTCTCTATACGCCTGGACTGGGCAAGGGAAATGGCGTGGCGTATACCGACCAGCTTACGCAGGACTGGGGGCATCATGAATTCGTCTATGGACTGGCTTCGCACGCGGGAGACTGGCGCCAGGCCGGGACAAACTGGCAGGCCCACCGCCTGAACCAGCCATTGCTCGTATTTGAAGGCAAAAAACATTCCGGCGTACTGGGCAAAGAGTTTTCCCTGCTGAAGGTCAGCAACAGCCGCGTCCGCGTGCTGGCGCTCAAGAAAGCCGAGGAGAGCGATGAAACCATCGTCCGCGTGGTGGAACTGGATGGCAAACCGGCTTCTGAAGTCCATCTCAAGTTCGCCGCTCCGGTGATCAGCGCGCGCGAAGTCAATGGGCAGGAGATGCCTCTGGGCGCGGCGGCCACTGCCGGCGGCGATCTGGTGGCCAGCTTTACTCCGTATCAGATCCATACCTTTGCGGTGAAACTGGCTCCTGCTCCCAAGAAGCTCACGGCGCCCCGCTTCCAGCCGCTGCCGCTGACTTATGATCTCGCGGCCGCAACCTTTATCGGCAAACCCGTGGACGGATGCTTCGATTGCGTGAATGAAGACGCAGAGGCCACTCAGGGCAAATCCCTGCCCGCTGAGATGCTTCCTGCTTCTCTGGACTATTCCGGCATTCAGTTCCGGCTTGGCGCCCCTGGAAAAGCTAATGCCGTGACTGCCCATGGACAAACCATCAGCCTGCCTGGCGGTTTCAACCGGGTTTATCTGCTGGCCGCCGCTGCGCAGGGTGATCAGACGGGAACGTTCCGCGTGGACGATCAGCCTGTGGATCTGATCATCCAGGAGTGGACCGGCAAGGTCGGCCAGTGGGACAACCGTTCCCTGAATACGCACGACGCGCTGATTCCGCTGCGTCCGGGCTCTCCGGCGACCGTTCCCGGCGCGCCGACGAGAACGCGCTCCGTAACGGAGTTCACCGGAAAGATCACTCCCGGCTTCATTAAGCGTGACGATATTGCCTGGTATGTATCTCATCTGCACGATACCGATGGCAGTGTTGCGGCTTACAACTACTCCTATCTCTTTGCTTATGCCATTGATTTGCCGGCCAATGCCAAAACGCTGACGTTGCCTGACAATTCACAGATCAAAATTCTGGCGATTACAGCGGCTGCCAATACGGGAGATGCAGTTCCGGCCCAGCCGTTGTACGACACTCTGGAAGCCCGCCAGTAAGAAGCCCGGCAATAAGAGGAAGGACGTTTTTAAGAAGAAGGGCAGGCCGCAGGGCCTGCCCATTTTTTTGCTTATTGCTGGCTGGCAATTACATTGATTTTGCTGAAGTAGGTATTGCCCCAGGGATCGTCGTCCTCCGCGGGAATGGAGTCAAAGAGCAGGTAGCGGTATTTTCCCAGTGATCCATTTTCAGTCGTGATGCTGACTCCATATTGTCCGTTGGCATCACCCCGGCGCGGACGGGTATCCACGGTCGCGATCAGCTTCCAGCCGCAGGTGACCGGGTCGGTATGCTCGTCCGGCGCCGGATTAAATCCAGCCGCCGTGCCGTCACTCACGAACAGGTTGTAAACCTGCGGGCCGCCGCCGTATGCATTCCAGGAGTAGGTATTCACCTGGGCAATTGCGATCGGACTGCCCATATCCATCAGCAGCCGTCCGCCATCGCTGCCGGTCACGTAGAAAAAGTTGGCGCCAGGATCATAATCGTTTTGCGGCATGTCCCCATCCACCACTGCTTTCAGGCCGCCGCTCTTGGGGTCCGCTGTGCCGACCACGAGGCTCAGTTTTGCTTTGGTTGCCGCATTGTCTTTTACCGGCGAGGGAACGTGTTTGAACCGGAAGCTGCTGGTGGAATCCTTTAAGCTGTTATGGTCAATGGTAATTTTGGTCTGTGGATCCTGCGCGAAGGTAAAGCTCGCCGTCACCAGGGTAAGAGTTAGAAGCGTCCGTTTCATTCGGCAAAAATCTCCCATTTTTTAACAAAATCTTGTTTTTTACACGCTTGCGCGAAGACCCGTAGCGGTCTTTTTTTACGAATTTATAATCTCATTTTCATTCATTATTAACTATCAGTCCATATGAATTAAGCATGCCACTTTGGACCGATTCAGCCAGTTCCGGCGCCAGTAACCGGCTGGAGCCCGTGAACAGCCACAAGGCGCTTTTGCCTGCACTGTTTCAGTCGTTCTTTGCCAGCCAGCTCAACGATATCTATTCCCAGGCCCGGAAGGCGGAAGGCCGTCCGATCCTTGAGAATCTGCTGGAAAACATGCGCGTCGCTCTCGACGTTGCACCCGAGGACATCGCCCGCGTCCCCGTCAGCGGTCCGGTCGTGGCAGTGTGCAATCATCCCTTTGGCATTCTCGATGGCGCCATCCTGATCACCCTGCTCCTCAAGATTCGTCCGGACGTAAAGATTCTGGCCAACTACTTTCTCTCGGCCATTCCGGAGCTGGCCCCGCATTGCATCTACGTCGACCCTTTCCGGCGCGGTGAAACGCAAAGCGCCAATCAAAAAGGGTTGCGCCAGGCCATTGCCCATCTGAAGAATGGCGGGCTGCTGCTGGTGTTTCCTGCCGGTGAAGTCTCGCACTGGCAGTTTCGCCGCGGCGCGATCTCCGATCCTGCATGGAGCGAAATTCCAGCGCGGCTTATCCGCATGACCCAGGCCACCACCGTCCCGTTTCTTTGCATGGGAAGGAACAGCGTGCCCTTTCATCTTCTGGGCATGATTCACCCTCTTTTGCGCACCACCCGGCTTCCCCGCGAGCTCATCAACAAAGCCGGCAAGCAGGTGGAAGTCCGCGTGGGCAGCCCGATTCCGGCAAAAAAGATCGTGAGCATCGCTTCCGATACCGAAGCCACCCGCTATCTGCGCTGGAAAACCTATCTGCTCTCCAGCCGCCGCCAGCCGGAAATGCAGCCCTTTGCCAATCTGCCCCGGCCCGTCCTGCTCAAGAAGGCCCCGGCAGCCATTGTTCCGGCGAGGTCCCGGGAATCCATCGCCGCCGAGATCAACGCGCTCGATCCCGCCCAGTCCCGGCTGGTCGAGAACCGCGAGTTTGCCGTGCTCAGCGCCACCGCCAATCAAATCCCCGGCGCGCTCCAGGAAATCGGACGCCTCCGCGAAATCACCTTCCGCGAAGTCGGTGAAGGCACCGGCAAGGCCATTGATCTCGATTCCTTCGATTCGTATTACACGCATCTCGTCCTCTGGGACAAAATCAAACAGGAGATCGCCGGCGCTTACCGCGTGGTCAGCACCCGCGAGGTGCTGCGCGATAAAGGCGTGGCCGGGCTCTATACCTCCACGCTGTTCAGCTTCGACCCCAAGTTCTTCCACCAGATCGGCCCCGCCGCCGAACTGGGCCGCTCGTTCATACGGCCCGAATATCAAAAGCAGTACGCGCCGCTGCTCCTGCTGTGGAAGGGCCTGGCGCGTTACGCCCTGGTCCAGGCCAAAGTCCCGGTCCTGTTTGGTCCGGTGAGCATCAGCAGCAGCTACAACCGCGCCTCGCGCGAGCTTCTGGTGCGTTATTTCCGCTCCCATCCCGCCGGCCAGCTGGCCCGGATGGTGAAGCCCAAAAAGTCCTTCCGCTCCCGCATGTTGCGCGACTGGGAACTCTCCACCGTGCAGCACCTTTTGGATATCGAAGAGCTGGGGACCTCCATCGCCGATATGGAAGACGACCGCAAAGGCGTCCCCATTCTTCTGCGCCAGTATCTGCGCCTGGGTGGCTCGATTCTGGCCTTCAACGTGGACCGCAAATTTTCCAACGTCCTCGACGGCCTAATCATGACCGATCTGAGAAAAACCGATCCCGCCCGCCTGAAACCCTATATGACGGACGAAAGCTGGGACGCATACGCCCAAATCACCGGCAAGCCCATTCATTAAAGCCGAATGATTGAAGCCAAATGATGGAAGCTTGCCTTCCTGATTGCGTTAAATTTCGTATCAGTGTTCCTCTGTGCAAATCAGTGGTAAAAGGGCTTTCCGGGGGGTGAATTGGATCCGCGCACATCCGCGTAAATCCGCGGTAAGCACTTGGTTTTGGAATCCGCCTACCCCCCTCCTGGTCTATCCCCATCACAAGATCTAAAGGGGTTAGCTCAAAACATCACAAGGGATATCACAAGCGATGGAGTGAACCCCTGGAGTGAGACAGAAAAAGCATCCTAGGGCATCCCCACTAACGGCTAAAGGCCAATGGCTAATGGCTCATTTTTCGGTTATCAAAGACCCAATACCGCAATGCAATCCCATGCGTGATACCACGAAAACGAGCTGCATTTCAATCGACATTTTTTGTCAACTTTTACCGCGTCCAAACTCGTGTGGCGCAGCCAAGGGCTCCACATTGCGCGCCGATTTTGCGCGTGATGGGGTGGAGTTTGAGGTGGAGCAGTCACCGGGTGTGTTGAAGTTGGATTATGTTTTATGCAGCCTGCGCTGCGGTTTCAGATCGCAGTCCCATGCTGCCCGCAGATGTCACCTTGAGCGAAGCGCGTGGAGAAAGTATCTCCTCAAATGGGATGACGGGCGCGCAGTCGAAAGGTCCCGGCACCGCCTGTACTGCCATGCTGAGTCAGGGAGTTCGCACGAAACAGCCTGCAGAGAACAACCTGAGGGTTGTAAATATCTTCGATTCCGCCACACATCCCGGCTGATTTAAATCGTAGGAGTTTAGTGCTGTCTGTGATCATCCGTGTAAAGAGTCCCGCCAGCATATTGATGCAAGAGAATGCTGGCACAACCTTGCTCCAGTCCCGCGCCAGCGGGACGGCTCGAAGTAGCCAACCGTTTCAACGGCGTGGGGAAGCGGAAAGGAATCTTTTGAGTCCCGCTTCGCGGGACGGCTGGCCAGGCACGGGATTTCAATCCCGCCGAGCAGAAGTTATTTTTGCAACAAGCGACAAAACGCTGTGCTATCATCGGTCGCCATTCCCTGAGAGAGTTCCAGAAAGATGACTGACTCGCATCGCTATAAATTTTCTGTATCAAGCATCCTGCTTGGCCTGTCCGGCTACATGGCGCTCTTTTTTTCAAGCCACAGTAAGCTAATCAGCGCCGCCGTTGCCGCGATTGGCGGTGTCCTGTGGACCGCGTTTGTGGGCATAACCTCGAAAATCTGGGTGCGTGTTGAAAAAACCATCGTTGATCTGTGCGGAGATGCCCTGGACATCTATATCCGCGACTTCGCTTCGCGCTACCGCAAGCGTTATCTTGAGCATCTGCAGCAGCGGCACCGGGCATTTGATGTAAAGGGGCTGAGCACGCAGGGCATCTATGCTCTTGAAATCGAGCAGGTTTATGTTGAGCTCACGGTTGACCCCACCATGGCCGATAAAGCTTCTGCCAATCCTATAGCGAAAAGCAATGGTGGCAGGCATGACGTCTGGACCTTTCTGACTTCTCCACAAATGCAGCGCCAGGACTTTGCTGTGCTGGGCGCTCCAGGAAGCGGCAAAACCACCCTGCTAAAGCACATCACTTTGGCGCTGGCCGCAAAACGGGGGAAGTTCAAGCAATTAAAACGTCTACCCATCCTGCTATTCATTCGCGATCATGCCGCAGCCATTGCAAAGAACCCTGAGCAGAGTATTGCGGATGTGGCCACGCAGGCTGCCGAAAAAATGGGCATTCCTGCTCCTGTCGGATGGTTTGGCCGTGAATTGCGTCGTGGCCGTTGCCTGGTGATGCTCGATGGACTAGATGAAGTCGCTGACGCTGCTATGCGCAAGACAGTCGCCGAGTGGGTTGAAGGCCAGCTACAAGCAGTTGGTATGAATCGTTTTCTGGTAAGTTCGCGCCCTTTCGGATATAAGAGTAATCCGCTCGGCACCGTGACCGTGCTTGAGGTCCGTCCCTTCAGTTCGCAGCAGAGTGAGAAATTTATCAGCAACTGGTACTTGGCCAATGAGGTAATGAGCGCACAGAAAAACGATGAAGGCGTGCGTATCGTTGCGCGTGAAGGTGCAGCGGACTTGGTGAAGCGAATTCACGCCAATCCTTCTCTGGCCGAACTGGCGGTCAATCCTCTCCTGCTCACCATGATCGCCAACGTGCACCGCTACCGCAGCTCTTTGCCCGGCCGCCGCGTGGAGCTGTATGCGGAAATTTGCGAGGTATTTCTCGGCAAACGCCAGCAGGCGCGGGGCATCGAATTAGACCTCACTCCGGCGCAGAAGAAGCGGGTTCTTGAGCCACTAGCCTTTCACATGATGTGTGCTGAAAAACGCGAGGTGGCGCTGGCCGAAGCTGTAGAGGCGATTCGCGGCCCTCTCGCTCTGGTAAGTGTCAGTATCGCGCCAGAAGATTTTCTTCGCAGTGTGGAGAACTCGAGTGGCCTGCTGCTCGAAAGGGAGAATGGAGTTTACAGCTTTGCCCATCTGACTTTTCAGGAATATCTTGCCGCCAGCTACATAGTGGAAGAGAAGCGGGAAGAAGATTGGGAGGCGAAAGTGGCCATTCCATGGTGGCATGAGACCATCCATCTCTATGTGGCGCAGGCGGACGCCACTCCCATTGTGGAAGCCTGCCTTGCGACTGGTGAGTCCGAGGTGGTGAAACTGACTCTGGCTGTCGAATGCCTGGAGGAGGCTCTTGCCGTAAAGCCTGAGCTGAGAAATAAGGTTGAGTCCATGGTCATTGCCGGCCTCCAAGACACCCAGCCGGAGAGAGCGCGCCTAGCGGCAGAAACCAGGCTGGCATTACGTTTGCGCCGCCTCACCCGATTGGATGACGATCATTACATCGACCATGAACTGATTTCCTGCGCGGAGTACCAGCTTTTTATCGACGAACGCCGTGCTGCCGGAGATTATCGCCAGCCGGACTACTGGAGTGGAACCCATTTTGCTGCTGGATCGGCTCGGCAGCCGGTACTGGGAGTCCGCCCATCGGATGCTATAGAATTTTGCAGATGGTTATCTGATCGGGAAGCAGGTGAATGGACCTATCAGATCCCGGATAGAAATTGCGACGACAGCATTCATGAGAATGCTGGCTATTGGGGCAATGTAAGTGGCCAGCAAAAAGTATATGGCTTGGTAGCAAGAAAAGACTTACTTTTATCAGATATGCTAAAACAGCGTTTATTGAAAGATCGGCAATTAATTTTACAAAAGTCAGATGAAGGGCACACTTCCATCTTTGATCTAGACCACACTCACGTACTCGCTAGCTACCTCGACTTTGACCTAGACATCGACCGTGCCCTAGATCTTGGCCGCGCCATCGACTGTACCTTAGACCTCAACCGCGCCCTCGCCCACACCCTAGTCCGCGCCCGCGCCTTTGCTTTCGCACTAGACCTTGACCGTGCCATCGCCCGCGACATTACGCGCGCTCGAAAACTTGTAGTAGCCCTTGCCCGCACACTCGACCGCGACATCGATCGCGGTCTCGCCCGTGATCTCTCCAGAAACCTCGATCTTGCCAGCGGCTCAGCTCACGACATAGTAAGGCCACGATCCGGAATATATACGCTTAACTACTATAGAGCTATGTGTCGGTATCTACTATCTGCTGACATCTGGATGTGGCACGTTGGGTTAACCATAGGAATAAAATGGTATACACGATTAATGCAACGCAAAAAAGCATCGCAGAATGAACTCACATTATACGGGCTGGTTGATTTATATATCGCCCTAGCTATTCTTGAAGAGCGAATAGAAGGAAAACTTCCCGTACTTGAAGGGATTCGCATTATGAAGGTTCGCAAAGCCGCAGCCATTAATCAGGAAAATACGGCCCAAGCATCTGGCGCTTCGGCATAGGCACACATGTCCAGAAAAGAAGCGAATGTAACGGTCAAACTTATCGCCCTTTTACTCGCCATAGGCGGAATCGCGGGTGTTGTTATATGCGGGTGGACGTGTATCAAACTGGCTTTTTATCAAAGCCAGCCGATCTTCTCCCTGGCGATATGTCTGCTGGTGGTGTTTGCCATCATTTTCGCACTATGTATATGGACTGGCGTTGATCTGTGGAGAGGCAGACCGCGAGCCTTGAACTGGGCCAGGGTTCTTTTCGCTTTGCAAATACCGGCCATCACCATTCCGGGCTTTGCTTACCAGTTTTATACAGGAATGCTGCTGCTGGCTTACTGGAATAATGGCGAAGGCAAACTGGGTGCCGATTTTGAGCTGGCGTCTTCCTTCACGTTTACGATTTCCTCTCGCATAGAAGACTCCATTTTCGGCGTAAATCTGATTGCGTTAGCCGCGCTCATTTGCCTGCTGTGCGTGTCCAGTAAAACGACGCAACAATCCCCGGTGACTGCCCAATCCGCCGTAGGTTCTGATCAGTCGAGCTGAATGCTTATGTGAGCGCGATAACCCCGTTCATGCCTGCCGGTTCCCTAGCCCCTGATTGTTTCTTCGCTCAACTCAACCTGTCTTTACAAAACCACATCAGCCTTATCCGACTTATGTCGCGCCGCCGGGTTTTCATGAATGTAAGGAAAATTAAAAATCGGACCGGACAGCCTGAAGAGGCGCGGACGAGGTAAAACGGGAGGAACTATGAAAAGCTTACGGATACTGGCAATTGGGGCCGCTCTAATGGCAGGCAGCTCCGCTTTGGCTTCGGCCCAGCCTCATGATGGCGACCACGACCGGCATTTTCAGGGGGATCGCGACCGCCATGAGGACCGTGACCGCGACGACCGCCGCTTTTACGGCGACCGTGATGGCCGGTTCGAACACGAACGCTACTTTGTGGGCCAGCGTGAGTTCATCCATGGCTACTACTGGACGTGGGATGGTGGCCGCTGGTACCGCCGCGATAATCGGGGTATCAACCTGTATTTCAACTTTTAAGCCGGCCGTCTCTCTGTGATGGCTTGTAACGGGAAGGCGGAACATGCGGCAGCATGCTCCGCCTTTCAGGCGAAATTGTTCCCACTCATCTTTCAGTTCCTTGCCTTCAGCTAATTTCAGTTGTGACGGCTAACCGCCGTTACGCGTAAGTGCTTGTCCGTCTGCGTGTTTATCTTTACCGGCAATTGATGCACAATGGACGGGCCGTTCCAGATCGTTTGCCCGGCGAGGGGTGCGTCTATGCGGAAACGAGCAGGTATTTTTCTTTGTATCACCACCGTAATAGCGGGAATTGCGGTTTCCATCGCGCAGGAGAAAAATGCGGACACACAAGCTTCCGGCAGTGCTTCGCTCACCAGTGGAACGCTCATGGTGGCTGAACTTTCTCGCGGACTCAACACCAGGCATTTAAAAGTGGGCGATATCGTCAAGGCCAAAGTTATACAGGACGTGATTGCCGAGGGACGAATCGTGGTGCCCCGCGATTCGAAGATGCTGGGCCTCGTGGTTGAAGTGAAGAAGAGCAACAAGGAAGACCGCGAGTCCACGCTGGTAGTCATGTTTGAGCAGGTGCGGCTCAGGCGTGGCGGAGAGGCGAAGCTTCACGGGGTGATCCAGGCGGTGGCTCCACCCATTCCTCGCGTGGACCATCCCGATCAATTGCTTCCGCCGAACCTTGGCGGCGGCGGCGGACGCTCCAGCGGTTCCCCTCAGCCTATCGGCACTTCTGCAAGCGGTGCTTCGCGAAGCAATTCCGGAATGGGCACGGTTACCACTGGACGGGGACAAGGCACTGTGGGAGCGGCGAATGTTCCGCCTGCCGATCCCACGGGAGCGCAAACAACTCCTTCGGGTGCGCTGAGCGCCGGGGCCCGTGGCGTGATTGGCATTCCTGATCTGGCCCTGAGGGCGGACGCTTCTAACGGCACAGTGCGGACCGTGCTTCGCTCGCGCAAGGGAAACATCAATCTGGATGGCGGCACCCAAATCGTGGTACGGGTAATCCCTGACGTCCAGCCCCGGCCCACCGAAAAAACCGGAGCACAGTGATGTATCTGGTTCCTTCTGCCCTTCAGTAACTTGTTTCCGGACCGCGCGGCGTGGCAATCTCGCGCATACTCGTTTATTGTTCAGTTTATGTGCGCGGAATGAAGTTTTGTTGCGTCATTTTAGGGCTGCTGATTTCTGCCGCTGTCTGGGCGGTGGCGCAGCCGTGGACCACCGTCGGCCCGGATGGCGGCGATGTTCGCAGCCTGGCCTTTGATCCTCACAATCCGGAAAGAGTTTTTCTCGGGACCAGCGCCGGACGCCTGTATCTCTCCGTGGACAGCGGCGCACACTGGTCTCGCCTTTCGCGCCCCGGTGCTGCCGCCACGCTGGCGCTCGACCATATTGTGATCGATCCGCGAAATTCAAACACAATCTATGTGGCGGCCTGGAGCGTGGATTCGCCCGGCGAAGGCGATGTCTTTCGCAGCCGGGACGCCGGGCATACCTGGGAGACCCTGCCGGGGATTCACGGAAAATCCGTCCGCGCCCTGGCTTTGGCGCCATCCCACCCTGAAACCCTGATCGCCGGCGCGCTCGATGGCATATTTCGCAGTCCTGACGGCGGCGACCACTGGGAGCGAATCTCGCCGGAGGGGCATGCCGAGATTCGCAACGTGGAATCCATCGCCATCGACCCTAAAAATCCTGCAGTGATTTATGCCGGCACCTGGCATCTGCCCTGGAAGACCGAGGACGGCGGCAAAAGCTGGCACAGCATCAAGACCGGCGTGATTGACGATTCTGACGTGTTTTCGATTGTGATCGATCCCGCCACCCCCTCGACTTTGTACATCAGCGCCTGTTCGGGGATTTACCAGAGCACCTCGGGCGGAGAGAGCTTCCGCAAGATCCACGGGATACCCTACTCGGCCCGGCGTACGCGGGCCTTGCTGCTCGATCCCCATCAGCCAGGTGTGCTCTTTGCCGGCACTACCGAGGGATTATGGAGGTCCCCGGATTCCGGAGCTACCTGGAAGCGTATGACTTCCGCGAACATCATTGTGAATGCCGTGCTGGTGGACCCGCGCCGGCCGTCGCATGTCCTGCTGGCCACGGACCGCGCCGGTGTTCTCGCCAGTGACGATGGCGGCGCGACTTTTGCCTTATCCAATCGGGGGTTTTCGCATCGCCAGATCGGCGCTCTGCTGGTGGACCACCGTGACAGCTCCGTTTTCTATGCAGGGGTGCTGAATGATAAAGAATATGGCGGCGTTTTCGTCTCATACGACGCAGGCGAAAACTGGAGCCAGATCAGCGTGGGGCTCGAAGGACGAGATGTATTCGTGCTGCGCCAGACAGACTCCGGCGCGCTGCTTGCGGGCACCAATCGCGGCATCTTTCAGCTGAAGCCCGGCGACGAACAGTGGCAGCCGCTCAACAAATTGCTGACGGGCAAAGAAGCCGCAACGTCCATTCCCGCGCCTGCCGCCCCTGAGCTGAACGCCTCGGTCAGCGCTTTGGAACTTACGCCGGAACAATGGTATGCCGCAACCTCTGTGGGCCTGCTGATCAGCTCGGACAATGGCCAGTCCTGGCGAAAGTCTTCTCTTCCCGTAATGAAAGGGGACGGAGGCCTCGGCGCCGCGGGAAGATTCGTGGTTGTTTCAGGGAGTGGCTCCGTGTTTGCTTCCGCGGACGGTGGGGAGACCTGGGTTGCGCCGAGCATTCCGTCATTTATTTACCGCATACATTCCGTCTCGGTGGACGACAAAGGGGTGCTGTGGATTGCCTCGCGCGAGGGCGCATTCCGCAGCGTGGACCAGGGAGATTCATGGCGGCAGGTGTCGGCGCTCCCGCTGGCCGATGTCGCCTCCATTCAGTTCGATCCCGATAACCACCGCGTGCTGGCCACGGGTTCCGACTCTACGCAGGTCTTCGAAAGCTTCAATAATGGCCGCTCCTGGCACGCGCTGGAATCCGGCTGGCTGGTGCATGAACTGCGCCCCGTAGGAGCAAAGCTGGCGGCAGCCACGCTGTTTGATGGAATCATCATCCAGCCTTCTCCTCCGGCAGCCGACCGGGCCTTAAAAAGCTCTCCCGCCGGCAATCGTTAATGGCATCGGTGGATGCGATCGGGCTGCAATTACGAATGCAAAATACGAATGCAATTACGCATGTAAGTCCCGCGCCGGAAGGGTAAAAACTACATGCGTCCGCGCTGTCTTGTGCTTGCAGGTCATTGAAAACAAGCAGCTTCCATCCTGGTATGTGCTTTGCAGGTATCACTGTAAAGCTACTCGTCTTAATTCAGGAATTTTGGGAGAACCCCCATGAGGTCACATTACCCCTGCCGCTCCCTTGTGTTCGCGCTGGCGTTTACGCTGATTCTGGCGGCTGGCTGCAATACGAACACAGAGCCACCAGTGGTCAAAGCGTCCTCTGATGTTGCCGTGCAGGCGCCTCCATTTTCGGAAAAGTCCGTGCAGCAGTCCACCATGGTGCTTCCCGCCGGTCAGGTGCTGTATGTGCGGCTGCAGCAGGATATCTCCAGCGCCACCGCCGAAACCGGACAGAGCTTTTCCGCAGTGCTCGATCAGCCGCTGGTGGTCGATGGGCGCGGCGTGGCTCCGGCGGGCGCTCCCGTAAATGGACGCGTGCTGGCGGCGAAGCATTCCGGCCATCTGCATGACTCCGGCTATCTGCGCCTGGCGCTTTCTTCCATCAGCCTTCAGGGCAGGGAAGTACCGCTGCAGACCCGAAGCATATTCGTCCACGGAGGCAGCTATCAAAAGCGCAATTTGGCCTGGATCGGCGGAGGCGCGGGTGGCGGCGCTCTGATTGGCGCGCTGGCTGGCGGAGGAAAGGGCGCATTGATTGGCTCCCTGATCGGCGCGGGCGGCGGCACTACGGCTGCCTATGTCACCGGCAAAAAAGACGTTGGCTTTGCCGCCGAACAACGGCTGGCTTTCCGCATGGCGCAGGATGTACCGATTGCCCCTGCGGCAAAGCAGAAATGATGGTGACTCGTCACGACGGCTCTGAAATTTTGCCGCCCTGAGCAGCACAAAAAACCGATTTGAGAATTGCGTCCGGCTGGGCCGCATGGTATTTTAATAAGACAATTTCAGCAGGCTTTTCATAAAGCCTGCTGCCCACTCCTCAGTAGCTCAATGGCAGAGCATCCGGCTGTTAACCGGAGGGTTGTAGGTTCGAGTCCTACCTGAGGAGCCATTCTTTTATTGCCCTTTCAATCACCTACGCGGCCTGCGTTGAATCAATCTGCACTGTGCTCCTCAAAGCTTCCTTGTATATGTGCGCAAATGGGACCATCCACTCCTGAGCCGGGTCTGGCATCCGGAAGTATCATCATCCGCATCGCAATACGTATTGGGCGATTGATTAGAGGATGAATTGTCTGCTATGGTATCTGCCAGGAGAGTGCAAATGGGTGCAGCACCAAAGATGGCCAGGGCCAAGCTCTCGACCACCGTCGCTCCGGAGACTTACGAGTTCCTCGAGCAAATGGTGGAGCGCGGGCAAGCTGCTACTCTCGCGGAAGCACTGGATATTGCAATCCGCAGGGTCCGGCAACTGGAGAACCGTAAGCGATTGGCCGATGCGACCACCCGTTATTTCGAGCAATCCGGTCCTCACATCATGGCGGAGGAGAATGCGCTGGCAAAAGAGATGATGTCAGCTGCGAAAACAATTGACTTCGACCAGGAAATCTAACGCGCCGAGACGAGGGGAAATCTGGACCGCGAATACCGGCGGGAAAAAGCATGCCGTGGTGATCGTGTCTTTGGACCAGAGAAATGCCAGCGAGCGCGTGAATTCCGTCCTGGCCGTCCCATTCGGCAGTTCTGGCGCGGAAGGGCCGACATCCAGGAGGATGGAGCCGGGAGAGACCGGCTTACCAGAACCCTCATTCCTGAAGGCCCATTTCATCCAGGTGATTACCAAGGATTGCCTCATCGACCGTCTTCCCCGGGTACTGTCGAATCAACAGATGCGAGCGATTGTTGCGATGGTGAATCGTGCCATTGATCCTGACGCTGCTTACGAAGAGAAATAAGGCACAACAACTGTGGGCAAAGAATTCCCGATGGCAACTTTTGCCCCTCGCGCACGTTCTCTCTGATACTCTGTTACCCCTATGCGCCTTCGCCAGACTCTGCTCTTCATAGTCGCCGTAGCCGGAACCCTTTTCGCCCAAAACCTCAAACCTGTTGCCGACCGTCTTGCCCAGCAAAACACCATATTTGACGAGCAGTATGAGTCCGATCTCCGCAACTTTCCCGAGCGGGCCACTGCCTTTGGCGACTACCGCTACAATGACAAGCTTGCCGAGTATTCACTCGATGCCATCATGCGGCGCCATAAGACCGATGAGGATTTCCTCAAGCGGCTTGAGGCAGTCCCGACGAATGGCTTCACCGACCAGGACCAGCTTTCCCACGACCTGCTGGTTCGGGTACTAGAGCAGCGCATAGCCGACTTCGACCTTAAAGAGTACGAGATGCCAGTCAACCAGCAGAATGGCATTCATACCAGCCTCGCGGACCTGCCGCTTTCGGTCCCCTTTGACTCGGTCAAGCACTACGAGGACTACATCGCCCGTCTGCACCAGGTCCCCCGCGTGCTCAGCCAGACTACCGAGGTGCTTCGCGTCGGCATGAAGGACAAGCTCATGCCTGTCCGCTTCCTGCTGGAGAAGCTTCCCGTCCAGTGCCAGGGCATCATTGATGCCAACCCTTTTCTGCTGCCGACCAAAAAGTTTCCAGCAAACATCTCGGCGGAAGACCAGAAGCGTTTGACCCAGCAGATCACGGACACTATCAATACCGACGTCATCCCTGCCTATAAGACCTTTGCGGCTTTCCTGGGCAAGGAATACGCGCCTCAGGGGCGTACCGCGCTGGCCATTACATCTCTGCCCGACGGCCAAAAGCGCTATCAGAACGACATCTATGGCCGGACCACCACCCACATGACGCCGGATGAGATACACCAGCTCGGTCTTCGCGAGATTGAGCGCATCCAGGCCGAGATGACCAGTATTGCCAAAAAAGAGGGCTTCGCCGACCTCGCATCGTTTCGCGCCGCGCTCAAGACTAACCCCAAATACATTCCGGCTTCCGAGGCCCAGATTCTGGATGATTTCCGCCACTACATTGCCCAGATGGAGCCGAAACTTCCGGAGCTGTTCACCCTTCTGCCCAAATCGCCGGTCACGGTTGAGGCCATACCCGCGTTCCAGTCCGCCGCTGCGACGCATTACGTTACCGGCACTCCGGACGGCAAACGCGCTGGCCGCGTCGTCGTGGCCACTTCGCACTTCGCTGAGCGCTCGCTGATCAATGATGAGGCCATCGCCTACCATGAAGGTGTCCCCGGACATCACATGCAGCTGTCCGTACAGCAGCAGCTCACCGGCCTGCCTAAATTCCGTCTGCATGGGCTGGGCTTCAATGCGTATACCGAAGGCTGGGCGCTCTACTCAGAGCAACTGGGCAAAGAGATTGGCTTCTACCAGGATCCCGTATCGGACTATGGACGCCTTTCCTCTGAACTCTTTCGCGCAGTGCGTCTCGTCGTGGATACCGGAATCCATGCGAAAGGATGGAGCCGTGATCAGGTGGTGGACTTTTTCCGCAAGTCTGGCGCGGTGGACGAGCCAACCATACAGTCGGAAACGGATCGCTACATCGCCTGGCCCGCGCAGGCCCTCAGTTATAAACTCGGCCAGCTCAAGATCCGCGAGCTTCGTGAACGCGCCAGGAAAGAGCTGGGAGCAAAGTTTGATATCCGGTACTTCCACGACGAAATGCTGAACGGTGGAACGCTGCCGCTTGATCTGCTGGAATCCCGCACGGACAAATGGATCGCGCAGCAAAAATCAACAGGCGCGGTCGCGATGCAAGTCCGCTGAATCACATTCCGTTACACAGCAAATCGCCTGCGCTCAATGACGACGCAGGCGATTTTTTATGTTCGTGGCCTGGCTCGCGTGGATCTATGTTCAGGCTGCGTTTTTGGCTGCTTCTTCCAATGATTGCCATTCATCCTGAGTCAATTTCAGTTCTGCCGCTGCTGTGTTTTCTTCCAAATGTTGAATGCTGGATGTGCCAGGTATGGGCAGTATCACCGGGGAGCGGCGAAGCAGCCATGCAAGTGCGATCTGCGAGGTCGTGGCCCGGTGAGCTTTGGCCAGATTGTCGAGCACGCCGCCTGGTTTGGTCAGCGCCCCGGCCGCGAGCGGGAACCAGGGAATAAAGGCTATCTTATTTTTCGTGCAATACTCCACGACGTCCTCATAAACACGGTCGGTGATGTTGTACTTGTTCTGAACACTGGCCACTCTAACGATCTTCTGTGACTGTTCAATTTCCGCAACCGTTACTTCTGAAAGTCCAATCTCTTTGATCTTGCCTTCTTCCTGCAGCTTTTTGAGTTCGCCGAGTGATTCTTCGGCAGGGACTTTCGGATCAATGCGGTGCAGTTGATAGAGATCAATGCGCTCCACTTTCAACCTGCGCAAGCTCATCTCAACGCATTGCCGCAGGTACTCGGCACGTCCTACGGGTGCCCACTTCATTGGCCCCTGGCGCGTCAGGCCGCCTTTGGTGGCAATGACCAGATCTTTAGGATAGGGGTGGAGTGCCTCGGCAATCAGGTTTTCGCTGACCTCGGGACCATAGGCATCCGCCGTATCGATGAAATTCACGTTCAGGTCGAGCAGGCGTTTCAGAACGCGCCTGCACTCCGCGGGGTTTTTGGGCTCGCCCCAAATGCCCTCGCCGGTAATCCGCATGGCGCCATAACCAAGGCGGTTCACCGTAAGTTTTTGAGCAATGGAAAATGTTCCAGCAGCGGCTGCATTCGGTTTAGTCATGCGAACTTGGATTCATCAGGCAACGCGAAGGATTCCAAAAAACTTCCACCGCCGAATATGGAGAGTACGTTTCCAGCTGCTCACGAAATGATAGACTTCGTGTCCACATTGTTCCGTCAGGAGTAACCGCAGCCATGAAATTTTGGATAGCAGTCATTCTGGTGACAGCGTCATTCGCGGCAGCGCAGAATGCGAGCACCGCGCCGGTGGTGGTGGAAAAAGGCAGTTTTACTCTGCATCTTCTGCTGCATCCCATTGGCCAGGAAAGCTACGAGATAACGCAGGCCGATCCGAGTGGCGGGCTGGTGATGAACACGCAGCTTGAATATTCCGACCGGGGCAGAAAGAGAACAGTCTCCGGTGTGCTGCGGATGAACAGGGACCTCACGCCCAGCGGCTTTGAGGTGAAAAGCGCGTCCGGAAATTCGACTACGACCGATGCAGTCGAGATCCACGACAGGACTGCAAGTATTTCCGAAGGAAAGACCAGCCGCGAGGCCGCGTTGCCGGGCAAATTTTTTGTCGGGTTCGGCTACACTCCGGCTTCCGTGCAGATGATGATGGTGCGCTACTGGTCGCGCAATGGAGAGCCCGCCAGCATTCCAATCCTGCGCGCCAATCCTGTTGCCGAGGCCCAGGCCGCGCAGATCACATTTGAAGGCCGTGATTCCATCACTGTTGGCGGCCATGCCGTGCCGCTCAAGCGCTATACCGTGGCCAATGTTGTTTTCGGCCGGGAGGTGCTTTGGTTCAACCAGCAAGGCCAGCTCGCCGCCGCCATGAACTTCGCCGGAGGCCTGCCTTTTGATGTGGTGCGAAGCGAGTACGAACCGGCTTTGGCACAACTGCTGCACAGCGGCGTCTCGCAGGAGATGCGAGATCTGGCGAAGCTGGAGCAGCAGGCGCCACCCGTGGTGAGCGGCAGCTTTGCCATTGTGGGAGCCACGCTGGTGGATGGCACGGACCACGCTCCGGTAGCGGACTCCGTGGTCATCATCCGCGAGGGACGCATTGTCGCCGCCGGCAAGCGGGACACGCTGAGCATTCCGCGCGGCATGAAAACCATTGACGCCACGGGAAAGACCCTGCTGCCGGGGCTCTGGGAGATGCACACGCATTTCTCCGGAGTGGAATTTGGGCCTGCCATGCTGGCGGCCGGCATTACTACGGCGCGCGATTGCGGTGGAGACTTCGAGTTCCTGACCACGCTGCGCGATGCCATCGATAAACATAACCGGCTCGGTCCGCGGTTGCTGCTGGCCGGCTTGGTAGATGCCAGCGGGCCGGACGCTTTTGGCGCCGTCAGCGCGGACACTCCGGAAGAAGCCCGCAAAGTCGTTGCGATGTACAAATCAGCGGGGTTTCAGCAGCTCAAACTTTACACTCTGCTCAAACCCGACGTGATACAGGTCCTCTCCCATGAAGCCCACCAGGCTGGCATGACGGTCACTGGTCACGTGCCCTCGGCGGTGAATGCCATTCAGGGTGTGGAAGCCGGCATGGACCAGATCAACCATCTGGGATTCGTGACTCCCGTGCTGCGGGCGCCGGATAAAGATAAGGACAAGTCAGACAGAAACGATACTGCTTTGGACCTCAATTCCGAACAGGCGCGGAAGGCAATCCAGTTCTTTCAGCAGCACCATACGGTGATTGACCCAACCGCTTCCTGGGGAGAGATGGCCGGCCGCTCCAAAGATATGGACATACCATCGTTCGAGCCGGGAATCGCTAAAGCACCTTATACTCTGGCCACCAAGTTTATGTCCCTTGGCGCGCCCGCCAGTGAGAGCGTTCGGGTCCACAGGCAAATGGAGCAAACCGAGGCGATAATAGGCGCACTGCACAAGGCCGGCATCCCCATCGTGGCGGGCAGCGATACCGGACTCCTCGGATACGGTCTGGACCGTGAACTGGAACTCTATGTGAAAGCGGGGATGACTCCACTGGAAGCGATTCAGACCGCGACCATCGTGCCGGCGCGCGTGATGAATCTTGCCAGTGAGTCCGGGAGCATCGAACCGGGAAAACGCGCCGACCTGATTCTGGTGGACGGCAATCCGCTCGAAAATATCAGTGATATTCGCAAGGTAATCAAGGTGGTCGCTAATGGCCGGATGTATGATTCCGCGGCGCTGTGGAAGAGTGTTGGCTTTCAGCCCTGATGTCCCATAGCGTATCAACCAGCAATAGAGCGAATACAGTACACGAAAGAAGCTGCGATCTATTCATCGCAATTCTGAAGCGTGAACTTACGGCATCGCCGGCGCGATAGCATCCCAGCCAAACAGGCGCGCCTAAAGCAGGATCACTCAGCGTCCACGTGCAGAGCGCCTCTTTTCAACCCCGCCTACGCCCCAATGCACCATTCGCAGGCCGGCGAAAACCAGATTGAATCCCACGATCATGGGAACGACGAGTGTTCCATGCCAGTGCCACTCTATCCAAAAACAAGGCAAGCTTGCTGCAATCGCAACCCAGCCCCAAATGGCATATTTCCTGGGACTGTTCAGGTAAGCCTTGTTTACATACGTCAGCATTGGCTGTTTGGACTTTCCCGTGTGGTCGTAGATATCACAACGAAGATTCGAGATTCGCTCCACTTTTGCTTCACAATAGGCCTCCGCTTCGGCCAGGGAGTCAAAGACCAGGCAGGTGCTGTCCTCGTCCGCGCCGAGAAAGCTCCCATCCGGTTTCTTTTCAGTGTCCGACCGGACATCTGTGTGAAATACGGCATATTGCCCGGAGTGAACAAGATCAGTCCAGTCACTGGGCTTTCGCGTGGGATCGTACAGCTTGAGTTCCTGCATCATCGAGATTCAATTATCCCGTATGGTAAGAAAATTAACTGGCTACCGCAAACGTGCTGAGTAACTGCGGTTGCCGTCCCTCTCTGCTTCCTGGAACATTGTTCTTTGTTCTTTCACAACGAAGATGCTGAATGTGGTCATGGTCCGGGACTGTCCAAAAGTATTAGGCGGACGTACCAGCGTGTGATTGATTCCAGCACTGGCCGCAAGCTACTGTGTGTTCAAGACCAGCTTTGAAACTCAGCCAGACCAGACAGGGTCACTACCTGGAAGGCCGCCCTTCTGCTGTTCCTTAAGCAAGAAAAAGACAGACGACTGATATGGAATGCGCTTCCGCCATTCAGCGGCAGAGGTGTTTCTGTTCAAGGCATGGGTCGAAATCACACAGGCCGAGAGGACACAAACTTTGATCCGAGCAGCAAAATTCAGCGTTCAGCTTGCGGCGCTCATTCTGGCGATGAGCGCACTTACTTTTTCCCAGTCGCCCTCGCAAGACCAGGACGGTGGCTTTATCGATGGCCGGCTTCGAGTCGCCGACCAGGCCAGCGCCGAACAGCCGCACTGGATCGCGCCGCTGTTTACCACCACACCCCGGCTGCTGGAGCAGCTCCGTTACGACGTGTCTGAACAACCGAAGGGCGCGTTTGACACCACCAACTTCGGCGGAGGCAAGGGACTGGAGCTGATTCCCACGCACAACACCGAGCTTCTTGTCAGCACGCCTGTCCTGGTGTCGCATACCAAGCCCGGCGTGCCGGACGGCATTGGCGATATGTCATTTCTCTTCAAGTACAGAATTGCCGCGCGCAATGAACAGTCCGGCAACTTTATAGTCACGGCATTTCTGGGCGCGACGGTGCCCACGGGGTCGCACAGCAATGGCGCCACCAGCGCAGTCATAACGCCCACGATTGCTTTGGGCAAAGGCTGGGGACGCTTCGATTTTCAGACCACCGCTGGAGTGTCGCTGCCCACGCAACATGCCGACAAGCTCGGTAATCCCTTCTCCCACAACATCGCATTCCAATATCGTCTATGGAAAATACTGTGGCCGGAGCTGGAGGTAAATTCCACGTTCTGGGCCAATGGCACACAGGCGGGCGATAAGCAGGTTTTTCTCTCACCTGGCGTGATGCTGGGGAAGATGCACTTATGGAAGCGGCTGAATATGTCCATTGGAGAAGGCGTGCAGATTCCTGTCACGCACTTCCATACCGTGGACCGCACCTGGCTTACCTCGGTGAGGTTTCCTTTCTAACCGCATTTGCATGAAGGCAAGACGCTGCCTGGCGAGGATGACCAGCAGGACTGCTGGTCTCGCCGGACGATCCGCTGCCGGGTATGGCTGGGCGGAGCGTGGGTTCCTGGCCAAAGCCGGCTGAATGGTGAACGCGTTCCACTTTGCCGGGCGGGCTGCCCGAATCGGACTATTTCAGGTCCCCTTCGGCTGGGCTGGAAGCATGTCGTCCCGGTTCGGCTGCAATAGTGAACGCGTTCAACTTTATGTCTAATTGATTAGACTATATTGAACACGTTCAGGAAACAAAGCTTTTCTGATTCCAGCGATTACCTTTCACTGAATCGAACGGTAGTGGGGAGCGGTACAATTGGGACCCATTTCAGAAACATTATCGGCTGTATTCGAGTCTGAAAGTTTCACTGGAGAAAGATCACCTTATGAAAAGACTTCTGGCCACTCTTGTACTGATTTCAGCTTCCCTCCTGCCTTTACGGGCAGCGGGGCCGTCTGAATTCATCTATGTTGAAAGCAACATCCAATCGGCGAACGGAAATTCCATTTTCGCCTTCCAGCGCGGCTCCGACGGCAGTTTCACTCAAGTCCCGGGCTCCCCGTTTCTTTCCGGAGGAACAGGGGTGCAGGACAGGACCTTTCTATTTGGCCCTTACGATTCAGATAACAACCTGGTCATCGATAAAGGTCGGCAGTTGTTGTTCGCGGTGAATTCGGGGTCGGATACGATCGCCGTTTTCAATATCAAACACGATGGATCGCTGAAGGCCATTGCCGGCTCGCCGTTTCCTTCGGGCGGCAGCAATCCCACCAGCCTGGCGATTTCCGGCGACATTCTCTACGTCGTCAACAAGAACGGCGATTTCATCGTGCAGACGGGTTTGCAGCCGAACTACACGGCCATGAAGATTAATGTCGATGGATCCCTGACGCCGGTACCCAACTCGACCGCGAATGTTTCCTACGACTCGTCGCCCTCACAGGCCCTGGTGGTTCCGGGAACGGACATTGTGTTCGGCAACGACTTCCGCGGCGGCCTGATCGAAAACTTCAAGGCGGACCCGGAAGGCCGTTTGCGGGCGCAGGCCCCGACCGCCCTTCCCCCCAATCGCGATATTCCGCTCCTCAATGTTTTCGGCACGGTGTTGCGGCTGGGCAATCTCCCTTTGGGTTTGGCCCTGCATCCGAAGCAGCCGTTGTTGTACGTGGGCTTTGTCGGCGCGAACCTGCTCGGGGTTTATTCCTACGATACGAATGGCCAGCTCAGCTTCGTGACGGTGTCGCACAATTCGGGTCTGGCGATCTGCTGGCTGCGCTCCAATCGCGCCGGTACGCGGCTCTATACCTCGAATAACGGCGTCGAGGGCATTGCGGCCACTGATCCTTTCTCAACCGTCTCGGTTTACGACCTGAGCAATCCAGCGGCGCCGAACGAGATCCAGAATCTGCAGCTCGCGGGAATGGGCAACGCCAGCCAGATTGAGCTCAGCAACGACGAGCGTTTTGTGTACCTCGTTGGCCAGAGAGCGACGACGTTCATTCCCGAAGGTCAGGGTAATGCGCTTCATATCTTCACGGTGCGGCCCGACGGAACATTGTCAGAGGACCACGCTCCGATTCAACTGGCCGTCCCGGTGGGCACCCAGCCGCAGGGGATAGCCGTCTTCAGTCCGCAAAATTAACGCAGGTGTTACCCAGGGCAGGCCCGGGAAATGCGACACGCCCGGGCTACCCTGCGGATTGCCGACAGGGATAATAGTGGGACATGTAAATATCATTTTGGCCATTCGCGCCAATGATTTGGAGGGGATGATTTTATCTTTATTTTTTTGGTGTCGATCCGCTAATTGTTGTTTTGTTTAATTATGCATTTTGCAAAAATGGCTGACATAGGGCCCTCGTTGGCTCGCAGACATTGGCATGACAATAACAGCACTTTATTGTAGGCCTAACCTAGCGCTGATTAGCTTTGATAAAAACTCTTGCCTGTCCACTCTAATTGCCATGTTGGCTCGCTGTCACTCAGCGACCTCTTGAACCGCTGCGCATTGCCCTTCTGCAGAGCCTCTTTGTGGCCGTCTATCAGCTTCCGAATGTTGACTAGAGCGTTCCGCAGTTCAAGCGCTGGATTCAGTGTGCCAGTAAAACGTTCATCAAAGGCATTTTTGTCCTGCTGCGAGAAAATGTTCCTTGCCATATCCAGCAGTCCGAGAAAAACCCTCGCAATGAATGGCTCACCGGTTCCCTCCATTCCCATCTGTCGCACTTCGAAAGGCGGAGGAATCTCCAACATCGCCGTCATGTCGCTCTGCCGCTCAATGGTCTTAGGCCATTTCTCGAATTCCGGCCGCGTCACCTTCAAGACCATCGACAGTTCTGTATCTTCGACCTGCATGGTGCGCGGTGGCTCGCCTTTTGTGAACCACACTAGCAACGCTAGTAGCGGAATCCTGCCTTTTTTTCGTATTACGCCCCCATCCTGCCATGGGATATATGTCAGCGTTGCCAGTTCTTCTTTTGAAGCCCTGTGTCTGATCCGAATGATCGGGTTTTGCTCTGACAACGTGGCTAGCGGAACTTCATAACGAACCAATCGCCTTTCGGTGTTGAACTGGTAAACTCCCAGATCATCGAAAATTGATGACGTTCCTTCGAGAAGCACCGAAAACGGCGGAATGCTTGGGCGCCGTGGATATAGTGCGAGATGCGAAAGCAGATGAGTAAAAAGCCTGTTCAGCGAAAATGCACCGTCTTTACGTGCGACTAAATGCACGTAGCAGGGAGGGATGACGAACTCGTCATCTGAGGCGACGCCCATATCGCCCATATTTCGCGCACCTACGAATTGCACAGTGTAGTTGATGATGCCCACATCAAGTACAACAATCATATCGGGACGGTGAGCCGTTTCGTACTTTTCATTCAGTTCAACGCAATGTTCTGCCAGCTTTTCTAGGCTGATGTCTGCCCCGAAGCCAAAAATAATTCCGAGGGTGCCAGTTATTGTCAGCGTGCTATCGGTTGCCTTCTGATCCATTTCGCTTATTGGGCGCTTCTTCAGTCTCTTGACTTCTTCGATCTTTGCAAAGGCTTCTTCAAGCTGGCTCTTATTGAGTACCGCCTTGACTTCCATAATCGCTGCAACGGCATCGGCAGAGACGATTTGGTTAGCTCCGTCATACTTATATACCGGACTAGATTGCTCATCATAGATAATGACATCCTGATGATCGCTCATCTGGTTATCTGCATCTATCACGAAGCCCTTCGTTGCGTGGAAGCGTTTCGGCATATGACCATTCAGAAACTCCCTTACTTTGTTCTCGGTTTCACCGCCCTTCTCCCCTGAGTGCGAGATTGTTTCGCGTATGTATTCAAAATCGTCACGAAGCTTCTTAGCAGCCTTAGAAATTAGTCCTGCAATCGTGTTTTTTTCATTCATGGCTTATCATCATATCTTGCAAGTACAGTATCCACTTTTCTGCCCAAAGCATATTAGACATTGATGCCCTGCGGGAAGATTACCATCAACGCTATGGTGCTTGCGAAGATGTAAGCTCATGGCTCAGTATTCCTTTGCGCCCGAATTGCGGAAGGGAATCGCTGTATGCAGGGGCTGAAGCCCGAACCATTCTTAACATTGGTGTGGCACGGCTAAAGCCATGCCCTGATACAAATTTTTTGGTTGAATCGATGGTTTTTAGGCGGAATCGTAAAAAACCTGTGGCCGGCGCGGAGCTGCGCAGAGCATAAGAAGGCCTCTGCTGGCGGGATTGAAATCCCGCGTTTGGCCAGCCGTCCCGCTGGTGTGGGACTGTAGCAATGTTGTACCAGCATTGTCTTCCATCCCAACCATGCCAGCGCATGCCGGGGCCTGTTGCGGGACTGGATTTAACGCGCCCATTGCGTCCCTCCATATCTGGCTTACAAAAATGTATGCTCCATGGCCGTGGCTTCTTGACGCCCGCATTGCTGTAGAGAAATCACTGTATGCAGCGGCTGAAGCACCAACCATTCTTAACATTGGTGCGGCACGGCTGAAAGCCGTGCCCTGATACAAATCTTTAGTTAAATCGATGGCTTTCCGGATATGCACGGTTGCGCCAGACGGGTGTATGAAGAGTTCCAGCCTTACGCGGTTGAATGGCGACTTGGCAAGGAGAAAGTGAGGTGCACCCTTCGACTATTTGACCTTCTGTGCGGCGTTGATGAGATTCTCCACATCATCGAGTTGATCGCCCATCTTGTTGATGTTCTCTTCGCTCATTCCAGCGAGGCGGCCAAGAATGCTCCTGGTCATGGCGTGACCTGTGTCCCAATGCGCAATTTCAATCAGGCCGGGCATGGCGCGTGCGCGCAGTTCGGTGAGCAATCCGGGGTCACGCGATCTGCTCAGGTCCATCAGCACAGCGCTGCCTTTGTTGCGGTCTGTCCATGTGCCGGAATTCAGCATGTTGATAAAACCGGCAGCGGGAATTTTTCCCGCCATCGTGGGGCTCGAAGACGCCAGGACGCTCAGCGCGCGTGTGGCATTATTGCGAACACCATCATCGCCATCGCGGCTGGCCTCGACCAGGGCGTCGATTTGCTTCTGTGACTGCGCAGCATACCCCAGAAATTCCGCCGCGGTCTGGCGGTGCTCTGCATCCCGTGAGGTGGCCAGCACCTGGCAGAGCAATTCTTCATTCTTCAGCGCGAATTCGCGTATAGCCAACTCCCTGGCCCGCATTTCAGGATCGTGGTTAAGCGCATAACCTTGTGAATCATCTTCGCCGGAATCTCCCCTCTTCACAGCGTTTTCAAGAGCGTCTTCAAACTCGCGCTCCAGCTTTATCGCGGCATCAGGCAGGCGGGCCGTGCCCTGCGGCACGGGATTGAAGACCAGGGGCTTGTAACTCTTGCCCGCGAGGCCAATGTAGAGCCACCGGGCACCTTTCTCGTTGCAGCAAATCATGGCGATGTCAGTTGGCGGATGTCCGGTCAGGTCCATCACTGCCCGTGTGATCCCCGGGCGGAAGTTTTCTCCCGGTTTCAGCTCCTGTCCCGCGTGCACTGGCAGCGCCGCACGTATCTTAGCTACATCCAAACCGTCTGCCTGGTAGCCAAAGAAATAAATCTCGCCAATCCGCACCTTGGGCTGCGGGGCTTCCTGTGCTGTCGACTGCCCGGAAGCGGCGCCAATGATCAAGAGGATAGAGAACAGTAGTTTTGGATTCATAATTCATTCCTTAGCAACGAGAGGATCCAGTTGTGTGGCACGATGTGCGGGCAGGTACCATGGCAGCAGAGTCACCATCATCATAAGTACACCGACCTGAGTATACCGACCCCGGCCAAGGTTGCCGGGATCTGTTGGGCTGATTCCGTACAGCAGTTTCTGCAGTGTTGCCAGCAGGTCCGTCACCGACCGGCCCCAGCTGTCCAGGCGCCGTACCAGCATAACATCGACGTCCCGACGGGGGCGGAGTACTCCCGCATGGCACGAACCTGCAGGGGGAAGAGTCTGCTGGTCATGGGTAGACACGCGTGCATACAAGCCGGCGCGAACTCATGAATAGATCACCTATGGCATGTGGCGCAAACATTTTCGAAATCCCACCTCTCGCAACCCCCGCGAAAGCTAGGGCACCCGTTGTTGTCGAGAGCAAGAACTGGTTTTACCACTGATTTACACAGATGATCCAAATCTGAAAAAGCGGGTTACCGCGGATTTACGCGGATAAGCGCGGATAAAACTGGAAACCATTGCTGCTGATTAACGCTGAGGAACGCAAGAAACCCAGGACACAACCGGCGACTCCACCCCATCAGGCGCAAAAGCGGCGCCTGATGGGAACCCCGGGCTGTGCTACATGAGCGTGGGAGATACATGGGTTTGAGGCACGAAAGGTAAAATTATGGGCGATGCAGATTCTTCTTTCGGCGGGTGAGGCTTCCGGGGACACTTATGGCGCGCAGCTGATCGAGGCCTTGGGCCGTCTGGCTCCGGGGGCGCGGTTCTTTGGCATGGGCGGGGAAAAGATGCGCGCGGCCGGATGCGAGTTATTGATCGATGCCCGCGAGGTGGCGGTAGTCGGGCTGGCGGAGGTGGTGGCGCATTTGCCGGGAATTTATCGGCGCTTTCGGCGGTTTACGGCCCAGGCGGCGGAGCGGCAGCCGGATGCCGCGGTGCTGATTGATTTTCCGGACTTCAATCTGCGGCTGGCGCGCAAGCTCCATGCGCTGCAGATTCCTGTCTATTACTTTGTTAGTCCGCAGATATGGGCCTGGCGGTCGGGGCGGGTGAAGCATATACAGAAGTATGTCCGCGAGATGATTGTGATTTTTCCGTTTGAGCAGGAATTTTATCGCCGGCACGGAGTTGAGGTGACGTATGTGGGGCATCCGCTGGCCCATGTGGCGGAGCCGGCGATTTCGCGGGAAGAATTTGCCCGGCAGTGGCGGCTCGATCCGGGAAAGCAGTGGATTGGCCTGCTGCCAGGCAGCCGGCGCAGAGAGGTGCGGCTGAATCTGCCCAACCTGCTGCAGGCGGCGGCTTTGCTGCAAAGCCGGGGCAATAACTGCGAATATGTGATGCCGGTGGCTTCCACGCTGGAGCGGGAGTGGGTGCGGCAGCAGGTGGAGGCAGCGGGAACGGGCGTTACGGTGCATTTGACGGAGAACTCGCGTGCGACGTTAAAGCATTGCCGCGCGGCGGCGGTGGCGAGCGGCACGGCGACGATGGAGACGGCGCTGGCGGGGACGCCGTTTGTAGTGGTGTATCGGCTGGCGGCGCTGACCTGGATGCTGGGGCGTCCGCTGGTGCATCTGGATACCTTTGCCATGCCCAACCTGATTGCCGGACGCAGGATCGTGACCGAGTTGATCCAGAGCGACTTTAGGGCGGAAAAAGTGGCGAAGGAGCTGGCTGCTATTATTCCGGACGGGGCGCGGCGGCGGCAGATGCTCGGTGATCTGGCCGAGGTACGGGAGCGGCTGCGATTGCCGGCGGAGGAACATCCGCCGGTGGAGCGAGCGGCGCGGGAGATTCTGCGGTCGCTGGCGTTAGTGTCACCACTATCTTCACGAATGCCTGCGGGACAGCAATCTTAAGCGACAGCAGGAATTCTTATCCTGTATGGATGGTGGAAATACAGCTTTTTTGAAAGAATCTACATCCAAGATGATTATCATCAGCAGTCCTGGAGAAAATTTCATGCTAACTGCACGGCGTCCCCTGCGGCGTGCCGCACTGATTCTTGTTTCAGCGCTTTTGCTGCTTCTTCCGGCCTCTGCTGCGGAGAAACCACGCGTCAAGGCGATTGATTATGTGATTGACGCGGAGATCGTACCCAAAACCCATCAGCTGATCGCACACGCAAAGATCAGGTTCACGGTGCTGGACGATACCAACTTCGCCAGCTTTGAGCTCAACAATGGTCTGAGGCCTACCCATATTGCGGACGAAAACGGGAAGGCGCTGACGGCCGAGCGCATTAGCCAGGACAACGTGATTCGCGTGGCCTTCCCCTCGGGGCTGACCAAGGGCGCGACTTCCACGATCACCTTTGATTACGAAGGCAAGCTGGCCACGGCGGACGATAGTCCGGTGGAAGGGCTGAAGCTGGCGTACATTGGCGAGGACGTGGTCTATCTGCTGTATCCCGGACGCTGGTTTCCGGTGACGAACTACGGCATTGACCGCTTTACCGCGTCTATTAATGTTACGGCCCCCGCCGGGACCACGATTCTGGGCAGCGGAGCCACGGGAGCGCCCAAAACCACCGGAGCGAAGACGACAGCTTCCTTCAGCTGGCAGAAGCCGAGCTTTCCGGGAAGCATTATTGCCGGGCCGTTTACCGAGACGATTGGCTCGGGCGGCAATGTCCGCGTTTATACTTCGGCGGCAAAAAAAGCATTTGCCCCCACCTATGCCGATACGGCAGGGAAGGAACTGGAGTTTTTCTCGAACCTGTATGGTCCGGCGCCGTCTCCGAGCCTGAAGGTAGTGGAGCTGCCGGATGACACCGTCCCCGCATGGTGGGCGCCGGAGATTGCCGCGCTGGCTACACGCAACATCACCGACAAGGTGAATTACCGGCTGCTGGCGGATACGATTGCCCACCAGTGGTGGGGCGTGACGGTGAGTCCGGCGAGCAAAGACGACTGGTGGCTGATGGATGGCGGCGCGCGCCAATCTGAGATGCGTTATGTGCAGAGCGTGGCCGGGGAGAAGGCGTTTGAAGAGTCCACACGCGATATGGCGGTGGGCGCGCTGGCCTATGACACGGTGCCGCTTTCGAGCATCGGCAAGCTGGACACTTTTTCCCCCGATTTTCAGTCGCTGGTCACCGATAAGGGCGGCATGATCTTCCACATGCTGCGCTGGGTCATTGGCGATCCGGCGTTTGACAAGTCGATGAAGGAATTCATGTTTGCCTTTGACAGGAAGTCGGCCACGGTGGCCGATCTGCAGGCGATCGCGGAGAAAAACCACGGTGAGAAGCTTACGGCCTTTTTCTCCCAATGGGTGGATGGCACGGGAGCGCCGGAATTCAAGCTGAAATACACTACCTTCCGCATCAAGAAAGGCTTTCGCATCGCGGGCCAGGTCTCGCAGGATCTGGACCTTTTCAGCATGCCGCTGGAGCTGAAGGTCGATACCGATGGGCAAAGCGAGCTGAAACGGATCGAGGTCCAGGGGACGCAAGCCGCATTCGCGGTGGATGTTTTCGGCAAGCCGCGCCGGCTGACACTGGATCCGAATAACTGGGTGCTCAAAAATTCGCCTGACCTGAAGGTGCGCGTGGCCATCCGTCGCGGACAGGAGATGACGGCGCAGGGCAATCTGGCCGAGGCCCTGGCGGAATACAACAAAGCGCTGGAAGTGAACAAGAACAGCTCGCTGGCCCACTATCGCGTGGCGGAAGTGTTCTATCTGCAGCGCAATTATCAGTCGGCGGCCAATGAATACCGCGAGTCGCTCAACGGCGATGGCGAACCTAAATGGACCGAAGTCTGGAGCCATATCGCACTGGGCAAAATCTTTGACATCACCGGCCAGCGTGACCGCGCGGTGAATGAATATCGCCAGGCTGTCCAGACTGGAGACAATACCCAGGGCGCGCTGGATGAAGCCCGCAAGTATCTCAGCCTGCCGTATCAGCGCGAGAAAAAGCAGAACGGCGAGTGAAGCGCAGGCAGCAGTGCCTGCGCCACACGTCTTTGCATCACGGCTTCCGCGTTTTTAGCTTTTATCGCGGAGGCCTGGTGGCGCCGTTCGGAGCCGTATTCGGCGACTGCGGTTCCTGCTGCTGTCTTTGACGAATGCGTTCATTCTGTGCGGCCACCATCTCTTCGAACTTTGGTTTCTGCTCGGCGGTAAGAATGTCGCGCATCTTTGAAATCGTGGACTGGCGCAGCGACTGTATCTTCTGAATCTTGTCTTCACGCGCCGCTGCCGGATCGCCGATGATCGTCATGGCTTCGCTGTGCTGCGTTTCCAGGATCGTCCGGGCCTTCGCCTGCTGGTCCGGATTCAGATTTAGCTCTGTTGCGAGTGTGCGTACCTGAGCGTCAAGCTGGGATTGGTCGGAGCTGCTCTGCGTGCCTGGCCCGCTCTGCGGTGAAGATGGCTGGGTGGGCAAAGTCTGCGTCTGGCCGGGCTGCGCTGGAATGGCCGGCGAATTCGGCTGGCCTGACGGCGCTGGCATGGTTTGCTGTGTGGTTCCAGGCTGCTGCATGGCGCCTGACTGCCCATTTTGCGGCTGCAATGCCGGCGCACCCAAAGCCCAAACCAAGGCTCCCGTGAAAACGATGGCCCTTATGTAGTTCATGAAATTGTGGTCTCCTTCCGGGTTCGTCCTGTGTCCCTCCTTGGATGCCGTTCGCGCATTCCAGGAGGGCAGCTCCAGCCAGGGGGAGAGCACCAAATCCAGTTCCGGATCTTAAAAGCGCCAAAGATCAAAAGCGCTAAAGATCTTTGAGAATCACCTCAGGGCGGAACCGGTAACGAACGAAGCAGCCATCATTGCGGAGACTTTCTGCTTCCCGGCTGGGCGCTTAAAGTCTGCGCCGTTGCTTTCTGGTCGAGGTCAATGAGCTGTGAACCTGGCGGCTGAGTCAGCGCGAACTGTTCATCCCGGATAGGTTCATTGAGTGTCACCTTCTGCATGTTCAGCGTAATGGAGTATTCCTCCACCGGACGGTCAATGTCGATCCGGGTGGGAAATCTCATTCCGTTGTAGGTGTTGAAATTGGAGTAGCGGGCGTCCGTAACGAGATGGCCCTGCCGGTCGTAGATGAGCTGCCGCTCTGGCTCCAGCCGTTCGCGGTTGAATACGATTTTGCGGGCAAGGTAATAGCCGCGGCTGTCCTTGCTAAGAACAATCACCACATAGGTGGCCTGTTCAACATCTTTGTGGGTCCTGGGGTCTTTGACAATTTCCACGCCGTCTTCCAGAACCGCAATATCATTGACCGGATCAATCTCCTTGAGAAGCAGCGCGTCCAGAATGTGCTGCGGACGGATATTCTCCAGCGGATTCGGTGACGGTTTGGAAATCTGGTTCGAGCCCACCAAAAATTTGTTCTTCGGCGGTATGGAGAGCCGGAACGCCCGGCCATCGCTGACCATATCAAATGCCGTGTTGCGCACCACCGGTACCTTGCCAATCATGCGCAGCATGTCGGGCTTGCGCACCAGCAGATAACCGGTAATCTCCGGATTGTCCGTGATCTTGCCCTTCTTTTCGCCGCCCACTGAGCTATCGATGTTCACCTGGGCATTCAGGGTCTGAAAGCGCTGGGCATTATTGTTGATGTTCTCAATCAGTTGCGGTAAAGTGGCGTCCTTCAAAACAGCTGTGCTGAGTTTGTTTTGCACTTCACGTGTCCGAAAAAGACAGCCGCTGAGCGGCATCATCGCCACAAGCACAACCGCCGCTCGCATTCGCAAAGAAATCTGCATTTTGATAAAGGTTAGATTCTCTCTTTCATTACAAGTATATCCAGGGAAAACCGGCAAAATACCGCCAGGGGCCACGCGGATACGCTTTGCCTCGTTTTGTCGCGCTTTGCCGCGCGTCATTATTAAATGTTAACGTCCCTGTCCCACGGCGCGACGATAGGCCGCCACATTCACCGCATGTTCCGCCAGAGTGCGGGCAAATCGGTGATGTCCCTGGTTGTCGCTGACAAAATAAAGATACTCCGTGCTCGCCGGGCGCATCGCCGCCTGCAAGGAACTTTTGCCCGGATTGCAGATCGCTCCCGGCGGAAGTCCGGCGTTTTTGTAAGTGTTGTAAGGCGAGTTGAACTGCAGGTCCGATTGATAAATCGTTCCCCGCCAGCGATTGTTCAGCAGCGCGGCATAGATCACCGCCGGGTCCGTGGCCAGCGGAATTCTCCGGCTCAGCCGATTGTTGAACACGCCCGCCACCACCGGACGTTCCTCGGCCACGCCCGTCTCCTTTTCCACCAGGCTGGCCATGGTCACCACGTCATGCACGCCATGGTTCAGCGCAAGCTCGGCTGCGGTCTGGCGGAAGCGCCGCACCATGGCCGCGGCCATGTCCTTGAGAGTCTGCGTGCGGGTGAAATGGTAAGTGTCGGGAAAAAGATAGCCTTCCAGCGTCGGCGCCGCCGGATCCAGATCGCGCACCAGTGCTGTCTCCGTCCGGACAATCTTCAGGAAGTCGTCGCGCCGCCCCAGTCCGGATTGCTCCATGGCCGCCGCAATATCAAACATGCTGAAGCCCTCGGGAATCACCACGGTATGGAAGTAGATATCGCCGCGCGCGATCCGCTCATATACCTCGCGCAGTCCGGCAGCGTGGTCAAAGGAATATTCGCCGGCCTTCAGCGATTGCCGCCCATGCACATAGTGCCAGAACAAAAATGCCGTCTGGCTGCGGATAATACCCGCGCTGGCCAAATCGTTGGCAATGCGGCGTGCGGACGACCCCGGCCGCAGCTGCACCAGCTTCTGCGTATCCGGCCCCGCCGGCAAAAACAAACCATAAGCCAGCAGCCCGGCAATCGCCAGCACCAGCAGTACAAACACTCTGAATAAAAAACGACGCATAACAAAGTTAGATTCCGCTACTCATTCTACAGATCAGGTGCAGACTGCCGCAGTCAGGTTTTTTTGCAGTCATACCTGAATTTGTGCCGATCAGTGTTCATCCGTGAAAATCAGTGGTAGTGCCTAATTTTTCACCCTCGTACTTCTGCATACACGTAACAGCCGCTGCAAGTCAGGGCAATTCTTCGCACCCCCATCCGGATTGTGCCGATCAGTGTTGATCAGTGAAAATCAGTGGTAGATGTTTATTCATCGTACTCGCCCTCTTCATCCGGCGGTTCAAAATTCACCCTGCCCACATTATTGGACGCAAGCTGCAGGTAATAAGCCAGCAGGGAAGCCCGCTTTGTTTCCAGTGTCCCGTCCACCAGCCCTTGCGCGCAGCGCATAATGGCCAGCTGCACCGAGTTCGGATCGTCCAGCGCAGGCAGCTCGAAAGCCTGCTTTTGCCCGGCCTGCATCGCCAGATGCATGTTGCAGAACCTGCGTCCCCGCATCTTCGGCGCCCGGCAGCGCTCTCCGCTGGCCTTGATGTGCGCGCAGCGCGGGGCCAGCTTGGCCCGCTCCAGGTTGGAGCGCAGCTGGGCATAAATCCGGTGGTTGTCCGGATCGATTTCCCCTGCCGTTTGCTCCAGCACAGGCTGGCTGTCCAGATACTGTTTGCACGCCAGATACATCTGCCCCAGCTGGCTCAGCATCTCCGCCGCCTCGCTCCGCCGCCACGCCACCTTGCGGCGCTCCTCGGCCTCGCGCTTCCACCGCTCGTTCCGCATCTTCCATACGGCGTCATAGTCGGCGGAACATTTGGCGCTCTCCCACAGCCGTACCTCTTCTTCGGTAAAACCCGGATGCATCGGATGTTCATAAGCCATAGCTTGTCTCCTTATTTGCATTATGTTGATGACTACTTTTCTCTCTTCTGTCTTACAAAACCCAGGTAGCCACTTGCTTCATGGGGTACCCCCCTCCCTTGTTTCTCGATGGCGCCAAAGGAAACAAAGGCTTTAGCTCCATTAGGCCCATGGGCCGCCCTTGGGCCACCCAAGCCCCTACCCAGCGCAGCCAGATATCTGCTGCGAAGCTATTAGTTCGTGCTTGATACCACGATAAAAATCCATTGTCAATTGACAAAAAATGTCACATTCGCCAATTTTCTGGGGGGCAAAGTCTATAACTCAATGCTGGATGAGTAAGGAGTCTCAAAGTGGAAAGGGTTTGGCGGACAAATAGAAGCTCATGTAGCACCAGCCGCCCTCGGCTGTGGTCTTTATTGATGAAATAAGCCTTGGCAGCGGCGTTTTTCAGCGTCTATCAACGACAAGTTTTGTATTTTTCGTGCAACTCTCTTGCACAATACCGTTCTCGTTGTGTATAAAATCAATAACTCTGAGAAAATTTAAACCCCTTCTGCCAATGCTGTGTATTGGTGTGTTTAAAAGCAGTACCCAGGCTTTCGTTGTATCAAACTAGGATTTTTTGTTGGTTATTGCAAAAAAAGCAAAAACCGTGAAACGATTTCGCGGGTAAATGCACTATAAGAAGTTAGAGAATTTTATTGTTTTCAGGTTGAACGGTTGAAAGTGCAGGGCTGAAAACAGAAAACACAAGATTGTGTGTTGCATTACTGCATTCAGGCAGCAGATTTTTACAAGGGTAATTTGCTATCAACGTGGCTATAAATCGCTATTTTCAATTGTTTCTGTTGTGCACGCATGGAGGCGTGATCACTCCGATGGTTCAATACAAGAGCCCAGGCAATAGTTCCACTCTAAGGCAGAAGTCCCGGCATATTTGCGGTCTGCTCGCCCGATCGATCTTCGTTCTGCAGCTTGTCTGCATGGCTTCGGCGCAGTCGAATAATAGTTCTTCATCGACAGCTGTGCCACAAAGCGGCGATAAGCAGGCGGCATTGCTGGTGGCTGAGGCCCAGTCAGCGTTGAACGGCACAACTGTTGTGTCGGATATGGCCTTAACTGCCCAGGGTGAATGGTCGGCTGGGTCAACACATGTATCGGGCAGCGCAACGTTGAAGATGAAGGGCGCGGTGCAGTCGCGGCTCGACATTGCGGCAGGGGAGCTTTCCCGGTCGGAAATCCGCAACGATTCCGCTGGGCCTGGTGGTCAATGGATTGATGGCCGCGGCGTTCGGCATGCAATGGCGCTGCATAATGCGTGGTCGCCGGCAGGCTGGCTTGCTCCCCATGCGCTTGTGCAGGGCATGCTGGATAAGGGCATTGTGTTGCATTATGTGGGGGCTGAGGTGCGCGATGGTGTAAGTGTCGATCACCTGCAACTGTACCGTGCGGGCCTCGCAAAGAATCCGAGGATTGCGCGGGATACGGAAAAGCTCAGCCTGGCTGATCTTTTTCTGGATGCCTCCACGCACCTGCCCCAGACGCTCGTTTACAACACCCATCCGGACAATGACTATGGACGCGACATTCCCGTTGAGGTCAGGTTCTTTGACTATCGGAGCGTAAATGGCGTGATGGTGCCGTTTCGCATTCAGCGCTTTCTTCAGGGCGTTCTTAACCTCGATTTGACCGTCTCGGCGGCAGAAATCAACAGCGGACTCACCGATAGTGAGTTCGCCCTTCAATAGGGAAAAATCAATGACCAGGAAAATCTTAGTTACTATTGCCGTTTTGTTGATGTCGGCATGTGCCATCGCTCAGATCGCCACCGATCCCCAGCCCTTCGCAAGCTATGGTGGAGGGCCGTTCGATTTGGTCAATCTGGGAAGCCTCAACGTGAATTTCAATATCCCCATCGTCCAGAAGACGGGTCGGGGTGCGCCTTTCTTTTATAATCTGAGTTACAACAATCTGATTTGGTCTCCGGTTACCGTGAACGGCGCTAGGGTCTGGCAGCCGTCTTCCACGAGCTATGGCTGGCAACCGCAAACCAATGCCGGTCTGTTCGGATTCCTGTCGTTCAGCACGACATCCGCAAAGTGTCCCTCCCCGTCCATAGGTGGAACTTCCACTACATTTTATAACTTCGTGTATCACGATTCCACGGGAGGAACGCATCCCATGGTCGGAGCAGACTCGGGATTTGATTGCAATGAAAACGTGTTTGCGGACCCTGGGGCCTCTGAGGATGGGACAGGGCTGACGCTCACCACGCAGCCTGGCACACCGTTCAATGGCACGATCACGCGTCGCGACGGCTCAGTGGTGAGCAATCCAGGTGTGTCCACGCCTTCTTACGTAGATACCAACGGCAATAAAATTACTACCGATGGCACAAATTTCTTTGATACGCTCGGCGCGACTGCCCTAACCATTTCCGGCACGGCTCCCAATCCGGTGACTTACACATCTCCGAACAGTTCCGGCGGCAATTCGGTCATTACCGCCAAGTACACCAGCTTCACCATTCAGACGAATTTCGGCTGCAGTGGAACCGCGGAGTACTCGGCGGCGGGAAATCTGATCAGCAGCCTCACGCTGGCGGATGGCACTCAATACCAGTTTGCCTATGAGCAAACTCCTGGGCAGGATGCCACTCATACCACGGGCCGTATCGCCTCGGTTACGCTGCCGAGTACGGGCCAGATTCTTTATTCCTATACCGGGGGTAATAACGGTATCTCTTGCCTCGATGGCACTACGCCCACGCTAACGCGTACTCTAAAATCTGCGCCCCCCGCCACCGAAGGCGTATGGACCTACACGCGTAGCCTCAGCGGCTCGACCTGGAATACAACCATCACGGATCCTGCTAACAATCAATCGGCTCTCCAGTTTGACGGTTTCAACGGCGGTTTCTATGAAGTAAACAGAAAGGTCTATCAGGGCAGCGTGAGCGGAAACAACCTGCTCCTGTCGGTTACGCGTTGTTACAACGGCGATTGCATCAATGCTCTTGGCGGGGCCGTTTCAAGTATTGATATATGGACGCAGCCCGCCGGCCTTGCTTCTGCCGGCCACACTGGTTCAACTGTTTACAACGCCTTTGGGCTGCCCACTCGAATTTCCGCCGGAGACTTTGACAGCACAAATTTGAGCAATACCACCATAACTTACGCCGCGCCTGGAAATGGCATCGTTGACCGGCCATCCGACATTGTCGTAACCGATGGCTCAGGCACTAAAGTAGCGGAGACGGTGATCAGCTACGACGAAACCCCGCTCACTGCCACCAGCAGTGCTCCTGGTCACGACTATACAAATTTCGCATCAACCTTCAAACAGCGCGGCAATCCCACCACGGTGAAGCAGTGGGTGAGCGGTACCACTTACCTCACAGCCACAAACACTTACGACGACCTGGGCAATCTTCGTTCCTTTACCGATCCGGGCGGGCACAAGACCACATTCGACTATACGGATAGTTACAGCGACGGACAGAACCACAACGCACAGGCCTTTGTCACCACCACTACGCTTCCCCAGACCGCGAATGCGGGCGGCGGAAGTCCGTTCACTCATGTTTCCAAAAACAAATTTTACTGGCCCAGCGGCCTGCTTTATCAGGCAACCGATCAAAATAACCAGGTCACGGCCTATACCTATGACAATCTGTCGCGGCCATTGAGCATCAGCTACCCCGATGGCGGGCAAACCACGTACACTTATTTTGTTCCTGGAGGCATCGGCCCCGGTCCCGGAACGGAGATACAGAGGCAGATTGACAGCACGGCGGGAAATACGACCACATACTTTCTCCTGGCTGACGGCTTTAACCGCACTAGCCGTACGGGAAGCACCAATGGCAACGAGCCCACAGGCCAGTACGATCAGACGGACGTATGCTACAACAGCCTGGGCCAGGTGTCTTTTACTCCGTATGCTTACCAAAGCTCAGGCACAGGGGGCAAGCGTTGCGACCCAACCACCTATGCCGGAGATTCTTTCGCTTACGATGCGCTTGGACGTCAGACATCAGTCACCCATTCCGACGGCACATCGGTGCTCGCGACTTACACCGGACGCGCAGTCCAGGTGCAGGACGAGGGCAATGGTTCAACGCACGTTACCCACATCTACCAGCGGGACGCTTTAGGCAGGACAAAAACTGTTTGTGAAGTGGCTTCCACGATTTTTGGCACCGGAACGCCTGGGGCCTGCGGCCTTGATATTACGGGCAACCCTGTGGGTGTGACCACCACCTATGCATATAATCCTCAGGGGCAAGTAACCCAGGTTTCCCAGGGTTCGCTGATCGCACGCAGTTTTACATATGACGGAGTGGGGCATCTGCTGACGGAGACCATCCCCGAAGCCGGAGGAACGCAGACCAGCTATACCTATAATTCGGCGGGACTTTTGTCCACGCGTACCCGCCCCAGCGCCAATCAGCCGGCCAGCTGTATCGCACAGCATAACTGCACCACGACTACCAAGGGTTACGCGTATGACGAGCTGAATCGCCTGCGCCTCGTCAGTTACACCGGGCCGGAGAACACCAACTCGCTTGCCCTGTTCTACGACGATCCCAGCGCCTTCCTTGGGGGAACGTTTTATAACAATGGACGGCTTTCGGCCGCCGCCACCGAAGACCACAACTTTACCGTTGCATATCAGTTTACGAATTTTGGCTATGACAAAATGGGACGGGTGCTCGTGGAATCACAGCTGCCCAACGCCACCCGCTACCCAGTGAATTACTCCTACAACCTGCTGGGCCTGCCTGCCACACTCAATACGCAGGGAACAACTCTTACTTACAGCTATAACCAGGGCGCCCGATTGACGAAGGTGGCCAGCAGCGTAAATGACTCGACCCACCCCGGCACGCTGTTCTCAGCGGCGCACTATAATGCCAGTGGCGAACTGCTTTCCGACTCTCTGGGTAACGGAGTGAATGAGACCTTCAATTTCGACGCCCGCTGGCGGCTTCTCTCGGCCAGTGCGGTCAAAAACAGCGCGACGCTTTACAATCTCAGCGGTTCAGGCGCGGGCAATAGTATGACGTATGCGCCAAACTCCAGCCTGAGCGGCGCGAATGACAGTGTGAATGGGAGCTGGACTTACAGCTATGATGCCCTCAACCGTCTTGCCGGTGCGAATAAGTCGGGTGGAACCAGCTTCACCTTTGACGTGGACCGCAATGCCAATCGCTGGCATCAAAATCCAGTGGGCCAGGGGGCGCAGCTCGGGTTTAATGCCGGCACGAACCAGATCGCGAGCGGCAACGGTGTAACCTACGATGCTCTCGGCGATATCATCAATGATGGCATTCACAGCTATACCTACGATGCAGAGGGACGCATTACGCAAGTAGATGGAGGCTCAACCGCGACATATCAATACGATGTGTTTGGGCGGCGTACGCGCCGCACGGTGAATGGTGTGGGATACGAAGATGTATATGACCAATCCGGCAACATGGTTACAGAAGTGCAAACCAGCGGCCTCACTGTGAAGCGGCAGGAAATTTACGCCCCGGGCCGCCATTTGGCCACTTACGCCAATGGCGCCACGTATTTCTCGCATGCTGACTGGGCGGGATCGGAACGAGTGCGCTCCGCGAGCGACGGCACCAGCGCGGGAACGTGTACCAGTAACACTTACGGCGATAATTATTCCTGCACCGGGACCGATCCCAGCCCGATTAAATATGCTGGCATGGAATATGACAGTGAGACCCAGCTGAACCACACGTGGTTCCGCTATTACAATCCGCGCCTTGGCCTTTGGATGACACCCGATCCGGCGGGATCGGCGGCCGCGGATATCAAAGACCCGCAGTCGCTCAATCGGTACAGTTATGTTCTGAACAACCCACTTAATTTGATAGATCCGCTGGGGCTGGATGGAGAAGAGCTTGTATTTAGCGGTGCTAATGGTAATCTTCCTACGGATTACGTCACTATTACCGTCGAGGCCAGCTGCGGCGATGATTGCTCGTCGCTAGCCTTCATCGGGCCTCCTTCGGGAGGAGGAGGTGGTGGCTTCATTAGTAGTGGTGGCGGCGGTGGCGGCGGTGGTGATGCCACAAATACGGCAACCATTGCACAATGTGCCGCAGCATTTGGAGATAAATATTCTCTGGCGTCTGCCGTCAAGGCACTTGGCAATGCGGTAGGGGTTAATGCAAATAATGCGGTCGTCAATGGCTTCCTTGGAAACGACGTTTCTACATTTTCGAACCTTCTGTTTGGTCCTAATTCTGGTAGTGCAGCTGGTGGATTGTTGGTGAGTAACCCCACCAACTATAACTTAGCTGCCGTTGGCGTCAAGGCCGTTGGAGCGTTACCCAATCCATTAGCTGCTCAAAAGGTCGTGCTGGGTTTTACCTCGAATGGTGCCGCGTACGGCTCTAAACTCGTAAACCCAACAATTGCAGAGTCTATACTGGGTAAAGCAGCGGGGGGGCTTTTTGCCGAATTCACCGCCGCTAAACTGGCTTTGGATGCTGCTACATATGCAGCAGGTCTTTTAAACTGCCACTTCAATGGTCATTGAGCAAAATGATGAAAGATAAGCCTATAGATTTACTTACTAGAGGGGACTCAATTCGCGGTATTGTGGGTGCTCTTGCTAGCTTAATAGCGGTTTCTCTAGCCATGTCCCAGCGTTTACCGGGGCACGGAGTGGGGCCTCAGATTGGTGCTGTGGCAGTGTTCGGGCTTATTGCCGCACTTTGCATATGGAAGTCGGAATACAAAGCGGGTGTCGCATTAGGCATTCTTCTTATCGTGGCATCCAGATTTCTAATTGCCGGGTTCTTTTACATAGCTGGAGCATATAGCGGACATTGAGTATGTCATTGTTGATAAAAATAATGGGCTGGCTAGGCTGGTGGCTGGTTGTAGCCCACTCAAGCTGTTTTTGCTTGAGTTCACATGGGCCTGCGGCCCACCCAATGGGGTGAAAATTGTCTGGCGGTGGATGATTTTCGACAGAGTGGGCGGTTGTGCAGCTTGTGCTAAGTACATCCCTGGTGACTGAAGAGTTTCACGGTCTTCAGCCTGAACTGCGGCTTCCGCAATGGCAACGGAAACAACGGCATTACCAACAACAAAGACACCACCGCTTTGTAAGAGTTTAGGATACTAAATGACTGTTCAAACGGCGGTGAGTGCCATCTTTTTTATTGTTGGTATCGGGTGCATTATCCGCGTTAACCTCCTGTTCAGCGAAATTGTTGTCGAAATCAATCGCCTGCTCCCTGCTGAACGGGCGATCTCCCTCGCTGGATTTGCACGGCATCAATTTTTCGAGATTCTGGCAGAGTATAAGAGACTGTATCCAGGCGGCAAACTGGTGTTGAGACTGTCGATTTGGAGTGCAGTCGGATTCGCCTGCCTGTTCGGATCTGCAGGCTACTGGTTCTTTTCGGGGGAAGCATCGACAGGTTACATTCCGAGAACCCGCTAGTCGCACTTTTCTCGATTATTTTCCATGGCATTGCGGCGATCAACGGAGTAGCTGCTGGACTTGCTGCAATTTACTCAGCATATGCCTGCTATCAGACAGCACAATTCCAGGAGATATCATGTCGATTGTGAACACAAATGGCGATCCGGGGTTGACGGCAGCTCCAAAATATTTCGGCGGCAGCGCTATACAGCGGACAACATTTGTTGCTCTCATCAGCGCACTTGCCTGGATATTTGTTGCCTGTTTGGTAGTGGTCATACGGTTGGCTCACCCACCGTTTCCATTCTCTGCGCTATTCTATTTCTTTGTGATTATTCATTTAATGTCATGGGCTGTAGGGCTGCGAAATCTGCGAAGGATTAGAAAATCGCTTGCTGAGGGGATAATTGATGCGACGGCAGCAAATCTGTCGTACAGCATGGTTCTCGGGATGTTTGTTAACACTTACTGCGTTTTGTGTTGCGGTGAGGTGCTGGCGATAATCACGATACTGGTTCAAAGGATGGGTGTAAGACTGTTGTAACTGCTATGCATGGATTGCCGTTGCGAGCAAATCTCAAAAGCTGCGGTGGCTTTTGATGATAGTAATATCTTATTCAGAATGGCCGACGTGGCTACAGATTCTGATCGTTGGGCCTAATGCTCTGTTAGCGGCATACTCCTTCTGGATATGGTGGCCTAAGTCGAAGCGGGAATGGAATCGATTTGGCTGGGTGGTGGGCTATCTGGTTGTCTTCTTTTTGGTGATGCGATTCGTCTTCCACTTCTGGTGATGTGAGCAGACTGGCTGGGTGAAACTCTGATATGACACGGATAGTGAAGAATGCCGAAACAGTTGCAGTATCCGTTGTCACTACTCTCGCCGTGGCAGTACTTGTATTTCTTTTCGTCACAGGAGTTCTGAATCCGCAAAGTTTTGCAATGGGATGCCTTGTCGTGATGGGCATCTCGTCAACCATTTGGTACGTACTGCTGAAGCGAGGGAGCAAGCATGCGGACGGCTTCGAGATAACGATCGAGCCCAGGCATCAAAGCAGCAACAAAACGAAGCACGTTAAAGTTGCTGTAATCCTTCTCTGGCTGGTTGCATCCTTTTGGATTACGAGGGGTGGCCCCTGGCCCCCACGGTTAATTGGCGCTTCCGTTGTCGTCTTATTCTTGATCGGTACGATGCTTCAAAAACAGAAGAGAACGTAGCCGCATAACGTCTCTTCGGGGTGGCCGTGCTGCGTATGTGGCTGGATGGTGGCCCACTCGAGCCGCTTACTTGAGTGGGCCGCTGTGCAATGTGCTGGTGTTATCCACTCATGAGAAACCTATGGCAGTTCATGTTCGGAAGCTGGGAGGGCACAAGGGGTGAAACTCTGCCCTACACTCGATGGGACGTACTTGTCGCCGTAATCCTTGGGATCGCATTTATGGCAGCAATCGCATACAGCGCGGAGCCTCAGGGAGGGTGGTCTCTGAAAAGAGGCTTGCTGGTGGGAGCGACGATGCTCTTTGTGATATGTACCACTAAGAATCGCAGGCTGGTAATAGGATGTGCCTTCAGTCTCGTAGCACTCAGGATGGGGATAGGTGTCGCCGGTCCTCATCCCATCGTCTTCATAGCTGGGGACGTTGCTACGGGGGGTGCTGCCTGGCTGCTTCTGCACGACCTGAAGTGAGTGGAAACTTCCAGGCAGGGAGCACGCTGCTCGCACGGGTTGAGGGAGCACATCACCCCGGACCAGGAACTGTGCGGCTGGCTGGGCTGGTGGCTGGTTGTAGCCCACTCAAGCTGTTTTTGCTTGAGGGGTTCCTTTGCCCACACCGTTAGTGAAGGGTGTTTTGATTCCGATAACTGCGGCAGCGACTGCCCAGGTCGCAGTAGGCTGTCACTAGGGAGACTGGCGTGAAGAAAGAGTGGCTCTTTCTAATTGCATTTATGTGCATTGCACTCCTTCTGGTGGCGGTTGCGATCATTAGGGGGTATCTACCCGCTGAGACTGGAGGCGTTGCAGTAATAATTGCTTTCGCTTTGGGCGCTGGCTTCTTCTATTCGTGGATCAGTAAACGCAAGCTGGAACGTCGAACTCAGGGATCTGATAAGAAGAGCAATGCATTGATTTGGCTCCTGTTGGCTGTTGCTATCCCTGGTGTTGGCGGCATTATTCAGGCACTGCATGAAAAGTGGGATAGCGGCAACACGATTGGTCTGACTTTCTTCATGCTGTTCGCCACCTCATGTATCTATGAAATCCTTCGCCGAAGACGAACAAACGACACGAAGTAGGCGTTGCACCAAATAAAAAGGACTGCCCAGCCACTAACGGATACTCATCGATTCGGGACGGGGTAGTACTGGTTCGCAAAAGGTGTCGTCGTACCGGCCATTCAGGCTGTTAAGGTCTCTTGCGCCAGGGCAGAGAAAATTTAGCTTGTGAAGGACCACCAATTCCAGACCCTGCATGACCCTGTATGATTGAAGCTGAAAAATAAATGACCACTGCCCCTGCCAAATCCAGGATTTCCTGGCTCATCGCCACCTTTTTCGGTATCGGCCATCTGCGGCCTGGTTCGGGCACCTGGGCGTCCGTGGTTACGGTGCTGGCGTGGTGGGGGGCGGCCCATTTCATCCCTTTAGGATGGCTTCCTTGGATTGCCGTGGCGGTGGCGCTGGCGGTTACGATTGGCGGGATTCATCCCTCCACGGTGGCGGCCCGGGAAAGCGGCGTAAAAGATCCGGGATTTGTGGTGATTGATGAAGTCGCCGGACAGATGATCGCGCTCATCGCCGTCCCACTGCATTGGAAATACCTGTTGGCGAGTTTTATACTCTTTCGTGGATTCGACATCACCAAGCCTTTTCCCCTGCGGCGGCTGGAAAAACTGCCGGAGGGAACAGGGATTATGATGGATGATGTGGGGGCCGGGCTCTATGCGCTTGTCCTGCTCCAGATCTGGCTGCATTTCATGGCGCATTGATAAGAAGAAACGTCATACATGGGCATCTCCGAAACTTTGCTGGGCAAAAAACACGTGGACGGCAATCCATATATTGAAGCCATTGAACCATCCGCCGCTCTTCCTGGCGGCGAGGTCAAGATTGTGGGCCGGGCGCTGAAGCCCCCGCAATTCGCCCGTCCTGAAGTGGACTTCAGCGGCGTGCGCGGCTCCATTACTCTGAGCTCCGAGGATTTCATGTACGCGCGCGTGCCTTTTGAAGCGCATTCCGGGCCGGTCACCATCCACTGCAACGGCCAGACCAGCAATGGACGCGAAGTAAAGATTGCCCAGAACATCGCCGAAAACCTGCATCCGGTGGCCAACCCGGCGGTGGACGCGGAGGGCAATGTTTTCGTCACCTTTTCCGGCGGACGCGGGCAGAAGGCGCCGGTGGCCATCTACAAAATTGATACCAATTACAGCGTCAAGCCGTTTCTCTCCGATCTGATGAACCCCACCGGACTGGCCTTTGATACCCAGGGCCAGCTTTATGTCTCGTCGCGGTACGACGGAACGGTGTATCGGGTCACGCCCGCCGGAGCCATGAGCACGTATGCCGAAGGAATGGGCGTGGCCACGGGCATCGCCTTTGACCGCGAACAGAACCTTTATGTGGGCGACCGCACCGGGACCATCTGGCGCATTGCCTCGGACCGCCAGATTTTTGTCTATGCCACGCTGGAGCCGAGCATGGCGGCCTATCATCTGGCCTTTGCTCCGGACGGCACTCTCTACGTCACCGGCCCCACCACCTCGAGCTATGACGCCGTGTATGCCATCGATTCGCACGGCAGCGTGTCCGTTTTCTATCGCGGGCTGGGACGCCCGCAGGGGCTGGCCCTGGACGCTCTGGGCAATGTCTACGTTGCGGCCTCGCTGGCGGGAAAGCGCGGCATCGTGAAGATCACGCCGGATAAACAGGCTTCGCTGGCCATTGCCGGAAGCAATCTGGTGGGGCTGGCCTTCACGCGCACCGGAGGCGTGGTGCTGGCCACCACTAACTCTGTTTTTCATCTCACCTGGGGCATACGCGGACTGCCGCTCATATAAACTTTCAGATAGTGAATGCAGAGATCATCGCCGTTGGTTCGGAGCTGCTCACACCCTTTCGTCAGGACACCAACTCCCTGTTTCTGACCGAAAAACTGAACGAACTGGGAGTACCGGTGGACTTCAAGACCATCGTAGGCGACCGCCGCTCCGACCTGACCAGCGCCGTCCGTACCGCGATGGCGCGCGCCGGCATTATTGTTTTCAGCGGTGGCCTGGGGCCGACCGAAGATGATCTTACCCGGGAGTGCGTGGCCGAGGTACTGAACCGCGAACTGCATCGCGATTCTGAAATCATCGAGCAATTGCGGGCGCGCTTTGCCTCACGCGGCTTCAGGATGTCGGACAACAATCTGAAACAGGGCGACGTAATCGCCGGAGCCGAGGTGCTCGAAAACACCCGCGGCAGCGCCCCTGGTCAGCTGGTCGAAGCCGACTACGCCGGGCACAAGCGGATACTCATTCTTCTTCCAGGCCCGCCGCACGAACTCAAAGTGATGTTTGAGCAGTGTCTGGACCGCCTGCGGGAGTTGGTCCCCGAGCGGCACCTTGCGGTCCGCGTGCTGAAGCTGGCCATGGTGCCGGAATCACAGGCGGACAAGCGCGCAGCACCCATCTACAACGCGCACGCCGATATTCAAACCACCATTCTGGCCAATGGCGGCGGCGAGGTACAGTTCCAGCTGCGTGCCCAGGCGATCTCCATTGAAGAGGCGCAGAGGCAAGTGGACAAACTGGCTTCGGAACTCGAGGACGAATTCGAGGATTCCATCTTCTCCACCCAGGGCGAGAGCCTGGAGCAGATTGTCGGCTATTACCTGCAGATGCGCGGCGCCACGCTGTCCGTCGCCGAGTCGTGCACCGGAGGGATGCTGGCGCAAAGAGTCACATCGGTCCCCGGCAGTTCGCGCTACTTTCTCGGCGGGACCGTAGTCTATGACAACTCACTCAAAACCGCTCTTGCCGGCGTACCGCCCCTGCTGATCGCCGAGCACGGCGCCGTCAGCGACGAAGTTGCGGGCGCTCTGGCCGAGGGCATCCGCAAACGCTGCAAATCGACCTATGGAGTTGGCATCACCGGCATTGCCGGGCCGGGCGGCGGAAGCGAGGACAAGCCGGTGGGTCTGGTATTCCATGCAATTTCCGACGGCGAGCGCACCGAAGTGGTGGAAAGAAAATTCCCTGGCGACCGCGAGCGCATACGCCACTGGGCCACGCAGCAGGCCCTCGACATGGTCCGCCGCCGGCTGATGTAACCCATGCGCGTCTTTGTTGCACTGGACATTCCCGGCGAAATTCGCGCGCGCCTTGCCGAATATGTGGAGCGCGTGCGCACATACGCCCCCGATGCGCGCTGGGTAAAACCGGAATCATTGCACGTCACGCTGAAATTCGTGGGGGAGGTCGATGCTCCCCTTTTGCAGCTAATTAAAGATGCTTTGCGTCCGGTAAAAGCCAGTCCGTTCGAAGTGAAGTTTGCGGGCATCGGCTATTTTCCCGGTGCAAAATCGGCGCGGGTGTTCTGGGCCGGAGTCCATGCGCCGGATACGCTGGCGCACCTGGCTGCGAGCATCGACGGTCAGCTCGAGCATTTAGGCATCACGCCGGAAAAAGCCGCGTACCGTCCGCATCTCACGCTGGCGCGCGCGGGCACGGCGTCCACACAGAGTTTGCGCCTGCTTCAGAAACAACTGGAGGCGGAACCATCACCGCAGTTCGGTACAATGACTGCGCACGAATACTATCTTTATCAGAGCACGTTGTCTCCCCAGGGTGCCCGTTATGCCAAACTGGAACGCTTCGCGCTCGCATAACAAATCAATGACGGTTATTTGCATCACGGTCGCGGTGGTCGCCTATCTGCTGGGCTCGATTCCGTTCGGGTATCTGCTGGTAAAGATCTTTCGCGGACAGGACATACGGCTCAGCGGCAGCGGCAATATCGGCGCTACCAACGTCGCGCGCTCCGGCGCAAAAGGGCTGGGTATCGCGACTCTCCTTCTCGACGCGGCCAAGGGACTGCTGGCGGTCTGGCTGGCATCGGCGCTGGCGCAATCGTCTTTCAACGCCTGCGGCTCCGCGCCGTGCCTGCCGGTGAAAGAACTTATGTCTCTGGCGGCACTCTTTGCCGTACTTGGGCATGTGTTTACCGTGTGGCTCAAGTTTCGCGGAGGCAAGGGCGTGGCCACGGCTCTGGGGACCTTTATAGTGCTGTATCCTCGGGCCGTTTTGGTGTGCCTCGCGGTCTTTGTGGTGATCGTGGCCATTTCCCGATACATTTCGTTGGGCTCGATTGTGAGCGCCGCGGCGGTTCCCGTGGTCATTTATATGATGGGGGGCAGAGACTGGCTCGCTCTGCTCATGATCTCCGCGATTTCCCTGCTGGTGATTGTGAAGCACCACCAGAACATTGGCCGCATTCTGGCCGGGAATGAAAATCGTTTTGGCGGCAAGAAACCGCCCGTCACTGGAATGGAGAAGCAGGCTTGAGTCGCATTGCGGTGATCGGCGCCGGATCATGGGGAACGGCGCTTTCCATAGTCGCCGGGCGCGGCAACCAGCATCAGGTGAAGCTGTGGGCGCTCGAACCCGAGGTCTGCCGCAGCATTCTGGAGTCGCGGATCAACTGTCTTTTTCTTCCTGGCTGCCCGGTTCCGGAATCAATAACTCCGGTCAATGACCTGCAAACGGCGCTCTCGGGCGCGGAGCTGGTCGTCAGCGCCGTGCCTTCGCACCATTGCCGCCGGGTGTTTGAGCACATGGCGCAGTGGCTGCTGCCCGGCATGTTGTTCATCAATGCCACCAAAGGCATTGAGAACGACACGCTGCTGCGCATGAGTCAGGTGATCGATGAGGTCGTCACTCGGCTCTGTGGATTCACGCCCAGGATCGCCGCCCTAAGCGGACCGACATTTGCCAAAGAGGTGGCCCAGGGAAGCCCCACGGCCCTGACCGCGGCCTCAGCCGATCTTTCGCTGGCTGCCATCGTGCAAAAAGAGCTCAGCGATCCCCTGTTCCGTATCTACATGAACGATGACCTCACCGGGGTAGAGATGGGCGGCGCGCTCAAAAATGTAATCGCCATCGCGGCCGGCGTCTGCAGTGGCCTGGGACTGGGGCACAACTCGGTGGCGGCCCTGATCACGCGTGGGCTGGCGGAAATTTCACGCCTGGCCGCGGCCTGCGGCGCCAAACCGCAAACCATGTCCGGACTGGCCGGAATGGGCGATCTGGTGCTCACCTGTACGGGCGGCCTCTCCCGCAATCGCAGCGTGGGCATTGCCCTGGGCGAGGGCAAAACACTCGAGGAAATCATGGCTGGAATGCACGGCATGGTGGCCGAAGGTGTACTTACCACCAACGCCGCTCTGGGCCTGGCGCGAAAGTACGGGACCGAGATGCCGATCACGGAACAGATGTACGCCATTCTGCATGACGGCAAGTCTCCGCGCGACGCCATTCGCGAACTCATGGCCCGCCCGGGCAAAGCCGAGTAAGCAAGTTACTTTAAGCAGTCACTTTGAAGTACTTCGGTAATCGGGTTTACAGGCTGCACCGAAGCTGGTTTGCACTAAAATCAGAGTGCGCTGGGCCACATGAAAGTACCTCTTCCTTCTCGCATACCGATTTTGTATTTGGTGCTGATCGTTCTGACAGCGGTGGGCGTACTTCCGCTTTATTTCTATGCCACCAGCATCGTGGAATTTAATCGCGAACAGCTGAAACGCAACGAAAAAATACTTCAGAATACGGTCACCAATTCGCTGGCCCAGGACATTGCGCAGCGCGAGAAGAACATCCGCTCAAACCTGGCCAACCTGACTTTTTCCATTCAGATCGCCAGCGGTGACAATCTTCAGGGGCCCCGGGTTGAAACTCCGGAAATCCGGGCACTGCTGCAAAACTACGTGGAGACGCCTGACTCCATTGTTTCGTATTCCAGCCTGATCAACGCCGAGGGCCACGGTCTTTTCGTGGGAAGTCTGGCCCCTGACGCATTTTTGCAGAAAGAACTGGAGCACGGAATGGCCGCGGCGCGCGACGGGCGCGAATACAGCGGCGGAGCGCTGGCCATTGGCTCAGGCAAGGACACGCACACCGTGATGGTGGTCAGCAAGCCGGTAGTCACCGGCCCCAATCACGAGATCTTTCTGGGAGCGCTGGAGCTGGTGGTGGACCTCCAGTATCTGGTCCGGCGGCTGCAGAGTGCTCGTGATCAGGGACTGGACACCTTTGTAGTCGATCACAGCGGGCGTCTGGTGGCCTCCTCCAATCCTAAATACGCGACCGGCCAGAACATGGGAATGAACGAGCTGGTCCGGAACTTTATTGAGCAAAGCAGCAGCGCCAGCGTCTCGGCCACGGAAGAATACTCGCTCACCGAGGGCAAGAACAAAACCCCCATGCTGGGGACCTATGTCCCCGTGCCCGGTCTGGGCTGGGCGGTCGTGGCGCAGAAGACGCAGAACGATGCTTATAAAGACATTGCCGACATGCAGCAGACCGAGCTGCGCTTTGCCGTATTTGCCATTGCCATCAGTATTCTGATCGGCATTTGGGCGGCGCGGCGTTTTACCACGCCGCTGCGCATTCTTACTGAATCCAGCCGCGCCATTGCCAGCGGAGATTTCACGCAGCGCGTACAGCTGAAGAGCCGCACCGAGTTCGGCGAACTGGCCACCACCTTCAACAGCATGACGGACGATCTGCAGCGCTTTGTCGCCGATCTGCAAACGGCCGCCGAAGAGAACCGCACGCTCTTCCTGAGCTCCATTCAGATGCTGGCCGGCGCGGTCGACGAAAAAGATCCCTACACCAAAGGTCATTCCGACCGCGTGACCCGTTACTCCGTGCTGCTGGCGAAGGAACTGGGACTGCGCAACGAGGATATCGAGAAAATACGCATCTCCGCGCAGCTTCATGACGTGGGAAAAATCGGAATTGAGGACCGCATTCTGAAAAAACCCGGCGCGCTCACGCCGGAAGAGTTCGAGATCATGAAGACCCACACCACCAAGGGCGCGGCCATTCTTCGCCCGGTCGAGATGCTGCGCGAGATGCTGCCGGGCATCGAACTGCACCACGAATCGCTGGACGGGCGCGGTTATCCGCACGGCCTGAAGGGCGACCAGATACCGCTCATGCCGCGCATCATCATGGTGGCCGATACCTTTGACGCCATGACCACCAACCGCCCGTATCAGGCGGCCATGGACCCCGAGTACGTGATCCGCATCATCAATTCGCTGGCCAATACCAAGTTTTGTCCCAGAGTCGTCCAGGCCATGACCCAGGTTTTTGAATCCGGCAGGCTGCGTGTGCAGCGCGCGGCGGTGGTCACCGAAGAACAAACCGTGGCGGCAGGCAAAGTCTAGCCAGAAGCTCCGCTGTTTTTCCGCTACCGATATAATCACAAGATCGCATGATTCAGTCTTTGTTTGGAACGAAAAAACCTGGCTTCCTCGAAAAGATGAAGCAGGCCGTTACGCGCACTCGCGAAAACCTGAGCGAGCGCATCGACGACCTTGTCTCTATTGGAAAAGAGATTGACCGCGGCGACCTCGACGAACTGGAAGCCATTCTGATTACCGCCGATCTCGGCGCCAGGACCACGGCGGAGATTCTCGACAAGCTGCGTGACCGCGCCGATCGCAAACAAATCAAAGACGTAAACGAACTGAAGCGCCTGATCAAAGAGCAGCTTCTCGAAATCCTGAACGCCACTCCGCCCCGCGTCGGCAAAAATCCTGACGGCCAACCGGAAGTGGTGATGGTGGTGGGCGTGAACGGCACGGGCAAGACGACGACCATCGGCAAGCTGGCCCACGCCCTGCGCGGCGAAGGCAAAAACGTTCTGCTCTGCGCAGCGGACACCTTTCGCGCCGCCGCCATTGACCAGCTGGAAATCTGGGGATCGCGCACCGGCACCGAAGTCATCCGCACCAAACCGGGTGGAGATCCCGCTGCCGTTTTGTTTGACGCGCTGAACGCGGCCCGGGCCCGGCACACGGACACGGTGATCGTGGACACCGCGGGCCGCCTGCACACCAAAGCCAGCCTGATGCTGGAGCTCGAAAAAATGAAGCGCACGGCGGAGCGTATTATTCCCGGCGCACCGCATGAAGTGCTGCTGGTCATGGACGCCACCACCGGCCAAAACGGATTGCAGCAGGCGCGGCAGTTCACCGAATCGGCGGGCGTGACCGGAATCGTGCTCACCAAGCTCGACGGCACTGCCAAAGGCGGAGTGGTCGTGGCCATCTCCCGCGAGTTGGGGTTGCCGGTGCGCTGGGTGGGCGTGGGGGAAAAGGCCGGCGACCTTCTGCCCTTCAACGCGCAAAATTTTGTGGATTCTCTTTTTTCTGAGTGATGACTTTGAACCTGCAGGACGAGCAGTATATGCGCCAGGCGCTGGAGTTGGCTCGGCGGGGAGCGGCCCTGGCTTCACCCAATCCCCGCGTGGGCGCGGTAGTAGTCAGCGCCGCCGGAGAAGTTTGCGGGACCGGCTTTCACACCTGGGACGGCGTCAAACATGCCGAGGTGATCGCGCTCGAAGAAGCCGGGAAAAAAGCCCGCGGTGGAACGCTCTTCATCAATCTGGAACCATGCTCCCATCAGGGACGCACCGCTCCCTGTGTCGATACGGTGATTGCTTCAGGAATCAAGCGGGCGGTGGTCGCAACCACTGATCCGAATCCTCTGGTTGCCGGGCAGGGCCTTGAAAAGATGCGTGCCGCCGGAATCACCGTGGATACCGGCCTGCTGCGCGCTGAAGCGCGCCACCTCAACGAAGCCTTTGCCAAATACATTGTGCACAAACAGCCGCTGGTGACTCTGAAATCCGGCATGACGCTGGATGGCAAAATCGCCCCTCCCTCCGGCGATCCCTTCAGCCCGTCCATGCTGGGTATGGGCGGCATCAGCGGAGGCTGGATCACCAGCCTTGAGGCGCGCAAGCATGTGCAGCAGCAGCGCCATGAGTCGGATTCGATCCTGGTCGGCGTGGGCACCGTCATCACCGATGATCCTTTGCTCACCGACCGCACCGGCCTGCCGCGCCGCCGTCCGCTGGTGCGCGTGGTGATTGATTCCCGGCTGCGTTTGCCGCTGGAGTCGCGACTGGTCAAGACGGTAAAAAATGATCTTTTGGTGTTCTGCTCCTTCGCCGAAGAAAACAGGAAAAAAGCCCTGGAAGAGCGTGGCGTGCGCGTGGAACAGGTGGCTCTTGGCCCGGCAGAGGGCCGCCCTGATATTAAAAGAATCGTCGCGCGTCTGGGAGAAATGGAGATCACCAGCCTGATGATCGAGGGTGGAGCGCTGGTCAACTGGACAGCTCTGGCTTCGGGTATCGTGGACAAGGTATTTCTCTATTACGCGCCCAAGATTCTGGCAGGTTCAGGTTCGGTTCCTTTCGCGCGCGGTGCCGGATTTCGCCGGATGAATGATGCGGCCATCATCAAAAATATCTCGCTGCACCGTTTCGGCGAGGATTTCGCGGTGGAAGGCTATTTGCGCGATCCCTGGGGCCCCATATCCCCGGAATTAGAGGAGAACTCCTGATGTTCACTGGCCTCATCCAGGAAACCGGACAAATCACGGCCCTCCACAAGCCTGAAGCAAAACGAAGCACCCGCATCACCATCACCGCCGGCAAAATTCCCTCCCGGCTGCGGACGGGCGACAGCGTGGCGGTCAACGGCGTCTGCCTCACGGCGCTCGACATCAGCCGCAGCGAATTTTCCGCCGACCTCGCGGAAGAAACCCTGGAGCGGACCTCGCTGGGCAGCCTGAAGCCAGGGACAATCGTGAACCTCGAATTACCCGCCAAAGCCGGCGACCCGCTCGGCGGACACATTGTTCAGGGCCACGTGGATGGCGTGGGCAAACTGCTGGACCTGAAAAAAATCGAGAATAGGGAAGACTGGCGACTTACGATTTCCCTCCCGCCCAAACTGATGCAGCATGTGGTTCCCCAGGGCTCCATCACCATCGAGGGCATCAGCCTCACGGTGGCCGCGGTCCATACAGGCAAGGTAGAAGTCGCCATCATTCCCCACACGTACGAAGCCACCAGCCTGCGCACTTTGGCAGTTGGAAGCCTCGTGAACATCGAAACCGACGTTCTGGCAAAATATGCGGAGAAGATGGCTCGCCACAAGGCCGCGCCTGGACTCACGGTTGCTGGGTTGATGAGTCTTGGGTTTTAGCAATAGTTACGATGTTATTTTCAGAAGCTTTCCGCAATAACAAATAAGAGACATCGTAGTGCGCAAGATGAATTCTGCGTCGGTTCTGGTGACGATTGGCGAAGGATGAGCAGCCGAACTACATACTTGCCAAAGCAGATTCATCTGTTTTGCGATAAGATCCGCCTGCTCGTCATTGGCAGATAGATGATCATTGATAAAAGCATTTATTTTGCTCGCGAACTTGCTCGTCTCAGCAATCGATGAAGATCTAGCAGACACGATCAGTTCGAGAGCGTTTCGGCAGCGGTGCACCGCCCGCTCCCACTCCGCATTCAACAAGTGCTGCTGCGCTTGCTTAAACTCCTCGATTGCCTGCGGCAATTGTTGAGCAACCGCACTATCACCAACGCGAAACTCCAGCAGTTGCAGCCCCTTGTAGCCCAGCCCAGGTAAGATTTTCTCAACCCATTCCGATTTTGGAACTGTAAACCGCATCTCCTGAACGGATGCATACCGCAGTGTTTCTATCGTCTTATCGTCTGGAGAATGTATGGCTAGCAGCGGCTTTATTTTTATTGCCGCCTGAAGATTTCCATTACGGCTTTGCTCTATAAGGTCAATCGTTTTAAGATCGAGTGGAATCACGAACGTCATCTGGCTGCTATACAATCGAGTATCAGTCCGCGAGGAGTGATGGCATTCAGCATATTGAAAGCGCGCTACAAGTCTTTCTGGCGGTGAACAAAACTCGCCTGTAATTGAAATGCATGTGAGCGGTTTAAACTCATTAGCCTGTCTGTATTGCTGAAAAGGCATAATGCCAAAGTCGATTCTGATGTGTAGTGCTGGAAAATCGGGCCCTCCGAGGGCGTAGATATCCTGCGAATCCAGATTGAAGTTACCAACATTATTACTATCGAGCACAAGATCGATTTTTGGCATTTAAGGATCTCTCTCAAATTTATTTAGAAATACGGACTCGCTGCAACGCTCTGAGCACGGTTTACTATTTTAGCTCATCATAAATATTTCGTAGATGCTTGTGTTTGCGTATTCTCATCATGTTTAAACATGTGGCCAATATTCACCCTGACAAAACCCTGACTGGGCTTGTCTTTGCTTTTCAAGAATCGCGTTACCTTATATAGTTTGAGCATGTCGCGCGCTAATATTTTCTCTAAATCATCTCTGATTATTGCGATTTGTCGATAATGCTTCTTCCCGAACTCCGTCATATTGGCAGCATCTTGTAATGGGTAGACGAGAACATTAAATTCTTTAACCTTCAAAAATGCCTCATTGCTCAACCATAGACCTTGGGACATGATACGAAATAATACTTCGACGAAGATGCGATTCAATCCTTGCTCTTTATCGGGCGCAAACAGCAGATGATAAACTTGACCGTCTTTATCTGGGATTGCTGTCTTTAGCCATATGATCAGCTGCTCGAGCTGCTCATATGCGGCAATGCGTCTTTTGATGACTTCTTTATAATAGTCATTCACGTATTCATTTCGTTTAGCACGCAGACCAAAAAAACCTGTCACAATCGTGCTTACTAATCCAGAACCTATCAAACTTATAATGATTGTCGCCAATGGGTGATGGATAAGCCGCTGTATTTCCTGCATCATTGTCGTAACCATACACTCCAATCTGTAGTATTCAATCATGCTTAATGATGAAGTTAGTATATGCCTTTATACATATGCCGTGCAGTTTCGAGTTCGTGAAAACCTGCAGTAATTATCCTGCGCAGGTTGTGTCATCGACACACTGTATCTGTATTGATCGAGTACTCGGAAGCAAGCAGTCCGTAAAGCTCCACATCGCGGTACTCACCCCACTTGAGAATGTGTTGCCGCAGCCTGCCTTCGTAGCTCATGCCGACCTTGCGGAGAATGCGTCCCGAGGCCGGATTGCCGGAGTAATGGCACGCATGGATACGATTCAGGCGAAGCGTACCGAATCCATAAGCGAGGACTTCGCGCACCGCCTCGGTGCAATATCCACTGCCCCAAAAAGGGACGCCCATCCAGTAGCCAATCTCCCCCTGATGGTGTTCGCGATGGCTTTCCAGGCCAATTCCGCCGCAGAGCCTGTCCCCGTCCCGCAGGAAGATGCTGAAGAGTGCTCCTTGTTGTTTCTCCCACGCGCCATCGCTGTATTCGAGAAACTGCTTTGCGTCCTCCACGGTGTAAGGGTGGGGAATGCGGAGAGTTGTCGCCGCAACCTCGCGCGCGCCGATCAACGGCAGCAAAGCCGGAATATCTTCCATGGTGCGCGGGCGGAGCAAGAGGCGTTCGGTCGTGAGTATGACCGGCTGCTTCTGCGAGGGTGCTGATGACGGGTTCATATGCATGGATAGTTCGCCATTTTAGCGCACGGTGAATCTTTCAGGACTTGCAGAAGTGGCGCAAACATTCTCGAATCATCCCTCGCAAAACCGCGCGAAAGATAAGCCACACTCACCGCCGGTATTGCTCGTCGCTGACCTTTTCCAGCCAGTCGACAACCTTGCCGTCGAGCTTTTCCTGAATGGCGATGTGCGTCATGGCCGTGGTTGGTGTGGCGCCATGCCAGTGCTTCTCGCCGGGAGAGAACCAGACCACATCACCGGGCCGAATCTCCTCGATGGGGCCGCCCTCGCGCTGCGCCCATCCGCAGCCTGCGGTGACGATGAGCGTCTGGCCCAGGGGATGGGTGTGCCATGCCGTCCGCGCGCCCGGCTCGAAGGTCACGCTCGCGCCTTGAACCAGTGCCGGATCGGGCGCCTGAAATAGGGGATCGATCCGTACCGTGCCGGTGAACCACTCGAACGGGCCTTTGCCGGAAGGTTGCGAGCCAATTCTCTTGATTTCCATTTTTTGAACTCCCTTCAATTTTCCGAGCGCTTACTTTTACGCTCTCAGTACGTCCAACCGTATTCCCCAGCTTAAATCAGCATTTGCGGACAGAAACCAATCCCATGCTTTATTGTTATTAGCAAGGAGCAGCGCTCGCTTCCATGAAAAGACCTTTCTTTCTCGCCCTGATTGTCATGCTCTTGGGTCTGCTGGCCGTGTCGCAGACTGAACCCAAACCGCAGCCGCAGCAGCCATCTTCTTCCGGGCCAGGCGAGCCAGCGCAAAAACCAGCGCCGGAAAAAGAGCACCGGGTCACTCCCGATGAGGCCAAAGAGCTGTTCCAGTCGGTGGACGAGATTCTCCACTTCGCCAGCGAGCACACGCTGCTGCCAGTGAAACATCCGGTGAAGAAGAGCATGGTCAGCCGCGCCGATGTGGAGAAATATCTGGAAGACAAGTTCAGAGACGACGTGGATCGGCAGCGCTTTGAACGCTCCGAGCTGGTGCTCAAGAAGTTCGGCCTGCTGCCCCGCGCCTTCAATCTGCATTCCTTCCTGATCAAACTGCTGGGCGAGCAGGTGGCTGGCTATTATGACGAAACCACCAAAACCATCAACCTGCTGGACTGGGTGGAGCTCGACATGCAAAGGCCGGTGATGGCCCATGAGCTTACCCATGCCCTGCAGGACCAGAGCTTTGATCTGCACCGGATGATGAAGAAGTACGAGGACGTGGAAAAGCGTGGCCCGGAAGAGCCCAACGCGCTGATCAAAATTGACGAGGAGTCCACCTGCCGCACCGCCGTCACCGAAGGCCAGGCCATGATCGTGCTTCTCGATTACATTCTCGCGCCCGCGGGTCGCACGGTGGAAACTTCGCCGCAGTTCGTGGACCTGATGCAGGCGCAAATGGAAAAACATGGCGACAGCCCGATGCTTGACAGTGCTCCGCTCCTGCTGCGCGAAGAGCTGGTTTTTCCCTACGGACAGGGCATGAAATTCATCGAGCAGCTTCTGAAGCATGGCGGCAGGAAACTCGCCTACACCGGAGTATTTGAAAACATGCCGCGCACCACGCGGGAGATCATGCAGCCGGAAGAGTATCTGGCCGGGCATCGCATTGCTCCGCTGCTGCTGCCCGACATGGGCTTCCTGAAGAAGGACTTCGATCCGTTTGACGCCGGGGCCATGGGCGAACTCGACGTGAGCCTGCTGATGCGGCAGTATGCCGACGATGCGACCGCCAGCCGCATCAGTCCGGAATGGCGGGGCGGCGCTTATTACGCCGCCGGACGCAAAGGCGCCAAGCCCAGTGATCCCACCTCCACGGCCCACATTGGCGTGATCTACGTTTCCAAATGGTCCACGGACAAAGCCGCCCAGGACTTCGCCCATGTTTATGCCACGGCCCTTCCTCAGCGCTACAGCAAAGTGGAGCGGGTGAAGACGGGCGAAAGCAATGGTTTCGCGGAGCAATACACCAGCGCCGATGGCCCCATTTTTATCGAGCGGCATGGAGAGGTGGTGGTGATCGTGGAAAGCTTCGATGAAGCCACCGCGGGCAAGTTGATTGCCGCCGCTATGAAGCAGGTGCGGGAGAAACCGCAAGCAGGGAACTAGATTTCTTTGCATCGCCGAAAGAGTGCCGGGCGCATACATTCTTGTCCCGCAGGGGATTTTCACTATTCGTTATAATTGCAGGTTTGGCATTTTCATTATTGGGGAACATCTTTGCAGCAGGCAGAAATCGGCATTATCGGCGGCAGCGGCTTGTATTCCATGCCTGGCCTTACCGACGTTCGTGAAGTGAAGCTGGAAACTCCGTTCGGCGCGCCGTCAGATGCTTACGTTCTGGGCACGCTCGAAAATCGCAAGGTGGTTTTTCTGGCGCGACACGGGCGCGGACATCACATTCTTCCCAGCGAACTGAACTTTCGCGCCAACATTCACGGCATGAAACAGCTGGGTGTGGAGCGCATCTTTTCCATCTCGGCGGTCGGCTCGCTCAAAGAAGAGCACAAACCCACCGACTTTGTGGTCCCCGACCAGTTCATTGACCGCACCTTTCACCGTGCGTCTACCTTTTTCGGCGAAGGCCTGGTGGCGCACGTGGCTTTTGGCGATCCGGTTTGCCATGAGGTGGCCGGAGCCATCGCGCAGTCATGCAAAGAAAACGGCGTGGTGGGCAAGGCTGGCGGAACCTACGTCTGCATAGAAGGTCCGCAGTTTTCCACCAAAGCGGAATCTAATTTGTACCGCAGCTGGGGCGCTGACGTGATTGGCATGACCAATCTGCAGGAAGCCAAGCTCGCGCGCGAGGCTGAAATCTGCTACGCCACCATGGCGATGGTTACCGACTACGACTGCTGGCATCCGGAGCATGACGCTGTGACCGTGGAGCAGATCGTAAAAGTGCTCCACACCAACGCGAGCAACGCGGCGATGGTCCTCAAAAAGGCCGTGGCCATGGCGCCGCGCACGCGTGGATGCAAATGCGCTTCTGCTTTGCAGTATGCGATCATGACCGATCCGGCAAAAATTCCCGCAGCCACACGGCAGAAGCTCGGTCTGCTGGTGGAAAAATATCTGGGCAAAACCCAGGAGGCGAAGGCATAAATGTCTCTTTTAGTTGTTGGCTCCGTAGCTTTTGATTCCATCTCTACTCCTCATGGCAAGGCCCCGCGCGTGCTGGGTGGGGCGGCGACCCACTTTGCCCTGTCGGCGAGTTTTTTCACCAGCGTCCGCGTTGTCGCCGTGGTGGGCGAGGACTTTACCGCGACGGAAGAGCAGGTGCTGCTGCGCCGGGGCATCGATACCTCCGGCATCGTCCGCGAAAAGGGCAAGAGCTTTTTCTGGGCCGGCGAGTATGGCGAGAACGTGAATGAAGCCAAAACGCTCGACACACAGCTTGGCGTATTTGCCACGTTCAATCCGCAGGTGCCGGAGAAGTTCAAAAACTCCGAATACGTCTTTCTGGCCAACATCGATCCCAGGCTTCAGGTGAATGTGCGCAAACAAATCAGCGGCCCGCGCTTTGTGGCCGGTGACACCATGAATTACTGGATACAGGGCTCCCGCGAGCCACTGGGTGAGATGCTCAAGGTAGTCGATGCGCTGATGATCAATGACGGTGAGGCCAAAATGCTGGCCGGCGATTCCAGCCTGCCCCGCGCCGCACAGAAAATTTTGAAGATGGGCCCCAAAGCCCTGATCATCAAGCATGGCGAGTACGGCGCTACCGTGTTCTTTGAAGATGGGGCATTCGGCATTGGCCGCCATCCCTTCCGCGCTCCAACCCTGCCCATTGAAAAGGTAGTAGACCCCACGGGCGCGGGCGACAGCTTTGCCGGCGGCTTCATGGGATATCTCGCTTCACAGGGCCAGCTCACCCGCGATAGTTTCAAACGGGCGATGTTCTATGGCGGCGTGATGGGCTCCTTTGCCGTGGAAGCCTTTGGCACCGAGCGGATGCAGTCGCTCACGCGCGAGGAAATCGAAGAGCGTTACAAAATCTTCCGCGAACTCACGCACATTGAATGAAATCGGCTGACGCGCTGACGCATCGCCGCGACTGCCTTTTGCTTGCCGCTTTGAGCGCGGTGGTTTCCGCCGCCGCGCTGGCTTTTTATTTCTATCAGAACACGCTCCTGCTCTACGGCGATGCGGTGGCGCACATCAACATTGCCCGCCGCGTCTTCGATTCGCGTACGCCAGGTTTGTTTCAGCTTGGCACCGTCTGGCTGCCGCTGCCGCACCTGCTGGATATTCCCTTTATCTTCAATAACTGGCTGTGGCGCACTGGGGTGGGGGCGGCGATTCCGTCCATGGCGGCATACGTTGCCGGAACAGTGGGAATTTTCCGCCTGATTCGCGGGCTGGCCTCGCGCACGGCGGCATGTATGGGCGCGGTGCTCTTCGCGCTGAATCCCAATCTGCTCTACATGCAGGCCACGGCCATGACGGAAGCACTCTCTCTGGCCCTGCTGATCTGGATCGTGGTCCACTTTGCCGAATTCGTGCGGCACACAGGCGATCCGGCGCGTGACCGGCAGTCACTCGCCCGTCGGTCACTGGAAAGATGCGCTATTACCATTGCCGCCGCCATGCTGGTGCGTTATGACGCATGGTTTCTGGGCTGCTGCGCCCTGGCCGCGCTGGGCCTTGTTTTGTGGCAACGCAGGATTCGCTCCGCGGCGATTTGGCGCGGAGCGGTAAATTGCCTGCTTCTTATCGTGCTCACAGCGGGCGTCTGGCTGGCTTACAACCATGCAGCTTATGGACGGGCCCTCGAATTTGCCGTGGGACCATACTCGGCGCGGGCCATTGCCGTACGGTCGAGAACACCATCGATGCCGACGAATCCTGGCGAGGGCTCTCCGCGCACCGCCGCGCTCTACTATCTCAAGGCGGCCAAACTCAACGTGGGCGAGCGGACATGGGGCACTCTGCTGCTGGTGATTGCCTGCGTGAGCCTGATGGCGGCTATCTATTTTTCCCGGCAGCGCCTGCCCTGGCTGCTGCTGTGGTCGCCGCTTGTGTTCTACATTTTGAACATTGCGTGGAATGGCACACCGATATTTATTCCCGAGTGGTGGCCGTACAGCTATTACAACGTCCGTTATGGTTTGCAGCTGCTGCCGGCGATGGCGGTATTTATCGCACTGGCTTATGAGTTTCTTGCTGCTTTTTTCCCAGCTCGTGCGGTGGCGCTGGCGTTCGTAATTTTGGCAGGAGTAAGTTATGCATCGGTGTGGCAGAGAAAACCCATTTGCCTGCGGGAAGCCCAGGCGAATGGCGCATCGCGAATGCACTTTGAAGAGCAGCTTGCAGCAGTGCTGAGAAAGCTGCCCGATGGGGCCATTGTTCTCATGGATTGCGGCGCGCATTCCGGAGCGATACAGAGCGCGGGCCTGCCCTTTCGCCAGGTGATTCGGGAAAGCAATCCGCCAGAATGGCAGATGGCGCTGGCCGGTCCGGCCCAGTCGGTTGACTATGCAATTGCGTTCGAGAATGACGAGGTATTTCACGCCGTCCGGCTCTTTCCCCGTGGACTGGATCTGGTGAGCATCATTCATGTTCGAGGGCAACAGAAGGCGTTCCTCTATCGTGCCGTGCGCTGAGGCAATGCTACAATCGGGCAGATTTTGCATGATGTTTTCATCCGAGTTCATATCGCCGCAGACCAGCCTGGGAGATTTGCTTTCCGGCGCTGTCCCCCGTCTGGCGCTGTCCGCTTTTCTGGGCGGGCTGATCGGACTGGAGCGGCAGATCAAGCGCCGTCCGGCTGGCCTGCGGACCAACATGTTCATCTGCTTTGGCGCAGCGCTGTACACGATTCTCTCCTTTGAACTCACACGCGAAATGGGACCGGGCGACCACACGCGCATTGCGGCGCAGATTATTCCCGGCATCGGCTTCATCGGCGCAGGCTGTATTTTGCACGCGAAAAGCGGCGTCGCCGGATTGACAACCGCGGCAACGCTGTTCGTGGTGGCCTCCATTGGCATGGCCTGCGGCGGAGGGCTGTACTGGCCGGCAACTTTTGCCACGCTGATGATTTTTATTGGGCTGCTGCTGCTCGGCTGGGTGGAAACACAATTTAATCTCAAACCACTGTGCATGAACTATGTGGTTGAGAGCAGTAAACCGGCGGACTTGATTATTCCGCAAATCCAGATGCTGCTCCATCTCCGAGGCAAGAACGCGCAGGCGGTGTTCACAGCGGACACGGATGGCCAGGCAAAAATTCTTTTCAGCGTGGAAGGCACTCGCAAGGAGCAGAAAGAGATTCTCGACCACCTGCGCCAGTCTGCTGACCTGCGTCAGGTTGAAGTCAGCCTGGGACAAGAGCCGGGCGAATAAAATTATGGTCCCTTTTACCAAAGCTTCAGCCTGCGGCAACGACTTTCTGATCATTGAGAGCGCTCATGCGCCAGCCGATCTTCATCAGTTCAGTAAACGCATTTGCGACCGCCACAATGGCGTGGGTGCGGACGGCGTGGAGTGGCTCTTTCCCGCGCAGGACGCCGATCTTTACGCCCGGCTGATCAACGCCGATGGCAGCGAAGCGGAAATCTCCGGCAACGGCACACGCTGCGTCGCCGCATATCTGGCGGCGGGCGGCCGAGGAGAAAAGTTCGCCATCCGCACGGGCGCGGGAATCAAGGTGTGCGAAATGGTGGCGTGCGCGGGCAGCTGCTTTGATTTTGCCACCGACATGGGCAAACCCGAGGTGGGCAAAGAATTTTCCATTCAGGTGGCATACGGAGAAGTTCTTGGCATGTCGGTCTCCATGGGCAATCCGCACTACGTGGTTTTTGTGGAAGAGTTTTCCGCCGCGTGGCAGGCGGATGCGGCCGAGATTGCACGCCATCACGAGTTCAGGCAGCATGGCGTGAACGTGGAATACGTGCGAGTAAGGAGCAAGAGCGATATCGAGGTCCGCTTTTACGAGCGCGGCGTGGGCGAGACTCAGTCGTCCGGCACAGGCTCGTGCGCGTCCGCGGTAGCCTCGATTGCCTCGGGGCGAGTGAATTCCCCGGTGCAGGTCCACGCGCCGGGCGGCACGCAGGTGGTCGACTGGCCAGGAGACCGCGTAACTCTGCGCGGAACGGCGGAGCTAATCTGCCGTGGCGAATTCTTCTTATAAGCATGAAGCTCATCAAGCCCCCAGCGCTGCGCCCCGGAGATAAGGTTGGCATCATCGCGCCAGCCAGCAGCTTTAACCGCCAGGGCTTTGCCGCCGGATGCGAGCGCCTGCGGCAAATGGGCTATGAGCCGGTTTTTGCCGAGGATATCTTTGACCGCGACCTCTATTTTGCCGGCGCCACCGAACGCCGTCTGCGAGAGTTCGAAGCCATGCTGGAGCGCAGCGACATCGCCGCGCTGATTTGTGCCCGTGGCGGCTACGGCAGCAATCATCTGCTGGAGCGGCTCAACTTTGAGCTGTTTGCCAGGCATCCAAAAATAATTGTCGGCTGCAGTGATGTAACTACTCTTCTCACGGCCATCACCGATCGCACCGGGCTGGTCACCTTCCACGGCCCCATGGTGGCCAAGGACATTGCTTCGGTTGACGGCATGGAACTTACCTCCTGGAACCATGCTTTTATGGGCGCAGAAGCGTGGGAGATTCCCGCGCACAACACTCAGGTGCTGCGGCCCGGACAGGCTGAAGGCCGGCTGTATGGAGGCTGCCTGTCGCTGATAGTGGCTTCTCTGGGAACCGAGTTTGAAGCCCACACGAACGATACTATTCTGTTTCTCGAAGATATTGCGGAAAAGCCGTATCGCATCGACCGCATGCTGATGCAACTGCGGCTGGCGGGGAAACTTGATCACGTAAGGGGCATCATCTTTGGCGAGATGACCGACTGCGTGCCGCCTGGCTCGCCGGATTACACGCTGCAGGAGGTCATTCTGCGCGTGCTTCACGGCTTTAAGGGCCCGATCGTGTACGGACTCAGTTCCGGCCATGTAAAAGACCACAACATCACGCTGCCGCTTGGCGTCCATGCCGAGCTGACGGCGGAGACTACCGGTGTAAAGCTGAAAATTACGGAAGCCGCGACCGAGCGTACTGCCTGAAAGCCGGCACTGGTTCCATGGCTGGCGTGCACGAAGCAACTCAAGAGAAAAAAATGAACACGAGACTTAGGGTTCTCACACAAACCATAGCGATCCTGCTGTGCGTCCTCGGCGCGAACTCCGGGTTATCGGCGCAGTCACAGGTCGTGGCATTTAAGGTGCATTCGCCTGGCCTCGAGCACAACCTGCTCGGTGATCCCGCGGACCAGGACGTCGCTGTCTATTTGCCGGCCGCCTATCGCAGCGAACCGCAACGGCGTTTTGCGACCATCTATTTTCTGCACGGATTTGCTGACACGCCGGTGAAAGAAGTCGCGGAGATTCTTCAGAAGTCCATGGACAAGCTCATCGCGGCGCATGTGATTGAGCCCATGATCGTGGTGGCTCCCAACGGATTGAACCGGTATTTTGGCAGCTTTTACGCCAATTCCGAGGTGACCGGCAACTGGGAAGACTATGTGGTCCGCGACGTGGTGGGTTACATCGACGCTCATTACCGCACGCTGCCCTCGGCCGAGTCGCGCGGCATTACCGGGCACTCGATGGGCGGCTATGGCGCGCTGATGCTGGCCTTTCAACATCCGGATGTTTTCAGCAATGTCTATGGGATGAGTCCGTGCTGTGCGGTGCTCGACGCGGATATTGGCCCTTCCAGCCCCATATGGTCGCACACCCAGGAACTCAAGTCAGCGGACGAAATGCCCGGCGTACTGCAGCGGGAGTTCCTGCTTGCGGTGGCGGTGGCGATGGACGCTGCCTTTGCGCCTGATCCGCACAAGCCGCCGCTGTTCGGCGACCCACCCTTCCTTCGCAAGGAACATCAGCAAGTGCCCGATCCGATAGCTTTGGAAAAATTCCAGCACTACATTCTGTTGAATGCCATTCCGGCGCTGCTGCCGAGGATCTCTCAATTGAAGGGCATCTATATTGAATATGGCGCGGAGGACGAGTTCAGCCACATACCTCCGGGAGCGCGGGCGGCGTCGATGCAACTCGCCCTCTTAGGCGTGCCCCATGTGCTGGAGGTATTCGAGGGAGCGCACGGCAATCATGTACTGGAGCGGGTGGAAATGCGAATGTTGCCCTGGTTTTCCCAACAGCTGGAACGCCAGAGCCGGACTGGTCTGCACTGTGCTTCTGGCAGTGCCCGGAGTTTTGGCTGGGAGCCATCCAGACCGGGATTTGAGGAAACGGCGTTGCCAGTTGTGGGGGGAGCAACTGACAACGCCGCCATAAAAGCACCGCTCTTATTTCGTGGGTGGTAGCTGGCGGAGATAGGCAACGAGATCAAGCCGCTCTGCCGCGCTAGCGACGCGAAAAAAAGTCATGTCGCTGTCAGGGACGAGCTTTTCCGGCTCTCCCATCCACCGGTCCAATTTCTCGTCATCCCAGGTAATATTGGAAGCCTTCAAGGCCTCAGAAAACTGGAAAGTGGTAAGGCTGGCCGCTTTTCTTCCGTAAACGCCGCGTAGCCTGGGACCTTCCTTGTCTTCATCCAGTGCATGGCAACCCGAGCAGCGCTTTTCGAAGGCTGCCTCGCCACGCTTCGCGTCCCCTTTGCCATCTGCCACGGGGGCCGCCGAAGCCAAAGAATCATGCGCGAGGAAAGTGAGGCCACCCAGCACAATCGTCGCCAACGTAAAGTGCAGCACCCCTTTCGATCTCACCATTGGAGAAGCCGGGGACAACCGCTTCTGTTGACAGTCACTCTTCATGTGTAATTCTCCTTATTCCGCCTGCTGGTAAAAATTCCCTCGACCGGAGTCCCGGGACGTATGTGCAGGGTGCTAATACATATGACTTCGCATATGAAACTGGGAATAGCACAACTTATTCCCGGGAAGTGTTCCATTTTCCTCTGTCTGCAGCGTGTTTCTCTGATGACTGTAATGAATAAGGGCGCCAGGCGGTTTTTGCACTTTGGCCACCGGGGACACCTCCACCATCACGCAAAAACGGCTTGTGGTGGGTCCTCCTGGCTTTGGGCTGGTTACGGCAGCAGGGTATCCATCGACGGGTACCGCACATGGGCGTGGTGGAAACGCCCTGATACAGCATTGCGGCGCGAACACCTTCGGTATTCCTTCGACTTTCGCGCCCATTTGCTTCGCGTAAGGTGTTTTTGCGGCGCGCTCCTAATGAGCAAAACTCAGGAATGACAGGCGTCAACGGCGGCGCGCCCGCAAGTTTTTGAAGTTACACCGCAAGGACATTCCAAGCCGAGCCTGCCCTTGCGGTCACTCCACATACGGCTCCTGCACTACTGCAGCAATTCGCCCATGGCGGAAGCGCTGCCTGCGGCCCCGATGCTGGTATCAATGCCGAGGTAGGTGGCAATGAACTTCAGCAGATTTTCATGCTGATAAAGAGTTGCGGTCTGGAAGCCCTTTTTCACCAGCGGGCCGGCCACTACCATGGCGATGTGTCCGCCACCGTGGGCGGTGTCTGTGTCCACCGATTCGTCAAATACAACGATCAGGACTCCGCCCTGCTGGAACTGCGGACTGGAGAGCAGCGGTTCAATATTGCTTTGCAGCCAGCCGTCAGCCTGTTGCAGGCTGCCGTCGTGCGCATCGTCGAGTGCGTTTGGCGTGACAAAGCTGAAGTTGGGCAGCTGTCCGTTTTTGAGGTCGGTGGCAAACTCGGTAAACGGCACCAGGTTCTGCTGCTGCGTGGCGCTGTTGGTCACGTCAGTGAAATACGAAAGCGGATTATGGCGATGCAAATAGGGATACGCGTCACCACCGGTATAGCCCACGCTGGGCAGGCTTTCCGCGTAGGCCTTCCAGGTCTTGTTGGCCTGGACAAGATGGCGCACGATGTTGTCCACGCTGACCGGGCCGTTGAATGTGTCGTCATTGGTGACGATCTGCCCCGAAGTCATCATCATGTAGTTGCCGATGGAAGGATGCGTGTCGGCAAAATACTGTGTTGCCAGTGCGTGCTGGCTCGCCAGACTGTTGAGATACGGCATGGATGAGTTATTGATGACGCTCGAAAACGCGTGGTTCTCTTCCACAACCAGCACTACCGGTCCGTGCGGCGCGGGTGCTGGCGGTGATGTTGGCGTTGGTGTGGGTGGCGGTGGCGGAGTGGGAGATGGCGGGGGCGTTGGCGTGGTGCCGGTGCTGCCGGAAGCAGAGGGTGGTTGGGTGGTTCCCGCGGTCAACTGGGAAGTGGTTTTAGTGCCGCCTCCACAGCCAGTCGTGGTAATGGTGCCGAGCGCAATCGCGAGTAAAGGGACGCTAAGAACAAGTCTAACGTAAGATCGCATGTAACCTCCGAAGTCTGGAGATTACGAACGCATCAACTCTGCCTGCATCGGGCCGTCCCCTATTTTGCGTGCGAAAAGTATCGTAATCATTTCCGGGCTGGTTGGATTTTCTCAGGTAATAACCGTAGCTTGGCAGTGATTAAAAAAGTGGCTGCGCGGCTTTTGCGCTTCTACACAGCCGGGGCGGCCTGCACCTCATACCGCAAAATCGGCACGTGATGGGACACCGGGCTGCGCGATATGCGCATGGAAACTTCAAAATATGTGGAATATACTGTGGAGCAGATTCGACATGTATATCTATGGAAACTGTCCAAATCGTTCTTGACAAGAAGCTGCTTCAGGCAACGGACCAGGCCGCCCGCAGGGCCAAACAGAACCGTTCCGCACTGGTACGACGCCCTGCGAGAGCATCTTCGCCGGCTGCAGATTCGGGCGAAGGAGGAGCGGGACCGCCATGGATATTCCAGTCCATCACAGGAGCACGATCCATCCGAGGACTGGGAGGCAGAGGCGGCGTGGCCGGCAGAATGGTGCGGGGCGATGTCCGGCTTTATCGGTTTGCCTCGCCGGACAAGGCAAGGCCGGTCGTGGTGCTGACTCGCGACAGCGCGGTTTCCTATCTGGCGACGGTTACGGTCGCTCCCATACGTCCACGATCCGGGGTGTACCCTCCGAAGTAGTGCTGGATGAGAGAAAAAGCCTGTGCGGTCAACCTGCATAACGCGATTACAGTCTCACAGCAAAAATTGGGCAAGCGAGTCGCGCAATTGAGTTCTGCACGGATGAGCGAAATATGCGCCGCAGTGCGATTCTCTCTGGGCTGTGATTGATTAAGATGACTGCGCGAATTGTGCGTTTTTGCCACAGACTGGGCGGCTGTGCCACACGGGCATTGGCGCTATTGAAAATTCCGTGCCCACCCAGGGTTATTTCATGTTTGGTACATCCCAAAGTTAACGGGCAACTCACTCAACCCGCTTCTTGCGCCATATCAGAATATGCCAGTACTTAGTGGTTAGAATTGACGGAGTAACAAACAGGGCTGCAAATAGGAAGCCCACCCATGTCGCGTCGCCAGGGCGAATATCCATGGGACGGACTGCAGCCAGGACAAACCAGAATGATGCGTATAGCGCCAGGACAGACAACAACAAAGCAGCCCATTTCCTGAGCCGAAGTAATCCAATACCAATAACAGCAAGCGGCGTAACAAAGATCAACAGCCGCACATAGTCTGCCCAGGTGCGAGCTGGCGAAAAATGCTGTGAATACCCTATATTCACAAGAATGCCCATAACCAGCAGCCCTATGGCGCACGACAACACCAGGCCACCCAGGATTTGGAAAAATGCTTTGCTCATCGTCATAGTTTTGAAGGCGTGTCACAACATTATGCTCCCTGTCGCTGGATTCGCCGGGTATATTCATGCAGAAGTTCCTCTAGATCTTCGTATTTTATTCGCATAATGTATTTTCGTGTTCTTTCTGTGAGCGGACGTTAAGCACAAAGGGCTGCAACCTCCTCAGCGGCCTACCCATGTGCAAGGAGCGGACTCTATCCTGCTGGGCGCATCTGGTGGTGTTCGTGTGTCCATTACCTCTCACTAAAAAAATTCTTGTTGGTAATGGCGAGAGCCTGCCGCCCCTCCGGGGCTGGGAAATATTTCTGATCTTTCTTCCCACCGCTGACGCGGTGGGCTCAATAATTCCGCCCGCGCTGCGGGCTCATGAGACGTAACTCAAAGACTAATCGTTTCCCAATTGTGATTGAATCCCAATTGTGATTGAAAAAGAGGCTGTTGGTTTTTGCGCTTATACACAGCCGATCTGACCGGGTGCGAGTGACTGAACTGTGCGATTCACAGGTATGAACCAACTTCGTCACTGACGATTCGCACTGTACGCCCTTATTCTGTGAAGGCGATCTTCCATTCTGGTCGCACAGCCAATCAGAAAGAAAGCAGCCCAGACCTTCCACCGGGGTGCTGAGCTGCAGAGGGTCTCCTCGTGTCGCATTTCCTCCGCACGCTGGTTGTGCACGCTTTCACGGTTGTTGTCTTCGTTGCAACCGCTATCGCCCAACAACATCTTTCGCCATGGCAGCCGTTGCCAGGTCATAAGCAAATTCCGATATGGCCAGGAGTCGCACCTCATTCAGTCACATACGACGGCCCGGAGTATTCGGTAGAGGTCGAGGATGAACTCGTGGCAGGTAAGCCCTGGATATCGGATGAGCGCGTTTCTGTGCCAACGATGACCGTCTATCCTCCAAAGGTCAGGAATACCGGAGCTGCCGTTGTTGTCTTTCCAGGAGGGGGCTATCAGGTCCTCGCTATGGATCTGGAAGGGACCGAGGTTTGCGACTGGCTAACATCCCGAGGTATCACTTGCGTGCTTCTGAAATATCGCGTCCCTGGGTCAGAGAAGCTGCCGAAGTCAGGTGCGTATCCCCAGGCTTCGCAAGCACTGGACGACGCGCAGAGGACGATCAGCCTAACGCGGCTTCATGCTGCTGAATGGCACATTGACCCGCGAAAGATCGGCGTTATCGGCTTTTCCGCGGGTGGCCACCTTGTGGCAGCTACGAGCGTTCATTTTGAAAAGCGCGTTTATCCCCGCGTGGACGCAACTGATGACGTGAGTTGCCGACCGGACTTCGCGATAGCGATCTACCCTGGTCACCTTGCTGTTAACGAGAACAGTTTAGCTCTCCGGAAGGATGTGCAGAATCATCTTTCGAAACAGGTACCGCCAACTTTTCTCCTCCAGAACGAGGACGACAAGGTAGACGGTGTTGAGCAGGCTCTCTCCTACTATGCCGGGTTAAAGCGGGCCGGAGTTCCAGTTGAAATGCACCTATATGCACAAGGGGGCCATGCCTTCGGCTTACGCCGCACCAGTCTTCCGGTAACCGCGTGGCCTGAGTTGGTGGATAAGTGGCTCGTCACAATTGGTGTTCTGCAATAGCCGTAAATCGGTTCACAATGACCAGGGGGTATTTCGGGAAGTTTTTCTTGCTCTTCGTATTTCCTTCGGCGTAAAGTATTTTGGTATTTTGTCCGGCAAGGTGGTGAGGGGGCGAATGGCTGTTAGCCGTTAGCCGAACTTCTGGCAGCCATTCAAAAAATCAGTTTTATCGCACGAATAATACTGGGCGCGATAAAAACCTGTTATTTGTAAACAATTTTCAAGTGTTTTGCGCTTCTGATCCCATTAGTGGAGCCAGCGTTTATCATGCAGTACTTGCCATGCAACACCAATGTGTTCTTTGCTGAATTTTCTTTTACGGGTATTCCACGCGTGCGTTTTGCTGATGGCATCTGCCTCAGTCGAAGCACCCTCTTCCCGTGCTACCCACTGCACTGTTGCCAGAAGTTCCATTCCAAACGGCGTTTCAAATCCATTGATCAAGTCTGAAACCCTATCGAAGCGCTGACGGGTCCCCAGATGCAGGTCCAAAAACTCCTCGGCTTCCTGGGCTGCATTCGGCTTGAGCTCAATTTGTTTTTCCGGACTATCCTGCGCGTCTCCATATCCAGTAATGAAGTGCCCTTCCAATTGTGTAAGAACATGTCTTAGATTTTCCGCATAAGGACCGTAAATACCTTTGCGAAAGTTCAATCGCAGGGGTTCACCTGCCTCCTGCATGAAATACATGAACTTGTGAATTTCCAGCAGCGAAACGGACGGATCCATCACCGCCGAAAGATATCTGCGCATCAATCCAAGTAATGCCGCGCGTCCCACAGTCAGCTTCGGCGCCTTTTTCTGTTTAACCATTTCTTCCGGAGCGGGCGCACCAGAAGGTTCATAGATGAACGCTCTTACATTGGGAACGTCGGCAAAAGCCTGCTCAATCAGCGGACGTACTTCCTGCCAATCCAGCCCACCAAGGCCACATCCCAGGGGCGGAATGGCTACGGATTCGATTTGACGGCATCTGATCTCATCCGCCAGAGATTTTAGACCGCTTTTGATATCAGAGATATTGCTCTTCCCCTTCCAGTGCCGTTTTGTAGGAAAGTTAATGATAAAGCGCGGATTTTCCAGGCGATTCAGGTCGAACACCAGCATTTTTCCAGGCTGGACCTGATGTTTTTCACACGCTGCTTTGTATGCGGAATAATTTTCAGGAAAGGCCTTACGGAATTGCAGCGCAATGCCCCGGCCCATAACCCCGACGCAATTGACGGTATTTACCAGAGCTTCAGCATTGGCATGCAGAATGTCCCCACGGCAAAGCCTAATCATTTTATTTCGAGGCCCTTTCTCCTTCAATTAATAATACCAGGCGGGTTCAACCCGCACTTCAGTTCGATTTTCAACGATTCCGGCGACCGTATCCAGCATATTCGCATTTGCAATACCGATTTTTTCAATGAGTTCCAGCGGGAACGATTCGAACATCAGGAACTCGGACTGCTTGGCTTCTTTGACAATGGGGTCGCGAAAATCTCTGTTTGCAACTGCCGTCCAGTCGATCCTCGCAAGTTCTGCCTTTGAGTTGTAAAACTGTCTATAACGTGAGCCTGCATTACCGACAGAAAAGGCCCAGTCCACATTTCGCTGCTCGGCCCATTGCACAGCCGCGTCCAGGCTGGCTTCGAGATGGACCATTGGCTGCTGCCCTCCTGTGTAAGTAAGGTCTGGATGATTACCCATGTGCAGCAAATACAGCATGATTGAGCGTGGGCAGAAGTAAAACGGAACGTATTCGCCAACTTTCGTATCAGGACAGCAGGTAACGTCCAATTCTTCCAGACGCCGCTGTTTGATCGCTGACATCCCTACAAGATTGCATACCAGGCCGAGTGCTATGCGTTTGGCATCCGAATAAATCAACCCCGATTCCACAATTTGTGGAAGGTTATCCACATGAGTGATGTGATAAATCCTGATGTTATTAGGCAGGGGCATATTCCAGAATCAGTACAGCAGACGCCGGGCGTCCTGATATTCGCGCATTTTAGCATTGTGCTGTGTTTTGATCAGTTGATCAACAAGCGCGGAACAAATGTCGCTTTTGCCGTGCTTTGCTTTCAGATGATATATAAATCACGTACGTTCGAACCATGTCTTGGTCTGGAGGGTAACGCGTGAAACAGCATATGTATCTAAAACTTGCAATTTGCAGCCTGCTGGTGCTGATGGCGGCGCCGGGGTTCGCGGTCCAGGCTCCACAGCCGCAGCCATTTTCCGCCGACATGGCCGTCACGGGCGCGAAAAATGGCGAGAACGTAACTGGAAAAGTTTATTTTTCCCTGCCCAGGACGCGCATGGATATGACCGCCCAGGGAAAGAACATCAGCATGATCAGCAACGGCAGCACGCAAACCAGTTACATGATCATGCACGATCAGCAAATGTACATCGAGATGCACGGTAACCAGCCCAATCCCATGACCCGGAAAATACCGAGCATCGACAGCTCCTTCGACGCGCAGAATCCCTGCGGCAAGCAGAGGGACGTCACCTGTAAGAAAGAGGGCACGGAGAGCGTGAATGGCCGGATGTGCGACAAATGGGTGTCCACCGATTGGAACAGACGCACCAGCACGACCTGGGTTGACCAGAAGCTGTATGTGCCGATCAGGGTGATCAGTTTTGAAGGCACGACCATGAACCTGACCAACATAAAAGAAGGCGCGCCGGCGGCCTCTACCTTCGAGGTACCTGCCGGATATACCAAGATGAATTTGGACGGCAGGATGGGCGGGGGAAGGTCTCCGCAGTAATGGGCAGTGGTTTTTGGCCTTTGGCTCTTGGCCATTGGCCCTTAGCCTTTAGCCCTTAGTCAAACTGCTAACAGCAATTTCAGGAATCGGCATTTCACAACCCAATATGCCGTTCCTGTGGGCTTTTGCTGTGTCAGCATTCCCGCGTAAAATTCAGCCAGATCATAAGGAGTCCCATGACCGAACCGTCGTATGAAGAACTGAAAGCCCGCCTTGAGGAGCTGGAAAAAACCTCCGCACGCCGTACCGGATCGCTGGAATTTCGGGTGAGCGAAAAAGGCGGCGTGAGCGTATATGGCCTGGGAAGATTTCCCGTGACGCTGTATTACGAGCAGTGGATTCGTCTGCTGGACCAGACGGAGAATCTGCGCGCTTTTCTCGAAGAAAATAAAGCAAAGCTGAAGTTGAAGGAAAAGTAGGCCCCGCGCCTGGATCATTTCTACCAGTCTCCGGGATTCAAGGAGGGAAAAGTGAGAATCGGTCTGATTGCGGTACTGTTGGCGGCATTGCCGGCTACCAGTCCTTCTCAATCGCATAACCGCGCTCAAATGGTAATACCTCCAACATTCTCGCTCGTTATAAGTACAAAAGAAGCCACGATAAAGGCTGGCTCGGAAGTGCGGATGGAGATTGCAATAACGAATATAACTGACCATCCAATCAAGATTGCTGTTGGCCCCGGTACTTATCCTTACCTGCTGGACGTACGGGACGCAGATGGCAATTTGGCTCCGGAAACAGCTTATGGACACGAGATGAGGATAGAGAAAAACGGCATGACACTCGCGGATACTCTGGAGCCCGGTCAAACAGAGAAACTGGAGTGTGTGGTTAGTGAGTGGAACGACCTGACTGCGGGAACCTATTTTATTCAGGTCCAGCGATGGCGCCATCCAAACGTGAAGTCGAATAAGCTTACGATAACTGTAATTCCGTAAGCGGCAGGTTGTTCTTTTGCCAAAAATCGACGGAGCACGCTGTGCAGAACACGGCGCACCGTAGTGATAGTCGCAGCTTGTGATGATTTGAAACGGCTGCACAGCTTTTGCGCTTTTGCTACAGCCGGGGCTCTGGTGAAATTACTTGCTGTCCACTCTCTGTGCCCTCTGTGGTTATTTGCCCCTGCAGAGCCGGGCGTGATTCATGTGATCAATATTGCCTTCCCACCGCTGACCCCGGTGGGCCCAATCATTACGCCCGCGCTGCGAACTGATGGCTATCAGCATCCATAGTAAGAATCACCAGGAACCATGTTTACTACTTCTGTGTGATGGAATGGCGGCGTACGATCCAGGTCACCACTTGCCGGACTGCTCACCCGGCGATGGCACTAAAACGATAAAAACCTGTATCAAGCCTGTCTTTGGACGCAATTTGCCTAAAAAAGACGGTAATTACCGTAAATATTCGCTCAAAATCGGTAAAAAACAGGTATATTGATCCGTGGCGAGACTCTGTAACCACAATTTGTGATGCCGGGCAAACGACAGCCTTTGGCCTTTCTCTCCTGGCAATACGCCGGAGCAGCATGGGCAGGGGTGTCGGCAAATGGCCCCTGGACCAGCGAACATCATCTCCCGGCCAACACGCAAAACTTTTTCGACCACGGATTCACGCGCGATCACGCGAATCCGGCCAAGCAGGAACTGCCTTCCCGCGATTTTGCATGGAGGGGCGCGGACCTGGAAGAGCGGCGAAGTCTGGTTTCGCCGGTACTGCTGCAGCGATCGACTTCCGAGAAAGACCCAGGCAAGGAGGCGGCGGGCGACGGAACTGGCTCTGCTATCCATTTTGAAGACCTGAGCGCCGAGGAAGACGAGCAGTTTTTGCGCAGGGAGAAGCGGGTGAATGTGCGCAAAGGTCCGCTGCCGAAGAAGACGGCGAACCGGGTGAAGAAAGGCGTGATCGTGGCGGCGGTGCTGGCGCTGCTGGGACTGGTGGCGCTGGTGGTGGTGGAGTACGGGATGCACTCGTGGCGATTCCGGCTGGAGTCGAGCGACAGCATTGAGATCAAGGGCGTACAGAACGCGTCGCGCGCGCAGGTGCTGGACGTGGTGGGCGAGGACATTGGCAAGAATGTTTTCTTCGTGGACCTTGAAGAGCGCAGGCACAAGCTGGAGCAGATTCCCTGGGTTGAGTCGGCCACGGTAATGCGTCTGCTGCCGAACCGGCTGGCAATATCGGTGCAGGAGCGCACACCGGTGGCGTTTGTCCGGATGGGGCCGAGGATCAGCCTGATTGACGCGAGCGGCATGGTGATGGGCATGCCCGCGAACAAGCAAGTGAAATATTCCTTTCCCGTGATTCAGGGGATAGCGGAGACGGAGCCGCGCTCTTCCCGCGCGGCGGCCATGAAGATTTACAACCGGCTGGTGCGCGAGCTGGATGGGGAAGCTGACGACAATGGCGATGAGCCGAAAAAGGCGCCGAGCAAGCGCTATATGAATGACCTGAGCGAGATCGACCTGTCCGATCCGGAGGATGTGAAGGTGAGCGCCAACGACGCGGCCGGGGCGGTGACGATCCATTTGGGGAGCTCGGATTTTTTGCAGCGATACAAGCTTTATCTGGAACACATCGCGGAGTGGCGGCAGCAGTTTCCGAATCTGCAATCGGTGGACCTGCGGTATGAAGGGCAGATCATTGTGAATCCGGATGCGAGGAAGACACTGAGCGAGCCGGCGCCCAGCGAACCCAGCAAGCCGGTTAAGCAGCAGGTAAAACGCCGGGCGAGGAGAAGATGAACGCCCGCAGAAAAACTTACCGCAGATTTTCGCGGATGAACGCTGATACGGACCATTTACCACAGAGGGCACGGAGGAGCACGGAGTTTGATCTCGGAAGACTAACGGCTAAAGGCCAACAGCTAACAGCAAAAACTTTGCCGCAGATTTACGCAGATGAACGCAGATAGAGAACTTTAACCACAGAGGACACAAAGGAGCACAGAGGAAAGCGGAGTTCGATAGAGAAAACTAAAGGCTAACGGCTAATGGCCAAGAGCTAACAGCCAACAGCCAACGACCACGCACTAACAACGAAGAATGGATGTTATGGGTACCAGGCAGCAAAACACGATTACCGTCCTTGATATTGGCAGCGCCAAGACGCTGGCCCTGATTTGCGAAACCACGGAAATGGGGCTGCGCTATCGCGGACATGGGGTGACCGAGTCGCGAGGGTCGCGCAAGGGAGTGATCACCGAGCTGGACAAGGCGGTGCAGAGTGTCCAGAAGGCGGTGGAAGAAGCGGAGAAGGTGGCGGAGTGCTCGGTGGGCAATGCGCTGATTGCGGTGGGCGGCGCGCATGTGAAGGGCATTTCCAGCCGGGGCGGCGTGACGCTGGGCTCGAGGCCGCGTGAGGTGTCACGCGAGGACATTCGCGATGCGGTGGAGAAAGCGCGGTCGGTGAGTCTGCCGGCGGACCGCGAGGTGCTGCATTTGCTGCCGCAGGAATTCATTCTGGACGATCAGGCTGGGGTGCGCGATCCGGCGGGCATGATGGGCAGCCGCCTGGAAGTGAATCTGCACATTATTACCGGCGCGGCCAGCACGGTGCAGAACGTGATAACGGCGGCGAACCGCGCGGGCATTCACGTGGACAACGTGGTGTATGAAGCCATGATGTCCGCGGACAGCACGCTGCGCGCCGATGAAAAAGAGATTGGCATTTGCCTGGCCGATATCGGCGCTGGTTCGACCGACGTGATTGTCTATGCGGATGGCATGGTGGCGCACAGCGGCGCGGTGCCGGTGGGCGGCGATCACTTCACGAATGATGTGTCAGTGGGGCTGCGGACTCCGCTGGCGGCGGCGGAGGAGATCAAGAAGGCTTATGGTCATGCGATCCGCAATAATGCTCCGATCAACAGCGAAATTGAGGCGCCTGCGGTGGGGGATCGTCCGTCACGCCTGCTGCCGCAGAGTTTTGTGGCGGAAATTATCGAGCCGCGCGCGACTGAGCTGTGCGAGCTTCTGCGTGATCATCTGCGCCAGGCGGGAGTGCTGGAGCTGTGTCCAGCGGGCGTGGTGCTGACGGGCGGCGGAGCGGGGCTGAACGATCTGGCTGAGCTGTGCGAGCGTGTGATGAAGCGGCCGGTGCGCGTGGGCATGCCGGTATCGATTGCCAAGCTGCCGCCACAACTGGCGCAGCCGGCATTTGCTACAGCGATTGGGCTGGCGATGTATGCGCATCGTAATGCGGTGGCCAGAATTTCGCCGGAGCAGGGAATTGGATCGAAACTGCGGGCGCTGTGGACGCGCCTGGGAGCGTAAGAGCAGAAAAATCTATTTGAGGTATTCCATCATGAGTGAAGAAACGAAAAACGCCCAGCAGACCGAGAATGATGTTCGCATCCAGTTCAACGAAGAGCCGCGCAACAACGCCAAGATAAAAGTCATCGGCGTGGGCGGCGGCGGCGGAAATGCCATCAATCGCATGATCTCCGCCGGGCTGGAGGGCGTGGAGTTCGTGGTGGCGAATACCGATCTGCAGGCGCTGCAGATGTCACACGCGCCGGTGAAGATCCAGCTGGGCACGAAGCTGACCAACGGTCTGGGCGCGGGCGCGAATCCGGAAATGGGGCGCCGCGGCGCGCTTGAAGATGCTGACAAGATTATCGAGAGCCTTGAGGGCGCCGACATGGTGTTTGTCACGGCTGGGCTCGGTGGAGGCACGGGCACGGGCGCTGCACCGATCATTGCGTCACTGGCCAGCGAGATGGGCGCGCTGACCGTGGCGGTGGTGACCAAGCCGTTCGCGTTCGAAGGCAAACGGCGTCTGGCGCAGGCCGAGCGCGGCCTGTCCGAACTGATTGACAGCGTGGATACGATGATCGTGATCCCGAATGAACGCCTGCTGTCGGTGGCGCAGGATGCGGGCTTCTTTGAGTCGTTCCGCATCGCCGACGATATTTTGCGTCAGGCCGTGCAGGGCATTTCGGACATCATTACCATCCCTGGCATCATCAACCGCGATTTTGCGGACGTAAAAACCATCATGGCGGGTATGGGCTACGCAGTGATGGGAACCGCCACGGGATCAGGCGAGCGCCGCACGCTGGATGCTGCTCATGCCGCGATTTCCTCGCCACTGCTCGAAGCCGGCGCAATCGACGGCGCACGCGGCATTCTGATCAACATTACCGGCTCCAGCTCGCTCAAACTTGCGGAAGTCAACGAGGCTTCCACCATAGTTCAGGCGGCGGCCCATGAAGATGCCAACATCATATTTGGCGCCGTTTTAGATGAAAAAATGAAAGATGGCGTAAAGATCACCGTTATCGCCACCGGATTCCGTTCCGACAGGCCAGAGCGCAAGGAAAACAGTGTGTCGCAGACGCAGACTGCGATCTCAACCGTGCGCATGGGCGCGGCGCATCAGGTGCAGACATCGGCAGCTCGTGCGAATGGCTCCAGTAACGGTATGACGCACAGTGTTGCACCGGCGCGTGGGGCCATGCCCGCACGCGAGGTCCCCAACCTGGCCGCGGTAAAGGACGCAGTCCGGGGCACGGTGGAACAGGACGACCTCGACGTCCCGGCCTTTCTGCGCAAGCGCGGTGAAGCCAGCTAACTTCGGTGTTTCCCGGCAGATAGTACATAAGTTGCGCAAGGTTACCAAAGATCAGAGGTAGCCGCATCTAGTTATAGGTGAGGATACCTGGTTTTGAATTAGGTGAATTTTAAGTTGCACCTGATTCATAAATCTGCGTACTATCGAGAAGCGGAGCTGTTTTTGGTTTCACGCCAAAAGCAGCCACCATCGGGGATTTTCCTTTCAGGGACATACGGGATTTTCAGGTGACACAGGGCAAATCATTTTTCAGCATAGTTCTATGCGCGGTCGTGGCGTTTCTTCTTTGCGCCACTGCCTTCGCGCGCACAGCTTCCACTAAGACCACGACTACGAAAAAGAGTGGACATGTGACGGAGAGCCCTGCTGCCCGCCGTCGTCTGGCCCGGGTGCGCCACAGCCGGCGCCCGGTTGTGCGGAACGCCAGTCTGCATACACGCCGCCGGTATTACGAGCACTTCACCACCAGCTCGTTCGCCGATGACATTACCGCCGGTGACATCACTACCGGTGAAGATCCCATCGTGCGCCAGGCCGCGATTGACGCGCTTGGCAACATGAACGGCACCATGGTCGCCCTCGACCCCGCCACCGGACGCATCCTCGCCATGGTCAACCAGAAGCTGGCGCTCTCTGAAGGCGCACAGCCCTGCTCCACCATCAAGGTCGCCGTGGCCCTGGCCGCGCTGAGCGAAAACGTCATTACGCCCGAGACCCCGATTAAGCTCGGCCGATACACCTCAATGAACCTCACCACCGCGCTGGCCAAATCCAACAATGCTTATTTTGAAGCTGTAGGCCGCCGGCTCGGCTTTCGCCGCGTGAGTTATTACGCCCACCAGTTCGGACTGGGCGAGCTTGCCGGCTTCAACATTACCGGCGAGCATCTGGGCGTGTTTCCCTCGCACGAGCTTGACGCCAAATTAGGCGGCGTCGGCAAGATGTGCTCCTATGGCGAAAGCATCTCCATGACGCCCCTGCAGCTCGGCGCCCTGATCGGCGCGGTCGCCAACGGCGGCACCCTTTATTATCTGCAGCACCCCAACACCCAGGAAGAAGTAATGGACTTCCAGCCGCGCATCAAGCGCCAGCTCGAGATCGGCCCGCTGGTCCCGGAAATCTCCACCGGTATGGAGGGCGCGGTTGAATACGGCACCGCCCGCAGTCTGCGCCTCAACTTCAGTGAAGAGCAAATCCTCGGCAAGACCGGCACCTGCTCCAAAGACGGCACCCGCTTCGGCTGGTTCGCCTCCTATGCCAATACCCATGCCGGACGCATCGTCACCGTGCTCTTCCTCCAGGGTGGACGCCCCACCTACGGCCCCAAAGCCGCCGAAATCACCGGCAGATTCTATCGCGGTCTCTACGACCACAACTTCTTCTCCGCCTCGGCAGTTTCCACTACCAGCCGGGTGCTGCGTCCTCATGCTTCAACAGCAGGTGCGCAGCAGTAGCCTGAGGTAAACCGAGGCCGGCCCCATGCTCGTGTTGCACTGCCAAAATGACTGTACTACCACATTTAAGAATGTCCCCTTTTTTAGTTTGTAGAATAGCCTGAGGGGGGACTCGATGAAGCGCACGTGGACGATCATTGGGGTAGGCGACGTGCCGGGCAGCTTGAAATGGTACCAGGTGCTGTTTGGTCAGCCGGCCACCCTTCCTGACCATGATTACTTTGGGCAAATCCTCGATTCAGATGGAACGGTCCTGCTCTGCCTTCACCAGTGGGGCGCGCACGAGCATCCCTCATTGATGAGTCCCGATCGCGGGACGCCCGGCAACGGCCTCCTGTTGTTCTTCCGTGTGGATGATTTCGACCTGGCGCTGCAAAGGGCACGCTCTCTCGTCACTCGGCTCGAAGAGGAGCCACACGTGAATCCGAACACTCACACCAGGGAGTTCTCGCTCCGGGATCCGGACGGATATTACGTTACGATCAGTGCGCTCTCTGCGGACTGACGAGGAGCTGCAGCTGCGGAGCGCTGGCTCGGTCTTCAATGGGGCGCGACCGCCCGACTGTGCTCCCCTCGTCTGTCGACCCTTGCCGCCTGAGTGCTACCAACATCTTGCCAGCCCGCATACCTCTTAACTCGAAATAGATGACTCCCGGCGAGGCTGAGGCACTGATAGGGCGCTTGCTTCTTTGTCCCCTACATGTAAATCACATATGAGCTGGCCCACAGCGAAGTTGGCAGACTGCCCTGGGGGCGGGCAGTGATGATCACGTTGTAATCAGGGGAGAAGGGAAGGGACTCGAGTACGGATTCCTGGGCTGTGGGCTTCACCAAAGCCAGATAATGCAGAAAATCGTGGAGATGTGGAGCTCCGCTGTAGCCGGGGGCCACGAAGGAGAGTTCTACATTCTCTCCATGGAAGTGGCAGGCGAGAGAGGCCGCCATGGAGATGGCGTGCTCATAGGCTTGGCCGGGTACTGCTCCGGGAGCGGGATTGTCAAAGATGAGCCGCAGGCGGCGCTCGTCTTCGCGGGTGAATTCGCGGACCTTGAGTGCGCCGGTGCGGGCGGTGGCCTTCCAGTCCACGAAGCGGGCCGGGTCGTCCATTGCATAATCACGGATAAGGTAGAGCTCGGAGCCGCGTCCGCGGGTCCAGGCGACGAATTCACCGGTGATCATGGGCAGCACGGCCAGATCTTCCGGTTCCAGCAGCGCGGGATAGACCACCAGGGCGCGCTGCAGGGCCACTTTGCGGCTTTTGACGAGAAACGAAAAAGGAAAGCGCGTCGCCAGGCTGAAGGCTTCCTGGGTGTACAGGCCGCGCCGTTCAAACAGCAGCGGGACCGGGGCTTCGGCCGAAGCGCGGGCCTGAATATAGGTAAAGTACACCGGGGTGGCGAAGATTCCGGGCGGCGGCGGGGCAATGGTCCTGCTCCTGAGCGTGTAATCGGGCAGGCTGAGCCGCTTTGCATCTTTGGAAAAGATGAGGGGAACAACGAACTCGGTCTTGCGCAACTCCCATACTTTGCGCGGCCTGCGGCGCTTCTCCTGGGGCGGGGCCACGCTAATGGAAAACGCCGGTATCCAGCGGCGCGGGTTCAGAAGGCGGACGCGCGCGGTGAGCGGACGCCCGGCAAAGGCGCTGTCCGGCATGTTGATATCGAGCCGGAGATTGAGAAGCACCGCCGCCGAAGCGAACCCTGAAACCACAATCGCGGCCAGCATGGCGGCCAGAATAATGAAAAGCAAATTGTTGGCGGTATTGAGCGCGGCGATGGCAATGATCAGGGCAACGCCGAGATAGGCCAGGCCCTCGCGCGTGACCTGATAATTAAAGGCTTCGCGCACGCGATGGGAGGCGACCCGCCGGGCCAGATAGGGGACGGTGGTGAGTCCGACGGAGCCGGCAAGCAGCAGCGCGGCCGATGCGAACACCACCGAGCCGGCAAAATTGCCCGATTCGCGGGCCACAGTGGAAAACACAGCAGAGGCAAAGCCCAGGGCCAGTCCCACGATGGCTATAAAGAAGCGCAGCCACGCCTGGCCGTCAATACGGGCGAGAGCGGATTTCAGCGGCGTGAACATGCTCACCTTATAGTTTGGCACAGGTAACGGGTTTGCCGCTGATGAACGCAGAAAAACGTGGATTGGGGGATCGAGTCAGGCAGGGGAAAGTTCACATGGGCAAGGGCTTCCATCAGCCTGGAGCCAATCCTCGATTGGCCCTGCATTTTGGTGAACGACGCATCTTTTTGAGCTGCACACATGAGACGTGGCAGTGCCACGTCTCTACGTTGGGACTGTCTGCAAGAACTTGAGCACGATCGGGTTGAACTGCTCCGGGTCTTCTTCAAAAGGAAGGTGCCCGAGACTGGGCAGGGGGACATGCTCGCAGTGCCGCAGATGGCTGCGCAGGATAAGCAGTGAAGCTGGATCGACGGCCCGGTCTTCCTCTCCGTTGATCAGCAGAACAGGGACGCTGATTTTATCGATGCAGGCGCGAAGCACTTCCATATCAGCCTGCCAGTGGCGCAGGGTGCTGAGGGCGTTTTGCGCCCTTCCGGGGCGGACGATCTGGCGGGCGTAGCCTTGACTGACTGTGCCGGTGACGCGCCTGGGATCAGCGTACATGCGGCGGAGCGCCAGAGCATGCAGCGGCATGGAGATGGGAAAGAAGGTGCGCAGCAGCCAGCCGCCGGGCGCGGTGTTGAGAAAGGCGATTCTGCGGCGCCCGAAACTCGACCACGGATTGGCGGGCGCAGCCAGCACCAGGGCGCGAATTTGGGGCGAAGCTGGCGAACCTTTGGATAATTCCAAAGCAGAGTCTTCTATTGCCAGACGCAGAGCGACGGCGCCGCCCCATGAGGTGGCGATTACGGTCACAGGAGCGAGTTGCAGTGTCCGAATGAACTGGGCCAGGCGCGCGGACTGGCAGGCCATGCCGCAGTCGGTGGAGGGCGGGGCATCGGAAAGACCTGCGCCAGGCAGATCCACCGCGATCACGGTGTATTGCCGGGAGAGTGCGGCCAGATTCGAGCGCCAGCAAAAGGAGCCACCCAGCAGGCCGTGGAGCAGTAATAAAGGCGGTCCGCTGCCCAGTCGCTGGTAATGGATGCGAAGACCATCCAGCTCCAGCCAGTTGCTCTGCGGGGTCAACTGTGAAGAATCGGGCACGCAATCACAAATAACGGCTGGGACCGGTTGCGGTCAAGTTGCGGCAAAGTATGGGGAGTTGTCGTGGGTCCCACCCTTTCGCAAACCTCGCGAAAGGGCAGGCGCCCCCGTGGAGCCTTCTTGTCTGACGTGGATCGTCTTACGCAGCTATGTCCGCCGCGGTTATTTTGTGTGAAGTGGAGTTAATTACATGCAAAACGCGAACTTTCGGTGGGCCATCCAGGAATTTATCCAGCGTCTTCAGCACCGTTGGATACGTGCTCTTGCTGTAGTTCTCGGCTTGCTCCTTTGATTCCCAAAGGCTGATCGCGGTCACATCGGTTTTGTTATCGTCGGCAAACGTGATTTCGTCACGGAATCCCGGTTGTTTGCGCAGCAGTGGTAATACTTCCTTTTCGAATGTCTGCTGGAAATCACGCAGAGTGTTCGACTTCAGGCGAATTGAGACATTACGAGCAAACATGGCAATCTCCTTAAAGGGGTAGGATTCCGTCCGAAGGCCGCGAGGATGTTCCGTTTGCCCCGGCAAGGAAAGTTGGGATTGGCTGCTGCTTAAAGGCGGACCAGGCGGGCGGATGTCTTTCATCCGCGAGATCAGCCAAACATACTCGGATGGCATGTCCCATACGACGGCAGTGATTCCTTGCCCCGCCATTTTCAGTGGCAGGCAAGGGAAAACTCCCTCTGACTGCCGTAAAGCTCTTGAGCCAGCCAATAAAATATTCCATTTTTAGAATATTTAATATTTGTTAATCCAAAAAATAAGATAATGCTAATTGAGTTTCTAATGTAAGCTGTTGAAAATAAACATATTAATATTTTTTAACATTAGGAACTCGGTTTGCTAATTACTTCAGCCAACGGGAAATCCTTAAAGGCTGTTGTGGACTGAAAAGATGGCTGCGAGGAGTCTCGTGTTTTATTGAAACCAACCAATCTGGAGGGAAGAGATGAGCGGAAAATGCACGAGGATAATAAAGTATTCCTGCTCTTTCGTTTTGATGCTCCTGCTTTTGGTGGCCGTTGCCTCTGCGCAGACAAGTAACGGTACCATTGCAGGCGTAGTCGCTGATCCCAATGGGGCAGTGATAGCAAACGCGAGCGTAACCGCCGTAAATAAAGACAACGGTGAAAAACATGTGGCCACCACAAACAGCCAGGGATCGTATCGAATTGAATCGGTAACACCCGGGCCGTACACGATTACTTTCAAGGCCGCGAACTTTGCCGAGCTGAAATTGCAGAATGTGATTGTAACCGCGTCGGTGGTCACGACCGCTGAGGGCAGGCTGAAAATCGGCACGTCGGAAACGGTCGTGGAGATCGAAGCCATCGGCCAGCAGCTGCAGACCGAGAGTGGCGAGCTGAACCACACCATATCGACGGCGGAAATCACCGACCTGGTGGTTCCTGGGCTCAACCCTATCGAATTGGTCCTGACGGAGCCTGGTGTTTCCCGCCCTGGGAATTTCGGGTTCTCCAACGGCTTTGATTTTTCCGTAAACGGCACGCGTCCGCGCGCGAACAACTTCCTGATCGAAGGTTCGGACAATAACGATACCGCCATCCAGGGACAGGCGTTTCAGACCATCAACCTCGAAGCCATCAAAGAGGTTTCCATCCAGACCAACTCCTACGCCGCGGAATTTGGCCACGGCGGCGGTTCCGTGACCAATGAAATTTACAAGAGCGGCACGAACGCCTGGCACGGCTCGGCGTTTGATCTGATCCAGAATTCAGCGCTCGACTCCAATGACGCCCAAAACAAGCTGAATGGAACCGTCAGGCCGATTTCACGGGAAAACACCTATGGGTTTACTATTGGCGGGCCAATCAAGCGCGACAAGCTGTTCATCTTTGGCTCCAACCAGTGGGACAAGTTCCGCGCGACCACCAACGGAAACCCTCTCTTTTTGCCCAGCGCGACCGGCTTTGCCACACTGCAGGCCCTGCCGCAAACGCAGAATCTTAAGAACTACCTGCAGGCGCTAGGCAGCTTACGAGCCAATGCCAACTTTAGCCCAATTACACTGGGAGGTGGCAGATCAGACGTGCAAATTGGCACCTTCCAGCGCATTGGGGGACAGCCTTCGAACGATTCCCAGCTCGTTATCAAGGGCGACTATTTGCCCTCATCCAAAGATACTCTGGCGCTGCGCTACACGTATGACACCCAGAATATCTCTCCCCTCTCTCTCAACAACTTGCCTGGATTTGATACCCAAGAGAGCGGCCCGTCGCACAACGCGGGCATTACCGAGACCCATCTCTTTAGCCCGCGCGTGGTCAATGAGCTGCGACTGTCCTTCAGCCGTATCAGTTTTGCTTTCACCGACCAGGCGCAAACCCTGGCCAACCCCCTGGCGATTGGACCGAGCATCAGTATTTCTGGTCTGACCGGTTTTGGCGCTCCTGGTGGAATTCCTCAGGGCCGCACTCACGACGTGTATCAATACCAGGACTCCGTGAGCTTGAATACCGGTAAACACAGCTTTAAATTCGGCGTGGACCTCACCCAGATCAAAGTGGTGGATCTGATTCCCTTCAATAGCTTTGGCTCAATCAACTATGCCCCCAGTACTGGCGCGTCAGCCGCGTTTTCCGGGTTGGCCAATTTCATTGATAACTTCAGCGGCGTCAACGGATCGGTATCGCGCGCTTTTGGCAGCCCGGTAACCCGTCCTCAGTACTTCTACCAGAACTACTATGCACAGGACACCTGGAAGCTCAAATCCAATTTAAGCGTGGATCTGGGTATCCGGTATGAATACGGCGGCACTCCGGAAAACAATCTGCTCTTCCCTGCGGTTGTGCCGGTGCAGGGCTTTAACGGCGCGAGCAGCATCACCTTTGTGCCGCAACAGCCAGCAAAAAACAACTGGGCGCCCAGAGCGGGCTTTGCGTACACCCCGCACTTCTGGAGCGGACTGTTTGGCCAGGACAAAACGGTCATCCGTGGCGGCTTTGGCGTGTTTTTTGACAGCTTCTTCACCAACATCATCGACAACAGCGCGGCCAGTTCACCCAACGCTGTTTCACCCGTAATCGTGGGTACCAAGGGCCAAAACAACGGCCGTGGCTTCGCGTCGGCCTCAACCCAGTTTGTGGCCCTGAACCCAACGCCGAGTCCCACGACTGGTGTTACCACTGTTGCCAACAACCTGAAAGCGCCAACCACCCTGCAGTGGAACTTCAATATCCAAAGGGACCTGGGCGCCAAATTCACACTGACCACCTCTTATGTGGGAACACGCGGAGAGCGCCTGTTTGCCAATGATCAGCTCAATCCTGGCGACCCCAACGGGACAACGGGAACACTCCGTATCAATCCTCTCCTTGGCCCGGTTACAGTGCGAGACAACAGCGGCGATTCCATTTACCACGCTCTGGACCTCAAACTCGACCGGCGTTTCTCGAATGGTCTCCTGGTGCGTGGCGCTTATACGTACTCGAAGCTGATCGATGATGCTTCAGAAGTATTTACGACCACGGGCACTACCAGTTTCCCCGCTGATTTGGCGCTTGGGAAGCGCGGTATTGACAGAGGCCTCTCGGCGTACAACCACACGCACGTTGCTTCACTGACTTACATTTACGATATTCCCCGGCTGAAGAGTGAAGGTGTCCTGCTTAAAGGCGTGGGATACATCACCAATGGCTGGCAGACCTCCGGAACCTATGAGTACCAGACCGGAGCACCCAATACCGTTAATGACGGTTTTGACTCCAATGGCGACCAGCAGGGCAATGATCGGCCGAACCTGAGCAATCCAAACGCTCCTATTGCGACCTATGCAGTGGATTTCGGCCTTTTCGGAGGCACGCCTGGGACCCTTTGCGACGGCCCCAGCATATTTCATGCAAAAGGATGCGTAGTTGTTCCCGCTTCCAGCGTCCACTTCATTATTCCGGCCAGCGGTATTGGTACACTTGGCCGCAATTCGGTGATTGATCCGGGCCAGCAGAACACAACCTTTGGTCTGCAGCGCTCCTTCAACCTGTATTCCGAGAAGCATCAACTGGCGTTCCGCATGGAGATGCTCAATCCTTTTAATCATCCCAACACCGGCTCGCCAAACTATAGCCTGGTCGGAATTCCAATCCCCAAACCTGGTGTTACAACCACGTTTGCAAATTATCCGCTGACCGAATCGGGATCGCGCACGATTCGTTTCCGTCTGCGGTACTCGTTCTAAACAGCGGTCTCACAACTAACAAAGGCCTCGCTTCGGCGAGGCCTTTTTCATTTGCTGCCCATCCACCCGTAAAGCCTTCAGGAAGTTTTGCATTGTCTGGAATTACGTTTTTTCGATCTTCCGGGTTGGTGGTGAAGACCTGTGTGCAGCCTTGCGCGAACGGATGGATGATTACAGCAGGTTGTCGGCGAGGGCTCGCAGCGCCGCTATCTGGTCACGCGTAAGTTTGGCGAACAAGAGGTTGAACTCCATCGGGAAGATAGAGCCGTACGACTGCTTGTCTTTCTCGGGATACATGGCGTCCATGTATGCGTTTCGGTAAGCGATCCATGCCCGCTGTACCGTTTTCACTTTGGCAGCCGCCTTCCTGTTACCAGAGAGCGCCGCGAGCAATTTTCGATAGACGCTGTTCAACTCAGCATCGACACGCCTGGCCTCCTCGCTCGCACAGCGGGTGAGTACATCCTGAGTATTCGCCGAATCCGTGCACGCACGATATTGCGCAGACTCCTGCGCGAAGCCGGATGAACAGCCAAGCCCAACCATTGCAAACAGCAGCATCGTTTTCAGCATTCGCTTTTCCTGATCGCCGGCAGGAGATAACCGGATTCATGGATTGTACAAAGTGAAAAAAGGTAATTCTACGGCGTCCAGCAACCTGCCACACAGGACAATCGGTAATTCAAGTCGCGATACTGAGTTGAGTTGAAATGCGCGACCTTTTGAGCTGCACGCATGGAACGCAGCAGCGCCACGTCTCTGCGTTGGTGCTTTGCCAAAAGCATGGCCTGAGCAGTATTGCTCAGACGCTGGGACAGCCAGAGCACACAATGATCTTTAGCAAGATTCTCCAATGGAAATCTCGCACTTTAAGGAGAACAGACATGCAGCGTGGATACCGATATATCAGTTCACTTTTTCTGGCTGCCGCCCTGGCCGCACCTGTAGTTGTAATGGCCGCTGCCGCCCCGCAGGAAAACAGACAGGAAGACAGACGCGAAAACAGGGACAACGATAACAACCTGCGCTACTATGACAGAAGCCACAAAGACTACCACACGTGGGACAGTAATGAAGAGCATGCCTATCAGCGGTACCAGACCGAGCATCACCAGAAGCGCGCCTTTGTTCAGTTGAATACCCGGCAGCAAACCGTTTACTGGGGCTGGCGCCACAATAATCCGGACAACCGATAAAAAATCCTGCCATACTTTTATGGCTCAGTGGCCCATCTTTGCGAATAAGCCCGTTACCTGATTCGTCAGCTTCAGGCAAGGGTGGGAACTTTTTATTGCTGGCTGGGCAAGGCCCACTCTTTGAAGATTCGCCACGGAAGGTCCAGGGGAGATCACAAATAAATGACTGTGGACCTGGCTGAAGAAAAGGCCAGGCAAGGCCGGGAGCCGTGCGTCCCATCCTTTCGCAAATCCGCGAAAAGAGCAGGGTATCCGTGCTTTGTAAATAGGGCAAGGAAAAACCGAAGAAAAGGTGGGCCACCCGTTACAGCCTGCGCTTATTCCACGAGCAGCCCGCCTGATGATCTATCTGAACAATTTAGGCCGCGGCTGGACTGGCCTTGCCGTGAGTTTCAATATGGGCCTTGGCCGCTTCCGTCGCGTGATGCGTTGCCTGTTGGTGGTGGCCGTAGGCCAGATGCGCGTGGTGTGCCGCTGTTTCGTGTTTGCCTGCTTCGTGGTGCTTTGCGGCTTCTTTGTGATGTCGTGCCGCGCTTTCGTGGTGCTGTGCCGCCTTCTGATGATGCTCTGCTGCCTGTTTTGACATAAATCTTCCTTCCGTTCGAATGGATGGACTGCCAACAAACAGTCCCTTACGCAGGTAAATCATGGACTTTCCCAGGAGCGATAGCTGTTCACTTTTATACAAATGACTACTTTATTGGGACGAGGGAAACGACCCGCTGGGAAAGCCCAGGCCCAACAATCGCCGAACAACACTACAGGACTATTCGTCCTGAAAACTGGCAAGACAAGGGGCCGTCAAGGTCGGCAGTCGTGTGTCCCACTTTTCGCCCCCCCCCCGCGAAATAGCAGGGCACCCGCGTTTTGTAAAGAGGGTTAAGAAAACCAAGAAAGTCGGGCCCCCGTCCCGTGCTTCAGACTCGGGACTTTATTTTGTACTTTACCCAGCGTTTCCACGCTCGGCTATGTACCACTGCGCTTCGCGCGGGGAAAAAGCGGTTGAACGAATTGCGTGCGGGCCTGGGCCGCAGCCTTTAGGATTTCGGTTTCTATGGGGCGTCGTAAGGGGGCTGCTTTGGCGGCCAGTCGGCAGGTTCGGAGCCTGCGGCCTCGCTCGGCAGCACATCGGTGAGTGCCCATTGGATACGGTCGACACAGTCGCGCACCATCTTGACTTGCTGCTCCCTCGGCATGCTGTTGCCTTCCATAGACAGTATCGGCTGCAAAGCATTGCGGATGTGGTGATTCATCTGGGCGATAATACGGAGCCGGGCAAGGTCTTTTCTATGCCGGTGCCGCTCATAGAGGAAGACGACCATTCCGGTCGCCAGAGCGCCGGCACAGTTGTCGGCCCATTGCCAGGCACCGGAGACGTGGCGGGCAGTCACGCCGCTTTCGATAGCGGCACTCAGAAAAAAAACTCCCGCCCCAACGGCAAAACTAATCACACCACGACTGAGCCTGAATCGTTGCCGAGCGGTTTCCATGAGCCATTTTAGGCCACGACACATTCGCACTACAATCCGGCATTGAAAACGGGCCGAACATGGATTGTCTATGTGTTTCTTGAGGCGGAAATCAACGCATGATTGACGTATCCTCATAAAATGTCCAAGCGTGACCACAAGGAGATTCATGCAGATGAAGCCGAAGAACACGATCTGCCTCTGGTTTGACAAGGAAGCACTGGACGCGGCGCGATTCTATGCCGCCACTTTTCCGAACAGTGAAGTGACCGCTGTCCACAAGGCGCCTGCCGATTACCCGAACGGCAAGACGGGCGACGTGCTGACGGTGGAGTTCTCCGTCCTCGGCATTCCGTGCCTTGGTCTCAATGGCGGCCCGGCGTTCCGGCACAGTGAGGCATTCTCCTTCCAGATCGCAACCGACGACCAGGCAGAGACCGACCGCTACTGGAATGCCATCGTCGGCAATGGTGGCCAGGAAAACGCGTGCGGCTGGTGCAAAGACCGCTGGGGCCTTTCCTGGCAGATCACTCCCCGCGCGCTGACCGATGCGCTCGCGGCGGGTGGCGCTGAGGCAAAACGCGCTTTTGCGGCGATGATGGCGATGAAGAAGATTGATGTAGCTGCTATCGAGGCGGCGCGTCGCGGCTGACGAAGGGAGAAGCGGGCGCGAGGGCTGCTGGCTTGTTGATGACGTGCGCTTATTGTCTCAGTCGAAAAAGAAGCCCAGGTAGGCCCCCAGAAGCAGATATTCCGCGCCTGTTATTATCACCGCGAGCAACAATAGCGGCACCGTTCGTATTCTCATAAGAACAAGAACTCCCAGGACGGAATGCACGGTGAAGAAAAGACCGAGGAGTATCCAGAACTTCCGCATTTCCCACAACGGACGGCATGATTGCAGGGTCTGCCAGAACACGACTGCAGTCATTCCTGCAAAAGACAGCCATTTCAACGGCAGGTGCGGGGAACCACCCGTCCTGGCCTGGTGTATTTCAAACATCCAGACCAACACCATAATCAGGACGGCGATGGCTACATAGAGCAGCCAGTCTTTCACTCTTCCCGATCTGCTTTGCCGGGACATCGGCCTCCGACCTACACTACTGGTGCGACTCAATGATAGCCTCTCGCGGGAATACTCATGATTTCGCAATCAGAAACTAACATTGTAGTGCGGACTCTGTTGCCGGCGTCCAAAAAACCGCCCCGGACCGGTCGCATGGCCAGACTGCGGGTATTTTGGCAGTGAGCTATTACGGCTTCAATAAGTTGTAGCGAACGTGGCAGTCGTGAATCCCACCCTTTCGTGCGCGAAAGGGTAGGGCACCCGCCAAACTACACAACTTCCCACCAGCCCAATAATGAAGTTTTTATTCCTGCGGCGTTAGGGAAAGATCCTCGCGGTCCGTTTATCAGTATGGAAAGGAAACTATTTTATGGCTATAGGAACCGCAGAAGCTGTATCCACCAAGCAGTCTGGCCTTGAAAACGAATTGCTCGACATGTTGAAGTTTAGCGGACTGCAAAAAGACAACCTTGAAGAACTGGTCCGGATCGTTGCCGGAATCCAGAGCGCAGGTCCGTTGCCCTTTCGTGTTCATCATCCCATTGGAGTTCCGCCGGTCGTCACAGGGCTTGAGGTGCAAACCCTGCTGAACAAAACGCAACTTCCCTTGCTCGAGAAACTCATGCAGACGCCGCGGGTCAAGGGTCTCGTCATATTCCCCTACGGAATACCCATACCCGATGTATTCCAGGTCAACCTGACAATCGGCGAGGGGCCGCGAGCGGAGTTTCCCCAGGGTGCGCCGGCGGGTATTGGAGGCTGAACATGAATTCAACGGAGACTACCTGCGGCCTTTTCGGACCCGTTCGCGAACCCATTCTCCAGATTCATCCTTCATGGTGGTGCAATCTCCGGTGCAAGCACTGCTACTCCGAATCCAGTCCCTGGAGCCGAGAGCAGCTTGATCATCAACTGGTTTGCAATGCTATTTCGGATGCTGCCGAACTAGGGTGCAAGGTGGTCTCCTTTTCGGGTGGAGAGCCCCTTCTGTATCGGGGGCTCTCGCCGGTTTTACGTCATGCAAAATCACTGGGTCTTCGTACCGCAGTGACAACCAATGGATATTTTTTGCAGACAGAACGTCTCGCTGACTTAGATGGTTGCGTGGACCTGCTGGCCGTGAGTGTGGACGGCCCCCCGGCAGTACACAATGAAGTACGAGGAGCCAAGCAGGCGTTTGAGCGAATGCAGGCGGGATTAGAAAATCTTAGAGGCGCCGGGTTCAATTTTGGAATCCTTCACACAGCGACACAAACGAGCTGGGAACAGTTGCCGTGGCTGGGAGAATTTGCCGCCGCTGCCGGTGCGCGTTTGCTTCAGGTACATCCACTGGAGCTGGCTGGCAGGGCGAAGGCGGAGATGAACTCGCTTTCGCCCGATGCGGAAACTTTGGCAAAAATATATCTCCTGTGTTTTGCTTTGGCCGGAAAGTATGAGGGGAACATGCGAGTGCAGTGCGACCTGCTGCATCGGGAGCACGCCATTGAGGCTCCGGGGCTGGTCTATGCGGCTGAGCCACAGGAATCTTTGGAAGTCAGCATCCTCGTACTGCAACCCGATGGCTGGCTGGTTCCAGTATCTTATGGTTTTTCCCGCAGATATGCCGTTTGCGATCTGAAACAGACTTCACTGAGCGCGGGCTGGGCGGATTTCAAAGCCAGGCGATACAAGGATTTCCGGCAGCTTTGCCAGGAGGTATTTGATTATGTTTGCAGCCGGCAAGGCCCTTCGTTGTTTAACTGGCATGAGCTGATTGTCGCAGCCAGCCACGGGCAACTGGCAAGTCACAACTGATTCTTGGATTCGCACAGCGAAGAAATTGATTTGAACAGTGAGCGCGCATAGCAGACTGCGCCCTCGCCTCACCCCAAATTCGCGCTTTGGCGCTGGCTTCCGCGCACGTTCTCGTCCATTCCATGTCTCTGCTGACTCCTGTATGTGAACATAGTAGTGGAGGAGCTTTCGCTGCTATTGGCTGGCCAGAAGAAGGGGCAGTCAAGTTCGGCAGTCGTGGGTCCCACCCTTTCGCAAACCCCGCGAAATAGTCGGGCACCCGCGCTTTGTAAAGAGTGTCAAGAAAAACCAGGAAAGGCCGGCCACCCGTCTAAATTACGCTCTCCCTTTGCTTCAACATAATCTAAGAGTTTAATACAATACAGAAACGCGGTGGTCGTACAGATAGGATACTCTTGTATGGCAAAATGTGGAGCGTGCGATGGAACCGGTGAATGTCAAAATGAGTTTCATGACTTTTTTGAGATACTCGTGAACTCCGGAGTAGAAACATTCCTTGGTGGCAGCGAATGTCCGGCCTGTGGTCGAGATCGTAACGATCGAGGGAACTGTTCAGTATGTGGTGGAACTGGCCAAGTAGACGACTAATGCGACGCACGCTAGCTTTGTTGACGCCAGCCGTCGCTGCCATGGTGCGCGTTCTCCAGTGCGTTCCTGGTTCTCCGGCTTCTGCTGTAGGGGCATCTCCACCGCAGCTCATGCTTCTGGACGGTAGTAAAGCGTGGCAGTCGTGAATCCCACCCTTTCGCGCGCGAAAGGGTAGGCACCCGCGGTTTGTAAATGGTTTAGGAAAATCTAAAAAGGGTGGGCCACCCGTTCTACGTCTATTCTGCTGCCCTTAACACACTGCTCATTCCCGCATCGGTCAGTATCAGTTCAAGTGCTTGGATTGCATCCGAGATTGGCTTTCCTGGGCGAAGCGTAACTGCTCCGAACTTAAACTTGCCACGATAGTCTGGAAAGAATAGTCGAGCTGGCATCTCCGCATCTTGCCAGTCTCCAGTGACGCTGAACATTTCAGGAGTGATTAAATAAGACGCTAATACTGTTTTATGCGTGGTTGAACCAACTTCTCGCACAATGGCGTCCCTGTAAGTGTGTATTGACGAAATGGCGTCGTTCAGCTGTGTGCCGACACGATACTTCGCATCTAGTACGACCATTTCCGTTGCTGTGGCTGATCTTTCCACGGAGATGTCAGGAATCATCGTCCGAGTGAACGATCCGACTCTACTTGCATCTCGCCAATATTCGCGATATTGGCGCTTGAACTGTAACGTCAAGCCCGGAATGATAGTAATAGAAGGAGAAGCAATAAGTTTTGCAATTCCCAGACGGCTAGAGTCTTCAGCGAAGAAGCTGTTTATCTGAACTGTCGCTCCAAACCTTTGCGCTACTGCATGACACAAACGCAAAAACACCCAAAGTTCGTACAAGTCGAACGTTCTGCTGAGCGGAAGATTAAGGAAATCACCCTCGACTTGGGCCATTCCAAGCGAGATATCCCTGTACAGAGAGAAAAATCTGATATAAGCAGGAACCCGCGTGAATATTGGACTGACAAGTAGCGGGGTTCTCTGATCTGATACATCAGCGAAGACGGGCATCTCAAGCATCCTGGCCAAACGTTTAGCCAGCGCATTGCAGCGCCGCGCCCAAAGATGCCTCTCTCGTATCTGCTTCTCGTCCAAATTATTTAGCCCGCCACCCAGTCTCTCTGCTATTGTGGACAACCACGAGCGCCAGATAGCCAAGCACGTCTTGATAGCACGGTTTTCTGCAATGTCCGTTGTTGCGGTCTTCGAGCTAACGGTAAATCTGCTAGGCACTGCTGGGACTAGTCTCGTGCCGATTGTGAATCCCTCGGGTACCGGTTGAAGCCGATGTTTCATGAAAGAGCGATATAATTCTCTCCCTGTGATTCTTCCGGCAGACCTTAATGGTCTGACTAACTCTTCCCTTGAAAGCGCACGTACAGGCTTGCAGTCAATCTCTGCAATAACACGATGTAACTCGGTGATGCGTGATCGCAAGAACTCCAAACGAGCTATTGGTGGAACCGAGGTCCCGGCCCCTCGTGCAACTCCAAATCGAAATCCCGATAACGAAAAAAGCGCAGTTGTATCTTCAAGAATCTCACGAAGCATCGTATTGAATTCCGTGCGCGACAACTTCGCTAAGTCAGCATCAACTGTGAGATTCACTTCAAAATCGGCTGCCAGATCATATCTGATGCGCGCCCTTATTTGACCAGCATAAAATTGTGGGCTCCATTCCCACTTTGCTGTTAACTCGTCAGGATTACGCAAGGCCTTCAGGGGCTGATCGTCGATTAATAGTTCTGCTGAACTGGGGTCTGCGATGTTTCGCAACTCAAAGCAATACGTCTTCGCTTCTTGAATCAGTCCCGATGGAAGTGGAAGTGCCGGAACCGGCCACACAACTTGAGCCTGATTCCTGTCATTTGACGGATATATAACAAGAGTTGGCACTAAAATTACCGCGTAGCCTGAAACGAACCTTCAGCCAGATCCTGGATTAGCCGCTGTACTAACGCCGTACTGCGTGGATATTGGTTCACCGCAGCCAATAAACTTGTCAGCATCTCTCGATGTCGCTCAGTTCCACGTAGTTTTACGAGAATCTTCTGTACAAGCTGTTGGTCGAGAACCTGCACACTTCTGCTCTCGTTCCCGTTGGGGACCGCGAACAAGTGGTAACGGACTACCTCATTCGCTAGACGATAACCGAAGCCCATTCCATAAGGCAGCATTACGTTATTGACAGTTGTTAGCAGAGTGGCACACCTTTCAACTGCCCAAGTAGCAGCAGCCGATTCTCCACCAATATTGTTGAATAGTGTAGCAAAATCAGTGTTGCTCAAATCAACGAGCACAGCACGATCCAACACCTTATCGCTGATCGTATGTGTGGTTTCATCAACGTTCACAGTTCCGACAATAAATAGATTGTGTGGCCAAGGTATCGTAGGTGGGATCAATACACCCATATCACTTTGCACAGATACCTGATGTGAATGCAGTGTCAGAGCAAGGCCGGTTTCGATCGCACTGAGTACGTCAGAGAAGTAGTATTCCACTCTCGCTAGATTCAGCTCGTCCATGCAGACAAACACGGGGCAGTCTGGAAATGCGTTGGCCATCAGTACCGAGCGTAGGAAGTCTGGGACGATGTAGCAATTTGTAAAGACATCGAAGTGGCCAGTTAGGCCTGTTGGATCAGTCCAATCAGGGCGCACAGGACACATGAAGAAAAGAGGGTCTGTAATTTCCAAACTGTTGATTCCATGGACCGCAAGAGCATATCGCCGGACTAGGCTTGTCTTGCCTGTTCCAGATAATCCTGCGAGGATCACGAAATGTTTGTCAGGCAAAAAGTTTAGGCCCGAGTGAAAGGAATCTACGATTCCCGGCGCATACACACCGCCCAAATGGGCGATCCCGTCCACTAGGTCGTCAAGTGGGATTGTGTGAGGCATTCGAAACATAGTCGGAATGAGACTGGGTTGCGTTGTCCACACGAGTAGCTCGGTTACACGATCACTGCCGATTCTCGCTTTTAGGTCTTGGATAAGACCTGTCACCGAAGGGTGGTTTTTTGCTCCTATGGTCGCAGGATGAACAGCATAGTAGACGTGGTCCACTGACAATCCATGGCCTAAATGATCAATCAGTTCATTATCGACCAGAGTCACTGGCTGTCTTGATGTCGTGTAAAGGCGGCCGTCGCTTGCCAAATAGAAACTAACGTTATTATTTTCCTGGCTATAAGGCTGAATGTTCCCAAGTACTGCGTGATCAATCTGCTGCGTTTGATTATCCAGCATTTCTTGCAGTCGAGTCGCCAATTGCGGAAGGTCGTGTCGAATTGTCACTGCTAGATGCACTTCGATTTCGTCACTTAGTGCAAGCATGGAAAAAAGGCAGAATGCCTCATTCTGAGCCGCTATACCGTTCGCTAGATTTGCGCGACCCGCCAAAAAAGCGCCCTCTACATATCGCGAACCGTTTGATAATCCATAATTCCAACTGGCCTGGATTGGAACCGTTACCGCATTACCAACCGCATTTCGGAACTGTGCTTGTCGTTCAGCTGCTGGCATGTTCTGGTTTCCTTGTGGTCTGTATTAATCATATTTAGCACTGCCGCAGTGCTTTCGCTAGTGTCTTCCTCAGTTCACGTGCGACAGCATATGCTAACAGCGGAGGGACCGCGTTTCCAATCTGTCGAAGTTGTGCGTTCATGCTCCCGCAGAAGTGAAAACCATCTGGGAATGATTGAAGCCTCGCCGCTTCTCGCAGCGAAATACATCGAGCCTGGTCACTGTCAAAGTGAATATGTGAATACGAATCCTTGCCTATATGTGCTGGTAGCGTTCTCGCCGGATGACTAGGCCACATTTTACGAAACTTATTCGGATAGCGGTTATCAGGGTACGGTGGGACTGTCGCGTTAAGAATCTGTTGCCATTGTTTTGAACCCTGCATTAGTTGAGCCCCTGTACTCTGTTCATGCGCTGCTACTCGCTCCGCGAATATAGATCGAGCTGTTTCAAGCGCCTCTGGATACATTCCGCCGTGTGGCATTCGCCTGAAAGTCTCGTAGTCGCGCGGAGTATACCTAATCACATGACCAGTGAAACTGTCCGCTCCGTTCGTGAAGTGAGGCCAACTCCGCATTTCTTTGGTAAAGTTGTTTTTCACCGGTACATACGGAACCCTTTTATTCACATCCCTGACCACACCCTTACCGGTTCGACCGTCTAGATGGTCATAAATCGGCGGCAAGTCAGCAAATGCCATCTCGGTTGTTATGGCGGCACAGAGATTACGTTTACGTAACCAATGATCAACGTAATGGTCGTGCGGTTCTAGCACCTCGATTCGACCCTGCCCTGCGCGCGAAGTCGAATAGCCAACAGGTAGTTCGTAATCATACTCGATGGCGGGGAGCGATGGTTCGACTGCTAGTTCCTTGCTGATACCAATTACGAATAGACGTTCTCGAAGCTGTGGAACTCCGTACCAGACAGCATTTAGTATGGTATACCGAGTTTCATAGCCGAGCTCTTCCGCTCGAAGAGCGATTTCCTCTGCTAGATTGCGCCCAACAAACTTGCCCATCTCACGGACATTCTCCATCACAAAGGCAATGGGTCGCAGCTGCTCGACATAGCCAAGGTAGTATTCATACATGGTCGAGCGTGCGTCTTGAGCGTGGGCGTGCTTCTTGCCAGCCAAATCCCATAGTCTGGCACGTCCGAGTCTCGAAAACGCCTGACATGGTGGACCGCCTACGATGACGTCAATCCGGGAGTCCGCGGTACCGAATAAAGGATCGAGGTGAGCGGTTGCGTCCACCGGACTCACTTCTGTGATGTCGGCGTGAGCTGCATAATCCCCACCAGGAACCAAGCTCGAGAAATTAGTCCGATGAGAATCCCTTGCGTGCTGGTCGATTTCTATTGCACAGACTGATCGAAACCCTGCACGGTCGAACCCCGCGCTCATCCCGCCGCATCCTGCGAATAGGTCCACAGTTCTGAAGAAACCGCGTTCAAATGCCGCATCAAGTTTATCAAACGCTAATTGCCTCTTCATGCAAACCTGTCAGAAAGAATAGCACCAATGTACGCGCAAAGATCATGCTGGTGTCGTTCAACATCGCACTCCCACAACACTAACACTTGTTTACCGATCCGTCGTAGCTTTCGTGCATTTGCTGCATCCCGTTGTCGATTCCGGTAAAGCTTTTCACGCCAGAAATCGATGTTTGACTTGGGTAATCGGGCATCTTTGCATCTCGGATGAAGATGCCAGAAGCAACCATTTACAAACACGGTTAACCCAAGGCGTGGAATGTAGATATCGGGACAACCCGGCAAGTCCCGCCGATGGAGGCGAAACCGAAACCCCATACGGTGCAGAGCAGACCGCACTCTTATCTCCGGGGTTGTGTCTTTCCCCTTTATCTTCGACATCACCTCGCTTCTCTTACGCGCAGAAAAAACGTCTGTCCTCTGCGAGTTAGCAAGGCCGATTCGAGCTATATTTTTCATGTAGATTGTAGCTGATTATAAACGTAGATGAAGTATGAAAAGAGAATAATCATTATTCTGAGGGCATCTCTTCATCGTCTGACCGGTTATGTGCATGCAGAAGGCAAAATGCATATGAAGATGCTTTTGTGCATGCCACATTTGCCAGTGCAAAAAAGTGGGCTTATCGTTTGCCCCACGCGACACGGTAATGGGCATCGCTTGAGCTGCTGCTAAAGGTGTTCCTCTCACCGTCAGTGTCCAGAGAGGTACTTCGCCCAACGAGTGTCAACTCGTCTAAAAAAGTCCTGTGCGAATTCCTCAATCAACTCCAGGTAGCGGCTCATCGGCTACAGCTTGTAACTCGGATCGCCTCGACAAAAGGCTCTAGACCGAATACGACATTTATCTCATAACGCCCAACTGTTGGCGAAGGCGCAAAATTTAGGCCCGTCGTAACGCTAAATACTTAGTTTGTATCAAATCCCAAAAATCACAGCAATATCCCATTTTTAGTATTATTCGCTGCCTGAATCCCGTATAATCGAGCTAAGCAGTGGCAGGGAAAGCACTTACGTGTTTATCCGGCCCGGGATTTGCATGGCATTTCAGTTGCATCAACATACGGCAGAGAGGTCTGCGCCCCCGGTGCGGGGGGAAGTCCTCTTTGTGAACAGCCGGATGCGCAGGGATTATCTAACTCGGGTTTCCGCCATTCTGCTGGCTTTGCTGACGGTGGCAGGGGTGGTGTTTGCCGTCATCAATCTGCAAAAGGAGAGTCAGTATCGCACGCCGGATGACGGCGCGTGGTGGCTGGAGAAAGATGGCGGGATTGAGGCGCAGCGTCTGATCCCCGACGGGCCTGCCGAGCACGCGGGGATACGCGCCGGGGACAAACTGCTGGCGGTGAATGGCCAGGCGGTGAGCAGCGTGGGCGGGCTGAACCGCGAGCTGTACAAAGCTGGTGTCTACTCCAAACCTACGTATCAACTGGAGCGCCAGGGCGTGACGTTTGACGCGCCGGTGGTGCTGGTGGAGGCGGACAAATCGCAATATCGTCCGCTGCGGTTGATTGCGCTGGTTTATCTGGCGATTGGGCTGTATGTGCTCTTCCGCCGCTGGACGGCCCCGCGGTCCACGCATTTTTATGTATTTTGCCTGACGTCATTCGTCGTCTATTCGTTCCATTACATCGGCAAGTTCAATCTGTTTGATTCGACCATTTACTGGGCCAATATCTGTGCCGGGCTGCTGCAGCCTGCCTTGTTTCTGCACTTTGCCCTGACGTTTCCCGAGCCCAACCGGCAGCTGAGAAAGCAGCCGTGGCTGATGGCGCTGACGTATGTGCCGGGCGTGCTGCTGCTGGCGGTGCAGATTATTGCCTTTACCGAGTGGCAGGCCAGCGCGCATCTGCTGTGGAACCTGGACCGGATGCAGCTGCTGTACCAGACGGTTTGCTTTGTGCTGGCGGCGGGCGTGCTCTGGTTTAGTTACCGCAAGTGCAATACGCCGATTCTGCGCCAGCAAATGAAGTGGATTTCCGGCGGCACCATTGTGGCCATGGCGCCCTATACATTGTTTTACGTGGTCCCGTTCCTGGTGGGCAGCCTGAACCCGCCGACCACCCTGGCGCGGATTTCCGCTTTGTTTCTGGTGTTTCTGCCGCTCACGTTCGGTTACGCCATTGTGCGCTACCGGCTGATGGATGTGGACATTATCGTGAAGCGTGGCGTGGCGTATACGCTGGCTACGGCGGCCATTGTGGGCGGATATTTTCTGGTGATCGCGGCGGTGGCCGGCGCGGTGACTACCAGAATGCGCACGGCGGGCGGGCAGGAGCGCGAGCCCTCGGTGGGCATGCCGGTGCTGATCGTGGCCATTATTGTGACGGCGCTGGTGTTCGAGCCGCTCAAGAACTGGTTTCAGCAGCGGGTGGACAAGTTCTTTTACCGCAAACGCTTCGATTACCGGCGCACGCTGATTGAGTTTGGACGCGAGCTGGGCGCGGAAGTAGACCTGACGGCGCAGCTGAGCTCGGTGATTGACCGCCTCTCCCGCACCCTGCTGGTGGACCGCATCGCCATTTTCCTGGCCAGCGGGTCAGCGCCGGAGCAGTTCGCCATGGCGAGATCGGCGGGCATTTCCTACTCGGGGACGCTCGATCTGAGCTTTTTGGTGGTGGAGCGTCCGGAGCACTATGCCGGGCATATCTTCTTCGATAACACGCGCAAGGCGCTGCAGGAGAGCCTGACGGCGCGCGAAACGATTGCCAAGCTCGACCTGAACTATTACATCCCCTGCACAGTGCAGAACCGAACCATTGCCGTGCTGGGGCTGGGCAAGACCGCGTCCGGCGATTTTCTTTCGAGCGAAGACGTGGAGCTGCTGGAGACGCTGGCGGGATACATTGGCATTGCCATTCAGAATGCCCGGCTGTATGCGTCACTGGAGCAAAAGGCCAGCGAATACGAGCGGCTGAAGGACTTTAACGAAAACATTGTTGAATCCATCAGCGTGGGCGTGCTGGCGGTGGACCTTGAAGACCGCGTGGAATCGTGGAACTCGCAGATGGAAGTGATGTACGCCATGCCGAGATCCCAGGTGCTGGACCGGCGGCTGAGCGAGATTTTTCCGGCGTCATTCATGGAGGAGTTTTACCGCGTCCGGCAGAACCCGGGAATTCACAACCTGTACAAGTTCCGGCTGCACACGCCTGCGGGCGATACCCGCGTGGCCAATGTGGCGATTGCTCCGCTGGTCACGCGAAAGTTCAGCGTGATCGGGCGGCTGATTATCGTGGATGACATTACCGAGCGCATGGAGCTGGAATCGCAGCTGAGCCAGGCGGAAAAGATGTCGTCGATTGGCGTGCTGGCGGCGGGAGTGGCGCATGAGGTGAACACGCCGCTGGCCGTGATATCCAGCTATGCGCAGATGCTGCTGAAGCAGGTGAATGGCGACGACAAGATGATGAGCCTGCTGGACCGGATTACGCGGCAGACCTTTCGGGCGTCAGAGATTGTGAACAGCCTGCTGAACTTTTCCCGCACCGGCGGCACGGAGTTCGGCGATGTGGACATCAACAAGACCATCCAGGACACGCTCACGCTGCTGGAGCACCAGTTCCGCCTGTCGCACATTAAAGTGGAGACCAATTTCTATAAAGATCTGCCGCCGATTTACGGCAATACCGGCAAGCTGCAGCAGGTGTTTCTCAACCTTTTCCTGAACGCCAAAGACGCCATGGGGACGAGCGGAGGCACGCTGAGCGTCCAGACGGCGAACGGCATGGGGGTAGAGGTGAGCGTGAGTGATAACGGGACGGGTATTGCGCCGGAACATATCAAGAAAATTTACGATCCGTTTTTCACCACCAAGAACGCGCCCAAAGAGGGGCAGTCACGCGGCACCGGCCTGGGGCTTTCCGTAACGTACGGCATTATCACCGAGCACGCGGGCAAGATTTCGGTGGACTCAAAGCCCGGCGAGGGCACAACGTTTCATATACAGTTTCCATTAATCAAGGCAAGGAAGGCTGTCAATGTCTGAACTCGCAATCCTGAATCGTCCTACTATTGAAGCAGCTGGAAGTGGCTCGATCCTTATCATTGACGATGAAGCCGCGATTCGTGAATCGCTCGAAACTCTTCTGGAGTTTGAAGGGTACAGCGTGGCTTCGGCCGGGACGGGCGAAGAGGGGCTAACCAAAATCGGCGAGCGTCCGTTTGATTTGATACTGCTTGATTTTGCTTTGCCGGACCGCAATGGGCTGGAGATTCTGGCGGACATCCGCGACCGCGATCCGCAGCTTGCCGTGATTATGATTACCGCGTACGGCACGGTGGACAATGCCGTCCGTGTGATCCAGAACGGCGCGGCCAACTTCATTCAAAAGCCGTGGGACAACGAAAAGTTACTGGCCGACGTGCGCGCCGTGGTGGCGAGGCGTCGAGCGGAGCAGGAAAACGAGCAGCTCAGGCGCGCGCTGCACAAATTCACGTTCGAAAATATCGTGGGCAAGAGCGAGCCCATGCTGCGTGTGTTCGACCTGGTGTCCCAGGTAGCGCCCAGCCGTTCTACTGTGTTGATCCAGGGCGAGAGCGGCACGGGCAAAGAGCTGATCGCCAAGGCGCTGCACTCGAATTCGCCGCGCAAAAACCGAACTTTTGTGCCGGTAAATACTGGGTCCATGCCGGCCGACCTGTTGGAATCCACGCTGTTCGGGCATGTTAAAGGTGCGTTTACCAGCGCGGTGTCGTCCAAGAAAGGCCTGTTTGAAGTGGCTGATGGCGGCACGATCTTTCTTGACGAAATCGGCGCCATGGGGCTGGAGACACAGGCGAAAATCCTGCGTGTGCTGCAGGACAAGAAATTTATGCACCTGGGAGGCGTGCAGGAGATCCAGGTGGATTGCCGGGTCATAGCCGCCACCAACATTGATCTGCGGCAGCTGGTACGCGAAGGCAAATTCCGCGAGGACCTTTTTTACCGGCTGAATGTCATCACGGTTGATCTGCCGCCATTGCGCAGCCGCGCCGGTGATATTCCGCTGCTGGTGAACTATTTTCTGGCCAGATTTTCAACCGAGAACGACAAGCCGCTCCGGCAGATTTCTACGGAAGCCCTGCGTCCGATCATGGATTACGGCTGGCCGGGCAATGTCCGCGAGCTGGAAAATGTGATTGAACGGGCGGTCGTCCTTTCAAACGGGCCGCTGGTCGGGCTGGATCTGCTTCCGGATAACATTGTAGGACGCGGCTCCGCGGGCAAAATCTTTGAACACCGTCCGGACGCTTCGCTCTTTGAAATTCTCGAAGATTGCGAGCGCCGCATCATCCTCGACATGCTGGAAAAGTGCGGCTGGAACCAGACGGAGGCGGCAGAGCGCTTTCGTGTGCCGCTCTCGACCCTCAACCAGAAAATCAAGCGGCTGAGCATAGAAATCCGTAAAAAGTCGCGGGAATAGCCGGCTAAATCGGTTTATGGTTTTGGGACGGCGGCTCTGCCTCTGCTATATTGCGATTTCATGGAATTTCTCTCTCCCACGCAGCTGCTGAAGCGCAATGTGCTGGTTGTGCAGGAATATACGTTCCTGGCGGTTCGCTCCATTGCGAACCTTTTTCGCCGGCCGCGTTACTTTGCTGACCTGATGCAGCAAGCGGACTTGATCGGCGTCGGATCGATGCCCATCGTCGTCTTGACTGGAACATTTACTGGGGCTGTACTGGCGCTCAATACTTCCTCCACGCTCTCGCAGTTTGGAGCGCTCTCGCTTACCGGGGAACTGGTCGCTGTTTCCATGGTGCGCGAACTCGGCCCCGTGCTGACCAGCCTCATGATGTCCGGACGCAACGCCTCCGGCATCGCCAGCGAACTCGGCTCCATGACGGTGACCGAACAAATTGACGCCATGCGCGCTCTGGGCACCGATCCTTATAAAAAGCTGGTGACGCCGCGTGTGGTCTCCACCATCTTCATGATGTTTTTTCTCACCATCATCTCCGATCTCGTCGGACTCATCGGCGGATGGCTGATCTCCGTCGCCCTGCTTGGCCTCGATACCTTTCAGTACTGGAACCAGGCTTATCAGTCGCTCAAGTTTGACGATGTGGTCATGGGGCTGAGCAAACCGTTTGTCTTTGGCTTTATTATTTCCACCATCGGCTGTTATTACGGGCTGAGCACGCGCGGCGGCACGCAGGGCGTGGGACGCTCCACCACCCAGGCCGTGGTGGCATCGTCGGTGCTCATCATCGCCGTGGATTTCTTCCTCACCAAGTTCCTGATGTTCTGGCTAAGCTAATGTCCATGCTGCCCCCCGAAAATCCGTCGCCGGACACCATTCACCGCACCATCATCTTTGAAGATGTCTCCATCGCCTTCGAAAGCGGCCCGGTGCTCAATGGGGTTTCCTTCGAGCTGCAGCGCGGCGAAACTAAAATCCTGCTTGGCGTCTCCGGATCGGGAAAAAGCACGCTCCTGAAACTTTGTTTGGGCCTAATCAGGCCCGATACCGGACGTATTTACGTCCTCGGGCACGACATTACAGAAATGACGGAAGAGCAGCTTTTTGAGCTGCGCGGCCAAATCGGCATCGTGTTTCAGGAGAGCGCGCTTTTCGATTCACTGAACGTGCGCGAGAACGTGGCCTTCCGCCTGATGGAAGAGCAAATTCCCGCCGAGGAAATTGAAGCCCGCGTGCGCGAGGCGCTCCGCTTTGTGGAACTGGAGCACACTCTGGACATGCTGCCCTCCGAGCTTTCCGGCGGCATGAGGCGGCGCGTGGGCATTGCTCGCGCCATCATCACCCAGCCGGAAGTCCTGCTCTACGATTCGCCCACCGCCGGCCTCGATCCCATCACCTCCACCACCATCGACGAGCTGGTCATGAAGCAGCGTGACGTGTATAAAACCAGCGCGCTGCTGGTAACCCACCGTCTGCAGGATGGTTTCATGCTGGCCAGCCATTATTACGATACAGAGAGCAACCACCTCAAGCCCCTGAACGGCAATCCCCGGGGTGACGTGCATACATCGTTTATGGTCCTGCGTGAAGGCCGGGTCATCTTCAACGGCACGGCCTGGGACCTGGCCCACACCCAGGACCCATATCTTCGCGAATATATTTCGTAAGCAGCGGGTTTTGCCGACGACAAAATTCGCCCCAAAGCTATCTTCTATAATCCACCTATGCGTCTGGTTGATCTCATCCGCAGAAAGCGCGACGGCCACGAACTGAGCGTGCCGGAAATCGAATTTGTCGTCAATGGTTACACGGCGGGCCATTTTCCCGACTATCAAATTGCCGCCTGGCTCATGGCGGTGCTGCTGCGGGGCATGACCCGGGCCGAGATCGCGGCCCTCACTGGCTCCATGCTGCGTTCGGGTGAAGTCCTCGACTGGAGCGGCCTGCCCGGCAAAAAAGTGGACAAGCATTCCACCGGCGGAGTCGGTGACAAGACCTCGCTCATCATCGCCCCTATTGCCGCCGCCGCCGGCGTCTATGTCCCCATGATCTCCGGACGCGGTCTGGGCCACACCGGCGGCACGCTGGATAAGCTCGAATCCATTCCCGGCTTTCAGGTCGACCTTCCTTCCCGGCGCGTGGGTGAGGTCCTCGAGTCCTGCGGCGCCTGCCTCATCGGGCAGAGCGCCAGCATCGTGCCTGCCGATAAAAAAATGTACGCCCTGCGCGACGTCACGGGTACGGTAGAAAGCCCGGCGCTGATCTGCGCCTCCATCATGAGCAAGAAGCTGGCCGAGGGCATTGACGCTTTGGTCCTCGACGTAAAAACCGGCTCCGGCGCCTTCATGAAAAACGAGGCCGACGCCACCTTTCTCACCGAACTCATGGTCGAAACCGGCGAGCGTATGGGCAAAAAAGTTGTGGCCCTCATCACCGATATGGACCAGCCTTTGGGCCGCTACATCGGTAATTCGCTGGAAGTCATGGAATGCGTTGAGGTGCTCCAGGGCGGCGGCCCCGCCGATTTAATGGATCTGAGCCTCGATCTGGCCGCGTGGATGATCTTCCTCGGCGAACGCGCCCCCAGCGTGGAAGCCGCCAAAGAGCTTGCCGCCCAACTGATTGCCAGCGGGGCCGCCTTTCAGAAATTCTGCGAGATCGTCCGCCTGCAGGATGGCAATGAGAATGCCCTGCATGACTTTTCCCTGTTGCCCCATGCCGAGCATCGCCTCGACATCATGAGTCCCGAGGCCGGTTACGTCGCCGGCATGGACTGCGAGAAGGCCGGCATCGCCAGCCTGGTCCTGGGTGGCGGGCGCGAGCGTAAGGAAGACAGCGTGGACCATGCCGTCGGCATCGTGCTCCACAAAAAAACCGGCGCCCCTGTTGAGAAGGGCGAAGCGCTCTGCACCCTTTACTACAACAGCGTTGCCCGCCTTGAAGAGGCGCGCACCCTCATTGTGGATAGTTACCGCATCAGCCCGGAGTTGCCGGCAGGCAAGCGTCCGCTGGTCTTCAAAGTCATGGGCGATAAAAACACGGCGACGAAAGTTGCCGCACAATCGCAGCAGATATAAAGCAGAGCTGCTTTGGCCCAGGATTTTGGCAAATGCGCATTTAGCCGATAAGAAGGGGTAGAATCTTTTCCCGGCGTTTTGGTGTCTAAGCATGGGAGCGCTTTTTCGCCATGATTTATCGATCAACGATGAGGAAACACGCTTTAATCTTCGCGCTTGTCCTTCTTCTTCGGCCGCTGCTCTGGGCCGGCGAAGCCCCGCTTCTTCCCCCATCGTTCAGCGGATGGCACAAGGCCGCGCAGGGCGCTGTCACCAGTACCGACCCCGCAGCCGCCAGTCCCGAGAATGCCGCCCTGCTCAAAGAGTATGGCTTTGCCGATGTGGAAGCCGCGAATTTCGTCCGTGGCAAACGTACGGTCCGCATCACCGCCACTCGCTTTGCTGATGCCAGCGGCGCGTATGGCGCGTTTAGTCTGGCCGCGCAGCCGCAGCCTGAGTCGAAGCGGGAGCCGGAACCGGAACCAGAATCAAAGCCGCGCCCGGAAAAAATTGGCGACCAGGCCGTTTCCAGCGCTTCGCGCGTGGTCTTTTATCGCGGCAACATTTTGGTGGAAGCCCAAATCGAAGCCCAAGCCGAAGCCAAAGCTAAAGCCGAAGCCAAAGCTAAGCCGGGCGCAGCCCTGCCATCATCAAACGAACTGGAAGCGCTGGCCAAAACGCTGCCACCCATCCAGGGCAACAGGTCCGCGCTGCCCACGCTGCCCGGCTATCTTCCCCGGCAGTCTCTCGAGGTCAATACCGACCGCTACATCCTGGGACCAGTCGCGCTCGAGCGTGCCGGAGTTCCGCTTCCCGCCCGCCTGGTGGATTTTGGCAAAGACGCGGAGGTCGTAGCGGCAAAGTACAAAAGCTCTCTGGGTGAGGCCAGCCTCACGCTCATCGAATATCCCACGCCGCAAATCGCCGCCGAACAAATTCGGGCGATGCAGGCGCAGTCGGCGTCACTTCCCGGAGGGCCGTTCTATTTCAAGCGCAGCGGCCCCATCGTGGCGGCCGTGAATGGTCAGGTCCCGTCCACTGAAGCCGAGTCGCTGCTCGCATCCGTGAATTATCACGCCGATATCACACTGAACCAGTCCACCAAACCCAATCGCAAAGACAACGCGGCTGAATTTTTGGTGGGGCTCATCATGCTCACCGTGGTGGTGGTGCTCTTCGCATTTATGTTCGGATTCTTCTTCGGAGGGCTAAAAGTCGCCATGGCCAGGATGTTCCCCAATTCCGTCCTGGATCGCACTCACGCCGGGGAAATTATCCGTCTCAATTTGCGATAAATTGGCTTAACCCCATGATAAGTAAGCAGTTGAAGGTATTTAAGGCCCCCCGAATGACAAAAATTGTCAATTCCACAGGGGTGTTGTTAAACTATCTAACATACTGAAAACAAAGACATTTAAGCTGGAAAAATTCCTTGACACCGCCTTTCCATGGCCCATAAGATTTCGCCAGAAAGTTCTGATGGTCAATTTCGACCCACCGTTAGAACTATTCTCCCTTGAAAGAAAGGCCGTCCAGTTGCCGGACGGCCTTTCGTTTTTTCTGAAAAATACAATTTTTAGAAAACAGAATCACACTTTTTCTCGTTCTTCATTCGCATTGCCATCGCGAGTTTGGTTTTTCGATTGCACGTGATCGCTTGCACGCTCACACGTCGCCTTTAATGTTGCCGATGATGTTCCGTCTTCTCACTTGTACAGAGCGAATTCAAAAAACTGTAATAGCGTGACCGCTAAACAGGTCTGCATCAGTGCACGACTCAGTCGTGCCGATAAAGCCGTACCTTCCCATTTGTGCTGAGGGAAGCAAAACAGCGTAATAGCGTGACCTAAAAGCCGGTTTGTATCAGGGGGACGAATTGATTCGTGTCGATATTGATTCGTACCGATAAACAGGTTTGTATCAGGGCACAAATTGATTCGTGCGATAAAGCGGTTTGTATCAGGGCACGACTTCAGTCGTGCCGATTAAGATGGTACAAACCGGGCAGATGGTTGACAAACGAAACCGGGGACATGGTTGACACTATTTAGGTCACTAAAGGTGGCATGTAGAAGGGGGACATGCCATGGAATGTGAGTGGAATAGTGGAGCAACGAAAGCGATTCCTG
>DASSEH010000154.1:0-2210 GCA_035695325.1 Candidatus Angelobacter sp.
AAGTATCAGATGTAAACATCACCTCACGTTTCATGCGGCGTCTGGCCCTGCTTCACGGCCTCCTCTCCTTTGCCTTCAACACGGCAATTCTCGCTCTCAGCATCAACATAATTTCTGGCTTATTTGTAAACTGACGTACACGAAAGACCGGTAAAAAAATGCTGATAGCAGCACTCGCTCCCTGAATAATGTATGAAGGCGACAAGGACGGAATCGCCAACACTCTTTGGTCAATCGCGTGTATTGACTTTCAGCAACAGCGTTGGCAGGACGCCTTCGAGCGGCTGGAGAAATCTTACGCGCTCAACCTCGAGCTGGGCCGGCTGGATGGCATCTGCTTCGTCGGACTCGACTTTGGCCGATTGCTCTGCGCGGCCGGCAACCGGGAGCAAGGCCTGAAAATTCTGCACCGCTCCTGCGACGGCTTCGCAAAGCTTGACAGACAAGACATGGCTCAGCAGGCGAAGGATTTGATGGACCGCTTCTCGCAGTAGACCATAATATGGGATTAGGAACCAAAAACCGGCAGAAACAAACGGCGGACATTTGCAAACAGCATCTCCGGGAAACATACCGTGACAAGCTGGGGTTGGTGGATGAATTCATTGTGGAGTTTGAGTGTGCCCGCAAAGACTGCGATATCACTCGTTGGGGCCAGTTCACAGATATAAAAGACATTAAAGAGGAGACGCTTACGCGTCTCGAGGCGCACTTCAAGAAGTGGCTTAATCCGTGAGTTCAATGAGACAAGAGCTCAGCATTTACGGATTACACAGTGCGAAATTCCCGCTCATGAAGAGATCTACGAGATTTTTGTCCAGAATCCTTGCCGCTGTCCGAGATGGGTTATTCATAACTCTCCCGCCTTCTTAGGGCTGTGTTTCACCCGGGTTCGGCCGGTCGGGTTCAATGATGAGCCGGGCGAGCCGTTGGTGCGTCAGTATCACCCTCAACCATTGGAATGCAGTGCTGAAACGGTTGCTCGGCAAGACCAGGAATTGGATGTGAACGAAGGCCCAAGCCAGTTTGGCGAACAGCCCGGCCTTGCGCATGCCGAATGACTCCATCACCGCGAAGCCCTGGCTAATGGTTGCCATATTGCCTTTGTCGAAATATTTGAATGGGCGCGGCGCAGGCTTTCCCCGGAGCCGGCCCGCGATCAAGCGCCCGACATAGCGGCCTTGCTGAATCGCCACCGGAGCCACGCCCGGCAGGGGCTTTCCGTTCTTCTCAAACGCAGCGGTGTCTCCCACCACGAAGACCTCGGGATGTCCCGGAACCGAGCAATCGGCAAGCACCTTGACGCGGCCTCCCTTGTCCGCTTCCACGCCCAGCCACTTTGCTGCGGGGGAGGGCTTGACCCCGGCGGTCCAGAAAACGTTCCTCGAAGGGATCCGTTCTCCTTTGATGATGACGCCTTCGGCGTCCACCTTATCCACCCGAGTACCCGTCCACACTTCAACCCCCATTTTCTCCAGCTTGGCCTTTGCGGCGGCCCCGAGAGATTCGTGGAACGGCGGCAGGACTCGGGGGTCCGACCCGACGAGGAGAATCCGGAGCGAGGTCGGGGAGAACCGTCGGAATTCGGAGGCGAGGGTCAGGCGCGCCAGCTCCGCGATCGCTCCGGCCAGTTCCACTCCGGTGGGACCGGCGCCGACGATGACGAAGGTCAGCAGTTCGGGATGGGCCTTTGGATCAAGCGTGCGCTCGCAGTTCTCGAAGGCACCCAGGATCCTGTTGCGGAGGCCATCGGCGTCGGCAATTGTTTTAAGGCCTGGGGCGAAGGGGGCATACTCGTCATTGCCGAAGTAATTGTTCTGAACGCCAGTGGCCAGCACGAGGTAATCGTAGGGCAGCGAAACTGGAGCGCCCGTCATAACACCCTCCACGACGCAAAGCTTCTTCTCAGCGTCCACTCCGATGACCGTTTCTTTGAGCACGATGGTGTTGGTCTGCTTGCCGAGCACGTGACGAAGCGGCGCTGCGATGTGCTCGGGCGACAGGATGCCGGTCGCCACCTGGTAGAGAAGCGGCTGAAAGACGTGATGATTGGTCTTGTCGATAAGGCCCACCTGGGCGCGGACCTCCTTCAACTCACGGGCAGCAGCAAGCCCGCCAAAGCCACCTCCCACGATGATGACCCGGGGCAGCGAGTCAGGAGTGTTTGAATCGGGTTTCATTCTTTAGATGGATTGTTCAGAGTTTCACTT
>DASSEH010000155.1:0-2472 GCA_035695325.1 Candidatus Angelobacter sp.
GACCCGATCCCGCACGCTTGAGATGCCCAGCGGTCTGAGCTTGCCGTTGGCCTTCGGTATATACACTCGTCTGATTGGCTCTGGCCGATAAGTCTCCTGCCTGAGCGCAAGCGCCAGTTCAGCCAGCCATCGCTCGACCCATACGCCTCGATATCCGCAAAGTCCTGACCGTCCACACCCGGCGCGCCCTTGTTGGAGCAGCACTGGGCATAGGCATGCGCCAGAATATCATCACGGCTGAGCTTGTCGTACAGGGCGTAGAGCCGATAGCCGGCTTCCGCCTTCGCTTTCGCGTGTAACGCCATCTGCAGCTTCTGAACGCGTTTCGGAGTTGTTAGGTTTCCCAATCTCCCGGCCCCTCGCCGCTTGTTGCGTCTGTCTTGAACCAAGGCCCCTTCCCTCCCCCGGCATTACCCGGCTTCAGCGGTACTGCGAGCCTCTCCGCCACCCCAGCGCGCCCGGCCTGTCCCTCACGGGCGTCCGGTTGATCATCCCTGATCACGCATTGGGGCTTCCCGTGTTGCGTGTTCGCGGTAGGGACGCTCATTGCTGAACGCCCCCCGCCCAGATCCGAGCGAGCCCAATTCGGGCACTCGGCTCCTACCTCGGGTTCTGACGGCGAAGCGCGCACTCGGCCACGGATGAAGGACCTGCGGCTTGGGGAGGAACTCGTCAGCCAGCTTCGCCATCCGCGACCACACCAGCCGTGCCTTCTGGCTGCGCCGGCACAGTTGCCGGTACCAGAGAACGGTGACGTGGTAGCGGAATGCACCGATCGCCGCGCTGTTGGTCGGCACGGCGTGGTAGGCGAAATATCCGGCGACGATTTGGCCAAGCCAGTTCCCGGTTTCCGGGATCGACCCGTGCCGACGCTGTCGCAGCCCCTCCTTGACTTCCCGCAGTTTCGTGCGCATGCGGTCCCGGCGTGACTTCCTCCTGATCTGGAAGTCGCCCCGCCGGGATTTGCCGCAGATCAGCACAAAGCCCAGGAACGTGAAGGTCCCCGGCTTGCCAAGCCCGCGCTTCTCGCGGTTCTGCGCCGCATAGCGGCCGAACACGATCAGGCGGGTCTTGTCCGGGTGCAGCGACAGCGAGAACTCCCGCAGCCTGTCGCGCATCGCGTCCCAGAAGCGCCGGGCGTCGGCCTCATGCTCGAAGCCGATCACGGTGTCATCGGCGTAGCGCACGATGATCATGTCGCCCGTGGCCTCGCGCCGTCGCCAGCGCTCGGCCCAGAGATCGAAGACGTAGTGGAGGTAGACGTTCGCGAGCAGCGGCGAAATCACCGAGCCCTGACCCGTCCCCTTTTCCTCGATCGTCACGATCCCGTCTTCGAGGACGCCGGCTCGCAGCCATTTCTGGACGAGCCGGATGACGCGCTTGTCGCCGATCCGGTGCTCCAGGAAGCGGACGACCCATTCCTGGGAAACCTCCGTGAAGAACGACCGGATATCGGCGTCGAGTATGAAGTTCACCTTTCTGCTGCTGATCCCGACGATCAACGCATCCAGCGCGTCATGCTGGCTGCGCTTCGGCCGAAATCCATACGAGAACCCGAGGAAATCCTCCTCGTAGATCGCGCTCAGCACCGCCGACACCGCTCTCTGGACGATCTTGTCTTCGAGCGCGGCGACCGCCAGCGGGCGCTTGCTGCCGTCTTCCTTCGGAATGTAGCTCCGCCGTGACGGCGACGCCCGGTACGCTCCGCTTTTGACCCGTGCGTGCAGTTCCTCGATCCGGCGATCGAGGTCCGCTTCATAGGCCTCCCACGTCATCCCGTCGATGCCGGGCGCGGCATCACGCTTGAGCGCGTAAAACGCCGTTCTCAGCATGGCGGGGGCGACATGGTGCAGGAGCGCTGTGAACCTCTCCTTCTTCTTTTGCCTTGCTGCTTGCCGTACGCGTTCCAGTGCCTGTGACACGCTTACCCGATCCTGCGCTCGGCGCGTGCTTTGCTGGTCCGCGTTTCCCTTGGTCCCCGTCCTTGGCTCCACCGGCTCCGCCACGGATCGCTCCGCTTTGTTCGTCGGCTTCCCAGCTACTACGACGGAGTCAGACTTCTCGGGCCCGTGCATCACCGGCTACGACTTCTCGTCTTCCCGATGCGGACCGGCGGTGTCCATCCGCCGGCCAAACCCGAGATCTCCCGGTTCCCGTGCAAAGAGCATCAGCACATGCCAGGGTCTTCGACCACGTCGGGTCGGGCGGGCGCTCGCGCTGACGCGTCCGTCCATGTTGCCTTCCGTGAAAGCGACCACGTCGGCACCCGAAATCTTCAAGCTTTCGCGGCTCAATGGCTGGCCTATGCGCTCCCCTGTCAACGCTTCGCCAGCATCCTCGCAGATGCCGACGCATGACTCGGGGCCAGTGTGGTTCGCTGGACCTTCACTGTGAGAGACTTGCACTCTCTACTCCTTGCCGGTCTTCCCGGCGCACCGCTTTCCTTGTGTACATGCTGCCGCCAGTACCCCG
>DASSEH010000156.1:0-3613 GCA_035695325.1 Candidatus Angelobacter sp.
TTTGCCGGCGATGTTGGAGATCCGCGACCGAGCGGGCCAGGACGCGTTTTAGGCTCGTCATCAATATGAAGACCGCAGGAGCCCTTGGGGCTCCCGATTGTCGCCTGCGGGCTTCGGGCGTGACAATTGCGGACGGTGATGTCCGTTCGTTGGGGGTAAAGCGACCTTATTCATTCAGATTTGCTGTCAAACTTCGCAATTCTGCGGGCGTGCTCCCACAGCTCGACATTACTACCGTCGGCCATTTGCTCGGCGCGTTTCTTCGCCGCGTCGTCGTCGACGCACTCGAGGTCGACAGCTTTAATGTGATGGCCGTTACGGGCGATAAGATCCGCGCGATAGTGTGACATAGCCGACGCTCCTTGATGTGGCGGGAGCATGTAGGACTCTCTGTCACCGATGGCAGCCAACTGCAGGCGATGATGGAGTCAATCTGCGCCGCCTTTATGTTCAGAGCACGACCCAATGGAACTTTAGGACATTTTATAACGCCGCGGTCGGAGGATGGTTCGAAGCGAAGCAATGTCTGTTATTGGCAGTGCGCCCCGAAGGCGCGAATTTGTGGAGGAAGAATCCACCCAGAGAATTGTCGATTGATCTGGTAGCTGACGAGCGGCTCGGCCGGGTGACCGGAAGGGCTGGAGCCTCGTGACAAAGGTCGCCTTGGGCGGCTGAGCGATCCGGTGGGCCGTAACATGTGTGAAGCCTGAGCAGGCCTCGAAAGTGACAATGCGGATGCCGACCCTCCTGCCATTTGGGGAAGGCTGCATGAGTGGGGAAGCAATCGACACGCGCACCCGCTTGATTCGCCGGGGTAGTGGGCACGGCACGTCGGGATGGTGGTTCGGGTAATCGGGGGAGACCCGTCAAGGGCGAGGGTAGCGGCCTCAACGTCGCGACAGGCGGCGGCCATGGCGGGAGTCGGACGGGGTCGTATGACCGTTGAAGCCGGGTAATGCTGGCTGAGGAAAGGGCCCTGACTTCTGGTGCGCTTTCGAAGCTGGTGAGGTGAAGGTGATTGGCGATGAGCCTGCAAACACCTGAAAAGATCCGGACCCTACAGAGGAAGCTCTATCGCAAGGCGAAGGCGGATCCCGTCTTCCGCTTCTACGTGCTCTACGACAAGATTTGCCGCGAGGACTTCCTGCGCCACGCCTACGGACTGGCCCGCGCGAATGCGGGCGCTCCGGGAGTGGACGGGGTCAGCTTCGCACAGATCGAAGTGCAGGGCCTGGAGGCATGGCTGGCGGGACTGCGCGAGGAACTGGTCTCGAAGACGTATCGACCCGATCCGGTGCGGCGGGTGATGATCCCGAAGCCGAACGGCGGAGGCGAGCGTGCGCTCGGCATTCCGACCATACGCGATCGGGTGGTTCAGACGGCCGCCAAGCTCGTGCTGGAACCAATCTTCGAGGTGGACTTCGAAGACAATGCCTATGGCTATCGCCCCGCTCGTGGGGCGGTGGACGCGGTCAAGGAAGTGCACCGGCTGATCTGCCGGGGCTACACTGATGTGGTCGATGCCGATCTCTCCAAATACTTCGATTCGATTCCGCACGGCGACCTCCTCAAGTCGGTGGCTCGCCGCGTCGCGGATGGTGCCGTGCTGCGGCTGATCAAGCTGTGGCTGAAGGCGCCGATCGAGGAACGGGGAGGGAATGGGACCAGGCGCATGAGTGGCGGCAGGGGCAACACGCGCGGCACGCCTCAGGGCGGGGTTGCAAGCCCGATGCTTGCCAACATCTACATGAACCGGTTCCTGAAATACTGGCGGCTGACCAAACGTGGTGATGCGTTCCGGGCGCATGTCGTCGCGTATGCTGATGACTTCGTCATTCTCAGCTGCGGTCGTGCGGCAGAGGCTGTGACGTGGACAAAGGTGGTGATGATGAAACTCGGGCTGACCCTCAATGAGGCCAAGACCTCGTTGAAGGATGCTCGACAGGAACGCTTCGACTTCCTCGGCTACTCGTTCGGCCCTCATCGTTACAAGGCGAACGGCCAATGGTATCTCGGCGCAAGCCCGTCCAAGAAGAGTGTGCAACGGCTCAAGACGAAGGTCGGCAATCTGCTGGTGCCCGGCAATCACGAACCCTGGGCAGAAGTGCGCGACACGCTGAACAAGTCTCTGCTCGGCTGGTCGAATTACTTCTCCTATGGCACGCGTCGGTCGGTGTTCCGTGGTGTCGACCGATACGTCTACGAGCGCGTGCGCGACTTCCTCGCCAGACGGCACAAAGTGGCAGGGCGCGGGACCAAACGGTTCTCCTGTGAAATCGTCTATGGAGAACGTGGACTCCTGCGCCTCGAACGCCTGCCATCACCTGCACTGTCGTGTGCCTCGCGGTGAAGCCAGTCGGAGAGCCGGATGCGGTAGCGCCGCACGTCCGGTTCGATGAGCGGGGATGGGGAAACGGGGCGATGGCCATTGGCCCCCAGCTACCGCGCCCATCCTCGACTCTACCAAAGCGTCATTTCGTTGCGCTGCGGAATTTATCGCTATCGGGCATAGCGGACATCGATCAAGCCGGTCTGGTCAAGTTCGATTTATGAGTACGCAACTTGGTTCACAAATCCTGCCGGGTCAGCCGCCCATACGGCGCAACCGGCCGGGCGGGCGCCTTGCCCTGCACCACACCGCCCGAAAGCGCCATCACCGACACCGCGACCACGCGATCGACGATCGCCTGCACGTCGTTGAGGTCGCACTGACCTTCCGACAGCTTTGTCAGCCGTTCCTTTTCGCGGATGGTGTGGTGCGACATGGCGAGGGCAAAGTGCAGGCCCCAATAGAGCTCGGCATCGTCGCGGCCGGGCAATGAGCGGCGCATCGCGGCGATGAATTTCCGCAAATGATCGACCTCGCGATTTTTGATGCGGCGGATCGGCGGCACTGATTCGATCGAGGCGCGGATCATGAAGCGCGCCGCGGTCGAGCCTTCGCGGTCGGCGCCGAGGCAGCCGCGCAAGGTCGGCCCGACCAGCGCGTGCAGAATGGCGTCGATGGAAGCGCGCCCGCCGCCTTTTTCCTCGGCGGCCTTCAATTCATTGAGCCGCTCGCGGTTGGTGGCAAGGCTGCGGGTAACGAACAGCTCCGCGATCAACTCGTCCTTGGAACCGAAATGATAGTTGACCGCCGCAAGGTTGACGTTCGCTTCGGCAACGATGTCGCGCAACGTCACGTCACCGAAGCCGCGGTCGGCGTAAAGCCGTTCGGCGGCCGCAAGAATGGCAGAGCGGGTCTGGTCGCTTGGCATGGCTGGCCCCCATCCGGGGAGTTGCTTTTCAAACACTTGTATGAAACTATCGTTTGAAGGGCGGGAAAAGTCAATCCATCCCCTCGAAAAAGCGTCGGCAAATCTCTTGCGGCGCGGCAGGGGCGGGCAGACAGTGCGGCCAACCATTTCGAAGGCCGCGATAGATCGAAAAAGGGAGCGTCCCATGGACTTCAATATGTCGGAACGTCAGCAAGAATGGCTCAACCGCGTTCGTTCGTTCATGAACGCGCATGTCCGGCCCGCGGTGCCAATCTACAAGAAGCAGGACGAGGAAGGTCCGCGCTGGAAGGTGATCCCCGTTATCGAAGACCTGAAGAAGAAGGCGAAGGCCGAAG
>DASSEH010000157.1:0-3104 GCA_035695325.1 Candidatus Angelobacter sp.
CTGTCCTTCGCCCGGATCGTCGGGGTAACCTTAGCGGTCATTCTCTACTTGGGAGGACACGGTTGGGTGGCAGTGGCGATCGGCACCGTCGCCGGCGTGACCGACCACCTCGATGGCTACCTAGCGCGTCGGCTTAAGCAAGAGACTGCCCTCGGAGCCATGCTGGACCAGGTCGCTGACAGTTTCACAACGGCGATCCTGCTCGCCATGCTCGTCGTCACGGGCGGTATCCCGTTCGCCTATCTGGTAATCTTCCTGTTAAGGGAGTTCTGGGTTGGCACCGTGAGGCGGTACGGCGCAACGGTGGGCATCGAAATCCCGTCGATCGCGCTGGGCAAGATGGCGACCGCGGTGATTTACTGGGCCATTCTGACGGTGGCGATCATTATCCTGCCCGATATGCCCGCGCGGGTCGTGACACCGGTGCACTGGATAGGACTTGTGGGCCTGGGCGTGGGTCTGGCCATCAGTTGCCTGACGGGCTGGCGCTATACAATAACTTTGGGGGGTAAGATGGTGTGAAACCGATATCCACAAATACTACACGGCGCGGCGCCGAAATTCTGCTCTGCCCAGGTCCTGTCATGCTATCCCCTGGCGTCAAGGCAGCACTTGCCGACTGCGAGATAGGACACCGCGATACGCGCTTCTCGCAGCTGGTTACGCGGGTGCGGTGCAATAGCCGCCACGTCTTCCGCTCTGGAGATGAGCACAGCATCCTTTTCATCGGCGGACCCGCGACGGCTGCAATTGAAGCGGTGTGTGCCTCGCTCGTGCCACCGGATGCCAGGGTGCTTGTCCCCGTCAACGGGTCATTCGGAGCCCGTATCGCGGAGATCCTGAATGTTTACCAGATCCCCCACACAGCGATCGATTTCGGGTTCGGTAAGCCTTTCGATCTGGATCGCATCAAGGCGGTCATTGCGAAAGAGCGCCAGTGCGGGTTCACTGCGGTGGCGATGACCCACCATGAAACGTCAGCGGGCCTGCTCAACCCGGTGGCGGCCGTCGGTGCCCTGGCGCGGCAGCACGGCCTGAAACTGATCGTCGACGCCACGTCGAGCGCAGGCGTCGAGGACCTGGATGTAACGCGCGATGGGATCGACGCGTGCATCACGACCTCCGGAAAATGCCTGCATGCGGTGCCGGGGCTCAGCCTTGTCTGCGTGCGACGCGACCTGCTTGAAATGTCCAGGCTAATACGCCCGCGCAGTTATTCGGTGGACCTGCATCGTTTCCATGACCAGATGGAATTCAACGGCCAGACGCCCTTCACAGCCTCTGTACCCTTGTTCCTTGCGCTCGACCGCGCGCTTGAAGAACTTCTCGACCGGGGCATCGATGAACGACGACGCGTCTACTGGCGACGCCGCGAAATACTGGCGGCGGGAATGGTACGGCTGGGGTTACCTCTGTTGCCGTTGCCACCGGGGAGTGAAGCCGCCTCGATTCTGACGGTCGGCGTTCCGGAAACACTCGGCTTCGACGCGCTTTACGCGGCCGTCAAGGATCGTGGCTACCTCATCTATGCCTGCAAGCCGCCGCTGGCGCCGAACTACTTCCAAATCGCGGTCATGGGAGAATTGGCGGACGATGAGCTCCATGAATTTCTCGAGATTTTGCAGTCGTTGATGACCACAGTGCCGGCGCGTTACCTCCCTATGCTAGCTTAGCCCGCGGGTGATCAAAATTGACAGGAAAAGAAGTGTCACCGGCCGTCAACACGGGGGTATTCCGCAGCTGGCGCCATTTTCTCGCGTTCGGTCTCGGTAGCGGACTGGCCAGGTTTGCGCCGGGCACGTTCGGCACCCTCGTTGCAATCGCCTTCTATCTTCCCCTGAGCCAGCTGCCGCACTGGCTCTATGCAATCTGCGTGTTTTGCGCCTTTGCCTTTGGTGTCTGGCTTTGTCAAAGCGTCACGCATGACCTCGGTGTGCACGACCATGGCGGCATCGTGTGGGACGAGTTCGTCGGTTACTGGATCACGATGTTCCTCGTGCCCGTTAGCTGGGGCACGGTCCTGGCCGGCTTTGCGCTGTTTCGCCTGCTCGACATCTGGAAACCATGGCCGATTTGCTGGATCGACAAGCACGTGCAAGGCGGCCTCGGCATCATGCTGGATGATGTGATTGCCGGCGCGGCTGCCTGTATTATCCTGCACTCCCTTCGCGCGGGCGCCAGTTTTTGAACCATCGGCCGTTGTCGTTCCCGAAATCAAGCAACGTGCAGCTACTGTTGAACGGTGTGAGAGAAACGTACGTGACAGAGCCGAGTTTCCGTGTCTCGTATAGTGAACACATTGGTATCAGAACGCTATTCAAGTCTACTATCAGCGATGGTGTCGACAAGGGGTTGTAACGATCGATGTTAGTCTGCGACTCTGGCTGTTTTTCTATTGGAAGCTGGCCAGATGCATTAATCCATGATAGACGAGTAGCAGATGACAAGGGGCTGGCGCGCGAGGATTATTCCGTGCGCTGAAGATTATCGTACACTACCCATGGTAGCCAGAGGCTGACTGCCATGAAAATCGAGTACTTAAAAACGCAGATAGTTACTGTAGTGACCATCGCATTGGCTGCGTTTTTCTTATTGCTTGCTTCTAAATGGTTATGGCGGCCAGGTAGCGCACGTTGATGAGGCGTGTTTTCAACATAAGCATCTACTGCACTGGAGGGCTACTTCTGCTTATCTTGCTGTTACCTTCTTGTGCAACAACGCAGCTTCATTCAACACCACCCGTGCACTACTATCAGAATTCAAGCATTCCGTATCATCCTGACCAGCATTCCAATGAACACGGTCTCAGGGTCATGACACTGAACATGGCCCACGGGCGAGGGACCAGTTTTCATCAATTGCTGCTGCATTCAGCCGAGATTGTGAAAAACCTAGATAGTATAAACAAACTACTGAACCAGGCAGCACCGGATATCGCTGCTTTTCAGGAGATCGATGGGCCTTCGTTCTGGAGTGGCAATTTCAACCACGTTGAATATCTTGCAAGTCACAGCATGTTTACCCGTTCGATTCAGGCGTCACACGTTGATGCGATAGGACTTTCCTATGGTACAGCACTGATGTCACGACAGGAGATGTCGAAT
>DASSEH010000158.1:0-3519 GCA_035695325.1 Candidatus Angelobacter sp.
GGCGGCTCGAAGCCATGGCGCGCGAAGAACCAGTGCTGGCGATCTTTGAGGACGTGCACTGGATCGACCCGACTAGCCTCGACGTGCTTAGCCGCATGATCGACCGAATCCGGGAGCTACTGTTCCGCTCGCATCAGAGGATTCCCAAATCGGCGTAAGGATGCGAGTCTGCCTGTATGGGCAAGATCGAACGCATCCAGGTTCCTCCTGAAGATCGGGAGCGGCTTGAGAGACTGGTCAAGGACCGCAACACGCCGCAGAAGATCGTATGGCGGTCGCGGATTGTACTTTTGGCCGGCGAGGGCAATGGCGCGGTCGCGGTGGCACGGAGAGTGGGCAAGAGCGTGCTCACGGTGCGCCGCTGGCGGCGACGCTATGCGGCCAAAGGGGTGGACGGGCTGTTGAAGGACGCCACCCGCCCGCCCGGGCGCAAGCCGCTGACGGCGAGGAAAATCAAGCAAGTCGTGAACCTGACGCTCAACGAGAAGCCGCCGGATGCCACCCACTGGAGCGAACGCACGATGGCGGCGCGGGCTGGCATCGCACCGTCGTCGGTGCACAAGATCTGGGCCGCGCACGGGCTCAAGCCGCATCTGACGAAAACCTTCAAGCTCTCGCGCGATCCGAACTTCGTCGCCAAGGTCGAGGATATCGTCGGCCTCTACCTCAATCCGCCCGACAAGGCCCTGGTGCTGGCGGTCGATGAAAAGAGATCCCATGGGGAGCGGATAGCGACCGACGCTCTGGCAGAGTGAGGTCGCTGACCCACCCACTCTGGAGGCGACCATGCAGATTGCCACTGACCGACCCCAAGCGCCAACCGCTATCCGCACCGACCTTGGCGCGATTTTCGTCTCGTTGGAACTCAGTCGATCGACCTGGCTGATTACGTCGTTGTCACCGGGCGGCGGAGAAAAGATGTCGAAGCATACGGTTCGCAGCGGCGATGTCGCTGGACTGCGGACGCGGTTCTCTCAGCTTAAGGACAAGGTTCAGGTCCGCATGGGGCAGATCGTTCCAATCATCGTGATTCAGGAGGCGGGTCTGGACGGCTTTTGGATCCACCGATTGCTGCAGGATGAAGGGGTCGAAAGCCACGTTGTTGATCCCGCTTCAATCGCGACGTCGCGCCGGCGTCGACGGGCGAAGTCTGACAAGATCGATGGGGAAGCTCTAGTGCGAGCGTTGCTGGCGTATAAGCGAGGCGAGCCGCGGGTGTGCGCTATGGTTCGAGCACCGACGCCGCACGAGGAGGATCGCCGCCGGATCTGTCGCGAGCGCAAGATCCTGACAGCGGAGCGGGTCGAGCACGTCAATCGGATCAAGGGGCTGCTCTTCGCCCAGGGCGTCTCTGACTATGAGCCCTTGTTGCGCAAAAGACGGGCGCGGCTTGAGGAACTCCGGACCGGTGATGGTCGTCCGCTGCCCGAGCATTTGAAGGCACAGATTGGACGCGAACTTGATCGACTCGAGCTCACGCTTCAGCAGATCAAGTCCGTGGAGACTGAGCGGGATGCGATGCTCAGCTCGCCGGACGAAGGCACGCCCGCGCCAGGCGCAATGTTAAAGAGTTTGAAGGGGATTGGTCCAGAATTCGCCGGTGTCCTGTGGTCGGAGGGATTATTCCGCAGCTTTTCCAACCGACGGCAGGTTGCCTCTTATGCCGGATTGGCGCCGACCCCCTGGCGGAGCGGATCCGTCGCTCACGAACAAGGCGTCTCCAAAGCCGGAAACCCGCGGCTGCGAACAACCATGATCCAACTCGCCTGGTTGTGGGTAAGGCATCAGCCCCGTTCGATACTGACCCTGTGGTTTCATCAACGCGTACAGCTCAATGGTGGCCGAGTTCGGAAAGTACTGATCGTTGCCTTGGCGCGAAAGCTGCTGATCGCCTTCTGGAAATATGTGACTGCCGGGGTTGTCTTGGAAGGAGCCGAGACAATGGCCGCCTGAAAACAAAAGCTTTTTCCCTTCCAACCTTCCGGGGCCTGATCAGCTCCGGCGGATCCAGGTGAGCGGACCGAAATTTGGCCTGGCTTAAAAAAGCCGAAAAAGAGAATGGTCCCGCCCTCCTGAGCCCTCGCCCGACGCAATCGGGATATTGGTGCGGCCGTTAAGAGCGGCGACCGGATGTGAGTTTGAAGCGGCATCGGAAACGGGCCGGGTCATGCAAACGGGCTCAGACCTTGGATATCGAGCAACGAAAGGAAATTTACGATGTAATCTTGATCCGAACATCTTGACCCGCAAATCCCCATGTGAGCCAAATCCAGGCCCTTGACCGCACCCAGCCGGGCCTGCCGATGAAGAAGGGCCGCTGCGGGACGATGACGCATGACTACAAGCGCAACGGCACCACGACCCTGTTCGCGGCGCTCAACATGCTCGACGGCACCGTCATCGGCGAATGCATGCCCCGCCACCGGCATCGCGAGTTCCTCCGCTTTCTCAAGACCATCGACCAACGGACGCTGCCCAATCTCGACCTGCATCTGATCGTCGATAATTATGCCACCCACAAGACCCCCGCGGTAAAGCGCTGGCTCAAGCGGCATGCGCGCTTCCATCTGCACTTCACGCCTACGTCCGGCTCGTGGCTCAACATGGTCGAGCGCTTCTTTGCCGAGATCACCCGAAAACGCATCCGCCGCGGCGTCTTCAAGAGCGTCGACGAACTGAAGCAAGCCATCATGGACTATCTCGACAACCACAATGGCCATCCCAAGCCCTACATCTGGACCAAGACTGCCACCGAAATCTTCAGTAAAGTCGCACGTGCGAAACAAGTGTTGGAATCACAACACTAGGCCTCCCGTCGCAGTGAGTGCCACATTCGAACGTTTCCTGGGAAGCGGGTTTTTGAGGGCAGAGACAAAGGCGACGAAAGGGCCGCTGGCATCCGCTTTGCCGTTCGCAGAGACCAAGCGGCAAGCCCACCAATTCGGCGGTTTTCGCCAGAACTGGGAAAATCTCCGTTAGACTCGGACTGCGTGGTGGGGCTGAGAGGACTCGAACTGCGTGCCAGGCACGCAGTCGCTATCGACACTGCCCTCAATTGCATCCGCGGGTGTATCGCGCCGGCACGGAGCAAGTAGCGCTGTCCGGCCTGAATCATTCTGCGTTCAAATGTTGCCCTACCCGGAGGCAAACATCCAGAAGGACCGGCGTTCAGCCACCGTAGGAGCGGTTACTGCTGGTCAGACGCGCCAGGCGAGTCTGACCAGCAGCCTAGAGCACTGTCGGTTGCGCCGCCGGACAGGTGATCGATGTTCCCTCGACATGGGCAAACGGCGTGAGCTTGTGGTCGCGGTAATCGGCGGCGGAGAAGATTTCGATGACAGCAATGCCGCGCACGCTCAACGCATCGGCCACCAGCGACCGATGGGAGCGCCACGGCACCGCTTCGGCGCACATGATCGCTGTGCATCGCTGACTGCTCAAAGCGATCAACTGGTCGAGGCCGTGCGCAAATTCCTCCGTCTGCACGTAATCGGCATAGCCGCGAAAGCTCGTGTTCCG
>DASSEH010000159.1:0-1348 GCA_035695325.1 Candidatus Angelobacter sp.
GCGGAAAATGACCTCAAACCCTGGCGCAAAGACATGTGGTGCATTCCACAGGTCGATGGCGAATACGTCGCCCGCATGGAGGACGTGCTTGATCTCTATGCCGAGGCGCCCGATCCCAAGCGGCCGGTCGTGTGCTTCGACGAAAGTCCGGTGCAACTCATCGGCGAGGTCCGTCAGCCAATCCCGGCCAGGTCGGGCCGGCTCGAACGTTACGATTACGAGTATCGTCGCAATGGGACGGTCAATCTCTTCGTTCTCCTCGACGTGCATCGTCCCTGGCGCAAGGTCAAGCTCACTGAGCGGCGAGCGGCAAAAGACTATGCCAAATGCATGCGTGACCTCGTCGACATCCACTATCCCGATGCCGAGACCATCCGGGTTGTGCAGGATAACTTATCGACCCACTCCGCCGGCGCCCTGTATCAGACGTTCCCGCCCGCCGAAGCCAGGCGGATCTTGCGGCGGATCGAGTTCCACTACACCCCCAAGCACGCAAGCTGGCTCAACATGGTTGAGATCGAGATCGGCGTCTTGCGGGGACAGTGCCTCGCTCGCAGGATCGACGACCCCAAGCGACTACGCCGCGAAATCACCGCTTGGGAACGACAGAGAAATGCTGCACGCTCCCGTATCAAATGGATGTTCACTACAGAAAAGGCCCGCGCAAAAATGGGGCGAGCCTACCCAGACACTTCCAAAGAGTCATAATCACTGTGCAGAGGTACTAGTCGCTCGCTTCAATCAATTTGCAAGGACATGAATCTTGTGATTCGCTTCAGCCGCATGGCATGCGGCGGAGGCAATGATGGCTGCGAAGGAGATTTCGGTAAAGAAGTATGTTGTGCGGCTTAGCGTTGCGGAACGGGAGCAACTTGAAGCGGTGATACGAAAGGGCAAGAGCGCGGCCCAGCGGCTGCTGAAGGCGCGGATATTGTTGAAGGCCGATGTGTCGGAAGCCGGTGAAGGCTGGAGTGACAACCGGATTATCAAGGCGCTGGAGACCAGTGCATCCATGGTTTACCGGGTCCGGAAGCAACTGGTGGAAGAAGGCTTCGAGGCTGTGTTGAGCCGCAAGCAACGGGCGACACCGGCGGTTGCACGGATTTTTGACGGCGAGAAAGAAGCCAAATTGATTGCGCTGGCTTGTTCCAAACCTCCCAAGGGACGCGCGCGCTGGACCTTGCGGCTGTTGGAGAAAAAGGTCGTCGAACTGCAAATTGTCGATCGCGCCAGCGACTCGACGATTGGGCGGGCACTAAAAAAAACATTCTCCAGCCCCATCGCCAGCAGTGCTGGGTCATCCCGCCGAAGGCCAATGGCGCGTTCGTAGCCGCCATGGAAGATGTGC
>DASSEH010000160.1:0-1841 GCA_035695325.1 Candidatus Angelobacter sp.
TCATTGTGACTGGTGATCCTGATAATCCTGCTGATAAAGAATGGATTTTCAATCCATAATTCGCGATTGAGGAAGGGAGAAAGGGGTCAGATTAGGGTTGCATTGATTTGACGGACAGTGGGCTAAGGGTCAAAACCCGAAAGGAAGCCCACATGAAGACGCAGTTAAGTAAGCCGGCTCGCAGTAAGGCGAGATACACCGAAGAGTACAAAAAGGAGGCGCTACAGTTGTGGCGTGCCAGCGGTCGCAGTGCGGCCAAGGTGGCGGCCGAGCTGGGGATTCGCGCACCGCTGCTATATCGCTGGGCTCAGTTGGAGCGGCAGCCCGAGGCTGCCGCGGCCGAGTCCAAAGCTGGGCGCAGTGTCGCGGAACTGGAAGCAGAGATTCGGCGCTTACGCGCAGACAACGCTAAGCTCTTAGAGCAGCGTGAAGTTTTAAAAAAATCACTGGACATCCTCTCCGAAGCGCCGCCGAGAGATATGCCCGAATCCAACAGATGAGCGGCCAATACAAAGTGGCCTGGTTATGCGAGGCTCTTCTGGTCTCGCGCAGCGGTTATTACGACTGGAAAAAACGGCGTCACTTGCCTGGCTCACGCCAACTGGAGAACATCCGCTTGCGCGAGCGCATCCGAGAGGAATTTGCTCGCAGTCGCCAGACTTACGGCAGCCCGCGCCTGGCTCATGCGCTGGGCTGCCCGGGACGGCGTAACCGCATTGCCCGCCTGATGCGCCTGGAGCGGATCTTCGCTCGACAACGCTCCAAGTATCGAGCGGCCACCACCGACAGCCGCCACGGCGGACCCATCGCGCCTAACCGATTGCACAACCTCGTCGTTCGACGCTCCAATCAAGTCTGGGTCAGCGATGCCACCGCAGTGCTGACCGGCCAGGGTTGGCTGTATCTAGTCGCGGTCCTTGATGTCTTCACCCGGCGACTAGTCGGTTGGGCCATGAGCCAAATCCTCGATGCCACACTGGTCATTGCCGCATTGCGCATGGCGCTTGGTCATCGTCGCCCCGCTAAAACTCTTATCCTCCACTCCGATCGCGGTGCTCAGTTCGCCAGTGCCGCTTACCGACAAGTCCTGGCCCAACACGGCCTGGTCCCTTCCATGAGCCGCAAAGCCAACTGCTACGATAACGCCTTCATCGAGTCGTTCTTTAGCAGCCTCAAATACGAACTGGTCTATCATCATCGCTTCGCCACCCGCGCCCAAGCCCGCACCGCCATCTTCGATTACATCGAGACCTTCTATAACCGCACCAGACTCCACTCCAGTCTTGACTACCAGAGCCCCATCAACTTTGAATCCAAACTGAACTAAATTATCCCTTCCTCACTGTCCGAGAAAACAGGGCAAGCCCAGAGCTTACTATCGACACTTCGCCGCGCAGCCACTTAGCAACCTGCGCTTGTCTGACTCGCTCGGGTCACTTCTTTGGTTTCGCCTTCTTCACCGCGGACTTCCTCGCGCCCTTCTTTGCGCTGCTCTTTGAAAGCCCGGCCGCTCCTTCACCTGCGTTACGGCCCTTGCCCATGAGCGCCCTCGCCGCCTGGTAATTGGCCATGTGCTCCTCCGCGGACACGCGCGCAACGGTGCGGCCGACCACGTCGAGAGCCAGGTCCTCCAACTTTTTGAAGCGGACGCAACCTTTACCCATGTCGAGCTTCTTGCCGCTCTTCTTGTATTCGCTGGTGAACCAGGTTGAGAGAGTGGGATGACCGTAGAAGCACAGGAAATGCAGCACCATGCCCGACTTCTGCGATGCGAGCGCAACAAATGACAGCGGCACTTTGGGATTCTCGCCATAGCCCGCCGGATACATGGACAGCGGGAC
>DASSEH010000161.1:0-1537 GCA_035695325.1 Candidatus Angelobacter sp.
ACGGATGTGGTGCGCGACCTTGCAGGCCGTGTCGGGCCGATCGTGGGTTCAGCGTTGGCCTGCCCCGACATCGCACGGCCCCGTATTCAGGTTATCGTCGATAAGTTCGCGGCTGTGATCGAGCAAGCCTCGTCCAACGAGGCTGAGCGTGACGACCTGACGCAGCTGCTCGATCGCAGTGTCGCGGACGGCCGCAACGCTGCGACAACAGGAAAGATTGATTGCAGTCTGGCAGACCGCCAGCTCGCTGATCTCGAGCGGTCGATCGCCGCGCCGACGCTGTCCGGTGTCATTGCACCGTCTTCCGCCGTCACCGCCACACCGCCCACAGCGCCAGCGTTCAACAACCCGGTCCGCGGTGTAACCGATCGAGAAATTCGCTTCGGTATAGCCGCACCCTTTTCCGGCTCCGCTAGGGAGCTGGGGCGCCAGATGAAGCTCGGGATCGATACCGCTTTCAACCGGGTCAACGATGCCGGGGGCGTGGAGGGCCGGATGCTCCGGCTCATCGCGGCTGACGACGGTTATGAACCGACGCGGACCCCCGAGGCCATGAAACAGCTCTACGAGAAAGACCAAATATTCGGCATCATTGGAAATGTCGGAACCCCCACCGCGGTCGTTGCGGTGCCCTATGCGCTCGAGCGAAAGCTGTTGTTCTTCGGCGCGTTCACAGGCGCCAATCTGCTCCGCAATGATCCTCCCGATCGCTATGTATTCAACTATCGTGCGAGCTACGCGGAGGAAACCGACGCCGTGGTGCGCTACCTGGTAAAATTGCGCCGGCTGCAACCCAAACAGATCGCCGTTTTCGCCCAGCAGGATTCATACGGAGATTCGGGATTCGCCGGTGTCGCGAAGGCATTTCGTGCGCTGGGCGCCAGTGACAGCGCGATTCTGCGGCTCAACTACAAGCGAAATACCGTCGATGTGGAGGATGCGGTCAATCAATTGAAGGCGCAGAAGCCGCCGATCAAAGCGGTAGTCATGGTGTCAACTTATCGGGCCGCGGCAAAGTTCATCGAGAAGACCCGCGACCTCTACCCCGGAATGATTTACAGCAACGTGTCGTTCGTGGGCAGCACCGCCCTTGCCGATGAATTGATGCTATTGGGATCGCGCTATGCCACCGGCGTAATCGTCACCCAAGTGGTCCCGGCGGTTTCCGGCTCTTCGAGTGTGGTTCTCGAATACAAGAATGCGCTTGCCAAATATTTTACCGGAGAAGCGCCCGACTACGTGTCGCTTGAAGGCTACGTTTCGGCGAACGTCCTGATCCAGGCTCTTAAACGTGCTGGACCGCAACTCGATACCGAAAAGCTCATCGACATCCTGGAGAATACGCGCAATCTCGACCTGGGGCTTGGAACCTCTCTCAGCTTTGGCCGCGCTGAACATCAGGCTTCGCACAAAATATGGGGAACGGCGCTGGATGAAAACGGCCGGTACCAGCCAATCGAACTTGAATAAGCATCGATGTCATCGCCTGTAAGGGCAGGCGTTCGCTTGATGCTCCGCATCGCGCAAGCTGGAGCGG
>DASSEH010000162.1:0-1232 GCA_035695325.1 Candidatus Angelobacter sp.
CTCTGGCTCATGATGGCAGTACGCAGAGCCTGTAATGCTTGATGAGCCGCGCGCCCGGGCCGGAAACCGTATGAGCAGGGAAGGAAGTCCTGCTCATACACCGCCTCCAGCACCATGACGATTGCTCTTTGCGCCACCTTGTCTTCGAAGGTCGGTATGCCGAGCGGTCTACGCGAGCCGTCCGTTTTTGGAATATATGTCCTGCGGACCGGCGGCGCTTTGTAGCGACCCGACTTGATGCGATCCAGGAGGTCCAGGAGATTGGCCTCCAGGTTTGCCGCATACTCGTTCGCCATCACACCGTCGATGCCAGGAGCACCATCCTTCCGGGTTAGCCGGTAGGCCTCTTTCAGCCATTCCAAGTCGATGACGTGGTGCAGCGATGACAGCGCCACTCCTCGATTCGTCCTTGCCAGTTCAGCTATCCGTTGTCGTTTCGTGGACAGGTTTGTGAGTCTCAGAGTCCTCTCCCGTGTTTCTCGTCAACGGTTCTCTTCTCATGGCACCCCTCTTTCCTCGATCGGGTCCCGGTGAGTCCGGTTCCCCGACGTCAGCGGTCATATTGAGGTGCTACGACTTCCCGACACGCATCCCCGGTCACTTATTTGGTTCGCTTCCAGGGTCCACGCTGTCCTTCTCGGTTCGTGTCTCGCAGACTTCCGTTCGCGCTCCCGGAAGGTCGGAGGGGGCCTTCCGGGCCAGGTCAATTGTTCAACCGACGACCCCAAGTGCCGGCTTGCTCTCGCGTGGGCGTGAGCGGGATCTCTCAGGTTCCCAGGCGATCCATCCTGTGCCTTTGCCTCGAGCTAAGACCCCGGCCGAACCGACGATCCCTCGCCATTGGCGGTTTCGTCGATGCTGCCACCGCTTCTTCGACAGCGAAGGCTTCAGCGTGAGAACCATATCGGGGCTACCGCGCGGCTTTAGCACCTGCTGCTTACGCTTCACGAATGGTGTTGCCACCATCCATGCAAAGCTCGCTTCCGGCTGGCTGGCTGGCCTTTACCGGGAGGGTGTCGAACCCTCTGGATCGCGAAGAAAGGTTTCAGATTTCGTTCTCATCCTCCTTTCCTGGACTTTTCCTGACGCAACAAAGATCGGTTCCAGCACCAGCATCGCTGCTGTCATGCAGACTCGATCACGCAGGGTCGAGATGCCCAACGGCCTGAGTTTGCCATTGGCCTTTGGTATGTACACTCTTCTGATGGGGTCCGGTCGATAAGTTTCCTGCC
>DASSEH010000163.1:0-1646 GCA_035695325.1 Candidatus Angelobacter sp.
CAACTAGCGGATTTCGGGCGATCGGACTCACCAATTTGAGACGAACGTTGTCGCGGTCCATGGGAACTTTTACGGCTTCGCTGCCGTCCACCGCCGAGAGCGCCTCAAGATCGAACATACATACTGCTTATCTGCTTAAGTGGACTATGGGCCTAGAATTCCCCAAACATGTTGCTAGGCAAAGGTTCTAGAGTGGTCTGCTCGTCTAGTTCTTCGTCGGGCTTCACTATGGTGCCGCCGATGAGGTCGGCCAGTGGGTGGGGATCGGTGTTGACGCTCTGCTGCAGCAGCCGGTAGAAGAGCAGTCCGCGGGCCCGTGACGTGCCTCGATTGAATCGGAAGGCGAACTCGTCGAGGTAGTACTGCAGGTGCTCGCGTTCCACGCGGTAATGGTGGGTGCCGGCATTCCAGCGTTTGAGCAGTGAGGCCACCCGGTGGGGTCCGGGCAAGGTGACATGCCCCGGTTCGGGTGAGCTGTACCCGGAGATGTACTGGTGGGTGTAGCCCTCCTGGGCCAACACCCGGAACATCCGCGCGCCGTCGGTGCGGATCAGCGAACCCGGTGCGACGGTGGTGCGGGCGAACTCGACGAGTTGTATGGACCCCGGCGCATCGGCCACGCCCAGCCGCACACGACCGAGGCGAAGTTTCCTATTGACCTGTGTCCCAACATTTTCCACCGCGATCATGACCGGCACCTTATCCGTCGAGGCGCCCCGCCTGCCGGTGGCGCGGCCCCCGACGAACGACTCATCGACCTCGACCACCCCAGCGAGCAGCTCACGGTCGGGGCGAACCATCGCCCGGCGCAGCTTGTGCAGCCATACCCAGGCAGTCTCATAGGACCCCAGCCCCAACATGTCGTGCAGGTTCTGCGCCGAGGCCCCGTTTTTCTGCGAGGTAACCAGCCAGATCGCGGCAAACCACGTGCTCAACGGCGTACGCGTGCGGTGAAAGATCGTCCCGGCAGTCACCGAGGTCTTGCGCCCGCACTCGGCACACTTCCAGTGCTGCGTCGAGGTCTGCCACGCCTTGTCGCCACCACACACCGGGCACCGAAAGCCTTCTGGCCAGCGCAAACGCGCTAGATAATCGGCGCAGGACGCATCGTCAGGAAACCACGCTCGAAACTCCTGATAGGTCCGCGGATAGTCGACCCCACCAACCGGACCGACAGCTACGAACGCCACCTGACCAGCATAGGTCCACTTAAGCAGATAAGCAGTACGTATGATCGAATAGTGGGTGAGCTCCAGTCGATCGGCTACAACGGGCAGCCCGTACAACAGGCGTTCCGCCGCGTGGACCCGCCGGCCACGGTGCTGGTCGACCTTGCTGCGCTGTTTCCGCGCGAGCCGCATCGCGCCGGCGGCTACAACCCGGCCGGACTGCAGATGCACTCGGTCGTCGAAGGCCGGCTCACCTGCTGGGGCATCTGCGAGCAGGGCAACTGGTGGGGCTTGGTCACCTACGAGATCGCCTACGGGGCACGACGCAAGTCGGTGACCCACTGGATCCCGGCATGGATGCTCAAGCGGAAGATCGAGTAGGCGCTATAGCGGGTCGTCCTCATCGGACTCGTACTCGAGCAGGTACTTTTCCGGATAGTGGTAGTTGTTCACCCGCGCTTGGCCTAAATCCAGATT
>DASSEH010000164.1:0-2063 GCA_035695325.1 Candidatus Angelobacter sp.
CCGCCTCCCTCTCCCGGCAACTCGCCCGCCTGCGCCACCTCGGCGTCATCAAACGCGTCACCGGCACCTATCGCTACTATCTCACCCGCGCTGGTCGCGCTGCCATTGCTGCCGGTCGCCGCCTCACCGAGCACACCATCATTCCCGCTCTCGTCTGACAAATCTGCTCACAACGTGCAAACATTCAGGTCGTAAGGGACTACGCTTTTGCGCAGACCGGGCTGCGAAAAAGTGGCCCCTGCGGGGCAGTTTGAAGCTGGGGGTAGGGTGCCTGTAACCTGCCTTCCATGACAGACGGGCTGAGCACTCTCTATCAGGATTTGCTGGGCGGCAGCTACGATTGCGTCGATCGCATTGTCCTGAACGCGTATTTCCGGATGGGCCATGATCCGGGCGGGTTCCGGGTGTGGTGGCGCGCGCTGACCGGATCGGATGAGACGCTCGAAAACGCCTACCTGATGCGGCTGGCCGGCCGGTTCAGCCGTCGCCTTCGCGGTTATGCCAAAGCCCACGACATTCCCGTGATCGACTGTCCGGCAGGGCAGCGCAAGCACGACCTTGCAGAAGAATACCTGGCCAAGACGAGGGTCACCCAGGGCTTGTTTCTGGTCCTGGTCGGTCGGGCGCAGGCGCCGGTGTGGGATGTCAGCGCGAAGCACCACATCGAACGAAAGAAGCCGATGCCCTATGTCAACCACTACTCGTTTCACATCCTCGATCCTGACTGGGGCCATCTGACCATCAAGATTAGCGGGCATCCTCCCTTCCCTGCCCAGGTGATCTTGAACGGTCATGAATACGTTGCCTGCCAGGCGCGCAAGGCGAGCATCGCCTTCACCAAGGAAGGAAACTGCTTTACGACGATCTCTGACGCCGCAGGTCTGGCGAAGATCGCAGACACCTTGTCCGAGCACCGGGCTATAGGGCGATTGAGCCAGGTCTGCGAGCGTTGGATTTACACCTGTGTGTGCTTCGCCCTCGACTTCGACGAACAGAAGCGTAGCGGGTTCCATTATCAGTACTCCAACTATCAGATCGAATACAGTCGCAACCTGGTCTTTGAGGTGGGCGGGCACATGGAACAAGTGTTTCAGGCGCTCATCGACCGCAGCCGTGCCCCACTCGATCTCAAGACCATCAAAACCATCCTCGGATACAAGCATCGTCCGAAAAATCGCCGGCGAACAAAGCGCTCGGCCGAATGGGAAGTCGCGGTTGAGAGACCTACGTATGATCTGACGATCTTCAAGCTGCACTGCGGCAAGCTGACTCTGAAGATCTATACCAAGGGCGAACGCGTCCTTCGCATCGAGGTCGTTGCCCATAACACGCGAGAGCTCAACTGTGGCCGGTCGCTGGACAAGTTTCCCGAGGTGGTCTCCCGATTGAAAAGTGTCCTGGAAAGGTTTGCCGATGCCCTAAGCTGCATCGATCAGTGCTTCATCGCCGATGAAATGCTCGAGCAGCTGCCGGCGGCGTCGCGCGTCGGCAAAACCATCGTCGGGGGCATCGATCTCAACAAGGCGCGCATGCGCCGCGTCATCGAAGCGCTGCTCGCTTTGTCCTCCTCACCCAACGGCTTCACCGCCTCCGAGGTGGCGGCTCGGGTGCGCGCACTCAGCAAGCAAAGCCCATCACAGTACGGTCCCCGCCACGCTGCTTATGATCTGAAAAAACTCCGCGGCAAACACATCATCCGCCGGATCGGCCACACCCGCCGCTACGAGCCGCTGCTGACCGGTCTCAGGGCTATGACTGCCCTCCTCGTTCTCCGCGACAAAGCCATCAAACCCCTGCTCGCCGCCGCTCAGCCACTCCGGCCGAAGCGCGGAGCACACAACCCAAAACCGATCGATCTACACTACGATGCCATCCAAGCAGCCATGAAAGGCGTCTTCCATGAACTCGGACTCGCTGCTTGACGATCGACAATTTGTTTGTCGGGCTTTGCCCTGAAGCGCCTATCTATGGGAAATTCCGCTAAGTCGCACTGGCTGGCCGACAGGTCGCGGAGTTCCCGTCCTGACGGCCCGCTTTCTACCCCGCTCGCAGCCGGGGAAAGC
>DASSEH010000165.1:0-1763 GCA_035695325.1 Candidatus Angelobacter sp.
TAGCCTGTCGAGCGCGCGTCGACCATTGATGGGGGAGACTTCGGCTGTGGGTCAATCGCGACTGGGCGGGGCAAGCTACAGGTCTGGCAATGTCCGCAATGCCCCGTTAGCGACGGTCGGCCCGAAAGAGGCGGCCTGTCGTGATGGGTAGAGATCCTATGCAGGCGCGGCGGGCGGGTTGATACCGGTTCGGTGTAACCCCACCACCAAAGCATAGGAGCGCCTGATGACGGTCCGGACAGTAAGCAGAGCCGCAACGCATGGTGAAACGGTGCGGTGTTTATTTGCAATCGAATTGAGCAAGCAGAGCTGGGTTATTGGATTCATTACGCCGCTTTCCTCGAGGATCAGCCGCCGCATCTTGAGTGGTGGCGATTGGAAAGGGCTACTTGAATTGATCGAGGAGGTGCGGGTACGTGTCAGCCGGGAGATGGGCCGGACGGTCGAAGTGATGTCATGCTACGAGGCCGGCTATGACGGCTTTTGGCTACATCGACAGCTCGAAGCGCATGGGGTGCGCAATTACGTTATTGATCCGGCGAGCCTGCAGGTGGATCGGCGAGTGCGACGCGTAAAGACGGATCGGATCGACACCGAGCGGTTGCTACGTTCGCTGATGGCGTATCTACGCGGTGAGCCAAAAGTGTGGAGCGTGGTGCGGGTACCCAGCGTTGCCGAAGAGGACGCGCGGCGGCTGCACCGTGAGCGTGATCGCTTGATCTGCGAACGCGTTCAACACGTCAACCGCATCAAAGGGCTTTGCGCGCTCCAAGGCATCTACGATTACCATCCGTTGCGCCCGCAGGCGGTGGCGCGCCTGGAGCAATTGCGCACGGCCCAGGGCGGCGCGTTACCGCCGCGGCTAAAATCTGAGATCAAGCGAGAATTGCATCGCCTTGAGGTGGTTGTTGAGATGATCACCACTCTTGAGGCGGAGCGCGACGCCATTGTTGAGGATGAAGCATCGACGCATGTCAACGCCGAGAAGATCCAGGCCCTCCATAAGCTCAAGGCGATCGGCCCGGAGTTTGCCGCTGTGCTGGTTGGCGAGATATTCCATCGTGACTTCAACAACCGCCGCCAACTGGCGAGTTATGTCGGCTACGCGCCGAGCCCGTTCCAAAGCGGAAACGTGGCCCATGACCAAGGGATCAGCAAGGCCGGCAACCGCAAGGGGCGAACCACTGGGATCGAACTCGCGTGGCTGTGGCTGCGCTATCAACCCGACAGCGATTTGAGCGTCTGGTTTCGGGCGCGTGTCGGTACCGTGAAAGGTCGCATCCGTCGTATCGCCATCGTGGCGTTGGCGCGCAAGCTGCTGGTGGCATTATGGCGCTATCTTGAAACGGGCCTGGTGCCGCGAGGCGCCGTCCTCAAGGGGTAACGAATGAACCGATAACAGAAGCTCATGAGATCCAAGGTGGATGTGTGACCGGATCTCGACATGGCTGAAAGACGCCGCGGTAGAGAATGGTCCCATCCCCCTTGGAGCCCGCGCCCTCGCAACGCGCATGAGGGACCTTGGAACGGATTACATCCGGCCGGATATAAGTTGGTGCGGCGAGCGCCGCACGCCACGCAAAGGGCTCGCCTTGGATCGGACCGAAACCATAGCTCAAACAAACGCAGGAGCGACTGAGTAGGAAAATATTTGCGATCTCCACGATGATGTTACGGATTTAGGCGCACCCTCAAGCCCTGCGCCTTCGGCGCACCGCTTCGCGGCTGCGGGGCTTGACCGTGCGCCCAAATCCGTAACCGGG
>DASSEH010000166.1:0-1283 GCA_035695325.1 Candidatus Angelobacter sp.
TGCCAGCTCAACCGGTCGATGCAACACAAGCGTTAAATCTCTCTGCTGGCGTCTCGAATTGCAAGGTCTGCCGTGGCCGTTCGTTGAGCTGACGCGCCACTTTGTTCAGATGAGCTTGCGAGTACACCGAGAGGTCGGTTCCCTTCGGAAAGTACTGTCTCAGCAGACCATTGGTGTTCTCATTGGAGCCGCGCTGCCACGGACTTTGCGGATCGCAGAAGTAGACGTCGATGTTGGTCGCCAAGGTAAATCGTCGATGGTCGGTAAGTTCTTTGCCGCGGTCCCAGGTCAGGGACTTATACAGCTCATTCGGTAGCCTCCTGGCCTGCTTGATGAGTGCCGAAACGACCGTATGCGTGTCCTTATTGGTTACCTTCGCTAACATCACGTAACGCGTATGACGTTCGACCAAGGTCGCGATGTAGCTGTTCTTTGTCCCGGCCAGCAGATCGCCTTCCCAATGACCAGGCACAGCCCGATCTTCAACTGCCGCCGGCCGCTGGCTGATTGAGACGAGATCTTTGATCTGCCCCCGTCTATCGCCATCCGGGTCTACCCGCTTCGATCGGCGGATCGTCCGCTTCGATCGGAGATAGCCAAGCAACTCTTTCTTAAGCACGCCGCGGGCTTGAACATATAAGCTGCGATAGATCGTCTCGTGTGACACGCGATAGCTCTCATCCTCAGGATGCGCTCTCTTAAGCCAACCGGCGATCTGCTCGGGCGACCAATTCAATCTCAGCTGGCTTGCCACTGCCTGGCGGAGCCGCGGACTGTTCGCCAATTTACAACGCTTTGGACGACGAGCCCGGTCCCATGCCTTCGCATCAGCCAGGGCCGCTCGGTAGCAATTATAGCCACCATTGCGGCTAAGTTCTCGGCTCACCGTCGAGGCCGAGCGGCCCAGCAACCTCGCCATCGATCGTGCCGATTGATGTGCCGCAAGGCCTCTCGATATCTCCTCGCGCTCCGAAAGCGTCAATGACAACCGTGAGCGACGCCGTGGCGCAGGACGAATCCCACCGTGGGGCGATACTTGGAGATGAATAGACGATGACGGCTTGCCAAATGCCCGTCCAATCTCTTTCAGAGATTCCCCTCGCTGCCAGCGATCCCATAACTCCGTCTTCTCTGCCGCAGTAAAACCTCGACGATATCTTTGACACATAACCAAACACTCCATCTTGCCCGTTCAAGATAAAGTGTTGCGTCGACCGACTGAGGCCACCGGTGACAAGCGGACACCATTGCTCAACACGTGCTCTTCAGCTTCTGACCCGAAG
>DASSEH010000167.1:0-238863 GCA_035695325.1 Candidatus Angelobacter sp.
GCTCCGGCCTGAACGCGCCTAACGGCGCAGGCCTCCGCTCCAGACGCCATCCCTCCCTTCAAACGCTCTCTTCTCCCACTCTTCCTCTGGCCTGGTTTTACTCCGCTCTGCTGGCCTAATTTTCCGCCGGCCTTGACAGCCTCGAATCGTGGAACGAATTTGCAAGAACTACAAACTTTGCGACTCATTAGCGGATGGGACAGATGAGTGTCCTATCAAGTATAGCTATCTGCTATATGAAATTTTCTCCTACATGAGGGATTGGATTTTAGCCATTGAAGAGCTTCCACTAAATCAACCCAATATTATCCTGAAATCAACAAGCTGGCGCTTAGATGAAAATGACAATATTATCAAGAGCAGCATTCTCGCACTTTGCAGATCTACTTATTTTGTATTGATATCAGAAAATATCGGCGAGCGCCTGAAATATGCCGTCGGCAACATGATTTTCGAGATTTACTTTGAGCTCCGATGTTCTGGCAATTACGATAGATACGCATCTATACTGCTAGACGCTCTAACAGAGAATAACAAATACAGGCGAGATAATGCTACGTATCGTAACGCGCTAGCTGACATTTTCACGAAAGAAGAGATGGAGTATCACATTACGCATAATGAAGTACATATCCAGGAAATCAAGGCGGCACTAACCTGAACTGGAAGTAAAATTTCAAAACAGTATCACAAAGTATTGCCACGAAAATCAGGCGATTATACTATCGTCAGGAAGCGGGTGATCTTAGATTTTCACTCGCACAGATGCTGCGGCCATCGCCTTCCGGTGCGGCTTATTCGTGGGGTACGGGATAATCAGGCAATGGGCGCTATTATCGGGTTCGGGATCGCGAACAACTTTATACCCTAAACTTCTAATAATCTGTGCACGTAGCCCAACAAGCACTTGCCCTGGTTTGCCAGCAGCAAAGACTAATTGAGGAGTCGTTTCGCGTGCCAAATGGACTGACAGTTCATGATTCTGGTCCTTATAAGCCCAGGATTGCAACGATTCTGTTCCGTCAGGATTGCGCTCGATCATGCTTTGATCGACTCTGCGCCAAAGAATATCATCATCGCTAATGTCGACAGCATCGATATGCTCTGGCATTTTTCAATCTATGCTAACTCTCCAGCGAGCCAATACCAAAGTCTCTTGTCGCTAAATGTTTCAAGCAGGCCTTCCTCAGACTTGACGTCGCCTTTGACTGAGACGGTCTTGAGGTACTCGACTTGACCATCTGGAAGAATTTCTATTTCCAAGTCTCGTCCTTCCGTTTGCCAGTGGAAACCCAGGCCGCCTCCGGGAACTGGACTAACGCTGGGTTCGGGAACAAGTTCGAGCGGACTCTGTGAGAGAAAGATCAGAGCCATTTTAAATGCATCCACTGTCACGGCCTTACTGCCGTGGCTGTCCCAATCTTGTGGAAGGCGAGCAAATTCGGAAATCTTGAAGACGCAACCAGTTACCCAGGGACTAGCATCCTCAAGCAGCTTGATTTCACTCCACTGACTGGGACGCTGCTGCTTTAATTTGGGCTTAAAGGGCGTGGCAAACACAACTGATGCACTCATTTCTTGCCTCTCTTCTGTCGGTCAGTTTTCCCCCAGATTTCATGCATACTTCCCGTCGTGAAGTCGGTAAAGCCTCTGACGACCCACTCGCGTGCGAGGTCCAATGCATTCAGCAACTCGGATGGAGCAGAGGACTCGGGTTTACACTTAGCCATTAACGTCAGCTGCAATGTTTCTTGACCCTCGCGAATACCGGGCTGCAAGGTGACCTGAAGCCGTCCATTCTTCTTTCTGATCGGGTATACAAGATTAAATGAGATTATGTCTGGACTAGGTAAAAAGCCACTCGACGTGACACTAGACCAACAAGAAACTACATTACTCAAGTCTCGGAGCGAGTTCCATCCTGAGCCTTTATCAATATGATTGACATAGGTGACTTCGCATTCTCGAACAACGGGGACGGTCACTTTGTTTATTCGAAGGAACTTGCAGTATCTCTTCCACATGTTGGCGAAGGACGGACGCAAATCTGAGTAATGCAGATAGGGGTCTTTATCATTGCGCTTGCGCCAATTTTGCATGAAGGTGTCGCTTTGCACCTGAATGAGCGTTTTCTCGGATCGATGAAAATATAGCCAGCGCACTGGCACTTCGCCAGTTATTTCCAACCTTGCTTTCTCTGATTTCAACTCTACGCGCAATGCCTGATCCGGCACAAGAAATGGCTGCACTTCCACCTTGGGATAGTCCTGCCGGATTTCATTCCAGAACAGTCCGAAGTAGGGTGTCTGCCAGCCTTTCAAAGGAGCAAAGTAGAGCCCCATGAGGGTCTCAATCGCTGGGGGTGTTTTAAAATCCGGCAGATTACGGGCGTCAATCATGAGCGCAACTTGTCCTTTATTTTCCTTTCGATTTTTCTTTTAGTTTAATGCCTTGCCGCAGCAGTCGATCTTCGTTGGCCCAAATCCAGTCAGTCACTATGCGGCCAGCCACTTCAGCTTTTGTTTTGCCTAATATTCCAAGATCAGCAATCTCCTGCAAAATACGGTTAGTGTTGTCCGCGATAGAGAGTTGGGCGCGTTCTGTACGGACTGAGTTTTTTGGTCTCATCTTACTGTATGTAATTAGAGTGTAATTACAGGCTAATTACAAGCTTAAAGTTTCAGTTTCCACATTTCAGCGCATCTCAGAACAATGTGGCCTCATGAGCGCAACCAATTGAAAATAATAGGCTTACATGCTTTTCGTCCTAAAATTATGTTGCGGCAACCGGGCGAGCGCAACTCCTTAATCAGCTAAAGCCCCTCTACATACGCGTCAGCTTGAAATCAGCAAACGGTTTCCACTTGCCCGTCTTGTCTTTTTGCTCCAGATGCCACTCCCAGGCATTGGCTTCCGGCAGCCACCGCCACTGCGTATGAAATGGCCCATCGGGATACTCAAAGACGAAGCGCAGGTCATTTCCCTCCCGTGTGCCGTACCCGATTGTCTCTGAATAGCGCGCGCCAAACACGTCCATCAGATGCAGCACGTAACGCTCGCTCACCTCATCATGGCCGAGAAACCACAGGGCATCGTAGCGCGACTCGCTGGCCGGGGCGTCAGCGGCGGTTTGCTCGTGGATTTCAAGAAACCGGTGTCCCAGCACCCACTGCGTCGTCACCGTGTGATGCGCCGGCCTGCCCGCGACGGTCCCCTCCAGTTTCCACGTGCCGGCAAAGTGCTCCACCAGTTCGTCCTGCCAGGCCGAGGGCTGCTGCGCACTCGCGATGGCCGCCAGCATAACGACCGCCAAAATTTTCAGCATCCCTCGCATCGCTGCTTCTCCTCAATGAGTTTCCCGCAGCGTAAGTGTACTTGAGCTGATCACCGGTGCCCTTGGGCATCGGGGTACTTGAACACCGGTGTGCTTGAAAAATGACCGGTGGTTCCCGGTGCTCACGCTACCCTGATCTGTGTCGCAAAAAAAAGGCCGCGACACAATCATCGCGGCCCGCTGGAGGAAAGAAGAATTGTCTGAGGAAACGAGGCAAGCTACTTCTGGTCGGAACCTTTTTTGCCGTGCTTGAGTGATGCATCGGCGCTGGCATTGGCGGAAGCATCAGCCTGAGTGCTGCTGCCGGCTCTGCCGCCGCGCGCGGTGCTCTGCGTGCTGGCGCTGGTGTTGGTATTGGCGCTGGCGCTTGTAGAAGACCCGCGCGCTCCGGCATTCACGCTGCTCCCCGTACCGGCGGAGACATTGCTGCTGGCCGCATGGCTGCTGCTGTTATTTGCGTTCGCCGCGCCCTGCGCGCTGTTGTTCAGCGTGGCCGAAGCGTTATGCCCTGTCTGCGCTGCCCCGGATGTGGTGGACTGGACCTGGCCCTGTGCCTGATTTGCGGCCATGGCGCTGCTGCTCGCCGCCTTCTGCTGGCCATTCTTCTGCGCTTTGGCTGCGGCGCTGGTGTTTGAACTGGCGCTCGAATTCAGCCCGCCATTCGTACCATTCTGCGCATTGGCTCCGATCTGCGTGCCGGAATTCAATCCACCCGCGAGCGATCCGCCATTATGTCCGCCCAAACTGCCTGCGGCGCTGCCCGAACCGCGTACCACTCCGCCCAGCCCCAGCTGCGCGCTGGCTGTAAGCGACAAGCCTGCAATCATGGCCGCTGCTGCAAAAAATTTCTGAGTCATCTTCATACTGTTTTCTCCCTGTGAGAAATCACAAACACCCATGTACATTGCAAAGCTCATGCCAAAATGGCTGGGGTAATGTAAAAGCCTGATTTCAGGAGAGTTGCTGGAATGGCATGTCCCGCCGTCACAGGGAAGAAATTACCAGAAGCGCGCCGAAATTACAGAAAAGAAAGGCCAAATCAAGAAGCGTAAAGCGCGAATGGGGACTGATTTACTGCTGTGAAAAAAATATGTCGAGTCATTCTGAACGTGCAGTGCAAACAATGCCAAATCCTTGATGGATGGTAAAGACGGTGGGGATTCTTATGACAAGGCTACTACGGCATGGTCAGCAAAGAGTGCAATCCAACCCACCATCCAAAAAGCCGCAAGCTTGCACACACTGACGTAGAGTCCTCCGTTTACCCCGTTCCTCTGTGTTGAGGTTTTTACTGCGGCGGCTTAGAAAAAATATGCGTCCAGTCATTCTGAACGCACAGTACAAACAATCCCAGGCCTGAGGGGCCATCCAAAAAGCCGCAAGCTTGCACACACCGACGTCAAGTCCTCCGTTTACTCCGTTCCTCTGTGTTGAGGTTTTTACTGCGGCGGCTTGGAAGAAATATGCGTCCAGTCATTCTGAACGCACAGTACAAACAATCCCAGGCCTGACTGGCCATCCAAAAAGCCGCAGGCTTACACACACTGACGTCAAGTCCTCCGTTTACCCCGTTCCTCTGTGTTGAGGTTTTACTGCGGAGGCTTAGGCGGAGGATTCTGCTTCTTCTTTTTGTCCATCATTTGGTTGAGCAGGTCCACCACTGAATTCTGCGGCTGGGCCGGGCCTGCACTTGCCGGTTGCTGCTGGTTGTTGGGTTGATTTCCGGTCTGCTGATTTTGCTGCTTCTGGCCGCCAAGCGAATTCAGGATTCCGCCCAACCCGCCCTTTTGCTGTCCATTGGCGCCGCCCTGTTTTCCGCCCATCACCGCACCCAGCAGACTATCGGTCAGCGCGCCGGGGTTCTTGCTGGTGGGCAAAAGGTTTTGCAGCCTCATCTGCGCGATCATCTTCACGTCCGGCTCCACCAAAGGATGCTGCAATGTTCCGGTAACAATCACTGGAAGCACCAGCTCGCCCTGATTGTTGGCCAGCGCCGTATTCATAAAGCCGCCTACCTGATTGCCGCCCACCTGCTGGCTGAGCGCCTTGTTCAGCACGGCGGTCACATGCATATTCAGCGTCTGCTTGCCCAGGTCCACCAGGCCCACGGCAGCCAGCGTGCCGTCATCAATCACCGCCTTCAGATTGTTGGTCTGGGCCACGCCGTTCTTCACGTCAAAATTGCCCGTTAGCTGCGCCACATTGGTAAAGCCCTGGGAGGTATGCGAAAGCCCCAGAAATTTTCCCACCGTGGAGAGCTCGTGCAGCATGTCCAGCCCCACCAGCTTGCCATTGGTGAGGTTCAGCGCCAGGGTGCCATTCAGGCCGCGGGCAATGGCGTCGGCCGTGGGAGCAGTGAAGCTGGCATTCACGTTCGAGGCCAGCGCTCCATACAAAGTCTGCTTCACTGACGAGACGGACGAAAGCAGCTTGTTGGCGTCCACCTTGTCGGTCTTCATATTCACGGCATACACCGGCTGTGCCGGACGCATATCGAGCGTGATGGTTCCACTCTCCGTTCCGTTATACAGGTTCGCCGTGACCGGATTGAGCTGGATCAAACCGTTATTCAAAGCAACATTGGCATGCAGATTGGTCAGCGTGAGGTCGTCATACTGCACCGTTCCCACATCCACCTTGCCGCCTCCAGTTATCTTATTGATGACGCTCGGCGGCTCGGCTGGCTCCGCGTTGGCCGTTGGCAGCAGGCTCCAGAAATCGCGATTGGCGGCGCGCTTGGCAGGCTGGGCCGCCACCAGTTGCTGTAACTCCGCGACGTTGACTTTGTCCGCGTTCAGCGTGAACTGCACCTGCGGCGCGGCGAAGTTCCTGAGCGTCAGCGTGCCGGTGGCATTCGTCTGCCCCACTCCGGCGGAAAGATTGTTGAGCGTGGCTGAATTCTGGCTGAAGCCGAGGTCCGCGTTGCGCACCACCACTGGCTGAGTCAGCGAGGGCACTTTGAGCGTCGCGTTCTTTACGCTGCCGCTGCCGTTAAACGCCAGTGCAGAGAAATTCTTTACCGGCCCCTGCACGCGGACATCGAGCGCCAGCATACCGTCACCGGTTATGCCCTCCACTGCTGATACTCCGTATGCTTTGGCGATGTTCAGCACCTCGGAAATCTTCGCACTGGGCAGGCGTAAAGCGGCATTGATGGTGCTGTTCGGCGTGGTGTACTGCGAAAGCTCAAGGCTGGCCGTCACCGTGGTTGCGCCGGTGGTGGCCGTGAAACTGTTTGACGTTATGGTTTGCGGCGTGAGCGTCAGCTCCACGTCACCGGCCTTCACCGGCTCCGCCAGCTCCTTGCCGCTGATCACCACTTCGCGCAGCGAGAGATGCCCGTTCAGCGCCGGACTGGTGGCCGCGCCGCTGGCATGGATGTCGGCATTCACGCGGCCGTTCACGTCCATTCCCTGGCCAAAGGCCACGCCAAAGGCCGAAGCCAAACGCGCGGCCTGCGCCAGAGTGGCATCGGCGGCCGTGAGCTTCAGGTCGATCCGCGCCGGCGTCTCTTTGCCATTCACCGTCCCGCTAAAGCCCACCGGAGCCGTCCCCAGCTTCAGGTCTCCGCGATGAATCTGGATTTCATCATTGGTGAGATCGTCGGCCACGTCGTAATCAATGGTGATGGGATAGCCAATGCGCACATTGTGAATGTGCGGATCGTCAAACTTCATGGCGCCGCTCGATACGATCTTTCCGCCGGAGCTCTGGACTTTGGCGCTTCCTGAAACCTGCGCGTCCATGCCGCTGGTGGCGGGCGAATTCAAAAACTGCGCCGCGGACGCAAGTGAAACCTGGTCGAGACTCAGTGTCCCGGAAAAATTCGTGCCTGCCGGATCGGAAGGCTGAATCGGACCGCCCTTGCCATCGAGTGACAGCATTTGCTTGCCCTCACCCGGAAGATGCGCCGCCACCGTGACGGAAAACTCCTGATTCGGCGCAAAATCGTTCACCGTGAGATCAATGTGGTCATAGACGGCGCGTGGCTTGCGCTTCTGCTGGTCGGTGACCGCCACCTGCCCGTCGCGGATCTCCAGACTGTCCAGCGCAAATTGCTCGGAAGAGGTTTTATCGCTCTGCGGCTGTGACGCTGCAGGTTTGCTCTGCGGCCCCAGAGAAGCAAAGTTCCACCGGCCCCTGGTGTCCCGCACCAGTTCAATGCGCGGCCGCTCCAGGCGCAGCGATTTGATCTCCACTGCCTTGCGCAGCAGCGGCAGCAGCCGCACGCTTACCACCAGTTTTTCCGTCGCGGCAAAGGGCCGGCCAGCCGGAAAGCTGTTGTCTTCCCCCAGCACGGCATTGTCTACTTCAAAAGAGGGCGGCAGCAGGCTCAGACTCATCTGCCCCAAAGAAACATTTCGGCCCAGCTTTTTCTCCAGTTCCGTTTGGATCTGATTGTGGTACTGGTTTACGTCGATTACATGCGGCAGAATAAGGACCGCCGCCAGGGCCAGTACAGCAAGAATAAGGAATGCAATGCCAGCTTTACGCACGCCAGCCTCCTTCGCGTTCGCAAACAGTCTAATCGCTAATGGTCTTTAAAGGGTTTGAAGCGGCGTACCCAGTCGTGGTTGCACTGCCCTGGCGGGCGGCCCGCAGCTTAAGTTTTGTTCGCCCCTGTGGCAGGGCGGCGCTTTTTCGGAGGTTCGGGCTTCTTGAGTCCCAAAGCAATATCAGCCAGTTCCAGCAGCCGTGAACCGGTCGGTGTGGCCATCCGGTCATTCCAGGCGCGGTCCCCATTGTCACCCTTGAGGTTGGATTTGGACGCAATCCAAAGATCGTCCGGCTGCACCATTAGATTCTGCTTTGGTGATTTCTTTTTCTTCAGCTTGTTTGGCACGTTCTTCTTAGCTGGCACACATATACCCTGTTATCGAGCGACTATATTGAGTAAATACTCAGCAACGGAACAGCCCTGTCCGTTGTTTTATGAACTTGTTTTTGAAGATTGCGGAACTCAGTTTAGCGTACACCCCCGGAAAAAATGAAGGATTTTTTTCTTGTAATCTCAGATGTACGTAACTCAGAAAGTCATTAATGTATTCCCCTGATCTGGAAGCAGGCACCAGCAGCGTCCCCTCATTGACGCTGGCTGGCCTCGCTTGTTAAACTCGTGCTTTTAAGCCACTTAAATCCCACCTTAAGAAGGTCTCAGGTGCAAAGTTATACCCGTCACAAGTTGAAGCAGGATCGTTTCGCTGAAACCGCACATGAAGCAGCAGACTGGGCCGGCGCCCACCGTCGCACCACCTTTTTGGTGGGCAGCATTGTTGTGGTTCTGGCGGTAGTCGCGGCAGGCTTGTATCTCTGGCACGAACACCAGGCCGAGCAGGGCAACCTTGCTCTGGGCAAGGCCATGCGGACCGCATCCGCGCCGTTGCGCCAGCCCGGAGATCCCGCCCCGCAGGATGGCTCGCCCAGCTTTTCAAGCCTTGCCGAACGCGAAAAAGCCGCAGAAAAAGAATTCGGGGAAGTCGCGAATCAATACAGCTGGACCAAAGCCGGAAAGATTGCGCGTTATATGGAAGGCACAACCGCCATTCAGGCAGGCGACACCGCCCTTGCCGAGCAGGAGCTGAAGTCGGCCGCCAGCTCTGGCGATCATGACCTTGCCGCTTTGGCCCGCCTGGCTCTGGCCAACTTCTATCGCTCCATGGATCGGCAGTCTGACGCCTTAAAGCTTTACAATGACCTCGTCGACCACCCCACCGATACGGTCTCCAAAGCCCAGGCGCAACTGGAGAAGGCGGAGATGTACGAAAAGTCCAATCCCCAGGAAGCTTCCAATCTGTATCAGCAGATTCAAAAAGAAAATCCGGCCACCATGGCCGGGCAGATTGCCGCTGCCAAGCTGCAGCCAAAATAACGGCATATTTCAGGAACGGCAAACCCTGTCCTGATACCTGCATCTGTATGAGCTGGCGAGAGAATCTGTTTCGCCAACTCATCAGGAGCACAAAAACATGAAGTCCTTTTTGGCGGGATTAGGCATTGGCATAGGTCTGGGAATATTGTTTGCCCCCATGAGCGGCGCGGAAACCCGTAATAATCTGCAGCGTCAGGCAGGCGACCTGGCAGATTCGGCCCGCGATCTCGTGGACCAGGGCAAAGAACGAGTACGCACCACGGTCTCGGCGATCCGCAGCAAAGCGGAACGGGTCGTCAGCCAGGAACCGACCGGCACCGGAACCGGAAATCTGTAACCTGCCTGCACATGGCGATTGGCAGGCTGTAACCACGGCTGTACATGGGTGACACTGATCGAAGAGCTTCCGGCTATTTTTGATCAGTGTCATCCTTAAAAATCAGCTTTGGGACCCGGAATGCTCTCTCTGCGCTTTCTTGACACTCTCTGCACACACCTTTATTCTAGGGATTGTTTCCAGCATCTCTCCGTCAGGTGCTTTTTGCGGCGGACACGCCGCTCCGGAGTGCTCTCATGTTCATAAAAGTTAAGGAACTTGAACTCCGGAAGATAACGTTCGATGAAGCTTTCACTCCGGGCGTTATCGATCTCGGACAGGAAATTCAGCAAAACACTCCGCTGCTCGCGGCGGGACGGGCTGAGTTGATCGAGGAAAACCGGGGTGCGCGCGAAGTAGTGGAAGACATCCGTTTGGTGGGAAATTTTTCCACTCAGGTCACGGCACGGTGTGCACGCTGCCTGGAACCGGTAAGCCAGGATGTGAAGGAATCGTTTGACCTGCTCTATCGCCCTCTGGGTGTGGATGCCAAAGGCGACGATAATTCCATAGGACGCGCGGAAACGGAGATTGGGTACTACGAGGGCGAAGGCCTCCTGCTGGAGGACATTCTCAAGGAGCAGATTCTGCTGGCGCTGCCGGTCAGAATGCTCTGCCGTACGGGCTGCAAAGGTCTGTGTCCCCACTGTGGACGCAACCTGAACGTGGAAAGCTGCGATTGCGCGGCCGCCCCGCCCGATGTGCGCTGGTCGGCGCTTGAGGACATTCGCAGGAAGCTGGAACAATGACCGGAATTTATCAGGAAAGGTTTTAACGGCAATGCCAAATCCAAAACGGCGGCACTCGAAGGCCAGAACTTCCCGGCGTCGCGCACATGATTTTCTTACCACGCACTCCCCATCGGAGTGCCCGAACTGCCATGAACGCAAGATGCCGCATCGCGTTTGCCCCAAGTGCGGACACTACAAGGGCCGTGAGATCGTCGAAGTAAAGGAAACCAGCTAACCTGGCCGTGGAACCCGTCATAGCTCTCGATGCCATGGGGTCGGATCGGGCCCCCAGGCCTGAAATCGAAGGGGCTTTGGCCGCCGCACGCAACTATGGCGTTAAGGTCCTGTTGGTCGGGCCGGAAGAACAGCTCCGGCAGGAACTCAGGAACCACCCGTCGGCCAGCTATCTCCCCATTGAACTGGTAAACGCGACTCAGGTCATCGGCATGAAGGAGAAGGCCGCGCAGGCTGTTCGCAGCAAGCGCGATTCCTCCATGCACGTAGGCCTGCGTCTTGTTCGGGAAAAAAAGGCCATGGGCTTTGTCACCGCCGGCAATACCGGCGCCGCCATGGCCACGGCCAAAATGGTTTTGGGAGCGCTTCCTGGCGTGGATCGCCCTGCCCTGGCCACGGTGTTTCCCACCTCGGCCGGCAAGCCCTGCATTCTCATCGACGTGGGCGCCAACGTGGACTGCAAGCCGCAAAATCTGGCCCAGTTCGCCATCATGGGCGAGATGTACTCTCGCTCCATTTTCGGCGCTCGCCGCCCCAGCGTGGGGCTGCTCTCCATCGGCGAAGAAGAAACCAAAGGCAACGAGCTCACGCGCCAGGCGTACCTGCTGCTCAAGGAACTGCCGCTGAATTTCATCGGCAACGTGGAAGGCCGCGACCTCTATAACGGCCATGTGGACGTAATCGTCTGCGATGGCTTTGTCGGCAATGTCGCCCTCAAGATTTCCGAAGGCCTGGTTGAGGCCATCCGCTTCCTGCTGAAGGAATCTCTGCGCTCGACCATTACTTCACAGGTCGGTGCTTTGCTCTCGCGCCGCGCCTTTGTGGACTTCGGCAAGCGCCTGGATTATTCCGAATACGGCGGCGCACCGCTGCTCGGGCTCAAGGGCGTTGCCATTGTGGGCCATGGCGCTTCCAACAACAATGCCATCAAAAACGCCATTCGCGTGGCCCGACAGTTTGCCGAATCCGGCATCAACGCCCGCATCGAGCAGGAATTCACCAGCCGTCGGCGGGAAGCCACCGTCACCACCGTCGCCGAAGAGGACTAAAAATCTTTCATGACTTTTTCTCCTGTAGCTTTTCTCTTCCCCGGACAGGGATCGCAGACCCCAGGCATGGGCAAAGAACTGGCAGCGCTCTATCCCGTAGCGCAGCAAACCTTTCAGGAAGCCGACGATGCCCTGGGCTTTGCTCTTTCCCAGCTCTGCTTTGCAGGGACTGACGACCAGCTCAAAATGACGGAGATCACTCAGCCGGCCATCCTCACCGTGAGTATTGCCGTCTGCCGAGTGCTCAAAGAAAAAGGCATTATGCCGCAGTACGTGGCCGGACACAGTCTGGGCGAATACTCCGCCCATGTAGCAGCAGGGACGCTCACTTTTGCCGATGCCGTGCGCACCGTTCACAAGCGCGGAAAATACATGCAGGAAGCCGTACCTGCCGGCCAGGGTGCCATGGCGGCCATCTTAGGCATGGAGATTGCTCCTCTGAGTGAGGTCTGCGCCGAAGCCGCGCAGGGTGAAACTGTCTCGCCCGCCAATATCAATTCGCCCGGCCAAATCGTGATTTCCGGCCATCAGAAAGCGGTAGAGCGTGCCGCCGAGCTGGCCAAACAGCGCGGGGCCAAGCGCGCGATCATGCTCCAGGTAAGCGCACCCTTCCATTGCGCGCTCATGCAGCCCGCCCAGGACCTGCTGGCTGCGGACCTGCAAGCGCTTAAGTTCCAGGATACTGAGATTCCCGTCATCGCCAACATCGATGCTGAAGCAAAAACTTCAGCCAGCGCCTCGCGGGAAGCCCTCATTCGCCAGGTAACCGGCGCCGTGGCATGGGCCCCTTCCATGGAAAAGCTGATTCAACTCGGAGTAAAGACGTTCATTGAAGCTGGCCCAGGCAAAGTCCTGTGCGGACTGATGCGCCAGATTGATCGCGCTCAGACCTGCATGAACGTGGAAGACGCGGCCTCGCTGCAGAAAGTCACCGAGTTTTTCGCCTCTCCGGTAACGGCCTGATCTTTTAACCGACCGCTGCCGGACTTACTGGCAGGAAACAGTGATCGGCGACGTGGTGATCGTCCTCGATCCTTTTTCTACCCACATCGATTTACTTTCCGCAATGCGGTTGATCGTGACCACTACAACCACTCCGCTGGAATCGTAACCCTTGGCCGGCGGCTCCAGCGAGCAGTCGATATGGTGTGTGGTGATGGCCCCATACTCGCTTCCTGGCCCCCAGTCGAGTATGAACTGATTCACGCCGTATTTGTATCTGTCCGGATGATGCTTCCAGTTCGGATCGGCAAAGTAAATGCCATATGCCTCGTCGTAATTCTTCGCTTCAATCGCCTCAAAGAACCGGTTGATCGCGTGCTCTTCCGGCCAAAATCGGTAAATGCGCCAAAGAACAAGCGCGACGACCAGCACCGCCGCCACCAGGCCAATGATCTTCCAGCGACGGCGCGACGGCGCGGGATCGTATTCTTTTGCATCCAGCAGAGTCATTTTTGGGGGTCCCTCAAAGCGTACGTTTAAACAACAGCGTTGATAATGTAAACATCACCAGAGCAAACAATCCAAGATACAGCAGGTCTGGCCAAATTGCAGCCAGTCCCACGCCTTTCAGCAGCACCGCCTTGAACCCATGGACGGAATAGGAAAAAGGATCGATCCACGCAATGAAGCGCAGCCATTTGGGAAACGCCAGTGTGGGATAAATGGCGCCGCTGGGAAAATAAAGCAGCGTGTTCAGAATGCCAAAGATCGCCCGCGGAACCAGCGGATCATTCACGCGCACCATCAGCACAAACATCATGGAGATGAAGGCAAACGAGGTCAGGGCAATCAGCAAAAAAAGCCAGATCAGGCTCGATGGACTAAACGTGCTTCCCACGCCGGCGATCAGCGATCCAATCACCGTGAGCACGATTCCAGCTCCCATGGCCTTGAAGGCCCCCGCCAGATTCAGCCCCGCCACCAGCTCCATTTTGGTAATCGGCGTGACCAAATAACCTTCATGAACGCCACGGGCCTTGTCGTCAATGTACACAATTCCGCCGCCGATCATCACGCTCACGAACATGGCCAGGGCGATCGAGCCGGGCAGCAGGTATTTTATGTATTCGATGTAGGGATACAGCTCCACCACATCCAGCTCAATCTGCTGCAGAAGCCGCGGCTGCACGTCCGGTTGGTTCAGCGCGTCTACCAGCCGACTCAGGCTGTCTTCAAACGCCGAGGTCGCGAAATTGTCTGTGTTGTCCAGCACCAGCCCGATTTTGGGCCGGGTGTGCTCATACACATTGCGGGAAAACTGCGGAGGAATCACGATGCCCGCATTCAGATTGCCGGTGCGGACGTCGTTCACCATTTCCCGCTCGTCGCGGTAATAAATCGGCCGGTACGTGCGCGCATTGCTCTGTACCGACTGCAGCGCTTCTTTCACCCGGATGGCCTGTGGTCCATTGTCGTGGTCCACAACTCCCATTTTTGCGTCGCGTATCTTGCCGCCGAAGGCGTTGCCCAGAACAATCAGCTGCACCAGGGGAAAGACCATGGCCGCCATCATCAGCGCGGGCGAGCGAAAAAACTTGCGGATGTCCCGCTCCACAATGGCCATCATGCGTCCACTGTTAAAGAATGGCTGCATGATCAGCGCTCCACCGGCGTATAAAGATTGGAATCCACCATGTGGTCGCGCAATTGCCTCCCGGTGTAGTGGACAAAAACGTCATCCAGGGTCGTGCTCTGCACGGCCAGAGTTTTGATCTGCACATTCGCATGGATGGCCGCTTCCACCAGCGCCGTAGTGGAAGCCGAACCGTCATCGGTGAGCAGGCGGTACGTGTCCGCGCTCTCAGGCTGCACCGAATTCACGCCGCGCAGAGCGGCAAGAGTCTGCTGCCAGCCGGACGGCGCATTGTGGAACTGCGCTTCGATCACGCTGGAGCCGGGCACGCTGGCCTTGAGCGCGCGCGGCGTATCCAGCGCCACCAGCTTTCCATGGTCGACAATGGCAATGCGGTCGCACAGCCGGTCTGCCTCGTCCATGTAATGCGTGGTGATGAGCACGGTGAGATTTCGCTTTTGCTTGATGCTGGTAATCATCTCCCACACGGCCACGCGCGAGACCGGATCGAGTCCCGTGGTAGGCTCGTCGAGAAAAAAAATTCGCGGGCGGTGCACCAGGCCGCGCGCAATTTCCAGCCTGCGTCTCATGCCGCCGGAAAGATTTCTGGCCGGCGCATCTCGCCACTGCGCCAGATCCACCAGCTCCAGCAGCTCTTTGATGGAAGCCTCGCGGTCGGCTGCGGGAATGCCATACAGCTTCGAGTAAATGCTCAGATTTTCCCAGACGGTCAAATCGCCGTCGCTGGTCATGGCCTGGGGAATCACGCCCATCGAAAGACGCGCCCGGGTTGCATTCTTTTTTACGTCGAACCCTTCGATCAGCGCCGTGCCCGAAGTGATTTCCAAAAGGGTGGTCATCATGCGAATGAGCGTGGATTTGCCCGCTCCGTTTGGCCCCAGCAGTCCAAAGATCTCTCCCTCGGCCACATCAAAAGAGACACCATCCACCGCAGTGAAGTTCCCGTAGCGCTTGACGATGTTGAGAACTTCAATCGCTTTCTTCACCGCCTCACCTGGCCTTTGCTTTGGACTTTGGGACCAGGACCTCCGCCGTCATGCCCGGCACGAGGGTCTTTTTGCTGTTGTCCACGGCGACTTTTAACACCACGGTTTTGATGTCGCGCTTGCGCCGGTCCACGTCTCGCTGCGTGGCAAAGTCCGCTTCCGGCGCCTTGAAGATGACTTTGCCGGGAATGGTGCCGCCCGAGGGAAGCCGAACTTGAAGCGCATCGCCCAGAGCAATCTCCACCGCCTCGGTTTCAGGAATCGCCGCACGCACCCACGTGTCGTTCAGATCGGTGACCACCACAATCGCCTGCCCGGCATTCACCACTTCGCCTTCGCGCGCGGCGCGCACCGTCACAATGCCATTGACCGGAGCCACCACCTGCGTATAACCCAGCCGCGCCTCCGCCGATTCCAGCTGCGCCTGTGCGCTCAGGGCCTGTGCTCGTGTTGCCGCCACCGTACTTTGCGCGGCGTGCGCCTGGTTCGTCCGCGCCTGGGCCGCGGCAAGGTCGGCCTGCGCCGCGTGCACCTGGCCTTCCAGCGATCGCACCAGCGCTTGCTGTGCTTTGAGCTGGGCCGCCGCTTCGTCAGCCAGCTGCTGCGAAGATACTCCCTGTTTGGCCAGCTCTATGGTGCGCCGGGAATCGCTCTCGATGCGCTGCAGGTCGGCCTGCGCCTGCAGCAGACTTGCCTGTGATGCCCGCAAGCGGGCCTCATAGCTGGTAACTCCGCTGGCCGTCTCACCCACCGCCTGCGTCTCGGTAGCGCGCGTCTGCGCCACCTGGTTCCGCATGCTGACCACCGTGGCCTCAGCCGATTTGCGCTCCGCTGTAAGTTCCTGGGAATCGAGCACGGCAATGATCTGCCCGCTCTTTACGGCATCACCTTCTTCCACGGCCAGCCGCTCAATGCGTCCCATGATTTTAGGACTCACCACCACCTGATTGGCATCAACGGTACCAATCAAAACCAGATCGGAGCTGTGGCCAGTGGAAAGAAAGTAATACACAATGGCGACGAGCAGCAGCACGCCCAGGAAACCAAAAAACTTGTTTCTCTGGTTCATTTACGTTTGCCTTTGGGCCGCTCCGCGGGCGTGAACAACGCCGCCGAAACAAAGTCCAGCACTGCGGCGCGCCGCTCGGCAATGCCCGCGGCGGAAAGAGGATCGCCCGGCGTCATCAAACGCAGTGCCGGAATGCTGATGAAATAAAAAATGATGATGCCCAGAATCGATGCAATGGCCTGATGCGGCCCAACCTTGCGAAACTCCCCGCTCCTGATGCCTTCTTCCACAAGCGCTAACAGCCGCATATACATGGGCTGGGCCTGGCGCTCGAAAAGCCGGCTGGCGGGTGGAGACAGCGTGCGCCCCGTGGAGCGCATGAATTCGCGCTGCACCAGCCGTGTATAGCCTGGAGCGCGGGCAATATAGTCAAAATGCGTCTGCACGTAAAGCAACATGCGCTCGCGCGGCGAAAGGTCCGTGCGGTCGAGCACCGTCATCACCCGGGAAACCAGCCCGGACAACACCTCCTCCAGCGCGGCAGTATAGAGGCCTTCTTTGTCCTTGAAGTAGTAATAAAGCAGCGCCTTGTTGACGCCGGCACGGCGGGCAATCTCCTCCGTGCGCGCCCCCGAGGGCCCTTCGTGCATGAACTCCTCGAGCGCCGCTTTCAAAATAGCGGCACGCGTCTTTTCCGGCTCACCCCGTGAGCCAGATTTGCCGGGTTTGGAGGTAACAGCCATTTAATTAACCAGTTAGTTACATTATTGCAGGGTAATGCCGCTGGGCGGGAACAATCTGCCCTGGAAAACATGAGCGGAAAACCATGGCGGCATGGCTGCAGGCAGCCACCAGAAACTGTACTGCACGGCTAACGTGCAGCCGTCCGCTTCATATATTTCCAGTTGCGCAGCCTGCCTTCCCTGATCCAGTCTATGGCGGTAGCCAGCCGCTTTTCGCGGGTCTCCGGCGTTTTGGCTTCCGTGATCCACTCCACATATTCGCGTTTCTGGCTGGGACTGAACCCGGCAAAAGCAGCTTCTGCCTCGGGAACACCCTTCAGCGCCTTGCTGAGATCGGCAGGGACCTGCGGCGCGGGTTTCACCTTTTTAGGACGAGCGGCGGGCTTGATTCCGGCCTCATTCTGCCGCGCCGCCTCTTTCACATAGCCCACAAGCACACTGTCTTTCGGCAAATCGCTGAGCACGGTAATACGGCCAAACTGCCCCATGGCTTCGCTGTTGGCCGGAAACAACTGGTGCTTCCAGAATCCAAAAGCGCAGTGGCTCTTGAATCCCGCCATGCTGCAAAGCACGCCCTTGTATTCGAAATGCGGAAAGCCCCACTTGATCGTCTCTTCCACTTCCGGACATCCGGCATGGACCAGAGCGCGCAGATGCTTCAGAATGGGCCGGGCGAAGTCGGCGGCGTTGGCGATGTAAGCGTCCACGCGAGGATCTTTTTGGGCCATCGCAGTCTCCTCTTTATTTAAGCCAAAATAATATCGCAGACCGCTTGCCGTCGCCTCTTCATTTCCAAGAAACCGCAATCATGCCGGATCGAGACTTTATCGCCGATCCTCATTCCTGGCGACTCGCATTTTAGCTCTGTTTGTTAAAATTAAGGGTTTGCCCTTCACTCCCGCAAGTCAGGAAATCCTTGGATGTCTGAAACGATGTTTGCCGTTGTAAAACCGGAGGCCACGCCGGGATCTGTCGTGCGCCAGGTGCCGGTCCCCCAGATTGGGCCGGACGATGTTTTGGTGAAAGTCAAAGTGGCCTCGGTCTGCGGCACGGACCTGCACATATACAACTGGGACCAGTGGGCCCAGAACCGCATCAAGCCGCCGCTGATTCCTGGCCATGAGTTCTGCGGCCACGTTGCCGCTGTGGGCAAAAATGTAACCACGGTGAAAGAGGGCGACTTTGTCTCCGCTGAGATGCATGTGGCCTGCGGCAAGTGCTACCAGTGCCGCACCGGCCAGGCCCACATCTGCCAGCACGTAACCATCATCGGCGTGGACGCCAACGGCGCATTCGCCGAATTCGTAAAGATTCCCGAATCGAACATCTGGAAGATTGACCCTGGCATTCCCGCCGACTATGCCAGCGTGCTCGATCCGCTGGGTAACGCCGTGCATACGGTTCTGGCTGGCGAGATCGCCGCCACCACGGTCGCGGTTATCGGCTGCGGCCCCATTGGCTTGTTCTCCATTGCCGTGGCCCGCGCCAGCGGAGCCACCCAGGTTTTCGCCCTGGAAGTCAACGAACACCGGCGCAAGCTTGCCACCGAGATGAAGGCCGATATGGCCCTGAATCCCGCCACCGACAATGTCTACGAAAAAGTCATGGACGCCACCAACGGCATTGGCGTGGACGTGGTGCTGGAAATGTCCGGCAAGACCGAGGCGATCAAACTGGGCTTCAAAATCCTGCGCCTCGGCGGCAGGGTTTCGCTGCTAGGCATCCCTTCGAAGCCGGTGGAATTCAATCTGGCCGATGATGTTATTTTCAAGGGCGCGGTGGTGCAGGGCATCAATGGCCGCCTGATGTATAAAACCTGGTATCAGATGAACGCGCTGCTCAAGGCGGGCAAGCTCGATCTTAGCCCGGTCATCACCGACCGCATGCCGCTCTCCGACTTCAGCAAAGGCATGGACCGGCTGAAGACCGGCGAAGCCAGTAAAATTTTGCTGTATCCGAACGGAATGCCGAAGAGTTAGTCGCAGAATTAGCAACAGATGGAACGCGGATAGAAGTTGCCGCGTCTGCGTTCCATCTGCGCATATCAGCGGCAATTATTTTTTTAGGAGTCATTTCATGCCAACCGCCACGCGCTCCCAGCTCTCTTACCTCACCGATCAAATGAACGATCTTCGCGCCAAAGGCACGCACTTCAATCTGCGTGTACTGGGGGACGCTCAGGCGCCGGAGTGCACGTTTGACGGCAAGCGGGTCATCAACCTCGCTTCCAACAATTATCTGGGGCTCACCACGCATCCCAAGCTGCGCGAAGCCGCGCTGGCAGCCATCCACAAATACGGCGTGGGATCAGGCGCGGTGCGCACCGTGAGCGGCACCATGTCCATTCACATGGAGCTCGAAGAAAAGATTGCCCGCTTCAAACACACCGAAGCCGCGGTTGTGTTCCAGTCCGGCTTCACCGCCAATGCCGGTACGGTGTCGTCGATTCTGGGCAAGGAAGACTTCATCATTTCCGACGAGCTGAACCACGCCAGCATCATTGACGGCGCGCGTCTCTCCCGCGCCACCATCAAGGTGTTTCGCCACAAAGACGTAGCGCACGCCGAAGAACAGCTCGCATCCGTCGCTGGTCAGCCCGGCCACAAGCTCATCATTACCGACGGCGTCTTTTCCATGGATGGCGACATCGGCCCGCTGCCCGGACTCTGCGCTCTGGCTGAAAAGTACGGCGCCATCATGATGATCGACGATGCCCACTCTTCCGGCGTCCTCGGGCGCAATGGACGCGGTACCGTAGACCATTTCAACATGCATGGCCGCGTGGATATCCAGGTGGGAACGCTCTCCAAAGCCATCGGCGCGCTCGGCGGCTACGTGTGCGGATCACGCGAGCTGATCGACTTCCTGTATCATCGCGCCCGGCCCTTTCTGTTTTCCACTTCGCATCCGCCCTCCGTGGCCGCCACCTGCATTGCCGCCTTTGACGTGCTGGAGCAGGAGCCGGAGCTGATCGAAAAACTCTGGGAGAACACCCGCTTCTTCAAAAAAGAGCTGGGCACGCTGGGCTTCAACACCGGCGGTGTAAGCACCCCTGTCAGCGAGACGCCGATTACCCCCATCATCGTGGGCGAAGGCCGTTTGGCCATGGAGTTCAGCCGCGAGCTGTTCAATGAAGGCGTCTTCACGCCCGGAATCGCCTTCCCCACAGTCGCGGAGGGCAAAGCCCGCCTCCGCACCATCATGACCGCGACCCACACGAAAGATCAGCTCAGCAAAGCGCTGGAAGTGCTGAAGAAGGTAGGCAAGCGGATGGGGATTGTTTCCTGATAATCCCGAACGCAGTGAGGGAACCCTATCGCACCGATGAATAAGGCTTTAGGAAATGCAGCGAGGGAGTGATATCCCTCGCTGCGCTTTTAGGTTTCACGAACGAAACTTGAATTTTCCTCCCACCACGGTCGCCACAACTTTGCCCTGCATCGGCCAGCCATCAAAGGGCGAGTTCTTCGACTTTGAAAGTGACGCCCCTGCCTGATACGTCCACTTCTTTGCCGGATCAAAAACCGTTACATCACCGTGGGAGCCCGGCGCCAGCGTTCCCCGGCGTTCGAGGCCCATCACGCGAGTTGGATTGGCGGTGAGCAGCTCCACAATGCGGCCCATCGGGATCTTTTCTTTTTTGTGCAGAAGAGAAATACAGAGCCCCAGAGCGGTCTCAAGGCCGGTAATGCCAAAGGGGGCCAGGTCGAACTCAGCATTCTTTTCGTTCCGTGTATGCGGAGCGTGGTCCGTGGCCACGCAGTCCACCGTGCCATCGGCCAGCCCGGCCAGAAGCGCGGCGCGATCTTCCCGAAAACGGAGCGGCGGATTCATTTTGAAATTGGTGTTGTACTCGCCCACGTCTTCGTCGATGAGCGCAAAGTGGTGCGGCGCGACCTCGCAGGTCACTTGTACCCGCTGGCTTTTGCCCTTGCGGACAGCGGCCAGCGCACCTGCGGTTGAAAGATGGGCCACATGGTAGCGGGCTTTTGTTTCCGCCGCCAGCGCGATGTCTCTTTCCACGATGGAAGACTCGGCTTCGGCTGGCCATCCACGCAAGCCCAGGCGAAACGCTGTTGGCCCCTGATGCATGGAAGAGCCTTGCGTCATACGCGTGTCTTCCGCGTGCTGCACTACGAGAATGCCGGCAGCGGCTGCCGTGAGCAGGACCTCGCGCATGAGCTTGTCGTGCAGAATGGGCTTGCCGTCATCAGTTATGGCCACGGCTCCCGCCCGCTTCAGCATCACAAAGTCGGTAAGCTGCTCGCCCTGGCTGCCTACCGTTGCTGCGGCAATGGGAAAGACGTTGACCTGCGCGCCCCGCTCCGGGTCCTGCAGCCAGCGCGTAAGCGCCGGCAGATCATTCACCGGATTGGTGTTCGGCATGATGCAAACCGAAGTAAAGCCTCCGGCGGCGGCGGCCGCCGTACCCGTGGCAATGGTCTCTTTCACCGTTTGCCCCGGCTCGCGCAGATGCACATGAATGTCAATCAATCCCGGCGTTACGATCAGCCCCCGGGCATTCAAAGTCTCTTCAGTCCTGGCCCTGGCACCGCCGTGCAGCTTCCCCTGCGGCGCTACTTCCGCCACAACGCCGTCCTCTATCAGCAGGTCGTAGTTGCCGTCCAGCTTTTGCGCAGGATCGATAAGACGGCCATTGCATATGGCCAGGCTATTGCCTTGCCGCCGCTGATGCACGCTGGTGAACGCTGATTTTTTTTCTTTCATTTTCGAATGCAAAACGCCTTACCTGAGTCCTGGGACCAAAGTTAAGCAGTAAGCCAACCTCAATTTCAGTCGAGCGCAGATAATTCAGTAGTTGCGCTTCATGTGATGATTCCAAATTCCGGCAAGCTTTCAGCTCGACAATCACGGCTCCTTCAACAATCAGGTCGGCATCATACGATCCAATTTTGACGCCTCTGAACCAACCCGGCAGAGAAACCTGCTGTCTGACTTCAATTCCTCTGCTTCTCAGAACAAGAACCATTGCTTCTTCATAAACTTTTTCCAGAAACCCGTACCCGAGTTCGTTATAAACCTCGTAGTATGCAGCAATGATTTTTTCCGTTAAATCTGAATATTTATATCTGCGTTCTTCTGCGTTAATCTGCGGCAAATCGTTTTCCCTTAGGCCATCCCCATACACTTGGTCATCACCGCCATGCGCACATAAACTCCGTTGTGCACCTGCTCTTCGATCACGGACTGCGGAGAATCGGCCACTTCGGTCTGTATTTCCATGCTGCGGACCATGGGGCCCGGATGCATCACAATAGCGTCTTTCTTCGCCATGCTCAGCCGTTCCAGCGTGAGCCGGTACTGTACGCCGTATTTTTCCGGATCGATTCTCAGCCCGCTCAGCCGCTCTTTTTGCACGCGCAGCATCATGACCACGTCGGCTTTGTTGACGGCTTCGTCCATGCTCCGCACGATCTTCGCCCTGGGCGCGATTGTGAGCGCGGTTTGCGGCAACAGCTCCGGCGGCCCGCAGAGCACGATGTTGGCCCCGAATTTTGAAAGCAGATGGATGTTGGAGCGGGCCACGCGGCTGTGCTGGATGTCGCCCACCAGGGTAACGTTCAGCCCCTTCAGGCTCTTCTTGTGGCGCAGCATGGTATAGGCGTCGAGCAGTCCCTGGGACGGATGCTCGTGCATGCCATCACCCGCGTTGATGATCGGCACGTTCAGGTTGCGGGCCAGCACATGCGGCGCGCCGGAAGAAGGATGGCGCATGATGATGCAGTCCGCGCCCAAGGCCTGCAGGGTCTTGCCCGTATCCACCAGGGATTCGCCCTTTTCCACGCTGGAAGCCGTGGCGCCGATCACCGAGGTATGCGTGCCCAGCAGCTTGGCGGCAAACTCAAACGACACGCGCGTACGCGTGGAGGCCTCGTAAAAAAGCAGAGCGATGCGCTTGCCGTGAAGAATCGGCCGGGTCGGCCGGGTGTGCATCTTCCTGGCCAGAGTGAGGATAGCTGAAATGTCCTCGGCTCCCAGGCGTTCGAGATCGAGTAAAGACCAGGTGCGTGCCATCCTGTCTACTGTACACGCTCCACGAGCATGACCTGTTCATCGGAATCGATTTCCGCGAGCTTAACTTCCACAATCTCGCTGGCCGTGGTCTGGATCGTGCGCCCGATAAAGACCGCTTCGATGGGAAGCTCACGATGGCCGCGGTCGATCAATACGCAAAGCTGCACGCGTTTCGGGCGGCCATGGTCAAACAGTGCGTCCATTGCCGCGCGGATGGTGCGCCCGGTATAGAGGACGTCGTCCACGAGGACTACGCTCTTGTTCCCAATCTCAACTCCCAGCGGCGTGGTCTTCTGGATCACCGGACTCGCGCCCACGGTCGAGAGGTCGTCGCGATAGAGCGTGATATCGAGGGTCCCGGACGCTACGGGCTTTTTTTCAATCTGCGTAATGAGTTTGGCCAGGCGCTCAGCCAGCGGAACGCCGCGGCGTTTCACTCCGACCAGAACGAGGTCTTCAACGCCATTGTTTTTTTCCACGATCTGATGCGCGAGGCGGACAAGGGTGCGCTCCACTTCGGAAGCTGACATAATGCGCCCTTTTTCACGCAGGTTGGGCAGGCGGGTTGCGGTTTCTGCTTTCATGGGTCTGAGACGAATCATAGCTGATAATGCCCAGGCGCGTCATCCCCCAAAACATGAAATCAGGGGGCGTCGGGCCCCGTCAGCAGCTTGCTGAGCGTGGCCCTGTGCTTTTCGTTTATGCCTCGTTTTTTGTTCTTCTGGCGCTGCACCGGGGGAGGACTCCCCAGCACCGCCCGCGCCGCCGACTTAACCGCTGTCGTGGCCGTGAATTTACCGAGCTTTTTCTTCTTAGGCATGTCTTCCAGTTTAACGACAAAGATTACTTTTTCAGCACCAAAACCAATTTGCCTGTTGAGCCAATCGCTCTGTGGTTTATAGTTACGAAATGGATGAGCGGGATTTTTTTGACGAGAAAGAATCGAGGAAGCCTCACACCCTCGTTTGCCCTCATTGCCGCCAGTCCGGCGAATACGAATTAGCGTGGCTGGTACGCACCAAGAAGCGACAGCTTCCCGGCCGGGCGGACGAGCGCGACCGCGCTAAATTCGCCAAGGCGCAGTCGTATATGGTGCGCCGCGATGACATGGTGGCCTGCAAGAATGTGCGCTGCCGCAAGCGGTTTGAGGTCGCCGGAATCCAGTCAGTCGCGTTTTTGGACTAAGAACCGGCCCTGCCCCAGCCGCCGCCACCCGGAGATTCGATTCTCACTTTCGTTCCCTTGTTCAATCGCACGCTGGTTTTACCCGGAAGAGTCTCTTTTCGCCCATCCTTATAGATGACCTCGGTCCGTCCGGCTGCGCCATCGCCACCGCCCTGCAGGCCATAGGGGCCGCGAGTACGGCGGTCAGCCAGCAACGTGACTTCGGAATCAGCCAGCAGTTCGACCTCGCGCACAATCCCCTCTCCACCCTGGAACTTTCCTCTTCCACCACTTCCCTTCCGCAGCGAATACGCGGTTACGCGCAGCGGATACGCATACTCCAGCGCCTCCGCCGGAGTATTGAGCGAATTCGTCATGTGCGTATGGACGCCGCTCACTCCATCGCGGTCCGGGCGCGCGCCCATGCCACCGGCAATGGTTTCATAGTAGGCAAAGGATTCGCCGGTACGCTCGTCCACGCCTCCAATCGTCAAATTGTTCATGGTGCCGGAAGAACCGGCGGGTACGCGGTCCGGCAGCGCCTGGGCGAGAGCGCGCAGCAGCGTATCCACGATCCGCTGTGAAGTCTCCACGTTGCCCCCGGCCACGGCCGCCGGTGGCCGGGCATTCACCACGGTGCCGCTGGGCGCAATCATGCGGATGGGGCGCATCAGTCCCGCGGCTGCCGGCACATCCTCGGCCAGCAGACAGCGGAATACATAGAAACAGGCGGAGTACGCAATGGCATCCACGGCGTTAATGCTTCCGGCCACCTGGGGCGAGCTGCCAGTGAAATCAACCGTGACCAGCGGCTTGCCCGCGCGGGCGGGCTCAAATGTAATCGCCGCGGCAATGCGCACCGGGCCGGAACCAGCGCCATCGTCATCCAGAAAGTCCTCGGCCTCATAGCGGCCATGCGGAGTTTTCCGCAAAAAGGCCCGCATCAGGTCCTCGGAATAATCCTGCAGCTCCTGCATCACGCGCTGTACCCGCGCCATGCCGTACCGCTCCGCAATGTCGCGCAGGCGCGTCGCGCCGGTGTGGCAGGAGGCAATCTGAGCATTCAGATCGCCCTCGCGCTCCTGCGGCGTGCGTACGTTGGCCAGCAAGAGCCGAAAAACGTCCTGCTGCAGGCGTCCGCCGGCAATAAGCTTAATGGGCGGAATACGCACACCTTCCTGATAAATCTCCCGGCAAATCCCCATCGAACCAGCATACATTCCGCCCACATCGGCATGATGAGCGCGGGATGCCACATAAAAGCTGGGCTTGGCCCCTTTCTTTTCCTTGAGAAAAACCGGGGCCACCAGGGTGATATCCGGCAGGTGAGTTCCGCCGCAAAAAGGATCGTTGAGAATGGCCACATCGCCTGGCCCGAGTTGCAATTTATCCACCGCCGCCCGGACAGACATGGGCATCGATCCCAGATGCACCGGCATGTGGTCGCCCATGGCCACGACTTCCCCATCGGCATCGAAGACGGCGCAGGAGTAGTCGCGTCGCTCTTTGATGTTGGGAGAAAAAGAGGTCCGCCGCAGCGCAGCGCCCATCTCCTCGGCAATGGAATGAAAGAGGCTTTTAAAGATCTCCAGCTCTACCGGATCACGCATCCGATGATTGTAGCCGGAGGAACAGATTTCAGATCAAGGTTCTCTGAGGGAATCATTGCAGTGAGAGTGGCTTTCAAGAGTTGAAAAGGCCAGGCGCTATTTTCTGCTCTCTTCGCCGTAGCCCAAATTTAACGATACGCCCGAGCCTTCCTGAACTTTGCCGGACAAACCGCCTTCCATCGCATCGGGGTCGCCGCCTGCCATTTCAATTTTGCGCCGCTGCACGTCGCGCAGCGCTTTCAGGATTGCGGCCTCGGCTTCCACATACTGCTCTTCGCTGATCTCGCCGCCGTCCAGCTGTACCTGCAGCATAAGAAGCTGCTCTTTCAGCGGAGCATCGTCGGTCCACTCCTCTTCCGCCATTTTGAGGATGGTCCGCATGATGAAGCCGAATCCGGCAAATGGCGAGAGCAAAATGTCGTCGATGAAAAGCATGGAATGTCCTAACTTTGCCCGCCCCGCTCCAGCTTCAGGCGGATATTCACAAAGTTGTAGGGCGGCCACGGGCCGGTGTATTTAAAGTTGAGCCGGTCGCCGAACTTCTGGGCCACGCGATTCACCGCCGCGTCGAATTCTGTTTCACGTTCTTTGTGGATCAAAAACGCGGCATTCATGATCATCTTGTCGCCAATCGGCTTGTTGTCGCGCGACGCCACGCACACGCTGCGCAGACCATCGTAAATCTCGCGCACATAGCTGGCGGCCAGTTCGGCCAGGGCTTTATCAATCATGCGGCCAAGCTGCATACGGGCAAAATACGTGGACTGCAGGTGCTTGCGCGTGAGCTCCTGATGAAAGCGGTGGATCTCTTCATGGCCGCGCTGCAGCTCTTCAATAATGCGGTCGCGGTCCCAGGTGACCTTGAGTCCGAACTCGAGCTTGCCCATCATCTGCTTGAGCACGTCCTTGAGCGAGGCATAAATGCTCTTCAGCACTTCGCGAATATCGTCATCGGTGCGGAACACCGTGCCAAAGCTCATGGGAATAATCGTGTAATTCTTCATCACCGATTCGATCACATGCTCGTGGGCCAGCGCGTTATCGCGTGTGGGGTCGAAGATGAACACGGGCGTGCGGCTGACCACAGCGGCAATGTCGCCGTAATGCACGGTATAAACATCTTCCGTGCCGCTGCCAATGCTGCTCTTGCCAAACATCACCGGGGCGCGCGATTCGATCACGCCGTATACATAGCGGCCTTCCTGCTGCTGCAAACGCCCCGCGGGTTCAGCCTTTTCCAGTCCTGGAGACGGGGCGGCCTCCAGCACCGCTGTGGCGCTGCCCCCGGACGTTTTTCGCAGAGACGCTTTTTTCAATGCTTTTTTCGTAGGGCTCATTGTTTCTCCTCAGCATACCTGCGGTTGTGGAAAGAAATTCCGAAATCTCAATCGGCTTGAACATAACGCCGATGTTCTGGCTGGCTGCTTCTTCCGTGGTCTCACGGGTCGCATAGCCAGTCAGCAGCGCCGCAGGGAGCTCCGGATCGAGCTTCCTGGCCGCCGAGATCACCTCAAAACCCGTGTGCTGCTCTTCGAGCGAATAATCGCACAGCAGCACATCAAATTTTTGCTGGTTCACGGCGTCAATCGCGTCCGCGGACGTACCGCACGCAACTACATCATACCCTTCCTGTTCCAGGATGAGCTGGTAGGTGACCAGCACGGAAGGCTCGTCATCCACCACCAAAATTCGGTATTTCCCGAGCTCCGTCACAATTTAACAATAGGCAGATCGATCTTGAAAACGGTGCCTCTCCCCATCCTGCTCCTTACCGTCAGCTTGCCGGCATGGTTCTGGATAATCCCTTTTACGATCCAGAGCCCCAGCCCCGTGCCTTTTTCACCCTTGGTGGTCACAAAAGGCTCGAAGATGGCATGGATCATCTCCGGAGCAATGCCGCTGCCGGTATCGCCAATCAGAACGCGCACCACGCCGTGCAAATCGTCCTCATTCGAAATATGACGGGTGCGAATGCGCAACTTGCCGCCCAGGGCCATAGCGTCCCTGGCATTGATGACCAGGTTCGAAAGCACCTGGCGGATTTGATCTGCGGCAATCACCGCATCCGGAAGAACGCCAAATTCGGTTTCCACCTCGACGTTGGCCCGCTGGAGCTGGCGGTTCAGCAGCAGCAGCGTATCTTCAATGATCGTGTTGACGTTGACCGGCTTTACCTGCTCCGTGTTGCGGTACAGGCCCAGCATCTGGCGAACAATGCGGGCCACGCGCTCGGTTTCCGTCTTCAGAATGTTATAAATCGGCGCCGAACTCTCCGGAACGACTCCAGCCATGAGATAAATGGCATTTTTGATGGCTTCCATGGGGTTATTCACCTCATGGGCAATGGTGGCGGCAAGCCGGCCGGTGGCGGCGAACTTTTCAATCTCCAGCATGCGGCGTTCAACCTTGAGCTGCTCCACCTTGCGCACCGCGGTAAGATCGCGCAGCACGGAGACCGTGAACGACACCTGGCCGCGCTCGTTGAAGATCTTTCCTGAGCGCGCGTCGTATTCGATTTCCTGTTTCAGCGCCGGATTGTACAACTTCATGGGCGCCGTTTCGCGCTCGGCAAACGAATTGGTAAACGAGAAAATGTACGTGGAAAGCTGCGTCTGGTTCTTGATCTGCATGGCATCACGCGTACCCTCGGCCGAGGTGCCGAAAAGCTCCTGGGCCAGCGGATCCACCAGTACGATCCGGGCTTCACTGTCGCATACCACAATGGGATCGCCCACGTTCTCAATGATCAGGTTGAGGCGGTCGCGGTCCTGGCGGACAATTTCTTCGGCCTCGCGCAGCTTGTCATAGTTCGCGCGCAGCTCCTGGTCGGCCCGCCGGAGATCGGTCACGTCACGCATCACGGTCACGGTGCCGATCTGGATTCCATCCAGCCCGTACGTGGGAGCGGAGACGGCTTCAAACAGCATCTCCTCGCCTTCAATAGCGTCCACCAGTGTGAGATCGCGATGCGCGTCCGAGCCGGAAACCAGCATGGAGGAGAGCGCGGCGGAAAACAACAGGTTATTGAACTCCACGGCGCGGACCAGGCCTTCCGTCATTTCGTCGGGGACCTTGAAGAAGCGCTCCGCCGCCTTGTTCTGCATGATCACGCGATGCTGGGTGTCGGTAAGAATCACCGGGTCGGCCATGCTTTGCATGACCGTGCCCATCTGCGCGATGGTGATTTCCATGTCGCGCATGCGGTTGTAATAGTGCTCCACCTTGAACAGCCGTGAAAGATACCGGTTGGCCAGCTCGATCAGTTCCGCCAGCTCGGCCAGGCTCTGCTCCGTGGTCTGCCGAGGCAGCTCCACCACTACCGCCGCGGCGTAGGCGCGCATTTCGCAGGTGGAACACACCTGGTCTTCCAGCCGCACGCGCTTCTCCCGCCGGAAATTCTGTACCGTAAGGCAACTGGCGGTGCGGACCCGGTCGGCTTCCCAGCAAACGTTACGGTTGGAGTAAAGAATTGGATGGATATAGATCGGCTGGTTATGCAGGGTGGTCTTCTGCAATACAGCCGGGCGCGTGGTGTTCAGCACACCAACTACCGGATGCTCGGACATCCACAGCGCGGTGCTGAACTTTTCCAGCTGCTGTCGCGGCCACTTGATGGCGGCAGCGGGCATAACGTCGCCGGAATCGAAGTTAACATCCACCGCAAGGGCGCGGGAATACCCCAGGGCAATGATCTCTTCCAGCAGCAGAGGAAAAATTTCCTCGGAACGCTCTGCCTCCAGCAGCCGCAGTACCGCGGGGCGGCGCTGGGTGGAAAGGCGGCGTCCACTCACTCGCTCAGGCTGGATCCGTACTTCGGCCGTAGCCATAGATTTCCCCCGGTTTTTCACACAATCCGGGTATTACCGCCGGCGGCGGGGCGCGGGGCGCCCGGCAGGCCTGCGAACCGGCTCAATTGCTCCCGATGGCGGTTCTTCTCTCTCTTCCCCTTCACCCAGAGTCGGCCTGGACACCAGTCCAGTAAGACCAACAGCATCGGCATACTTGAGATAAGTATCAATGGAAGCGACCACTACGCGGGCTTCGACGGTGATAAGGTCTATACCTACCAGTGAGATGCGTACCCACGCATCTATGACCATTCCCTTATCAAGGATGCGATCCAGAACATCAATTAGACTTGACCCGCCGGATACGCGTTCTACGGCCATGAGAAGGCCTCCTTCGTAAACATACTATTTTTTTTCCGTGCGCTTGCGGCGCTCGGCCTGCCTGCTGCGTGTGCGAGCTTCCGCCTCTGGCCCGGGACGCGGCAGCTGACTCCGGTGCGCGGAAAGTTCAGGTGTGGGTGCTGTAAGGTTGGGATCGTACTTCCACCAGTTCAGGCCGATCTGTTCTGCCTTGTCCACAGAGCAGACCAGCAGGCGTATACGAATCGTGAGTAACTCCACGTTCGCCAGAGAGATGCGAATGTCGCCGGCAATCACCAGTCCCTTGTCGAGCACCCTGTCCAGGATGTCAACGAGGTTAGTGGTGCCGGAAACAGTAGGAACTCGTTCCATTGGTTATCTCAGGGAACTGATAGAAAAAGAGAAAACTGAGTGGACATAAAATGCAATCCACGTTTCCGCATCCTAACCAGCGCCTCGTACAACTGTCAACTCCGCACACAACTTCTTCGTCTCAATTTTTCGGAAGCCTTGGGGGAGGGGCTTTATTTGAACTTTTTGAGATGCCCGCGGCAGCTCTCCTGGTTGGCTTCAAAAAACTATCGCAGTTATTTGTCCATCAGATGGCCCAGAGGCCCCAGCTCCAGATTCAGGTCTTCCGGTTTTAGTCCGAATGATGCGGCCAGCTCATGAATCTTCGCTTCCAGTTTCATCAGGGCCTGTCCCATCTCTTCGACTTTTTCATCACTCAGGGCCCCACCCTCCATACGCCGGATGGCCTGCCGTTCCAGCAAACGCCGCAGCAGCTCGATAAGACTGAGCACCAGCCGCGCCAGCCCCTGCTCCACGTTTTCCGGCGAGCAATCAATCCGGTCCAGGGTCCCCTCGCCAACTTTCTTCAGTTCCTGATTCAGCTCGGAAACCGCAGCGGCAATCTCTTCCGGAGTCACTTTTCGCAGAGCGCTCATGTTGCCTCCGCAATCTTTGGGGCTTTGACCTGTGCGCTCAAAAATTCCGCCGCCGGCCAGGGGCCGCTCAGCCGTCGCGCCAGTCCCTCAGAAACCGGTACGTCACCAGCAATGGACGCAAATTCCTGCTCCCTGCCCCGCTCCACCAAAGCAAAAATGCGCACGCCCTGCTTCACTTCTCGCACTCGAATCTCCGCACTGGTCCCAGCCAGCGCGGTTTTTACCCTCTCTGTGTAATCCTCAAGCCTGTGCAGCAATTCTGCCTTATGCTGCAGGTAACGCAGGCCGGAAACAGTATCGGTCACGAATTCGGGCCGGGCCACGTAAGCCACGCACTCCATCTGCACAAAGGCGCGCAGGCGTTCCAGATCGGCGGCAAAATCACTGCCATGCTGCGCGAGAAAACTGCTCAGGGATTCGCGGTCCTCAAAAACCGAGAGCAGTCGGAAGGGCGCCACCGCTCGCTGCCGGAACACGTGGCTGATCACCTCGTGAAACTCCACCGCATGGCGCTGCATCGACGAGGAAGCAAAGGGCCATTCCACCTGTGACCACAACAAAGCCAGCGCGCCGCTGGTCATGACTTCAACCGGTGCGTCATTCACTCCCACCGCAGGCAGGGAAACACCCTCTTCCTGCAGCAGCCCACAATAAGCCAGGACTTTGTTCACCGTTTCGGCCTTTTTGGTTCGGCATTCAGGCTGCGCAGCGCGGTCTCCACCGATGTAAGCACTACGTTCAGTCCCAGATAGACCAGGTCCACTCCCGCAACCGAGATCACCAGGGAACCCTGCACCACCACGCCCGCGTTCAGCACATGGTCCAGAATATCGAGGATCGACACGTCTTCCTGCGACGCGCTGCCAATCTCCACGGTTTCAAAATCATTCGGCATCAGAGACAAACGAATATGGCGGCCACGGGCCATTCACTTCAATGCGGCGCGCCCCTTCCCATCGTTGCACAAATTTCTGCAAAAGCTGGTTCCACTGCCTGCGCCGTGTGCGCGGCAGCAAAAAAGTCGCCTGCCACAGCAGGTCCGGCTGCGACCCGCTCACCTTGCCCGTAGGGGCAGATGCGCGCGCCACCCTGGCCAGTTGCGTCGCAAGCTGTTGCAGCTCGGCATCGTTGCGCTCCGGTCGTTTCTTCAGCCGGGCCGCCTTTTGCCGCAGATAGTCACTGCCCGACTTCACCTCCGCCATCGCTGCTGGCACAGGTTGCCGCTCCGCAAATACTTTTACACCCCATTCGTCGGCTGCGGTGATCTTCTTAAAGACTTTTCCGAGCGCCGTCTTCCTCTCCTGTATGTTCCGCAGGAGCGCGGCTTCCCCGGAAAAAACCGTGCCAAATCGCGCGGGAACCACCTCAGTCGCCGCCGCAATCTCGCCCACTACCTCCTGATGCCGCACGCTGTGCAGCGCCAGCCATTCCAGGTTCTCGAGGTTACGGCCCAAAGCATCGGCAAAGGCGGCTGCATCCACCACGGAAACCCAGCAAATAAAGCCATCGGCGATGACCGGCAACACCGGATGAATCCCATCTACCCCGGCGCTTTGCAGGGGACCGGGCGTGCTGCGTGCGGAAGGGCCGCGTGCCGACGTACCAGATGCCGATGTGCCCGATGAAAGTCGCGAGACTGCGTATAGATAGAGCGCCTTTCCAAGCGCTGTGGCTGGCTCCGGATTGCGTGAAGGGATGGCCATTTTCGGGCCAAAAGGCCCAGTCTTTGCAGGTCGCCTGCGGCACACGAAAACCGGTGCTCCGATGCAAACCTGCCTCGCATCAATTCAATTCTCCCACAAGCTGCGCTTCCACGCGTCCCTGGATCAGCTCTTATACCATTCGCCACAACTCCCCGGTGAACTTCCGCAAGTCCGCCGCGCCCGCGATCTCATGGGAAAACTCAGGCGCCACATACACGGAATAACGCGGATATTTCTCCCGCAGGACTGCCAGGGTTGCCTGCTGCCATTGCCGTCCCCGCTGGCACCGGCGGCAGCCGCTTTCCTCCATGAGCACGCGATTGACGAACAGCGAGTCCACCGTAATGCCCAATTCCTCTATCGCTTTGAGGAGCCGCTCCGTTTGCCGGTCGGGAACCACTTCCGGCAGCATCACGGCCCACAAGCGACTGCGCCTGGCATCTTTCATGATCTCAAGCAGCCGCCGCACCTGCTGCCCCAGCGTGGCCAGTTCCACCGCAATGTCCTGGGCGAGGGCCAGTGTACGGTGGGCAGCAAGGCTTTTCAGCAACAGACGCAGCCACAGCAGCATACGCTCCGGCATATGCAGCAGCTCCAGCGCGTGGCCTGTGGGCGCCATATCAATAAAAACCAGACCAGGCGCTAGCTCGTTGCTTTCTTCGACCAGCTCAAGAATGCGAAAAATAGCAAAGATTTCATCCACTCCTGGCGGCACAATATCCACCAGCGCGGAAAAGACCTGTTTTTCGAAGGTGAGATCCACATGCAGGCCGTCTCGCTCCATGGACATCTCCGCATTCAGCTTCTTCTTTACCCGCAAGGCCCAGCGGTGAAACTCGCCCGCCGAATCCAGTTCCATGGCGAGAAATTTTGCGTCATTCAAAACGGAGACGCGCTGGCTGCCAATGCTCTTTTGAAAAACATCATCGAGCGAGGGCGCGGGATCGGTCGAGCAGACAGTTACGGAAATATTCTGGCTCTGCCGCGCGTGAAAGGCCAGGGCAGCCGTGATGGTGGTCTTGCCCACTCCGCCCTTGCCCGCAGTGAAAGAAAGCTGGGTGCTGGTTTGCGGCCATGCGGTTTTCTCAAACTTAAGGGCCCTGGCGGTTGGTTTCGGCGCGTTCTTCTCGAGCTTTGTTTTGCGCCTGCTAAACACAGCATTGCCGAAGCTCCTGAGATGCTGAATTCCCAGCATCGGGTTACCGGGGTCAGGGCCAGTCAATACCGTTGTTCGCGGAAAGAGTCGATTCAGAAATTCCATAGCCACATGCGCCGTCTGCGCCCGGCTGCGACAGTAAGGGCAGCGTCCGGGGAGTGCCACCACGCGATTGAGCACCACCCTCGCCACCTTCATCTCCGGTGCGGATTCACGCAGCGAAGCCACCGACCGCTCTGCTTCATTCAGGGAAAACGTCTCCGGCGTGGTCACCAGACAAATCTCTGCCTGTTCGGCGGAGAAGGCCGCGCGCAGCTGCTCCATCACGGACTTCCAGCGCTCCAGAAAGCCGTGCTGCGGCCTCTTTACCCGCCCGCCAAAGTGCTGCGCCAGCACCTCATCGCGGCTGGCCGCCACTTCCAGGAAATCCAGAAAGCGCTGAAAATGCCCCGGTAATTCAAACAGCCGGAGCGTGTGACCGAAGGGCGCGGTATCCACCACGATATGCTCGTACTTGCCGGACTCCAGCATCTCCTGCAGCGCCAGCAGCCCGGCGACTTCGGCCATGCCTGGCAGGGTGGTATCGAGCAGCGGCGCAATTTCTTCCCGCGAGAAGAAAGTCCCTGTCTCCACTATATTCAGAATGTCGTCACGATTGCCGGCCAGAAATTTCGCGAACTCCCGCGCGGCATCAATCTGCCAGGCATAAACTTTTCCTGCAGCCAAAGCCAGCCGTTTAGGCTCGGACGCCAGGCTGGTCTGAAGCATGTCCGCCAGAGAGTGCGCCGGGTCCGTGGACATCAGCAGCACCGGCTTCTGCGGCTTGCCGCCCGCAAGGTGCAGGGCCAGCGCGCAGGAAACGGTCGTCTTCCCCACTCCGCCTTTGCCCACAACGAACGTTAGCCTGGCCACGGAATGATTGTAAAACCGGGCAGCCGCCAATGTAGTTACTCTTACGCCAGGAGTTCTATGTCTTACCCAGCTGAAACTCCGCCACCAGCGGCAAATGGTCAGACGCCATCAGCGCCATGGAGCTGCGGTGCAGGCTGAATTTTTCCAGAAATAATTCGCGGTCGAAGTACATGTGATCCAGATGCATGAGGGGCAGCACACCAGGATACGTTCGCTTCCGCTTGAGATGGAGCATGATGTCCACACTCTCAAACTCTTCCTGCATAACGCGGGAGACCAGGCCCCGCGTCCACTCATTAAAATCGCCCAGCACCAGGCGCGGATAGCGGAGTTCGGGCGAAAGCAGGACGTCGCGGCTCATAAGCAGCCGGGCCTGTTTGCGCCGCTCGAGATATCCGGTGCCAAGGTGGACGTTGAACACATGCACCAGCTTTCCCGGAGCAATCTCGAGGTCACAGCGGATACACCCGCGCGGCTCCCGGCGCGACGCCGTGAGGTCATAGACATGCGCCTCGCGAATGGGAAAGCGGCTTAGCACCACGTTGCCGTAGGCGGCTCCGCGCAGCTTGCGCGTCTCGCCCATACGGAAGAGCAGGCCCACGGAGTCCGCCAGATAATGTGCCTGGTTTTGCTCTTTCCTGGTTCCAGTGTGGCTGACGATTTCCTGCAGCGCGACAATGTCTGCGTCCAGCTCCTGCAGTACCTCGGCGACGCGTGCCGGACGGATGCGGCCATCCATACCACGACACTTGTGTGTGTTATAGGTCGCCACCCGAATGTGGGAGACTTCACGCATTTCCGTCTCAATTAGAATATAAATGTGCCCGCTGTTGCTAAACGTCGCCCCATGAAGAAACTGGCCAGCCCTAAACTACAGGTGCTGCAGGCCAGCAATTTGAAGAAACTGCCCTGGCTTGTCCACGGGTTCAGCACCCGCCCCAGTGGATTGAGCACGTGCTATGGCAGCAAGGCCCTGAATCTGGGATTCACCAAAGATGATTTGCCGGAACGCGTGGAACGGAACCGCAGCCGTCTGCTGCTGGTCCTCAACGCCGCAACTGGAAAAAAAGCCTGGCCGCTGATCACTTTGCGCCAGGTCCACTCAGACCTGATCCACGTGATCCGGTCGCAGCCTGACCAGCCGCTGGCTGGCGACGGCCTGATTACCAATCTGCCCAATATCGCCCTGGCCATACAGACTGCTGACTGCTTTCCCGTTCTTCTCGTGGACCCAAAGCACAAAGCCGTGGGCGCCTTTCACGCCGGATGGCGTGGGACGCTCAAGCGGATCGTGGAAAAGGGACTTGGCCTGATGCGGCGCGAATACGGCACACTGCCAAAAGACGTCTATGCCGCCATTGGGCCCGGCATTGGAAAATGCTGTTATGAAGTGAGCGAAGAATTAAAAGAACAGTTTGACTCCCAGTTTTCATACAGTCACGAACTTTTTCACGAAGTACAGGAGTCAGACGCGGTGCGGCAAAAGTATCCCATGCTGTTTCTGAACAAACGCGCACCGGGCCACGGCGACATGGTCATCAAATTATTTCTGGATCTGCAGGAAGCCAACCGCAGGCAGTTGATGTCGGCAGGCGTTCCGGAAAAGCAGATTACGTCTCTTGACGAATGCACTTCCTGCCATCCGAAAAGATTTTTCTCTCACCGTTCTGAAAAAGGCAAAACAGGAAGAATGCTGGCGGTGATTGGCGTGAGAGATTCCGCCGCAACCCGCCTCGTGAGTAAATGACGCGCACAAGCAGCAGGGCCGTAGTTAGTCACGGCCCATGCTCAAAAAACAATTTGTCGCTGAACTAGTTTGCGACTGGGGTCAGTTGCTTTCCGGGGCCGGAGTTGCCGCCACAGAGGCAGGGGCCAGATCGTGATTAATTACGTCTTTTAATTCCTTGCTGGGCTTGAAATAGGGAATCTTTTTGGCCGGCACCTCAACCCGGGCGCCGGTCTTGGGATTGCGTCCCACACGGGGTTTGCGCTGACGAGTGCGGAAACTGCCAAAGCCGCGAATCTCGATCTTGTCCCCGGCGCGAAGCGAGCGCACCACGCTGTCAAAAATCGTTTCCACAATGATTTCGCTGTCCTTGCGGGTGAGTTCGGCCAGTCGCGAAACTTCTTCAATCAAATCGGCTTTGGTCATAGCAGTTTTATTCCACTCTAAATAGGGTCCGGCGTCAAGAAACTCAGAACATCCAGGCCGCTAATACTGGCACAAAACTCCGCCCGTGCGCCACAATCTAAAAACTGCAATGGCTCAGATACAAGAGTACAGGCGCTCAACAAATCATTTAAGCAGGGCGATTTTGCGCCAGTGACGGCCAACATTCAACGTAAAATCCGCAGGCAGAAAAACAGCAATCTGATTCTTAACTACTACACTGCCATTAATTCGAACTGCTCGTTCTTTCAACTTGCGCATTGCTTCACTATTCGAACTCGCCAACTGTGCGGAAACGATGATTTTGTCCAGTCGAAATATCGGCACCCAGGCCCCTGCAGCTATCTTGCTAAATTCAAACAGAGGGTAGTACGCGTCCGAGTCCGCAGCCTCGCTATCTTTCACATACACTTGAGAGCCTGCAATGGCAACAACAGGCACATCTTCCGGCACTTCAGCTTTCTGAAACTGCTTTGCCCAGTTCTCCTCCGCGGACTGCGCGGCCTCCATCGAATGGAAGTCCTGCACAATTCTTCGCGCCAGAGCTTTCTTGAGCGCCATGGGGTGCTGCTTGCCCGACGCGGCATCTGCCTTCATCTGCTCGATTGTGCTGGTGGTCACATCCGTGAGCACTTCGTAGTAGCGCCACATGAGCTGATCGGAGATCGACATGACTTTTCCGTAAATCTCCTGCGCCGGCTCATTGATGCCGATGTAATTGCCGTACGACTTCGACATTTTCTGCACGCCATCCGTGCCTTCAATGATGGGCGTGGTAAGCACAATCTGTGACGGCTGTCCGTAGTCCTTCTGCAGCACGCGGCCCATGAGCAGATTGAATTTCTGGTCCGTGCCGCCCAGCTCCACGTCGGCCTCGAGTGCCACCGAATCGTATCCCTGGCAGACGGGATAGAGCAGCTCGTGCAGAGAGATGGGCTTCTCTTCCTGAAAGCGCTTGTGGAACTCTTCTCGCTCCAGCATCTGCGAGATGGTGAACTTCGCCGCCAGCCGCACAAAATCCTCGGCGGTAAATTTCGAAAACCAGCGGGAGTTGAAATCGACTACCGTTTTTTCCGGATCCAGTATCTTGAAGACCTGCGCTTTATACGTTTCCGCGTTGCGCTCGATGTCCTCACGCGTAAGCGGCGGACGCGTTACCGAACGCCCGGTGGGGTCGCCAATCATCCCCGTAAAGTCGCCGATAAGGAAAATTACGGTGTGCCCCATGTCCTGAAAGTGCTTGAGTTTGCGGATCAGGACGGTATGGCCCAAATGGAGATCGGGCGCAGTGGGATCGAAGCCGGCCTTCACCCGCAGCGGCTTGCCCGTCTTGTACGAGTTTTCCAGGCGCTCGCGCAGGTCGGATTCGCGAATGATCTCCGCCGCGCCTTTCTTTATGTAAGCAAGTTGTTCTTCAACTGGAGGAAAATTTGGCATCAGCGTTGATTATAGAGAATAGCGGCGTAAATTGCGGCCATTCAGCGCTTTCGCGCGGTTGCTTACAGCTATGTGGTTCATCTTCCGCTGGAACCAAAGCCCCCGGCTTTCCGGCTGGACTCGGCCAGATCATCTACCACGCGAACTTCGCCGGTGAGCACCGGGTAAGGAATAAGATTGGCGATCTTGTCGCCGGCGCGTATCTCCGCGGGCGTGTCGCCCAGATTTTCCATGAGCACGCGGACCTCGCCACGATAGCCGGCATCAATCACTCCACCAGTCAACATGAGGCGGCGTGCGGCCATCGACGACTTATCACGCAGCAGTGCGCCCATGATACGGCCATCCGGCGAACTGCACTCCACCGCAATGCCAGTGGATACAATCTTTTGCCCACGCGGCGGAATGGTCACGGCTTCGCAGGCAAAAACGTCATAGCCCAGATCTTCTCCGGGATGCGCCACCGCCGGCGCTTTGGCCGTGGGCGAGAGTAGTTTCACCTTCAGCATGGTTTCCTGCGAACTACCTTTCTCTCCTGAATCTCAATTTCGCCCGAAAGCACCAATCGGATGGCCTCGGTATACGCAATGTGTTCCTGCTCGAGAATGCGGGCTGAGAGAGCGTGCTCGTCATCCGTATCCAGCACGGGTACCGTTTTCTGCAGAATGATGGGCCCATGGTCGAGATGCTCGTCGACAAAATGCACCGTGCAGCCGGAAACCTTCACGCCGTAGTTAAGTGCCTGCTTCTGCGCTTCAAGGCCGGGAAAGGCCGGCAGAAGCGAAGGGTGAATGTTCACAATACGCCGGGGAAAGGCACTCACAAATCCGGGCGAGAGCAGGCGCATGTAGCCCGCAAGACAAACCAGATCTACCTTTGCCTCGCGCAGCGCCGCGACGACTTCTGCATCGTGCTCTTCGCGGCTGCGGCCCTTCGACACTATAAGTTTGGCATTGAGTCCGCGCCGCTGCGCCGATTCCAGTCCCAGAGCATCGGCACGGTTCGCGATCACTATGGCAATTTCTGCAGGCAGGCGGCCAGCCTCGACCGAGGCGGCAATGGCTTCAAAGTTCGATCCCCGGCCGGAAAGCAGAATGCCAAGTTTTTTGAGCGCAGCCATGATCAGGCGTAGACGACTTTCCGGTTGCCTTTGGTCACGCGGCCAATGAGATATGCTTTTTCGCCTGCGCCCTCAATCAGGCCCTGCACGCGCTTGAACTTTTTGGCCGGGACCACCAGCACCATGCCAATGCCCATGTTGAAGGTGCGCATCATATCATCGTCGGGCACATTGCCGATTTTCTGCAGGTGCTTGAATACCGGCAGCACCGGCCAAGAGCCGGTTTCGATCAAAGCAGCCGTGCCTTTGGGCAGAACGCGAGGCAGATTGTCCGTAATTCCCCCGCCTGTAATGTGCGCCATGGCCTGAATCAGCCCGGCGCTGATCAGCTTGCGCAGTACCGGCCAGTAACTCTTGTGCGTGCGCAGCAACTCATTGCCGGCTTTCGCTTTGATCTCGTGCACGTATGTGTCCGGCTTGTATTTCGCCACGTCAAAAAAAAGCTTGCGGGCGAGCGAGTAACCGTTGGTGTGCAGGCCGTTCGAAGGCAGGCCAATCAGCACATCGCCGATTTCAACTTTCTCCCCGGTAATAATGCGGCTCTTGTCCACCATGCCCACAATGAAGCCCGCCAAATCATATTCGCCTTTGGCATAGAAGCCAGGCATCTCGGCCGTCTCGCCGCCGATGAGCGCGCAGCCGTTATAGCGGCAGGCTTCGGCCATGCCCTCCACGATCTTCGCGGCCACGTCGGGATCGAGCTTGCCCGTGGCCAGGTAGTCCATGAAGAACAGCGGAGTGGCGCCCTGCACGGCAATGTCGTTTACGCAGTGATTGACCAGGTCCGCGCCCACGGTATTGTGGACGTTCATCATGAAGGCGACCTTCAGCTTGGTGCCCACTCCGTCCACGCTGGAAACCAGGACCGGCTCGCGAAATTTCTTCTTGTCGACGGCAAACATCCCGCCAAAGCCGCCGATTTCGCTGACCACACCGCGTGTGTACGTCCGCTGGGCGAGATATTTGATCCGTTGTTTGGCGCGGTCGGCACGGTCGATGCTGACTCCGCTATCGGCATAAGTAATGGATTTTTTCAAAATCAAAGTCCGTTGTGTTTTATTGAATCAGGCGTGCGTAAAACATTCAGTGGAAAGAAGATTGTAAATGATTCCGCGAGGCAGGGGAGCCGCAGGCTATGCTGCCGCAGCCTGTTTTCGGAGATGGACATCCTGTCGATCGAGAAAGGAGACGGACGGATCGGCGAGCTTGTAGTGGACCCAAATCCGCTCACCCCTGACAAAACCCTTCAAATCACCCCTGTGCGCCAGTGGATACGTGCCGGAATAAAACTCTCCGTTCACACAATACGAATAACTCACTCGTGTCACCTGGTGGGTGATATCTACATCAAGCAGGTGTATATACTCGACAATGCCATGCGTCACAGGCCATGACTGGGCCCTGCTGAACCGCACTTTGTACACAACCCAGGATATGATCGCAACTGCTGTAAAGAGCAGATCTTTATAAAAAATCCACTTTGTCACGTTGTTATGTCCGGTGCCCGATTTTACCGGTTTCGCTTGGGAAGAGGCAAAGAAAGTTCTTTCCCTACCGAATCCAGTACGCCATTGATGAACTGCACCGACTCGGGCGAAGAATACTTGCGGGCAATCTCCAGCGCTTCATTAATCACAATAGGCCGAGGGGTAGTTCCATAACCAAGAAATTCGGCCACGCCGGCGCGGAGAACATTGCGGTCCACTGTGGCCATGCGCTCCATGCGCCAGTGCTGCGCGTGCTTTTGAATCAGCTCGTCGATTTCTTCGTGGCGGTCCGTGGTCACGGCAAAGAGTTCATTGGCGAAATCACGGGTTTCCTCGTCGGTTTCCGCCCGCTCCGACCAAAAAGTCTTGCGGACCTGCTCCGGTGACTGCTTTCCCATGTCCCACTGGAACAACATTTGCAAACAAAGCTCTCTCGATTTTCGCCGTGTACCCATGCTTCAGCTTAGCGCACTTTTCCGGCAGCTTTGCCGGAAGACTTTTTTCCCCGTTGCGTTTTGCGTTTCAGGCTGACCATCTCCACAGCGGAAATGGCCGCCTCAAACCCTTTATTGCCCGCCTTCAGGCCCGCGCGATCCAGAGCCTGCTCCAGATTCTCGCAGGTAAGCACGCCATAGGTATGGGGAACGCCGGTTTCCTGCGCGGACTGCCCGATCCCACGCGTGACCTCGGTGGTGATGTGCTCGTAGTGCGTGGTTTCGCCGCGAATCAGGCAGCCCAGGGTAATGATGGCGTCGTACTTTCCGGTTTCCGCCAGCGTGCGCGACTGGGACGGGACCTCAAAAGCTCCTGGCACCCGGACCACGGTCACGTCCTGATGTCGGCAGCCGGACCGGCGCAGCGCATCGAGCGAGCCCTGCAGCAGCCGCTCCGTGATGAACGAATTCCAGCGCGCCACCACAATGGCAAACTTCATGCCTGTGGCGTTCAGGCTGCCTTCAATGGCATCCTCTTCCGGATGATTTTTCTGGAAAAATGCCAGCCGCATGCCCTTCACAGGCTCGGCAATCAGCAAGCGAGAGTCCCACTCGGTTTCCGCAACGTCAGACACCAGCCTGGTCTTCTGCTTCTTCAGCAAATCGCGGACAGAATCCAGATCCGTGACCTCCACCCACATGCTGGCAGGTAGTGGCTGTTTCATCTGCACGATTTCAACCTTGCCCAAAGGCGCGACAAAAGGCTGGCCCTGCCCGCGCGGCGTCTTCCAGCCGCTGTGGCGGTCGAATCCCAGACCTTCCAACAATCCGGCCAGGGCTTTTAGCTCTTTGGCATCGCGAACCTGCTGCGTTGTGGTGATGGCTTTGATCATAAGTTTGTGCTCTGGCACTACAAAGCGGAAACCTGGAGCTTATACGGTTTCCGCTTTCGTTGAGTAATATTTAAAACAAAGGCTTGGGATTATTAGGATCGCTGTAATCGTAAAAACCCTTGCCGGTTTTGCGGCCATACCAGCCGGCCATAACCAGGCGCTTGAGCAGCGCGGGAGAAGCGAAGCGGCGCTCGCGAAATTCGTCAAACATCACATGCGTGATGTAATACGTGGTATCGAGGCCCACAAAATCCAGCAGCGTAAACGGTCCCATGGGATAGCCGCAACCCAGCTTCATGGCATTGTCGATGTCCGGAATCGAGCCCACTCCCTCTTCATAGGCGCGGATGGCATCCAGCATGTACGGCACCAGCAGGCGGTTCACGATAAAGCCCGTTTTGTCACTGGTGCGGACAGGTACTTTGCCCAGGCTCTTGCCAAATTCACAAGCCGTCTCGAAAACGACGCTGTCCGTGGCAATGGTGCGCGCCACCTCGACTAACTGCATCAGCGGCACTGGATTGAAGAAGTGCAGTCCCACAAACCGGTCGGGCCGTTTGGTGGAAGCCGCAACCTCGGTGATGGAGATAGATGAAGTATTGCTGGCAAAAATAGTATCTTTTTTGACGATTCCATCCAGCGCGGAGAATGTCTTCTTCTTTTCCTCCACGTTTTCGATGATGGCTTCAATGATGATGTCGCAATCGGCCAAAGCATTGCGGTTCGTCGTGCCCTTGAGCCGGCCGCGGATGGTCTCAACCGAATCCTTCAGCTTGCCCTTCTCGGCCAGTTTAGCCAGCGACTTCTCGATCCCGGCAAAGCCTTTATCGAGGAACCTCTGCTCCTGTTCGAGGACAGTCACGTCATATCCGGCCACCGCGCTCACCTGCGCAATTCCCGAACCCATTAGTCCACAACCCAGCACGCCAACTTTTTTAATTTGCATTTAGCTTCCTTATAAATTGGAGAAAAACTTAACCACAAAGGACACGAAGGATCACGAAGTGCACACTGCTGTCTCCTGGCAAAACCACCTTTGTGCTCCTTCGTGCCCTTCGTGGTTCCGTTTATTATCTCTGCAGATTTTCGACGATCATCGCGATACCCTGGCCGCCACCGATGCAGGCTGTCGCCAAGCCGTACTTTGCTTTGCGGCGGCGCAGCTCATACAGCAGAGTGATGACCAGGCGCGTGCCCGTAGCGCCCAGCGGATGGCCCAGAGCAATGGCACCGCCGTTTACATTGACTTTGCTGCGGTCGAGCCCCAGCTCTTTTTCCACGGCGAGATACTGCCCGGCAAAAGCTTCATTCACTTCGACCAGGTCTATATCCGCCAGGCTGAGCCCGGCTTTTTTGAGCGCAACGCGCGAAGCCGGTACAGGCCCGCTGCCCATAATTTTGGGGTCCACACCGGCAATGCCCCAGCTCACAACGCGGCCCATCGGCTTGAGGCCGCGCTTTTCGGCCTGTGAAAGAGTCGTCATCACCACGGCCGCCCCGCCATCCACAATGCCGCTGGCATTGCCTGCCGTAACTGTACCGTTCTTACCGAAAGCCGGCTTCAGCTTCGCCAGCACTTCCATGGTGGTATCCGGACGCAGATGATCGTCTTTGTCGAACTGCTCTCCTGTAGGCTCGCCGCGTTTATTCTTGATCGCTACAGGAGTGATCTCTTCCTGCAAACGGCAGGCCTTCTGGGCCGCTCCGGCTTTTTGCTGGGACTGCAGGGAGAACTCATCCATCATCTCGCGGGTAATACCCTGCTGCTCGGCGTAGAGTTCAGCGGTGTTCGCCATATAAAGACCGCAATAGGTATCGAGCAGCGCGATCATCAGCGAATCTTCCAGCTTGCCCTCGCCGAGGCCCAGCCCCCAGCGAGCACCACGAACCACGTGCGGCGCCTGCGACATGGATTCCATGCCACCTGCCAGCACCGTGCTCGCTTCGCCCAGCTGAAGCATCTGCGCCGCGTTGACCAGAGACTGCATGCCGGAGCCACACAGCCGATTCACCGTCAGCGCGGGCGTCTCGATCGGCAGCCCGGCTTTGAGCGCCACGTGGCGTGCGCCATAAAGCGCGTCTCCGGAGGTCTGCTGCGCATTGCCAAATACGGCGTGGTCGAATTCTTTGGCGTCAATTCCGGAGCGCCGGATGGCCTCCTGGCTGGCGACCGCCGCCAGTTCCATGGCGGTAAAGTCACGCAGTTTTCCGCAGTAACGGCCCATGGGCGTACGCGCCCCGCTGACAATTGCGATATCAGTAGCTTGTGACATAAGAAATCTCCCGCTGGAAGTATGAAGTCCTCAAGGCAAACCCTTCAGTTTAGCAGCGGGGTAAGGGCCGGGCAATGGGAGCGCCAGGCGAGCCTGTGTTGCAGGATAGCAGGTCGAAGATGCAGTGTTCTCTATGTCCGTTCACAGGCCTCCGGACTTCCCCGTCAATGAACGCGTTCAAAATTTCTGTTGACAACGCTGGCCAAAGAGATTATTCATACATTGAACACGTTCAATACGATAAAACCAGGAGGCCACATGCAGGACCACATCATCATCGTAAGTTATGCCGTTTACCTCGTGGTAAGCGTAATTCTGACCATCTGGGTGGGACGCACTCTGCACAAGCGCGGCGTCATCTTTCTGGTGGAAGCCTTTCAGGGAAACACGGAGCTGGCGGCTTCGGTAAATCATCTGCTGGTGGTCGGCTTCTATCTGGTGAATATCGGCTTTATAACTCTCGCCTTGAAGAGCAACGCCGTGATTCAGAATTGGCGCGAAGGAATCGAGCTGATGAGCGACAAGCTGGGATTTGTGCTGCTCATTTTGGGCGCGATGCATTTCTTTAATCTGTATGTCTTTTCGCGCATTCGGCAGCGCCGTCCGGCAGCGCTCACCACGTCACCAGTAATGCCGGATGCCATGCTCCGAGCGCCCATTGCACACTGAACCCACGGAGATGCTGCTATGCAAACACTCTATGTGCTCTATGATTCGCGCTGTGAGCTCTGCTGCAGGCTGAAAAGCTGGCTGCAGGAGCAGCGGCAGTGGCTGGCCTTGCGACTGGTGCCGGCTGGGTCGGAAGAGGCGAAGACTCTGTTTCCGGGACTCGATCAGATCGCCTCTTCCGAAGACCTGACCGTTGTCGGTGACGACGGTTCGGTCTATCTCAACAATCGGGCATGGATCATGGCGCTCTGGGCGCTTGAAGAATATCGGGAGTGGGCGCGCCGCCTGTCGCATCCTTTGCTCATGCCGCTGGCCCGCCAGGCCTTCGATGCTGTTTCCAAAAACCGCCAGGTTGTGTCGCGGTGGCTGGCCGGCTCGCCCGTGGAAATTATTGCGGAAGAGCTGCGCACCAGAAGCCTCGAACCCTGTATGCTTCCGCAGGGAAGCGTATCGGATTATCTGCGATGACAACTGCCATGAAAAATCGTTCTACTCCCCGCGCGGAAGACACGCGACAGCGGATCTACGAATCGGCGCTCGATCTTTTCCGTGAAAAAGGTTTTGAACCAACCACCATGCGCGATATCGCGCAGAAAGCGGGAGTCGCGCTGGGTGGGGCCTACTATTACTTCGCCTCGAAAGAAGCGATTGTCCTTGCGTTCTACCAGGAAATGCAGGAGAGCAGCCATCAGACTGTACTGGAAGCTCTTGAGGGCCGAAAAAAACTAAAAGACCGTCTGCGCTGCATCATTGAATTGCGGCTGGAAACTCTGGCGCCGAACCGGAAATTCTGCGATGCGCTCTTTCGCCACGCACCGGACACCCAGGACCCGCTCTCGCCCTTCAGCGCGGAAACACACCCCATACGAGAACGCGCCATCGAGCACATGAGCATCGCCGTGGACGGCGGAGATATCAAAATACCTTCCGACATAAAGGTTAGGCTGCCGTACCTGCTGTGGCTGTTTCAGATGGGCGTCATACTGTTTTGGCTCTATGACCGTTCACCCCGCCAGCAGCGCACGGCAAAGCTGATTGACCAAAGCCTGGGCCTGGTCATTAGTCTTCTGCGAATTTCATCGCTGCCGCTGATGAAGCCGCTGCGCAAGGCAGTACTGGAACTGGTAGAGACCGTTTCAGTATGAAAGCCAGACTGCATAAAAATTCACCAGGGAAATAAGTACTGCTCTCTCTGCGCTGCCCGTCACGCTGGACCGCAACCTCTGCGTTTTCTCACAAACTAAACGTGTAACAAGCCGGTGTCGCCAGTTGCGCTGAATACTCGGCTTCCAACAAGCAGAGAGTTTTAAGACCCAATTACCTCTCTTATAGTTTCCCGCATTACTGCCGATAAATCTCTTGTTCACGTTTCAGGACAACTCCGGGACATACAAATAAATCCTAGATAGAACCAGAGTAGCTCCGAAGATATCGGCAAGAGAGGTTCATCATGAGAAGAAAGTTCAGGCTGATGATCGCGCTGATTATGGCTCTCATGGTAGCCGCAGGAGTTCCCGCCGCAGCACAGAAACAGTCCGGAAAGTCCAGTAGCAGTTCCCACGTCAGCCTGATTGCCCGCATGACGGAAACTATGAGCTTTGCGGTAAATGATCGTGCGCCGTCCGGGGCCGTTGCCGGCCCAGTACCCGAGACATCGCACCAGGTGGCAAACAGCATCACCACAAGCTGGGTCCTGGCCAAGGGGAGAACCCAGGTAGTGACCCTGGCGCGGGTGAAGCGTCCACCATCGCCGATTCTGGTCGCGCTGGCTGAGCCTTACGGCCTGCCCGGCACTGGTGAGAGCACAGTAGAAGGCTTTTCCGGTTTTCATCTTCCATCGCGGCCCGTGGAGCAAATCTCCCGACTTGATTCACTCACGATTACCAATGCAAACCTGGCGGCGACAAGCACGATTTGCCTCTCAGATTCAATCAATCCGGAAGAAACACCGGTGCACGACGATGGATACGCTGGAATGATGAAGATTCAGGTACAGGCGCTGCCCTGAGTTTGCTCGCAGACATTACAGGAGACGGAATAAACCGCGGAATGCCCCATGCGCAGGAACCTTCAAAGTAACTAGCGCCACGCCGACGCGCCGCGCACTCGCGTGCAGCAGCAATAAACGCAAAGACCACAACATATCCGTCACGCCTTTCTTTCAACCCCTACCTGTTGGCCAATAAATCTGATACACTCGGCGATTCTCTTAATTACCTTCGTCACTTGTCCTTACGTCATGGCATAAGTACTCTGACGTGGACAAGAAGTACCGCCTCGGAATGCAAAAGGAGAAGACAATCATGAAAGTTCTAGGCACTTTATGCATAATGGCACTGGCGATGGCCATTGCCATTACGCCAGCGTCGGCTCAGCTTAATTCAAATCAGGGCACGATAAATCTCGTCGCGTCCCTGCCAGAATCACTCACGGTCAACGTGACCGCCGGATCAACCGTCAATTTCACGCTTGCGGCCAATACCGCGGCCAACCCCGGCAGCACCACCTCTTCAGTCAAGACCGCATGGGTTCTAAGTACCGGTCGCACTGCGGTTACCGTATGGGCGTGGGTCGCTAACGGCGCTGCCGCTTTGAACGACGGAGCCGGCAATAACATCGCAGCCAGCCAGGTAACCGCTACGGCTGCGGGATCGGGCAGCGCAGGCGGCGCTTTGAACACCAGCGCCAGCGGCGGCGCCGGAGTTCCAACCTTCATCGCACCGGCTGCAGCGACGGGTGTGCAGATCGGCAGCGTCGCTATCAATGCCGGCAATCGGGCAAGCAGCACCACTACTACGCTCACTTGGAACATCAACACTACGGCTACACCGAATTTGCCAGCGGCAAACTATAACGGAACAGTGAACATTCAGGCGCAGGCCACGCCGTAAATATTCCAGGACCACGTCGATGCCCCTTTTTCTGCTTTTGTTTTCGAAGCGCCGCGCCTGGAGGTACTCCCTCCAGGCTGCGTTTTTTTTATTGCTGGGCTTGCCTCTTTTCGCCCAGACAGTACGTCCGGTCATAGACGAAAACATCGTCAAAGGACCGGGCAGGAAAGCCAAAGGCAAGATCGAGTACGTAAACGACAGTCTGGAGACGCTTACTGTAACGCTGGCCACCCAGAGCTTTACCGTGTCCGATAAAGGTGACATGTTGTATCGCCCGCTGGATGGCGGCATCCACGTAAAATTCTCCGCCACCAGCTTCCGTATTCCTCCCAGGCAGAACTACCTGGTTTTTTACGAAGCGTATGCCGATGCCGTCCCTGCCTGGATGGTGGTTTATGCCACATTTGCCGGTTACAAACAGAAGACCGAGGAAGGACTCAACATCCAGCTCCTGCTGCCGCATACGATTTACCTCCTGCCCAAAGGTGAGGTGAAAAAGGACGAGCTGGTCATCAAGACGGCCAGTTACGATCCCGGATCGAAGATTGTCACGGTGCGTGTGGAAAATACCGGGCCGACCTTTTGCCGTGTTCTTGCGGCGGATGTTACCTCGGCAAAGGACAAGGCCAACAACAATGGTTTTCCTCTTTTTCCCCACAGTCAGCGGCAGGTGGAGATTCCGTGGGCGGGCAAGGACCAACCCGCCAAACTGACGTTGCTGCTTCAGCACTTCCGGCTCGAGCAGTCAATTGGACCAGCCACGCCCTGATGTGCAGTGTTGTTTATGCCGTTTAGCGCCAAATCGTTGATTGCAGTACCGACCCTGTGGCTGGCTTGCCTGTTGGTATTTGCCTGCCCATGCGACGGGCAGGTGATTAGGCTGGAAGCTGGCGCTTCAGATCAAATACCCTCGCAGGGTGGATCCATCAACATCCAGGGACAAGGCTATGAAGGTCGCCTGAGTGCGGGAGAGCTGGGCGGCGCATTCCAGTTGGGCGCCTATGCCAAAACCACATTCAATAATTTTCAATTCTCGGCGGGCGACCAATACCAGGCCGTCAGTCTGCCCACCGACCTCTTTGGCGGCAGCCAGTATGTGACCACCCGAGGTCTGGGCGTGACGCTTCCGGCGCCAGGACATGCCAATGTATTTGTTTTCGGCGGTGTGACTACCCTGGCAACCGGGACTCCTCTCTTTCAGGCCTTTCAGAACCAGACTCCGGTGGGATTGGTTTTTATAGACAAAGCCATTACCGATAATTTCCATTTTTATTCGCGAAATATTTTTTCCCAGCAGCAAAGCCTGATCCAGGGATTCGACTGGCGGGCGCGGAAATGGCTCAAGACCGGGCTTTCCGCCGGAGTCGGATCGAACAAGCCGTACCTGGCCGCCAGCGTGGATGCCGATCGCAACTGGTATGAAGTAAAGGCGAGCTACATTGAAGCCAGCAATGGCTTTCGCCGCATTACCACCCCATCGGTGTTCGCGGCTGAACCCGACAGGGAAAATGTCCTGCTCACGGTGAAACCGTACTCCAGTCTGGTGCTCACCGCCGGGCACGAAAATTTTCTTTCTCCCGTGGGCAGCCTGACCGGGACTTTCCAGCGGGCCGGCGTGGACCAGTTGCAATCCAGCTTTGATTTGGCCCGCTTTCGGCTGGGCGCCGGGCTGTTTGAGTCTCGCGGCCCACTGGGACACAACATAGCCGACGGTTTTACCGTTTCGCGCAGTATCACCCGGGCCATTGAGGGCAGCGCCAGCTACTACCAGAACATCTCCGGGCCGGGGCCGCACACCAGCTATCTGATCTCCACCGTGCGCGAGACCATCTCACCCAAATTGAGCCTTTTGCAGGTGGTGAATCGTACCCAGGGAAATACCAATGTCTATTTTGGCGGAAGCTATACGACCAACCGTTTAACCGTCAGCGTGGATTACCAGACGCTGTATATGCCTTTTCTCGCCAATCCTTTGGTTACCGGCATTGGCGTCACCCTGAATCTGAAGCTGTGGGGAGGCTTTGGCGTGAACGGGCAGACGTTCCGCTCGCCGGATGGCAAGCTGCGCTATACCGCATCCGCCAACACGCTTTTGACACCCAGCCTGCGTCCGGCTGTACGTAACCCAAACCAAACCACTAAACTTGGCGGCTATATTGTGCGGGGCCGAGTCACAGATGAGACCGGAGCGCCCATCGAAGGGGCAGCCGTACACATCGGCGATAAAACCGTTTACAGCAATGCCGCAGGGGAGTTCATGCTGCGTTTTACAAAAGCACGGCATCTGGATCTGGCAGTGATCCCCCAGGAATTTCTGACTCCGCTGAGCTTCACGATAGTCTCAGCGCCGCCGACGGTGACCGCACAGCCAGAAGATTCCGCTGCCGATGTCCTGATTATTCTTCGTCCCGTCGCCCCTAACATACGATCAAAGCACCCAAAAACCCCCGCCGCCCAAGTGGTATTTTAATTGCGGCACGCGAATCGTAAGCGCTGATTTGCCTACCTAACACATCGAATTTTAAAACCCAGTCAGCCCGCCCCCTTTCACAACACCGGCTCAATGATCGAGTGCTCGTGCTCATACACATCAGCAAACTCATGAAACCAAAGTGGCTTTGTACCCAAAACATAATACAGTCCCAAAAAGCAGGGGATAGATATCTCTCGTGATATCTGTCCCCTGCCGCATAGCTCCGGCATACCCGTGAGTAACCGGTTCCCTGACTTTTTAGTGACTGCAGTTCGGGCACGCCGTGGTGGTGCCGGAGTTCTCTCCGATCTGCAACGTCACGGTCACCGGATTAGGCACATCCAGGTCTACGTGTGTGATCGTCGCCGAGTAATCAAAGGAGGTGCTGCTGCCATGTTCCGCCTGGATGTCGAAATCCACGTGCATGCCATTGACGGTTCCGCGAAAGACATTGTTGGTGTGCAGTACAAAGTGATGTTGTCCGCCTACCTGCTTGAAGCTTCCGGCAGGGATGGTGAATGACAAAGTGCCCACAGTGAGGGTGAGCGGAGTGTGGGCCAGATCAAGGCCCATACTGCCTGCGCCCAGGGAGAAGTCGCCCTTCAGGCTGACCTGATGCTCGCCGATGTCCAGATCTTCTACGGTGAATGCGCCCAGTGCCGTGCTCAGGGCCGCAATCGCGATCCCCTCAGGATTGGAGCCTACCGTGACCGGAGTACCCACGGTATTGCCGGTGGCAGCAATAATGGATACGGTATTGTCATTAAAGTTTGTGACATAGACAAAGGCGCTGTCGGGAGTAACCGCCATGAACTGAGGTCCGCTGCCGACCGTAACCAGGTCAGCCTGCACGGAGTTGTTGGCGGCATCGATGACCGAAACCTTGTTGTTGGCGGCAATGTCCGTGACATAAACAGTATCGCCGCCTGGCGTGACCAGGACATCCCCGGCGCCCGGCACGCCGGCAATGGTCGTAACGGCGTTGGTGGTGGTATCGATCACTTCTACGGTGGACCCGCCGCCGCTTCCCGCGTAGATGTGCCCGCCATCCGGCGTTACCGACAAAAAGATGGTAGCTGGGCCGGAAACCGGCAAATTGATGGTCCCCACTATGGTATTGGTGGAGGTATTAATAATGGAGACATTTCCGAAGATATCGGCTACATACGCCTTCGTCCCGTTGGGCAGGACCACCACGTCGCTACCCAGGCTGTTGATGGGAATCACCGCGCTCACCGTGTTATTGGCGGTGTTGATCACGCTCACGGCAGCATTCCCAAAATCGGACACGTAGAGACTTTTGCCGTCCGGCGTAATGGCAAGCTTGAATGGACTGGCTCCGTTCGCCAGTGTCACTGTGGCCACCACGGCATTGCTGCCCGTATTAATGACGGAGACAGTCCCGCCACCGGAGTTTGCCACATAGGCTCGGGTCCTATCTGGCGAGAACACCACCCCAACAGGGAAACTTCCCACGGGAATGGTTGTGGTCACGGTGTTCGTGGCGGTGTTGATAACCGACACCGAATTGGTGCCGCTGTTGGCTACATAGGCCACGGTTTGGGCCTGCAGGCTGGTAAAACCGATGGCTGCTGCAAGCAGGACGAGGGTCAAAAGCTGCTTAGACTGCTTTGTGAGAACTAACATTAAATTTTGCCTTTCCTGAGAGATATGGAATAACCAGAACTTTGAACCTGTGAACAGCTACTAATTTTTGGGAGAGTTGCTCCCTAGTCTAGCTGTATTTTCCAAATTGGCAACAAAATTCCAATTTGGCACTGGATAAAATTTTGGCGGCCATGTAATTGGATCGGCTAAGTGGCAGGCCAGTCTTTTGGCTATGGTTCCTGAATCGCACCATAACAGGTTGGATTTATAGCAAGTTGGATTTTAACGTCCTGATATTTTGCGGCCGGTCGAAGAACTATCAGGACATCCTGCGGGGAATCACGGTTCGAACTCCGTAACCGCCGCCTTTGCGCTTGAGCGCAGCCTGATACGGCATCCTGTATTGAGTCCTGGGACACTTTGCGCCACCAGAGCAGAAACGCGACATCATTCTTCCTTATTTTGCTTCAGGCAGCTGGTCTTTCTGCTGCTGGATTTGCCGGTCCAGAACTGCCGCATAATGCTGAAAGTCATAGTCGTGGTAGGCCCTGAAGATCTCACGCCCGGAAGGGTCCTGAATGATCACCAGCGAAGTTGTTTCCCTGCTTTTGTCGAAGAGTTGCTCCAGACCAAGGCTTCGCGCCTGCTGTCGGGATTTTTCGACTGTCACTTCCGAGGTGACATCGAAACGTACAAAACGAATTTTCCCTTGATATTTGTCATTAATAAGAACAAGGGTCGGTTTCAATTTTTGGCACAGGGGACACCAGTCAGCATAAATAACGGCAACCAGCGGCTTCTTCTCCACGCGCTGCGGACCACCAGCGAGCGCCAGTGCAGAGAGAATCAATACACAAATGGCTTTTCGCATAAATTTGTACATACGCGAACATCCTCCCAAATATTGACTGTTACTGCCGCGATACAGTGTGGCTGCAACATTGATTCCTGCCAAGGTATCTTTAGTAACGAATCTTTAATATTTACAGGCAGATCACCCGTTACACAACTTAAAATTTATTATTTCTAATAAATTAGCGGGTGAGGACCCTTGTTTTAGAGGTTGCGTCAATACCAACTCAGGCTGACTTGTGCGCCGGTTGATGCAGTCTCAGCATCTGCCTGTATGTGGTTACATTGCAGCCGCAAACTTCGTCAGATACTATGAGGTCTTACCCCTATGAGTTCACGGCATAATTCCGCTCTTTTTGCCTGTCTGCTGGTTCCTGCTCTGGCGCTGACAGGATGCTCGAAAACAGGAGTTGCCGCCGCGCCTTCCGGTCCTCCGTCCATTCCGGTAAAGATCCAGATCGCCCAGACACAGCTGGTGCCGGAGTCAACCGACTATCTGGCAACGCTCAAATCACGCAATTCGTCCGCGCTGCAGCCCCAGGTGGAAGGTGACATTATCAGGATCTTTGTCCGCTCGGGCGAGCAGGTTGCGGCGGGTGCGCCGGTGCTCGAAATCGATCCCCGCAAGCAGCAGGCGACCGTCGGCAACCAGGAAGCAGCCTGGAAATCCAAACTCGCCGTTGTGCAAATGAACCGGCTGGATCTGGAACGCAAAAAACAGCTCTTTACGGCCGGAGTGATCGCCAAAGCCGATCTGGACACCTCGCAGGCGGCTTACGATTCTTCCCGGGCGGACGCTGAGGCACTGGAAGCCTCCATTCGCGAGCAAAAAGAGCAGTTACGGTACTACACCGTACACGCGCCGGCCGCGGGCATTATTGGCGACATTCCTGTTCACGTGGGCGATCACGTGACCAACCAGAGCCTGCTCACCACCCTCGACCGTGGCGGAGATCTTGAAGCCTACGTTTACGTTCCCGCCGACAGATCGAACGCTGTGCACCTGAATTTGCCGCTGGAATTGGTGGACGATAATGGCAAGTCGGTTCTGCGTGCGCCTGTCTTTTTTATTTCCCCGCAAGTGGACACTGCTTCCCAAACCCTGCTGCTGAAAGCGCGCATACCCAGTTCGAAAGGGTTGCGCAATGACCAGCAGGTGCATGCTCGGGTTATTTGGTCAGAAAAAAAATCGCCGCTGATTCCCCTGACCGCAGTTTCCCGCCTCAGCGGGAAAGTATTCGCCTTTGTCGTGGAAGGGCAGGGACAGCAAACCGTCGCGCGCCAGCGGTTGATCCGCGTAGGTGACGTAATCGGGAATGATTATATTGTGCTGGAAGGCATTCAGCCTGGTGATCGCATCATTGTGAGCGGCGTGCAGATTTTGGCCGATGGTATGCCGGTAACTCCGCAGTCCTAAATGCGTCTTTATACGCTCTGGAATTTTTAGAACATGGTTAATTTCTTCATTCGGCGTCCCGTCTTTGCGACCGTCTGCTCTCTGCTGATCGTGCTGGCCGGAGCTGTCTCCATTCCTACGCTGCCGATCGCCCAATTCCCGGTGCTGGCGCCGCCGGTGGTTACGGTTAGCGCGTTCTACACCGGCGCCAACTCCCAGGCGGTGGAAAGCAGTGTAACCACGCTCCTGGAACAAGCCGTCAACGGCGCAGAGGGCATGCGCTATATGACTTCCAGCAGCAGCAACGACGGTTCCAGCTCCGTGACCGCAACCTTTGAACTGGAGCGCAGCCTCGATCTTGCCGCGGTGGACGTACAGAACCGCGCCTCCACCACACTGGGCCGCCTACCGGCAGAGGTGCAGACCACCGGAATCAGCATCAACAAAAATTCGGGTTCATTTGTCCTGGCTGCCGGCTTCTACTCCGACAAAGGGCAGTACGACGATCTGTTCATCAGCAATTACCTCGATGTATACGTGCGCGATTCGCTAAAGCGCGTGCCTGGCGTGGGCGATGTGATCATCTTCGGCGAACGTAAATACTCCATGCGACTGTGGCTTGATCCTTCGCGGCTCGCCGCGCGCGGACTGGTGGCCCAGGACGTGGTGGACGCGCTGCGCGAACAAAACGTGCAGGTGGCCGCCGGACAGATTGGCCAGCAGCCCGCGCTGCCGGGACAGATGTACCAGATCAGCGTGCGCGCCGTGGGCCGCATGACCGATCCCACTGAGTTTGACCGCATCGTGATCAAACGCTTTCCCGATGGCTCGCTGGTGCAGTTACGCGACGTGGGCCGCGCCGAACTCGGCTCTGAGAATTACGGCGGCAAGATTCGGTACCAGGGGATTGACGTGGTCGGCGTTGGCGTCCTGCAGCTCTCAAACGCCAATGCTCTCGACGTGGATCGCGCCGTGACCGCGGAGCTTGCCCGGCTCGCACAGCGCTTTCCTCCAGGCCTGAAATATCAGATCGCGGTGGACACCACGACCGCTGTTCGCGAGTCCATCGGCGAGGTGCTGAAGACCCTGCTGGCGGCGATCGGAATCGTGATCGTGGTGATTTTTCTTTTTCTGCAGGGCTGGCGCAGCACGATCATTCCGGCCATCACCATTCCTGTTTCACTGGTGGGGACATTTATTTTTGCCAAATTGTTCGGCTTCTCCATCAATACGCTTACGTTGTTCGGCATTACGCTGGCCACCGGCCTGGTCGTGGACGATGCCATTGTTGTGATTGAAAACGTGGAACGCCACCTGGAAGAAGGTCTGACCGACCCGGTACTGGCCACCCAGACGGGTATGAAGGAAGTCACCGGGGCTGTAGTGGCAACTTCGCTGGTGCTGATTGCAGTGTTCGTGCCCGTTTCGCTGTTTCCCGGCACAACGGGCAGGCTCTACCAGCAATTTGCTCTGACCATCGCCTTTTCCATTGCACTCTCGGCATTTAACGCACTCACGCTCTCTCCCGCGCTTGCCGCGCTGCTGCTTCGTCCGCGCACCGGACACATCAATCTGTTTTTTGCGGGAATCAACAAGCTGATTCAGCGCGGCACGTCTGCTTATGTCGCGCTGCTGCACGGAATCACGCGCTGGAAGCCGGCGGTGATTGCGGTCTTCCTCATCGGCCTGGCCGCCACCTGGTTCGTATACCGCCGCGTGCCTACCAGCTTTCTGCCCAATGAAGATCAGGGCTATTTCATTGTGATTGTGCAGGCGCCGCCGGGAGCGTCCATCGACTACACCACGCACGTCATGGATAAAGCCAGCGCCATCATCGCAAAAAACTCGGATGTGCTCGGTGTCTTTTCCGTTCCTGGATTCACCGGCGGGGCCGGTTCCGCTGCCAATCAGGGGCTGATGTTCGCCGTGCTAAAACCCGTGAGTGAACGCAGCGGCAAGGCACACAGCGCAGAGACCATCGTTAACTCCGTGTCCGGACCGCTCATGGGCCTGGGCGATGCAATCATCTTCCCCACGCTGCCGCCCCCCATTCAGGGCCTGGGAAGCTACGGTGGCTTTCAGTTTGAGTTGCAACAGACCGGCAGCGGCAATATGGAAGATCTGGAACAGGTTTTTCACCAATTTCAGCAGAAAGCAGCACAGCGGCCAGAGCTGGCGCCGCTGTTCGCGGCGTTCAGCGCGAGCGACCCCCAGTACCTGGTCACCATTGACCGGGACAAGGCCAAGGGCCTGGGCGTCTCGTTCTCGCAGATTACCTCCGCGCTCCAGGTTTATATGGGTTCGGTCTACGTGAATGATTTCGACTTCAATAACCGGTCGTATCGCGTCTATGTTCAGGCCGACCGGATGTTCCGCTCGCAGCCGCGCGACCTGAAGCAGTACTACGTCCGTTCGGACAGCGGGACGATGGTCCCGCTCGATAATCTGATCGCGGTGAAAGAAGACACCAGCGCCAGCATCATCAGTCACTACAACATGTTCCGCAATGTGGACATCAATGGCAGCGCCAAGCCGGGGTTTAGTTCAGGCCAGGCGATTGCAGCCATGGAGAGCGTCGCGAAGGAAACTCTGCCTCCGGGCTATACGTATTCCTGGACTGGGCTTTCCCGCGAAGAGATTGAAGCCGGCTCGAAAGCGTTTCTGCTTTTCGGACTCGGGTTGCTGGTGGTCTATCTGACGCTCTCGGCGCAGTATGAGAGCTTTGTTCTGCCCTTCATTATCCTGCTGGCGGTGCCCATGGCGGTTCTGGGAGCGCTGGGCGCGCAGGCGCTGCGCGGACTGGAGAATGACGTTTATTGCCAGATTGGTTTGGTCATGCTCATCGGTCTCTCCAGCAAAAACGCGATTCTGATCGTGGAATTCGCCGAACAACTGCAGCACAAAGGGCTGGGACTGCTCGAAGCCGCCATTGAAGCCGCGAAATTGCGGCTGCGGCCCATCCTGATGACGTCGATTGCCTTTATTCTCGGCGTGCTTCCGCTGGTGTTTGCCACCGGCGCCGGCTCGGCGGGCAGGCACTCGGTGGGAACAACCGTATTCGGCGGAATGATTGTTTCCACGTTTCTGAATCTCTTCATTATTCCGGTGCTGTACATCGTGGTGCGCCAGTGGCTGCCCATGTCAGCCAGGCAGCACGCAGTGCCCGGAGAACTCGCGACCGAATAGAAACGCCAATCTTCTCGTGGCGCCTGCCTTCGAAGGCGCGTTTTGATATCGGTGAAGCGGCTACTCGACTGCCTTATTTTCAAGTTTAAGGCGCGCGGATTTCGCCGCCTCAAAATTTGGGTCAAGCCTGCAGGCCTCCTCCATATAAGCCAGAGCTTCTGAAGTGCGGCCCAGTCCCTGAGCACACAAACCAAGGTTATAACTCGTAGCAGCGGATTGCCCAAAGAGCCGGCCTGAGATCGTAAGCATCCGCAGGGCATCTTCAAAAAAACGTAGTTCCAGCAAAATCACGCCACAGTAAAACGCAACCACATTTTCATCGGAAGTTACCGGATAGTGGTTTTCCCACACACGCATGACAGCGTTGCGCAGATCACTGCGTTCAGCAACTGCACTTCGGATTTGCCGCGCAATCACAGGGAACAGACGCATGAACGCTACAGGGTCCCAGTGGGTCAGCCTGAGCGCCGCCAAAACATGGCGGAGAGACATCTCTTCCATGTGCGCGTTTAACCAGCTCAGCAGCGCAAACAGATCATCTGGCCCAAAACCCTGCTGCAGTTCGCGACAGGCAGTTTCCGTAGCGGGAAACAGATCACCTGGCCTGTGCTGAAGAAACCCGCAGATGCTGAGTCCGGAGGCATGTTTATCAGGCAGGAATGCCCGCCCGCCATCAAGTTCACAGAATTTGCCGATGGCATCAAGATTCACCATCTGAGAAAAACAGTTGCCGGCGTGGAACTCAATTGCCGGTGCTCCCTGGCAGAGAGCAAGCTGGTCTTCGTGGGCATGGCCTTTGTCGGCAGCCAAAACAAGCATTCTTCCGTCTGAGCGCATGCCGATGTTCTTCAGAGTTTCCAGTACCTGGCAGGGAAACAGCACGGTGGCAGCCGGCAAATGACTTCGATATTCTTTCAGAATGCTGTTCCACAACGGCTCCGTGTAGTGATTCTGGGTGATCTCAGCATTGCGCCAGGAAAATTGCAGACTGGAAAGAGGGGTCGTGCTCGACTCTTCTCCCGGACTGGTCGTGGTAATCAGGGTTTCGAAGATTCGTCCATCCTGGAAGACAAAGGCGTCCTGGGGAAGACTGTCAAAGACATAGTTGGCGATCAGCACCAGCGGACCGGGCGCATTTAAAAACTTAGAGTTAGCTTCAGCGCCAGCTTCGAGCCGTTCCAGCTGGAGCATTCCGCTTTGCACAAATTCCGCCAGATAGCTGTTCTCGCGCCATGTCTGCAGCAAACCGTCCGAGCAATCCGTCATGCAGTAACGGACCGTTTCTGGCGGAATATTTTGGACGCGCAGCCGAGCGCTTAAATGCCGCAAAAACAGATAGCAGAATTTCCCCGAACCCGCGCCCAGTTCGAGAATCCGCAGCGGATTTCCAGACTGGTCAGCCGCCATGCAGTCGCCCAAAAAACCGGCGACCACGCGCGCATACATGTCCGCAATTTGCGGATTGTTGGTAATGAAATGCGGAACTTTGTCCTCACTCCACGCCCTGAGGCCGCGCTGGACATAGAACTCGCGCTGCAGCCGCCAGATTACCGAGCGAGAAAGCGATACATCAGTTTCCAAAATCATGTGGGTAGTGTGTCATGCAGTGTCAATGACGCGCAAAAAGCCAGCGGGCGGCCTAAGCCGCCCGCGTGATAAAGCAATACAGGGCCGACTAGGACCGTGGCGGAAAAACTCCCTGCAGGGCGATGATAAATGTGAGCCCGAGAAACGGAGGCATATTGTTGTGTGGCTGATTCCCACCGGCTATGGACGTGCCAAATGGGTTCATTTGCACATTGGTCAGGGGATCGGAAGCCACATAGGCGTTGCCAAAACCTTTCTGTCCTGAACCCCAGGCATTCCCCACAGGGGTCGGCTGAGTAGTCCCCGCCGATGCCTGTATACCGTGCGAGTGGGCGGGCATCTCTGTTTGCAACAGTGTCACGGCTTGCTCACCACCAATTTCACCCAGATCACGTAAAGACAGGCCCTGGCCCTGGCCCGCCTGCATGGGCGCGCTGCCCTGCAGATTGGGCAAAGCGAAATTACTCCTGCCATCACCACCATAGGTAGTACCCAGGAGCGAAAATAAGGCAGTATTCTGACTGATAGGCAGGATCTGACCATCGCACAGTGCCCAGCCTTTTGGAGCAAAATTTCCCGCGAAAATCCTGATTTCGGCTACAAATGGATTTGACATAGCAACAGTTCTCCCTTGTTAATTCTGTGAGGGGAATATCCCCTGAAGCGCAATGATGAAATTCAGGACCAGGTATGGCGACATGTTCTCATGGGGCTGGCTGCCACCCGCAGGCAGCACGCATGCGGGATTCATAGCACTATCCACAGTTGAGTTGTAGTGACCCGAGCCGGTACTCCACAAATTCCCCGCAGCGCTCGCAAAGGCTGGATCAGCTGATGAACCCACTGGAACGTGATTGTGCGCGGGTACCTCGGCAATGTTAAGCGTATGCGTGGTCTGGCCACCAAGCTCACCCAGGGCGATGCCGTTCCCCACATGAACAGGAGTACGCCCCTGAAGATTGGGCAGTCCAAAGGTTACCCTGCCATCTCCGCCATACGTAGTTCCCAAAATCGAAAATAATGCCTGGTTCTGGTTGATCGGCAGTAGCTGTCCATTGCAGAATGTCCAGCCTTTGGGAGGAAAATTCCAACTGATAATTTTAATTTCGCCGAGAAATGGTTCGGACATTTTGTCTCCTAAGCAATGAGTAACCCGCAATTGGCAAATTGAACCAGCCCGAATCAGGACTGGCTCGGGAAGATCCCAAACAGCGAGAGAATGAAGTTGACCACCAGGAACGGGACCATGTTGTCATGTGGCTGCGAACCACCCGAGGAGCCTAATGCAGCAGAACTCATAGCGAGAGATGGGGCAGTATTGTCGTAGAGGGTAGTAGGGGCCGTGGATGCCCACACGCCTCCCGCCGGGGCGGACAAATTGCCGGGATTGGAAAAACACTGCGGCACATGGCTGTGCGCCGGAATCTGACTGGTAGTCAGAGTCACCGACTCTGACCCGCTACTCTGGGCCAGCGCAAATCCAGGTCCCACATGTACAGGAACACGGCTCTGGAGATCGGGCAAAGCAAAAGTGGTCTGGCCATCGCCCCCATAGGTGGTACCGATCAGGTTGAACAGCGCATCGTTCTGATCGATGGGCATCAAAGCGCCATTGCAGAATGCCCACCCCGCGGGGGCAAAGTTTCCCGCAAACATCCGTATTTCGCCAATAAACGGACTTGACATTATTTCAGCTCCTGATGATTCTGTATCGCTTTTTTAGTTCGTACATCCTACACTATCGCACTGTTAAATTCACACTGGTTGTCGCCTGAACATTCGGCTGAGCTGAACTAGTGGCCGTGATCGAGACAGCATAGCTTCCGGCTGGTGTTACACCTACGGCGCCGCCGCCATTATTATTGGCATGGCCACCGCAGCCTGCTACCACCAACAACATCAGCAGGAACCCTGCCAGTAAAAGCAGACGCAGTTTTTTGCCTTGCGCCGTCTTCTTCCCGCGGCCCAGCAGCACCAGTCCCATACCGAAGCCCGGCAGCAGCAGTGCTGCATACAAGGGCGAGCCACCCGTGCCATGCAGGGGCATCGCTGCCGCTGTTGGGCCGACGGTGGTAATCGTCATGGTCAGCTGGGTTTCCGGAAGGGTTTCACCCTGTTTGTCGAAGGTAACCGCAGCTCCTGGAGGCAAGCCCTGTGCGGAAAAGTTGATTCCGCCCAGCCCGCCGCCATTGGCATCCACGGTGAACACAAACTGTGCCGTGCCGCCCGCGTTGATCGTTACATTGGTATCCGACGGCGTGGTCAGGAAAATATCGAGCGGCGGCCCCACATGAGACGCATCCATGGCCGTGTGGCTGTTGGGATCGCCTCCACCGGACACCGTGGCGGTGTTTACGATGTTCCCTGAAATATCTATCGCAAGATTAACCACCAGCGTGATCGGCGGATAGCTCGCTCCCGGCGCCAGCGCGTCGCTTCGCGTACAGGTCGTGGTAGCCAGCACGCATGTCCAGCCAGGACCAGCCATGCTGGTGGCAGTCATTCGGGGCGGCAGAGTATCGGCCACCGTTACCGTTCCAACCGTCGGTCCTGTATTGGCGGTATTGCTCACCGTGATGGTGTAGATTGCTCCGATTTGTCCACGGGACAGATTGCCTGCGTGGGTCTTGGTGATCGAAAGACTGGCCGGCTTCACGATCAGGCTGGCCGAAGCAGTGTTGCCCGTACCGCCATTGGTGGAGCTGACTGGTCCGCTGACATTGTTATAGGTGCCTGAGACCGCACTGGTCACATTCACGCTGAAGGTGCAGGAGCTGTTCACCGCGATGCTGCCATTGGTAAGCACGATACTGCCAGAGCCAGCCACCGCAGTTACGGTTCCGCCGCACGAACCCGTCAAACCATTCGGCGTGGCCACCACCAGGTTTGCCGGCAATGTGTCAGTGACTGCTACTCCAGCCTGCGCCACCGTATTCACCGCAGGGTTCGTGATGGTGAAGCTAAGTACAGACGTGCTGTTCACCCCAATCAGCGCGGGCACGAATGCTTTGCTGATCGAAGGAGGAGCCACTACCACGGTTGAGGCCGAAGCCGCATTGCCCGTGATACTTACAAACGTTCCGCTGCCATCGTCAAACACTCCGGTAATGTTGCTGGTCACATTGTTTTTTGTGCCGGCACTTGTGCCCGTCACGTTTAGAGACAGCAGGCAGCTGCTGCTGCCCGGCAGATTCAGCGCCGAAACACTGATACTGCCGCTTCCTGGATTGGCTGTGACAACCGCCCCATCAGTGGTCACGCACGTCCCGGTTACACCATTGGGCAGGGCCACCACCAGTCCGGCCGGCAACGGGTCGCTGAACGAGAGATTGTTCAGTTGCGTGCTGGCATTCGAATTAGTGACGGTGAAGGTCAGCGAAGTCGTGGCATTCAGCGGAATGCTGGGCGCTCCGAAGGCCTTGGCCAGAGCAGGCGCTGTCGGCGCAGTGTTGACCGTCAGCGTAGCTGTATTACTGGTCGCACCTGGCCCGGTCTCATTGGCCGAGATCGGCCCGGTAGTGTTGTTGAATGTCCCCGTGGTCGCAGGCGTCACGTTCACAGAAATGACGCAGGTCCCGTTGGCGGGCGCTGGTCCAGCCAGAGACTTGACGCTTTGCCCGCGTCTCTGCGGCCGCAGCCCAACCGCGGGAGCCAGCACGCCTCCCGTAAGAGTAATGCTGGTCGAGCCCGGGTCTGCGGTCAGTGTTCCGCCGCAAGCGTTGGTTACGTTCGGTGTAGCCGCCACCGTGAGCCCTGGCGGAAGCGCATCTGTGAATGTGATTCCGGTGAGCGTTACGTCGCTGTTCGGAAGCGTCGAGTTGCTGTTGGGGTTGGTGATGGTGAAGCTCACCACCGGCTTCGCACCGAGGAAGATCGTATCCGGGACGAATACTTTACTGATCGTCGGCGGGTTGGCCACAATCAGAGTCGCCGAGGCCGCACCGCCGGTTCCGCCATTGGTCGAGCTCACCGAACCGGTGGAGTTCAGATACGAACCAGTAAATGAACTGGTCACGTTTACCGTGACCGTGCACGAGCTACTTACAGCTATCGTTCCTCCGGTCAGAGAAACCGTGCCTGAACCCGCTGTGGCAGTTGCCGTACCGCCGCAGGTGTTGGTCAAACCGTTCGGAGTGGCCACCACCAGATTCGCCGGGAAGCTATCGGTAAAGGCGACTCCAGCTTCCGCCACCGTATTCGCCGAGGGATTGGTGATGGCAATAGTCAGCGTGCTCACACCATTCGGCTGGATACCCCCGGGGCCAAACCCTTTGACGATCGTTGGCGGCGCGACGACCACTTGCGGATTCCCGGTGAGTGAGCCGGTGCTGCCATTGAAGTTGGCATCGCCACCATAGCTGGTAGTAATGGTGTGATTACCCACGGCCAGGGCCGAAGTGGTAAAGGTCGCTATGCCTCCGCTCAGCGTTCCGGTGCCTATCGGGCTGCCGCCATCCAGGAACGTTACCGTACCTGTTGGCGTTCCCGAACCCGGAGCCACCGGCGAGACTGTTGCGGTGAAGGTCACAGACTGACCCAGAGCAGAAGGGTTCTGTGACGAAGTCACTGCCGTCGTCGTGCTGGCCTTGTTGACTACCTGGGGATTGCCGGTCAGCGAGCCCGTGCTGCCGTTGAAGCTGCCATCGCCACCATAACTTGTCGTGATGGTGTGATTGCCCAGGGCCAGCGCAGACGTAGTGAATGTAGCTACGCCTCCGCTCAGCGTTCCGGTTCCTATCGGGCTTCCGCCATCCAGGAACGTTACCGTTCCCGTCGGTGTTCCCACTCCGGGCGCTACTGGTGAAACCGTCGCCGTGAAGGTCACGGACTGACCGAGGAGCGATGGATTCTGCGATGAAGTCACCGCAGTTGAGGTGTCGGCCTTGTTGACTACCTGCGGATTACCCGTCAGTGAGCCCGTGCTGCCATTGAAGTTGCCGTCGCCACCATAGCTGGTGGTAATGGTGTGATTGCCCACGGCCAGGGCCGAAGTGGTGAAGGTCGCGATGCCTCCGCTCAGCGTCCCGGTGCCAACCGGGCTGCCGCCATCGAGGAACGTTACCGTTCCCGTCGGCGTTCCCGCACCTGGCGCTACCGGCGATACCGTCGCCGTAAAGGTCACGGACTGGCCAAAGATGGAAGGATTCAATGACGAAGTTACCGCCGTGGTCGTGCTGGCTTTGCTGACCACCTGCGGATTACCCGTAAGCGAACCCGTGCTGCCGTTGAAGTTCCCGTCCCCACCATAACTGGTGGTAATGGTGTGATTGCCCACGGCCAGGGCCGAAGTGGTAAAGGTCGCGATGCCTCCGCTCAGCGTCCCGGTGCCAATCGGACTGCCGCCATCCAGGAACGTCACCGTCCCCGTTGGCGTGCCGGTACCCGGTGCTACCGGCGCGACTGTGGCCGTGAAAGTCACTGACTGGCCAAAGACCGAGGGATTCTGCGATGAAGTTACCGCGGTCGTCGTGTCGGCCTTATTCACTACCTGCGGATTACCCGTCAGCGAGCCCGTGCTGCCGTTGAAGTTCCCGTCGCCACCGTAACTGGTCGTAATGGTGTGATTGCCCAGGGCCAGCGCAGACGTAGTGAAGGTAGCTACGCCTCCGCTCAGCGTCCCGGTACCAATCGGGCTGCCGCCATCGAGGAACGTTACCGTGCCCGTTGGGGTTCCCGATCCCGGCGCTACCGGTGAAACCGTCGCTGTAAAGGTCACGGACTGACCGAGGAGCGATGGATTCTGCGATGAAGTTACCGCGGTCGTCGTGTTGGCCTTATTGACCACCTGCGGATTACCGGTCAGCGAGCCGGTGCTGCCGTTAAAGTTTCCGTCGCCGCCGTAGCTGGTGGTAATGGTGTGATTGCCCACGGCAAGAGCCGAAGTGGTAAATGTCGCGATGCCACCGCTCAGCGTTCCGGTGCCAATCGGGCTGCCACCATCGAGGAACGTAACCGTACCCGTGGGTGTTCCCGCACCTGGCGCTACCGGTGAAACCGTCGCTGTAAAGGTCACGGACTGACCGAGGAGCGATGGATTCAGCGACGAAGTTACCGCTGTTGTGGTATTGGCCTTGTTGACTACCTGCGGATTGCCGGTGAGTGAACCGGTGCTGCCATTGAAGTTTCCATCACCGCCGTAGCTGGTGGTGATGGTGTGATTGCCTACGGACAAAGCCGAGGTGGTAAATGTCGCGATGCCTCCGCTCAGTGTTCCGGTACCAATCGGACTGCCGCCATCCAGGAACGTAACCGTACCTGTCGGCGTTCCCGCTCCCGGAGCTACCGGCGAGACTGTTGATGTAAAGGTCACCGACTGACCGAAGGCCGAGGGATTCAGCGACGAAGTCACCGCCGTTGTGGTGTTGGCCTTGTTGACCACCTGAGGGTTCCCGGTCAACGAGCCGGTGCTGCCGTTAAAGCTTCCATCCCCGCCGTAACTGGTGGTGATGGTGTGGTTCCCTGCGGACAGAGCTGAGGTAGTAAAGGTCGCGATGCCTCCGCTCAGTGTTCCGGTGCCAATCGGGCTGCCGCCATCCAGGAACGTCACGGTTCCCGTGGGCGTTCCCGCTCCTGGCGCAACTGGCGAAACTGTCGCCGTGAAGGTCACCGACTGGCCAAAGACCGAGGGATTCACCGACGAAGTTACCGCCGTCGTGGTATCGGCCTTATTGACCACCTGTGGATTGCCGGTCAGCGATCCGGTGCTGCCGTTAAAGCTTCCGTCCCCGCCGTAGCTGGTGGTGATGGTGTGATTACCTATAACCAACGCCGAGGTAGTAAATGTCGCGATGCCTCCGCTCAGCGTTCCCGTGCCAATCGGACTGCCGCCATCCAGGAACGTCACCGTTCCCGTGGGTGTTCCCGAACCCGGCGCCACGGGTGAAACTGTCGCCGTGAAGGTCACAGACTGGCCGGCCACCGAGGGATTCACCGATGAAGTTACGGTCGTCGCAGTATCAGCCTTATTGACCACCTGCGGATTGCCGGTCAGCGATCCGGTGCTGCCGTTGAAATTTGTATCGCCACCGTAGCTGGTGGTGATGGTGTGATTGCCTACCGACAATGCCGAGGTAGTAAAGGTCGCGATGCCTCCGCTGAGCGTTCCCGTACCTACCGGGCTGCCGCCGTCGAGGAAGGTTACCGTCCCCGTGGGCGTTCCTGCTCCGGGCGCTACTGGCGAGACCGTTGCCGTAAAGGTCACGGACTGGCCAAACAGCGAGGGATTCGCCGACGAAGTCACTGTCGTGGTGGTATCAGCCTTGTTGACTACCTGCGGATTGCCAGTCAGCGATCCGGTGCTGCCATTGAAATTTGTATCGCCACCGTAGCTGGTGGTAATGGTGTGATTGCCTACCGACAGGGCGGAAGTGGTAAAGGTCGCCACGCCGCCGCTCAGTGTTCCGGTGCCAACCGGGCTGCCGCCATCGAGGAACGTCACCGTCCCCGAGGGCGTTCCCGCTCCGGGTGCTACCGGCGATACCGTCGCTGTGAAGGTCACCGACTGACCGAAGACTGAGGGATTCACCGACGAAGTCACGGTCGTTGTGGTGTCGGCTTTGACCACGGTGAGCAGCGCGGTTGAAGTATTGCCGGTTCCGGCAATGGTGTCACTCACCGTAACACTGTTATTGGCTGCGCCCACCGCCGTGCCCTGCACATTCAGCGAAATGGTGCACGCGGTCCCAGGTGCAAGACTGGCGCCGGACAAACTCACAGAGCCAGCAGATGCAGTTGCCGTTCCGCTACAGGTACTGCTCAAACCACTGGGAGTGGCCACCGTCATGCCCGAGGGAAGACTGTCAGTAAATGCAACGCCATTCAGCGTCTGGTTTTGGTTGGTGCTGTTGATGGAAAAAGTAAGAGCACTGGTGGCGCCGAAGGGAATCGAGGTGGGGCTGAAGCTTTTAACGATATGCGGCGGATTGATGACAGTGAGTGCATCCGAAGATGTATTGCCATTGCCAGCATCGGTGGAATCGATGGTAACGCTGTTGGTGTAGTTGTTGTCTACCGCGCTCTGAACATTTACCTGAATGGTGCAGGCGCCAACCGGCAACGTGGCATTGGAAAAGCTGATACTGCCCGTCCCGGCGGTTGCCGTGACCGTACCACCGCAGCCGTTGACCACGCCTGGCGTGCTGGCTACAACCAGACTACCTGGAACCGTCCCCACATTAGCCGGCAGAGTGTCGGTAAAGCTGGCATTAATCGGGACCACGTTTGCGTTGGTCAGGCTGAATGTAATGGTGCTGACTGTTGTGCCCGCGCCAGCAGTGGTCTGAATTGTTTTCGGGCTAAAGCTCTTATTAATAGACGGCGGCTGCAGAATCACGATGCCGGCGTTGGCCGTGCCGCCGCTGGAACCAGCCAGTCCCGCAGTGGCGGAGGTGTATGTAAATGTCGTGACGGTCGGCGTTCCAGTAACAGTAAAGAGTTGGTTCGCTGGCGTGTTGTAACCGGCCACGCCTACGCCCGAAATCCTTACCGCCTGCCCTGTACTGTACCCGTGGGCCCCGACGGTGGTAATGGTGACAGTATTCGTGGACTCGGTGGCGCTGGCGATGAGATTGGAATTGACGGGAACAACGGCCTGGTCCACCGTACCATCGGCCGACCCCAAAGGCGTGCCGCTGAAACTTCCAGCCGTATTACCGGCATTGAAAGTGGCCGTAGCCTGGGCGCTGGCGTTCAGCGTTTCCGGCTGCGCCTGGGGAATGGAGCCCAAAACTGCGGCATCGAAGGTGATCGGCTGCCCGACAATCTGGTTAAGGTTCCCGGCCAGGGCAGCGCCGTTGCCGTGATTGTCCTTGCTCATATCGCCGGTCAGGGTAGTGCTCTGATTAATTTTGATCTTGGCTGGATTGGCCTGATGAGTCAGAACAATAAAGGGATCAAAGGTGGCCGCGGTAGTGGTGTTATTGATAGTGCTTGCGGCCGCATTGGTTCCCCACCAGTTATTGGTCGCCGTAACCGTGCCGTTAATGTTATTGAGGTTGCTGCCCAAAGCAGCCGTATTGCCAGCCAAACGGCTGAACTGCAGCGTGAGAGTTCCAAAACCAGCACTCAGGTTCCCGTCCGAGATGCCGCCGCCATTGCCATGCGGGGCGTGGTTGCCGGTAATGGTGACTTTGCTGAGAGTGACGGAATCGGGGTTCTTCGTATTCAGAAAGAGCCCGCCGCCATCTGTCGAGTTCACGATGTTGCCGACGCCGCCAGTATTGCCGCTGATGGTGGTCCCCTGGTCGACCAGCAGGTTCGCAGTGGAAAAGATTCCGCCACCCGATCCATTGGCAGTATTGCCGGAGATGGTGCTCGAATGAATGATGGTTTGCCGGGAACCAGATACGTTGGACAAAACACTGATACCGCCACCAAGCCCCACACCCGTGGGAACCATGTTGTTCATTACCTGGCTGTTGGTCATCAGCATCCGCGAGGGAACCGATATCCAAATGCCGCCACCAGTGGCGCCACCGCCGACAGTACTATCGGTTGCCTTATTGCCCTGGATAATGCTGTTAGTAATGGTGGGCATGCCCGGGCCATTGACCACGAAGTTGAAACTCGCCAATCCGCCGCCGTTGCCCTGTGTGGTATCGCAATTCTGCAGCGTGACGTTGGTCAGCGCCAGTGTCGCATTGCCGCTGGAGCCGGTATCAAACTCCATGCAGCCGCCGTCGCCATCGTTGCCATGGGTACCGCGGTTGTGCCCGTTTTGCAGGGTGAGATTGGAGATGCTGGCGCTGGCATTTGTTATGGGGCAGCTTCCCGTAGCAAGGTCCTCGTTGACATTCATCACCATGTCAACACCGTTGGGCGTGCCCGCGTTATATGCGGTGGTTCCGGCCTGAATGATGGTCGCATTTTGCCCGGCGCCGACCAGCGTGAGGTTTCTGTCCACGGAGAGAGCGCCGAAGTTGCCAGTACAATCGCCGCTCACTTTAGCAATCGTCAGCGTGTAGGTCCCGGCCTGCAGCATTACGGTGTCGCCGTTGGCCTTGAGAATGGCTTCGCGCAGCGTGCAATCTCCGGATCCATCCACGGCTGTTGTATTCAAACAACTACTAGCAGTACCGCGCGGGGTTATGTCATCGAAGCGGTTGGGAAAAAACGTTGGATCCGGCAGCGGCATCAGAGCGGAAGGCCCCACTTCACCCCGATGAATGGTGATGATCCCTGGGCGATGGTCCACGTTGACCCGCTGAGTGATTGCATGAACCGGCGTGCCCGAGTAAGGGCGAATGGAAACCTGCGCCGGAGCAAATCCCTCTCCAGGCTGCGAATCAGGATGAGAAATGACCGTCATTTGCCCGCTGCTGCTCAGCCACATGACGTCATCAGCGCCGTTATTCAGCACCCGTGCGCGGAAAAATACCGGCGCCTGCCCGGAAGTGACCGAACCCACGGCAGGCAGAGATTCCACAATCTTCCATCCATTGCCGGCAAAGGACGGTTTGGGCGCCAGCGGAACTTCCTGCTGATTGAGCGTTGCCTGGCGTATGGCGCTGAACTCATCGTTTGTGTAAATGCGAGGATCAAACTCGCTGCGGGCAGCGATATGCACACTGCCATCGGAAGCCAGCACCGCGATCTGGTCTCCTGCATTGCGGTCAAACAGAAATCTGCCTGGAGCAATCGCGCTGGCTGAAACCGGAAGTGAAATCGGCACTATCTTCAGCGAAGGCCGCAAAATGGAGATTTGGCCACCCGAAAGAAACGCCACATCCTGGCCAGGGTCGCCGAACTCACCAAACACAATGCTGGAAGCAGGCGCTTTCAAGCGAAATACGGTCAGGGAGGTCAGTCCGTCTTTGGAGCCGCGCAGTACCTGCAGGGCCGAGGTCGAACCCGCGGAAAGGCCAATGATCAGGTTGCCAAAGGCGCGGGCATGTCCAAGGTCGCCAGCCGTGAGCGCCGTTATGCCACCGGTCAGACTCAGGGTCTGAGCATCGCCAAAAGTGCCGTCGCCATTTCCGGGAAAAACGTACAGCACGCTTCCACCGCGCGCCGCCACGATCAGATCGTCAAATCCATTGGTAGAAGTGAATTTGCCCACCGCCAAAAAGTCGGGGCTCACCGGAACCGCAAATACCTTTACGTCAGGCAGGAAGGGTGAAGGAAAATCACCGCGGCCAATCGCCAGCCATGACTCCTGGCTCTGCGGAGCAAAAGCATCTATGTTGCCGCGATGAATGGCAACCATTCCGCCGCCACCAGGAGCGGAGTATCCCACGGCGAGGTCGGAAAATCCGTCATGGTCAAAGTCCCCCGAGACCATGGCGAGAGGAGAAGCCTGTCCGGACGCCAGCATCTGCTCCGGAGCCGGCTGCCTCCCAGCAGCGTTCTGCCCAGGCCGCGCCACCCCATTCTGCGCGGATGCGCTTTGCGGCACCCCCACATAATTTGCCCCCAGCGGCTTTCGTTCTCCCAGCCATATTTTTGGGCCTGGCTGTGCCGCCTGCGGCAGCATGGCCATGGCCGTGACCCGGGCCGCGCGCGCGGCGGACTTCACCGGTGCAGAGCCTGCGTTGATCGCCGGCTCGGCAGCATTCATACGTGAAGCCAAAGCAACAACAAGAAGAACAATACCCAGCGCAAACGAATGCAAATGCTGTGCGCGGGCCGGGACGAGGGTGGTCCAGCCTTTACGTGTCAAGGCGATACTCCTTTAAAAAAACCTGTGAAAAAATGTTTGCTCACGGGCCCTACCCCGGGAGTTGCAAGACGTTTTGTGTTCTGGGGAACTCAGCTACTCTGCTGTCACACGGAATTTTTGTCAAGAAAAAACTTGTTGCAACTTTAGGAAATACATGGGACTTTTGCTTACGAAACCTCTATTTCATTTTGAATCGAGTTACGAAAGTTAATAATTCTCCAATCTTTCTAAAGTTTTTGGTGGCAAACTGGCGTAAATACCGGAAAATAGGGAACAAGCTTTCAAAATAGTCCAGGTTGTTGCTGAATCGGATTACCCAGCAACTAGGTACATTTAATTTCCACGTTGGGGAGGGGTGTTTATGTTTGTTTCAAGAAGGGAATTTTTGCGATGTGGCAGCTTTTTGGCTGCCGGGGCGATCCTGCCCGTCGCCCTGACCGCTCAAAGCGGCCGGCACGTTGCTGTTAACTCGGACGGGGACGGTTCCATTGGCCTGTCCGGCCTACAGGGAAATGGCGCGTTGACGCACCCGGCTGCGGCTCACGCGCTGCCGCAGTGGGAGCGCCAATCTTTCCTGCGCTGTATCGGAGAAAGTTTTTCCGTGCACTCGAACGACAACCACCAGGTCTGGCTCACGCTCACGGCGCTTACGGATTTTCCAGCGGCAGAGCCGGTCGATCCCGCAAGGCTGAATGTTCCACCGCCAAAAAGCACCGCTCCGGCCATGGAGACAGAAGCTTATTTTCTTACGTTCCATGCCGCGCTGAGCAAGCCTCTGGCTCAGGGCTACTACAGTTTTGACCACGAACAAATGGGGCCCTTCTCCATGTTCATCACTCCCGGCAGCGATGGCGAAACATATGTTGCGGTTGTGAATCGCCTGAAAAGTTCGGCGCAGCCGCCCATTTTTCCGGGGGTGCGTGACCATAACGCGCCTGGGCCCGCGGCACCTGGCGCGCCGGCAGGGCGCTTCCGCTTACCAGTGCAGATGGAAGAAACGGATTCGCCGAGCGGCATTCGTTCCGCTCAGCCAAACCTGAACAGAGAGTGAACGCCCTCATTGCCGGCAACCTGGAACCCAAGCCGCTGAAAGAGCCGTTGCGATGGATTGAACGTCTCCACATAAATCGTGACCGGCTTTTCTGCGGCCTGGGCTTCGTCCATGATTTTCCGCAGCACCACCGACCCCGTGCCTGAGTTGCGCCGCGCGGGCAACACCGTTATGTCGAGAATGTGAAACGCCTCGTCTTTGCGGGAAAGATAGAGGCGGCCCACCGGTTCGGCATTGCGGCAGATAATTTCGTGTACAGCGTCAGGATGCGTGGCCCCATAGTGCTGTTTCTGCGCGGCAAACTGCAGCCTCACGAACATATCTTTCTGTTCGCTCGTCCATGGCACCTGGGCCAGCTCGGCTTCACGCGTGCTGGCGTACAGGCGCAGCAAAAGTTCGTCGTCCTCTTCGGCCACCGGACGAAGTGTAATTTCATTCGGCTGAATCACGGTTCCTGTTTGCGAAAGCGATTGAATACCGATTCGTAGGTGAATCCACTCTGGTTCCCTGACACCGCGGTAAGGAAAATTTCCAGTTCACCCAGGGCAGTGTGCTCGAGCCGGTGCGTCCCCTGCGGTATTCGCAATGAAATGGGGCCCTGAAAGAGCAGTGAATAGCATTCCAGTTTGGGGCCGCTGGGATGCTCCTGGACTTCCACAAGTTCCAGCTCCACGCTGTCTGCACCGGCCACTTTAAAACGCGTGTGCAGATGCTCACGGAAAATACTGGCGTTCAGTTTGTGTTCGTTGGGCATGGATTGTAATGACATGAATTGAAAATTTTAAAGCGGTTGGGCTTTGCAGTCTAACCCGGCAGCCGCTCCATTTGGCGGTAGATGTCGTCCTCGGCAGTTTGTACGAATCCCAGCCGCGTGTACAGCCTTTGTGCGCCCGTATTGGTGCGGTGTACCTGGAGACGGAGAGGGACCGCCCGCTGCGCCGATTCATCCAAAAGCCCCTGCAGCAAAGCGCTGCCTATACCCTGCCCCCGGTATTGATTCAGCAGCGCGATATCAATCAGACGAATGCTCTCCGGAGCGCGCTGCACCAGAATCCGGCCGGCCGGCTGCCCATCGCAGCAGATTATCTGATGATCGGCCTTCGAATATGTCTCGTCATACCAGCGTTTTTGCGCCATAAACTGCATCCGCAAAAAAGCGTCCTGCTGGGCAGGGCCCCATCCCCAGGCGGAAACTTCGGCCCGGCGGGTGTCGGCGTAAACAGCGAACAAAATCTCCTGGTCTTCGGGGCGGTACGGCCGCAGCGAGGTTTCCATAGGGATCAACGGAAAAAGCGGCCCATGCGCTCCAGCAGCGTGCGCAAAGTCTGGTGCAGCTCCACCAGGCCGGGGGTATCAAAATCGATATCACCGCTTTCCACGTCATGCGTCACGTCGCGCAGCAGATCGGTGGCGATCTTCATCCGCTCGGTCATCACTTTGGGCAGCAATTTGAAGGGATCACCGCCGGCCCGTTCCTGCTCTTCCAGCCAGCTTTGCATGGCCGCCGTGGCCTGGCGCGCGTGCTCAATGGCCTGGCGAAACTCCATCAGGATCTTTACATTGACCATCCCCGTCCTGACCGATGACTGCAGCTCCTGCAGCTCCTGATCGGTTTTTTTGAGGCGAGAGGTTATCTCCGGATTCTCTGGCTTGTCAGGCATAGGTCGGCAAAATCTCCCTGGTCATGGTTTCGGATTTATTGGGACATTGACACATACACAATACCACCGGCAAAAAAGAAAAAGCAGCTCCATCATCATGCCGGACAAAGGCCATTAGGCGTTCACCTGTAAAACCGGGTTGCCGGGATACCGTACTCCCTGTTTGTTATTAATTAAATTATTTGGATTGGTAATTTATAGGGTTAATCTAGCGTTATACAGATCTCACGGCTTCAGCAATGCGGAGGTTTTCATGAGACTACACGTCAGCAAGCCCACTGCTGTGCTCTTCCTCTTTTTTGCCGCACTTGCGGCAGCCCAGTCCGGAACTCCGGGCGTAACTTCTGACAGTATCCTGCTCGGCTCCTGCAGCGCGCTGGACGGCCCGGCAAGATTTTTAGGACTGCAAACAGTCACCGGCGCCACCGCTTATCTGAAGCAAATCAACGCGCAGGGAGGCGTAAACGGACGCAAGGTCCAGCTACTCGCTTTTGATGACGGCTACGAGCCGGCCAAAGCCGAGTCCTGCTTCCGGCGGCTGATGAAAGAAAACGTATTTGCCGCCGGGTTCTTCGTGGGAACGCCGACCGCGGCAAAATATGTCCCGCTGGCGGAAGCCGAAAAAGTCCCTGTGGTTGGACTCTTTACCGGAGCGCAGATGCTCTATGAACCGCTGAAGCACGACATCATCAACGTCCGCGCTTCCTATTATGACGAAACCCGCGAACAGGTTGAGAACCTTTGGGCGCTGGGTATCCGCAAGATTGGCGTGATCTATCAGGATGACGCTTTTGGCACCGCTGTGCTGAGCGGACTCAAACTTGCCCTGAACAAACATCATGCCGTACCCACGGCCCAGGGAACTTTCGAGCGCAACACCCTCGAGATAGACAAGGGAATCATGACGGCCCGCGCGGCGAATCCCGAAGCCGTGCTGCTGGTGGGGCCGTATGCTCCGGTCGCAAAGATCATCAAAAGCGCCCACGCGATGGGCTGGCATCCCCTGTTTCTGACTGTTTCCTTCGTGGGAACGGAGAAACTGATTGCTGAAGCGGGCAAGGAAGCGGAGGGAACCATCATCACCCAGGTGCTGCCGCCTTACAATCAGACCGACCTGCCAGCCATCACGCTGTATCGCAAGACCATGAAGCAGTACTATCCCCAGGAAGAGCTGAGCTTTGTGAGCCTGGAGGGTTTTGTGGACGCCATGGTAGTGGTGGAGGGGTTAAAGCGCGCCGGCAAAGATCTGACTCGCGAAAAATTCATTGCCGCGATTGAATCGATCCACAATCACGATATGGGCCTCGGGCCAAAACTGACCCTGAATTATGGCCCAGGCCGGCACAAGGGCTTTGATCACGTCTATACAACCGTTGTCAAAAATGGCGCGCCCGTAATGGTAGACGACTGGAAGACGCTGCTGCCGGGGAAAACCACGTCTGCAAAATAAGCCGGCAGGAAGCACACCCAACTAAGGAATAGCGGCCTGCAGGGTCGCGCTCCCGATCAGATTGGAAGTGCGGTCCAGCACGCCCAAACGCAGGGTGTAACGGCCAGGCTTAAGATCAAGAGTACGCTGGCACGGGAAGTAGCTTTGCAAAATTTTCTGATATACGTCTTCCTTCACCCCGGCTTTGCTCTCGATTTGCACGCGAACCACATCGCCCTTTTCCGGATAGGCCCAGACAGCGCACGTAATCTCGGCGTGCACCAGATCGTCCCCGCCCCGTCCGAACGCCAGGGTATGCGGATCAATGGCGAAGTTGATCGCAGGCTTGCCCCCGGTCTTTTCCGAAGCAGGAGCCAAGGCCGCCTGGAAAAGCACACCGGTTGCCGGCGGAGCGTCCACCAGCATGGCCTGGGTAAATTCGCGGGCCAGCAGGTCCGGTCCTTCTTTGGTCGGGGCCTGCGCAAAGTACCCCTGGCGGTATCGCAGACGCACTCCGGGACGCGTGACTTTTACTTCGATCTGGCGGAATTTGTTGTCCCAGGTCCGGTTTTGCGGGTAGTAGTCCAGTGTGTAATACGTGGAACCGTCATCCATGCTGGTTTTGACGCCCACATCAATGTCGTTGCGGTTGTAGAAAGTCTTGCCTCCCGTACGCTCTGCCATGCTGATCATGGCGGTCTGCGCCGAGAAACGGTCATTGATGGAAACGCCGGCGGCATCAATGGGATACAAAGCCACCTGCGCATTCATGAGATCATCGGCGATCTTTTCGACAATCGGCGAGTAATCTTCTATGGCCGTCACCTCACCAGCCTGAACGACATCGGGAAAAAGGCTGATGGGGAACCCTTCCGAGAGCCAGATCAGGTTCTTGCGGCCAGGATATCCCGAGAGCGCCTTGGCCAGAAAAATCATCGCATTCAGGGTGATGGAGCGGCCGTTCGCCGTGACCTGATAAGAACCCCGGCGACTAAAAGGAGAAGCAGCCGCAACTACATCGGGAATATGGGTGGGGCCCTGCCGCCGGAAAGACGCAACCACATCTCTTAGAGCTTTGGTGTCGGTGGTGAAGTCATGCAGCAGCGTTAATTTGCCATCCAGTGCATACACCGCCGTGGGCTGGATCGCCGGCCCGCTTTCAAGATATTTCACCAGCCGGTCCTGAGCATACGCATGGCTGGAAAAGTCGGTATTGATGGCGTCGAGCATAATCACGTTCAACGAACTGGCGCTCGTGCCATACTCGGGCGAGTTGCTCACCACACCGGGCGGTAAATTGCGGCCAACGGTCAGCTTTGCTGGCTGCTGAAAACTAAAATCGCGGATCTTTTGCGGCTTGCCTTCTTCGACCAGGGTGAAGTCTTCCTGCTTGAGATCAGTAACAGGAACGCCTTTTTCATCCAGAACCACCACGTCCACCACCACCAGCCGGGTGGTCGCACGCAGTACGGCCGCCGACTTCGACGCCGTCTGGTCATTGGGCGACGCTGCGGAGTTTTGCGCCGTCTGCGAAAAAGAGTTGCTCCAGGCAATCGCTGCAATCATCAAAATGCAGCGAGCAGCAGCCAGTAACCGCGCTTGATGTGAGTTCATTTCGTTGCGGATGATAGCAGATTTCCCCGGCCTCTTCCTGCAAAAAAGCACATAAAAGCCGCTTTCTGAAATAGCTCTTTCGGACTGGGAGCACCTGTACTCTTTAAACTTTGCATCTTAGTGGATTAACAGCTATGGTTACTGTTTTGTGCAGTTACCTCATCAACAGTCCAGGGAGAAAAAATGGTCCAGCACGCCGCCTCACGCCGCGAAGAAACCCTGCTGTTTGCCAAAAATTTTTTGCAGCACCCAAAGATGCTGTGCTCACTGATACCGAGCTCCCGCTTTCTGGTGGAGCGTCTGCTTGGCAAGATTGACTGGACCCGTGCTCGTACCATTGTGGAATACGGCCCGGGCGTAGGCACGTTCACCGCCCACATTCTGCGGCGCATGGCGCCGCAGGCGCGTTTGGTGGCTTTCGAGATGAATGGAGATTTCGTTCGCTATCTGCGCCGGTCATTTCCCGATCCGCGTTTGTCGGTGGTGCATGGATCGGCGGAGCACGTACAGCGCGAATTGCAGCGGCTCAAACTTGGCGGCGCGGATTACATCATCTCCGGCATTCCCTTTACACCCATGCCAATGGAACTCCGGGAGCGGATCACGCGCAAATCGCGCGCAGCTCTGAATCCGGATGGCGCTGTGCTGATCTACCAGTTCACGCGGACCGTGTTGCCCCACCTGCAGGCCTGTTTTGGCCATGTCGACCAGGAGTTTGAGCTTCTCAACATCCTGCCGACACACCTTTTTTACTGCACTCACGAAACCGCCTGAATTCAGTCCATGGTGATCACAACCTTGCCGAACGTCTGGTTTGATTCCAGCCGTTCGTGGGCCTGGGAAATGTCGGCCATCTTAAAGCTGCTGTCGATTGCCGGACGAACCATGCCTTTTTCCAGCAGCGGGACCACTTCGGCGGCAAAGCTCTGCGTGGCCTGGATCTTTTCTTCCAGCGTGCGTGAGCGCAGCACCGTGCCGCGAATCTGCAGGCGCTTCCCCATCACAAAGCGAGAATCCAGTTCGTAGTTCCCGCCGGCGACGGTCCCGACCAGGACCATTCTGCCCTTGAGCGCCATCAGCTTCTGGCTGGCCTTTACATAGGGCCCGCCGGCAAGATCCAGCACGACATTGATTCCCCGGCCTGCCGTCCATTTCTCGGCCTGGACCAGCAGATCATCGAAGCTGTCGCGGATCACAGCGCCATCCTCCAGTCCAAATTGTTTTGCCTGGACGATTTTTTTCGGAGTGCGCGAAGTTCCGAAAGGCACGGCACCAATGGCGCGGGTCAGCTGCGTTGCCGCCAGACCAACTCCGCTTCCCACAGAATGGATCAGCACCGTCTCCGCTGGACGGAGCGCGGCCTGAATCCACAATGCATCATGCGCGGTAATGAAAGCTTCCGGCGCCGCCGCTGCTTCTTCCCATGTGAGATTTTCGGGAACGGCAGCCAGCAGACGTTCGTGGGTGACCACATATTCGGCATGGGCCGCTCCGCCGAGCAGGCCAAAAACGCGCTGACCAGGCTTCCACATTCGGGCCCCTTCGCCGGTTTCCGCGACTTCACCGGCAAATTCCATTCCCGGAATTTCCTGGGAAAATCCGGCCGGGGCGGGATATTTTCCCTGCCGCTGCAGCAGGTCCGCGCGGTTGAGCGCCGACGCCCGTACTTTGATCAATACTTCCTGTGGGCCGGCCTGGGGCTTGACAACTTCACGAATTTGAAGGACTTCCGGGCCGCCAGCTTGAGAAATCCAGACTGCGCGCATGGTATTCATAGTTCCTTTTTCTTGCCGCCCGTTGGCCTGCTCCGTTATAGTTTTAATCAGGTATGTACGAGGACTTTCACGCAACCGACCGCTGGACCGGCGACAAACTCCATGGAGTGTATCAGGCCCTGATTGTGGCCGTGGCCACTCGCCATGCTGATGCTGTGGACATTAAATTCCTGGTGAATGGATGTCCGGTCTGGATAGCACTGCCACATCCTGCATGGATGGAGTACAACCGGCGAACCGGCCGTGTCATCACCGATCCGCTCGCCATTCAGGTTGCGGGCCATTTCCTGAAGACAGCCATTGAGTCCGGAAGTTACGAGCACGGCAGAGAGATGTATACCCTCACCGTGGATGAAGCGCTCGCGCATTTGAATACGGTCCTAAGCGAAGCGGGCGCGCCTCAGGACGCAATGATAAAGACCGCCTGAGCGTTTATATTCTCCCGAATAGCCTCTGAGATCGCCGTTCCTGCAGCGGCGTTCAGAGTTTTTGGGAAAGAGGAGATTGAAAGGACGATGTCAACAGCTTCACCCCTTCTCGATTCAGCCGCTGCAGTGGAAGCTTTGCTTAAAAACAATCCGGTCCACCGTAACCTTCATTCCGGCATTCTGGCGGAGCACGCCATTCGACGGGGCGAGAGCCAGCTTGCCGATAACGGGGCCCTGGTTTCCTACACCGGCAAATTCACCGGCCGCACCCCCAAAGACAAATTCAGCGTGAAGGACGCAATCACCACTGATCTGGTGAACTGGGGAGATATCAACCAGGCGTTTGATCCGGAAAAATTTGACGCCCTGTTCGAACGCGTCACTGGTTTCCTGCGCGGCCGCGAACTCTACGTGCAGGACGTTTTTGCCGGCGCCGACCCTGCATACCGGCTGCCCGTGCAGTTCATTACCCAGTATGCGTGGCACAGCCTGTTTGTTCGCGCACTCTTCATTCGGCCCACCAGCGAAGAACTCAAAAGCCATCGTCCTGGTTTCACCGTAATTGCCGCCCCTGAATTCGAAGCCGACCCGCAGCGCGATGGCACGCGCTCGGAAGCGTTCATCATCGTCAATTACACGCGCAAAATCGTTCTTATCGGCGGTACAAAGTATGCCGGCGAGATGAAGAAGTCCATCTTTGGCATCCTGAACTTTCTGCTTCCGCAAAATGACGTTTTCCCCATGCACTGCTCGGCCAACGTGGGCAAGCACGGGGAATCCGCCTTGTTCTTTGGTCTTTCCGGCACCGGCAAAACCACGCTTTCCGCCGACCCGGAGCGCCTGCTGATCGGCGATGACGAGCACGGATGGAGTTCCACCGGCATTTTCAATTTTGAAGGCGGCTGCTACGCCAAGTGCATCAAGCTCTCGAAAGAGAACGAGCCGCAAATCTGGAACGCCATTCGCTTTGGTTCGGTGCTGGAGAACGTGACCATCGATCCGGTGACGCGCGTCCCCGATTACGATGATGACAGCCGCACCGAAAACACGCGCTGCGCCTATCCGGTGGATTACATTGAGGGCTCCGTTATACCCGGAGTGGGCACGCATCCGAAGAATGTAATCTTCCTCACGGCGGACGCTTTCGGCGTGCTGCCTCCCATTTCCAAACTCACCAACGACCAGGCGATGTACCACTTCCTCTCCGGCTACACTGCCAAAGTCGCAGGCACCGAGGCTGGCATAAAAGAGCCGCAGCCGAATTTTTCCACCTGTTTTGGATCGCCCTTCATGTCGCTGCGTCCCCGGGTCTATGCCGAAATGCTGGGACGCCGCCTGCAGGAGCACAACGCTCAGTGCTGGCTGGTCAACACAGGATGGTTCGGCGGCCCCTACGGAGTGGGCAAGCGCATGAAGCTGCCTTACACTCGCGCCATGGTGCGTGCAGCCATTGAAGGTACGCTGCGCGATGTGGAATTTGGGACCGATCCGGCGTTTGGCTTCACGGTGCCGAAGAGCTGCCCGGGCGTGCCCGCGGAATTTCTGAACGCTCGCGAAGCCTGGGCGGACAAAGCTGCCTATGATCGCGCGGCAGCGGATCTTTCGGCACGCTTCGCCAAAAACTTTGAAAAGTTTGACGCTTCGGCCAGCGTCCGCGCGGCTGGACCGGGACTGCCAAAGAAATAATAATCGCCATAAAGATTGAAAAACATGGCCCGCCCTTTTACAGGGTGGGCCATGAAGCCCGCCAGAAGATATATCGCCTGCATTGCAATCGGTGAGCATGTACTCTCGGAAAATCAGCGTTGCCTACAAAACAGACGAGCAGGTTCTTCCCTGCCCCATCAAATGGCTGGACAACTTTGCCATGCGCAATTTCACCAATGATCCCATCTTCGACGACACTCTTCCCATGGCTGATGGCCTCATGGAAATTGGCACGCGCGTGCCTCTGGAGCGGCTGAAGCACGACATGGAAGACTGGTTCCGGCGAAAGAGTTATCTGGCTAAAAACGCGGAGCTGGTCCTGCTGGAGACCAGCAATTGAAGACCGAATTGAAACGTCTCGTCCACATTCAGTAAGCTGCAACTTCTACCATGTGGTTTCTTCTGACATCAGGCGCGGTTACGGCAGCGGCGGCCAGCTATGCCGGATACGCCACCATGGCGCCCGGCTCGCAGCTTTACGGGCGTACGCTGGTCCACGGCAGCGATCCCACGCAAATCGCCCTGACCTATGATGACGGCCCTAATGATCCGCACACGCTGAATCTGCTCGATGTGCTGGACCGTTATCAGGCCAAAGCAACGTTCTTTTTAATCGGCAAATTCGTCCGCCAGCGCCCGGAGATTGCCCGAGCCATCCAGGCAGCGGGACACGCAATCGGCAACCACACTTATAGCCATCCCAATCTGATTTTTCTTTCCGCATCGGCGATAAGACAGGAACTCGAAGACTGCAACAAAGCGCTTGAGGATGTGCTGGGCGCCTCGCCAGTGCTGTTTCGCCCGCCTTTTGGCGGCAGACGGCCCGCAGTGCTGAAGACCGCACGCTCACTTGGCCTTGCGCCGGTAATGTGGTCCGTGACTGCCTATGACTGGAGCGCAACTTCCCCTGACAGCATTGTGCAGAAGGTTGAGCGCAGGATCGCCGTGCAAAACAGCCACCGCGGGGAGGTCGTACTGCTTCACGATGGCGGACACCTGGCCATGAGTACCGACCGCAGCCACACGGTGGAAGCAACGCGCAGACTGCTCAATCAATATTCAGCGGGCAAGAAATTTGTTGCCATCCCCGACCTTGCTCTGCCAGCCAGCCAATCACCAGTTTAATTTTCGTTCTGTTGCTCAAAATGTAAATCTGAGGCCGACCTGGGCCGCAAAGGGTATGCCCACGGTTGTGCCCGGACCAAAAAAATCTCCCAGCGCGCCAGCGGGCGCCTTCAAATCTTTCAGGCTGCGAATGGGGCGGGTTGTAGCGCAGGCGGCATCAAGGCAGACATCAGTAACATTGCCTGCTTTGACTTCTGTCGCGGGAACATTCAGCGCTCCGATATCGGTGATGAAGTTATTGCCTGGATTCTGCCGGTTGAGCAGATTGAAAAATTCAGCAAAGGGCATGAGCGACGCATGTTCGGTAAGCCTGATTTTGCGGCTCACGCGTATGTCCACCTGGGCAAACGGCGTTCCGCGAAACTGATCGAGCGAAGTCTGCTGTCCATTGATCACGGCGCGATCATTGGCCGTACCATCGCCATTGATATCCACGCCGGTGGTAAGCGTGTAAGGGCGTCCGCTCTCAAATTGTGACAACGTGCTCAGCTCAAACAACCACGGCAAACGCACGGTTCCGGCCAGCACAAAGCGGTGGCGAACGTCTTCGCCGGACGGCCCGTGATCTCCGGGGCCAAAGGGATTATTCACATTGGAAACGCCATTCACATAATCGAACAGCTCGCCCACGGTCGCGCCCCACGTGCTGGCTTTGGCCAGGGTGTAATGCGCGGTCATCTCAAATCGTTTCGAAAAGCTGTGATTCAGGGCCAGAGAGACACCGTCATAGCGGGAACGATTGTCGGTGCGAAACACTGAGATGTTGGGCGCGCTGGCCGGCAGCGTGGTTCCGCCTACATATTCATAGCGCCTGTACTGGTGCACACCCTGCTGGTGCTCGTAATTGATGGCGAGTTTCCAGGTTCCGGCGAATGCGTGCTCAATTCCCGCATTAGCCTGGAGCGAGTAAGGCGAATGGTAGTGCGGATCAATGATCGCTCCCTGATCGCCTGCGACCAGCGGCCCGGCTGCCGGATCAACCGCGCGAAAAGCGTCCACCCAGCCGTTCTGGGCCAAATCATTGAAGTAGAGCCCGCCTCCGGCGCGGATCACCGTGTTTCCGCTGGTGCCGGGCGAATACGCGATTCCCAGCCTTGGAGCAAAAGCTTTGCGGTAATCGTGCGGAATGCCCTGGGGCAAGGCCAGATTCTGCTGCGCAATCGTCAGTACCGCCGGGTTCTGGCTCTGGTTTCCCCCATTGGAGTTGAAGAGACCAAAAGTAGTGTCATAGCGCAGGCCGTAATTGACGGTGAAATTTCTGCGAATCCGCCACGCATCCTGGGCGTAAAAACCAAGCCGCTGGATATTCTGGGCAAAGCGGCCGTTATCACCGCCCGAAACCGATTGATTCGCCGGATCATTGAAATCCGTGGTAAAGGCACCAGGATTGGCAAGATAAAAGCTGGGGTCCTGGGGCAGAATATGGACCGTTTCCGGATTATCAGATAGCCGTCCGCTCAGCACTGGCTCGTGAATAAAATTCACGCCAAATTTCGGCGCGTGACTTCCTGAGCTGTGGTCCACGTCATAGCGGAACTGATATTTCTGCTGATCGCGATTGATGGGAAAGGCCGTGATCGGAGTGGCAAATTGATTATCGCCAAAGGTTTCAAACCCGGAAGTGGTAAGCGCCGAGGTGCTGAAGGGGAAGGCCAGGCCAAAGCCGAAATTCGAATTGCGCACCTTTACGTGATGAAAATTGCTGGCCTGAAAAACAAAATTGCCCAGCCAGCCGGAATTGAACTGAAACTGATTGCTGAGCAAAACGCTGAAGTTATCCGACGTGGTGCTGAAACCGGTGGAAGGCAGCGCGCCCTGATGAACCAGGTCGTTCGTGGTCCTGTTCAGATCGGAGGAGCCGCGCAGAAACCATTCGGAGCGGTCCGATTGTTTGAAATCCAGCCGTCCGGAAAAAAGAGTATTGCGAAATGGCGTGCCTGCCGAATTGGGAACAGTTATAGATGGAACCCCAGGAATCTGTCCGGAAGCGGCCAGTTGTGCCAGCGCGTTAAATTCATTAAGACTGAGCGCACTGTAGCCGACGCTGGCATCTTCATTGACGTATTCCAGTGACGAGAAAAACCACAAGCGGTCTTTCACCAGCGGCCCGCCCAGCGTGGCCACTCCGTTTTCCCGGGCAAACGGCTGTTTGGGAGTGCCCCCAGGATTGTCCAGCGGGTTGCGCGCGTTCAGGTTTTGGTTGCGATAATAAAAGCCCAAATCGCCGTGCCAGTCATTGGTGCCGCGGCGCGTGCTGATGATGACCGACCCGCCATTGGTCCGCGAGGTATCGGCGTCAAACTGCGCGGTACGGACGGTGAACTCCTGCAGTGCGTCGGGCGAATAATTCTGCAGAAATCCGCCGATGTAATCGTCGTTGTTGTCGCCGCCATCCACGGAAAGGTCCACATTCAATCCCGAGCTGCCGCCAAAGGAAACCGCGGTAATGCGGGCCTTGGTGGGGTCGGAAGGCTCTACCGGTTCCGTCATGGGCGCGAGATAAGCGATATTGGCAAAGCTGCGGCTGGCCAGCGGAATTTCCTCAAGGTCCTGCGCGCTAATCGCGCTCTGGTGAACAGCGGAAGTGGTATCGATTGGCTGGGCAGTGATGGAAGAGGCTTCTCCGGTCACGCTGACGTTCTGCCGCACCGCCGCCGGCTTGAGCGTAATGGTGGTATCGCGCACAGAGCTGATGACCAGATCCACGTCCGCCTGAATCGAGGCAAATCCCTGGGCTTCCGCCGACACAATATACAAACCGGGCTGGAGGTCCTGAAAATGAAATCTCCCGCGCTCGTCGGTGACCACATCACGCCGCAGTGAAGACTGCGCGGCCTGGGCAACAACTTTAGCGCCGCGGATCCGGGCGCCAGCCGTGTCCTGCACAATTCCCTGCAGGCTGGCCAAAGGGCTCTGGGCCGGCAGCACAGAAGACATCAAGGCAATGCAGGCAGGCAAAAGCACCGCGAACACACGAATAGGCAGAGAATAACGAACGGATTTCATCACTAGTTAAGCTATTGCGGCGGGCGTTTTACTACCACACTTAGTATGTGGAGACTGTTCCCGTTCATCACCAACCCGACGCATGACGGCGGGAAATAGTGGCGCGTGGAGTAAAATAAGCTGAATAATGTTGTTAATTTCCTGCAGTTTTACGGATCTGAAACTATGAAATCACTTGCGAAATCGATCTTCTTTTCTGTGTTGATGGTTCTGCCCCTGTGCGCGTTTGCAGCGGACGGCTCATCTCTCAAACCTCCCACCGGCGTCAAGGTGGCCGTGGTGATGTTTGAGGACCTGGAATGTCCGTCGTGCGCATTCAACTACCCTAAAGTGTGGGACGCAGCCAATGCCCACCATGTCCCGGTGGTACTGAAGGATTTCCCGCTGGGCCCGTCGCACCCCTGGTCCATGGAAGCCGCCATATGGGCGCGCTTCTTTGACACGCAGTCGGAAAAGATGGGCGAAGAGTTTCGCGGCTATATTTTCAGAAACCAGAGCGCCATTTATCCCAGCAATCTCCGGCAATATGTGCAGAAGTTTGCCGATGAAAAGCATGTTTCTGTACCCTTTGCTCTGGACCCCGGCGACAAACTCAAAGCCAAAGTCACTGCCGACCATGATTTGGGAGTGAAAATTGGAATTACCCAGACTCCCACCATTTTTGTGGTAAGCAGTACCGAATCCCGAGAGGTGCAGGGGACGGACCAGCTTGGCCAGATCATTGAGGAAGTACAGCGCAAGGCTGGCCCGGACGCTAAACCAGCCACGGCGAAGCCGGCAGCAAAAACACAAAAGAAGAAAGCCAGCTAAAACGAAAGGCCCGGTCTCAATTGCGGCACAGCAACCAGGCTGTACGCAGGGACCGGGCTATTCCGGTTTTGAGCGCTCCGCAAGCTTTTATCCGCCAGACGAGTGATCATGCACGATCTTCCACTCGCCCTGTATTTTTCTGAACAGCAGGGTAAACACGCCACTGGGTTGTTTGCCGTCAGAGAGCGTGAGCCGCCACCTTCCGGTGACCACGGCTGAGTCGGGCGACAACACTTTGACCTCAAGCCCCGTAAAATCCAGCGTGCCCATTTCATGGCCTTCGCCGGTGTAGCGTTTTTTGTAGCGATCCAGTGTCGGCTGCCAGCCTTTGGTTATCTCGCCTCCGGAAAAGAAGGTGAGATCCGGGGAGTTCCAGTAGCCGGCCATGAATCCTTCCAGGTCGTGGCGGTTCCAGGCTTCCACCTGGGCCTGGAGCACGTGCTGAACTGCCTGACTGGCTTCAGCGGTGGTGTTTTTTGCCCGTTCCGAGGACTGAGGGGTTTGCGCCGCAGCCAGGAACGGGAGCAGCAGAAAAAACAACTGCCATTTTCGTTTCATGTCCCCCATTGTAGTTTGCCGAAAAGGCGAGAAGTCACCATGGTGGCGGCAATGGAGCAGAATATCTGCGAACATCGCCAAATCAGCAGAATGCCGCATTGACCTGAGTTCAGGAATACGGTATTTTTTTCGACATACTGATAAGACTCGCTTTCAGTGTACCCTGTACCAAGCGTTAAAATCCCCCCACCAAAGCAGGATCAGGGTACGCAACAGGAGCCGTACGGTTAGCCCTCATGCAGCTTAAAAACGTCGGGCGTTACGAAATCATCAGCGAACTGGGCCGCGGCGCCATGGGGCTGGTCTACAAGGCCAAGGACCCTACCATTGGACGCACGGTTGCGCTGAAGACCATGCGGCTGGATATTCACGGGCTGGAAGCCGAGGACATGTTGCGGCGGTTCAGGAATGAAGCCCAGGCCGTGGGCCTGCTGAACCATCCCAATATCGTCACCATTTACGACGCCGCCGAGTCGGAAAGCCTTTTTTATATCGCCATGGAGTTCATTGAGGGCACCACCCTGCAGCATCTGCTCATGCAGAAGCGGGTCCTCTCGGCGGAAGAGGTGGTGGAGATTTCCCGCCAGATTTGCAAAGGGCTGGACTATGCGCATTCGCTTGGAATCGTCCACCGCGATGTGAAACCGGCCAACATCATGATCACCTCCGACGGTACGGTGAAGATCATGGACTTCGGAATTGCCAAGACCGGCGGCAGTGTCACCAGCACCGGGCAGGTCCTGGGAACGCCGAATTACATGTCGCCCGAGCAGGTGAAGGGCAAGCAACTCGATGGCCGCTCCGATCTCTTCAGCTTTGGCGTGGTGCTCTATGAAATGATCACCGGCGAAAAGCCGTTTGTGGGCGAGAACGTAACCACGATCATTTACAAAATCGTGAATGAATCGCCCACGGCCCCGCGCGATCTGGATGTGACCGTCCATCCGGGGCTGAGTTCCGTGGTGACCAGGGCCCTGAGCAAGTCTCCGGACGAGCGCTACCAGAGTGGTGCTGATCTGGTAAAAGACCTCGAAAATTACAAATCCATCGAACTCAAGACAGGGGCTGCCGCGGCAGCTTCTGCCGGCAATGCGGCACAGGGTGAACAAACCACGGTGCTTCCTCAGTCGGGAAGCACGGTTTCAATACCCGCGTCGGCCAAGGCCCCTTTGCCGTCTGCTTCCACTGCAAAATCAAACCAGAAAACTGCGTGGATCGTAGTAGCCGTACTCGTGCTGGCCATAGCGGCGACTGCTTTCGGCTACAATCTCGTCCGATTGCGTACCCGGCAGCAGGAAGAGGCAACAAAAGAACAACAGAAGCAACAGGCGGAGAATATTGTTCCAGCCATACCTGAGACCAGCGGAACAACTCAGCAGCCGGCAGAGCGCAAACCTGATCCGGAACCCCCAGGTAAACCAGCGGAACAGAAACCTAAAGCCAAACCGGTAAGCTCGGTAAACTCTCCGAACCTGGCTCTGGCTCACCAGGGTGAGCTGCGATTTACCTCCCAGCCGGAGGGAGCCAAGGTTGAGGTTGACGGCTGGAGCGAGCCGGCATGGACAACCCCTTTCAAAGCCTCCAACCTTTCCGCTGGACAGCACACGATCGTGTTCACCAAGCCTGGGTATACACGCGAAACGCGGGTGATTCAGGTAGTTGCGGGGAAAAGCGACCCCGTCGCGGCGCAGCTGACTTCTATGGTGGTCTCCACCATCCGGCTCAACAGCACTCCGCAAAATGCCCTTATCTGGATTGACGGCAAGGACACCGGCAAAACCACGCCTGCCGATCTGACGGTGGAAACAGGCCCGCACAGGGTGGTGCTGCGCAAACCGGGATATAAGGAAGCAGGCACACAGGTAAAACTGTCACAGGGTGAAACCTACATTTATACGCCCACACTTACCTTCCAGCAGGCCCCGGAAGGGTTCTGGCGTCATCTGCTGGGCAGTGAAAGCATTCCGCTCGGCAAGGGCGTGTTGCACGTACGTACGATCCCCGCAGGCGCCACCATCATCATTAACGGCAGTATTGCGCCCAGGAAGACCGATGTCCGCTGGGTACTGGCCCCTGGCTCGTATGACCTAACGCTGGAGAAAGACGGCTTCCGAACGGTGCACCGCAGGGCCGAGGTTGCATCCGGCAAGGTCCAGAGCGTGGACGAAATTCTGGAAAAGCAGGCGCCGTAAATCCAATGGCACGCCTTATCATTTCCTCACCGGACGGCAAAAAAGGGATTCTGGAGCTTACCAAGCCCGTAATCACTGTCGGCCGGGGCAATGCGAACGACCTTGTTCTGAATGACTCCAGCGTCAGCCGCTTTCATGCCGTAGTCAAAGTGCAGGACAAATCCGTGGTGATTGCCGACCGGGGCAGCACCAATGGCGTTCTCCTCAACGGCGAGAGAATCTCCAGCGACTGCGAAATCAACGATGGCGATGTCGCCCTGATCGGGCGCTATGAGCTGCGCCTCGAAAATATTGACGACAGCGACATTCAGGTGCGCCGGGCGGAGTGGCCATCCACGCTGAATCAGATCATGCGCGGACGCAGTGAGAACGCAATCCCCCCTCCGCCGGCCCCGGATGCTTCCGCCGCGTCGCTGCGCGAACTGACCGAGCGCGTAAAAAAGCTGGAACACGAGAATTATCTGCTCACCGTGCTCTACGACGCAGGCAAGGCACTGAACGCCAAGCTTTCCATTGACGATATCAGCGCCCAGGTCATGTCGCTGGCCTTCCGCATTGAGGGCGTGGAGCGCGGCTTTATCATGATGTTCAATGAAGCGGGAGAGGTGGAGCGGCAGAGCGAGGTGCGCTATCGCAATCCGGAAAATTCCGGCACGCAGCCGCAGATCATCCTCAGCAAGCGCGTTCTGGATCTGGTGCGGAAAGAACAGCAGCCCATCATGATTATGGACGTGAGCGCGGACGAGCGCTTCCGCAGCAGCGAGAGCATACGCATCTCCGGGCTGCGCTCCGCCATGTGCGCGCCTCTGCTGGGCAACAACCGCATCTTCGGCGCACTGTACGTGGACAATCTGGAAAAGCCCTCGGCCTTTACCCAGGAAGAGCTGAACGTGTTTGCGCTGCTGGCGGCGCAGACCGGCGCCGCTATCGACAATACCGTGGCCCACCAGAAGATCGCGCAGCAGACTCTGCAGCGCTCGGCGCTGGAGCGTTTTCTTTCGCCCGACGTGGTGGAAATGGTGGTGGCCAATCCGGACATACGCCTGGGCGGAGTCAATCAGGAAGTCACGGTAATGTTTGCCGACATCCGGGGATTCACGCCCATGAGCGAGGCCATGTCACCGGAGCAGATTGTGGAGATTCTGAACGAATACTTTACCCGCGTGACCGACGTGATTTTCGATAATGGCGGAACGCTGGACAAGTACATCGGCGACGCGGTGATGGCAGTGTTTGGCGCGCCCATCTCCAAGGGCAACGATGCCGCCAACTGCGTGGAATCCGCCATACAGATTCAGCAGCTTTTGATCGAGTTGAACCGCGATGCCGCGGCGAGAAAGTGGCCCGAGCTGCGCGTGGGCATTGGAATCAATACCGGCATTGTGACCGCAGGCAACATTGGCTCGCCGCGCCGGATTGATTACACCGTGATCGGGGACACTGTAAATACCGCATCACGGCTCATGTCCAACGCCGCCGGCGGGCAGATCCTGATCTCCGACTCTACCGCGGTCGCGATCGGCGGCAGCTTTGAAACGGCGCCGCTTCCTCCGCTGCGCCTTAAGGGCCGCACCGGCCCAGTGAATGTATTCAGCGTCGACTGGGCCGAGGAAGCACAAAAAAAGCGCCTCAACCGAGGCGCCGTGGATCCTCAATAAAATACAGCAGGCAAAACTTATTTCGCCGGGCCTTTTTTGCTCGTGCCCGTGGTGCCGCCGACATGGTGCGCGATGATCTTGTCCTTGATCGCATCATAGGTGGCCTGGGGAATGATGTTGCGGGTTACCAGATCACGCTTGGTGTTGTACGGACGTCCATCAACGATCTTCTGCGAATAGGTCTTGCCGATACCCGGCAGTGCAGCCAGTTCATCGGCGGTGGCGGAATTGACGTCGATAAGCGCACTCTTTGGGGCCTTGGCGGACTTTTGAGCGGCAGTCGTTCCGGTTTTGGAATCGGTTTGGCTGATGGCCAGCCCTGTCGCCAGCGTAAGGGCGCAGAGCACAGCCATAATCTGGGCTAATTTCCGGACCATAGATGATGATCTCCTCGTCAAATAGAAATAGAACTCCCTGAATTTCAGGAAGTCTAGGGGCTCAGCCCAAAATTGTCAAAGACTCTCTACTCCAGGAATGCGTGCCGATTCATATTCAGCGACTTCGCCCATGCTCCCGAGAGGCTTTCCCGTCAATGCGTAGTAGCTCCGGGCGAGTTTCCTGGCCCTCCTCAAAATATCCATGATCTGCGTTATGTCCGTCATGCCGGGCCAATACTGCTGTGCTGAACTTACTCAGGCACAGGCTGACATTGACAAGTGTTAGGCTACGGGCTACAGTTTGGCAGGTGAAAATACGGAACTTTGTACATAAGGGTCTGAAAAGGCTCTATGCGGAAGATAACCCGAAAGGCGTTCCTCCCGACTCTGTGGACAAGCTCCGCAAGATGCTGGCGTTTCTCGATGATATGGAAGATGCCGATGAATTGCCCTCACTCCCGGCGTGGAAAGCGCATACTCTGACCGGCGACCGCAAGGGTACGTGGAGCCTCAGCGTCACCCGCAATCGCCGATTGACGTTTCATATCGACATCGCAGAGCGAGAAATCCACGATGTGAATCTGGAAGACTATCACTAGAGACAGGGAATAAATGCCATGCCTATGAAGAACCCGCCCCACCCCGGAGATTTTATCCGGACTGAGATCATCAATCCCACGGGCCTTTCGGTAACGGCGGCGGCGGCCGCACTTCAGGTGTCCCGCCCTACCCTATCCAGCTTACTTAACCGCAAGGCAGACCTTTCCGGGGATATGGCCCTCCGCATTGAAAAAGCCTTCGGAGTGAAGATGGACACGCTCATGCGGATGCAGGCCTCTTACGACATTGCCCAGACCCGCAAGCGGGAGAAGAAAATTCATGTTCGACGGATTTACCCGCTGGGCGACGCTCACGCGTGAAAAGCGCCAGGCAGCTTACGGTCGTCTGGAATGAACTCGCCTTCGGTGAGACATTTGCACCGAGCCAGGACTGGGTGCGGCCCTCGACACAATCGAGGAAACTGAGCCTACACTATGTTGTTAGATAGTCCCGCAAGCCCCCATGTGAGCTGGAGGTAAGTTCTATGCTGGCTTGCGTCCGGAGGTTTTGGGGGCGTCCCAGGCCCGTTTTGGACGCTGCGACTCAGGCAGGTCCCGGCCTTCCACGCGGTCATAAACATAGCGGTCACTGGTGGTGCCGAGAGATTCGTTATAGAGGCTCACTCCGCCCACGGCTTCGCGCAGCTCTTCCGAGAACTGGTGCAGGGCCTTCAGATGGTCAGCGGTCGCGGGGACCTCGGCTTTGCTGGTCTTGAGGAACTTTTGATATCCCTTGTCGATCAGCCGGGAAATCTCGCCGCCAATCAGATAACCGGGCCGGGCAAAGATGCGCACGGCATCGTCGTCATTTTTTTCGATTGCGGCCGAGCAGTTGTATTTCTTCACGAAAACACGGTTGCTGGTCCCCGGAGCTTCCAGAACGTCAAAGCCATGATCGCGAAGCCATGCCAGGGCTTCCTCCCAGGTACGCTGCTTCTGTGTTGCTGCCATGAGTAAATTCCTGCCTTACTAAAGATTCGGGGCCAGTCCGGTAAAAAACCTGGCACTGGAGGGTGAACCGTTACTGTCGCACAAACGGGCGGGTTGAGGCAACATTACTGTTGTGTGCTCATTCAGGACTGTTGTGTGCTCATTCAGGGTGGCAGGAAAAATATAAAACCGGCGTCCTTGATCTCCCCCGAGATTTTCTGACGCCGGTTTTAATGTTCTCCCGTATCCGGGAGAACAAGGCCGCTCATCTACTCCGGCCAAACTTTACGCGGATGAACTTTTCTTCCGCGATTTTCCCGTACAAGCAAGATCGCCTGGTATTGACGTTCGGGTCAACAGCAAAGATGCCGTGGGGTATCGACATAGTTGGTAACTAACCAGTGGCGGGGGTACACTGGTGACAAGTGATGTATACTGAGCGCGATTCAGCACGGTGGAGCAATTTATTGTTTTTCATAACTCCACAGAAAGCTGCGGGGGCAGCGATTACTTAGGGTACTGCAAGGGAAAACACCGGAAACTTACACCCTTAATTGGCAGATGACCCCGGTGGGGAGGGTCCAGATGGACCTTTGGATTATTCGTCTTATTTTTATTACTGTTGTCGCTGTAGCCTGCTACACGCTTCAGCCGTTTGGCCTTGCCCGGTTTTCCCAGTGGATATCCGGCGGCCTGGGCGTGGCGATTGGCGTGGTGGTGGTGGCCTTTGAAGCCCGCCTGCGCGGTGTAAGCCTCAAGCGCCTGATTGGGGCCGTCATCGGCAGCATTCTGGGCATTCTGGGCGCCTACCTGTTCAGCGTCGTCATCAAAAACAGCATTACCCACTCCGAAACCCAGCGATTTTTGCAGCTGATGGTGATGCTGCTAATGTCCTACGTTGGCCTGATCGTGGGGGCCAACAAGGGCGATCTGCTGAACCTGGCGGCCCTGGGCGGGATCTTCGGGGCGGAAAAACAGGGGCGCAGAAGCTTCAAAATTCTGGATACCAGCGTCATCATTGACGGCCGCATCGCCGACATCGCGGATACCGGGTTTCTTGACGGCATTTTGGTGATTCCCCAGTTCGTGTTGCGCGAACTGCAGTTAGTGGCCGACTCGGCCGATTCGCTCAAGCGCAACCGCGGACGCCGCGGACTGGATGTGCTGCAAAGAGTGCAGAAAATCGTCACCGTGAGCGTGCAGATCGTGGAAGACGACTTTCCCGCTGTCCGCGAAGTCGACCTGAAGCTGATTGAACTGGCCAAGCTGTACGAGGCCAAAATCGTCACCAACGATTTCAACCTTAATAAAGTAGCGCAGCTCCAGGGCGTGGATGTCCTCAACATCAACGAACTGGCCAATGCGCTCAAGCCCATTGTGCTGCCGGGCGAGACCATGCGGGTCTTCATCCTGAAAGAAGGCAAGGAGTACAACCAGGGCGTGGCCTATCTGGACGACGGCACCATGGTGGTAGTGGACAACGCACGCAAACTCATCGGCAAAAACGTGGACATTGCCGTGACCTCGGTGCTGCAGACCACCGCCGGCAAGATGATTTTTGGCAAGTTCGACGAGCGCACACGCCCGATCGAGCGCACGGAACAGAAGATCGAAGGCAAACCCGAGATACGCAAAGCGCAACCTATGGGAGTAGAACCGGCCCCGCAAACTCAGGGGGAGTAATCTTCAGGGTAAGCCATTGCGTGGCAGATGAGGTGCTTTCGCAATGAATTTTCGTTTCGCCTGCCGCATGCTTGTGCTCGGTGTGGGCCTTGTCCATGCTGGAACACACTCTTTCTCACCTGCTTTAGCGCAGAGTTCTGCGGCGACTTCCTCGGGAAGTCTGCAAATTACCGTGACCGACCCCAATGGCGTTCCCCTGGCCCTGGCCGTGGTGACCGTGCAGCGGGGCGCGACCAGTGTATTTTCCGGCAGCACCACTCCCTCCGGAACGCTCACCCTCGGCGCTCTGTCGCCCGGTGTGTATCAGATAGTCATCGGTAAGCAGGGTTTCTACTCTACCTCCACATCGCAGGTCACGATTACGACCGCGCAACCCACGCTGCTCGAAGTCCATCTGCAGCCGTTGCGTGAGTACAGGGAAGAAGTCGATGTGTCCGCGCAGCCCTCACCCATTGATCCGCAGCAAATCGCGAGCACCCAGGGAATTGACGCCGCGGAACTGGCCGATATTCCCTTCTTCCACACGCGCGATTACCGCAATGCCCTTCCCTTCATTCCCGGTGTTATCAGTGACGGCTTTGGGCAAATTCATGTGGCCGGCGGCAGCACGCAGCAGACCCAGGATTATCTGGACGGCTTTGAAATCAGCCAGCCCGCGGGCGGCACGCTGGCCGTGCGGGTGAATCCCGAAGCGCTCCGCAAGATCGATATCGAAAGCAGCCGCTCTTCCGCCCAGTACGGCAAGGGCTCAGCCGGCACGCTCAACCTGCAGGCGCAGGACGGCGACAATCGTTTTCGCTTCAACGCCACCGACTTTATACCCACACTGCAGACGGTAAGGGGCATCACCCTGAATACCTGGACACCCCGGGCTTACTTTTCCGGCCCCATTATTCGGGACAGGCTTTGGTTCGATATCTCCCACGCGGGCGAGAACGATATCAACATCATCAAAGAACTTCCCGCTGGCGCCGACCGCAACACCGTTTGGCTTGCAGCCGATCTGGCGCGGCTGCGCCTGAATCTGGGCGAGCGCAACGTGCTTACCGCCACCACACTGGTGAACCTCGCCGACTCCAACAACAGCGGCATCAGCGCGCTGGATCCGGTATCCACCACAACCAACCAGGATTCGTCCGTCAACTTTTTTGCCCTGAAGGACCAGATCACGCTGGCACGAGACACTCTGCTGGAGTTTGGAGCCGGAACGCATATCACGCAAACCACGGTGCGGCCGCAGGGGACACAGCCTTATGTGTTTACCCCCACGGGCAGGACGGGAAACTTCTTTGAATTTTCCCAGGGACGTTCCGAACGCACCCAGGGCTTCACCAATTTGTATGTGCGGCCGGTGCAGTGGCTGGGTTCGCACCAATTTACGCTCGGCGGCAGTGTCGATCGCATCATCTTTCACGACCTGGTATCGCGCAGCCAGATTCAGTTCATCGATCAAAACAGCACGCTGCTGCGCCAGATTGCCTTTACCAATGCTCCCGGCTTCAGCGTGAACACACTTGAATCCGGCGCATTCCTTCAGGACCGCTGGTCCTCAGGCCGCCTGCTGCTCGAACCCGGCGTGCGCTGGGACCGCGACGCCTTCCTCGACCGCAGCTTTGTCTCGCCGCGCGTGGCTGGCGCATACATACTGAACAGCAGCCGGGAAACTAAATTCACCGGCGGAATCGGTATTTATTATGACCGCACGAATCTTGATCTGATAAGCCGCGCTTTTCAGGGATCACGCACGGACACATTTCTCGCGCCGCCACTGACTCCTGTAACCAGTTCTTTCCTGGTAAATCCGGCGGCCCTGAGTCTGCCGCGCTTCCTCAACTGGAGCGCTGGCATCGAGAGCCGCCTGCCCGCCAAAATCTACGGCCGGGTGGAGTTCATCAGCCGCCACGGCACCGGCGGCTGGGCTTACGAACAGCAGCCAGACGGTTCGTTTTTCCTGCGAAACAACAAGCAGGACCGCTACGACGCGGCGCAAGTCACTCTGCGCAAAGAGGTAAAGCCGGGATATGAGATTCTGTTGGCCTACACTCGCTCCAAAGCGCGCTCCAATGAAACTCTCGACTTAAGCCTGGATAATCCGGTTTTCGGCAATCAGATTGGCGGGCCGCTCAACTGGGATGCGCCCAATCAACTGGTCTCATGGGGCTGGCTGCCCCTGCCTTCTCTTTGGAAACTGAAGAAACTGGATTTTGCCTACTCGGTGCTGTGGCGCTCGGGATTTCCGTTTATTACCGTGGACCAGTTTGGCCGCCTGGTCTCAGGCCCGGCTGCGCACCGGCTGCCTGATTTCATCTCAGTCAGCCCCGCTGTCGAATATAAGTTTGCCTTCCACAACTATCGCTGGGCGCTGCGAGTCGGCATCGACAACCTGACCGACAGTGGCAATGCCTTTACGGTGGACAACAACATCAATTCGCCCACATTTTTGCGAACCTTCAGCACCAGCCACCGGACGTTGAATGGAAGAATTCGCTTGCTGGGAAAGAAATGAAGAGAGTTACATTTGCACTTAAAGTGTGGCTACATATTTAGGCTGGCTTCGTATCAGTCTTATTTTCTTCCGTAATAGGCTTATGTTTTGCGAAATAAGTATTGTCGCATTGCCGAAATGTGTAGACGACTTTCTCTGCTTCATACAGAGTGAAGTTTATAGGGTCGGCATCTTTGATATCGAACATGACGACGTTCACCCCACCTTCGGAAAGAAGGCTTCTGTAAGCCACTCCATCTGCGCCGCCGTGCCGTAGCCCTTCGCAAATAATCTGAGTTGGGACATAGTTCAATACAGCTTGTTCTGGTTCGTGCGGTATCGACATGGCTTGACTAATATCACCCCACACGACACTCTCAAACTCATCTGGCGCCCATGGTACGAACTGAGCTGTTCTTGGATCAAATGGCCTCAACCATCGTTTTTTGTCTGAAGTACAGTCCACGATTTTGAGTTCGCGGTTAGTCTGAAATTGCGAGATGGAGATCGATGCCCCTAGCCAAGGACGTAATTCACTTCCGGCAGTAGCTTTGGTATTAGCCAAATACAAATAAGCAACGCCGCGAGGATTTGCGCGCCCATCCCGTGCGATATCAGGAATCGGCTTCATACGATCTGCGAAGAAAGGGACTTCGATCTCTATTGCTTCTGGCGTTCCCTCATTTTCAATCCGTGTACCAGAGCCAAGCTGGGCCCTCCAAAAAATGGCACCGGCTTCGAGTATTTGTATCCGCGACAAGGAAGTCTCGACTACGGCCTCAAGAAAGTTCGAGATTGTGCGGTCGTAAATAAAGCGGCGATCGTGTTTTACACTCCTTGCAAAGCGGGTATAGGCATCTGCAGACTCAAAAGGCATCTCAAACCTCTCTAGTAGTATGCTGTTGGTACCATGAGAGAATGACCTGCTCATCCATGACCGTTGCCTCGATAAGCTTTTTTGCAAGGTCAGCGATTAGTTGCCTGTTTCCCTCGACGAGTTCCTTCGCAAGATTGAAGCCTTCTATAGACAACTGGCGTGTATCATTTATCGTGAGAACAACGCCCCAGTCAACTGCTGTTTGACGAGCATCCTTGACTGCCTCCATGTCTTTTGGGAGCTCTTTGATCACTTGGCTCAGATCACGCCCTCCGTCACGCATTTCGATTATGCAACCAGCATAGGCTAAGGCAAAGGCTCTTTTGAAGAGCTCATAATCATTTGCGTATTGCCTCCGGGAATCTTTCCAGTTGCAATAAACGCCGCCATATAGCTCTCCACTGGCGTGTAGAGCGATTTGTTCAACACGAAATCTGGATCGTAATGCCACGATAGCATGTGCTGCTTCGTGTTCCGCTGTGTACCATTGCTCTTGTGTATACATCTTGTTGATAGCTACTTCGGGTGTGGCTTCGAGCAGCGTCCGCGTGTATTCATGCTTTGGGCTTTCGGTGATCTCCTGGGCGCTGGCAATCTCCACGATCTCTCCCCGGCGCATTACGGCGATGCGATCGCTGAGGTAGCGCACCACCGGCATGGAGTGAGAAATAAAGAGATACGTCAGGCCGAAGTCGCGCTGCAGCTGGCGCAGCAGGTTCACGATCTGCGCGCCGACGCTCACGTCGAGGGCAGAGACTGGCTCGTCACACACAATGAATTCCGGACGCAGCATGAGCGCGCGGGCGATGCCAATGCGCTGGCGCTGTCCACCGGAAAATTCATGGGGGTAGCGGCACAGTGCGGAATCATCGAGGCCCACGGCGCGCAGCATCTCAACGGCTTTCCGGCGCAAATGGGGCATGGCAGTGCGGCCATTCTCAGCATGGATCAGCAGCGGTTCGCTGACGATCTCTTCAATCCTCATGCGCGGATTGAGTGAGGCAAAGGGGTCCTGAAAGATGATCTGCATATGGCGGCGGAGCCGCCGCAGCTCACCCGGCGTTGCCGCCAGCACGTTCTGGCCGTTGAAGCTCACGCTGCCAGAGGTGGGTTCGACCAGCCGCAGGACCATGCGGCCCAGAGTGCTCTTGCCGCAGCCCGATTCGCCCACCAGCCCCAGAGTCTCGCCGGCATGGATATCGAGCGAGACTCCATTCACCGCCGAAACGTCACGGCTGCTTTGGAACAGGCCGGCATCGGTCCGGTAAATCTTGACCAGGTCGCGGATTTCAACCAGCGGCATGAATTCAATATAGAACAGCCAGCCGGAAGCCGGCTGTTCTTACCAGTTCAGATGGTGCTCTTGTGCAAAATCAGATTTCTTTAGCGGGCGGCGTCTGCTCCATGCCCACCTTGCCTGCAACCACCGCGGCCTTGGCATAATTTTCGGTCTTGATGGGGCATCCGGCCAGTCGCCGCAGCATGGCAAGCTGCCCTACGTGCGTGAGCGCGTCGGCAATGGGGCCCTGGAAGAGCTTGGCTTCGGGCTGGGCCAGCGGCGCATCGGAAGCCAGATAATCGTCAAAAGTTTTGAGCGTATTGAAGAAGCGCTCGACCTCCTGCGCCCACGGCAGCGGTGTGGAGTCGCGCCACTCCTGTTTGCCCTTCACCATGGTCAGGGCCCAGTCAAAGAGATCGCCCATGTGAGCGACGATCTGCACGGCGTTCTTGCCGCTTTGTCCGGGATCGAATGCGGCAAAGCTCTCTGGCGCGCCGCGCAGCGCTTTTCCTCCGCGATAAGCGAGAGTGGCAACGGTGTGGCGCAGGAACTGGCGAACGGAGTTGTTGTCAGTAGTCATAATCGCATTCCAGCCTACAAGCAGACAGCGGAATGGCGCAAATGGGTGAGTGCCGGCATATCTCACCACTGATTTCCACTGATCGACACTGATTTGTTTGTATCAGTGTCATCTGTGTGATCAGTGGTAAATCTTCCAGCCTGCTGGCCCAATCCCGCACACCTGCACTACAATCACCTTCATTGCCATGAAACTTACGGGAGCGCTTGTTTTGCTGGCCCTCGCGCTGGGGCAGAATCCGGACGCACAAAAGCCCGTGGCCGCCAGTGAAGCCACCGGAGTGGAGGTTGCCGCGCAGATCCTTCCGCCCAACCGGTTTTGCGAGTTTGGCCCCAAAGCCTATATGGTCTATTTCCCCATTGACATTACCGTCACCAATGCCCGGCGCACTCCGATCATTGTGGCGCGCCGGCTCAACGTGCAGAGGCTGCTGGTGGGCGCCAGCGTCAACGATATGGATGCCCACAAATACGAACTTGAAGTCAATTCCGCCCCCTTGCGGATCTTTGGGCAGGCTTCCGATTTCGGCGCACAGCCTTCGGCAACCGGCTTCATGACTCTTAAACACAACCAGGGCTACGATTTCACCATTGTCCAGGGCGTGCCGGTAAGGCTCAATACAGCTGATTCCGTGCCCGGCACCGCGACTTCGGGGAGCCACGTGCTCAGCGTGGAACTCGCCATGTGGCCTTACACGCGCGATCCCGTGGCACTGGCGGGGCAGTGGTCGCGCTATGGAGATCTGATTTCCACGCCTGCGATCAGCTTTCCCATGACGGTCAGGCTGCCGGCCAATCCGCCACTGGAAAAGTGCGGTCTGCTTCCGCCCAAAGAGCAGCCATCCAAAGATCAGTAATCGCATTTTGTGCCTTGCGCTGACCGGATTAACTCCGCTAGGCTTACAGGCATGAAAGTCCGCACGTTTGGAATTTTCGCCTCTACCCTTCTTCTTTGTGCCGTGGCACTGTGCTTCTTGGGTGCCGCCTGCAATACAACTACCGCCAAAGCAGCCAGCGTTATTCCCAGCCCGGCCGTGGATGAACCTCTGGCAAAAGCAAAGTCGCAGCAGACCGTCGTTTTTTCCGGCGGATGTTTCTGGGGTGTGCAGGCGGTTTTCCAGCGGGTGAAAGGGGTCACCAGCGCGACCTCGGGATATTCAGGCGGCGCCGCCGGTACGGCCCACTACGAGGTTGTGAGCACCGGCAGCACCGGTCACGCGGAGTCGGTTGAGGTGACGTACGATCCTTCGCAGATCACCTATGGCCAGCTTCTGCGCGTGTTTTTCTCGGTGGCCCACGATCCCACGCAGCTCAATCATCAGGGCCCGGATTCGGGCACGCAGTACCGCTCCGCCATTTTCTACACCACGCCCGAGCAGCAGCGCATCACGCAGGCATACATTGAGCAGTTAAATCAGGCGAAGGTTTTCTCCCGGCGCATTGTCACCCAGGTGACTTCCCTGCGCGGGTTCTATCCGGCTGAGGATTACAACCAGGATTATCTGGATTCTCACACCAGCGAACCGTATATCGTGTTCAATGATCTTCCCAAGCTGGCCAGCCTGCGCGAGCAGTTTCCCGAGCTGTACAAAGAGAAGAAACAAAAATAAGAACCCAGCAGGACTACAGCGTAAGCCGCACCAGGCACTCGATGTGGAATGTCTGGGGAAATAAATCGAACAGATGTACTGCCTCGACGCGGTAGCCGCTTTCCCGCAGCACGCGCAGGTCGCGGGCCAGCGTTGCCGGATCGCAGGAAAGATATGCAATCGCAGGCGCGCTCAGACTGGCCAGCAGTTTGGCTGTCCGGTCGCCCAGTCCGGCGCGAGGCGGATCCACCACCACCAGTTCCGGTTTGGCTTTATGTGTCTCCAAAAACTGCTCTGTTGTTTTTGCGACCACCTTCACATTCCTAAGCCCATTCTTCTTGAGATCGCCAAAAGATGCCGGCGACGTCTCCGCGGCTTGCACCCGCTCAAAACGCGCGGCCAGATGATTGGCAAACAGGCCGACTCCGGCGTAGAGATCCAGCGCCAGTTTGCCATGGGAATCGCCGGTCACGGTCCTGACCAAATCGTTGATCAGAAAACGATTGATCTGGAAAAACGATCCTGCGCTCACCTGAAACGTCCGCTCACCGGCGGCATAATGAAGAGACGGCTCGCCCACAGTCACGGTGGCAGGCGTACTGGTTTGAGCTGTTGAGAAGAATGCGCAACCGACCACAGCGGGAAGCTTCGCGTGCATCTCCTCAAGCAAAGCCTGGGCTGCGGCTTTATTCAGCTCACCATAGACTTCGATCAGAAGTCGCGAATCGTCATGGTCAGCGAAAAATTCGATCTCCTGCACACCTGCGGGGACGCGCTCTGCCCGGCCCATCTGCCACAGTTGCGCTATAGCGCGGTTGATGGCCGGAGAACTGACGGGGCACTGCTCCACGGCCAGCAGATCATGCGAGGAAACCCGGTAGTACCCGGCGCAAAAATTTACTCCTCCGCGCACCTTCAGGCGGGTGCGATTGCGGTAATTCCACGGCTCAGCGGAGTGGACGATAATTTCATCCTGCCATTCAAATTTCGCGGTGCGGCGCAAGGTCTCGCGCAGGACCGCGCTCTTGATCTCGAGCTGCGCGCTGTAATCGGCGTGCTGATAGTGGCAGCCGCCGCAACTGGTGAAGTAAGGGCACTGCGGCGCTGTGCGGCTGGCTGAAGGCTTGAGCACTTCACTCAGCGCGGCGCGGGCGAAGCCGGGCTTTTCCTCCAGCAGGTTCACACTTACGTCTTCGCTGGGAAGCACGAAGGGCACAAACACAGCTTTGCCGCTGGGCAAATGGCTCAGGCCATCGCCGCCGTAGATCATCTTTTCAATCGTCAGGGTTTCAATTGTTGGGTTCACAGGTAGAAGAGGCTCAGGCGGGGCAGTTTGGCTTTTTCCAAAAGCCGCCGGTGAAGAAACTGTTTTTGTAGTTGCGCGATCTGCGCGCCAGGCATTTTGCCCCGGTACGGCATAATTTCGCGGTCGGCTTCCGCCCGCACGCTGAGCAGCTCTGCTTCCGGCGTGGCCACGGTCAGCCCCGCCAGGACTTTCTCTTCGAGCACGGTCAAATGCCGCTCCAAATCTTCCAGTGAGATATGTCCGGATGATTCCTTCAGCCCAGCCGCCAGGTTCTCGAGCGCTGCTGCCACCTCCGTGGCGACTGCCTGGACCTGCGGTGTGGCTTCCGCACCGCGCAGCTGCTGTGCATTCGATATTAAAAATGATGAGATCGCCCCGGCCTCCAGCCCTGCTGCGGCCTGGCTCTCCTCTCGCTGGCTGCCCACTGCAGCTTCCTTCATACCTTCGGCGGCGGCCAGAACTTCCTGAGTACACCATCCCAGACCGTTGATTTTCTTAGTCTTCGACGGACGACGGTTGAAGCGTTCAAATGTAAGATCGATGCCGCGCAGCACGGCTTCAAGCGGAATGCCTGCCTCTTTCCAGGTCCGTATCAGGTCCCAGTCCAGCGGGGAAACGTGAAGCAAAGTTCCTCGCCGGCGGCAGAAGTGCTCTTCAATCTCCGTATAGTAGTTAAAATAATTTTCCACAAAATTTAAGAGTACTATTCATCTGTGCTGAATGCTAAGTTTGTCAGCGATTCTGGCGCCTAAAGACGCCGATTTCGGATGCAACCCCGCGTCCCGTTGTGCAATATTCGCCTTTTACGGAAGAAATTACGAACTCCCGCGGGTTCCCCCCGGCTTCTGAGCCATGCAATTTCAATTGCTTACGGGTTGGAACGATATCTGCATAACCCATAACTAAGGGCCCCTGACGCCGAGTCTCGCAAGGAGGTTCCGTGAGTGTGGGTAATCCAATTGAAGAAAGAAAACTCCAGCGATCTCCGCAAGAACAGGAGAGACCAGAAATTTCTGCCGACGTACGCATAACCGGCCAAACGGCGCTGGTTTCGGGCATATACCTGGTTGAACACACCAACCATGCCGGCGAAACAACCAAACAGGAAACGCTCATTCTGAAAGGAGCACTGTTTCCCGGATGTGCTGTGTGCGATGAGCCTCTGAATTTTGTGCTCAGGCTGCCGGTGAAACATATCACCGAAGACCCGGATTTTTGTCCATAGCGAAACGCAAAAGGAAAGACTCGGCGGATGCACAGACTTCAGAGATTTTTTACCAGGAAGCTGACGATATGCCAGGCGTCCACGTATTTGAAGGGCGTCTCGCCGGTCGTGTAATGGCCGCAGGGCAGGACAACCGTCTTTAAATTAGTGCCGTGGCGGCGAAACTCCGTCTCGGCCTGGCGTGATAGTTCGGGCAGAAACGTGAGATCGTACTTCGCATAAATCATCAGGCACTTTTTTTGGTAGCGGCCAAACTTATCGAAATACGCCATCGGGCTGACGCACAGCCACAGCTGGCGCAGGCGGTCGAGAGTCATTCCGTCATTCTCAAAACCCTCGCGCACATGGCGAGTGGACTGCCCGGTCCAAACAACATCGGCGACGTAAGTAGACGCGTGGTTATAAACATTTACCTTGAGCCGCGGCTCGTGCGCCGCCGCGATAAAGCCATAGCACGATCCCAGGCTGGTACCGAGAACACCCACGCTCTCTTTGCCCTGCATCTCCAGCCAGTCGATACAGGAGCGGATGTCCACCACCGCCTGACGAGCAGCGTCAATGGTGCGGCAAATGTTGGGAGAAACCGCGTAGTCGGAGCGCTCGGTCTCGCGCGGACGGCGAATGTCATGGTAAGGCTTGCTCAGCCGCAGCATGGAAATTCCAAAGCGATTGAGCATGGGCCCCAGGGCGTTGTATGCAATGCCGTTGGCGTTCCAGTGCGGCAGCACAATCACGGCGCGCTTGCCCTTCGCCGGAAACCAGCGGGCGTTGACCAGATCGTTCTCCGGATACGGCGTGGGCGAGGGCGAGGTGAAGCGCAGAAACTGTCCATGCCCTTTGGGCGGACGGCCCGCTCCGTTGCTGCCAGTGGGAAAAAGCTCAATCCGGCGGGTCTCGAGGCGAAAGTCGGTCGGCGTCTGATAGGAGAAAAACTCGTCGCTGTTGGCGACGATGCGGTCATTGAGCTGATGGAGAAAATCCTCGCACTCCTCGGGAGATGCCGATTCCACCGCAGGCGTGTTGCCATGCACCAGGGGCCAGCGCTGTGCCCACTCCATCCCCCATTCCAGAGGACGTACGATGCGGTTCGTGTCACGAGTGGTGAGGCGGGTCTCCCACGCGTACATCCATTTCTGGTATAGGCTGAGCATAAGCAGTTGGGGCAGTAAACTTTTAATCCTATATGCTGGCGGCAGTGCCGCCTATGGACCGGCATTCAGCGGTATGCAGAGCGGGTTTAGTGGCGCTCCACGACATTGTTCGGAGCAGTGTTATCAACGCAAATCAGTGGTAAGTTCTCTTTTGCAGGGATGCAGGGACAGAATCTTTGATACCAGCGAAGCTCGACCAAATCTCGTGGGCTGCCGGGGGTGAACTGCGCGGTGGTTCGTTCGCGGTGCGCGTGGAACGGGTTGTTACCGATTCACGCGGCGCCGTTCCCGGCGCGCTGTTTGTGGCGCTGCATGGCCAGCAAAAAGACGGCCACCGCTTTTTGGCCGACGCCTTTCGCAATGGCGCTTCCGCCGCTCTGGTGGCGCGCGATGCCATTGCTCATACCGCAGTCGAGCCGGATTGGCCGCTGATTGTCGTCTCCGATCCATTACGTGCGCTGCAGTCACTGGCCCGCTGGCAGCGGCGGGAGTTTTTCTCCAGAGTTCTGGCGATTACCGGGAGCAATGGCAAGACCGTGGTCAAAGACGCTCTGCGAGCGTTACTGGCGGGCCGGCAGTTTTTGGCCTCGCCAGGAAGCTACAACAGCCAGCTGGGGCTGCCGCTGGCGGTGTTATCGGCGGAAAAGCCGGAGCCGCTGGCCATTCTGGAAGTGGGCGTCTCCGCTCCGGGTGAGATGGCGGCTCTCGAAGACATTGCCGCGCCGGATTACGGCGTGCTCACCAACATCGGCATGGCGCATCTGGCAAACTTTGGCAGCCGTGAAGCCATTGCCCAGGAAAAGATGGGGCTGTTCGGCAATATCCCGGCCGAGGGCTGGGTGTTGCTGCCTGCTCACGAGCCGGTGATTGAAGCGCCAGCCTTGGCTCTGAAGTGCGCGATTCACCGATTGGGCGCGGACCCGCAACTGCTTTCATTGAAACTACTCTCTTTGAGTGAAGAGGGCCAGGTGCTGCGGCTGGGGGATTCTTCGTCCGCCCGAACGGTGAGCGTGAAGACGCGCTCGGCGGAGATCATCACCGATCTGCATTTTGCCGCCTGTGCCGCGCACCTGCTCGGCGTGAGCCTCGATGAGATCGCCTCAGCGCTGGAAAATTACGCGCCGGCCTCCACGCGCATGGAGTTGTGGTCGTCACCCCAGGGCATACGTTTGATCAATGATGGCTACAGCTCTGATCCCATCTCCGTCCACGCCGCTCTGCGTGCAGCCACAATGGGGGCTTCTCCTGGCGGAAGAAAGATATTCGCTTTTGCCGGAATGCGTGAGCTGGGCGCAAGCTCGGAACGCGAGCACCGCCAGGTGGGCGCGCAGGCGGGCGAGTGCGGCTTCAGCCATCTGTATCTCGTAGGCGCAGGCGAACTGCAAAGTACTAAGGAAGGCTTCCGGGCATCGAGACCCGATGGTGTTATCTCCCGCGTGAACAATCCGGACGAACTCAAAGATCAGCTGCTGCCGCTGCTGCGCTCCGGCGATACGGTGCTGTTCAAAGGCCCACGCCATGCCGGGATGGTCAAAGCGGTGCGCGATCTCTCCGGCGCGATTGCCCAGCGGTGCCAGTGGGTCAGCCTGGCGGCGATTGAAGGCAACATCGCACGCTTTCGCCGCCACTGCGGCGGGGCACATGTTCTGGCCATGCTCAAGGCCATGGCCTACGGCACCGATCTGGTGCAGCTCTCTTCATGGATGAACAGGCTGGGCGTCCACCATATTGGCGTATCGTCGGCCAATGAGGGTGTGGCCGTACGCAAGGCAGGCGCGGACCAGGAGATCTTTGTCTTCCTGGCCGAACGCGAGGACGTGGACAATCTTCTTCGCTGCCGCCTGACTCCGGTCATCCACTCGCACGAACTGGTTGAGGCGTTTGAGCGCTCGCTGGCCCGGACCGGGCGCACTCTCGATGTCCATCTCAAGATCGATACCGGAATGCACCGCCTGGGCATACGCCCGGAAGACACGGTGCAGCTTGCGCGCCGCATTCGCGACAGTGGAACCATGCGGCTCACTGGAGTGTGTACCCACTTTGCCGCCGCCGACGATCCCCAGGCGGACGACTTCACCCGCGCCCAGATTGCCGCGTTCGAGAGTGTGCTCCAGGCGCTGGAAGCCAGCGGGTTCTCTGGCCTGCAAATCCACGCGGCAAACACCGCCGCCGCCATTCGCTTTCCGGAAGCGCACTACGGCATGGTGCGGGTGGGGCTGGGGCTTTACGGCATCCATCCCTCATCGGCCACACAGCAGGCCATGGATTTGGAATTGGCCATCGGCGTGACCAGCCGCATTGCCAGCATTCAGGAGTTTGCGCCCGGCGCCACCCTCGGCTACAACCGGACTTACACCGCCGCGCGCAGCATGAAAGTCGGCATTATTCCCTTTGGCTATGATGACGGTCTGCCCTGGGGCCTCTCCGGCAAGGGCCACGTGCTGGTGGAGGGCCATCGCGCGCCGATTGTGGGCCGCATCAGCATGGACCAGATGCAGGTGGACGTAACGGACATTCCCGGCCTGAACGTGGGCGCTGAAGTACTGCTCTACGGCACACACAACGGCCACACATTAAGACCGGAACTGGTGGCGCAGGAAGCGGGAACCATTGCCCACGAGCTGCTTACCCGGCTGGGCGAGCGGGTGCATCGGATTTATGTGGAGCCGTAGCCAAAGTGTCTTTTTGGATGGACCAGTGATGAAGTGACTGCTCAATTCTGACAATCTATTTTTTTGGCTCTGTAGAACGCTCATAAGCCAACAGAATCCTCTGGAAACCGTCCTCTCCTGCCAGATACGAAAATGTTTCTCTCATAGTGAGAACATCAGACAGGGAAAACCAGCGTGGCATATCCTGTAATGCCTCGGAAGATTCAGGAATGTGCTCATAGAAACAAACACACACGCAACTACCTAGATCATCTTCTGTACTTGTGCCTTTCGGTTGTGTACAGCACCAGTTCGCATAGTCATAGATTCGCGAAATCAAATCATCATTGAGCGGAGCTTTATAAGCCTGGAAAAATGAGTCTGTCAGCTCAAACCAAAGCTGATGTGGAGTGTCGACAAAATCAAAACGATCAATCAATTCCGGAAACCTCTTAAAAGCTTCCTGTCCCCACTCATGGTCAAGCACAAATAAACCTCTGCCCAACACTGCCTTTAATCAATCAAATTTTTACGGTTGTAGTTTTCCAATCGACAATCACCAAATCGGCCTTTGGACTGCTGCAGGAGGTGGCTATTGGCATGCCTTTCGACGTTGTAATCGAGCAAAAAGTTGTTTGTCTTTCTAACGGTGGTGTGGCAGGGAGAGCAGTATAACTGCTCTCCCTTTTACCAGGTTAAAAGTTGACGTGTGCCGCCAGCTGCAGAATACGCGGGGCATAGGTGTTGGTTACCGTGCCCAAAGTGGCGGGGTTGGCAGCATCAAGACCAAGGCTGCTGAATTGGGTGTGGTTGAAGACGTTGAAGGCGTCCACACTGAACTTCAAATTTACGCGGTCGCCTGAGAGGGGAACCACCTTAGCCAGAGAGATGTCCATGTTGGTGCGCCCCGGTCCGCGCAGCAGGTTGCGGGGTGCCGTGCCATAACCGCTGGTGACCGAAGAGCTGAATGAATTGGGATTGAAAAAGTAAAAGCCCTGTGCTCCACTGGGCGAGGACTGGCTGTGTGGATTCAGGAATTGCACTGGGCTGACCAGATTGGCGTTGACCAAATTTCCGTCGCCTGCTCCGGAGGGGCCGGGCGTGCCATTCAGAGCGGGCAACCCTGCGGTGATGGTATAGGGATAGCCGGTGCGCCAGGTGAGGATGGGATACAAGCTCCAGCCTTTCACCAGCTTTGAGGGGCCATGGCTGAAGGGCAGGTCCCAGCCGCCGCTGAAAGTTATGAACTGGCGCACGTCGAAATCCGACGATGCGCGGAAGAGGTGCGGCTGAAAGAACGGCACCTGGCTATTGTTGTTGCGGAAGCCGGAGGCATCGTCAATGCTGTGCGCCCACGTATACCCGAGGGTGTAGTAGACGGTCCCAACGACGGGTACGGTAACCGGCTGTTGCCTCGCCGAGAGCTGCAATGAGTTGTAGCTTGCGTTGGCAACGTTCTGGAATTGCGGCAGGAAGCCTAAGCTGCCGTTGGGTACATTGGGATTGACCCCGGCCTGGAGATTACCGGCTGTTTCATTCAGTAAACGCTGAGGATTGGTGGAACCTAAAGTCGCCGGGTCAAAGGGATTAATGTCTTTCAACCCGGTCAATCCGTGGGATGAGCTGCCTACATAGGCCGCTTCCACCACCATCTTGCGGGCAAGTTCATGCTCAATGCTTAAGTTGTACTGGTAGGTGTAGGGAGTACGCAGGTGTGGATCCACAAAAAAGACTCCGCCACCACCGAATGTGCCAACATTATTTAAAAAGTTGATAGCGTGGTTCACCGGTTGGGAAGGAAATGGATTGGGCGAGCCGGTCGAGCCAAAGGGATTCGTCAAAAAGCCGAAGGGGGCCGGCGTACCGGACGGATCGTTAAACCCGATAAAAGCAGTCGAGGCAAAGGGGAACTGGCCGTTGAACTGGAAGTTGTCTTCCGCTTTCAGCACATCGTAGAAAATGCCGGTCCCACCACGGATGCTGGTCCTGCTGTTGTGAAACGGCTGCCATGCAAAGCCAAATCGGGGGGCGAAATCGGTGGTGCGCGGGAAGTTTGCTCCCGTGGGCGCGCCTTTGTCTCCGGGGAAGAGCAGTCCCACGGGCGCATTGGGAAATACGGTGGATTGCGCGCCAGGCACCACTGAAAAGGTGCGGCCCTGGGTGTCCAATTTGGGTGAGTTGTATTCGTAGCGCAGCCCGACCGTCAGGACCAGGTTGCTGGCGGCGTGCCATTCGTCCTGCCCAAAAACGTAGGTAGATTTACTGCGAATATTGGATGGCGCAGCCGGAGCCTGAAACAAAAAGTCCGGAATACCAGTGAGGAAATTGGCGAAAGCGTCTCCCGCGCCAAACGGGGTGACTCCGTCGAGCGATGGCACGAAATCAAAATTGCCATTCACGAAGAAATCAAATACCTGATTGTCCTGGAAGGCGGAGTAGCCGCCGCCGAACTTCAGACTGTGCTTTCCCCGGGTCCAGGAGAACGTGTCACTGTAAGCAAACGTGTTGTCAAAGAGATGGGACGGCCCTTGTGGACTGAACCCAACCGACAGAGAGGGAAAAGTCAGCAGCGGCGGGGCCGTGGGATTATCCGGAGTAATGGCGCTGCCAAACGCGCTGGGCGCGCCCAGCGGTTGGTTGGGAACAGCCTGCAGATTATCGAGCCGCTGCGCCGTCACATGGAACTCATTCAACATGCTGGAGGAAATAATCCGCGTGTAGGCCCCATTGAAAAACTCCCGATGCACATTGCCACTGCCCACAAACTGAGGACCTCCTGGCTGGGCGCCGTTTCCATCACCGGGCGTGCCGACTCCCAGACCAAGGGTGGTTTGGGTAAGGCGTCCGATTGTGAAGTTGAAGTGGTCTTTACTGGTGGCTTCGTAGTCGAACTTTGCCGTTACCTCATCCCGATTGTCATTGGCCGGGTTTTGGAAATTGATGGCGCCCGTCGCAGTCGTTGGGATCAGTCCTGCTTTGATATAGGCCTGGGCCACGGGATCGATCTTCGTGGGATCGATGATCCCCTGAGCCGCCAGCGCGGCATTGGGCTGGAAGAAGGGATTGGCCTGCAGGAACGAAGCCACGGCAGCACTATTTGCCGATTGGGAAAAATTTCCCTGCAACTCGGCAGGAGTAAAGGTAGTTCCCTGATTGCTGGGAATGATTTGGCTTTCGCGCTGCCCCTGGTAGGAGACGAAGAAGAACAGCTTGTCCTTCTTAATCGGGCCACCGAAAGTCGCTCCGTACTGGTTGCGCTTGAGGACTGGCCGTGCCAGACCATCTGCATTGTTCAAAAAGGTATTCGCATTGTAAGCAGTATTCCGGTTGAACTCGTAAGCGCTGCCATGGAAGTTGTTTGTTCCCGACTTGGTCACAACGGTTACGATGCCGCCGCTGCTGCGTCCGTATTCAGCAGTGAAGTTGCTGGTGAGGACGCGAAACTCCTGAATGGAATCCGGATTGGGATTGTAAACAACACCGTTGTTCAGAAGATCGTTATTAATCCCGCCATCCAGGAGAAAGGTGTTCGAATCGTTGCGTCCGCCACCGATGCTGAAAGCGGTGTTGGCGCTGGCTGCTCCGCCGTTACCCTGATTGTCGGCGGGCAGCACGCCAGGCTGCAACAGCACCAAATCGAGCGCGTTGCGGCCATTCAGCGGTGCGTTGCTGATTTCTTTCTCTAAAACGGTGGAACCTAAAGTAGGATTGACCGTTTCCACCGTCACGGCGGCGCCCTCGACCGTCAACACCTCGCCCTTAACGCCAACTTGCAGCTTTATGTCAGCCTTGAGCGACTGGTTGATCTCAAGCTTGAGCGAATTTGTGATGACAGGATTAAATCCCTGGTGATCAACCGCGACCGTGTAATTCCCAATGGGAAGGGCCGTGACCTGATACGATCCGTTTGCGTCCGACACAGCTTCGCGGCTAATGTGCGTCTCGACGTTGGTGACCACGACATGGGCGCCGGATATCACCGCACCGGTCGGGTCGGAGATTGTACCGATGATGCGTCCCGTAGCCTGCTGGGCAAAAAGCGCGGCGGAAAACGCCGTCAGCAGAAGAAATCCAGAAAGAAACCTGAGCAAATTTCGTGCAATGCTCGTCCCCATTTTCTCAACCCTCCAGAGTTTTCTCTTGTACTAAGAAAAAATTGCAAACATCTTCATTTGCAAGTAAGTATCCACTTCTGAAGGCCATCTAAACTGCACAAATCATTGAACAAACCAAGGCAGGAATACCAAAAAACATAACTCTTGTATTCCGAGTTTTGTATCCAGCTCGATGACCAGCAGACTTGCGGATACCCAATACAATGGGCGGGGTTGTACATCAAAAAAGATGCAGACAAGGAAAACTAAAGCCTCAATACCCCGGCGGCGGCCCTGACTCACTCGCCAGGTTCTCAAAGCGCGTTGACCGTTTGATGAATGCCAGGTTCACGATGCCCGTGGGACCGTTGCGCTGTTTGGCGATGATGATTTCCGCCTTACCTTCGAGGTCGGGATCGTCGGGCTTGTAAACCTCTTCGCGGAAAATGAAAGCGACCACGTCGGCATCCTGCTCAATGGCGCCGGATTCGCGCAGGTCGGCCAGCTGCGGGCGGTTGTTGCCGGTGCGGCCTTCCGGAGCGCGGCTTAACTGAGAAAGGGCAATCACGGGGCAGCGCATCTCCTTGGCCATCATCTTCAGGCCGCGCGAGATGGCGGACACTTCCTGGGTGCGGTTTTCATAGCGGCGTCCGGTGCCAGCAGGGGCCGCGGCCACAAGCTGCAGGTAATCCACAATGATCAGGTCGAGCCGGCCTTTGGCCTGCTGCAGACGGCGGCACTTGGCGCGCATTTCAGAGATAGAGATGCCTGGCGTGTCGTCGATGAAGACAGGCGCCTCGATCAGCGCCGCCAGGCCGTCCACCAGTTTGGAGCGGTCTTCGCGCGAGAGAAAGCCGGTGCGCACCTTGTGCGAATCCACCATGGCCTGGGAGCAGAGCATACGCATGATGAGCGACTCGCGCGACATTTCGAGCGAAAATACGCCGACCACTTTTTTGTCGCGCACCGCCGTATTTTCGGCAATGTTCACGGCGAAGGCAGTTTTGCCCATGGAAGGGCGGGCGGCAATAATGATCAGGTCGGACTTTTGCAGACCGCTGGTCATATTGTCGAGATCTTCAAAATGCGTTTCGAGGCCGGTGATGCGCTGGCCCTGCTCATACAGGCGCTCGATGGTGCCAAAGGAAGATTCAACGATCTCGCGCACGCCCATGAAGCCCTGGCCAATGCGCTGCTCGGCGATGCGAAAAATCGCCGACTCGGCGGCTTCAATGATCTCTTCCGCCGGCGCTTCCTGATCATAGGCCGTCTGCACGGCATTCGAGGCGGCGTGAATCAGATTGCGGAGGAGCGCCTTGTCCTTGACGATCTTGACGTACTGCTCAATATTTCTGACACGAGGCAGACCGTCCGTGAGAGAGGTAACGTAAGCTACGCCGCCAACTGCCTCAATCTCCTTGTGCTGGCCGAGTTGTTCGGAAAGCGTGACGAAATCCACGGCGCGTCCGGTCTCGCTCAGCTCGCTCATGCGCAGAAAAATACGGCGGTGGGAATCGAGCGAGAAGTCGTCTGCCTGGAGCGCTGACTGCGCCGCCTGATGGTAAGCCAGATTATCGAGAAGGATGGCGCCAAGAATGGCGCGCTCGGCCTCTATACTGGCCGGCAATCCGCGATCCAGACTGTAATCGGTTGTGGCCATTATGAGAGTTCCCGAATCAATTTTCTCCTAATTTCATCCCCGTGAAAACAAGATATTTCAGGGGTGAAAACAGGCGAAAGTCACCTTCTGCACCGGCATTGGCCGGGCACATTGTCCCGCAAATTCTTATGAAAAAAGCAACCCGGCCTGTACCAGCCATACAGACCGGGTATTGTGTGGATGTTCCTGCGCCGCGTGTTGCCAGGCGGCATAACCAGGTAACGGGAGCTTCTCTCGCGCTTCGTCTTTCCGCCGCAGCGCATTCGCGCCGCGCACGGGATGAAGACCAGTTAGGCCCGCAACCAAAGGTTGCTGCCACTTCGCAGATTAAACTCCAGCACTGCTCAAAGGAGCACGTCTTCGATTCACCGAAGCGTCCCTGCCATTGAACATCTCACGCTCGTGTGAAATGACTATCGCCGATGCACAGAGGCAATTCAAGGAGTGTGACGTTTCCAGCAGTGGATATCCTGTGAACAATTGGACTTTCCTGTTGGAAAGTGTGGAAAAGAATGCGTAAATCGTTTTGGTGCGCAAATTCTGTAACGAAATATGTGCAACCTGAGTTGCCTGTTTATTACTCCAACATCCATCGGGAGAAAAATCATGGCGCGGGAAAAATTCTGGTTTGTCACCGGAGCTGTTGCCGGCGTAGCGGCCGTGGGAGGAGTGCTGGCGGCGAGACGGTTCGCAAAAAGCTCTGGCCAGCACGTGCTGCGGCTGGAAAAGAGCATCAACATTGGCCGCCCGGTGGACGTGGTGTTCGGCGCATGGGCCAGCCTGGAGCGGCTGCCGCAGTGGATTGATTTCATCACAAGGATCGAACTGGCCGGCAAACGTTCGCGCTGGCGGGCGAGAGTGGACGGAAAAGACTTTCAATGGGACGCGCGAATCACGCAGTTTGTCCCCAGCGAGTCTATCGGCTGGAAATCCATTAGCGGCCCCAGGCATACGGGACGGGTTACGTTTTCGCCACTGGGTGAGCAAACCGTAGTGCATGTGGTGATGAACTATGCTCCGTCCTCCGGCGCCCTGGGCGCTGCTCTGCCGGCGGGGACGCATCTGGAAGACTGGATCGAGCGCGGGCTGCGCGAGTTTAAAGCGGCGCTGGAGAGTGGGCGGCATCTGATGACTTCGGCTTAGCCGGAGCGTCATCCGCAGGCTGACCGAGCAGGCTGAATTCCACACTGCGCGAGCGCGAGGTAGTTTGCTTGCTGGAATCCACGGTGAATTCCGTGAGCGTGCCGCGCAGGACGTAGTATCCGTCTTCGCTTTTGTCCTTCGCTTTGCCGCGATCAAATCTGCCTTTGAATTCAAACCACACGCCGTGCACCTGTTTGGTTACAAAGGCGACGTTGTGCCCCTCAATGGACGCGCTGCTGAAAAACTGGTCGAGAAAGGTACCGCGATCACTCTCCAAATCGCCCTGGCGGGAGATGTAGCCCGAGACTCCACTGCTCTCAACGGTAATCTGCACAAATTCTCCTGCTTTCAAAAAATTGTACATTCCGGAGATGTCTTCCGCAGGAGACCCGGCAGTGCTTTTCGCCGGAGTTTGGGCGGCGCAGAGGGCCGCCAGGAGCAGTACAAAAGCCGCGATTTTTCCGGGAAACATCATAGGAGCCTTAGTTTACTACTGTATAATCGCCATACATTGTCCTGAAAGTCCAGGCACCAATGGCAACGGCGCGAAACTCGGTTTCATCGCAGCCTGCTCCGGTTCGTTACCGGCTTCGGTTTCTTGTAGAGCACGAGCCGTGGGCCAAAGTTTTTCTGCACAACCTCGGCGATCTGTTTCGTTCTCCGCTCCCGCCGCTTCCCACCAATACGCTTCCAGGAAAATACTGGGCGGACGCATGGATCGAATCACGGCTTCCCTGGTTCCGGTTGCTGCAATCGCTGCTGGTGCACGTTCTGGTGGCGGGACTGCTGTACGTGGCGACAGTGATTCTGCAAGAACAGCCGCACATGGTCGAGACGGCCACCCGCAGGACGATTACTGACTATCAGATTGCTCCGTATCTTCCGGCCATAAACCCGGCTGCCATAAGCTCGCGGCCGCAACCCGCGCCGACGATGCGGGGCCGTACGCAGAAGGCTGATCCAGCCTACTCCCCCCAGGAGATTGTTTCCCTGCAGCCGGACCACAACAGCACGCAGCAGACGGTGATTCAGCCGGAGCTGAACATTCTGAACCAGGATATTCCGCTGCCCAACATGATGATCTGGACGCCGGTTCCCGTACCCGCGCCAACGGCGTCAGCAAAACGCCTGGTGATGCCGTCCCTTCCAGAGGCTGCGCCGCCGGTTGCGGCTCCTGCAGAGGAAGCAGCAAAGCACGATGTGGCCAGGCTGCCGCTTACACTGCCGGATGCGGTTGCGCCGCCATCGCCGGTAACAACGCGGCATACACTTACTCTTCCTGAAGGCACGGTAGCCGTAGTCCCGCCAGCCCAGCAGGCGGCCCGGCGATCCACGGCCAGCCTGAATATTCCACAAGAAAACCAGGACCAGCAGATTGCCGGCCCGTCTGCACAGATTGCATCCAGAACTGCGCCCGGACGTGCATTGCCGGATAACGCACCTGCCGTAGCCGCCCCGCCTGCAATGCCGACGCAGAGAGAGCTGCGTGCTTTGAATACTCCAGCGGAAAGCGCGGCGGTGGCGCCGCCAGCTCCGGTAATAGCCAGCGGAACGGGGAGAGCGCAATCACAGGAGATTGGCCAGTTGCTGGCATTGAATGCCCACCCTGTCGCGCCCAGCGGCGCCATGACCGTGCCGGAAGGCAATCGCCGCGGCGAATTCTCTGCCGGGCCTGATGGGCATACGGGTGCTTCCGGCAGGCCGGAAATCAAGGAAGGTTCCGATACCGCGACAAAAAACTCCGGCAACAGCAGCGCACCGGAAAAAACCGGCGGGCCACCCGGAGTTTACGTTGCTGCTCCACCTGCCAGGGTCACCGGCAGTGTGGTGGTGGCCGCGCCGTCCGTAGTGCCCACGCCTGAGCCGCCGCATGTGCTGTCGCCTGCTTCGGACCACGGCATCACCCGCCCAGGTGACGATCGCAGAGTGGAAGAGAGCGTTTTCAGCGGACGCAAATATTACTCCATGCTGCTGAGTATGCCGAACCTGAATTCCGCCGGCGGAAGCTGGACCATCCGCTTTACCGAGCTGAATCCGCCCACAGATTACCGGGTGACCACCGATCTCAACGGCCCTGTTGCCTTAAGCAAAGTCGACCCGGCGTATCCGCAGGAGCTGATCCATGACCGCGTTGAAGGCGTGGTGGTGCTGTACGCGGTGATTCACAGTGACGGCAGCGTGGACAACGTACGCGTGCTGGAAGGAGTGGACGCACAGCTTGACGAAAATGCGCGCAGTGCGTTGCAGCGGTGGCGTTTTCGTCCGGGAACCAGAGCGGGCGTTCCGGTGGACCTGGAAGCGGTGATCCATATTCCCTTTCGCGCGCCACGCCGGCAGTTCTAAAAGAGTTCAGGGCGTGGTGGCTTCCGTCGCCACCTGGGCCTGTTCAATGGCCTGGTAAATTGCGGGATTGGTACAAACTTCGTAGTAAGGCTTCTCCGTCATCTCTTTGAGCGAGAAATCGCGCGCATCAATGTGGGCCACGCGCCCGTGCCGGACTACGATGCGGTGAAACAATCCATTCCCCAGAGGGACCACGCCTGAATAAACCCGCACCCGGGCGGTGGTCCAGATCATGGGAAGCTGCAGATCGTACCCCTGGAGTGAAACTTCGCGGCGCAGTTTTTGAAATGCCGCTTCATTGATGTGAATGCCGCCGATGTTGTACCGCAGCAAAAACTCATCAGGAGTGCCGCCGGTGTCCACGTCATCCACGGTCTTAAACGCGAATACGTTGAACAGCATGTCCCGGCCCGTCAGCAGTTTGCGGATTCCCTTGCTGCAGGAGGAGAGACGGTCACTCTCATTCAGAGCGCGTGAAATCATGATTTGCTGGCTGCCATCCATCAGATACAGAGGGGCGGAATCTTCATAACAGATGCCAATGCCCACCTCCAGACTGGGCAGACCGGCGGCCAGCGAGCGCTCGTTATACGCAGTGACGATTTCAATGATCTCTTTGGCCAGCACGCAGGCGCGGGCCACGCCCAGGCCGGCATCACCTTCATATTCAAACAGCGCCAGAATGATGGCATCACCCTCGATAAAGACCTTCCGGGCCTGATACTTCGGCAGCAGCTTGTTGATGGGCTCGTAAAAGTTCAGGCTGAAATAAGAAGCCGGATTCAGCCCGCGCTCGGAGAGCGTGCGCGTGAGCGTGGTGGAATCGCGGATGTCCGCCTTGAGCACCACGTGGTGCATCACCTTGTCTTCCGCCGGCTTCTGTTCTTCCGGCAGCAGAAATTCATAGAGCGTGCTGTTGATGGCGGAAAGCTCGCGGGACTTATCGTTGCTGATAATATTCACGCCGTCCATGGCGGCAATCAGCGCCTCCATCCGGCGCAGATCGCGGTGGTAGCGGATGAAGTCGGCGAAGAACCGGCCGGCCAGTTTGGCCCGTTCCGTTCCCCTGCAGCCCTCCGCCCGGCGCACGGCCTGGCGCAGCTGCTCCGGAGAGATCTTTCCCTGCTCTTCCAGCAGACTCTCCACGCGTTTGCGCTCGCCGCGTGTGATCAGCGCGCTCTTCAGCTGCTGCGGATTGATCGGCGGCGAGTACTGCGGCAGAATTGGCACAACTTCATAAGAAGCGATCACGCGCTCCATCACGCCTTCACGCTCCAGTCGGTCCACCCACGCGTTCAGCATGGCTCTTTGCGCTTTGCCTTTGAGGGTGGACTCGTCCGGCGTGCCCGCTGCCATGATCTCCTGGGCATTTTCCGGTGCGTTGAGCAGCGAATCCACAATAAGGTCTTCGTTTTCGCCCACCACGCCCAGGCTTTTGAAATATCCAGCGGCTATCTCCACCATGGTCTGAAAGCGATCGGAGTCACGCTCGAAATTGCCGAGCATCACGTAATGTTCGGCGTTGAGATAATCGTCGCGAAGATCGTCGCTGAAGATAAGACGATTGAGAAAGTAATCATAGGACGCCGTTTGTGGCTCGCCAAACAGCGAGCGGCGGGTTTTGGCCACGGTCTCTTTTTCAATATCACGCAGAACGCCGAACAGGTCCTGCCCGGCCCTGCGCAGCACCGTGCGTTTGTTGATCTGGAAGCTGGAAAAGCGCTCCTGCATTTCCATCGCCTTACCGGCATTTTGCTGACGGGGCCCTTCAAAGGTTTTGGCGCGCGCCCGGCAGCGCTCCAGAATCCGGTTGTACTGGTTCAGCAACTCCGCGCGCTGAAACTTGACCACCGCCAGGCGGAACAGAAAATCAATAGTGACGTTGTCTTCCGCTTTGGCCCGATTCAGGGCCACCATGCTGAGTTCAGCCAGCAGCCGCCGGTATTCGGCGGGATCGGCAGCTTTGATCGCCGGCGCTGCCGGCACAGGGCGAAAGCCCCCACTGGGCGCGGACAGTGGTTCCGCCGCCATATCTTCCACGTTACCGTGTTTTGCGATTTGGCGGTAAATATGGGCGCGGGCAGTGTCAGAAAATTTCGGGCTCAGGAAAACGTCATGGCGGACGTTATCAATTCCCGCCACCAGGTTTTCCAGAGATATGGATGGCGTCTCGGCCACGAGCGAGAGCTGACGGGCCAATTCAGTAAGATTTCCGCGTTGCAGAAACGGAAAAGCCATTTATGCCAGGTACTTTTCAGGGAAACGAATTCTTTACTAATTTATTTCGTAAATGAGTAATTGCCTGGTTACCGAAGTTTTCCGGCTCAATCGCACATTCCCCAAAAGAAAACACGTCTGCTTTTTTGAAAGCCCCTGTCCGGCCTTTTTCAGCCGTGACTTCACGCTGATTGTATGCCCCAGCCGCAGCCTGCGGCTCAGTTTTTCGAGCCTCACCCAATTTTGAACTCTGGTACGTCCTCATTTGCCGGGAAGATCTCTGCCATGGGCATTCCAGTCAATTCGGCCAGATTGCGGTTCAGCCGCTCCATATCGGGCTTCGACCAGCTTACGATGGATTCGCCAATTTCACACTCGTCCGAGACCAAAAAGATCGAGGGTACGTTGGTGATTCCGTAAGCATTAGAAACCGGGTATTTGTCCGCCGGATCAAGGGCGACGGGAAAAGTTATACCACAGCGCTGCATGAAAGCTTCTGTATCCGCTTTATTGTCCTGGGAGATACCGACCATGGCAAAAGCACCGGACGGGCTGTAGCTCTTATATATGCGCTCAAGATAAGGGAACGTAAACTGGCACACGGGGCAGCCCACTTTAAAAAAAGCAAGCACAACCGAGCCAAGCATCCGTGCTTCCATCAGTGAAAACCCGCTGCCATCGGTAAGCGAAAGCTCAATCTCGGGTGCGCGAACTCCAGTTTCAAGGGCGGACATGTGTTCCTCCAGTTTTTGCCTGTCGGTCTATTGTAAACAAATCGCCCGCTAAAACCCGGAAAATAGAGGGCCGAGCTGGGTACTTTGGTTAGTACTCACAATTTCCGGGGGCCTAATATGGCCGGTCTTCAGGCCGATCAATCGTTATGTACGCCCAAGAAGTGGCTATATGACGAAATCTCTCCGCGCTCTCGCATTTTGCGCTGCATACCTTACGGTGTTCGCAGGGGCACAAGGTGTACAGGCAGTCGTACCAATCACCAAATTGTCGGCTAATCCCCTTCAACTTGCAAAATTTGGCTCGGGGTTTTGTCTTGACCCCGAGTGTCAGTACATTGTGACCAACTATCACGTTGCGCAAATGATGGGGAAAAACTTTTCCATTCAGGGGGAACCCGTAGTTGAGAGCTGGCTGGCAAGCGGTCTTCATGATGAGGGGGCCACGAAAGTGGGCTATAACCCTCTGCATGATCTGGCTCTGTTAAAACTTCGCCAGCATTTATACAAGAAGGGATTTCATGGCCTGGAATATAACATGACAGATATTGTTGATCTGTCTGCCGGGGAGGATGTTGATATCTATGCGTTTCCTCTGGAGTTTAACCCAAAAAGGAGCCTTGCCCACTTTCATGGCAAGTACATCGGAACCAGCAATCCCCAGGGTATGCTTGCGTTTTCGTACAAACCCAATCCTGAACATTTGCACGGCGGGGCAAGCGGCGGGTTGATACTGGACAATAAAGGCAGAGTACTGGCTGTATTGGCGGACATCGCCCTTAACAGGGAAGACACCGTACTGGGAGTACCTGTATCTGTCCTGGCTAACTTTGTAAAAAAGGTGCAACCTTACATAGCGGCTGACACGTTTCCCGACATCGCAAGCATAGCTCCGGTCTATCCCGATATCTATCCAGAATGGCGCCCTCAGATACACGCTGGATTAGTAAAGCGCACGGTCGAACCTGAAGACACTCAACTCCTGCGTCAAAAAGCCAAACAACTCATCAAAAATCTCCAGAAAATCAGCTCGATTCAGTCCTATGACTGGGGGCGCGGCAACGATTCCAATATGGTTGCCAGCGCTAAATTCGAAGTCTTCGTAAAAAATGGAGAACAGTACTGGCGAGAGTATCCCAACGGGGAAAAAATTCTTGATGAAGTGCCTCTGCCCCAGAAAAACACTATCGAACCCGGAGATGCCTGGATGGCTACTCCCGAAGTGGTTGCCACAAACTATAATCTGCAAATTAACCAGGCCCCCGATTCCATCCTGAAAGGTAGAACCATTAAGGTGTTTCAGTATTTTGGTGGAGCAGAGGATCAAATTTGCAGCTTTGACCTGCAAACAAACTGGGGATTTCATGTATCACATCATGTGAAGTCATTTGACTGCTGGGGAGAGGTCTGGACAGATGAAGATACGAACATCCTAAGAGTGTCCAAGAATTACCGTATGTATGATTTGCTGGACAAGTACCGGGAAGTTGTAATGTTTGACTGGAGCGAAATTGACGGAGTGAAGTTTCTTCTGCCGGTGACTGTGGATGTGCATGGAGATAACAAAGGACATGTTTTATGGTGTCGAGGGGCGTTCACACAATATAGCTCAAAACTGCAGTCTGACTAAGAGACAGCCGAAAAGCAACAGCTTGCTTTGTAAGGCGCTCAATTGAGTGAAGCCTGGCTGGTTACTTTGGTTTGCATTCGCAATTCAGAACCTAAGATGGTCCGTCTTCAGGCCGATCAGCCTAATGTCCTCCCACGAAGTGGAACATGACAAAACCCCTCTCTACCCTCGTATTTTGCGCTGACCCGAAGGACCAGCAGGTGCTTTGCAAATGTCTGGGAGCTCACAAAATAAAACCCTGGTGCTGCGCCAGCGCGGAACGCGCGAGCAGCGCGATGAATCAGCAGAAATTTGATCTCGGGCTGATCGACCTGGATTCGCTTCCCGAAGGCTATTTGACGGAGTTGCAGCGAACCGACACGCCTGGATATCCCAGTATTCTGATCGCGCTGAGCGTAAGCTGGGAAAAGCTCAGGGCGCTCTCCGACAATGAAGCACAATTTCGGCTGCAAAAACCGCTGCACGCTCACCATATTCTTAAGACGCTGAAAATTGCTATTGGCCAGCTCACCGACGAAAACCACTCCGGTTACCGGCATTCCGTGAACGTTGGGGCAAGAGCCGTGCTGATGGTGAACGGAATGGAGCGTAACCTTCGGGGCGCCAGTATCACCAACATCAGCTATACCGGGCTTTGCCTGTTTTGCGAGCAGTCGCTCCCGATAGGCGAAACGGTCGCGGTCCATTTCTATCTTCCGAGCACGGGAAAACCTGTCCGCCTGGCCGGCAAGATCATCTGGTGTGACAGCAATGGACACGCGGGTTTGCAGTTCCAGGAAATTGCGCCACTGGATTTTCGCAAGCTGCGCGACTGGCTGCGGACGATGAGCGCGCCAGCATTCCCGCAGCCCGCGGTGCTGCCGGTAAGCGCAGCTCTCGAGCATCTGTGAAGTAAGCAATCAGGGCAGCAGCTTAAGGGCTTTTAGAATCTTGCGCGTCAATCCGGTAAGCGGCAATTTTTCCACGGAGCGCAGGTCCACCCATCGGCCTTCGTCAAAAAGTTTGCTGGCAGCAAACACCAGCACGGTGTAGTCCGTGGTGGTGATCGCGTGGCGCAGGCGCAAAAGCGGGTCCTCACCTTCTTTCACGGCTGAGGGATCGCGCGGAGGAAGTTCCCACATGCCCGGCATGAGGCTGGCCGATGGATCACGCTGCTGCAGCAAAACGCGTCCCTGGCGATGCGCCAGAGCATAATGTGCGGCGGCCTTGCGACGGGACACTGTCTGCTTTTTAACTCCCGCGCCGCGCGACCCGCACTGCGCTGTCACCGGACACTCGCCGCAACGCGGCTCCTGGGGAAGGCAAACCAGCGCGCCCAGCTCCATCATGGCCTGATTAAAGTCACCCGGCTGTTTTTTCTCGAGCAGTTGTCCGGCCAGGCGCCAGCAGTCATCATCAGAAAGGTCCTGGGCAATGAGGCGGCGCAAAACTCGCTTCACATTGCCATCGACCACAGCTGAAGGCTCACCAAAGGCAATACTGGCCACAGCCGCGGCGGTGTAGCGCCCTACGCCGGGTAACTCCTCCAGCTCCAGAGCTGTTGCCGGAAACGAGCCGCGCTGCGCGACGATTTTGGCCGCGGCATGCAGCGATCGTGCCCGGCGATAGTATCCCAACCCACTCCATGCAGCCAGAACGGATTGCTCCCGCGCTTTGGCAAGGGAGCGCACGTCAGGAAATTTTTTCAGGAATTCCTGGTAACGAACCGTGACGACCGCTACCCGTGTCTGTTGCAGCATGATCTCGGAAACCAGAATGCAGTAAGGGTCTTTCGTTTCACGCCAGGGCAGGGCGCGCTGCTCTTTGCCAAACCAGCGCAGTAAGGCAGTGCGAAAACGACGGACTTCACCAGAAAGCATATCGAAGGCGATGATAGCAAAAGGATGCTGAGCTCTCGATCTGCATGGAAGCAGTTGTGGGATTTCCGTTAGCAGGACCAGGTTTCAGGAAACCGGCGTGTGTGACTGCGAAATCAGCACCCAGCCTCTCTTTAAACTTTGCCAGACGGATACAACGCGAAGCGCCGGAGTATGTCCTGCACTTTGATTACTGAACTGGACCACGTAGCTCACGATCATGTCTCCGCCAGCGGGCTGGACCTGAATCTCGCCCAGCGAATAATCGGCTGGCGGGCTGCTCTTCCAGTATTCGATCCAGCCAGCGCTGTCGAGCGCTTTACCCTGCGCGCTGACGCCGACGAATGCCGGGGCCAGATGACGCTCGACTTCGGGCCAGTTCTTGTCATGGATGGACTGCCACATGAGCCGCTCAAATTGCTCCGCTCCCGTGGCATTTTTCCACGTCGGGTGCTTTGGCGTCCCCGAACAGCCAGCCAGCAGCACCACAAGCGGAATCAAAATGCGAAATAAACGCATGGTTGAATTTTAACCACGGAGAGCACGGAGTAGCACAGAGAAAACTGCAAGAACTTAACCACAGAGGACCAAGGAGCACAAAGGACAGCTCAAAATCAGAACAGGGCGATTTTGTATCGATGCATGTTTCTTAAGGCTTTTGCGTTGGCAGTTTCGATTTCTTCTCTGCCAGAAAAACAAAGGCCACGAAGTTTTGCTCCGTGGCCCTCTGTGTTCTCTGTGGTTAAGGCTTTAGTCTCCGAAGACTTCTTCCTTCTCCGCTACAGGCTTTGCATTGCCATTCACCGGGGCAATGGCGCCCAGGGGAACGAAGCCGCCCTGCGGTTTGGGTTCTTTCAGAATGTGCTCGCGATAGAGGGCTTCCATGCGGGCATCTTCGGCGGTCTTCTTCATCTTTTCATCGCGGGCGCGCAGCTTCTCTTCACGAGCGGTCTTGGCAATGCCCAGATCGTCGAGAGTAGTATTGCGGCCGGCGTGGACGTGATCGTCATTCAGCCGCAGCTTGTGGGATTCATCATTCATGCCCACTTTCTTGCCACCGGCAAAGATCTCATGGCGGCCATGCTCTTCATACCACTTGGTGAGCGTGGCGGTCATGTGCATCTTTTCAATGATGTTGCGCCAGCCTACGCCCGTGTTGTAAGCGCAGAAGCTGATTTCACCTTCCTGGGTGGCGTACGGAATGATGCACTGCTCGGTGCGGCGGAAATCGTAGTTGTAAAGGTCCTGGAACCACATGCCGGCAATGAAGAGGAAGTTCCAGCGGTCCTGGCGGCGCTTCTTGATGTCCTCGATGGTGCGCTCGCCTTTGACGCTGCCGTATTTGCTTTCGGCAGACTTGGTGGCGCCGAAGGTCTTATCGAACTTTTTGAGCAGATCCACCAGGCGGAAGTGCGTGGGCGACTGGAAGGGATCATAGTTCTTCATCACAGCCAAGGCCATGCCGACCACGGAGAGAAAGCGGCCACGGGCCGCGTCATTGACGCGGGCCACGTCTTTGGCCAGATTGTCGCCGTTGAGGAAGGCTGTGACGGGAACGGCTTCCTTGGTTTCCTTGTCGATCATCACGGCCATGCCTACGCCGCAGTTGGGATGGCATCCGCAGCTAAGCTGGCCCCAATCGGCCTGGGGGCCGTGAATCAGATCGGCCCAGTCAGAGAAGGTGGACATGAACGAGATGGGGAACCAGTCGCGCTTGGGTTCGCCCAGACCAGTCTGGTTTTTCACGTCATGCGCCAGATGGCTCAGGGTATAACGCTGCGCATGGCGGCGATCGTCGGTAATTTCTTCGTCGCGGCCAGTGAACGAGACGGGCTGGAAGCTCAGGAAGCTGATGGTTTTGGGATTATCGAGCGCGAACTGAATGATGCGGCCCACCTGCTCATTGTTGATGCCGTTGATGATGGTGGTAACGGGAACGATGTCCACACCGGCATTGTGCAGGTTGGTGATGGCGCGCAGCTTTACGTCAAACAGGTTGCCGACCTGGCGGTGCGAATTGGCGGCATTGCCGATGCCGTCAAACTGAAGATAGGCATAGCGCAATCCGGCTTCGGCTGCCTGGCGGCTGAACTCAGGCGATTTGGCAAACTCAATGCCGTTGGTGGCAGCCTGCACCGAGTTGTAGCCCACTTCGCGGGCGTAGCGGACGGCGTCGAGGAAATAAGGCGAGAGCGTGGGCTCGCCGCCGGAGAACTGGACCGACATCTGGCGCCGCGGCTTGATGGAGATGGCGTTATCCAGCATGGTCTTGATTTCGTCCCATGTCAGCTCATGGACAAAGCCGACCTGGTTGGCGTCCATGAAGCAGGGATCGCACATCATGTTGCAGCGGTTGGTCAGGTCGATGGTAAGGACCGATCCGCGGCCATGCTTTACCGTGCTGGTGCCGTGATGATGGAGCTTTTCGTCATTGTGGGCGAGAATGTCGCGGCCCGGGAAAACTTCTTCAAGATGCTTGAAGAAATCCACGTCGACGGCCATTACGTCTTCAAAGTGGCCGTGGATGGGGCAATCTTTCACCATCATGATCTTGCCGTCTTTTTCGACGATGGTGGCTTTGATCTCACCGGCTTTTTCATTGAGCAGAATTTCGTGGGGCAGTTTGCCGTCCACGATCTGCTGGCGGATTTCAGGCACGCACCGGGGGCAAAGCGAATCCGTGCTGCGCGGCCAGCCGAGCGGCGGCTTGGTTTTTTCCCAGGATTTCAGCAGAGGCTTTTCCGACCATTTGGGCGTGAAGGAAGGATTGGGATTAATGCGGTTGACACGGTCAAAAATCGCCCACGCTCCGCGGGCGGCAGCTGTAAGAACTTTTTCCGCATACTTTACAGGCTTGTGCATAATTTTATTTGCCTTCTCCTTGCGCCGCATGGCGCTTTGTCCACACGTGACAACAGGAAATAACACAGGATGATAAATCCTCGACATACTACAGATGTAACGCCCCTGGGGGTAAACGGGAATCCTTAAGCGGTGAGAAATAGCCATTCAGCTGCTGCTGCCAGCATTAAACGGGAACGCCGGAAATCGCAGGTAAGTTGTTGGATTTAAAGCAGATTGAGTTATTGCTTTCCGCAAAATAAGTTTTGCGAGCGAATTAAAGGTGATGTTGATTTTTGGGGATTGAACTGCGAGATCAGGCGAATCAATATTTCAAACCACATTAATTCAAAATTATTTAATGCAGATTGAACGTGGTTGCGCAGCCTTGAGATCACAACAGCCCCCCAAAAGTCATACACAACTCTCTGGAATTGCAAACCAACGTGGAGTAAATTTGGAGGGCTCACTTCACCTTAAATTGCATATGAATCGCTTGACGACGCGTTTCTTTTCTTTCTTCCTGCTCACTTGTCTGTGCTGTGCGAGCGTGATTGCTCAAACATCATCCAGCGCGGCGGGAACAGGCTGCGGCATGACTGGCAAGTTTAAGAGCCAGACTCAGTCCAATCTGTTCAGCGAACAACAGGAGGAATGGCTGGGCGACATTATGGACCAGTCCATTCGCGGCGATTTCAGGATCATCGAAGACCCGGAAGGCTATCTGCAGAAGCTGGGCGAGTCGCTGCTGGCGCAACTGCCGCCTACGAGCATTCACTATCGTTTTGTGATCATCGATTCGCCGGAGCTGAACTCATTCGGCGTGGCGGGCGGACGAATCTATATTCACCGGAGAATGGTCGCTTTTGCGCAAAACCAGGATGAATTTGCCGCGGTGCTTGGCCATGAGATTGGCCACATCATGGACCATCACGTTGCCATTAGTATGTCCGACTGGCTGAAGCAGCTGGGGGTAACCAGCATTGGCGACAGGCAGGATGTGTTTGCCAAATGGAACCTGGTACAAGACAACGCGGGGAAGATAAAAGTCCGCTCCGCCGAGAAAACCGAGCAGGAAGAACAGCTCATTGCCGACCGCATTGCCCTCTACGCCGCGAGCCGCGCCGGCTACGCCCCCGCGCGGTACGTTGAATTCGCCGACCGGCTGCTGGAAACAAAACATAATAAAGGCGGCTTTTGGAGCGATTTTTTGGGAACGACCAAACCGGAATCCAAACGGCTGCGCGAGGTAATCAAAAACTCTGCTCCTCTCGAAAAAAACTGCGTTGTTCCGCCGATTGCGGACCAGGAGCACTACCTCAAATGGCAAAAATCCATTATTGAATCCCACGCGGCTGTTTCCCGGCAGGAGCTGCCTGGACTGCTGAAGCAGGTGGAACTGCATCCGCAGCTTCGCAGCGATCTTGGCAACCTGCAGTTCAGCCCCGATGGAACTTATCTGCTGGCCCAGGATGAAAGCAACATTTTTGTGCTGAGCCGGGAGCCACTGGCCAACCTGTTTCGCATTGACGCTCCGGACGCTCACCATGCGCACTTCAGTCCGGATTCACATACGGTGGTCTTCTATGACAAGGAACTCCGGGTGGAAAAATGGGACGTTGCCTCCAGACAACGCACATCCATTCATCAGCTCACGATTCAGGACTGCCTGCAAAGTGTTCTCTCGCCTTCCGGAGACATGCTCGGCTGCATTGACTATGAATTGAATCTGCGGCTGGCCGACGTGAACGATAACAAAGTGATACTGGAACGCAAACATTTTTATGAGCTCACGCGGCGTGAATATTACGCTTATGAGCGTGCTTTTTTTGCAGGTGAGCCGCTGCGACTGTTCGACATGAAATTCTCGCCGGACGGACGCTACTTTGCCGCCGGCCATAACGAAGCCAATTTTGTTTATGACTTTCAGGCCAAGGCCGAAATCCATCTTCCGAATAAGACCAAGGCCCTCATGGTCGGCACCTTTGCCTTTATTTCCGGGGATGAGATTGCCGGCATTCACTTCGCCGGCAAGAACAGTAAATTGATCCGGGCGCATTTTCCTTCCGGCGACAGGACGGATGAATTTGATTTTCAGGTCGATGGCTGGCTTTCGAACACAGCCAACAGAGATTATCTGCTGGTACGCCCAGCCGGTAAATTCATGACAGGCATCGTGGACCTGAAGGAGAAAAAAATCTCCTACGGCTTTAAGACTCCGGCATTTGATGTGTATGGAAATATTCTGGCCGGCGAGCAAACCAATGGACAGTTGGCGCTCTTTAATGCCGCGGAAAAAAAGATGGCCGGGAAAATTCAGCTGCCCGACAGCCCTCTGGCCAATTTCAGGGTATCCGCATTTTCGCCAGGCGGAGAGTGGCTGGCGGTCTCCAGTAAATCGCGCGGCGCTGTCTGGAAAGTGGACACGGGGGAGCGCACCCTCCTCACCACGGGTTTTGAAGGGGCTTTCTTTGAAAATGGACAATTCATTACAAAGTTTCCCAGCCAGGATGCAAAGCCCTCCTGGGTAGCCCGGTTCGATCCCGCTTCGGCGGAACCCACCAGGCTGTATGAGCTTCCGGAAGACCCGGAACATCCGCATGGACATTCCTTTCAGGCGGGCGATCTGATGATCGAGCTGCGCCCTGAAAAGGACAAGGACCCATTGAGCGTTATATTCGGGCCGTTTGTAATGGAGGTCCATGACGTCCATAATGGCAATCCGCGCTGGCAATATTCGCTGCAAGACCGCAGGCCGGGCGTGTTTTACAACGGCCGGGTCATCGCAGTGTCACTTTCAGGCCGGCTAAGCATTCAGACTGCGGCCAAGGACGATCCTGTTTTGCGCAAGAAATTGAACTCCATGGATGCCAAGCATAGTCTATTTCTACTGCAGGTGCTGGATGCGAACGACGGCAAACACCTGGGCAATGTCGTGGTAGATACAGGAAAGGATACTTACCTCATTACATCGGCATATGTCCTGGGCGATACTGTATTCCTTGGCGATTCCACCGGCCGTACCCTGATTTATTCGCTCGGGAGCGGAGAACAAAAGGGCAAGATTCTGGGACATGTCGTAACCGCATCGGCAAACGGAAAACTCGCCCTGATCGCGAGTGAGGACAAAAATGCCGAGCTGTATGACACGACGACACTTCAGCCTCTAACTCATTTTGTATTTCCAGAGAGCATTGCGGGCGCCACTTTTCTCGCTAACGGAAACCTCATGGTCCTGACCGCCAACCAGAACGTGTATCAACTGGACATCACCGGAGCACAGGCAGCGAGCGTGGGAAATTAGAGTTCGTCACGCAAAAGCTTTTTGAGAGGGCATATGTCGCGGAAACTGCTGGTGAGCTGCATTTTCGTGTTCATGGTATGTAATGCCGCCGGACGAAGCGGCCCGGCATACACCGTTGCTCAAACATTTGCGCTCAGCCGCGATGCAAATGGCATGAATGGAAAGATGGAATTGTTGCTGGACAGCCGGCTGACTCCTGCTGTTCGCAAGCTGATGTGGGGCACAGGAGACTGGTCATTCGTTTTGTCGCCAGAGTCTGAGCTATTCAGGGAGTTTTCAGCAACGCCACCCGCTCACGCCAGACTGGTTGTCACCGACAATTCAGAAAAAGTAATTGCTGATCGCACTCTTGATACCGCATTGGCGGAGATGAAGGAATGGAGCCCGGCTTCGGGCCCTAATCGGGAATATCTGCTTACGGTTGATCATTCGTCCGGGGCAGGCTCTTACAATGGGCTGGCGACCACCGTTATTCGGGTCTCCCAGTCATCACTACACGATGTTGAATCCGTAGACGTAGCTTCGCAAAAACAGGAGTTGATCCGTCTGTCAAAAACTCTGAAATCTGACTGGCGCATCGATTCGAGCAGCGGCGTGACCAATATTCTGTTTGTTTCCTGCCATCCGGGGAAGGCTGACGGCTTCGTGATCGATTATGTCCGTTACGAATGGAATGGCTCTGCGTGGCTCAAGTATGTGCGAAAGGCGCCCGGAGTGTGGGAATCCGATGGGCCGTTTCCCGCCAGATCGGCCTTCCTGTAACGGTCACGCTACCAGCGGAGGACCGGAAGGGCGGCCAGGCCCGACGGAGTCCACAGACCGCACCGGTATCTGGAGATCAGGCATAGGCCGGCCGGCAAACAGCAGGCGGCAGGGTTTTGCGATCCAGCGCGCCCAGCGGGCGGAGCGGGCGGCGCGCGCGCTGTCCGTGGCAATCCCCGTATCGGCATACATGCGGCGATACAGTTTTGAAATCAGCACAAAGGCCAGGCGGGCTTTGACGGTCCCCGCGCATCTGGAGCGTTTCCATATCGATCTCATGCTGTAAAACTCATCCCACACTCCCTGCGTTCTCTGCCGTAATTCCCGGTCCGACATGGCCGGATGAGGGGAATAGACTTTAGGTCGGAGCGCGGATGGAATCAGCCAGTGGCGGGTGAGGGGAATCCCTGCAATGCGCGTTGGATCGTTCTGCATGGTTTGCTCCCAGCGCGCGAAATCCACCGTGCCGGGATACGGTGTCAGCATCACAAACTGGGCAAACGTAAGTTCGGCCTGTTCGGCCACCGTGGCCGTAGCATGGAAGGTCTGGGGACGATCGCTGGGCAGACCAAAGATGAAAGAGCCGAGCACGTGAATGCCGTTCTGGCGGAAAGTGCGAAGACGCTGTACCAGACTTTCACCGGCTAAATTGAAATCCTTATAAACATCCTTCAACCCCTGGGGCGTGACAGCTTCCACACCCACCAATGCGCCCAGGATGTGTGCCGCTTTCATCGCCGCCAGAAACTCGGGGTCTTCGGCGGCTTCCATGGTGATCTGGGTAAAGAAAACCGTGTCAGCCGGAAGCTGGGCCAGCCGCGACATCAATTCGAAACGTTCCCCGCGAATCGCTTTGAGTTCCTGGAGTCGTGCGGCATTGTTTTGCCGTGCAGCCAGTTGCATGTCCGTCAGGGTGACGGGATAAAAATTGTCGTCGGCCAGAGCAATGAAGCGAAAGCCGAGCCGCCGCAACTGGACTACCTCTTCTATAACCACGTCAGAAGATCGCTGCCGGGGGCGCTGCCCATCGGTCCGCCACACGGAGCAGAAGGAACAGTGCTTGGGACAACCCCGGACGGTCTGGACCGAAGCCCACATATATCGATTGGGTGGCAACAGATCCCAGCGGGCCGTTTTGAACGTGGCAGCTTCGATCCTGCCTGCTTCATAAACAGGCTTTGGCCGGCTATTCCCGCAATCTTCCAGCACGCTGGCCCAAATGACATCGCCATCACCTTTGACCACGGCGTGGGCGCCGCCAAGCTGCGAAGCCTCCTCAGGATAGAGAGTTGCGTGGATGCCGCCAAAGACGACCCATGCTCCGCGGCTGCGTGCCAGCTGGCCAATTTCATAGCCACGCAATGCATTCCCGGTATGAATGCTTATGCCTATCACGTCACCACTCCGGATATGAAGCGGGTCGAGCGGCTCCAGGGTTTCGTCGACCAGGTTGGGGTCTCCGTAACAGATGGGCGTGGCAGCGGCAAGCACGTAGAGCCAGCGCGGCGTGATCACCGCAGTCCCAAAAGAGATATTACTGGGATTTACCAGGTGGACATTCATGCGTCGCATGGCTCCTTATGAAATATTGGAGAAACTATCTGGCGACCCGGTTGCCGCTGCGTCCGGCACACAAGCGATACGCTTTTCAAGCAAAACAATATTGAGCAAGACTCCAAAGGTGTCTGCCCCTTATGAGTGTGAAGGAAATGGCGCAGGAGAACTGTTCAATATTGAACACTTTCGCCCTCAAGGCGAATCCCTGCAACTTTGCACAAGACCGTAACAAGGGTTTCCAGCAGCAGTGAGACGGGAGCGCTCGAAAGCAGGACGGCGAAGCTTGTCGCCAGCTCAAAATGCCTGACCTTTAACGGGACGACTTTTAGAGTACGAACTATGGGGATGACGATTGTGCTGCCCCCAGCGATTGCAATTCCTCTAGGTTCCGCAGCGTCTTGTTTCTCTGGTCCGATTTCTTCCTGTTCATGTTGGGATCGGGCGCGCTCGGGTGCTGATAGAAAGCCAGGATGTTTTCCCGCAGTTCCGGAGACGCGCCGGTAAATTTGGCATTGGCCAGCTTGTCCAGCAGCCTGCCGTAGGCCTTGTCCGTAAGACCGTACTCGCCTTCCCTGGTTTGCTTGCCGGTATCGAAATCCCGATTGTCCAGGGCCAGATTGCCCGCTTTCAAGTCCTTCAGATAAAGCCGGTATTGGTCCACCGAATTGTTGACGCTCCGGAGGTACAGGGTCTCGGTTTCCGGGCTGGGCATTTTGAAGGCAACTGCCTTGAATGGGCCGACCTTGGGAACCAGCCTGACGAGCACGGACAGAATGTGCGCGCCCCATCCCGGCTTCTGGTAGGTCTTGCCCCATTCTTTTTCATACTCTGCCCGCCTGAGGTTATAGAGAAACTTCTTCCGGTCAAAGCTGGGATCTTCCCTGACCATTACATCTTTTTTGGTAAGCAGCGCGACCCGGGTCATCTGCGGGATCACGCTGCTGATGGACCGGCGGAAGCTGCCGATGGCAAGATCAACGTTGCGGAAAACATCTTCAAGCCTGATGCCGTATGTCCTGAAGAATGCCCGCTCAAGCACGGGTTTAGAGACCTCGAAGCCGATGAAGTCGTGATAAGCATCGGGTGCGTAGCGGTTCCTGGCCACCTGCACCACGTCAAACCCGAACTCGGTCCGAATGTGGGCCTTGGGGTCCTGCTCAAAGGTGACGGCCGGCCCATATTTGGTTTTCAGTTTAGGGAAATTCCGGGCCACGGCCTGATTGATAAAGGGATGGCCGGTGATGTCCGCGGCGTAGTGCGACAAAGCCCCCAGGGCAAAGGCATATTCATTGATATCCGTCGCTTCTTCCAGCAATGCGGTAACAAAATCGCCGCTGCGCACATAGTGGACCAAATCGCTGAAGAGACGGCTTCCGAAGGGGTAGTAGCCCATGTCCTGGATGAGGCAGCCGCCGTAGGCATAGGCATGGGCCTTGCGGAGGTCCTCAGGCGAAGCGCCGGGATATTTTTCCAGCAAAAGAGGCGTGATCTGGTCTTTCCAGAGCAGGTCCACAAACTCTTCGTGAGTAAGCACGGAATATCCGCTGCAGGTGCTGCCCAAAGAGCATACGATCAGCAGCAATGCCATGAAAGACCTAATCGTGCTTCGCATGATGTTATCAGCCCCTTTCGCAAGGCATTGAAGCCCTGGCTTCTCAATCCTGTGATTCGGGTCGAACCCTATTTCTCAGGTTGAACCATCTCTCGCGGTCCGCGACGGATCAACGCAACACGCCCAGGAAGTACAGAACCACCAGGATAAGCAAAACCGTTCCGACGGTCCCCAGACCACCGCGCGTCCCCCACCGGGAATACCCGTAATAGCCACCGCCACCCCCGAATGCCAACAACAAAACAATAAGGAGCAGTAACATAAGAAAATCTCCTTTCAGCTTGTGCCCCGGATTCGCGCCATAGACTTCACTTCTCTCTATTGGTTGCTGGTTGTGAAATGCCGGAGGCCCGACCCTAAAAGTTCGGCTATGATTTTTTTCTGGCCCCAATCAACACCATGACAACCCCGCCCGCCAATGCCAGCCCGCCCAGTATGGGAGGAATGTTGATTCGCTCATGAGTCTCGGTGGTGATTTGCGCCGGCCCCAAATCGAGGACTTTTTTCTCCCGTGTATAGTTAATGCCCTGATAGGCGAGGGCCAGTCCGCCGAGAACGATCAACAAAAGCCCGGCCCAACTCATCGGTTTCATAATTGCGTCACCTCAATGAGACAACCCTTCGGCAGTTTCTCCCCTGTATTGCTATCTTCCGTGACTCTTCTCCCGTTGGCTGTTCAAAACAGGACACAAGGTTAAGCCGGGGCATACCGCCGGGCTGGAATGCTGTGGAGTACTCTGCATCCTGAAGATGAGAGGATGTTGAGAATTAAACCGGCGAACAGCGGCGGTATTGCCGCCAGTGCTGTCCCCTTGCGCCGTTTGGACTAGACAACGAACGAAAGTCATATGTGGGGTAAAAAATATGAACGGTGAAGAAGCCGCCCAGGCGATTGAGCGTTTTGTGGAAGGTTGCAGCCCTATCCACAGGAATGGAATGATTTTGTGGAAACGCCGCAGCACGACAAGACCGTTGAGGTCTACCGAAGGCAATGCTATGAGCAGGACCCTCTGGTCAACCGGCCTGGAGATATGGATCCCAAAGCCCTCGAGCAGTTGGTGTTGATTATCAAGGCATTGCGATCTTGGCTGATTAGAGGATGGGTGGACGCAGAATACGCGTACGCAACGCTCCTGTCTCAGCCCATATCGCACTGTCTTTTTAATCAGGCTGCTGGCTGTTATGGCAATGGCCAATACAGTTGTCCAGAACAGGCCCTCACCTCCGCTGCACCAGAGTGCTCGCGATCATGTCGTGCAGGCCCTGCTTCTTATCAGTGAAGGCCACCATGAGGTATCCAATGCATAAAATATCGGAGAGTATTTTGGAGAAGTATCGGCCCGTAGCCTGACCGAATGAAATCCGTTGTCCCTGGATGTCGGTGACATAAATTTTCATTGCACGTTTGCCGATGGTTGCCTGATGCTGCGAACTCTCCTGCAATGCGAAGTAAAGCCAAATGCCAACGATGATGGAGGGAATCCCCAAAAGTGGCACCCACGCCAGCATAACCACGGGTAGCATCAGTATCAACGTGTCCAGCAGGGACGCTCCCACACGGATCCAAAACCCCGCATAGGGGAAAATAGCGGGTGCTGCAGGCACATGACCCGCGGGAGGAGTATAGGCCGCGGGCATAGCGCCGTTTTGCGGCGGAATCGCCGGAGGAGCAGCCGCTGACACTGTAATTGGCTGAGGCGGTACAGAAGCATACCCAGCTGCTGCTGCCATCGCGGCAGGCTGAAATTGCGCAGGTGCAGTAGCTATTGCGGCGCCGCACTTCGGGCAGAACCGCGCCTGAAGATCCAGACTTGTTCCACATTGACTGCAAAAGATTGTATCGGCCATGGCGCGAAACTATAGCCTTGACGGGTCTCTTTGTAAAGTGGATTTTAAGTCAGTCAATAAATTTTCATACAACGGGCGAAGCGCACGGAATCGCCACAGGTTGAGGATGATGATCGGGTCATTGCGATCCGGGGATACTTAGCGCCAGGGTGGAGGTAGAACACCCAAATGCAACGCCCATTTCGTACTATCGGCTTAATTACGCTGCTGGTCGTTGTGGCGATGGCGAACCTGCAAGCGGTGGCCCAGAACCGTGATTCCAGTGGTCAGGTAAAATTTTTAACGGATGAGCCGCCGCGATGCCTTCAAACTGGCGCGTCCGACGGTGAAGTCAGGGGCCGGCAAAAAGGCTGTTGGCGACTCACCGCAATGGGTGAATTAGAAGCCAGTGATGGTACGAACCTGTCCTTTAGCACATACGTCACACCCGATGGAATTTTCATAACCATCATCCGCGGAGACTTTCAATCAGCAGAGAGCGCGGAACAGGAGCTGAATGTTCGCGTGAAAACAGCATTTAGGGTGATAGAGCGGGACACAAATACAGACATATTCGGAGAAAGGCGTGGCCAGCGAGCGGTGCTGGCGCAGACCGAAGCCAGTGCCCAGGAAACACTGTCTGTGGCATGGACCGATGGCAATCACTACTGGGAAATGGCTTCAGGGTCGATGCCACTCCTGAAAACATTGGAGAAGAAATACAGATATTGATCGGACCAGCAGACGACAACCATTATGGAAAAGTTTTTTACTCTTTTGTTGATGGTGGTGCTGACAGCACAGGTTTCGTTTGCCGCCCGCACGTATCTTCTCCATCCCGTTGGACCATAAATGGGCTGAGTTGAGGAAGAGTCTGCCTGACGAGTGCATTGCCGTCACTTACACTGGCATGTTTGAAATCTGGTCGAAACAGAATGCAACGAAAACAGATCCAAACGGAAGACAGTATGAAATTCACGGATTCGGCCATTTAAACGCCGCACCGGCGCAGCTGGTGCTCAAGTCGGCTGATGATGTAGCTCCGGTTGTGCATTGCAGGAGCGCAGCCAGATAACGTGCGCTGTTTTCCTTCAATGCGCGGTTACTATCACAGCAATTTCACTGCCTCTCACGATTGCCAGCCACTCCGCAAACTCCGCCATTGAAACGTCATTTTTCGCCAGATTACAGCCCAAATGGGTGATATGAACATTCTTAGCATCATAGTTGGGCAAGGTGCTATCAATCCGATCTGCTGAAGCCTTAAGTAATTTGTTGGTCCCACCGATGACAAGCGGGCCATTACAAAGTGCGCAAGTGGCCTTCTGCTCTTCCCATTTCTTGCCGAGCAATATATGAATATCTGATTCCACTAATCTAACCGGGGTGATTCTGACGGATTCCGTGCTACTCCGCTTTGCTCTATCGATCAGCCCCGAAGCCATGCGACCAATTTCATTGCGGATAGCAGATCCAAGGCTTAAGACGGCCCGCTTATCTGCAAAAGATTTCGCTTCATTGGTTAGATTCAATTCAACTGGTGAAATTCCTAAATCAAGCAGGCCATTGCGCTCGGCCTGTATGACCTCGACAACGTTGCCAAGATTTTCCAATTTACCGAGAAGACTATAGCTTTCCGGAATGATGGTTGGCGCCAATGGCCAGGCATCAATATTCCAAGCGTGTTGAACCGGCAGTGACCACTCCCAGCGTCTGCCATATTGACGCTGCGTACGTTCCCATAGCTCAATAGGGACCAGCAATCTGGTCTCAATGGGCTCATTCGGTTCAGGTTTGACAACAGACAGCAAACGCTGCCGATGTTGCGGTTCGCCAGTTGATTCAGGATTGCTGGTCCCAACGTACAGGATCACATCTTTGGCAGGGTTAAAATCCCGTCGTAATCGATCACCGAGCGACCTCTTAGTAAAAGAAAGTGCAGGCCAATCATCAGATATAGGCCCCCACTCTGACTTTAAAAATATGCGACCATCTTTCGCGACCACATCATTCAGAATCATGGCAAAGCAGCATAGCACTAAGCGTCTTACTGTGGCTTGACTTTTCGCCCTTTATTTGCTATCGTTTAGATTGTTTTTGCCACTGCCTTTGAGTCTGTAAAGGCTGTGGCCTTTCGTGTTTTTGGGTCTAAAAGTTGATCCCTTGGGATATCCCTTGTGATGTTTTGAGCTAACCCCTTTAGGTGTTGTGATGGGGATTGACCGGGAGGGGGGTAGGCAGATTCCAAAAACGGGGCTTACCGCGGATATACGCGGATGAGCGCGGATTAGAATCAAAACCCGGACACAGCCGGGGGCGGCTGTGCCACATGAGTATGAACTGGACGTTGCAATTATGAAGACCAAACGGGTAGCGGTAGTGGCGCTGGGACTGGCTTTGCTTTCGGCGGCGACTCTGGCTGGGCAGCAGGCGGCGGGCAACGAGAGCGACGGAGTGCTTGCCTTCCTGGAGCAGAGCGTTTCCTGGTACCGGCAGGTGACGGCGCAGCAGCAGCTGGTGACGGAACCGAATGATGCCATCGTATTCGGCGAAAACCGGCGGATTGCCGACCAGGTGATGCGGCTGGCCTTTGAATTTGCCCGGGGACGGGCGAAGGGGCTTGATAAGTCCTCGTCGGGGGCAGGCCAGGGGCAGCCGGCGCCATCGTCGCAGTACCAGAACCTGCGCGACCTGGTGGCGCGCACCGATGCGCTGGTGAAGCAGACGGAGCAGGAGCTGGCCGGACTGAAGCAGAAGCTGGCCACGGCGCCGGAAAAGAAACGCGAGGTACTGAAGTCGCAGGTGGCCGAGGTGCAAAGCGAGCTGGACCTGACGGAGGCGCGGCAGGAAGTGCTGCACAACATGCTGGAGTTCACCAGCACGGCCACCAACAACAACGCACATCAGTCGGGGCTGAGCGCGCGCATTGAGGTGCTGGCGCGGACCCTGCCGGCCTCGGTTACGGAGAGCACCGCAAGCGGAGAAAAGGCGGAAAAGAGCGATACGGCGGTGGTCCCGGTGGCGGCTGGCGAGCGGAAGGCGGAGTCTTCCGGCATTTTTGCTTTGCTCACGGACACCCTTGCCACCTGGAGAAAGCTGAAGACACTGGAAAGCTCACTGGCAGGCACAGAGGCCCTCAGCCTGTCCCTGAAGGACATACGCACCCCAGTGGTGGCGCATATACGCGAGCTTACGCATCGCGGCGACGAGCTGGCGAACCAGCCGGATTCCAGCGATCCAGTGGTGCTGGCGCAGCAGCGAAAAGAGCTGGACGGCCTGACGGCGCAGTTCAGGCAATCTACCGTGGTGATTCTGCCCCTGAGTAAACAAAACGTACTGCTCGATCTTTACAAGCGCAACGCCACAAGCTGGCGAAACACGGTGCAGCAGCAGCTGGCGGCCACGCGCAAGAGCCTGCTGTGGCATCTGGCGGTGCTGGGAGCGGTGCTGGCGTGCATCTTTGTGCTTTCCGATCTGTGGCGCCGGATGACGTTCCGCTATGTGCAGGACGCACACCGCCGCCACCAGTTTTTGCTGATCCGCCGGGTGGTGGTCATCGTGGTGGTAGTGATTGTGGTGATTCTGGCTTTTGCCAGCGGGCTGAGCAGCGTGACCACGTTTGCCGGGCTGCTCACGGCGGGAATAGCGGTATCACTGCAAAATGTGATTCTGGCGGTGGCCGGCTATTTCTTCCTGATTGGAAAGTATGGAGTCCGGGTGGGCGACCGGATCCAGGTTTCCGGCACAACGGGCGACGTAATGGATATCGGGCTGATCCGCCTGCACCTGATGGAGGTAAGCGGGATTCCCGCCCCCCGGCCTACGGGGCGGGTGGTGGCGTTTTCCAACGCCGTGGTCTTTCAGCCGGAAGGCATCTTCAAGCAGATTCCGGGCACGAGTTTTCGCTGGCATGAGATCAAGCTTACGGCTTCTGCTGGCAGCGATTACCGGCAAACGGAAAAGATCATGCTGGAAACGGTGGGCAGGATTTTTGCCGAGTATCGCGAACGCATCGAGTTGCAGCGCCGGAGTATGGAGCGGGTGCTGCCCAATGTGGCCATGGAGTCCTTTGATCCGGAGAGCCGGCTGAGTCTTACTCAAGAGGGCTTGCAGATCATTGTCCGCTATGCGGTGGACCTGGTGAACGCGACGGAGATTGATGACCGGATGATTCGCGAGGTGCTCAAAGCAACGGGCAGCGAACCCGAGATTCGCCGCGGCAGTGACGAGCAGGCGGCGGGCCAGACAACAGGTAAAATTTAAAGGCGCCGATGGAACCGATACGAAGCGGACTGCGAAATATCATGAGCGAGCTGCTGCGCGCCCAGCCACCCGAAGAGGCCGTGCTTTTAGCCTGGCCGGTGGTGTGCGGTAATGATGTTGCGGGAAGGACCCGGGCAGTGAGTTTTGCCGAAGGCAAATTGACGGTGGAAGTCCATGACGCAGCCTGGAAGTCGCAGCTGAACGGATTTACTTTAAGATACGTCTCGGTTTTTGCCGAACTTCTGGGGCCGATGGTGCAGGAGATCGTGTTTCAGGTTGCGGGAAAAGAGAGCAGGGCAGCACGATGAAGGTCACGGAAAAAGACGTAGTGTACGTTGCCGATCTGGCCAATCTTGAGCTTACGGAGCAGGAGCGCGCCCGCATGGCGCATGACCTGAATTCCATCCTTGAATACATTGACCGCCTGAATGAGCTGGATACCAGCAGCGTTCCGCCGATGGCGCAGGTGGCGAGCCAGCAGCGCGAGGCTTTGCGTCACGACGAACTGAAGCCCTCATTGCCGAACGAAACGGCGCTGGCCAATGCTCCGGATAAGAGCGAAGGATTTTTCCGAGTGCCGAAGGTAATTGAGAAGTAGGCACAGGCAAGAGTGCCTGTGCCACACGTGCATGGTAGCCATATAAACAGTTCTATTACATAAAGGGTTCTATTTAAGGTCGGGTCTGTGGACATTAAAGTTCTTACTGTCGAATCCACGCGCACCGCGATTGCGGCCAGGCAGTTTACGGCCACAGCGGTGGTGGATGAGTTTTACCGGAAGATCAAAGCCGAAGATGGCGAAGTAAATGCCTGGCTCACGTTGTGCGAAGAGCGCGCATACGCGCAGGCGCGGCGGGTGGACGATTTATCCGCGCAGGGGAAGCCACTGCCTCCGCTGGCCGGAGTGCCGGTGGGCATCAAGGACGTAATGGTGACCAAGGGCGTGCGCACCACCGCCGGGTCGAAGGTGCTGGAAAAGTTTATTCCTCCGTATGACTGCACCGCGGTGGCGCGACTGGAGGCCGCGGGCGCGATTGTGCTGGGCAAGATGAACTGCGATGAGTTTGCCATGGGATCGTCGAATGAGAACTCGGCGTATGGGCCGGTGCGTAATCCGCGAGATAAATCGCGGGTGCCGGGAGGTTCCAGCGGCGGCTCGGCGGCGGCGGTTGCGGCGGGTACCGCGGTGGCGACTCTGGGCTCCGACACCGGCGGCTCGATCCGGCAGCCGGCGGCATTTTGCGGAGTAACAGGACTGATGCCGACTTATGGCAGGGTTTCGCGCTATGGGCTGATTGCCTTTGCGTCATCACTCGATCACATTGGACCGCTGACGAAAACGGTGAAGGATTCCGCCATTCTGCTGCACGCCATCGCGGGGCGCGATCCTATGGATGCTACCTCCGCCGATGTTCCAGTTCCCGACTATGAGCGGGAGATGGAAAAGCCGGTGCGCGGGCTGCGCCTGGGAGTCCCCAAAGAATATTTTGCCGATGGTCTGGATGATGAAATTCGTGCCGCGCTGGAAGCGGCCATCGAAAAGCTGCGCACCAGCGGCTGCGAGATTGTTCCGGTCACGCTGCCGCACACACCGTACGCTGTTCCCGCGTATTACGTGATCGCCACGGCCGAGGCCTCTGCGAATTTGGCGCGCTATGACGGTGTGCGCTATGGCTATCGCTCAGCGAAGGCGCGCACGCTGGCGGAGATGTATCGCAAGAGCCGCGATGATGCTTTTGGCCCCGAGGTGAAGCGTCGCATCATGCTGGGGACCTACGCGCTCAGCTCGGGATATTACGACGCTTACTATCTCAAAGCCCAGCAGGTACGCACACTGCTGGCGCGCGACTTTGAAGAGGCCTTCCGCACCGTGGACGCCATCGTCACGCCGACTACGCCCACAGCGGCCTTCAAGCTGGGTGAAAAGGCGGAGGATCCGCTCTCGATGTATCTGGCGGATATTTTCACGGTAACCGCCGACCTGGCGGGAGTTCCGGGAATCAGCGTGCCCTGCGGACAAACCAAAGCCGGCCTGCCCATTGGCGTACAAATCCTGGGCAAGCACTTCGACGAGAGCACCGTGCTCAGGGTTGGCCATGCGGTAGAGCAGGGATTCACGGCGAACTAAGACAAAGGGGGCAGCCACAATGAAGCTGAGTTTGCGGCAGTGGAGCCATGTGATCGCATGCGCCGCAATGGCTGGCTGTGCGGTGCTCTATCGCTTTTCGCCCACGGAGCACGGATTTTATCCCCGGTGTCCGTTTTACGCTCTAACCGGATTGCAGTGCCCAGGATGCGGTGGCACCCGCGCCATGTATCAGATGCTGCATCTGCATTTTGGCCAGGCATTTCATCTGAATGCCATGGTCACGGTGCTGGGGCCTTTTGCGCTGGCGTGGTTTGCTTATTGCTATTGGTCGGTCCTGCGCCGTGACCGCCTGCCGGAAGTCCGGCTTTCACATCGTGCAGTTGCCTGCATGTGCATGCTGGCGCTGGTGTATGCCGTGGTCAGGAACACCGTTTTACCGATTTGACTGCTGGTGTTCTGTTAGAGCTGTATTAGCGTCGGTTGGCTTCGTGCAACATCGCTGCCAGTTTATCGGCATCATCCTGGTTGCTGTCGGTTACCAGGCAAAAGCGCACACTGCCCTCATTCCAGTGCTCCACGGTAAACGGCAAGCCATGTTCACGCACCAGTTCAGGACCGCCGCTGCCTTCGCGGAAGATGAAGACAGAGATTTTATGCTTACCAACTTCGTACACCACTTCAGCGCTGGGGTCCTGGCGCAAATACGCTACTTTTCCGCCGACGAGCTTGTACGGAGAAGATTCCCCAACTTCCGGCAGATTGAAGCTGAAGGGCAATTTGCCTTCAAACCACGGCTTGACCGTTTGACGGTCAGTGGAAACTACATCCATGGGGTTCAGGCTGGCCAGCGTGGTGACGTGCTGGTCCACGACTTCCGACATTAAAGGATCGTGCCTTTCGGCGCGAGGGAGGAAGAACAGGATGGCCATGGCGGAGATGGCAAAACTTGAGGCCACAAGGCCCCATCTCCAGAACATGCCAGGAACTTTTTCCGGACGCAATTTCTGCGCCAGAGCCGTACGCAACTCCATGGGGGCGGAATAGCGGTGTCCCGCAATGCGTACTGTTTTCTTCATCTCCAGCAGCTGCACCAGAAAACCGCCACAGTCCGGGCATGAGCTCAGATGGGCGGAGATTTCCTGATGCTCGGATGCACTGATTTCGCCGTCAGCATACAGTTCAAGTTTTCTCCGGTAATCGCAACTCATGGTTTCTTCCCCAATGTATCCAGAATATATTTCCGCAAATGCTTTCGTGCGCGGGCCAGGCGGGACATCACGGTTCCAATGGGAATGTCCAGCGCATCCGCCACTTCCTGATAGCGCATTTCTTCTATATCGGCCAGAATTACCACCTCGCGAAATATCGGGGGAAGCTGCGCAATGGCCCCCTGAATCAGCTCGGTATCGGCCCGCCGAATCAACTCCAGTTCCGGCGTCTCCTGGGTTACAACGGCTTCGTCAATGCCATCTTCGTCCTGCTGTGACGTATTGCGCCGTTCCAGGCCGGTTCTGCTGGTCAGGAACGTATTGCGCAAAATGCGAAACATCCAGGCGCGAAAATTCGTGCCTGAGCGAAATGAGCCGAAAGCCTTGAGCCCTTTCGCAAAAGTTTCCTGGACCAGATCTCTCGCTTCATCGCTGTCACCGCTGAGCCAGCACGCGAAGTTAAAGAGCGGGTCCAAGAGTGGCAAAGCCAGTTCTTCAAAGTCCCGGTTCGAACGACCGTCCACATCTCCTCTTTATTTAACCAGTTGATTTCCGCTTTATTCCCGTAAAATTTGGCCCGGTAAATTGCACCAACAAAGCAGACAAATAACCCTATCACTAAATACGCTCGGCATCCGCATCCGCAGCCAGAGAATCAACAGCACTGCTAAGATTTGTTAAGCACCGATGATACTGCACCATGAGAAAACTAAAATCCCATTTCATTCCCTTTTGTAACTTTGGTAATTGCATCTAATCGGATACAGTTGCGGCAATCCATGATGGCACGTGGCAAAACTTTATTTACCAGTTTGTACCGATATTGACAATCTGTGTATACGAAAACTGTTAACATGCTTCGGAAATTAGCTTCGTGGGAGAATCAAAAACTGGACTCCAGGCTACATCAACGGACTCTTTCTGTTTTCACCACGGCAGTAGCTGTTGCCCTGCTCTCCACTGTGATGACGGGACAAAACCTGTCCTCGGCCCCGCTCCCCAGTGTGGAGAAAATGCTCGACCAGGGTTTTCGCGCCATGTACAACCTGCAGTTTGATGAGGCCCTGAGCAAATTGGAGGCCGCGAAATCCCTCAGCAAAGATGATCCTTTGCCGTGGGTGGCGCAGTCAAGCGCGGTATTGTTTCGTGAATTCACCCGGCTGAAGATACTGCGCAGCGAAATGTTCATCTCAGATGAGAACTTCGACGCCCGCCCGGCGCAGAAATGGGACCCGGCAGGAAAAAAGCAGTTTGACGACACGCTTGCCGGCGCCGAACAGATTGCTCAGGAAAGACTCAAACACGACAAGAATGACGTCCGGGCACTTTTCGCGCTGACCCTGGTGAACGGCCTTCGTGCTGACGATTCCGCGCTGATCACCAAGAAAAACATAGCGGCCATTGGCTATACCAAGACCGCCTCCGGTTTTGCCGAACGCCTTCTGGCTCTGGCCCCAAATCAATACGACGCTTACCTTGCCACCGGCATGGGAAAATATATTGTCGGCGGCAAGGCGGCTCCCATTCGCTGGCTGCTTCGTCTGGATGGACTCAAGGGCGATCAGGAGCAGGGAGTGAAGGAAATGAAATTAGCGGCGGAGCAGGGGCACTACCTGGCCCCTTTTGCGCGAATCCTGCTGGCCTTCGACGATCTCCGCCACAAAAACAAAGTGGAAGCCCTCAAAAAACTCACCTGGCTTCATGACCAGTTTCCCAACAATCCTTTGTTCGCGCTGGAAATATCCAAGCTGGAAACAGGATCAGCGACCGGCGGCCAGTGAAGCTGCGCCCTCAATGCTTTTCTCTCCCTGCTGCACGAAAACCACATAACGCAGGTCATTGAGCTTCCAGTCTTTTGCACTGCTGACGGTCTCTTCCGTCTGAAAGCTGCCATGGGCCAGCTTTCCCAGCGTCCGGAACTCGCGCACCACCGCGGCATGGCGAAGTGTGCGGCCTCCGTTCTCTCCGGAACCCACGCTGGAAACCAGATTATCTTCGGTGATTGCCAGTTTGACCTCACCGGCAACACTCTCAGGGGCCGTCACATGCACCTGAAGCTTGCCCGTCTCGACCCATGCCAGCTGCACATCTGCGGTTTGGGGCCGCCCAGCTTCATCGGCAATGGCACCGCTGGCGCGCGATGAATCACTGCCCACAAACTCCTTCTGGCCATCGATCACCATTTGCGGAGTGTAAGGACCATTGATGGAAAACGCGCCCGCGTATTGCTCCTGGCGCTGGCTGTAAGCTCGGGACGAAAAGCGGTCCTTCCAGCCAAGATAATTCCAGTAATCAACGTGGAAGCCCAAAGGTATGATTTCAACACCATGCTGCTGTCCCTGCTGCTTCAGCCTTGCGAGCAACGCGTCCGCCGGGGGACAGCTGGAGCAGCCCTCTGAAGTAAACAGCTCAACCACAACGGCTTTGCGTTTGACCTCTGGCGATGTGTGTGGTCGGGCGGTCATTCCCAGTGTTACCAGTAAACCCAATACTACAATGCAGCTGATTTTAAGAATTTGGTTGCGGTCCATAGATATCAAACTCCACCTCGATTTCGTCTTTCACTTTGATCGCGCCGCCGCCAATCGTGACCGGCTGGATTCCGAAATCCGTCTGCTTCAATTTGGCGCTGCCGTGATAGTGGTCTGCATTCCATACAACATCAAAGCCAATCTCACTGCTTCTGCCATGCAGGGCCAGTCTGCCTGTCACCCGGAAATGCCGCGCGGATGTCCGCTCAATATGCGACGACTTAAAGCTGATGTCCGGGTATTTCTCCGCATCCAGCACTTTGGGGCTCAGCATGGTGTTTTGGATCTCCATGCGTGTGGATTCGGACTCGCCAGGGTCGGTCACCTTCAGCTCTTTGGCGCGGACATTGATTTCGGCGGTCAGCCCGGCGGGGTCGAGGCTGCTCTTCGCAACCGGCGCCACCACAATATGGTTGTGTCCGAACGCGGAAAAAGCCCTGACTTGAAAACATGAACAGTAATAGCGGAATTTCTACCCGGCCCCTGGCCATCGCTGGAGTGAGTAAGCCCTGCCAGTACGACAAGCAGCAGAAAAATCGAAGACTTCACACGCGACAAAGCTCACTCTCCTGAGGCCCAGGCCGCTGCTTTCTTGGATGACTGAGGCCCATACAAGTTACACGAATTTCCGGCAAATCGCCCGAGGCGCAGCCTAAAGCTGCCGTAAGCTGGGCTGTCTGGAGTAAAATTGAGTGTTTAGGTGCATTATTTCCCGCTCGCCTTATAACGAGAATTGAAAAAGGACACAAAGCATGGCAACTGTCGTTACCTCCAAGCCTGTACTTCGCATTCCCGCGGCCCCGTTTCGCAATGAACCTTTTACGGATTTCACAAAACCTGAGAATGCAAGACAGATGAGAGAAGCCCTGGCGCATGTTCGCTCGGAACTGGGCCGCGAATATGACATGGTCATCGGCGACCGCATGATTCGGACCAAAGAGAAGTCCACGTCGCTGAACCCGGCCCACCCCGAGCAGGTGGTAGGCGTATTTCAGCATGCGGAAGCCGAGCATGTGGCTCCGGCCATCCAGGCTGCCGCTCAGGCATTTGAGAGCTGGAAGAAGACTTCGGTCGAGGAGCGTGCATCGCTCCTGATGAATGTGGCGGCCATTCTGCGCGAGCGCAAGTTCGAGTTCTGTGCGTGGCTGGTTTACGAAGTCGGCAAAAACTGGGCGGAAGCGGATGCTGATGTGGCCGAAACCATCGACTTTGCCGAATTTTACGCACGTGAAGCTGTGCGTCTGGCCAAATCTGAGGCCCACGTACAGCTCCCCGGCGAGCGTGACACGCTTGTGTACATCCCGCTGGGCGTGGGCGCCGTAATTCCGCCGTGGAACTTCCCCTGCGCCATCATGGCAGGCATGACCATGGCGGCCATCGTTTGCGGCAACACGGTTGTGCTCAAGCCTTCCAGCGATTCGCCTGCCATCGCCGCCAGGTTCTTCGAGGCCCTGCAGGCAGCGGGCATGCCCGATGGAGTCGTGAATTTCTGCCCCGGCTCGGGCAGCAGCTTCGGAGGCGGCCTGGTGGAGCATCCTCAGGTACGCTTTATCGCCTTCACCGGCTCCAAGGAAGTCGGACTCCACATCCATCAGGCTGCGGCGGTACCGCGTCCTGGTCAAAAGTGGATCAAACGCACCATTCTCGAAATGGGAGGCAAGGATTCGATCATTGTCGACGCCGATGCCAACCTTGATGCCGCCGTGGAAGGCGTGGCCCAGTCCGCTTTTGGCTTCCAGGGGCAGAAATGTTCAGCCTGCTCGCGCGCCATTGTGGAAGAGAAGATTTACGACGTGTTTCTCGAACGGCTGAAAGCGCGTGTCAGCCAGATCGCTCTGGGCGACCCGGTGGAGAACAAGCCCATGGGGCCGGTAGTGAACGAGCGCGCCATGAAAAGCATCCTGAATTACATCGAGATTGGAAAGAAGGAAGGCCGTCTGCTTACCGGTGGTGGGCCTGCCAAAGAGGCCGGAGAGGGATACTACATTCAGCCCACGGTATTTGCCGATATCGCTCCCATGGCGCGCCTGTCACAGGAAGAAATTTTTGGCCCGGTACTGGCAGTCATCAAGGCGCGCAACTTTGAAGATGCGCTGCAGATTGCCAACAATACTGAGTTCGGCCTCACAGGAGCAGTTTACTCCACCTCCCGCGAGAAGCTGGAGCGGGCCCGCGAAGATTTTCATGTGGGTAATCTCTATTTCAACCGCAAATGCACCGGAGCCATGGTCGGCGCCCATCCCTTCGGCGGCTTTAACATGTCGGGAACTGATTCCAAGGCGGGTGGTCCGGATTATTTGCTGCTGTTCACCCAGGCAAAATCGGTGGCGGAAAAGCTGGGCGAGGCGCCCCGGCCGGATACCAAATAAGCAATCGGGCGTGCGTCCGGCAGCAAGGGCAAGAGAGGTAAAATTTGCCCGGCTGCCGGGCGCTGGTAAGTTACTGATTTGACATTGTTATTGAGCGTGCATCAGAATAGGTGGTTCTATGGTCGGCGAGAGCGTCATCGCCGGCTTCGAGGACGCTCCCTATGGCCAAGATTCTTTGTGTTGACGACGAACCCCACGTAGTCACTTTGAAATGCGCCATCCTGGAAGCCGCCGGTCATGTTGTGACTTCATCGACCTCGGCGCGTGATGCTATTGAGAAGCTGCAGAACAACACTTATGACGCGGTCGTGACTGACTGGCGACTGGGTGATGCCAATGGCCGTGCCGTGGTACAGGCCGCCAAGAACCACAGCAGCGTTCCCGTGGTGGTTGTCTCGGGTTATGTCTCAGAGGCCTTCCAGGCCGCCGAACCCCTCGCAGACCTGTACCTTGAAAAACCTGTCAATCCGGAAGAGCTGGTGATGATCGTTAACGAGCTGCTGAAGAATGAGCGGGGATAGAAACTTTACGAATTCTTTTTGACGGCGCAGGCGACGCCTGTACCTGTCCGGGCATGCCTTTCAGCACGCTGCAGATCAGCTAAAGAAAAAATGTTATCTGACCGGGGTGCCGGCCACCGCGACTGAAGTGGCTGCCGCTTCCGCCAGAATGCGGTGATGAATGGTAAACAGCGCCAGTTCCAGCCGGTCCGATACGCCAATCTTGTCGTAGACATTCCGCAGGTAATTTTTGATGACCTGCTCTGTCGTGCCCAGCTGTGAGGCGATCTCTTTGTTCTTGTAGCCCTGGACGATGAGCGCCACGATCTTGAGTTCCTTGGCTGTGAGCCGGTCACGCACCCGTGCTCCCACCAGATCGTTTTCCGCCGACTCCTTGTTCTCCTGCGTGTCCTGGACCCAGGTTTCGCCCTTGGCGACCTTACGCACGCATTGCACCAGGGCTTCGCCGCTCACGTTGCGGTAGATCACGCCATGGACGCCATTGGCCAAAAAGTGCCGCGAATCCTGGCCGGTCTCGGCCACGGCCACCAGCTTGGTTTTATATTTTCTGGCGTTCTCGACGACGGCCTGCAGGTCGGTCGACATATCTGCGCTGAAAATCAAAACTGTGGCGTGAAATTTGTCCAGCGCCATATTCATCTTGTCGGCGCTTTCCGCCTGGGCCACAATGCGCAGGTCGTCTTCTACGGCAAGCACCTTTGCGGCTCCGGTGCGGAAGATTGCCTGATTATCGGCCAAAATGATCTTCAGCATGGCTTATCGTTTCCCTTTGCTCTTGCGCAGAAATTTATATTCCTCGATCACGCAGGCAACTCCGTTTTTGGCCTTGTCCTTCCCGGTTTTCGGCCGGCCGTTTTTCGTGCGTGCTTCCTTGCGCACGACCCGTCCAACGCAGTGGACTTCCACGTCTTCCTGGATGCCCAGCACTGTGCCTGGCAGAGTAATGTCGAATTCAATCGGAGAGCCGACAGGCAAATCGGTCTCTGCCATGATGTAAACACCGGCTGCACTGATATCGGCCGTGGTGCCGTTGCCGACGCCTTGTCCGCGGATGGGAAGCTCAAGCGGGAACCGTTTTCCAGTTCTGGATTCAGACATTTTGTTCCTCTAACATCTGCCTGGCTAGGGTGCAGTTTTACTGCTTACCTGGTGAGACTCTCAGCTTTATATCACGAAATCCTGCGCTAAGACAGATGATTCCTGTACTGAAGAGTTACAGAAAGAGAACACCCCTAAGGTATTTCAAACACAAATTCCGGCTTCAGCCAGGGGCCGCAGCGGGCAGGGCAGGGTTACTCCCTGGTAAACAAACCGGTGACGATGAAACCTGCCGTCAGGCCTGCCAGGGCCATCACGCCGGCCGCTGGCCACAGGAAGGAATTCAGTGTGCGCTTTACAGTCAGCTTTTCCCGCACCGCATGGCGAAGTTCGACCACATTGTCATGCAGATGCTGCCGCTGCTCGGCGGCACGCTGTTCAAGAAGGTCAAACGGCAATTGATGCGACGTCACGCGGCCCTCGCTTCCTTCCGGATCCACAGCTGGTCCTCTTTCAAAACCTCCATGGTGTGAACAGGGGCAATGCCGGCGGCGCGCAGTTCACTCCACGCAAACCAGAAGAGGCCCCCGCCAATCGCCAGGTAAGCGACGCCAACAATCAGCCCGGCCCAGGACCAGGCATACGCGCTGGGCAGAAACAGCGTATGGATAAAAGCCATGAGCGCTATGGTCAGAGTGGTCCAGGCAGCCAGCAGAATGGCGAGGGAACACACAAGCATGGGGATTGCATATTTCCATGTGCTTATCTTTTCCTGTATCTCTGCCCGCAGCATGGCTATGCGTGTTTCAAGGAACTCGAGAAGTTCGTCTTTGGTTTCCGCCAGCACGGCGGCAATGGATTTCTCATTAGGCACGGTGTGACCTCCCCACGCGCAGCGCGACTCCCACGGCGAAGCCCACGATTCCCGCTGCCAGCACCACTTCTGCCGGATGTTCGTGCATGGCGACACGTCCGCGCTGCCACGTCTTCTCGGCCGTATGGCGGATCCGCTGCCCCAGCTCTGCGGTTTTTTCGCTGGCCTCCCCCCGAAGGGCATGTGCCTCGGCCGCGGCTTCCTCGCCTAATTTCCGGGCCCTGGCCATGACTTCAGCACTCAATTCACCGCCTTGTTCCCGGAACCGCTGCCTCATGTCCTGAATTAGTTCCTGAGTCTGCCGAGCAATCGCCACCGCCTGGCCCGCAAGGCGTCCCACCTGCCGGGCACGCTGCACCAGCCGGCTGTTCTCATCTCGCTGCGGAAGAGGTGGATAAACCTCAAAATCCTTAACATCAGAATTGCGATAGCGATACCCGGCTTCCATGATTTTGCATTGCCTCGTATATATCCTGCGATGCCGGATTCAGAAAATGCGGTTGCAGGGAAATCGAGAGTTGCAGAACAGAGATTCAGCAATCCCAAAAGGCATATTCACCCCAGTGCTGAATATGAGAAAGAGTATATAAGTAATGCATTCACTGTATTGCCTTCCGTTTATTTTCCTTGTTTTCAATGAATTACCAACAGGTGTTCGGAGTTGGAATGAATCATGCAGGGAATTTTATCGGTAAGTTTTATGAAAGATTTGAGCTTCGTTAATGGAGCCGAAGAAACGTAAAAATGCCGGATTGTTTACTTTATTGGAGAACGAACACTAATGAAGATTGTAAGATTTCTCAGCCTTGCCATAATTGCGCTGGGGCTAATTTCTGCTCTGCCGGGCTTTGCCCAATCCATCACATCGGGCGACATAGCCGGTATCGTGACGGATCCCAGCGGCGCTGTGGTCCCCAACGCTAAAGTTACAGCGACCAACGACAACACTGGAAGTGCTCACACCGCGAGTACCAATGGAGAAGGGTTTTACCGTTTCTCGTTTCTCCAGCCCGGGCCGTATACCGTGGAAGCCGGTGGCGCAGGACTCCAGTCGCGGTCAATTAAAGTGCAGGTTGCGGTCGGCATAGCGGCCAACGGAAACATTTCCCTGGCGCTCACCTCGGCTAACACCACGTTGGAGGTCACCACGACACCGACACAGATTGACAATGGAGACATCTCCACCAATTTCAGCCAGGAACAGATTTCATCGGTCCCGAACCCCGGTAACGATCTGAGCGCTATCGCGCAGACCGCCCCCGGCGTAGTGCAAAACACACAGGGCGGATTCGGTAATTTCTCCAGCTTTGGTCTGCCCGGTACTTCCAACCTGTTCACCCTGGACGGTCAGAATGACAACGATCCCTTCCTGAATGTGAACAACTCCGGCGCAACCAACCTGCTTTTGGGCGCAAATGACGTCGCTGAAGCCACTGTTACCAGCAATGGCTACTCTGGTCAGTACGGCCAGTTGGCTGGCGCACAGGTTAACTATGTGACCAAATCCGGCACGAATCAGTGGCATGGCAATGCAATTTACTATTGGAATGGCCGTGCGTTAAATGCAAATGATTACCTTAACAATTTACAAGTTGGGGGAAATCCCTCGACTCCCAGGGGATTTGACAATGTGAACCAGTGGGCGGCCTCTCTTGGCGGTCCCATCCAGAAAGACAAGACCTTCTTCTTCTGGAACTATGAAGGTCTTCGCGTGGTCATCCCGACGGCAAACACCATAAACGTGCCATCCAATGGATTCGAGGATGCCACCCTGAAAAATCTGGCCGCAACCGGGAAGTCGGCGGCTATCCCGTTCTACCAAAATATTTTCAACCTCTACAATAACGCGCCAAACCGGGCCAATGGAACCCCAACTCCATGCGCTAGCTTCCAAAATGGAACCGCCGATTGCGGGCTTTCGGTTCGTAACTCGGTCAATAACTTTACCCATGAATATCAGACGTCACTGAAGATTGACCACAAATTCAGTGAAAAAGACAGCCTTTTTGTTCGCGCTCAGACCGATCGTGGAGTTCAGTCCACCTTCACTGATCCGATCAACTCCATCTTTAACGTCCAGAGCGATCAGCCAGAATACCAGGGGCAGATCAGTGAAACTCACATTTTCAGCCCCAATGTAATCAACGAGTTGAAAATTTCTGAGCTGTGGTACAGTGCGATTTTCTCGAACGCAAACAGGGCCGCAACTTTAAATACCTTCCCCACCACGGTCGCGTTTACTGGCGGCGGCTTTACACCCATCGGTGGCATTGACCAGATTTTTCCCCAGGGCCGGAACGTGCAGCAGGTCCAGTTTGTGGATGATTTTTCCATCAACAAAGGCAATCACACCTTTAAGTTTGGCATCAACTATCGGCGTTACGATGTCACCGATTTTGACTATGGTTCCGGCAGCAGTGGCCTGGCGGTAACATCAGTGGATGGTTTCTTTGCTGGTAATACGGACTTCTTTCAGCAAAGTTTCGCCAGCCGCCTGAGCCAGCCGATTGCTCTCTACGGTTTGGGCTTCTACGGACAGGACGAATGGCGCGTGAACAAAAAGCTCAAGATCACCGCTTCCCTGCGTCTGGACCATAACTCGAACCCTGTCTGCCAGACCAATTGCTTCGCCCGGCTGAATTCGCCCTTCACCAGCCTGAATCACGACCCGAATGTTCCGTATAACCAGGTGATTCAGACTGGATTGCACCAGGCTTATCCCGGCACCGATGTTGTTGTCTGGCAGCCCAGGCTCGGATTTGCTTATAGCCCTTTTGACAGCAACAAGACCGTGATTCGCGGTGGAATCGGAATCTTTGCCGATGCCTTCCCCGCCCTTCTGGTGGATAACTTCTCTGAAAATCCGCCGGGATTTGGCACCTTTAGTGTGCCGGGGGGTGCTTTAGCGCCTGGAACGCCCGGGAATGTCTTTGGTCTGGCCAGCGCATCGAATGCGGCTTTCGTCAATGGCTTCAACCAGGGGCAGAATCTTGCGCAAATTAACAGTGCGGTTCTGGCCGCGACTGGCTTCGGCTTCACCCCTCCCAACATTACCTCGTCTGATTCGCGCATACGCCAGCCGCGCTATCAGGAATGGAATCTGGAAGTCCAGCAGGATGTGGGCTTTCACTCCGTGCTGAGCGTTAACTACGTGGGCAACCATGGCATTTTTGAAGGCGTACAAAACAACGGACTCAATGGTTTTAACGATCCGGCACAGTCTGGGCTTAACTTTACGGGCCTGCCCACAACCGCTCCTGATGCTCGTTTCGGTACGGTGAATCAGATTCAGAGCATTGGCGTCTCCAATTACAACGGCCTCACCAGCAGCCTGCGGCATCAGTTCGAGCACGGGTTTCAGTTCCAGTTGAACTACACCTGGAGCCACGCGCTGGATGAAGTTTCCAATGGTGGTTTGCTGCCTTTCAACAACACCACGGCAGCTAGCCCACTCAACCTGTTTAATCCTTTCAACATTCGAGCTAACTATGGCAATGCCGATTACGACATTCGTCATTACTTCAGCGCGAACTATGTTTGGGACAATGCTCTTCGGCACCTGTTCCGCTGGGGACCCAATGCTGCGTTCAGCAACTGGACGGTAGCTGGTACGCTCTTTACCCGCACTGGACTTCCCTTCACAGTGATTGATGGTGGCACAGCTAATACCCTGAACGGTCAGAACTTTGGTGGTACATTGCCGGCTCAGATCGTTGGCCCCACCACGAACGGCAGCTGCGGCAAGATCGCGGCAACGCCGGATCCGGCGACTGGCAACATCAACCCCTGTCTGAATGGTGCTGGCTTTGCTTCTCCAACCAACTTTGCGTTCAACCAGGGACGAAACCAGTTCCGTGGTCCTAACTACTTTGACACGGACTTAACAGTGCAAAAAGGAATCAAGCTGACAGAAAAACTGAATATGGCTTTTGCCGTTCAGTTCTTTAACCTGTTCAACCATCCCAACTTTGACTTGCCGAATCGCGACATTGCTGCATTTAATCCAAATGCGCCCGCGCAAGCCAACAGCTTCGGCACGATTACCAGAACGGTGAATACACCCACCAGCATTCTGGGATCTTTCCTGGGTGGCGACGCTTCACCGCGTCTGATCCAGTTCAAAACATCCTTGACTTTCTAACCATTTGGTTCCTTATTTCTGGAGCAGCCCTTACCGGCTGCTCCTTTTTGTTTTTGTTGAATGCACGCAAGGGTAAAATCAATCAATCTGCATCTTTGAGGCCAGGGTAATGAAACTCTGCCGCATTGCCGCCATCGTCGCTTTGCTCACTGCTTCCTGCGCGTCGGCGCAGGTTTCCGGCGACACCCTGATTGTGCAGCTCAGCCAAAACCTGAACGCAAAGAAACTCAGGATTGGCGATAAAGTCTCGGCTAAAACAATTCAGGACCTCATTGTGGGCGGCAAAATCATGCTTCCCCGCAATTCAAAACTCATCGGCCACATTACCGATGTGCTGCCGCTCACAAAAGCCGATCCCAGGTCCCGTTTGGCTATGGTCTTCGAGCGAGTCGAGCGTAACGGCAACAGTGCACTGCCTGTTCACGCTGTTGTCCAGGCCCTTGGGCCTCCGCTTCCACCCGATCCGGCGCTGGAATCAGTTCTGACTTCTCAATCGTATGGTGGGTCGGAATACCGTCACGCAGGAAACGCGGGCAATACTGGCGATACGAGCAAAGCTAACACTGCAATACCTGCTGTAGTTTCGGGCCGAAGGAGTACAGCTACGGACGCCTACAAACGGCGCGAAGGCGAGCTGGAAGATGCCGGGCATGCCAAATCTGAAAGCAACAATCAGCACGGAACGGTCTTAACGGTCCGCAGCCACGGTGTTTTTGGCCTGCACGGCCTGGCCCTGGCCAGCACAAGCCCGGTTCCGGTCATTGTTGCGGTTGGGCAGAACGTCGAACTCAAAAGCGGGACCCAGATTGTCCTTCAGGTTCACTAAACACTTCTTTCCAGCCTGGAGAAAGTCCTGGCCGAATAAAATCAGCTTGGATTGGTTATAATTTTTGGAGGGTTACCCCAATGAAATTAAGTTTGTTGGCCATCATTATTTGTAGTGGTGCCCTTTCTTTTGGACAAGTCGGCGGTGCTACGTCCGGCAACGCCGCCCCTACAGGCGGCGCTTATGATCCCCATCCGCTGCCTGCTGGCATGGAAGCTCCTCCACCTATCGAGCAAAGCCCGAAAGATGCCTTTGTACGGGATACAAAGCTGGCAGCGAAGCTGCAGAAACTCCTGCCTCAGGGGCCAGGCATTCAGGATGCCTGCGATGGTTTCAAAAAGCTGGGCGACTGCGTCTGCTCCATCCACGTTTCGCAGAATCTGGACATTCCATTTGCTGACATAAAAGCTAAAGTCACGGGCAAAAGTGCTGAAAAACTGGAGACGGCCATCCACGAACTAAAACCCAGCGCGGACGCAAAGGCAGAGAAAAAGAAAGCATATAAACAGGCAGAGAAAGAAATTCCAGTGAGTAACTAGGCTGTATGTTGCATAAATTATTTCTGCGCTCTTTTTTATGCGCTCTCATCACACTTCAGGCGCTTCACGGCCAGCCAGGCGCTGTGCGAGAGCCCCAATCCACCCCCAAACCTGCATCGCAGCAGGCCATGGAGGCCCTGAACAAAGGCCAGGAGCTGCTCTTCACGAAGCATGACATTCAGGGCAGCATCGTTAGTTTCAAAAAAGTAGTGGAGCTCGACCCCGGATATGTACACGGGTATCTGCTGCTGGGCAATGCGTATATGCAGGCCCGCCAGTGGGCCGACGCACAGGCGGCCTTCGAAAAGGCATCACGGCTGCAGCCACAGAATCCCACTCCCTTGCTGGGGATGGGCGCGGCGCTCAATCAGCAGCAGGAATGGTCCGCAGCGCTCAAGCCTCTGCAGCAAAGCCTGAAGCTGGAAGAAGCGGCTGAAACCCACTTTGAGCTGGCGCGCAGCCTGATGGGACTGGAAAAACTCCAGGAAGCCGAGCTCCATGTCCGCATATGTCTTGAGATGAACAAGCACTATGCCCTGCCACACGTTCTCATGGGCGATATTTATCTCCATTTATATGAGAACGTGGAAGCCGCCCTCGCTGAATATGAACAATATCTTCAGCTCGACCCTGATGGACCTTCGGCGGCTTCCGTAAAGCAAACGATAGCCACGCTCAAAAAGCTGGGTAATTAATTCCCGCCCTGCTGTTTGGCTGCTGTACTCAGAACGATCTGCTCGCCATCTCCGGCTTTCACTCCCTGATAAAAAGTGCGCAGGGCTGGATAGTAGGATTTCGCAAAAATAAATCCTGCAATGGCAAACTCGCGACGAAATGAAAGTGTGTTCTCTTTTACGTTGCGTACAGCCTGGTAATACGCGAAATCAGTCTTCACCGGCTGGCCCTGGGGCAGGCTTTCAACCCGCATGGCGGGAGGAAGCGATACATCCACTACATCGCTGCTCCGGTAGGGATACCGGAAATACACAGGTTCTTTCCGCTCCGGATTATTAAAGCGTAGCCGGTTATTCACCTGAAAAATGGAAGACGGGAACAGCAGCCGTTTTCCCGTGGACGCGGCAAATCCGGGAATTTCAATGGTGAATGTTGCGCTTACCGGCCCGTTGAGATCGTCCCATCCCTGGGAAGAGTCACAACTTACCGCCGCTCCGTTGGGAAGTAATGCCTTGAGTTCTTCCTCCAGTTCCTTTTTACGGCCTGCTTCGTCAGTGTGAAAAGCGCTCTGCCGGTGTTCGAGAGCATCCTGCCCCTCCCATGCTAACGTCACCTTGCCTTTCAGGTTGCCCTCTTCATCAAGGGCCAGTTTTGCGCTTCTCCTGATGATCGTCTGGTTGTATTCGGGAGCCGGCGTTTGCGCCAGCTCGGTTTGCCCCGAGGCGGTCTGGCGCAGCCCCTTTACTCCCGTCCGCGACCATTCAAGAAGTCCAAACGGGCAGTAGCGTGTGCCCGGGTCGAGAAAAACTTCTTTGTCGCCGAGATTCACAACCGCAACTTCAGCATTGAGCTGATCAAAGTTGGGAACATTGGGGTCGAAAAATGTTTCGTTGCGTGTCCCCACCCGCATGACAAAAGCCGGCAGGCCGGCGGAGCGCACCATAGCTACAAATAAACGGGTTAGCTGATCGCCGGTTCCACTCTTGCTGTTCAGGATCTTTTCTGCCTTCGGCTTTTCTTTTGTGTTATCGTCCCGGAGCCCTTCGAGAAAATCCTTGCCTTCATAGGTCCTGTTGTCAAGCTTCTGGACAAAGGCATAAATTTTGCGCACTTTCTGCTCAGGCGTATCGGAAGGACTGAACGTTGCAGCTGCAGCCGCGGCCACCGTGGAAGAATGGCCAATGAATCGTTCCACCTCTTTATTCCAGTATTTGCCTTCGTCCTTCCAGAAATCGGCGGACTTAGCCATTTTTTCGTCGCCGTAATAAAAATTGACCCGCCATTTCCAGGCGCCTTCCGGCGGCGCAAATTCTTCTTCCTCGACTGCAGGAATATCGCTGAGTTCCATCTGCATTTTGCCGTCGGGGGTGGTCTTTACAAATGTGTTTTGCGGCATGCGGAACAGACTGTAATACACCCTGTCTTTGCGATTACCGCGATCGTCTTCCACATTCCCGCCTTTGTAGGGAGCGAAGGTGAACTTTGCATGCCGCTGAGCAAGCTCCTTCTGAATCACCCAGTGAGCGGCAAAAAGCTGGCCCTCGTCCCAGTATTCGGCATACCTGTATTCAATAATGCCTCCCACCTGCACGTTAGGAATGGTAAAAGACTTGGCCAGATACTTAACGCCTTGTCCTTTGACTATGGTTTTGTCAAAGGCCTTGCCGGTAAATGGAGTGATGGTTCCATCGGGAGCAATGGCCCTGGCCTTCAAATCGTTGATATGGAAATATTTTCCGCTGTACACCAGCTCCACGTTGGCGTAGTCTTTGCCTTTTTCAGTGAGAATCTTGGTGCGGATATACTCAGTGCGGCTTCGGCGGTTGTCGTCCGAGACTTCTTCCCGGTAAAGGATAATTGCATTGGCGCCATGGACGTCGGCGCTGGTTAATTTGAGATCTTCCTGGGTCACGGGCTGCCAGTCGTCCAGAGCAAAAAGAGAGTGCGGTGCAATGCATGTGAGCACACACAAAAGGGCATAACATAGTCGGACACGGAGCATGGAAAACCTCGGAAAATCAATTTAAAGGGAAGATATAAGCGTATAACATTGCCTGGTGCAGGGCAAATATTTATGTAAGATTACCTGAATGCACCCGTCTGCGAAGAGTTCCTGCCGTTGCCGTTCCGTACGGCATCCAATGTGAAAATAACAGAATAAGCTGAAAGGAAGGTGCTCTCTTATGGCAGTTCACAATCTCTCGCTCACTGGCGTAATGCGCAGTGTGAACCCGGCGACCGGCGAAGTCATGCGCGAGTTTGAAAGAGATTCCGACGCGGGAATCGAGAACAAACTGCAGCGTGCGGCCGATGCATTCTCTCGCTGGCGGCGTGTTCCCTTCAGCGAGCGCTCCGCACACATGCTGCGGACAGCGGAAATTCTAGAGAATGAAAAACAAACTTTGGGACGCATGATGACCCTCGAGATGGGCAAGCCACTGCGGGCGGCCATTCAGGAAGCGGAAAAATGCGCCAAAGCCTGCCGCTTCTATGCCGAAAATGCCGAAAACTTTCTTGCCGATCAGCCCGCAATGACGGATGCGGCCCAAAGCTTCATTCGCTTCCAGCCGCTTGGCCCGGTGCTGGCTGTAATGCCCTGGAATTTTCCTTTCTGGCAGGTGTTTCGCTTTGCCGCGCCGGCTCTCATGGCGGGCAATATCGGTTTGCTGAAGCACGCCTCCAATGTCCCGCAGTGCGCCATGGCCATTGCAGACATTTTTCGCCGTGCAGGCTTTCCCGAGGCTGCTTTTCAAACACTGCTGATTGGTAATGAACAGGTAGAACACGTGATTCAGGATTCGCGAGTTGCGGCAGTCACTCTTACCGGCAGCGTGGGCGCCGGCAGCAGTGTGGCTTCCGTCGCAGGCAGGCACATTAAGAAGACGGTGCTGGAGCTGGGCGGCAGCGATCCTTTCATCGTTATGCCCAGCGCGGATTTCGAGCGTGCGGTAGCCACGGCCGTACAAGCGCGCGTCATCAACAACGGGCAATCCTGCATTGCAGCCAAGCGCTTTATCGTGCACGAGTCAATCTACGATAACTTTGAGCGCCGATTCGTCGAACGCATGGCTGCGCTGAAAATCGGCGCCCCACTGGACGAAGGTACTGACGTGGGACCACTGGCAACGGCGGATATGGCCGCAACTTTGGAAGATCAGGTAAACCGGACACTGCAATCAGGCGCACGCCTGCTGCTCGGCGGAAAGCGTTTGCCCGGAAAAGGAAACTTCTATTCGCCCACTGTGCTGGCGGACATTCCCCATAACTCACCCGCAAGGACGGAAGAATTTTTCGGCCCAGTGGCTTCTCTGTTCCGCGTACGGGGAATCGAAGAAGCAATCACCATGGCCAACGACAGCAATTTCGGGCTAGCGTCGAGTTGCTGGACCACCGACCAGCGCGAGCGCGAAATGTTCATCACTCAGGTTGAAGCAGGAATGGTCTTCATCAACGCCATGGTCGCCAGCGATCCCGGAATTCCCTTTGGCGGCATCAAGCAATCAGGCTATGGCCGCGAGCTGGGCGCGCTGGGAATTCGCGAATTCGTCAATGCCAAAACCGTGGCTATTTATGAAACCAGTGCGCGGTAGAGTGGCACAGAGTAAACTGCATAGTCCCAAAATACGGGGAGAAAGAATAAATATGCCCTTTGTCACAACGGAAGATGTCCGGCTGTACTATCGGCTTGAAGGACGGCGTGATCTGCCAGTATTGGTGCTCTCCCACTCACTTGGCTGTGACCATGGAATGTGGGCGCAGCAAATGCCGGACCTGCTGGAACACTTCCAGGTACTCCGTTATGACACCCGCGGCCACGGAGCATCCGGCGTACCGGCCGGCGACTACACCATCGCCCAGCTTGGGCGTGACGTTCTTCGCATGGCCGATGCGCTGGGCATTCAAAGCTTCGCTTTTTGCGGTATCTCCATGGGCGGCGCAATTGGACAATGGCTGGCGGTCCATGCGCCGGAGCGCGTGAACTCGCTGGTACTGGCGAACAGCTCAGCGCAGTTTTCTGCCGAGACTCTGGAAGGCCGCAGGCGTACCGTGCTTGAGGGCGGCATGAAATCCGTGGCCGATGCAGTCCTGCAGCGGTTTTTTTCACCGGAACGTCTGGCGGAAAAAGACCCCTATATCGAATCAATGCGCTCTGTGCTGCTGGGCACCGACCCTGCCGGATATGCCGGCTGCTGCGCCGCATTGCGCGACATGAATCACAAATCTGTGCTCTCGCAAATTCACTCGCCCACGCTGGTGATTGCCGGTGACCGCGACTTCTCCACGCCGTGGGCCGGACACTGTGACATACTCGCGCGCGACATCCCCGGCGCACAGGCCGTTCGCCTGCCCACCGCCCATCTCGGCAATCTGGAGCAGCCTCGCGCCTTCGTGACTGCGGTGCTTGATTTTTTGCGCTCCGGCCACGTTCAAAAAACACAACCAGCTTTGGTGTCTGAACCACAATAGATCAACGGCAGGGCAGGCTTTCGCCGCTGCGGCGGTAATCACGTTATCATCCAATTCCATGAGAGCCGTAGTGCAAAGGGTCAACCGGTGCCGGGTCACCGTGGATGGCAGAGTTACGGGCGAGATTGGCGCCGGACTGCTGGTGCTGCTGGGCGTGGCCAAAGGCGACACGGAAGCAGCAGCCGATTATCTGATCGATAAAATCCTGGGCTTACGAGTTTTTGAGGACGAAGCCTGCAAAATGAATCTTTCAGCCCAGGAATTGAAACGAGAAATTCTCGTCGTCTCCCAGTTCACGCTTTATGGCGACGTGCGCCGCGGCAAGCGGCCGTCCTTCGATAACGCGGCGCGTCCCGAAGAAGCCCGGCGTTTGTACGAATACTTTGTCGAAAAAATCCGGCAAGCCGGCGTGACGTGCGCTACCGGAGAATTTCAGGCCACCATGGATGTTGAACTGGTAAACGCCGGGCCCGTAACCATCCTGCTGGATTCAGAAAAGCTTTTCTAATCTGCATTCATCACCGCGTCCGCCACCCGCACCGCATCCACTGCCGCTTTCACATCGTGGACCCGGACCATGTGAGCGCCCAAAAGCACCGAAGTCACCACGGTCGCCAGTGTCCCGTAAAGTCGCTCGTCCATTGGTGCGTCTTTGCCGGCGCGCGCCAGCGTTCGCCCGATAAATGATTTGCGCGAAGTGCCGGAGAGCAGCGGAAATCCCAGCTTGTGCAGTTCGCCCAGCCCGGCCAGCAGGGGATAGTTCTCGTCAAAGCGTTTGCCAAAGCCAAAGCCTGCATCAATGGCGATCCGGTTGCGGGCAATACCGGCGTTCATGGCCTTCTCGGTCCATTCGTGCAGCTCGTTTTTCACTTCCGCCACAATATCGGGTGAAGGCGGCAGGCTGCTCCACTGGTCGGGGCGTCCGCGGGTATGCATCAGCACCACGCCGCAGTTCAGCTCAGCCACCGTGTGGGCCATCTCCGGATCCCAGCGTAGCGCGCTGATGTCGTTCACGATCTCCGCGCCAGCGTTGACCGCCGCCCACGCCACCCTGGCTTTATATGTATCCACCGAGAGAATCGCTTGCGGACGCTCCCGCAGCACACCCTCAATCACCGGCAGCACGCGGCTCAACTCCTCTTCGGCGGTCACTCCCGCCTGGCCGGTCATGGCTCCGGGGCGTGTGGACTCTCCGCCGATATCCAGTATGTCCGCGCCCTCGTCGAGCAATTGCAGCGCATGGCCGATTGCATGATCATGGGCCAGAAATCTGCCGCCGTCCGAGAATGAATCCGGCGTCACGTTCAGAATTCCCATCACCAGCGTGCTCTGCCCCAGTTCCAGTGTGCGGCGCCGCAGCGCCCAGGTATAGAAAGCTCTCTCCATGGCGCGATTGTATAATCACGCCAATCGCATGCCTACCCGTCTCATGCTTCGATCGCCTGCTCTGCTCGCGCTGCTGTTTTGGCTGCATATCTCTTTGCTTGCCGAAGCGCCGAAAAAAGCTCCTGCCGCAAAAACTTTGGCCGCGCGCATTGACGCGATTTTGGCCCAGCCGCTGCTGGCGCGCGCCGACTGGGGCGTGGAAGCAGTCGATATCGATACCGGCAAAGTTATCTACGCCCGCAATGCGGACCGTCTTTTTGTCCCCGGCTCCAATGCCAAGCTGTTAACCACCTCTGCCGTACTCGCACTGGTCGGGCCGGATTACCGCTTTCGCACCACGGTCGAAACCACGGGCGCCATCGACTCTGCAGGACGCCTTGCCGGTGACCTGGTCATCGTGGGCCGTGGCGACCCCAACATATCCGGACGCGCGCTGCCTTATCAGCTCAAAAGCCAGCGCATTCCACCGCACACGCAAATCCTTGAGGAAATGGCGGACCAGGTCGCACGCAGTGGAATCAAAACCGTTGCCGGGGACATAGTTGGCGACGATACTTTCTACGCGCCGCAGCGCCAGCCTGAAGGCTGGTCGCTTGACGATGTGCAGTGGCTCGACGGCGCTCCCGTCTCCGCGCTCACCTTCAATGACAATGTTGTTTTCGTCAAAATCCAGCCGGCAGCCCAAATCGGCGACAAAGCTCTGGTCACCTTCGAACCTTCCGCGAACTACTATGAGCTCGATAATCGCATCATCACCGGCCCCCCGAAGACGGCGCGAAAAATCGGCATGCACCGCGACCCTGGCTCGCACAAGATTGTGCTCTGGGGCACGCTTCCGCTGGAGGATGCCGGACTGGCCGAAGCGGTTTCCATTGAAGATCCAGCGGAGTTCACCGCCAGCATCTTTCGCTCACTCCTGGAAGAGCGGGGCATAACCGTCACCGGCACGGCCAGAGCAGTGCATGGCGATCTCGCCCGCTTCTTCGATCAGCTTCCACCGGCCGACGCCAACGGCAGTTCCGGAGCCTCGGCTTCTCCCGCAGTTTCTACAAAAGTACTGGCGCTCCATGTTTCCCTGCCGCTGATCGAAGACGTCCGCGTCACCAACAAAACCAGCCAGAACCTGCACGCCGAGCTGGCGCTGCGTCTCCTGGGACAGAAAACCGAGAACAATCCCTCGTACGAGGGCGGCCTGGCTGCCATGAAAAAATTTCTTCATGGCGCAGGCGTGCAGGACGAAGAGTATTTTCTTACCGATGGCTCCGGCCTCTCCCGCAAGGACCTGATTACCCCTTCGGCCATGGTGCGAGTGCTGATGTATGACGCCAATCAGCCCTGGGGACCGGCCTTCGAAGAAACGCTGCCCGTGGCCGGCGTGGATGGCTCACTGGCCGAACGCTTTGTGAACACCCCGGCAGGCGGTCTGGTCCACGCAAAAACCGGCACGCTCAGTCATTCGAGCGCGCTCTCTGGTTATGGTCAAACCCGCAGCGGCAAACGATTTGTGTTCTCAATCTTCTGCAACAAAATCAACGCGCCCTCGCACAAAGCCGCGACGGCCATTGATGAGATTGTGCAGCTGCTGGTGGGCGAAGGCAGGGTCTCGCAAAAGAAAATATCGCACCACTGATTTGCACGGATGTACAGAGATTTGCTGATCCGTGTCATCCGCATAAATCAGTGATAAGGTTGCTTTGGATGCACAGCCACACTCCCTCACCTACGGCCAAAAACGCCCAATCCGTAATTCCCTCCACTTCCGCCGTCGCACATGCGAGTGCCGGACGCTCTGCCTTTCTGGTGGCCGCCGGAATATTTTTGAGCCGCATTTCCGGGCTGGTAAGGGAGCGCATTCTCGCGCACTACTTTGGAAACACTTTCGCCGCCGACGCATTCCGCGCCGCACTGAAAATCCCCAACTTCATGCAAAACCTTTTTGGGGAAGGCGTGCTCTCGGCCTCGTTTATACCTGTCTATGCGAAGCTGCAGGCCCAGGGGGAAAAAGAAGAAGCGGGGCGCGTGGCCGGCGCGATCTTTTCTTTGCTGGCGGTTGTCACCTCTCTGGTGGTGCTGGCAGGTGTGCTGACCACGCCGTGGCTCATTGCCGCCATCGCACCCGGCTTTCATGGAGAAAAGCGGCAGCTCACCATTTTGCTGGTGCGCATCCTGTTTCCCGGAGTCGGGCTCCTGGTCCTCTCCTCCTGGTGCCTGGGAATCCTGAACAGCCATGGCAAATTCTTCCTTTCTTATGCTTCGCCGGTGATCTGGAACGCGGTGATCGTTGCCGCCCTGCTTTGGTATGCCAAAAGTTCCAGCCTCTCCAGCCTGGCGGTTTATGGAATCTGGGGCTCGGTAGCCGGAAGTATCTTGCAGCTTGCCGTCCAGCTTTCCGTGGTGCTGCGCCTTGCGCCGAACATTCGGCTGGGCTGGGGCATGGCCAGCCAGAATGTGCGCACGGTGGTGCGCAACTTCGCTCCGGTATTTGTGTCGCGCGGCGTGGTCCAGCTAAGCGCTTACGTGGACACCGTTCTTGCCAGCCCTCTGCCCACCGGCGCCGTTTCCGCACTGGGCTATGCGCAGACCATTTATCTTTTGCCGGTCAGCTTGTTTGGCATGGCTGTCTCCGCTGCTGAACTGCCGGCTATGTCCCGCACTCTGGGCAATGAGCAGCAGGTGGCGGAAACGCTGCGGGCGCGAATTTCCGCCAGCACACTCCGCATCGGCTTCTTTGTGGTGCCTTCTGCCGTGCTTTTTCTTGCTCTGGGTGATGTAGTGGCCGGGGCCATCTATCAGACAGGTAAATTCGGGCGCGCCGACTCGCTCTACGTTTGGGGCATTCTGGCCGGCTCGGCCGTAGGGCTGGTGGCCTCCACCGTGGGACGGCTCTACTCCTCGGCCTACTACGCACTGCGCGATACACGCACTCCGCTGCGCTTTGCCGTCCTTCGCGTGGTGCTGACCACGATTCTCGGCTATCTGGCGGCCCTGCCTTTGCCCCGCCTTCTGGGAGTGGATCCCAAATGGGGCGTTGCCGGCTTGTCAGCCTCGGCCGGCATTGCCGCCTGGCTGGAATTTCTCCTGCTGCGGCGCGGCATGGAGCAGCGCATAGGCCAGATGAAGTTCCCCGCAGCCTATTTTGCCCGCCTGTGGTTCTCTGCGGCCGTGTCGGCGGGCGCGGCGTGGGCCATACGCTGGGCGCTTCATCCACATTTTCATTTTCTGGACGACCCGCGGATTGCCGCTGTGCTCCTGCTGGTGCCTTATGGCCTGATCTATCTGGCGATGACCATGCTCTTTGGCGTGGACCAGGCGCGCACCCTGGCCAAACGACTCCTGCGGGCCCGCTGATTGGGCCAACGGTAAAGCTACTCAGTCGCAGGGAGGCGCCCGAGGAATTTCTAAAGATGTATTGTCTCGTCCTGGAAGCAGCGGAGGGGCTTTTTAGTCCCCGATCACCCGCATCCTGGCCCAGTCATATTGAAATTTATGTCCGCATTCCAGACACACCACGTAGTGTTGTGTGGGCGGCACAGGGACGTCCCAGTCTGCATTTGAGGCACGGCGAACAGGCGTGGTTGCGGCGGCAAAAGGCTGGGAAAGTTTTTTGTGCGCGCAGCGGATGGATAAGAACTGAAGTAGCTTGTGGACCATAGAAGACACTCTAAAACCTTAGCATGAGAAAAATGGGGGTGCTTCCGTCCTGGAAGCACCCTGTGACAAAAGGAGAGAAATGAAAGAACACCTCTTTCATCGGCCTCTCTACGAAAAACTTTAGGCCGTAATGGCGCTCAAGCGCGGCGTATCGGCAGACTGTGTGCTTTCCGCTTTGCCCGTCGGCGTCTCTTTACCGGTGACGTTGCCCTTGCGAATATCGATGCTGCCCTTGAAGTACGCACCGTCTTCAATGCTGATGCGCTGGCACACCACGTCTCCGTTCAGCGAGCCTTCATTACGGATGTCCACGCGGTCGCTGGCCACCAGATTGCCCTTTACCTTGCCCAGAACCACCACTTCGCGGGCATTCACGTTGGCTGTGACCTGGCCATTGCGTCCCACGGTCACGCGATTGCCAGGGAGGTTGATAGAGCCTTCCACCCGGCCATCAATGTAAAGCGATTCCGAGCCAGTGACTTCGCCCTTAATTACCAGTGACTTGCCGATGGTGGCCTGTTCCTGATTGTTGAGTATCGCGTTCCGGGGAGCGGAAACGGGCGTCGGCTCGCTGGTTGGGGTTGTGGTTGTAGTGCTCATAGTTTGTGGTTTCTCCAGTTCCGGGGTTGAGGGTTTCGGGTTGCTGTTAGCAGGATTGGCGGGCTTCCACATTTAGATAAAATTCCTTTCGGGTACTTTGAGTTGCTTGCAGACGCACCGTTGTGCATAGCGCATCTCCTGGAATCTGGGGGTACCGCCTTCATCTATGGCACGCAAACCGCCAAACGCCGTTCCCCACCCATTCAATTCCAAAACTGCTGGATTGGCGCGGTTTGTGCCAGCCCAGGCCGTTCTGGCCTGAGACCTGAATCTGCAGGGACGGTGTAATTATTCCCCCGTTGCTGGCACTTCTTATATCGGGCAAGCCCCTTAGACAAAAAAGCGATTCGCGCTTAGGAGGGGGTTACGGCAGCGTACGATAAGAGAACGATGGCCACTGAGCAGGAAATTCTTCGCTATATCGGCAGGCAGCCCAGGAACATTGCCGGCTTCAAACAGATTGCCCAGGATTTTGCGGTGCGCGGCCGTGGGCGCCGCCATCTCCAGCAGGTTCTCCTCGCCCTTACCCGCAGCCGGAAGCTGGTAGCCATGGGCAAGGACCGCTGGAGCCTCCCCTCCTCGGCGGCCAGTCAGGACCTTCTTATGGGCCGTCTGCGTATGCATCGCGATGGCTTTGGCTTTGTCATCCCCGAAGCGGATTCCCTGCCCGGACAAGTCCGCGGCAAACTGAATGGCGATATCTTTGTACCCCCACCCGCCATCGGCAATGCCATGCACGGCGACCAGGTGCTGGTCGAGCTGGTTAGCCTTCGCCACGATGGCCGGGCTGAAGGACGGATCATCCGCGTCATGGAGCGCGAGCAGGAGACTGTGGTCGGCCATTTTCATTACGGCCACCGGTACAACCACGTCACACCCATCGACGAAAAAATCGCCATGGAGATCATCATCCCTTCCGGCATGGAGTACCCCAGGCAGGAAGATGAAGAAACTCGCTCCTCTGACGAAGACCGCGACCATCGCCCTCTCGCCATGACCAAAGCTCATGCAGCCGGCCCGCACCGCGTGCTCGGCAACGAAGCCCGGCACAAACAGTGGGACGATCTGGAAAACGTAGTGGTGGAAGTCGAGATCACCCAGTGGCCCTCGGCCACGCAAAATCCCCGGGGACGGGTCATCGATATTCTGGGTAATGAAGACGATTTTGGGGTGGACGTGGAGATGATCATTCGCAAACATCACATCCGCCACATCTTCCCCTCAGAAGTGCTGGAAGAAGCCCAGGAGATCAGCCCCATCATCCCCCAGGCCGAAATGGCGCGGCGACGGGACTACCGCAATCTGCCCATCGTGACCATTGACGGCGAAACCGCCCGTGATTTTGACGATGCCGTCCTCGTTACCCGGCTGGCCAGTGGCAATTACCAATTGCATGTCCACATCGCCGATGTGGCTTACTACGTGGAGGAAGCATCGGCCATTGACGAAGAAGCGCGACGGCGCGGCACCTCGGTCTACTTTCCCGATCGCGCTGTTCCGATGCTACCGCTCGAACTTTCTACTGATATTTGCAGCCTCGTCCCCGGCGTAGACCGGCTGGTGATGTCATGCGTAATGGAAATTGATCCCCAGGGCAGCATTGTGAACTACGAACTGGCGGAAGGTGTGATCCGCTCCGTCCAGCGCATGACCTACACCGATGTGAATGCCATTCTCGAAGGCGATGAGCACCTCACCCAGCGTTATGCTCCGCTGGCCGGCAACTTCAAACTCATGCAGGAACTCGCCCAGGTGTTGAACCGCAAACGCGTGAAGCGCGGCTCCATTGATTTCGATCTGCCCGAGCCGGTCATTGAGTTCGACGAGCGTGGCATGATGCAAAGCGTCTCGCGCTCCGAGCGCAACTGGGCGCATCGTTTGATCGAAGAATTCATGCTGGCCGCCAATGAAACCGTGGCCGCGCATCTCGAGCAGCGCGTCGCCAGCATCTACCGCATCCATGAGAAACCCGACCCCAAGCGCATCTATGACTTTGAAACCATCGCCGCCAGCTTTGGCTACTCCCTGGGCGTGGGCGCTCTGCCCGTAAAGCGCGTAACGGCGCGTGTGGACAAGCGCTCGCATTACGGCAGCGGTCGCAAGCCTCCGGTACTGGAACTGCCGGAAGAGGTGCATGTGACTCCGCGCATGTATCAGAAGCTGGTACAAAAAATTACCGGCAAGCCGGAAGAGCGGATTCTTTCTTACCTCATGCTGCGCTCGCTCAAGCAGGCCCGCTACTCGGAAAACAACCAGGGCCACTTTGCTCTGGCGGCGCCCAGTTACACCCATTTCACTTCACCCATACGTCGCTATCCCGACCTCATCGTTCATCGTGTTCTCCGCGCCGTCCTGCGCGACCACACTCCTGAACACGGCAGAAAACCTCTGTCAGAAAACGACGGCGCGGCCACTCCGTGGTCGAAACGCCGGGAAAAAACGCCGGCAGCGCCCAGGTCCCTGCCCGCCCCCATTCTCGAGCAAGAACTGCAGGACATTGCCGAGAACTCCAGCCGCACCGAGCGCGCCGCGGACGAAGCCGAGCGTGAACTGCTGGAATGGAAAAAAATGAAATTCATGGAAAGCCGCATGGGGGAGGATTTTGAGGGCCTGATCGTAAGCGTCACCAAATACGGTTTTTTCGTGGAGCTGCACGATCTTTTCGTGGAAGGCCTGGTCCCGCTGAACTCACTTGAGGACGATCACTACAACTTCCATGAAAATACCCGGCAGATCATCGGCGGCAAAAACAGAAAGACTTACTCCATTGGCGACCGTGTCCGCGTCATTATGGACCGCATTGACCGGGTGCAGCGCAAGATCCAGTTCGCGGTGTTTAAGGAAAAGGCACTTGAGGCAAAGCCGCGGCGCGCAACGAAGCGGCGCAAACAGTGATTCCGCGCGCCTCATTGTAGAATTGAATCATCGTAAATAAAGGAGTGTTCTCTGAATGCCTCGTATGGTCAAATGCGCAAAGCTGGGCCGTGAACTGCCCGGTCTGCCGGAACCGCCCTTCGATACTCCGCTGGGCCTGAAAATTTTTGAAAATGTGAGCGCCGAGGCGTGGAAGATGTGGGCCGAGCATTCCAAAATGCTTCTCAATGAATACCGCCTTCAGCCCTGGAAACCCGAAGCCCAGCAGTTTCTGGTCGAGCAAATGGAGCAGTACTTCTTCGGCCAGGGTTCGCAGCTGCCCAAAGAGTTCGTCCCGCCGCCAGCCCATTAATCAGCCTGAGCCGCGAGTGGCCAGAGAGGTACGCCTCTGACTACTTCGCGGCCACGGTCCAGTTCGTTCCATCACAGTACGCCAGAACATGATGGATTCCTCCGCCACTGATGATCGCGCCCCAGGCATTGGTGGATGAATCGCTCACGGCCACCATGCTACCCTCTTTGCTGGCAATGCAGGCGGCCAATGACGAGTAGCTCACCGGGGCCGTCCGCAGCCCGGCAGCCCCGGATACCGTAAGGCTTTTGCCACTGGCGGCGCCAATATTCGGCGTAGTCAGGGCGCAGTCTGTGGTCATGCACAGTTTGCCCGTTCCGCTTTGGGCGCTCGTAGTCAGCGCCGCGCCGCCATGGATGGCAATGCTGTTTCTTACAAATATATTGTTGGGCCGGTTGTTGCCATAACGGCCAATGCTGGGGCCGCCATCGACCAGAGTAAAGAGATTGCCGCCGCTGTCCATGGCCCACTTGTCGTCATTGGCAACCCCAAACTCCAGTTCCGTGCCAAATCGAGTGTGTTCACCTTTCCGGTCATGGTGAACAGCACGACCCACACTGCTCCGGTCGCTATGCACATTCGTCGTATTGGCTGGGCCGCCAGCACGGGGTGAGGAGCCAGCCTTCACCGGCAAATTAAACGTCATGCGCGGCGGGGTATTGCTGTGGATGAATACAGGCAGGGTCTGGTCCGTAATTGGCCCCATACCGGAAGCAGTCGTGTCATTCACGGTATTGGCGTAAATGCCGAAGTTGTCCAGATTGGTGAGAAGCACCGAGTCTGTCACGCCGTCCTGGGCCTCGGAAAGCAGGATAAAATCTCGCCCCGTAACCGAATGTCCGCAGCAAATCTGCAGGTGGGCATCGTGGATATGCAGCCCTTTGATATTTGTTGCTTCAATCCCGTTTGCCCCGCAATCGGTTTCAAAATGTGTGCCGTAGATCGAGACGCCGCGAATAAAATTCGAGCTGCTGCCATTCACGCCAGTAGTGCCGTCAATCGAGAGCAAGGGCTTGCCCTGGCACGAATGCTCAATCGCCCCGGCAAGGATGGTGAAATTCACGGTATTGCCGTTGATAATCATGGGCTGAACGGCAATATTCGAGACTCCGGCCGTGCCGTTCACCCAGTTGTTGATCCACGGAAAGGCGTTCGCAGCCTCGATAATCACGCCCGTTCCCGCCATGGCGACCGTGAATGTGTTATTGGAAATAATCGTTCCGGCATTCAGCAGTTTGAAATGGGCAAGAGCATCCGTGAGTGTCGCCGCCTGGTTCCCCTGAAAGTAGCAGCCATTCAGCTTCATGTACTCCTGGGTGTCGTCCTGCGCTCCGTTGGTCACCATGTTGCTGACGTTGGCCCCGGCCGCCAGGTAAAAACCACCGCCCCCGCCGCCACTGAGCGTGGCTCCATTGCCGCAGTCGAGCGCCGAGGCATTAAAAATCTTGATTGCCGCTACCCCGCCCGTACAGTCGACATTAAAGCGGGTCGCAGGGTCCACCAGGAGAGTCACCTGTTTTGTCGCCGAGCCAATGTTCAGCGGACAACTGGCAGCTCCGATATTCTGTGCGCTTGCGCCAAAACCGCGCGCATCTGCAGTGCCACCGCCGGCTGGCAAAGCTGCCATGCAATTAGTGATTTTGGCGCCGGCATCGGCCCCGCTGAACTGCTCGCAATGCTGAGTGTTGCCCTGTGCAAAGCCTTTCGCGTGAAGACCAATCACGATTGCGGCAAACCCTGCAAATATTGCGGCAAGGCGCAGACTTTTTCCGACGTATGCCATGGGGCCTCCCATTTCCGGACTCGTCAGTGTATCTGGATTATCGGCGTATCCGGCGGCGGCGAAAAGCGCCTCTATCTGCCACGGTCTGCCAACTTCAGTACATTTGCAAAAATATGCTTTGTTGGCCGGATCTAAAGGCATTTAGTCTTTGTCCTGTTGCGCACCAGACGTGCACAATGAAACAAAGAACGCATTTCACTCCAGTCCCAGGGGAAAATACGCCATGCAGAAATTGAGAGCCGTGAGGCTTTGTGTCTTTTTACTGCTCTGCTGTTCGCTGTTTTCAGGCGCAGTCTGTGCTCAGGCCGTGGATGCGGCAAACCGGCAGTCGCTTGTCACTCAGGCTCGCCACGCCTACTACAACCTCCGGGCCGAGGGCCTGGACTCTTTTGAATGCAGCGTCACGCCGGACTGGGAATTGCTGCTGCGCGCGGAACGCCAGCAGAATCCGGAAGGCGCGGACGCAGCAATTAAAAACTCTCCGCCAGTTGCAGTTCATCACCCGTCTCTCGTCCGACAGCAGCGTAAAGCTCACCCACAACGACCTTACCGGGCAAAGCAGCGAGATGATGACCGCTCTCCGGCAAATATATTCCGGTATGGAGCAGATGGCCTCCGGCTTCTTTGATACCTGGAAGCTGTTTATGCTCAGTCCACCTTTCCCTGCGGCTGCGAGCGAATATCAACTGGAGCGCGTGGGCCCACGGTACCGCCTCTCTTACAAAGAAGACAGCGCCAATGTGGTCACCAGCATGGAAAAAGACTTTGCCATCAAAGAGATGCGAGTCTCCACGCCGGAGTTTGACAGCACCATCCGTCCTGACTTCGCCCGGACTGCCCGTGGCTTTGTGCTGAACGGCTATGAGGCGGATTATCAGTCACAGAAGCCGGAAGAAACCACACACCTCAAAGTGCATATGGACTATCAGGAAGTGGCCGGGCTGCAGATGCTCAAAAAGCTGAACCTCATGGGAACTTATGGCGGCAGCAGTTTTGCCATCGAGCTCGCGTTCGGCGGCTGTAAAGTCACCAAAAAATAGCGCGGCTAATGCTGTCTTTGAATTTTTCCTCGGCAGGCACGCCTGCCGAGTGCGTAACGCCCTGTTTCCGGATGCTATAATGATTGAGTTTTCCGCTGTTACACCCCTGCTTTTTCTCACAGCGGTTCTTCATCGTCGGGACGTGGCTCAGCCTGGTAGAGCACTCGCTTGGGGTGCGAGGGGTCGGCAGTTCAAATCTGCCCGTCCCGACCATTACTGCTTTGTTGTATAATAATTTCAAAACAACATAGCAAATATGAAGCATAAGGACGTACTTGCCTGCACGATAGTTAATTGCAAAGCGGCAGAAAGTTTGCTTTCTGCAACGGATGGCAGTAGTCAACATTGCAAAGAGATTAAAAGTCCACTGGAAGACCCTCTTCTTCTAAAGAAAATCAGTTATTATTCGCGCTTAAACAAAATTAAGTTATATATTCAGCAACCGGATCAGATAATTAGCCTAAGTAAAGCGGCAGAAATTGCCTGTATGGAAAAAACAGCGTTTGCAAAATTTTTTAAACGCACAATTGGCATGACATTTTATGCATTTATTCAACAGTGCCGCATAGTAACGGCCATAAGACACATGATGTCTTCAGATTTGTCAATTGCTGCTATTGCGTACAACTCAGGCTTTGGCAACATCAGCAGTTTTGGGCGGGCATTTAAAAAGATTACCGGACTAACGCCTTCTGAATATAGACGGCGGTTACTGGCGGATGGTGGGTTGGACTCGTGATAAGAAAGTCGAAATGCGACTCCAATCCAGAACGCTTACTTCGACATGATTATTTGTTAATCCATGGCCGCTTTACGTACCTTTATTTTTTTACACCATCCTTAGATGGACTGATTGTGGTTGGAAAAAGTGGTGTCAATTCAACCTGAGACGTGCTGTACAGGTCTACGGTGAGATCGCGTGGATGCTGAGTGATTGAACCACAAAAGCTAACGACAGCATTCATACCAGCTGGATCACTGTATTCAACCTTGGGCTCAGCGAAGCCCCTGTCAAGCAAATAGGCAGAGAGATTTTTGGCTAACAGATGCCCTGCCCATAAATCGGCATCACTGAAGCGTCGCTGCCTGGGTTGTGCGTTTTTCTGTTTGTTATGGTCTGGGTTGTGCTCGATGAGTTCGCTGGGAAATGCAGGGTTCCATTTCAGATACGAGGCTGTTCCAGATGCCAAAGCAAAAGTAGTGGATTCGGCCCAGCATTGGCTGCGGATCTCGCTATTGATAGTCTTATCGACCCGATTGCTTCCTGTCTGCTCTATAGCTTTCGTATCGACAAGCGCATGCTGGTATTCGTGAACGACTTTGGAGACGGCTTCTACCAGCGCTGAGAAGCGATCCGATGTGAGAGCATCCGTCTCTGATGATGCTGCTGGATAGTAAAAAGCAAACGTCAGCGGAATTAAGTCATTTCCAGTTTGGACAAAGTTTTTCTTATATGCACTGCCCTTGGGAACCAGCAGCAGGGAAAGCTTCATTGGCGGTGGCGTTCGACCTAATAAATAATTAACAACCTTGTAGGCACGCGCAAATGCCTGTTCCCAGCTTACCGCAGGGTGGTCCAGATCGTCCGAGCCGTTGGACGGCAGCAGCACTTCCTTATCACTTTGCCACGCCTTCAGTGAAGGCAGGAGGGAGGGAACAGCCCGCACCTCCCATTGCCAGTTTGCTGTAGTACCCAAGGCGATGACAGATGTTGGCTCGCCAGCTGCAGGGCCTGCACCATTGAGCCTTGTGATCGAGTGGGTTCGATATTGTGATTCGGACTTTTGCGCCCGCACTGCCCATATCTCCGTATTAGGCGTCTGCATCACCTCGCGGGAGAGTGGAAAACGGTAGCGTGCGCAACCGATTAGTGGCGCAAGAATCAAGCCCACAACCAGCAAACGACAACGGCTTTTCATCTCATATCTCCGTAAAACTGGGTGCCAGCGTTTCTGGCACCCACCAAATTTAACACGTAATAATACTCGAGGATTACTGAAGAGGACACCGTCCTCCAATGCAGCCACCTGGTCTGATTGGGCTTGCGACCCAACTCGTGGATGCGCTGGCGTATGATGTTCCCTGGTATATAGCATTATTTGTAACAGTTACTGTACCCGATCCTGCGGCTTGCATGTCGGTTTTTGCGACCACGCTCACATCAAGATTGGTGTAAGAAGAGAACTGACTGAGCCAGGTTGAAACTGCAGTAGGATCCTGCGCAAACAGGCTGTTGTTGCTGACTACATATTGAAAGGTCTGCTGCCCAACAGTTGCGCCCGTGTTATCGTCTGTGAGCGTTATGGTTACTGCACCGCCGGTCGAGACGATGGCTGCATTAGAAAGCGAATACGACATGATAGCCTGGCTGGGATTCAGGCTTGCCAGATCGGTTCCTGATACCGGCGGCATCCACATAGCTAACTGCTGCAATGGCTGACGCTTAATCGTTATTGTCCCTGTCACAGTTACGGTGGTAGCACCGGTTTGCGTGTTTTGAGATACGCTAGTACTCACTGAGCCGCCATCTACAACACAGCCGACAAGCGGCATTAGACCACACGCCATGACAGTGCATACTGCAAATCTAAGATACTTGTTAAACCTGTATTGATTCTGCATTAATAGAACCTCCTGGCTGTTTTAAGTTTACGACTGATTGTGCTATTGAGGATGTTATTGACAGGCGGCGGCTTGCGTCTGTTCATTTTTTGGCAACTACGGCGCTTAAATTGGCTATAACTCATCGATTGTTGGCTGGCTATACGCAAATACGGTTGATCGACAAAGGCTTGTTAAATGGCAATGGTTAAGCAAATCAAATTATTGACACTTCCCCCCTTCCGCCCTAAGATCGCCTTTCATGCCTGAATCAGCGGTCAAAGAGCAGTTTGCATGCCCCTCCTGCGGGGCGGGAATGCAGTTCAATCCCGAATCCGGCCAGCTCAAATGCGCGCACTGCGGCACGTTGCAGGCCCTCATTGCCAGCTCGTCCGTGAAGGCCCATGAGTTCACCGGGACGGTGGCTGCTCATTTGCTTCAGCCCATCACCACGCAGGCCCTTCAGGTCACTTGCACTGGTTGCGGCAGCGTGGTGGCCTTTGAACCTCCGGAAGTCGCGGGCAACTGTTCGTTTTGCGGTACGGCGATTGTAGCCCAGCCCAAAGCCGCCGATCCGCTCATCGCACCGGACGGCGTGCTGCCCTTCAAGGTAGCCAAACCGGGTGCGCTCACCCAGTTGCAGCAATGGCTGGGCTCGCGCTGGTTTGCTCCCAGCGCGCTGCAGCGGCTGGCCCGCCCCGAAGGGCTCAATGGCGTCTATCTTCCCTTCTGGACGTATTACTGCCACACCGAAAGCACTTACACCGGAGAGCGCGGCGAGTACTACTACACCACCGAGACTTACACCGAGCAGGATAGTGACGGCAACACCGTGGAGCGCACGCGCGAGGTGCAGCACACCGCCTGGTATCCCACGGGCGGCAATGTGTCAGAGGATTTCAACAACGTTTTGATCGCGGCCACCACGGCCGTGCCGGAGCCACGCCTCAACAAGCTGCAGCCGTGGGACATGAACTCACTGTGCGGATACGAACCAGCATATCTGGCTGGCTTCCGCGCCCAGCGCTACCAGATCGAACTGGCGCAGGGCTTTGAGAAAGCCAAGGCCGTGATGGCCCAGGAAATCGAACGCTCCGTCCGCCGCGACATTGGCGGCGACGAGCAGCGGGTCTTCAGCATCAACACCACTTACTCGAATATCTATTTCCTCCATCTGCTGCTGCCGGTGTGGATTGGGGCTTACCAGTTCCAGAACAAGGTCTATCACGTGGTGGTGAACGCGCGCACCGGAGACGTAGAAGGCGAGCGCCCCTACAGCGCCGTCAAAATCACCGTGCTGGTGCTCGCCATTCTGGCGGCTGTAATACTGCTGATTGTTTTGTCGCAGAGATAACTGCGATGCGGTACATCTCGTGCCCCGGCTCAGTGCCCCAGAACATGCAGCGCACGCTCGGCGGCAGTCACGCCGTGGTACTGCGCTTCCTCAAAAATGGAAATTCCGCTCAGGTCGGAATTGGCGAAATACAGCCTGTCTGCCGCCCTTTTCAGCCGGCTGCGCTCCGGCGAAAAAATACCTCCTACATCGGGCCGCACCATGGCATGCCCCATGCGCATGATGTCGATGCGGGAGACGCACTTGCGTATATCTTTGTGCACCCGCTCAAGGTCCGTGAGGATAGCTTCTTTCCAGTACGACCAGTCTTTTTCGAGCAACAGTTGCCGGTTCGCGCCCGGCGCGCCTTCGGCCAGCGCCCAGTAAAACGTCCACACGGTGCGGTCGGCAAAGGTGCGCAGTGACTGGTGCATGGCGTCCACGTATCCCAGTGTGGGCGAGTCCATCACTACATTGTCCCAGGCGGGCGCGCCACCGTGCGTGTCCGGAATGGAATCGAGTGTCAGATTGGCCGTGAGCCACGGCGAGTAATGGAAATCATGAAGCGGCGGCGCATCATCAATTAAATAGGGCGCAAGAAATGTGGGTGCGGCAAACACCACGCAGTCGCAGCGATATTCCGTGTCGCCCGCGAAGACGCGAAACAGGTTTCTCTCCCGCTGAATGCGATAGACCATCTGGTCAGTGCGGACGAACTTGCCCACCCGCGCCAGCAACTGCCGGGCAATCCAGCCGTTGCCTTCCGGCCAGGTGAGCGGGCCTTTTTCTTCTTTTTGCCGCGAAGAAAAATAATGAATGCCCGCCCAGGCGGAGGTATCGCTAGCCAATGCTCCGTAATCGTCGCGGCAGGCATAGTTCATGTACCAAAGCAGCGGCCTGGAATTGAATCCATTTTTCGTCAGCCATTCGGCAAACGAGATCCGGTCCAGCTCGGCATGCCGTTGCGAAATGCCAATCTCCAGCGGAACAGTAAAGCCGCCGGAGGCACGAAATGTCTGCATGAGATCGCCCAGGTGGCGAAACTGCTCGCGGTCAGCGGGCGACAGCTCAGCTTCCGGTTCAATCCCCTCCTGCCATCTTCCGTGGACATACAAACGCTCCTGAGGATCAAAGCAAAGATAGCGCTCGTCCCACTTGCCGTCTTTGAATACGCCGAGATCTGTAAAGAGTTCGCGCACGTACTCAGCTTCTTTGCCCGGCACAGGAACATAGTGCGCGGCCCAGGGATAACGGGTAATCTGATTCTCGCCCCAGCGTGAATTTCCCCCGGGCTGCGAGTTCATCTCCAGCAGTACGAAATCAGTGAAGTTGCGCTTTTGCAAACGCCATGCGGCACTCACCCCCGCCATGCCTCCACCGGCAATCACCAGCGGTATGCGGACAACTTTACGAAGCGCGGGAAACTGTTTGCGGTCGCGCAGCAGATGGCCCATTTGAAACGAATCGTTGACGAACTCGCCGGCAATGGCCCGGTCGGATTTAAGCGAAAGCCCCACCAGCGCCGCCGCACCCAGAGCGCAGAATTCGCGGCGTGTGGTCTTCAATGGCTGATCTCCCGCCATTCATGATCGTAGGTTCGCACCAGCACCTGGTCGTTCAGATGATTGGCCGGCATGGGGACCTGGGCCATGTCCGGCGGAAAGTCGAACATACCGCGCAGCCCTGCCGTAGTAAGAAAACGCAACCCTTGCGGCAAAGATTGCGGCGGCTGGTATTCATGCTGACCGGCAAGCACGTATCCCCACTCGCCAAACGCCGGCACGTACACGTGATACGGATAAGTCGTGAATCCCGCCTGCTGCACCGTCTCCACAATGCACCAGAATGATTTGCGCGCGAACATGGGCGAGGTGCTTTGCACCACAAAAAAGCCCTGTTGGCTCAAATGCCGCCGTAAGGCTGAATAAAATACAGTGGTGTAGAGCTTGCCCAGCGAGTAGTTGGTGGGATCGGGAAAATCCACGATGATAAAATCAAATATTTCCGGCGAAGAATCCAGCCAGAGAAATGCGTCTGCATTGATAATGTGGACTTTGGGCGACAAAAAGGATTTCTGGTTCAGCGCCGTAAGAAATGGATGCGTAGAAAAAAGGCGCGTCATCTCCGGATCAAGGTCCACCAGCGTGATGCTCTCCACTTGGGGATACTTCAGCACTTCACGCACCGCCAGGCCGTCGCCTCCGCCCAGCACCAGCACGCGGCGCGGCGTGGAAACGGCAGATAAACCAGGATGGACCAAAGCTTCGTGATACCTGTACTCATCGCGCGAACTGAACTGAAGATGCGAATTCAAAAACAGGCGCAAATCGTCCTTCCACCTGGTCAGGACAATGTGCTGGTAGTGCGTATCGCGGGAAAAGATGATCTCGTCCGCATAGATATTCTCTTCCGCCAGCCCGGTGATGCGTTTTCCATTAGCCAGTCCGGCCACCAGCAGTACGATTACAACACCGCACATCAGCTGTAGCCGGCGCGGATACGGTATCTGCGTTTTGAACAGAAACGTACTCCACAGCGCCACTGCGGCATTCACAATGCCAAAGAACAAAGCCGACTTCACCAGCCCCAGGTATGGCACCAGCACAACGGGAAAAAGTATCGAGGCAAAGAGAGCGCCAATGTAATCAAAGGTAAGAACATGCGAAACCACTTCGCGAAAGTGGTAGCGGTGGCGGATGATCCGCATGAGCAGCGGAATCTCCAGGCCCACCAGAATGCCGAGCACGATTACGATCAAATACAGAAAGATCGCAAAGCCCTGGGTAAATGCAAACGCCAGAAACAGCAGCGCGGATGAAAAACCACCCACCAGCGCGACCACCAGCTCTATAAAAACGAAGCGCCACGCCAAGCCACGATGAATATAGCGAGAAAGAAAGCTGCCGATGCCCATGGCAAAGAGATAGCTGCCAATCACGGTGGAGAACTGGAAAACGCTGTCTCCCACCAGATAACTGGCCACCGTGCCCGCGATGAGTTCGTAGATCAGCCCGCAGGCAGCAATCAGCAGGACCGAGATAAAAAGAAGGACCGCCACCGGTTAGTGTACTGCCGCGGCAATGATGATGCAGATGCCAATGGACATGGCGCCCACCAGAATAGCCAGTGCCATGTTGTGCTCCTGCACGATCTCTTTCCACAGATGGTAAGGCGTCACCTTGTCCATCACGGCGAACGCGACCACAAAAATGATGATCCCCATGGCGGCGAATACGGCAGCATTGACGAGGTTATGCAGCAGATTTGAAAAGTCCATTTACTTCCCTCCAGTGTAGTGGTGGTAGGAGCTGTACACCGAGCGGTACGACCCAGGATTGTCGCGCACGGATTTGGGAACATTGCTGAGGAGGCTGACGGGCGTAAATGTCCAGCCGCGATACTGCGCTGTAGCGAGAAGAACCAGCACTCCCAAACCATAAATCATGTAGAGTTTACGAATCATCGCTGTCTCCGGAATCTCCGCTGCCGGCGCTGGTAAGCATTGAACTGCTGGCGTGGTCGCTCTCCTGCCACCGCATGTGCTCAAAGCTTATGGATCGCCACGTGGCAAAAGCCGCGGGCAGAATCAGCAGACCGGCAGTGATCGGGAACCACCAGCCCACCACAACGTCATGCCGTACGGTAACCACATAGGAAGTTGTATACCTGGGGTCGCTCTCCGGCTCAATGCGTAAATAATAATTTCCCGGCGGAACCGTGGGCACCACGGCGGTGTCTTCCGCTTTGCCTTCACTCCATGAACCATCCGAATCATAACCGTAGTAGTAGCTCACCTCGCGTCCAAAATCCCAGGCCTGGCCTGTATCCTGGTTGATCAGAGTGTAGTTAAGATAAATCCAGCTGTTGTTTACATTGGTTTCTGTCTTTACTTCGAGCGCCGCCGGATGTCCAGTAAGTTCAAAGCCGTCGGTCACAAAAGAATGCTCACCCGGGCTGGCGGCATTGAAAACATAACTCCTGCTGAAGATCAGCTGGTCTTTCGCACGTATTCCGTTGGCGATGAAGAGCAGCACTGCAAGGCAAAAAAACAGGGCGCAGTATTTCCACACCGCCCTGGCGTTCGACGAAAAAGGCGACGGCTGATTTTCATAGACGCCAATCGCGGGCGGCGGCTGCCTTGGGGCGGAAAACGCCTTCCATATATCCGCCCCGTTCATGTACTCGCCCAGCGACCACGTTACTTCCTTATCTTTACTGATCTCCGCCGAGAGCACGCGCGGCGGCGAAACGTAATCGGTTACATCCACGGTTTCGTCCACTCGCACCTGCCAGGGAAATTCGCCCAGCACAAATGTCGTTTTGGCTTCTGCGGTCTGGAAGTGGCGATAGCTTTCGCCCAGATACTTTACGGGGGCTTCGCTGCCGGCCCCGCCACGCGCATCGGGCAGTGTGCGCAGTATGGAGACGTAATTCCAGTGACCGTCATACTCGGTAAGGTAGCGAAATCCCTTGTACGGATTGAAGAGAATGTATTCGCTCCAGCTGTAAGTAAAGCCTTCAACCTCAATGGAGCGACGCTGGCAGCCCACCACTTCATATAGCGTGCCGCGAAGTTTGCCCCGCGAGCCCAGAGGAATCAGTGGCTCGTACTTAATGGCGGACTGAAAGCGCTGGAGTATCGCGACTTTGGGATCCTGCGCATCGAGAATGGACTGGCAGCTTCCGCAAACTACAGTCACCGCCTGACCAAAGGAGCGGACGATTACAGCAGCGCCGCAGTTCGGGCAACTCAGCGAGCGCACACTGACTGCCGGAATCTCTTTGCCGGGCGAACTCTCAGGCATTTACCATCCCTCAAACCTGCGCACGTTCTTTAGCTGCAAATCGTCGAAATCCACCGCTTTCCCGATATAGAGGGCAGGCTGCTTGTCGCTGTAATCCAGCGTGGCAAAGTCCCCGCCGTGCGAACGCAGGTCGGCGAAAATTACGTCCGTCTTGTCCCAGTATTCAAAGGGCAACTCGCCCTCAACCCCGGCATAGTGGGCCAGCGTCACGGAGGTCACAGTAAAAAAGACGCCGTCCCACTGAAAATCTCTTCCCAGCTTTGCCGCGGTCTGTGCGGGAAGCCCCGGAATCTCTTTGCGAAAAGAAATAGCGTATTCATCCTGCGCATCGGACAGCCATCCATCCGTGCCATCGTTGAATAGAATGTGCCACTCATTCCAGTTGCCCTGATCGTACTCGTAGATAATCCGGCCAAGAACCACGAAGGCACGGTTGCCGTATTTGCCTTCACTCGTGATTTGAATGGGTGAAGCGTCCGGCGGCAGGTCGGCCACCTGCCCGACTTTCTTCAGGTCTACATCGGTACGGACCAAAATGCATTTGCAGTAAGCGCAGACTGTCTGCACGCTACTGGACCAGCGGAAAACTACCGGCGCACCACAATTCGGACAGTTGGAGGTACGCTGGGTCATTGAGCTTTTCGACCTCCGGCCAGGGAGAATTCCGCAGGATTGCCCTCTAACCCAAGGTATGGCCGCTCCAGACGGCGCACGCTTATTTTTTGCGCTCCGCACAATCGCCGCAGCTGGCCGCTGAAATCCCACTCCGGACGCGGACGGCAGCAGAAAAGATTCAGGCAGAGCGTGCCATGTTCAGGAAAGGTATGGCACGCGAGATGTGATTCGGAGAGCAGGCAAAGCCCAGTGATACCCATGGACTGCGGAAATTGCCGCCACTGGTCCTGCCCGCAGGGGTGCAGATCAAGGTCCTGCACTATGCAGGCAAACAACTCCTGCATCGCTTTAAGATCGCGAAGCGTTTCGGGATTGCAGCCCCAGGCTTCAACAATCCATTCGATTCCCGCCATTACTGCTGTGGCTTTCCGCAGTTCGGACAAAATTTTGCGCCCCCGGGCACAGGCTTGCCGCATTCCATGCAAAATTTTGTTCCGGCAGCCGGAGGGGCAGGAGCTGCTTCGCCGCCACCGCTGGTCGCGGACTTCATGCTGTTCATCATGGTTTGCGCCATGCCCATTCCCACGCCCAGCCCGGCTCCCAGGCCAGCGCCGCCACTGCCCTCATTCGCGGCGGCAACGGGCAGGGACTGCGCCACCTGAAACTGCGTATAGCGGCCCATGTCGCCCACCATGTTCATGCTGATTCTCTGGTCCAGCATCTTCTGCAGCTCTTCCGGCAGCGAAAGATTTTCGACCACGAACGTATCCAGCGCCAGCCCCAGATTAGTAAATGCCGGTTTAAGCAGTTCAGAAGCTTGCTGCCCCAGCTGCGTCTGATTGGCCGCCATGTCGAGAAACGCCACGTTGCTCTGGGCAAATGTATTGGCCAGCACGCCGATGATCGTGTCCCGCAGCTGACCTTCCAGATCGCTGGTCAAATACTGCTCGCGGGTACCGCTGATCTTCTGGTAGAACACCTTGGCATCAGCGATGTGATACGAGTAAATGCCGAAAGCCCGCAGACGCACGGCGCCAAACTCCTTGTCACGCACCGTGACCGGATTGGGTGTGCCCCAGTGCTGGTCGGTCTGCATGCGCGTGGAGAAGAAAAACACATCCGACTTAAAGGGCGACTGGAAAGCTTTGTCCCAGTTCTTCAAATAAGTCAGGATGGGCAGCGTGTTGGTGGTGAGCTTGTACAGGCCGGGCGCAAACTGGTCGGCGATTTTTCCTTCGTTCACAAAAACCGCAAGCTGCGAGTCTCGCACAGTAAGCTGACCGCCATTCTGGATCTCGCGGTCCTGCATGGGATACCGGTAGGCCAGTATGCCGTCCGCCGGTTCAACCCAGTCAATAACGTCAATAAACTGCTTGCCGAGAAACGTCCGTAAGCTCATAAACCCCTCACATTCTCTGATCGGGAACTCGACTTGATCGTATGGCGGGGCTTGCTTCCGTGTCAATTCCCAGGAAGCGCAATAAAGAACGCCAGATTGCAGGTTGCAATCTGGCGATAACAAATCGTAAATACCGCAAAAAGCGGTGGTTCTAGAATTGAAGGGCGCGCGTGAGGTAGTCGCTGAGACTGAGCGTGATCATGATCATCAGCCAAAAGAAGCCGGCGCACACCGTAACAATGGTGAGCTTGCTGCTGTAACGCACGTGCATAAAGTAGAGAATCACGAGCGTGGCTTTGATCACGGCGATGGTGAGAGCAACCACGGGGTTCCACACGCCCAGGTCCTGGAAGGCAATCGCCCAGGTCAGGCAAGTCCCGATGATCAGGGCAAAGAAGATTCCCGCGTACAACACGAGTGACGGATGTTTGTGTTCAGACATGGCAGCTCTCAATTTATCCGGCATGCTGGTGCCGGCTGATCAAATACAGCAAAGGAAACAGGAAAATCCACACGATATCGACAAAGTGCCAGTACAGCCCCACGTTTTCGACGGGGGAGAAGTATTCCGGCCCAAACTCTCCGCGATTCGCGCGCCACATCAGCCAGGCCAGCACACCCAACCCAATCACCATGTGGGTAGCATGCAAACCAGTCATGACAAAGTAGAAGGCAAAAAACATCTCGGACTGTTTTGCCGTCTGTACGGCTGAAGCTTCCGGAATGCTGTGGTCGCGCTTAATAACTTCTTCGGCGATGTTGCCTTTGCTTTTATCGGCGCTGCATCCGCCCCAGGCATTAAAGCCTTTTCCGATCACATGGCCCGGAATGTGGCACTCATCATATTTCTCGTAATATTCCTTGGCCTTTACTCCCAGAAACGCGGTACCCAGCACCATGGTGCCGAGGATGAACAGGACCTGCAGCTTGCGTTTTCCGGTTTGGGCAGCCCACACTGCCATGGCCATGGTCCAGCTGCTGCCGATCAGGACCAGAGTATTGGCAAAGCCCCAGGAAACATCAATGCTGGTGCTTCCAGCCACGAACGCAGGATAGTACTTGAGCCGGTAGATCAGATAGGCGACAAACAGGCCGCCGAACATCATGATTTCCGTCAGCAGGAAGACCCACATGCCGAAAGTGGCGGCTTCCTTCTGCTGCTCCATATTGTCAAAATGATGGACCAGCGCCGGATGATGCGTGGCAGTAGTTGCTGAATCCGAATGATTCGCGGTAGTAGTTGTCGAACTATGGGACAACGGGAACCTCCTGCTCCGCTCCGTAGTGATACGGCTCTGTGGTAACAATCGGCGTTTCGTGGAAGTTGTGCGTTGGCGGTGGAGAGCTGATCTCCCACTCCAGACCTGTTGCCTGCCACGGATTGTTTCCCGCGACCTCGCCGTATTTCAGCGACCAGATAAAGTAAATAGCTGGCATAATGAAGCCCACGGCAAGAATCGATGCTCCGGCGGTGGAGAGAACATTCAGTACCTGAAACTCCGGCGGATAGGCCGCATAACGCCGCGGCATTCCCAGATAACCAAGAATGAACTGCGGAAAGAACGTGAGATTGAAGCCGATGAACACGATCAACGCCGAAAGTTTGGACCAGCCTTCCGGATACATACGCCCGGTAATCTTGGGCCACCAGAAATGCAGCCCGCCCATGTAGGCCGTGACCATGCCGCCCACCATGATGTAGTGGAAGTGGGCGATCACAAAGTACGTATCGTGAATATGAATATCGAGGCCCAGCGCGGCCAGGAAGAGGCCCGTCAGTCCGCCGATGGTAAACAGGCCGATGAAGGCCAGAGCATACAGCATCGGTGTCTGCAGACTGATCGACCCTTTGTACATGGTCGCCGTCCAGTTAAACACCTTGACTGCGGACGGGATGGCCACGGCGTAGCTCAGCAGCGAGAACACCAGCGCCGAATATACCGAGATGCCAGCCACGAACATATGATGCGCCCATACCACGAAGCCAAACACCGCAATGGCGATGCTGGAAAATGCGATGAACGGATAGCCGAATACCCGCTTGCGCGAGAAGCAGGTGATGATCTCGCTGATCACGCCCATCCCCGGCAGAATCATGATGTACACGGCCGGATGAGAGTAGAACCAGAACATGTGCTGGAACAGCACCGGATCTCCGCCCAGCTTAGGATCAAAAACTCCAATATGGAAGGCGCGTTCCAGAGCTACCAGAATCAGCGTGATGGCCAGCACCGGCGTTCCCAGAATCATGATGATGCTGGTGGCGTAATTGGCCCAGACAAACAGTGGCAGCCGTCCCCAGGTCATTCCCGGAGCGCGCATGCGATGCACGGTGACAATGAAGTTCAGTCCGGTAAAGATCGAGGAGAAGCCGGCAATCAGAACGCCGATGGCCAGCACGGTAACCGGCGTCCGCAGGAAGCCAGTGCTAAGCGGCGTATAGAAGGTCCATCCGGTATCCACTCCGCCGCTGACCAGTGCCGCCAGGGAAAAAAGGGCGCCTCCGATATAGATGTACCAGCTCAGCAGATTGATCTTGGGGAAGGCCAAATCTTTGGCGCCGATCATAATCGGCAGGATGAAATTACCCATCACCGCCGGCACCGAAGGCACCAGAAAGAAGAAGATCATGTTCACGCCATGCATGGTGAACAGCTTGTTATAGGTATCGGCCTGGAACAACGCACCCTGCGGCGTTAGCAGATGCAGGCGGATCAGCGCGGCGTAAATGCCCCCGATAAAGAAGAAAACGGTAATCGACGCCAGATAAAGGACCGCGATCCGCTTATGGTCTTTGGTCAGCAGCCAGGATCTGATTCCGTAATTGTCATTCAGGTAATGCTTTGCCGGCATTACGTTTGCAGTAGCGGTACTCATTTGTTGTTCCCTGATGTTTTTTGAGGCACAGTATCCTGCTGCTTCATTTGGTCCTGAACCTGCTTCACTTCACTGTCGCGAATCTGCTCCGGAGTGCTGCGATTATTCAGCGGCCCTTCCTGTTGCTGCGCGGACAGGTGCTTGATGTAGTCGGAAAGCTGAATCAGGTCTTCTTCGCTGATCATGCCCTGAAAGGTCGGCATAATGGGCTGGAAGCCGGAAACAACTTTCGCATTCGGGACCAGGATGGATTCGCGAATGTAGTTATCGTCAGCAACGACCACGTGGCCATCGGTCAGCCGCACCTGGCGGCCATAGAGTCCGGCCAGATTCGGTCCGCGTGCTCCCGAATCGGCGCGATGGCAGGTGGCACATCCGAGCTGCTGGAAGAGCTTTTCACCCTGCGCGGCCAGTGAACCTTCCGCCTTGCCGCTGGTCAGCCAGCTGGCAAAGTCCTCGGGCTTCATCGCCACCACCTCGCCAATCATGGCTGAGTGCTTGGTGCCGCAATACTGCGAGCAGAACAAGTGGTAGGTGCCGGGCTCTTTGGCTTCAAACCAGGTCGTCATGTACCGGTTCGGTAAAACGTCCTGCTTCACGCGAAACGCCGGAACAAAGAAGCTGTGGATCACGTCCTGCGAAATCAGCGTCACCCGTACAGGGCGGCCAATGGGGACATGGAGCGAATTGATCTCGCGCTGTCCGCCGGGATACTCGAACTTCCACATCCACTGCTTGGCTACGCCATAAACCTCCATGGCATTGCTCGGAGGTCGTTGCATGTGGAAGTAGAGAACGGCGGCCCAGACGAAGATCACCATCGAGATGCCCAGAGGAATCACAGTCCAGACGATTTCGAGCAGCGTGGAGCCGTGGATCTGCTCCGCTTCCCGGTCCGGGGTCCTCTTGTACCTGATGATGAAGAAAAGAATCAGCGCGGCAACCAGCAGCGAAAAGAAGGCCGTAATCGCCACCAAAAACAGATACAGCCAGTCCACATGGTGGGCGATTGTCGAAGCCTGCTCCGGAAATAAGGGCACGGTAGATTGCATTTATCGTTATGCGGCGCTGTGCGCGGGCCGGTGTTCGCGACGAATCATGATGAACATGAATCCGCAAATCACCAGCACCGTGGCCAGGGCGCCAATCCTCAAAATATTGAAAACCGCCGCTCCATACTTACCGCGGGCGGGATCGTAGTGGTAGCAGTACAGCAAAACCTGATCAACCACGGTTCCGATCTTTCCCTGCGCAGCTTCTATGAAGCCAAGCCGAAGGTCGCGCGGGGCGTACTCAATTCCATAGTAGTACTGGGCAATGCGGCCATCGGGCGTTATCAGCATGATGCCGCTCGCATGCGCGTACTGTTTGATTTCAGGGTCCCAGGCATAGCGAAAGCCCAGCGACTGCGACAGCAACTCGATCTGATCTTTTTTTCCCGTGAGAAAGTGCCAGCCCTGTGCGGCGCCCGGGCGGCGATAACGCTCCAGAAACTTCTTTTTGCTTTCCGCGGCCAGCTCCGGCGTTTCCGTGGGATCAAAGCTCACGGTAATCACATCAAATTCCCGCCCCACATTGAACTGGCTCAGCACATTCAACGAGGAGGTAAGCCCGTTGAGCTCCTGCGAGCAAAGCATGGGGCACTGGTAATAAACCATGGTGACGAGCACCGGCCTGACGCCAAAATACTGCTTCAGGGACACAGTCTGGCCGTTTTCATCGGTAAACTGCGCTTCGAGTGGAATTCTCTGGTTCAGGTGCTGATCAATGCCAACCTGATCGAGAATGGAAATCTTCTGATTGGAAGCCGTACTGGACTGCCCCACGTCCATTTTCGGCGTGGCCGCCTGCCCCCATGAGCAGGCAATAGCGAACGCGGCGAGGCAAATCGCCAGCCCGGTCTTCCGAATTGTTGCCGGATACATCAATGGCTTTGACCTTCTCCTGCACCCGCAGCCGGGCTGATTCTGCGCTGCTGCCCTGCCCCGCTGGTGACCTCCTGCCACTGTGCAGACGATGGCGGCGGTAGTTGCGGCTGGGCAGCGGTAAAGGTCCCGCTCACCGCCGGCAATCCACGCTTCGCGAGCACGTCGATTGCATCCTGAATCGGAATATGGACGTTGCCTTGCGCGTCTTTGCCGGCATCTTCCAGCAGAGCCTCTTCGGAGTCCCGGAAAATATCCATGTCGCGCGTATCGTCATACTGCAGACGCGGTGCACTGAAGGTACTGCGCAGATGCTCTTCCTGCTGGCCGCGTCCGTACCAGTCCGGAGGCCGTTTCAGCCCCTCGGGCTCCGGCTTTTCCGGAGTCTTATCGTCCGTCACCGGAAGCATCTCACGCTGTTTTTGCAGCTGCTGCTCCATCGGAGTCAGCACAGCGTCGTGACTCTTCTCATAACGTTCCAGTGCCCGGGCGAAAAAGTGGACGCCCACAAACGAGAGCACGCCGCATATGACCAGGACAATGCCGGAAATAACAATGGCGCGTATGTTCAGATCGCTGTCTTCGTGGCCTTCTCGCACGTGCCCGCCACTGGACTGGGAATGAAATTTATCCATGTTTCGCTTCCAGCATCTCCACAAAGTGGGGATCGTTTACCGGCATCAGCGAGCGCTTGCTCAGCCGCCGGAAGAAAAAGAACAGCCAGATTCCGCCCATGCCTATCGGACACAGCACATACATGAGGCCATCCACCCAGTGGAAATTATTCAGACCATTCTCTGTACCGCTGTAAAAATTCGGCGCTGTGATCCAGAACAGATCCACAAGCCGCATGAAAAGAACCAGCAGAGCAATACCCACCACGCGCCTTGCATGCCGCTTGAGATTACGGGAGAGCAGCAGGGCAAAGGGAAATACAAAATGCGCCAGTATCAGCAGAGTACCGAAATACTGCCAGCCGTTGGCCAGCCGCATTAGATACCAGCGAATTTCCGACAGCATGTTCCCGGACCAGATAATGATCCACTGCGAAAAGGAGAGGTAAGCCCACAGAACGACAAAAGCAAACAGCAGCTTGCCAAAATCGTGCAGATAGTCGGTCTTGAATATGCGGGCGATGGGAGCTTCCTGCGCCAGCCGGACCAGCAGCCAGATGGTAAAGCAAAACGTGGTTAGAACCTGGCCCACCATGGTCAGCATGCCCCACACGGTCGACCACCACTCCGGATACAGCGACATGGTCCAGTCGATGGAGGCGAAGGTGAGCGCCAATCCGTAAAACATGATGCCAGCACCGCTGATGTTTTGTACCGTGACAAACTTTGCCGGCGTCGCCTCTCCGGCTTCTTCTTTCTTCGACCAGTTCATCAGGCGAAGGTAGAGCAGGCCCCAGCCGGCGAAGTAAATAAAGCCGCGCACCCAAAAGCCAGTGGGATTCAGATAGTAGTGGACCTTGTCGGCTCCATAGCGACCGACCGCATCCTCGAAGTGATCATGCAACAGGGCCGCCCAGGGATAAATCTGTCTCATCCCAAAAGCAATGGGCAGCCAGAAGAGGAACACCAGCCAAAGATTGCCGGCAGCCGCTTCCCATATGCGCCGCCCCAGCCGTCCCCAGTTTCCGCCAGTGACGTATTGCAGCATCAGCAGCGCCAGCGGGCCCAGCGTGAGGCCCAGCCAGAACATAAAGGAGAACAGCCACGAGTGCAGGAACAAGTCCCATTTATGCAGGACGCCTGCCAGAACCAACGCCACGAGCGAAAAGAACACGCCCGCTCCCACCGCACGGACTGCCATCTTCTGAAGGGAAGCCGGGGGGGCGAAATCAGCCGGAGTAACACGAACGGCGGTCAGGCTCATTGCCTTCCTCCCATCCGGTTTTCTGGTGGCGACTGCACAGTCGATGTATCCGGAATGCGAATTTGATGCTCCAAAGGTTGATTGATCTTTTCTTTCAGAGATTCGGGGACGTCTTCGGGCTTCGCGTTTTGGCTCAGCTGCAGCGCACGAATGTACGCGGCAATCGCCCAGCGGTCTTCCGTATGGATCTGCGAAGCATAGTCAGGCATAGCTGCAAGACCATTGCTGATCACGTCGAAGTAATAACCCAGGGGCGCGTTACGCAGGCGCTGATCGTGGAACGACGGTGGACGCCTGTATCCGCGCTGCACGATCATTCCATTGCCATCACCCACCATCGAATGGCAGGGTGTGCAGTAGATGTTGTAGCGCTCCCGTCCACGCTCCAGCACTCCGCGATTAAAGGCGAATGGCAAATCATTGCCATATACGTCGCCACGCTTGCCGGTGAAGAAATATGTATTTTCATTCAGCGGCTCTTTGGTCCACGCCACGGTTCCATATATCGGGTCGCGAGCGGAACGATGGTCGGGAAAAAATTCACTCGAGCGCAGAGGAATGAACTTGGGCTGATTTTGCATATCCTGTCGGCAGCCACCAACGAAAACGACGACAGCGGCGGCGGCAAGCAGCAGAACAGCGCGGAGTTGGGCCGGACGATTAATGCGGCACCTCCGAAACATCTTCGGGCTGAAAACTCTCAAGAAAACGCTTGGTTTCATCCAGACGGAACCTGGGGTCCTGTGCCTCAATGCACAGGAAGAAATGGTCGCGGCTGGCGCGAACAAAATTCGGGACATTGAACACCGGATGATAAGGCTGTGGCAATCCGTTCAGAGCCAGCATCCCGAACACCGCGGCCAGTGACGCACCCAGCACCGCGCACTCAAACGTCACCGGAATAAACGCCGGCCACGAGTGAAACGGCTTGCCGCCGGCATTCACAGGGTAATTGACTGCGGAAACCCAGTACTCAAGCGAGTAGCCGCCAATCATACCCAGCATCGCGCCGATCAGCGCAATCAGAGACACGCGATTGTGGTGGACACCCACGGCCTCCATGGCTTCTTCCAGCGGATAGGGAGTGTAGGTATCCATCTGGCGATAGCCAGCCTCATAGGCGGCCTTCGCGGCATGTACCAAATCGGTCGGGTTATCGAACTCCGCCATGACTCCGTAAATTGGCGTCGCGTTCATTCTTTTACCTTTGCCTGCGGCAGCAGTGTCCGCATTTCAGTGATTGCAATCGCGGGCATAAACCGGATGAACAGGAAGAACAGCAGGGTGAAGAAGCCCATCGTGCCAACAAAGGTCATCACATCCCACTTGGTGAACCAGTACATGCCCCATGAGCTGGGAACAAAATCGCGCTGCAGACTCATCACCACGATCACAAAACGCTCCAGCCACATGCCGGCATTCACCACACAGGCCAGCACAAAGAGCATCCAGGGAGTTGAGCGTACCTTGTTCGACCACAGCGCCTGAGGAATGATGATATTGCAGAGCACCAGCATCCAGTAGTAGTGCGAATACGGGCCGTGAAGGCGATTATGGACCATGGCCAATTCGTACTTGTCATGGCTGTACCACCCCATAAACATTTCAAGACCGTAGGCATACGCAACAATCATTCCGGTGGCCAGCATCAGCTTGCCGCAGTTTTGCAGATGGCGCAGGGTAATAAAGTCCTGCATGCCATACAAATAACGGAATGGAATCGCCAGGATCAGCACCATGGCGAACCCGGAATAAATCGCGCCGGCGACGAAGTAAGGCGGAAAGAACGTGGTATGCCAGCCGGGAATTACGGAAACCGCAAAATCCAGACTCACCACGCTATGTACGGAAAGAACCAGCGGCGTGGCCAGACCGGCCAGCAGCATGTAAGCCGTCTCGTAGCGGTTCCAGTGCCGCGACGATCCGCGCCAGCCCATGGCCAGCATTCCGTAGATGCGGCGGACGGCCAGCGTTTTAGCCGAGTCGCGCAGGGTGGCGAAATCCGGAATAAGGCCGATACCCCAGAACAGGAACGACACCGTAAAGTAAGTCGAAACCGCGAACACGTCCCAAATGAGCGGACTGCGAAACTGCGGCCACACGCCCATACTGTTGGGATACGGAAAGAGCCAGTAAAACGCCAGCCAGGGGCGCCCGGTGTGAATCAGCGGGAACAGACCGGCCTGCATGACGGCAAAAATCGTCATGCCTTCGGCAAAGCGGTTGATCGATGTGCGCCAGCTCTGCTTGAACAGCAGCAGAATCGCGGAGATCAGGGTCCCGGCGTGGCCGATACCCACCCACCACACAAAATTGACGATGGCGAAGCCCCAGCCTACGGGAATATTGATTCCCCAGATTCCCACGCCCTTCGCAAAGAGATAGGCAATGGCCGTATTCAGCATGCCGAAAATCATTACGGCCAGGCCGACAACGGCGAACCAGAACACCGGTGTGTGCTTGGTGAGCACAATGCCGGCAATTCGGTCGTTCAGGGTGCCAAGGTTATAGCCTGGCCCGATAATGGGCGGCCTTACTCCCTTTGGCGGTAGTTGATCGACGTCTTGCATCTCGTTATGCCTTCTCCGCTGGAGCTGGGGACTTGAACGCCGGGTTGGGGTTCTCGACCGCGGCAATGTACGTGGTGCGCGGGCGCGTATTCAGCTCCGCCAACAGGGCGTAATTACGCTCGCTGGCTTTTAATTTTGAAACACGGCTGTTTGGATCATTGATATTGCCGAAAATAATTGCCTCAGTGGGACACGCCTGCTGGCAGGCAGTCACCACATCGCCGTCGCGAATCAAACGGTCTTCCTTTTCGGCGGCAATGCGCGCCTCACTGATGCGCTGCACACAGTACGTGCACTTCTCCATGACGCCGCGACTGCGCACCGTCACGTCCGGATTGCGCATCATCTTCAGGCTGGGCGTATCGAAATCAGAGAAGAGCAGGAAGTTAAAGCGGCGAACCTTGTATGGGCAGTTGTTGGAGCAGTACCGCGTGCCCACGCAGCGGTTGTACACCATATCATTGAGGCCTTCGGTGCTGTGTACCGTCGCGCCCACCGGACAAACCGGCTCGCAGGGCGCATTTTCGCACTGCATGCACGGCACCGGCTGGAAGTACGCGCTGGGATTGGCCGCGTCGCCTTCATAATAGGTATCCACACGCAGCCACTGCATCTCTCGCCCGCGCTGGATTTGGTCCTTGGGGATTACCGGAATATTGTTCTCCGCATGGCAGGCGACCACACAGGTCTGGCAGCCGATGCAGGAGTTCAGGTCAATCGCCATACCCCAGGAATAATCCTTGTACCAGCCACTTTCGGAATATTTGGGATAGAGCGACTCCGGCTTGCTGTCACTCTGGTCGTGCGGCTCTTCTTCCCGGTGCTCGTGAGCAAAATTGTGATTTTTACTGTACTCCTCAAGGGTCGAAACCTTCACCGGCTCCCGGCCGTCCATGCTGAAGTGACCCTGCGTTACCGCCAGGCTCCAGTATTTATCGGTGCGAACCACCTTGCCCGCTCCGCCGGAATATTGCGCTGAGACCGGACGGACCGAGTAGGCGTTATATCCGCGAGAAGTATTCGCGTCAGCATCTCTTCCCGTGCGGCCGGTACGAGTCTGGCCGTAACCCAGGAAAAGCGTGACCGCGTAATCCGGATGCCCCGGCTGCGCCCAGTAGGGAACTTCAACTTTTCTTCCCTGAAATTCGATTTCCAGAATGTTCTGCGCGTCGGACTGGTGATCGGCCTGATCTTTAACCTGGTCCAGCTTCATCCGCTGGGCCATGGCCGGACTAATCATGGCCACATTGTCCCAGGTATTGTGGGTGAGCGGCTTGGGCGTGGTCTGCAGCCAGCCGTTGTTAATGAACGACCCATCGTAGATCGTGGGATCGGGCCGGAAGACGATCTCAATATCTTCAGCGCCCGCATTCTCCGGCGCGGGAAGGGCCGCCAGCCTGGCAGATACCTGACGTGCAGGCGAAGCGCTTCCGGCAATCTGGCCGTCATGCACCGTGCGCTTCCACCACATATCAAAATCCGCACCCGTATGCTGCGTTTTCCAGTAACCGCGGACCAGCTCGTAGTCGCTCGCTCCCGGATTGTCGCCAAATACCGCCAGCAGCTCGTGCGCGCTCTTGCCATCATAGAGTGGCCGGATCATCGGCTGAATGATGGTCACCGTGCCGTCATAGGCGCGGGCATCACTCCATGACTCAAGATAGTGCGCAGCGGGAATGTGCCAATGGACATGGTCCGTGGTCTCATTCCTGTAAAGCGAGAGCTGAATAGCAACCTTGATCTTGCCCAGGGCCTTCTCAAACTCCAGATCCACCGGGGCATCATAAACAGGGTTGCCGCCGATCATCACCAGCGCATCCACCCTGCCCGCATTCACATCATCCACCAACTCGCGGATGGAGTGACCATGCTCAACCGCAGCAACCTCGACCGGATCAATGTAGCTGACAGTCTGGCCGGTATTACCCAAGGCCGCATTGATGGCATGAGCCAAAGCATTCACGGCAGCCGACTGAAACACACCCGGAACCACCAGACCCTTCCCGCGATGCTGCATCAGGTCAGCAGCGGCAGCATCTACCCAATTTTGCTGCTCCTGCGTAAGCTGCACCGCTCCGGCTCCGGCAACTCCCAGCTTGGCCGCGAGCGCACGGGCAATCTTTTCAATATCCGCAGCCCTGGCTGGAAGCCTGTGGTCCGCCTTGGCTCCGGTTGTGCTCGGAGAACTCTCGGCCACATAGAAGCGGTTCATCTCTCTGCCGTCCAGCTTGCGGCGCGACATAAAGTCGCGGGCGTAGCGCACAAAGCCCGGGAACCAAGCTCCGGAAAGGAAGTCCGCATCCAGCGAGACCACCACATCGGCTGCGTCAAATTTATAAACCGCGTCGTAATAGCCGCCCAGGGCAAGCTTCGAACCGGCGCGCACGCCATCGCGGTGCACAGGCTCATACCAGTGCCACTTTGCCTGCGGGAACTGCTGCTGCAGCGCCTTCATTTGCGCCGCAAACGTCGGAGAACTGGTGGAGCCACACAGGAAGCGCAGCCCGGCGCCGCGAAGCGCTTTTTGCCTGCTGACAACTCCAGGCGCGCCCACTTCTCTCCGCAACTCGCCCACAAAATTGGCCCACGTACTGGGCTCACCCATGAACGTGACCGAGGTGGAGCGGTCGGGGTCGTAAAGATTCAGAATCGAGGCCTGGGCAAAAATATCCGTGCTTCCCAGGCTGGCCGGGTGCTGCGGATTGCCCTCAATTTTCGTGGGACGGTATTCGTGCGTCTCCACCAGCAGCGGGACCGCATGGCCAGCAAACGGCATGGCCGTGGCATAGAAAACCGGCTTGCCCGGAATCAGCTCTTCCGGCTGGCGGACATAGGGCAGAATCTGCTCCAGGGGCTGCTTTGTACAGCCAGCCAGTCCGGCAAGCGCCATGGAGGCGCCAGCCAGCTTTAGAAAGCCGCGGCGGGAAACCGGATCAACCCACTCGGAAGCCTGGCGCGGAAACTCACGCTCGAGCAGCTCGCCAAACTCCCTGCGATCGGAGAGCTCATCCAGAGTGCGCCAGAACTTTGGTCCGCTAGCCTCAGACAGCTTCTGCCGCACGGCATCCAGCTCCAGCCTTGCCGGCTGAATTGCGTCCACCGGAATCAGGTTCGAATTTGAATCTTTCGTATTGGACATTTCTCTTGTTTGTATTACCGGTGGCACGTGGAACAACTGGTAATGTCCCGCACCGTGCGCAGATGATATTGGTCTTTCAAGTACTGGCCAAGCTCGGCCTGACTAAGGAACTTTCTTCCATTCACCTCAACCGGATTCTCCGGCGTCGGCTGCTGGTACGTCATGCTAAACACCTGGCTTTTCGGCCGCAGGAACTTCTCCGGCTCGCGATGGCAGCTCAGGCACCACTCCATTTGCAGCGTGTTTTCCGCATACATCAACGGCATTTGGTCCACGCGCCCATGGCAGCTCTCGCAGCCCACGCCCTTGTTCACGTGAATGCTGTGATTGAAATAAACGAAATCGGGCAGATCATGCACGCGCGTCCACTGCAGCGACTCCCCGCTCTGGAAGCTGTATCGCACCGGATGCAGCAGGTCGGCGCTGGTCCATATCTGCGCGTGGCAGTTCATGCAGGTCTTGGTGGGCGGAATGCCCGCAAAGCTCGATTGCTCTACCGACGTGTGGCAATAGCGGCAGTCAAGCCCCAGTCCGGCCACGTGATGCTGGTGACTGAAGGGCACCGGCTGCTCCGGAGCAATATGCTGATTGGTCACATACGGCGAGCGCTGCAGCTTCAGGAGCGCGGCCCCCGAGGCAGAGATGAGCAGTATGGCGCCAAGGATACTGGCGCGCGCCAGTGTATTCGCACTGCGATTGAAAATCTGAGCCATGATCTATGTATGTTTTGCGGGCTGTCACAGTGTCAAAGCGATGCCGCAGCCCTTAAGGCGAACAGTCAAAACGCACTGCACTGGAAAACGGATGATTATAAACAAGAGCGGAGGACTTCTTCTACTCCCTAACGCGCAATTCTGAAGAAATTTTTTTCTTTCTGCGCATTTCCCCGTATTTTCCGCAAAAAAATTTTCTCGCACTTCCGCCATGCATCGGTGATAACACCTGGAATGGCCTTGCGCATCCTAATTCGAAGTCTGAAAAAAAACAAATGCGGGGAGATTTCACTACGGCAAGACCGCTGCTAACGTGGTGATCGAATACCTGATCGACGAAGCGCAGCTGAAAGTGTTCGGATGATCAACGCCGGCGGCACAGACAAATCAGGGGGACGGAGCGGGATTACCGGACTTTTCTCGCCGGGCCAGGCTTCTCTCGCGGGAATAATCACATCCAAATTCACGGGCTTCTCTGTTTTCCGCACGAACCAGCATTCTGATGGATCGTTATATCTGCATTCACGCACACTTTTATCAGCCACCCCGGGAAAATCCGTGGCTGGAAGCAGTGGAGGGCCAGGAGTCCGCACGGCCGTACCACGACTGGAACGAGCGCATCACGGCGGAGTGTTACGCACCCAACACCGCGGCGCGCATTCTCGATACGCAGGGTCGCATCCGGCAGATCATCAACAATTATTCCCGTATCAGCTATAACTTTGGCCCCACACTGCTCTCCTGGATGTCCGAGAGCGAACGCGAGACCTGCCAGCGCATCATCGATTCAGATCGCGACAGCCAAAAGCGCTTTTCCGGCCATGGCTCCGCGCTGGCTCAGGCTTACAACCACATGATCCTGCCGCTGGCCAACCAGCGGGACAAGGAAACGCAGATCCAGTGGGGCATTCGCGATTTTGTACACCGCTTTGGCCGCGCACCGGAAGGTATGTGGCTACCGGAAACCGCCGTGGACGTAGAAACACTCGAGGTGCTGGCCCGGCATGGCATCAGGTTCACGATTCTGGCGCCGCATCAGGCAGCCAGAGTTCGCAGGATGGGTAGCCGGACATGGAAGGACCTGAGCGGAGGGCGCATCGATCCCAGCCGCACTTACCTGGCTCGCCTGCCTTCGGGGCAAAAAATCAACCTTTTTTTCTATGACGGCCCGATCTCCCAGGCAGTTGCGTTTGAAAAACTTCTGGACAACGGCCATCACTTTGTGGAGCGTCTGCGGAGCGGGTTCTCGACAAAGCGCACGTGGCCGCAGCTGGTCCACATCGCTACCGATGGCGAAACGTACGGACATCATCACAAGTATGGCGAGATGGCCCTGGCTTACGCGCTGGAGAAGATTGAGTCCGAAGGCGTCGCGCGCCTCACCAACTACGGCGAGTTTCTGGAAAAATTTCCGCCTGGCCATGAAGTCCAGATTGTCGAAAACACCTCCTGGAGCTGCATGCATGGCGTTGGCCGGTGGCAGGAAGACTGCGGCTGCAATTTTGGCCGCTACGGATGGAACCAGCAGTGGCGGCGTCCGCTGCGCGCGGCGCTCAACAGTTTGCGCGATCATGCCGCCGCTCTGTTTGAGCAGCAGGCTTCGGCTTTGCTGCGCGATCCCTGGGCCGCCCGCAATGACTACATTGAAGTTGTTCTGGACCGCTCGCCTGAAAACCTGCAGAGATTCCTGGCCAAACACTCCCGGCACGAACTAAAACAGGGCGAGATCGTCACCGTGCTCAAGCTGCTCGAAATGCAACGCCATGCCATGCTCATGTTCACCAGTTGCGGCTGGTTCTTCGAGGAGATCAGCGGTATCGAATCGGCCCAGGTCCTGCTCTATGCCGGCCGGGTAATCCAGCTCGCACACGAGGTCTCCGGCATAAATCTCGAACCGGATTTTCTGCGATTGCTGGCCGAGGCCCAGAGCAACATTCCGGAGATGGGCGACGGAGCGCAGGTCTATCAAAGGCTGGTGAAACCTGCCTTTGCCGACCTGTGCAAGGTCGGCGCACACTTTGCCATCAGCTCCGTTTTCAATGGCGCCCAGGAGCATCCGCGCTTCTGTTATGAATTCAGCATTCAGGACTCACGGCGGGCCGACTCTGGCCCAGCCAGTCTGGCCGTGGGCCAGGCGCATGTAACTTCAAAGATCACGCGCGAATCACGGGACATTGGTTACGCGGTAATCCACTTTGGCGACCACGTTCTCCAGGCCGGCATTCGCGATGCAGGCGCTAACGAAGCACACAGCACAACATCTGCGGAAGCGCTGGAGACATTCTCGCGCGGCGATGTACCACAAACCCTGCGCCTGCTCGACCAGAACTTTAACGGGATGCCGTATTCACTGCGCTCACTCTTCCATGACGAACAGAAGCGCATTCTGTCCATCATTTTGAGCAAAACCCTGAGCGACGCCGAGGCGGCTTACCACGCCATCTATGAAAGGCACGGCACACTTCTGCGCTTTCTTCGCGAAATGGACCAGCCGGTGCCGGAGGTCCTGCGCAACACCGCCGAATTTGTTCTCAATCGCGACCTGCGCCATACGCTGGAGAGTGACCCTGTGGACGCCGTTCGCGTCTCCATGCTTATGGAGCTGACCAAACGCGAGGGCGTCCAGCCCAATGCTGAAGGGCTGAGCTATGCCGCCAGCAACGCACTGAACCGGATCATGCAGCAACTCCGCCAGGAGCCGCACAACCGTGGACTGCTCGAAAATGCCAACATTCTGGCCGGGCTTTTCCGGCTTTTTCCCTTCCCGGTCAACTTCTGGCAGGCACAAAATATTTTTTACTCCCTGCTGAACAGCGTGTATCCAGTCTTCGCAGGACAGAATGACGCTGGTTCGCATGCGTGGGTTGAATGTTTTCTTTCCCTGGGCGAGAAGCTGATGGTGGCTGTTCCCGTACAAGAGCCCCGGCTGGAACTCGCAAACATGGAAGTGAGTTCGTAAAGAAAGAAAGAGGTGTCCCGTGAATACCAGAAATACCGTGTTGGGTGGCCTGGCCGCAGGAGCCATTGTGGCCGGAGCTGCGGCAGGACTTGGAGTTGCTCTGCTGGGCCGGCTTGCCTTTAAAAAATTTGAGCGCTGGCGGGAAGACGATCTGATGGGCAAGACTGTTCTGATTACCGGCGGTTCCCGCGGCCTAGGTTTGGCGCTGGCCGAAGAGTTCGCGCGCTCCGGCTGCAAGGTTGTAATCTGCGCACGCAAAGAGGAAGAACTGCTGCGCGCCCGTCAGCAGCTGGAAGACATGGGCGCGGAAGTGCGCGCGATTGTCTGCGATCTGACGAGGACTGGCGACATTGAACGCATGATTCAGACGACCCGGGAAGAATTTGGCGGCATCGATGTGCTGGTGAATAACGCCGGCATCATCTCGGTGGGGCCGCTGCTCTCTCAAACTGTCGAAGACTTTCAGGAAAGCATGGATGTGATCTTCTGGGGCGCCGTCCATCCCACACTGGCCGTGCTTCCCGAGATGATCCAGCGCGGCACGGGCCGTATTGTGAACATCACCTCGATTGGCGGCAAGGTAAGCCTGCCCCACCTGCTTCCCTACAACTGCGCCAAATTCGCCGCTGTGGGATTCTCCGAGGGTCTGCACGCTGAAGTCGGCAAATTTGGCGTCCATGTTCTGACCGTAGTGCCGGGACTCATGCGCACCGGCTCCCACATCAACGCTTCTTTCAAAGGTAAGCAGAAACAGGAATACGGCTGGTTTGCTCTGGCGGGGACGAACCCGGCATTCTCGGTCTCCGCACGCGGCGCGGCACGGCAAATCGTAAGCGCCACTCGCAGACGAAAAGCTGAGCTGATCGTAGGCTGGCAGGCAGAGCTGCTGGCTGGCATCCACGGCGTTGCGCCCGGACTGACGACAGAGGCGCTGGCGATGGTCAATCGCCTAATGCCTGCAGCCGGTGGCTTGAGCGAGAAAAAGACCGGACAGGAGAGCGAATCGGCGCTGACGCGTTCACCACTTACAGCGCTCGGTCGCAGCGCGGCCCGGCGTTACAACCAGGTCCGCGTCAATGCATAGCAAGTAAGGAGAACTCTCATACGCAGACTCAACAGGCTTTGAAAGCGAAGAAAACGTTTTTGTTTCTGTCCAGTCCGCAACTTCGCCCGTAAAGGAGTCTTCGCCGCTGTGCCTGGGGTAGAAGCGCCCGCATATAATAAATCTCGCTGATGCAGACGCAAACTCTCCCTCAAACTCACGCAGAACTGGCTCTCTCCGGCTCTGCCCGGCGCAGACTCTTTCTCGGAATCATCGTGCTGGCGTGGGCGCTGATTTACCTCACCAGCCTCTTTCAGCCGCCACTGCTCGACGATGCCGACACAGTCCACGCTGAAGCGGCGCGCGAAATGGTGCAGACAAATGACTGGGTTACGCTGCATATCAACAATGGTTTTCGCTATCTCGAAAAAGCGCCTTTTATTTACTGGGCCACCGCCGCCAGCTTCAAGCTATTCGGCGTGTATGAGTGGTCGGCGCGGTTGCCGGTGGCGCTGGGTGTGCTCGCTCTGCTGCTGATCACGTATCGACTTGGGCGCAGAGTTTATGGCGAAGAGGCGGGCTTTTATTCGGCGCTCGTTTTGGCCACGGGTTTTGGGCCGTTCATCTTCACCCGTATTTTGATTCCCGATATGCTGGTGGGCCTTTGGCTGGCCCTGGGCTTCGATTTTTTTCTGACCACGCTCGAGCAGCAAAAACCCTCACGCTGGGCGTGCTGGGGCATTGCCGCCACCATGGCGCTCAATGTCCTCACCAAAGGCCTGATCGGCCTGGTCTTCCCCATCGGCACGATTCTGGTATTTCTGCTGCTCACCAATAATCTGCGCCATCTGCTGCGGCTGCGCCTGCTCTCAGGATTTTTGGTATTTCTTGCCATTGCCGCTCCCTGGCATCTGCTCGCCGGGTTTAGAAATCCCGCTGCCGGGCAGGCGCGGGGATTTTTTTGGTTTTATTTCATCAATGAGCATTTCCTGCGCTATCTCAACAAGCGTTATCCCGTCGACTATGACACGGTCCCACTGTGGCTCTTTTGGGGACTCATGCTCATCTGGCTGATGCCGTGGACGGCCTTCCTTGTTCAGGCCTTGGGGCAAATCCCGCACAGGTTGTCGGAATGGCGCAATGGACTCACGCAGCAGCAGAAAGGCACCCTGCTCTTCGCTGTATGGATGTTTTCCGTGCTGCTGTTCTTCAGTTTTTCCAGCCGTCAGGAATACTACGTGATTCCGGGCGTGCCTGGCCTGGCGCTGCTGCTGGGTGGCTGGCTGGCTCGCGAAACATCTTCTGCCGCAGAAAGTCAGGTGCGCCGCAGTGGAAGAATCTCTTCCGCAGTGCTGATGGCAATCGGGCTGGCCGCCTGCGTGGCCGCCTTACTGCTGCTCCGGGAAGCCCACACGCCGCCAGCGAATTACGATATTGCTGAACTGCTCAAAAAGAATCCTGCGGATTATGCGCTTTCGTTCGGCCATTTTCTGGATCTCACGCCGCAGGCCATGGGCGCATTTCGCGTTCCGCTCCTGGTCACCGGAATTGCTCTTGCACTGGGAAGTGTTTTGAACTGGCTGCTGCGCCGCTCCGGTCGTACCTTTGTGGCCAACCTGGCGCTCGCGGCCATGATGGTGGTGTTTTTGCACCAGGCCCATACCGGCCTGAGAATCTTCTCTCCCGTACTCTCGTCCAAAGTTCTTGCGGATGCCATTCAGAAACAGTGGCGGACGGGCGATGCGATTGAAATCAACGGCGATTACGAGGCTGCCTCCAGCATCAATTTCTATACTCACCAGCAGATGCGTATTCTCAATGGCCGGCGCAACAACATCTGGTACGGCTCCATGTTCCCCGATGCTCCGGCGATCTTTGATGACGACGAGTCTTTCAGTCGCAGATGGCACGGCCGCGAACGAACATTTTTGTGGACCGAAGAAGACAAGATTCCCGCGTATGTGAAGAGCTCTGAGTATTGCCAGCTGGCGAAGTGGGGAGGAAAGCTGGTGCTTTATCCGTGTGCGGAGACTTCGTCTGGCTCGGGTGCGGCCACTGGAGGCTCCTCGGACAAATAGACGGGGCGGATCTTCCCGTTTTCCAGGATGAAGACATCGCCGCGCCAGTGAACTTCATGTCCGGCGAAGCTGGCAAACCAGACGCCAAAGGCGATCAGGTCACGCAGGGGCAGCAGCCACAGGCGTCCCCACACCGAGGGGTCATGCACCACTCCCATGCCCACCTGCAGCGCCACAGCCGTACGCAATGCGGCGGCAGCAGCCAGAACCAGCCATGCCCACCAAGCGCCTGCTGAGAGCAGCACGGCAATCATCGCCCAAGGCAGACCAAAGGTCAGCAGAACGCCGATGTAACCGTGGCGACGGGAGTCACGGGTGCTGCGGGCCCAGCGCATCTGATGTTCGAAGAACTGGCGGAAGCTGTATTTGGGCAGATGGGTTTCCACCACCACGTCCGTGAGCACCACTTCAAACCCAACCTGAGCGATGCGGCTGCCCAGTTCAAAATCGTCGGCCAGGTAATCCACCAGCGGCTCAAGGCCGCCAATGGCTTCGAGCGCCTTGCGGCTCATGGCCAGAGTGGAGCCCAGCGCAAAATGGATGCCATTTTCAATTTGCCGGGCAGCCAGCACGCCGGCAATAAAGTCGGTACTGATACCGATGGACTCCAGTTTGGAGCCCAGCGTATCGGCGGCAATGCCCCGGTAAGGGCAGGTGGCCATGCCCACTTTAGGATCAGCAAACGGCGACATCACCCGGCGAAGGTAATCCGGCGCGACGTAAATATCGCTGTCATTGACCAGCACATGGTTGTAACGCGCATGGGGCAGCATCTGCACCAGGTTGCTGGTCTTGCGGTTGTTGCCCAGTATCTGCTGGCAGACCACCAGGCGTATTCGGCATTCGGGAAACTCGCGCATGAGCTGATGTACGGCGTCCACCGCAGGATCGTCCGCCTCGCTGACGCCAAAAATGATCTCGTATTCGGGATACTGCTGCACACAGTGGCTGCGAAAGCTCTCATACATCTGGGGATCGACGCCGCGCAGCGGCTTCAGAATAGAAACCGGCGGAGCATAGCCGGACAAGGGCTTTCGGCTGTCGCGCAAAAAGGCCCGGGCGCTCCACAGGCAGAGCACGTAAAATCCCATCCCGCACAGAGCCAGTCCGGCGGCAACGATGCTGAGCAAAAAAGTCATTAATCCTTAATAAAACAACTACCCTTTTATTGTATTCCACGGAGCAGGCTGGAATGCCTGTGCCAGCGTATGGCCAACGGCCCCATGCTGTTTCGCACCCGGATTTGAGTCCGTGACCGGCGTGGAGAACATCTATAATGAATACAGTTGATGCTGGACCGGACGGTTGCTGTCTTTTTCCTGAACGCGGGGGTTTCCCCGGCTTGCGGGCGAAAGAGGGAGGAAAGTCCGAACTCCACAGAGCGGTGTGCCGGATAACGTCCGGGATGGCGGGTCCAAGCCCGTTAGACGGAAAGTGCCACAGAGAAGATACCGCCTCGCTATCGCGGGGTAAGGGTGAAAAGGTGCGGTAAGAGCGCACCGCCCGGGCAGTAATGCACGGGGCATGGCAAACCCCACACGGAGCAAGACCAAATAGGGGAGAAGTTTGGGTGGCGACACTCAATGCGTCTCGGCTCGAGGCGCCAAACTTCCGGGTAGGTCGCTTGAGCTGCACAGTAATGCGCAGCCCAGAGGAATAACCGTCCAGGCGGGAAACCGCCGGACAGAATTCGGCTTACAGGTCCGGTATCACTTGTGGCCCCTGCGCTCGGAAACGAGTGCAGGGGCTTTCAATTTTTATCTGCTCTAAAAATCCCGAGCAAAGCGAGGGAACCCTATGATCGCGATTTCTAACCGGGCTGCGATAGCATTCTGCTGGGAGTTTTACAACCTGCTTCATACCATTTCCAAAGAGCAAAAAATCAAATCAACGCGGTGATAGAGATCCCTCGCTATGCTCGGGATTTCAAAAAAGCTTCACTCCCCTGATCTGGCCAGTTCCACCGCCCGCATTACCGCCCGGGTTTTGGTCAGGCATTCCTGATACTCGCTTTCCGGCACGGAATCGGCAACAATTCCGGCCCCGGCCTGCACCCAGGCTTTTTTTCCTTTCATCAGCATGGTGCGGATGGCGATGCAGGAATCGAGGTTCCCGGCAAAATCCGCGTACAAAACGGAGCCGCCATAGGTGCCGCGCCGGACCGGTTCCACTTCTTCAATGATCTCCATGGCCCGTACTTTGGGCGCGCCAGTCAGTGTGCCGGCGGGAAAACAGGAAGCCAGCGCGTCCACGGCGCTGAGGTCTTCGCGCAACGAGCCTTCCACGCTGGAGACCAGGTGCATTACGTGGGAGTACCGCTCCACGAACATAAGATCGCGGACTTTCACAGAGCCAAAGTCGCTCACGCGGCCCACGTCATTCCGGCCAAGGTCCACCAGCATCACGTGCTCGGCTTTCTCTTTTTCATCCTGGCGAAGCTCGGCTTCCAGCTTTGCGTCTTCCGCTTCGTCACGGCCGCGCTTGCGCGTTCCCGCAATCGGACGATACTCCAGCCGGCGGCCGGAGACGCGCACCAGCATTTCCGGTGACGATCCCAGCACCGTCATCTCTCCCATGCGCAGAAAGTACATATAGGGCGAAGGGTTCACCCGGCGCAGAGCGCGATAAATGTTCAGGGGCGGCACGCCGGGCTGCATCTCCAGGCGCAGAGAAGGCACGGCCTGAAAAACGTCGCCGGCGAGTATGTACTCCTTGATTTTTTCCACCGTCCTGAGAAAGCGCGGTTTGCTTACGGACGCCTCCACCTTCAGCTTCCCTTTGACGGGCCGGGGTGGCTGAAGATATTTTTTTGCCAGCGGGGTGGCCAGTTTTTTTTCAATCCGCTCGATGTCGTGCACAGCACGCTCCCACGCTTTTTTGGGCGACTCTTCGCGGACATCGGCCGAGGCAATAATGTGGATTTCATGCCGCACATGGTCGAAGGCCAGCAGGCGGTCAAAGAACATCAGGACGCAGTCGGGAATCTGCAGGTCGTCTTTGGCTTTCGCGGGCAGTTTTTCCAGCTGGCGGATGGCATCATGGGCAAAAAAACCCACCGCGCCGGAGGTAAAGGGAGGCAGCCCAGGAACATGCGCCATCTTGTGCTCATGCAGCAGCCCATCCAGCACGCGGAACACGCTGCCCTGAATCTGCTGCCGGCGGCCGGCCTTTTCCAGAGTAATGTGCTCGCCACGCGCCCGAAGAATCATGTAAGGCCGCGCTCCCAGAAACGTGTACCGGCCTACATTCTCTCCACCCTCCACCGATTCCAGCAAAAAGGCATGGGGCTCTTCCGCGGCAATGCTCAGAAACGCGGAAACAGGGGTGCTCAGGTCGGCGGCCACGGTTTTGGCCACGGGAATCATGGTGGCTTCACGGGCAAGGCGTGAAAATTCTTTGTAATCAGGAAACAGCATGGCAGTTTATCTTAATGGATGAGAGGGGACGCCGGGGACAGGCAGTGTGCTCTTTGCCCGGCGCCATGTATATCGTTGGTTATCCGAAGCAGCCGAAACATTGGCCGAACGGGCGTCAATTGAACTATACTTCTGCAAATTTCAATGATTTCCTTGAGAATGTAAGGAAACAGGAGGTTCGCTCCAGGGCCAGCAGGGGCGGACTGCCACAGGTGAGCGCGGATGCTAGTTAGATTCTGGGGTGTTCGCGGTTCAACTCCAACTCCCCAGTCAGAAAACCTGCGATATGGCGGCAACACCTCGTGCGTGGAAGTGCGCGTGGGTGGGCACATTTACGTATTCGATTGCGGTACTGGCTTCCGCAATCTGGGCAAGCAGCTCATGCAGGAAAGTAATGGCGCTCCACTTTCCGCCCATATCTTTCTCTCCCATTTTCACTGGGACCACATTCAGGGCATTCCGTTTTTTATGCCGCTCTATGGCGGCGAGGACAGCTCGTTCTCCTTTCACTCCTCCAGCCGCACCCGCGGTCTGCAGCGCGCGATTGAATCGCAGATGTCCGATCCGTACTTTCCGGTGAACATGAGCGAGATGGCGGCGCGCCGCAAGTTTTACGACATCAATGAGAGCAGGGTTGAATTCGACCAGTGCGTCGTTCAGTCCATGTGGCTCAATCACCCCCAGGGCTGCCTGGGCTTTCGCCTGGAGACCAAAGACAAAGTTTTGGTCTACGCCACCGACAATGAGCCCGGCCATCCGATCTTCGATAAAAACGTCCGCAAACTGGCCGAAGGGGCCGACGTGCTGATCTATGACTCCCAGTACCTGCCGGAAGAATACGAAGCCGACAAGCGCGGCTGGGGCCACAGCCATTGGCGGGAAGCGATCAACATTGTCATGGAAAGCGGCGCTAAAGAGCTGGTCCTGTTCCACCACGATCCCGACCACAGCGATGAATGCATCGACGCAGTCGTAAGCAAAGCCCGCGAGTATTACCCCAGAGTCAGCGCAGCGTCAGAGGGGTTGGAGATTTTGCTGTAAGAAAAGCGGTCGATGGCCATTGGCTTTGGGCCTGCAATGAAAATGCCTTGCCGTTACTGACGGATCTCCGCGTTTGCCCGTCTCTGCCCTGCACCTGTAATATCAGAGGTTTGGTGCTGCATACCAGCGATGTCACACGAACTCCCTAAAACTTATGATCCCAGCGCGATTGAACAGCGTTGGGCGGAATACTGGGTCGCGGAAAAGATTTTCTCCGTGAAGACGCCGGAGCCTGGCTCCGAAGCCTCGCAAAAGGTGTTTACCCTCCTGCTGCCGCCACCGAACGTCACCGGTCGGCTGCACATGGGGCACATGCTCAACCAGACGGAGATGGACATCATCATCCGCTGGCGGCGTATGCGCGGCTTTCTCACCCTTTGGCTTCCCGGCACCGATCACGCAGGTATCGCCACTCAGATGATGGTAGAGCGCCAGCTGGCCACGGAAGGGCTGAGCCGGCAAAAGATGGGCCGCGAGGCTTTCATCGAGCGTGTCTGGGAGTGGAAGCGGCAGTACGGCAGCGCCATTCAGGCCCAGATGAAACGGTTGGGCGCCTCCGTGGATTGGGAGCGCGAGTACTTCACCATGGATGAAGACCTCTCGCACGCCGTGACCGAGGTCTTTGTCCGCCTGTATGAAGAAGGCCTGATTTATCGCGGCAAGTACATTGTGAACTGGTGCCCGCGCTGCATGACGGCCATCTCCGATCTGGAGGTGGTGCATGAAGAAGTTGCGTCCAGGCTGTACCAGGTCCGCTATCCGGTTTCCGGAATGCCCGGCGAATTTGTCACCATTGCCACCACCCGGCCTGAGACCATGCTGGGCGACGTGGCCGTCGCGGTCAATCCCACGGACAAGCGCTACACCGCGCTGCACGGCAAAATGCTGCTGCTGCCGCTGCTTGACCGCGAGATTCCCCTGATCACCGACGATCAGGCCGATCCGGCGTTCGGAACCGGCGCCGTGAAGGTAACTCCCGCGCACGACGCCAACGATTTCCAGATTGGCCTCCGGCACAATCTGCCGCAACTCAACGTGATGGACGATGCAGGCCGCATCAATGAAAACGGCGGCCCCTATGCCGGTCTGGACCGTTACGCGGCGCGGGAAAAAATCCTGCGCGATCTCGAAGAGCTTGGCCTTTTCGTGGGAACCAAAGACCATGTTAACGCGATCGGCAAATGCGATCGCTGCAAGACGGTGGTGGAACCCCGGCTCTCTACGCAGTGGTTCATTAAGATCCAGCCGCTGGCCGACCGCGCCATTGAGGCCGTGGAAAAAAGCGAGATCGTCTTTACTCCGGAAAATTATTCGAAGACTTACTTCGAATGGATGCGCAACATCCATGATTGGTGCATTTCGCGCCAGCTTTGGTGGGGACACCGCATTCCCGCGTGGCACTGCCGGAACTGCCGTGAAATCATCGTTGTCCGCACGACCCCGGCAAGCTGCCCAAAATGCGGCGGTCAAAATCTGGAACAGGACCAGGATGTGCTCGATACCTGGTTTTCTTCCGGCCTGCTGCCCTTCACCTCGCTGGGCTGGCCGCAAAAGACGCCTGACCTTGACGTTTTCTACCCCACGTCGCTCCTGATCACCGGCTTCGACATTTTGTTCTTCTGGGTGGCCCGCATGATCATGCTCGGCTGCCATTTTATGGCCGACCATCCGCAGGGCAGCGTGCCATTTAAAGAGGTCTACATTCACGCCCTGGTGCGCGATGCAGAACGCCAGAAGATGTCCAAGACCAAAGGCAACGTGATTGATCCCATCGAGATCACCGAAAAATACGGGACCGATGCGGTGCGCTTTACTCTGGCCTCGATGGCCTCACCTGGCACGGACATCGCGTTCAATCCCGACCGCACCGATGGGTATCGCGCCTTTGCCAACAAAATCTGGAATGCGGCACGCTTTGTCTTCATGAATCTGGACCGCGTGGGCGGCGTGAGTCTCACTCAGGGAGCGCCCGCGGAGGAGATGGGACGGCTGGAGAACCGCTGGATACTGTCGCGCTTCCATCACGTGTCCGCGGAGGTCAGCCAGAGCCTGACGAACTACCGCTTCGATGAAGCCGCCAGCACCATTTACCGCTTCTTTTGGGGTGAGCTCTGCGACTGGTACCTGGAGATCATCAAGCCCCGGCTTTCCGGTCCGGAAGCGGAAGCCCGCTCGGCGCTGGCTTTTCTGGGAGATATCTTCGAGGGCTCGCTGCGCCTGCTCTCTCCGTTCATGCCGTTTATCACGGAAGAAATCTGGCACGCGGTTTATGAAGGCAATCCGCCGCAGAAATCCATTGCTCTGGCCCCTTATCCTGAGCTGGATAGCCGCCGGGTAAGCAATGAAGCCGAAGAGCAGATGACGGTCCTGCAGGAGCTCATTGTGAGCATCCGCAATATCCGCGCGGAGATGAAGGTCGAGCCCAAATTACGAACACCAGTTCGCATCGAGGCTGCGCAACAAATACAGCACTTAATACTAGAAAATCAGGGCATGATCGAACGGCTGGCGAATGTTGAGAGTATCGAATTCGTCACTTTTTTTGCGTTCGATACACCAGAAGCAGGATTCGGTCAAGGACTCTGGCTCAGTCCAGGCGGTCGCAGCACGACTAAATTCACAGTTGAGATTGTCTACGAACAAAAGATTGATGTTGCCGCCGAGCGTGAGCGCCTGAGCAAAGAGCTGAAGAAGCTGGAAACCGAGCATGCCAATGGCGAACGGCAGCTGGGCAACGAGCAGTTTTTGTCCAAAGCGCCGGCGCAGGTGGTGGACGGCTTACGAAAGCGCAAGGCGGAAGTTGAACTGCTGATTAAAAAGATTCGCGCCGCGCTTGACGGCCTGGGTTAAGCTCAAAAGATCAAGCTCAAAACGACAAGCTAAAGAGATCAAGGCGCAGAATAAAAAACCATGGACTGGCACAGCCGCAGAATCAGCTATCTTCTGGAATACGGTCTGCTGGAAGATAAAGCCACCAGCGACGTTACCTCGCGCTCCTGCATTGACCGGGAGCAGCGCGCCACAGCCACAATTTTGGCCAAACAGGAATGTGTCCTCGCCGGCGTGGGCGCAATTGCCAGGATTTTCGAGATTTATGAACGCCTGGACCAAAACGCCATCGGCCACGCGGAAGTCATTAGCCACGGCGAGATCTTCGATGGTGTGCGTCTGCACAAAGGCCAGGCCATTGCCGTGATTCGCCACAATGCCCGCGTGATGCTCTCCTGCGAGCGGGTGATCCTCAACATTCTGCAGCGGCTGAGCGGCATTGCCACCATGACCCGGCTCTTCGTGGATGCGATTCAGGGCACGCAGGCGCGCATTCTGGATACGCGCAAGACCATGCCGGGACTGCGCGTGCTGGATAAGTACGCCGTCCGCTGTGGCGGCGGGCACAACCACCGGCTGGACCTCTCCGAGGGCATTCTTATCAAGAACAACCATATTGCTCTGGCCGGAGGCGTAGCGGCAGCTCTGCAAAGAGCTCTGCAAAATCGCCGCACCGAACAGACGGTGGAAATTGAAGTTCGCACCATGGCCGAACTGGAAGAGGCGCTGGCCAATGGCGCTGAATCCATACTGCTGGACAACATGACGGTGGAAAACGCCCGCCAGGCTGTGAATTTTATTCGCAAACAGCCCCGCCACCTGCCGGTCGAAGTCTCGGGCGGCATTCGCCTCGAAAACGTACGCGCCTACGCTGAGACCGGGACCGATTACATTTCCGTGGGCATGCTCACGCATTCGCCGCATGCCGTGGATCTGAGCATGCGCATTATGCCGGCATAGCGGGAAAGCCACGGAGCGGGCTGTCATTGCAATGGTGAAATCCCCCAACCCGAATCCGGAGCAGGGTGATGTGCTCTCGGCAGAAACCCTGACGCCCTTCGCACGCAATACGATTTTTGCCGGCAATATCTATCACCTGCCGGAAGTGGAATCCACGAATTCTCTTGCACTGCAGGCCGCTGCTGAGTCAAAGAATTCCGCGGAAGGCGCCGTTTTTCTTGCCGACTCCCAGACTGCCGGACGGGGCCGCGGCCAGCACACATGGCATTCTGAGCGGGACAATGGGCTTTACGCGTCCTTTCTGGTCCGCCCAAAAATTCTTCCCATTCATATTCTTTGGCTCTCGCTTTCCGCCGCCCTTGCCGTGCAGGACGCCGTGCGGGGGGCCACGGAGCTGAATCCGGACATTCGCTGGCCCAACGATCTGCTTTTCGGCGAGAAAAAATTTTGCGGCATCCTCACGGAGGCAAGTTCCGACCCGGCGCACGTGCAGTACGCGGTGATCGGAATCGGCATCAACGTAAATCACGCCGAATTTCCCGCTGAGCTCTCCGAAGTGGCGACCTCTTTGCGTCTGGAATTGGGTAAAACTATCTCTCGCGTGCAGCTTGCCGGGCTGCTGGTGCGCGCTATTGACCGCGAGTACCGCATGCTGCTGCAGGCGGCCCGCATCGCCGACCACACAGGCCGGCAGTTTGGGCCGATCATCAACAAGATCACCGCCGGCTCATCCTACGTTATGGGCAGAAAAGTCCATGTGGACGAAAACGGCGGCTACACCGGAACCACCGACGGCCTTGATTTTCGCGGATTTCTCCGCGTGCGCACGGATCAGGGCATGCGGACCGTAATTTCCGGCTCGGTACGTCCGCTGGCAAAGGAGATTTGATGCTGCTGGTCCTCGACGTGGGAAACACCAACACCGTGCTGGGCGTTTATGAGCTTGCCACCGCATCAGGGAAGGCCGAAGAGGCCCGACTGGCCGCGCACTGGCGGGTGGCCACCATCCGGACGCACACCGTGGATGAGTATGGCGTGCTGTTCCGCAACCTGTTTTCCATCGGCGGAATCGAAGTTTCCGATGTCCACGGAATCATCATCTCCTCCGTGGTGCCTCCCATGGATTCCACTCTGCGCGAGGTATGCGAGCGCTATTTTCATAAAAAGCCGTTGTTCGTGGAGCCGGGCATCAAAACCGGCATGCCGGTCCACTATGACAATCCGCAGGAAGTGGGCGCTGACCGGATCGTGAATGGCGTTGCCGCCTTTGAAAAGTACGGCGGGCCATGCGTGGTGGTGGATTTCGGCACGGCCACCACCTTCGATGCCGTTTCCGGCAAAGGGGAGTATCTGGGGGGAGTGATCTCGCCGGGTATCGGAATTTCCGCTCAGGCGTTGTTTGAGCACACGGCGCGCCTGCCATTGGTCGATATCCGCAAGCCGGCCAGAATCATCGGCACGAACACGGTCAGCAGCATTCAGTCGGGATTGTTCTTTGGCTATTTAGGGCTGGTGGATGGAATTATCCAGCGCCTGCTGGAAGAACTTGGGGAAAGCACGAAAGTAGTGGCCACCGGCGGACTGGCGCGCATGATTGGAGACCATTCTCGATACATCAAGACCGTGGACGAACTGCTTACACTCGATGGATTGCGCATCATCTGGGAGCGCAATGCCGCCGCAGGAAAGCAGCGCGGCGCGCATTAAGCCTGCAAACTACTTGTTTTTCCAAACAGGCTTGCGTTTCTCGATCACGGCGCGCAGGCCCTCCTGCACATCTTCCAGATTCATCAGCTCATTGAGATAGAGGTCCTGCGACTTCTTCATCGCTTCCTTGATCGGCATACCCATGCCGCCGGAGATCACGCGCTTGGTTACTTCCAGTACCGGGCCGCTGAACTCCGCAATTCTGGCCATCAGGCCTTCCACCTGCTGCTTGAGCTCCGCCTCCGGGACCACTTTGTTCACAAAGCCAAAGTGCAGCGCATCTTCGGCGGAAAGAGCTTCGCCGGTAAGGATTAATTCGTAGGTTTTCTTGGGGCCAATCAACTGCGGCAGCATGACGGCAGCGAAGGGCGGAAAGACTCCCAGCTTCACTTCCGGCTGTGCGAACTTGGCGCGCGGGGTGGCGATGACAACATCGCCAAAACCGACCAACTCCGAACCTGCTCCAATGGCTGGGCCGTTGACAACCACGATCACGGGCTTCGAAATATCCACCATGGCCTGAAAGACCCTGGTGAACGCATCCAGGGTCTGGAAGACGCGGTCCGGACGGGAATCTTCCAGTGATATGCCTGCCGAAAAGGCCGACTGCGAGGAAGACACCAGAATGGCCTTAACGTCGCCCCGCCCATTCAGGCTCTCAATGGCTTCCGCGATCTCCTTCATCATCGGAACCGTAAGTACGTTGTGCGGCGGATGGTCCAGGACAAGCCGGGCAACGAAACCTGAAATATCAAACCGGATGAATTTGTATTCCGGCGCAGCTTTTTGGTCGTTGGGTGTATTTTCGTTCTCTACAATCGGGCCGGTGGCCATGTTTACCTCGTGCAAATCCAAACGTGGCTGAATTATCTGACGAAATGCACTCAGGCACAAGCGAGCATCCGTACCTGTACTGCAAGTTCCGTGACTGACACGAACGGCACAGGGTTTCGTAAAATAGCAGCATGAGAATTGCCCTGGGCGCCGACCATGCCGGCTACGAGCTAAAAGACCGGATCAAACAGCATTTGCAGCAGAAAGGCTTTCAGGTCCAGGACCATGGAACCAGCTCCGCCGAGTCGGTGGATTATCCCGACTACGCCTGCCGTGTGGGACAGGACGTGAGCGCAGGCCGCTCCGACCTGGGGATTCTGGTCTGCGGAAGCGGCATTGGCATGGCCATGGCCGCGAACAAGGTCCACGGGATTCGCGCGGCCAACGTCACCACGGAGCATGAGGCGCAGATGAGCCGCGAGCACAATAATGCAAACGTGCTTACCCTGGGCGCAAGGATTCTGGGTGCAGAGGAGTCCTTCCGCATTGTGGATACATGGCTGACTACCCAGTTCGCCGGCGGTCGGCACGAGCGCCGGGTGGAGAAAATGGCCGCCATCGAGCAGGAAGCAGCCCACATGGGCCCTTCCACGGCACATTCAAGCTGATTCCATGGTTCAGACGTGGGCCAGCCGCGATTTTGAGATCAGCACCGATCCTAAGCGGATTGACGTCGCCAAACTGCACGAGTATCTCACCCACTCCTACTGGGCCAGGGGAATTCCGCTGGCAACAGTACAACGCTCGATAAAAAATTCCCTCTGCTTCGGCATTTATCACCAGCGCGATCAGATCGGCTTCGCTCGGGTAATCACCGACCGGGCCACCTTCGCCTATCTGGCCGACGTATTTGTGCTGGAAGCCTGGCGTGGCCAAGGCCTGGCTAAATGGCTGATGGAGTGCATTGTGGCCCATTCTGATCTACAGGGGCTGCGCCGCTGGTCACTGGTGACTCGGGACGCACATGAGCTGTACCGCCGCTTCGGCTTTGCCGAGCTAAAAACGCCGGAGGGCTGGATGGAGCTGCACGATCCCGGTGTGTACGCCAACGGACTAAAAGCGCCGCAATAACCAGCTTAGTAGTAAGATTTGCCTGTGATGGAAAATAAGTGGATGGTTCGTTCATTGTCGAAAGCAGACCCTGAAATTGCGCAGGCCATCGCGCATGAAACCCAACGCCAGCATGAAGGCCTGGAGCTGATCGCATCGGAAAACTTCGTCAGCATGGCGGTGCTGCAGGCGGCGGGATCTGTATTTACCAATAAATATGCCGAGGGCTATCCGGGCAAGCGCTATTACGGCGGCTGCGAGTTCGCCGACGTGGTGGAGACCCTGGCGCGGGACCGGGCCAAACAGCTCTTTGGCGCCGAGCACGCCAACGTGCAGCCCCACTCCGGGTCGCAGGCCAATATGGCCGCCTATATGTCCCTGCTGCAGCCGGGCGACTCCATTCTGGGGCTGAATCTGGCCCATGGAGGCCATCTCACGCACGGCCATCCCCTGAATTTTTCCGGAAAAATGTACCGCATCATTCCTTACGGCGTCCGCAAGGACACGGAAACCATCGATTATGACGAACTGGAGCAAATTGCCGAGCGCGAGCGGCCCAAACTCATTGTGGGCGGCGGCAGCGCCTATTCGCGCATCATCGATTTCGCCCGCATGAGGCAGATCGCCGACAAAGTCGGCGCCAAATACATGGTGGACATGGCGCACTTTGCCGGGCTGGTGGCCGGCGGAGCGCATCCCTCGCCCGTGCCGCACTGCCATATCGTGACTACCACCACGCACAAAACCCTGCGCGGTCCGCGCGCCGGCATGGTGCTCTGCCAGCAGGACCTGGCTGCCGCCGTGGACAAAATTGTTTTTCCCGGAATTCAGGGCGGGCCTTTAATGCACATCATTGCCGCCAAAGCAGTGTGCTTTAGCGAGGCGCTGCAGCCGGAATTCAAAGAGTATGCACGCCAGGTTGTGGCCAATGCCCAGGTACTGGCCCAGACCATGATCGACGAAGGCTTCCGCGTGATCTCCGGCGGGACGGACACTCACTTGTTCCTGATGGACGTTTTCTCTCAGGGCATGTTCGGCAGCGAAGCTGAAGAGGCTCTGGGGCGGGCAGGCATCACGGTGAACAAGAATGCGATTCCTTTCGACACCAATCCGCCGCTCCGGCCGAGCGGAATCCGCATTGGCACTCCGGCGCTGACCACCCGCGGCATGAAGGAAAAAGAGATGCGTCAGGTGGGCGCCTGGATCGCGGAAGCCCTGCGCCAGCGCAAGGAAGCTCCGGCCTTGGCTCGCATCCGACAGAAAATAAAAGATTTAGCGGATTCATTTCCGCTCTATCCGGAGTTGCAGGCGCCAGTCGAAATAGTGTAAGCACAGGGCTGCATGTACCGCGTCCGGCGGGGTACAATTCACCTCCACGTAATTTTTGTGAGGCACGCCTATGGCTAAGCTCATCTATTTAATTGCACTTACCGGGTTTATGACTTTGACAGCAGCAGCAGAAAACGCCAACACCGCAGCTTCACCGGCTTCCACTCCGCCGGTGGCAAAAAAAGTTCACACCGAAAACCACATCAACGGCGGAACACTGGTGGACGATTACCGCTGGCTCCGGGACAAGTCCAATCCCGAGGTCGCGCAATATCTCGAAGCCGAGAATGCGTATGCCGACGCAGTCATGAAGCCGACCGATGCGCTGCAAAAGAAGCTTTATGACGAGATGGTCAGCCACATCAAGGAAACGGACGTAAATGTACCGTATCGCGAGGGCGGCTATTTCTACTATTCACGCTGGGAGGCAGGAAAGCAGTACCCAATTTTTGCCCGCAAACAGGGTAGCGTGGACGCTCCCGAACAGATCACGATCGATCAAAATGAACTGGCCAAAGGCGAACAGTTCATGGCCGTGGCGGCCTACGAAATAAGTGACGACGGCAATCTGCTCGCCTACTCCACCGACAACACCGGCTTCCGCCAGTACAACCTGCATGTGCGCGACCTGCGCACGGGCAAGGACCTTCTGGATACGGCAGAGAAGACCGGCTCCGTGGTTTGGGCCAATGACAATCAGACCATCTTTTACACCGTGGAAGATCCGGCCAAGCGGCAGTACCGCCTTTATCGCCACAAACTTGGAGCCAGCAGCGCAAGCGACGAGCTGGTGTACGAGGAGAAAGATGAACGCTTCGACGTAAGCGCCGGGAAGTCGCGCAGCGGCAAATTCATCTTTATGACTCTAAACAGCCACACGACCTCAGAGGTTTGGTATCTGGAAGCGGACGGTCCCGAGGGCAAGTGGAAGATGATCGCGCCCCGCACCCAGGACATTGAGTACTACGCCGACCACATTGGAAATGATTTCTATATTCGTACCAATGACAAAGGCCGTACCTTCCGCCTGGTTTCCGCGCCTGTCGCTAACCCGGAGAAGAAGAACTGGAAAGAGATTGTGCCGGTCCGTCCGGATGTAATGATCTCCGACTTTGAACCTTTTCAGGATTTCTACGTGCTGGTGGAGCGGGAAAATGGCCTGCCGCAGCTTACCGTGGTTGACCTGGCCAGCGGCGCCAAACAGCGGATTACCTATCCCGAGCCGGTTTACTCAGCCGGCGCGCATATTAATCGCGAGTACAAGACAAAACAGTTTCTCTACGCTTATCAGTCGCTCATCACGCCCGCCTCGGTCTATGACTATGACGTGGAAAAGCATACTTCCACCCTGTTGAAGCGGACGGAGGTACCGGGCGGCTACGACCAGTCACGCTACAACTCCGAGCGGGTCTGGGCCGTGGCCCGTGACGGCACAAAAGTTCCCGTATCCGTGGTCTATCGCAAAGATCTGAAGAAAGCGGATGGCTCGAACCCGCTCTACGTGTACGCATACGGCTCATATGGGTTTAGCCTGCCCGTGACTTTCGGCGCTTCGCGTCTGGGTATGCTGGACCGCGGCGTGGTCATGGCGTTTGCGCATATTCGCGGCGGAGGCGATCTGGGCAAGCCGTGGCATGATGCCGGACGCATGATGAATAAGATGAACACCTTCACCGACTTCATCGACTGCACCGAATACCTGGCCGCGCACAAATATGGAGCGCGCGACAAAATCGCGATCGAAGGTGGTTCGGCTGGCGGCCTGCTGATGGGCGCGGTCACCAACCTTCGTCCCGACCTGTTCAAGGTGGTTGTTTCTCATGTGCCGTTCGTGGACGTCATGAATACCATGCTCGATGCCTCGCTGCCGCTCACCGTGGGCGAGTACGAAGAGTGGGGCAATCCCAACGAGAAGCAGGCTTACGATTACATGGTCAAATATTCGCCCTATGACAATCTGAAAAAGGCGGCGTATCCGGCCATACTGGTTAAGACTTCATTCAATGACAGCCAGGTAATGTACTGGGAGCCAGCAAAGTACACCGCCAAACTTCGCACGCTGAAAACCAATCAAAACGTGCTTCTGCTGAAAACGAACATGGCTGCCGGGCATGGTGGATCTTCCGGCCGATATGACCACCTGAAAGAAATTGCGTTCGATTACGCCTTCATCCTCACGCAATTGGGAGTGGAGAAATAGCAATATATGGGCATTGACCATAAGTAATAGCGAAAAGCGCCATTCTTTGGTGCTTCCTGGCCCTCCTTTGGCCCGCAAACTGCCTCCAACTAGATAACGAAGCAGTAGCGGGCCGGTTTTTTGGGAGCACACCGTGGGGTTGCGCAAGATAGTTTGGTGTCTGGTTTTTTGTCTGGTAACGGCGCTGGTCTCTGCACAGACAGGCAGCCATCCGGATACAAGCGCCATTGTGGCGCGAATGCTGGCTGCTCAGCATGAGAACAAGTCCCATCTTCAGGCTTTTACCGTCCGCAGGAACTATCAGCTTTTTGACCAGCATTCCGACCGTAAGGCAGAGATTGTTGCCGATATCACCTGGCATCCGCCGGACCAGAAGCAATACCGTATTGAGAGCACAAGCGGCGGCCTCGGCGAACGAGTGCTTCGCGACGTCCTGAGCAAAGAGACGGAGCCGGCCAAAGAGCGGCAAAAACACGAGCTGTCGCAGGACAACTACGACTTCCAGTTTATTCGCGTCGATTCGCTCGAGGGACATCCCTGCTACGTGCTGGCCCTGAAGCCACGGCGGGAAGATAAAGATCTGCTTCGCGGTGAGATATGGGTGGATACAGAGAACTACAGAATTACCCGGCTTGAAGGGAAGACGATGAAAAGCCCATCGTGGTGGATTCGCGACGTGTACATTCTCATGACCTTCACCGATATCGGCGGCATGTGGCTGCACACCTCCACCCAGGCCACAGCCAATGTACGCTTCCGGGGACAATACGTAATGCTCTCCCGCGACATTGAATATCGCGCTGCCGACAGTAGCCAGCCAGTCCCAGCGCCGCACACCCCGGCCGTTCTGGCTGGCGACGTAGTACCCAGATAACAAAGCGGCGAAGATAGTAAGCTTAGTGCTTGCGCCATCGCTATCTCATTTTCAATAAGCCATTTGGCATTCTCAGCCAGTTTTCCGGGGAACGAGCTTCGCTGGCGGACTACATTCCGGTGAAGGGCGTCTATCCGGTGGGGCGGCTGGACCGCGACAGCGAGGGTCTTCTGCTGCTGACCAGTGATGGCGAGATGCAGCATCGGCTCACCGATCCCGCACATGGTCATCCACGGACTTACTGGGTGCAGGTTGAAAGAATTCCCAATGAAGACGCTCTGGCCCAGCTTGCCAGTGGAGTGCTAATTGAGGGCCAGCGCACGCGGCCTGCTCAAGCCCGGCTGATTCCGGAGCCTGCTGATCTGCCGCCACGTGATCCTCCTGTCCGCTTCCGCAAAACGGTTCCCACCGCATGGCTGGAGCTGACGCTCACTGAAGGCCGCAACCGGCAGGTGAGAAAGATGACCGCCTCGGTAGGCCATCCCACGCTGCGGCTGATTCGGATAGCGATTGGCGGCTTCCGGCTGCAAGGGCTGCTGCCGGGGAAATGGCGCGATCTAACAAGCGATGAACTGCAGCGGTTGTCCGCCGATGTCCGTGCGCACGGATGAAACAGAAGCTAATTCAGCAAAGACAGTTCAATTCACCCAGCCGCCGCGTCCCCGATCTTTTTTGTCATCCGGCGGGCGAAAGTTGCCGTATTCATCAAAATATTCTTTGGGATCCTGCCCGTGCTTGCGCATATAAACCTGAAACTTCTTTGCCGCCCGGCGGCGCTTCCAGCGGTAATAACTGTTGCGCAGGTTGAGAAATGGCTGTTGAAACATACCGGTGACACCGCCTTGTCTCCAGACAAGGCGGTACCACACATAACCGCTTCCCAGTCCCAGGAGCTGTACCAGGAAAAAGAGCGAAAATCGATCCAGCAGGAAATAACTGGCTTCAAAAACCGCCACACCCACGACCACCCATCCCACCGGAATCCGGAAAGGAAACGGGAACATTAAAATGTGGGTGCCGCGATAGAACAAATAAAAAACCATCAGCACGGCATTCACGGCAGCGCCAGCACCCATGGCGGTGCCCTGCCCGATCTGGCCGGTGAACGACACCAGGAAACCAGCTAATCCGGCTAAAACGGACGAGCCTAGATACAGCTCAAAGAACGCGCGCTGGCCGATTCGCTCCTCAACCGCGGATCCAATGAAGTACAGCCCCACCAGGCATGCCAGCAAGTGTCTGGGATCCAGGTGAATGAACGCGTAAGTAACAAATTGCCATACCGACCCTTTGCGCACCAGTTCTGGAATGAGCGAGCCAGCATGAAGAATTAGTAGCGCATTGGGATTGCTAAAGGCCCACAGCAGGACAATCGCCGCCCAAATCCCACCGGTTAAAATCACCAGATGCCGCACCGCTCCCCGGAAGCGGGGAAGGCTAAATTGAAAACTTGTATCGCGCATGTTTTTTCACATTACTCCGGCGCGGGCCCACCTCGGTCCGGTTCGGGGATCACTACCAGACTTCTGTGCCCTTTGGCATCTATCGATCTTACTCCAAAGATCACATTGTCCTTGGATTGATTCAGGTCCAGTTGAGTGGCCGTAGTTCGGGTAACATTCTCCTCAGGAAACTCGGGATCGGTGGTCCTGCGCCACACCACTTCATACGCTGTTGCGCCCGGCGCGGCGTCCCATTCCAGCTTGGAGTCGTTCTCCAGCTGTTTGGTCAGCAGCCGCAACTTTACCGGTGACGCGGGAGCAGCCGCCAGCGAAGCCAGCGTTGCAGCGTTCAGGCGGGCAACATTGGCAACGTAAGCGAAATCCACGAACTTGGCCAAGTCCCCATATTCGATGCCATTTTCCGTCCGCACGTTCTGGTGCTGATGGTGGAAATCTTCACGATATTCGGTAAAACGCACCGCGGCAAAACCCTGGTCGTTGAAGGCGCTGTGGTCACCACCACGCAGATAGCGGTCCCGCCGGTAGATCAGCTTGGGAGTGAACTGGCCAAAATTGTATGTAGCTGAAACCTCGCGAATATAGCGGGCCAGCTGCCGGGAAGCTGAATCGTTTTCGCCACCCACCGAGCGTATGCGGCGCAGGTCGGCATCAGTGGCGGCTGCGGGAATGCCCTCGGAAAACACGCGCACCCAGTTATTGTTCTGCAGGGTATCGCCGGGCGTGCGATTACCGCCCACAATATCGTTGTTCAGGACGCCTTCCAGCTGCCAGCCTTCGGCTTTGGCCATTTTGGCGAAATGTCCGCTGCCATACAGGCCCTGCTCTTCACCCGCCACGGTGAGAAAAATAATCGTTACCGGAAATTTATGCTTGCTCAGCACCCGGGCACACTCGAGAGACACGGCCGTACCGCTGCCATCGTCATTGGCGCCCGGCGCGGCGTCCGTGGTATTGGCATTGTCACTGTTACGCGAGTCGTAATGGCCGGTCACCAGGAAAATGCGTTTGGACTGCTCGGGATCCGTACCGTGCAGAATGGCATATACATTCTGCAGCTCGGTGGGCGCGGCAACACGCCGCCCGGGTTCCTGCACGTAAGTGTCGGTCTTTACTTCCAGGCAGCCGTTACAGGCGGCGGAGTAGCGCTCGAACTCTGATTTGATCCAGTTCCGCGCGGCTACAATGCCTTTGGCGGAAGTAGCGGCGTCAGGATTATTTACGGAAAGCGTGGAGCGATTGCCGAATGTGACCAGCTTCTCGATCGTTTGCTGTATGCGCTGGGCCGAAACTTCATGCAGGACCTGGGCAATCACAGGATCTGCCTTGGCCCGCGATGGCGTCTTCGCTTCAGACGGTGCTGCTGCAGTTGGCCGGTTTTTGTGCGGGGTTTTTTGCTGCGCCGCCGGTTGAGATATAAATGTGAGAACAGCAGATACCGCAAAAAGAATTTTGCTCGCGTGCTGATAATATTTCTGCATGTAAACCTCGGTTTGGGAACTTGACGCCGGTACCGGGAGATTCTAAATATAGTCATAGGCTCGCGCCACTGTCCGTGGCTGCGCGCGGGGAGGAAATGAATGGCATTTTGTCCGGAATGCGAAACAGACCTGGATGTGGATGAAGAGGAACTGGAAGAAGGAGAGATCGTCTCCTGTCCGGAATGTGGAGTGGTCTTTGAAGTGGTCACAACCAGCCCCCTGGAGCTGAATCCGGTGGAAGAGCTGGATGAGGACGAGGAAGAAGAGGACGAGGAGGAGGAAGAAGAAGAGAATGAATACTAGTCCGCGAAGGCTGCGGGCAGCCGCGCTTATCCTGTTCGCGGTTGCCGCCTCCGGACTTTTGTGGGCAGGCAAAGACAAAGATCAGGATGCAAAGAAGCATTATGCCCTGATCTTTGGCACGGTTTTTGGGCCGGATGATCGGCCATTCTACGGAGCCAGAGTTTTAGTCCATCCTCAGGGAAAAAAGCATCCAAAATGGGAGCTTACATCCGACCATGACGGCGAGTTTGCCGTCCGCGTCCCGCCCGGCCCTGAAGATTATGTGGTTGAAATTCAGGCCGAGGTCGTTCCGGTGGAAGATGGCAAGCCGCAGATGCACAAGAAAAAGCGCCTACAGGACCAAACTACCGTACACATCACAAAAGAAGAGCGCCAGGACATTGGGCTGCATCTAAAATAAACAGAGCTGCTTAAAATGAAATCCAGGAGTTCCGTGAAAAGAATTGCGGTATTCACTGTGGCGCTGGCCCTGCTGGGCTGCTGTGTCGTGCTTGCTCAGCGCCCCCAGACGCGGCCGCGTATGCTTGTGGGCCATGTGTTCGGCGGCCACGACGAACCGGTGGAAAAAGCGATTGTGTATTTGAAAAACACCAAAACGCTGATGATTCGCACTTACATCAGCGATGCGGACGGCAGCTACCGCTTTCCCGCTCTTTTACCGAATGTGGATTATGAAGTGTATGCCGAATCCAACGGATCGCGCAGTGACACAAAAACGGTCAGCGCCTTTGACGACCGCAAACTGCTGGATATAACCCTGCGCCTTAAAAAATAAAGAAATAAAAAAAGCCGCCCCGCACGGGACGGCTTTTATTCTTACCGTTCAGCAGAATTAATCCTGATCGTTTCCTGCACGCTTCCAGTTGATGATATCGCCCAGAGTCGTGGTAGCGCTGGATGCAGGCTGTTTGTAAGCCTCCACATCGGCGCGGCTGGCCTCATCGCCCACGGCACGCAGGCTCAGACCAACTTTCTTTTCGTCGGGATTCATTTTGATGATCTTAAAGTCATGCACCTGGCCGGCATCGAGTTTCACCGGTCCTCCAGTGGCATCCGTGGCTTCAGAGTTATGGCACAGGCCCTCAACTCCTTCGGAGATTTCAATAAATGCGCCAAACTGGGCCAACCGCAGCACCTTGCCGTGTACCACGTCGCCAATGCGATGCGTATCGAAGAAAGTCTCCCATGCATCCGGCTGGAGCTGTTTTACGCCCAGCGAAAGCCGCCGCTGCTCGGGTTCAATTCCCAGTACCAGAGCTTTGACTCTTTCGCCCTTTTTCAGCACTTCCGAGGGATGTTTCACGCGCCGGGTCCAGCTCAGGTTGCTCACGTGAACCAGTCCGTCGATACCATCTTCAATCTCGATGAAAGCGCCGAAATCCGTAAGATTGCGAACACGCCCTTCCACGGTTGAATTGATGGGGTATTTCTCGTGCAGGCTCTCCCAGGGATTGGATTCAAGCTGCTTCAGGCCCAGGGAGATGCGGCGCTCGGTCGTGTTTACGTTCAGCACCACGCACTCGGTTTCGTCGCCCATCTTGAGCATCTTGGAGGGGTGTTTCATCCGCTTGGACCACGACATCTCACTCACGTGGACCAGGCCTTCGATACCCTGTTCGAGCTCCACAAAGGCGCCGTAGTCGGTCACGCTGAGGATGCGGCCCTGTACGCGCGCTCCAATGGGATAGCGCTCCGCGGCATCCAGCCATGGGTCAGGCGTGAGCTGCTTGAAGCCCAGGGACACACGCAGCTTGTCCGGATCGAACTTCAGGACCTTAACCTGGATTTGATCGCCCACATGCACCAGATCGCGTGGGTGGGTGAGACGCCCCCAGGACATGTCGGTGATATGGAGCAGGCCGTCAATGCCGCCCAGATCAACAAACGCACCGTAATCGGTAAGATTTTTGACCGTTCCGGTCATCACTGCATCTTCGTGCAGGGTCTCAAGCGTCTTGCCGCGCTTGGCCGAAGTCTCTTCTTCGAGGATGACTTTGCGCGAAACCACGATATTGCCGCGCTTCTTGTTCAGTTTAATGACGCGGACTTCAATTTCCTGCCCCTTCAGTGCGTCCAGATTGCGCACCGGATGGATATCCACCTGAGAGCCGGGCATGAACGCCTTGACTCCGATGTCAACGGAAACCCCGCCCTTTACCCGCTCGACAATCCGCCCTTTGACCGGCGTTTTGGAGTGATGAGCCTGATCGATTTCGTCCCAAACCCGTACCCGCTGCGCGCGCTCATGCGAGAGAAGGACTGCGCCTTCCTCATTCTGGCCGCGCTGCACCATGACTTCAATGTCGTCACCGGCTTTGAACTTCACATTGCCGTCAGCATCGGTGACTTCGGCAATGGGGACCAGACCTTCTGACTTAAAGCCAATGTCCACCACAACATGGGTGGAGGTAATTTTGATTACGCTGCCTTTGAAGACGTTGTCTTCGCTGGGAGCCGGTTCAGTTTCAAGGGTGTAGGACTCAAGAGCGGCTGCAAAATCTTCCATGTGAATGTCTTCTTTTTTGTGAGACTGGCCCGCGCTGGACCGCTCAAAGGATGGGTTTTGGGTATTCTCAGTGGACATGCTGGTTAAAGGATTCGAGTCTGTTGAAGGCTCGGCTTCGGAAATGGTTACGGTATCGTGATCTGTGTATTGATCCATTCTGCTCACTACCTGGGCTCCTCGGACACGCTGAACTTTGCAACGAGCAGGAAGTGCGTACCTGAAGGGCATACTCGGTGACGACGAGCCTGACTGACAAGACTGGCCTCCGTCATTACGCGGGAAGGCTGGAAACCCCCTGCGGCCGGGAATCCCGTGGCCGCAACGGGCCACAAGACTCTTTCGACTATAGCAACGCGCCAGAGCACTGTCAATCGCCCAAGTGGGCCAATGATGCGCCTATGGCAGGCTGCGGTATCTGCTATCTTTTCACAGCATGGACTATCTCTTTACCCCGTGGCGTTATGCGTATATCACCAGTGCGGACAAGGCCCCGAGCTGCGTTTTTTGCGATAAATTGCAGGAGAGCAACGACAGGCAGGCGCTGATCGTCCATCGCGGCGAGCACTGCTTCGTGATTTTGAACGCGTTCCCTTACACCTCGGGGCATGTGATGGTCGTTCCCTATGAGCACGTGGACGAGCTGCGCAAACTCTCGGCTCCCGCCGCACAGGAGATGATGGCGCTCACTCAGCGGCTGGAAGGAATCCTGCGCGAACTTTACCATCCGGACGGGCTGAACCTGGGCATGAATCTGGGTAAGGCCGCCGGCGCGGGAGTTGCCGGGCATATCCACATGCACATACTTCCGCGATGGATTGCGGACGCCAATTTCGCCAGCGTGATTGGTGAGACCCGCGTTCTTCCCGAAGATCTCGATACCACTTACCGTCGCATCAAAGAAAAGTTCTGAATTGTCCGAGTCAAGCGCAATGCTGGCCACGCATCCTTAAAAATGGCGATTTTATCCCTTCACCAGGACTGCCATTTCTTTTTCGTCGATCACCGCCACGCCGAGATCGCGAGCTTTATCCAGTTTTGAACCGGGATCGGCACCCGCGACCACATAATCGGTTTTTTTGCTGACCGATCCGGAGACTTTTCCGCCTGCGTCTTCAATCATGCGTTTGGCTTCATCACGAGAGTAGTTTTCGAGCGTCCCGGTAATCACAAAGGTCTTGCCGGCCAAAGCAGTACCGCGCTCTTTCTTTTTTCCCGTGAACGTCAGGTAGTTTCGCAGACGCTCCACCAATTTCCGGTTGCTGGGCTCATCGAAAAACTCGCGAATACTTGCGGAGACGCGCGGCCCCACTTCGTTCACTTGCTGCAACTCTTCCAGCGTTGCCTCCATCAGTGCGTCCATGGAGCCAAAATGTTCGGCAAGAAATTCTGCCGTGCGCTCGCCCACAAAGCGAATGCCCAGGCCGAAGATCACACGCTCCAGCGGCAGGCGGCGTGACTGCTCGATTTCGCCCAGCAAATTTTCAGCCGACTTATCGCCTACGCGCTCCAGCGTAAGCAGCTTTTCTTTTGTCAGTTCGTAAATATCGGCAATGTTGGTGATCAGCCCGCGGTCGCAAAGCTGGTTTACCATGGATTCGCCCATGCCTTCAATGTTCATCACCGAACGCGCGGCAAAGTGCAGAATGCTCTCGCGAAGTTTGGCCGGGCAGTTGACGTTGACGCAGCGATGGTCGGCCTCACCTTCGGCGCGCACCACATGGCCGCCGCACACGGGGCAGTGATCGGGCAGGTGAAAACTTGCGTGTCCGCGCGGATGGTCTTTGTCTTCCATCACGCTCACGACTTTGGGAATCACATCTCCACCGCGCTCCACCATCACCCAGTCGCCGATCTTTACACCCAGGCGGTCAATCTCATCCTGGTTATGCAACGTGGCCCGGGTGACCGTGGTTCCGCCAATCAGCACCGGCTTCAGCCACGCCACCGGCGTGAGCTTTCCGGTACGCCCCACCTGCGCTTTGATGTCCTCCACCTGCGTGACCCCGTTGCGCGCGGCGTACTTATACGCAATGGCCCAGCGCGGGGCTTTGCCCGTAAACCCAAGGCGCTCCTGCAGGCGCATGGAGTTCACCTTGGTGACAATGCCATCAATCTCGTGCGGAAGTTTTTCCCGTATCTGCTCGCCTTTGGCGATGAAGTCGAGGATTTCGTCTGCGTTGTGCGCCAGCGCATGATGCGAATTCACCTTAAATCCGGCAGCCTGCAGCGCCTCGAGCGCCGCAGAGTGCTTCTCGGGAAAGTAACGGCCCTCCACCAGCAAAAAGTAGGCATAAAAATCCAGCCGTCGCTGGGCGACGATATTGGGCTCCAGCACGCGAATGGTCCCGGCAGCGGCGTTGCGCGGGTTGGCAAACTTTGCCAGGTTCTGGCGCTCGCGATCTTCGTTCATCCGCTCAAACGCGGCCAGAGGCATCACGATCTCGCCGCGCACCTCAAAGTCCGGAGGAATGCCTGCTTGTTTGAGCTTTGCGAGCGGCATGGAAAGCGGAACCGAGCGCATGGTGCGGACATTGGAGGTCACGTCTTCACCCACCGAACCATCGCCACGCGTGACACCGCGTTCGAGTTTGCCGCCCTTGTAGGTCAGCGCCAGGGACATCCCGTCCAGCTTGAGTTCGCAGACATACTCCATCTGCTCTGTCCCGGCCAACTCGCGGGCACGGCGCTCCCAGGCGCGAAGCTCCTCTTCGGAAAAAGCATTGTCCAGCGAGAGCATGGGCCGGGAGTGCGCGACTTTGGTAAAGCCCTCGCGCGGCTTGCCGCCGACGCGCTGCGTGGGCGAATCCGGCGTGATTGTCTCCGGATGCTCCGCTTCCAGCTTTTTGAGTTCCTGCATCAGGCGATCAAATTCAGCGTCACTGATGGCAGGCGCGTCGAGGACGTAATACAGATGTTCGTGATGGCGGATGGTCTCGCGCAGGCTCTCGATTTTGTGCTCAATCTCTGAAGAGTGTGCGGGCATGAATCCGATTATATTGCTGTGAATTGTTTTTACCGCTGCGCTGTGTCCGGACAGGGCAGATTTGTTTCAAAGTATGACAAGAGAGAATTTGGACATCGCCAGACTTGCGAAAAATGATGGTTAAGCTACAACCGTCTGCTAACCTCTGCAATAATTGGCGGGGTTCACGATACAAAGAAAGCTGAATGCCCTGCTCTGATACAACTCCGCCAGGTATTTCATGAAAAAGATCATGCTCCTCTACAACCCGGCTTCCGGACAGCGGCGCGAGCGGCGTGAGAAGCAAATCGCGCGCATCGTCGAACTGATGCGAGAGGCGGGGCTTGAAGTAGCGTCCTGCGCCACCACCCATGCCGGAAGCGCCATCCAGCAGACGCAGGATGCCGTGGCTGCCGGGTTTGACACCGTGATTGCCTGCGGCGGCGATGGCACGATCAACGAAGCGCTGAATGGCTTAATACTCAGCTCCTCCGACGTGGCCCTGGGCGTTGTGCCACTGGGCAGCGGGAACCTGTTGGCCACAGATCTCCGCCTGCCCTCCGATCCGGTGGCCGCGGCGCAGAAGCTTTTGCAGTACAAGCCACGAAAGATTCATCCAGGAATGATTTGTTTTCAGAATGGCGCGGAGCGGCGGCAGCGTTATTTTATTGTCGCGGCGGGCGTGGGGTCAGACGCCGAGCTCATGTACCGCACGGCGGTCGAGGCCAAAGAACGTTACGGGCGCAATGCCTACTTTTTGGAGATGGCCCGCATGGCCCTGCGCGGAAGTTATCCCATGTTTCAGGTGGAGTGGGAAGACGAGCAGGGTATTCGCCACAAAGACGAAGTCGCGCTGGTAATGGCCATCCGCGCCCGCCACTTCCCCGGCTTGCTGCGCCTGGTCAACATCGACTCCGCCCTCACGCGCAACGATTACCGCCTGATCCTCTTCCGCACCAACAAAGTCCGGCACTTCGTGAATTATTTTTTCAGTGTGGCCACGGGACTCAACTGGCGATTGCCCCGGATACACTTAGCGCACTCCAGGTGGTTCCGCTGCACCGCGCTCTCGAGTGAAGCGAGAATCCGCTCACAGGCCGATGGCGAATTACTCGGCATGCTGCCCATTGAGATAAGCATCGAGCCCAGAACCGTCACACTGCTGATGCCGGAATAACCGTTTACCCCCTGGTCCTGCCAGCCGGCTACTTCGCCAGGCCAGGGTCATACATGGCGCCGTAGTGCAGATACTGGTGGACTACATCATGCGGGTATGAGATTTCCACGTCTGTCACTTTGCCGCTGGCTTCGGTCTGGGCTTTCAGTTCGGGATTGATGCCTGCCCAGTACGTGGGAAGATTCAGCTCCCGGTAGCGGGCCACAATTTGGTCGCGCACGGCGGTATCGAAGTGCGTGCCGTATTTATCCACCAACTGCCGGATGGCGTCGTAATCGCCTTCGGCCTTGATGCGCATTGGCTCCTTGAGCAGCATGCCCACGCCCTCGCGCATTTTGTCGAAGTCTTTGATCACCATGTAGTACTTGCCATTGCGCTGCACCTGCTCGATGGCGCCGGTCTTATCGATAATGTAATTCACGATCAACTGGCGATCGCGCTGATGGTCTTCCTCGACCGTATTCCCGCGAGGGTTGCTCCGGAGCTGCACAAGCGGCGCGCGGGCCGCGCTGTAATACATGGCCTTGGCCACATCCGGACTGGAGATGAGCCCGAGTTCCTGTATTTTGGGATCGAAGCAATTCCACAGCGCCATGAGATCGGCGCGCCCTTCTTCGAGGGTCGAGTAATACTCCTTGAGATAGAACGCAGGCTCATGATCCAGTTTGGAATTGAGCTTGCCTGAGCCGTGGCCAATCACCTCGTGCAGTCCGGTGAGGAGGGTGGCGGCTTCTTCGCCATATTTTTTGCCGAGTTCAATCTCTTCCGGCGACCCGGCGAATTCTTCCAGAGCTTTGAACCCTCCTGCCACATACAAAGCACGGCTGCTTCCGGTAAACAGGAAGCTCCTGGAGCCGTACTTCTCGTGAATTTCATTTTCATTGGGCAGGTTGTCTCCCACAGTGGTCACGCTGAAGTCGCCGGTTTCAATCGGGGTCTCCACTGCCTTGGCCACCGGCGGCTTTACGCCCGTTTTTTTGTACTGCGGGTCCCAGGGAGCATGGTCTTCAAAGTACTGAGCATTATCGGCAATTTTTTGCATCAGCGCATTCACCCGCTGATCGGTGATGGAGACGAAGCTCTGCGAGCTGCCTTTGGCGCCGCGGGCATCACGATAGACTTCGATAAAACCGTTGGCAAAGTCCACGGTGGCGTTGTTTTGCACCCAGTCGATATCGAACGTGATCCAGTCTTTAGGATCGCCGGTCTGGTAATAGCGAATCAGATCGCGAATGACTTTGGCCTGTTGCGGGTCGGCCATTTGAGCGGCCTTCTCCAGACACTCGTTGGTTTTCTTAAGATAGATGGCATAAAGACCGGGCTTTACCTTGCCATCGGGCGTGCCTGCGCGATAGACCTCTTCCACCAGTTTGCCGTCGGGCAGTTTGACTACGCGCGAGTTGAGCGGATGCTCCTCTTTGAAATTTTTCAGGTCGTTAAGGTTGACGCCGAAATAAAACGAATTGGCGCTGGACTCCAGAATGTCCTTGCCGCCCTGGGGACTCTTGGCGGTGATCATCGGTTCGAATGCGGGATCGAATAGAGAGGACTTCAGCTCATTCAGTTCTTTCAGCAAAGCCGCTTTGGTGCGGATGGGCGGCAGGTTCGCGTATGCCGTGCGCATGGCCCCGTGCTGCAATGCATTTTCGGCTGCTGTTTGCAGCTCGGCAAAGGTGAACTCGGGCAGAAACTTCTGCGAGGTAAGGCCATTGTGGTTGCCACGATTGGCCCAGAACAGTTTGGCAAAACGCAGAATCTTTTCCCGGAGTTCAGGACTCGTGCCTTCCGGATGAGCGGCAATTTCCTCGAGCAGTCGTTTCTGCCGCAGACCGTATTTTGAAAGCTGATCGTAAAGGATGGGATCCACGGCAATGGAAGCCTCGCTGAGCCAGTAGGCCAGCGCCTTCTGCTGCGGCGTGAGTGACCGGAAGCTTTCGGCCTGCAACTGAATGAAAGCCGTGGTATCCACGCGTTCCACCAGGGCATCCTGTGTTGGTTGAGCGACCAGGGATAGCGGCAGCAGAAATACCACTGCAAGAACAGACTGCGAAATGCGGGCCTTCATCAAGGTGGAATCCCCCTAAAAAAGAGCCATCTTAGCGGAAAGCAGGGGGCGTTCTCAATTCGTGGCGCCAGCACCTGGCAGGAGCAGCTTGACCAGTTACAATCTGGGCGCGGAGAAAATCACCGATTGGAACCCGTTACTCACTTTTTATTCGGGGCCTGCCTGAGCCGGGCGGGGCTGAATCGCAAAACCGGATTGGCCACGCTCACGCTCACCCTGGCTGCAGAAGCGGCGGATGCCGACGTTGTCGCTTACTTCGGCGGATCGGTGGCCGGGTTTGAACACCATCGCGGTATAACCCACACTTTTTTGGGAGTTCCCTTTGTGGCTGGGGCCACGCTCGCGGTTGTGTATGCGATTTCCAGGATCATGCGCTCCCGCGGCTGGAAGCCAAAGCTCGAGCCCAACTGGAAAATTCTGTATGTGTATGCACTGCTCGGGACGCTCTCGCATATTGGTCTCGATTTTTTGAATAACTATGGCGTGCGGCCGTTGGCGCCGTTCCATCCGCGATGGTACTCGTGGGACATTGTTTTTATTGTCGACCCTTTCATTCTGGCGCTGCTGATATGCGGTCTTGCTATGCCTGCTTTTTTGAGCCTGATCACCGAGGAGATGGGCGGACGCAAGCCGGAGTTTCGCGGACGAGGCGCGGCCAGATTTGCCTTGGCCGGCATTTTGGCCCTGATTGCCTTCCGCGCTTATGAGCACCGCCGCGCGGTGAATGCGCTCGAATCGCTCACGTATCACGATGAGCAAGTGCTGCGCGCCTCGGCCTATCCCACCATGCTGAATCCGTTTGCGTGGCACGGCGTGGTCGAGACCCCGAGTTTTCTGGAAGCGGTCAAGGTCAATGCGGCAGCAGGCGAGGTTGATCCGGACAACAGCGCGATCTCCCGCCATAAACCGGAAGAGACGCCGATGAGCCTGGCGGCAAAGAAGTCACGGCTGGGCAGGGTGTATCTCGACTGGGCACAGTATCCGTATGTGCAGACGAGCCGCCTGCCCGAAGACAAGGGATACCAGATCCAGTTTCAGGACTGGCGCTTTTTGAATGAAGGCATTGGTCCGCCGGGAAGCGCTCCGCCCCTCTCCGGACATGTGATTCTCGAGAACAACCTGCAGGTCGCGGACATGTACGTGGGGCGGCCCAAAAAACATTAGAAAAGCGAAACCACAAAGGTCACGAAGGAACACAAAGGAAAACACACAGATGCTTTGTGTCCGTTTTCAAGTACCGGCGTGAACCAAATTCCTTGACGTTGGGTAGTACAGACCGTCACAATGTCTGCTGAGGTGCGCCATGCTGGCTTATTTATTTGTTGGACTGGGAATTCTTGTTCACATTCTGGGCGGTAACGGCACAATGCCGACGCTGGGCTTTGTCCCGCTGGGCGCCTCGCTGCTCTTTTTTGGCGCGCACCGCTCACGCCGGGAGTATTTCTTTCTGCTGCCCGCGCTCATGGCCGCTGATTTTTACCTGAATTACCGCTTTTATGGATACAAAATTCAGCCTGACCAGTATGTGACTTTCGCATGGTACCTGGGCGCATGTTTTCTGGGATCACTGCTGAAAAACCGCATCCGTCCGGTTTACGTGGCGGGAGCCTCGCTGGCCGCTTCGATCTCCTTCTTTTTGGTCAGCAATTTTGCCGTTTGGGCCACATACACCATGTATCCCAAAAACTTCGGTGGACTCGTCGCCTGCTATGTGGCCGGAATTCCCTTCTTTGAAAAAGGAATGGCTTCCGACCTGCTGTTTTCCGCGATCTTCTTCAGCCTTCCGGTGCTGGCGAGCCGCCTGAGCCAGGCTACGGCGGCAAGGCACCAAGCAATTTAAGAAATCTCAGGAGTGGCTGACCGTTTCCTTCTGGATTTCCTGCTTTAGCTCTTTTGCCGGCTTGCGCAACAGCCGGAACAGCAGATATCCCAAAAGCAGTACGCCGACGGCGATGAGCACCAGTATTCGCGGATTGTGTTTGACCAGTTCCCGGGTTTGGGTGACGATCTGCGGGCCGAACAGGACCGTGATCAGTGCAAGCACGCCAAAGCGAATGAGCCTGCCGCTCACAATCGCCAGGAGGAATTGCGGCACCTTCATTTCAAACACGCCGGCGGAAAAAACAAAGAGCTTGAACGGAGTGGGCGGAGGCAGCGTGGCGGGAATCATCAGCGCGAGAAATTCCTGCCGCTCAAAGCGGTCGCGGATGCTCTTCAGCCTGGCTTCACTGATCCGCTTCAGCAGAAACAGCTCTCCACCGGCGCGGCCCAGATAATAAGGCATCAAGCTGCCAAAGGCCCCGCCGAGCGCGCCCATCAGGCAGTAAAGCCAGGCGCGGCGGGGATTTGTATAGACATAACCGGCAACCAGCGCGTCCATGGGGACGGCCAGCGCGCAGGCATCCAGAGCAGAAGCGATCAGTACGCCCCATGCGCCCAGCGCCTTGAGGGCGGCGACCATCGCACTGTATTTAAGCAGTAATTTATTTGGACCAGACAATTAGCCATTGTAAGCGACGACAGGGCATTCAGAGCAAGACCGGGAAATCGCGCGCTCGGGGAGGGCGCATGGGCCGCACCACGGGCCAGCTCATGTTTACACCGTGCGCCTGGGTGCTGATACTCTGAGGCAGGGCTTTACACAATATTTTTGCAGCAGTTACACTAGGCGTTCGCTCTAAACATCGGGGAGACCTCTGTACAATGCCGTCAGTTGAGGAACGAGTTAAGCAGATTATTGTAGACCAGCTTGGGGTGGAGCAGGCGGAAGTCATGCCTGGCGCTTCCTTCGTGGATGATCTGGGCGCGGACTCGCTGGACCGCGTGGAACTGATTATGGCAATGGAAGAAGCTTTTGATCTTGAGATTCCCGATGAGCAGGCGGAAAAGATCACAACCGTCCAGGACGCTGTGACGTACATACAAACCAACGCCCGGTCCGTAAAGCAGTAAATCGGATTCAGGAAGCAACTAAAGGAGACGCAATCCAATGGCAGCAGCGGAAGAGAAAGTTAAACAAATCATTGTGGAACAACTTGGAGTGGACGAGGGTGAAGTCACAGCCAGTGCTTCCTTCGTGGACGATCTTGGCGCCGATTCGCTCGATACGGTCGAACTGGTCATGGCTTTCGAAGAAGCCTTCGACATTGAGATTCCCGACGAGGACGCGGAGAAGATCCGCACTGTAAAAGACGCGGTGGAATACATTGACAAGCACGCGAAAGGCGGCAAGTAGTTGGCCAGAAGAGTCGTCGTAACCGGGCTGGGACTGATTTGCGCGGTGGGCAATACCAGCACGGAAGTCTGGAAAAGCATCGTTGCCGGCAAAGGCGGCGTGGGCAAAATCACGCAGTTTGACGCCAGCAATTTTTCCTGCCAGATCGCGGCGGAAGTCAAGGGCTTTGATCCGCTGAATTTCATCGAGAAGAAAGAAATCAAGAAGATGGGCCGTTTCATCCATTTGGCGATGGCGGCGGCGGATGAAGCCGTAAAGATGTCCGGTTTGCAGGTTACCCAGGAAAACAGCACGCGCGTGGGCGTTCACGTGGGATCGGGCGTCGGTGGTTTTGACGTGATCGAACGGGAGCACCAGGCGCTGCTGAGCGGCGGGCCGCGCCGGATTTCTCCGTTTTTCATTCCGGCCGCTATCGTCAACCTGGCGGCCGGGCACATCAGCATCCGTTATAAGGCCCAGGGGCCGAACGAGGCCACGGCTACGGCCTGCACCACCAGCGCCCATGCCATTGGCGATGCTTACAAGATCATTGAACGCAATGCCGCGGACGTAATGATCGCCGGTGGATCGGAAGCCTGCATTACGCCCATGTGCGTTGGCGGCTTTGCCGCAATGCGCGCCGTTTCCACCCGCAATGACGATCCGGAAAGGGCCAGCCGCCCGTGGGACGCAAGCCGCGACGGCTTTGTGATTGGCGAAGGCTCCGGCATCCTCGTTCTGGAAGAGCTGGAGTTTGCCCGCAAACGCGGCGCCAACATTCTGGCGGAAATCATCGGCTACGGCATGAGCGCGGACGCGTACCACATCACGCAGCCCGCGGAAAATGGCGAAGGCGGCCATCGCGTGATGGTAAATGCGATTCAGGACGCCAAAATCACCCCCGCCGACGTGGACTACGTGAATGCCCACGGCACCTCAACTCCGATTGGCGACGTGCTGGAGACCAAGGCAATCAAGAGCACCTTTGGTGAAAAGACCAAAATTGCCGTAAGTTCCACCAAGTCCATGACCGGGCATTTGCTGGGCGGCGCAGGCGGACTGGAAGCCGGTATCACCATCATGGCCCTGCGCGAGCAGATACTGCCGCCCACGATCAACCTGGATCAGCCTGATGCGGAATGCGATCTGGACTACGTCCCCAATGTGGCCCGGAAAGCCTCACTGAACATTGCGCTCTCCAACTCATTTGGCTTCGGCGGAACCAACGGTTCACTGATCTTCAGGCGGTGGACGGAATAAAGCAGTAATCGTGGTGTGATCTCTTCGCGGGTGGCTTGGGACTCCAGGCCACCCGTTTTTACGCTGGGGTCAGCTCGGCTTTGTGCACCGCGACCTGCTCTGGCAGCAGGTCGGCGAAGACGAAAGAATCGCGCACGACGATCTCACCCTTTGCAATCGCCAGCGGTTCGCGCAGCATGGGGCCGGCATACACAAAAGAATGGAATTCGCCGCGCTCGCCGCAGGGATCCACTTCCTTCGGGATGGCGGCAAGGAACTCGTGATCAAACTCGCATCCGGCAAAAGAGGGATCGAGTTTTTTGGGATCCACACAGGTGAGTTTGGCCCGCAGGCCGGAAGCGATCATCTCCTCCGCCAGGGCGCGGGTGGGAATACCCCATACCGGAAAGACTGGCTCAAGGCCGGTCCCCTTGAGCTGCCGCTCACGATACGCACGCACATCTTCCAGAAACAGGTCGCCAAACGCGATGCCCTCAATGCCATCGGCTACAGCACGGGTACAGCACCCGGCCATGATGGACTCATAGTGACCGTTCGAGCATGGCCACGGCAGCGGCACAGCCCAAAGAGGAAGCCCGGCAGCAACGGCCTGTTGCTCCACCAGGGCATGGCGGACAGCATGCATGGCCACACGGTTGGCGGCCTGATTGAAAGTGGTGAGTAACCCCACCACTTCATAGTCAGAGTTCTTCTGGAGGACATGCAGCGACCATGCGCAGTCTTTCCCGCTGCTCCAGGAGAGCAGAATGCGCTTCTTCACCGCTCCAGGCCCACCGGTACAGCCACGGGCTGCAGATAGCGCGCTTCATAATAATGGTACGCGCCAAAGAGAATCCCGGCGAACAGCACCGCGCTGGCCACTGAGTATCCATAGAACGGCAGTCCGGCAACGTAGCACGCGGCCAAGCCTGCCCAGGTTGCGGGATACACATGCCATCCCCACCACACGCCGAAGTTGCTGATCAAAAAGAAAGCCGTGGGCCCAGCCAGGCTGGCCAGCGAGAACCGGCCCAGCGTGGTTTTTTCACGCAGCATCCAGCCGATGACCGCAACAGAAGCAAAGGCGGCCAGCTGAATGAGCTCTTTCCAGCCCAGATTGAAATGGTAGATGAGATTGGTAAGAACGTAATCGCTGACGCCCAGCAACAGCAGCGGATACCAGAGCGAGTCGCGCTTTTTCAAACGGGCACCGGCAAACAGCAGTGCGCCATAGACCGGAGAAAAATTCCAGACGTGGGGCAGAAAGCGCGACAGCACGGCAATCAGGACCATCAGGTAAATCATGCAAAAAACTCCTTTATGTCTTCTCTGGGAAAGCAGCGGGGAGAAAGGTTCTGACTGCCCATCTGCCTCTCCCACGAAGGCTCACGGCTCAACTCAAGAGCTTCCGGCAGGTATCCTGACTCTCGCGTCGCCGAACCTGGCCGCCTTCCCAACCCTTTGAAGGTCAGTGGCATTGTGGCCGGTTCTCCGCGATTACAGTGGCGGGGCCGCGCCGGATTCTCACCGGCATCCCTGTTGTGCTGTTAAACACACACCAGAAGCAATCTCTTGATTACGCCTGACGATAAGAAATGTCAACCATACCCCCGCTGCGGCGGAAAATGAAAGCTGGGCTCACGCCTTAGCACACCTTTACAGCGGATCAAGCGCCACGATTCCGTGGCTGTAAAATGTGCGACGGCATTGCTGCAAAATATGCGATTACATCGCATATTTTGTAACCGCTAGCGGAGTCGTCGCAAGCCTCTCGCAGAAGAAAGCCGTCCTGGAGCGTTCCCGGCTTGCCGGAGAAGACATACTCGCCCATGAATCCATGACACAAGCCGAGCGCAAATGCTGCGCCATAATCGACCGCTCAAACTGATTCTATTGCTCGAATGGCTTTAACTGCTCCCGTACCTTCTCGTAATCCTCCCATCCCCAGTGAGAATACTCGATTAAATGGTCAAGAACTTTGTGGATATATCTATCCAGCTCCTTGAACAGTTTTTGCCTGTCCAGCATGCTTGGTATTAGGCGCTCAATACGATCACCCATATGAACAATGCGTGTACGATATCCGGCCTGTTGACCAGATGAATCAACATTTCCCGTCAGCTCTTGGAAGCGCACCAGCAACCGATCATATTCGCTCCGATCATTTGCGACATATCTAGCGATAACCTTTTTAGACTTTTTGAACTGCTGGTATTCAAATGGGGAAGCCAAGAATTCAAGTAAAGCGATCGCCTGAGCAAACTTTACTGACTGATTATCGATTTCTAAAAGGCGAGAATAGAGCGATAAAGCGTGCCGTGCGGTATGCCCGACGGTTCCATTTGCAGGCATATTATCTATACTCACTGGACTAATATCCAAGCCAAGCCCTTTTGTCACCATAGTGAAAAATGCGTCGCCGCCGATTATTCTTCCTTCGCATAGGCCAGCATTAAATATCAGTGCTCCTGCCATCATGTTGTTCTCAGTTTGGCCCGGCCTGCCCGGAAGTGTATCCGGTAAGTCTAGTCTACACTGGTGGTATCGAACGATATCAAGGCATTTACGATCTGCAACCTCCGAAAAATATCGCAGTAACTCCATATGGTCCTTATGGTCACCACTTTTCAAACTCTCCCAATCAAAGCTGCCACATGCAAATCCAATCAGAACATGATTGTTAAGTGTAGTAAGATCTACTCCAGAAGCAGCCGATTGAAATTCAGCGAGACCACTTGAGCCTAGCACGAAAGATCTAACATTGAGAGCGCCAATTTTGGCGATACCGGCTGGATATATATAGGTTCCATCGCCAAATCCGATGGGGTATTCAACCAGTACCCGTGTAAGCGGCATTAGAATCAGATGCGTACTGACATCTAATTGCGGGCCAATTTCTCGTAATAACGAGCCATCTGTCTCATCGTGTTGTGGCCCGCCCCCCAACCAACAATTAAGACACCATGTAAGGCATCCAGAGTCGAAGCGATAGGGTGAATCAAAATATCTTCTCGATGTATCGATATACCCTTCTATCGTATAGCTTGTTCCGCAATTAGCGCACTTTCGCTCGCGAGCAAGTGATCCTGAATCTAATTTTACTTGGACGTGCATATATGAGCAGGATAATATCGAGGCCTCAATCCACTAAGATTATGACCATCAGCTGAACTGGTAAAATTAACAGCATAAAGACCGGCTTCGAAACGATTTTGCCTCTCGCTGTTGAGAGGCACTGAGAAGATACTTTTTGCGTGTTGGTGCCGGGAGGGGGGGTCGAACCCCCATGACCCGAAGGTCGGCGGATTTTGAGTCCGCTGCGTCTGCCAGTTCCGCCATCCCGGCTCGTACTCAATTTAAGCATATCTGGCCGCTTTCAGCTACCCAACAAAATAAGCGGTACCATCTTCAGAAAACGACTCCGCCGCCGCAGCCGGGCTGTAGTATGATTCCGGTGCAATGATGTGGTGGATTCGCCGACAAAAAGGCAGTCATAAACCTGCCCTGGGGCAACTGGGCGTGCTGGAATCCGAGCTGATGCAGCGGATATGGGCGCGCGGCGAGATCAGTGTGCGCGATCTGCACTCCGAACTGGCCAGCCGCCTGGCTTACACCACCATCATGACCACGCTCGACCGCCTGTACAAAAAAGGCCTGCTGCACCGCCGCAAGTCGGGCAAGGCCTATTGCTACACCGCCGCGCTGGGCGAGGACGAGTACAAACAGCACATTACCGAGCATCTCATTGGAATGGCCCTGCATGATGGCCCCAGTAACGGCGCCGTTCTCTCCTGCTTTGTGAATGCGGTTAGCGAGGCCGATCAGCAGATGCTCGACCGCCTTGACGATCTGGTAAAAGCCAAACGGCGCGCCCTGCGCCGCCGGGAGTAGCGCCATGTTTCTCGCGCTGGCTGTGGCTCTTGCCCTCGCCATGCTCTTTCTGCTGTGGTGCTCTGGATGTCTTTTGGCTCTGCCTGGCTGGTGGCTCCTGCGGCATTCGGACCTCTCTTTACCGGCGCGCAGGCGGGCCAGCCTGCTGTTTGCGCTGCGTCTTGCGCCGCTTGTCCTTGCGGCCATCATCACCGTGGGATTTGTGCTTCCGGCATTTGTGCGCTTTGAACCCCGCTCCACCACCGAAGATCTGAATCTGGGGCTGCTCGGGCTGGCCGCCTGCGGACTGATTGTCGTCACCATAATCAGTGTGCGGTTTGTACGTATGGCCGCTGCCACTCGACACCTGCGCCGGCACTGGCTCAAGTCGGCGCGGAGACTGCGCGTGGAGGGCATCACGCTTCCCATCTACAGCGTGGATGCTCCCTCCGGCCTGCTGGCCGTTACCGGGATCTTCCGGCCGCAGATTTTTGTGGCGCGCCGGTTTGTGGAATCGCTTTCGCCTCAGGAACTGGAAGCGGCCCTGGCGCATGAAGTTGCACATGTGAGCGCGTTCGATAATCTGCGTCAGGCGCTGCTGCGGATCACACGGCCGCCTTTCTGGCGCGGCGATGCCGCATGGACCAGCGCTTCAGAGATTGCAGCCGATGAAGCGGCGCTTCTCTCCGGGGCTTCCGTTCTGGATTTGTCCGCGGCGTTAATCAAAGCAGGACGCCTAGGCTGCCACTCGACGATCCACGGGAATGCCGCCATTTCTTGCCTCTTGCCACCTCAAGCGGATTCGTCCGTACACGCGCGGGTGCGGCATCTGGAGCTGCTGCTCAGCGGTACGGCTGCGCTGCCTGTACCGGAACAGCCCCGCCGTTTTCCTGCCCTGCTGGCGCTCCTGCTGGGCCTGGGCATCTACGCAGCCTGTTTCCAGGCGCTCCTTCCGTGGGTACACGATGCCCTGGAGTTCCTGGTCCACTAAGGAAACTCTGATTAAGAACATTTGGATAGCAGAGGGGATCAACCTGGTAGAGTGAAGTTGCAGGAGCTTACCCGAAGATGAAGCAGAGGACCCTGGCGATGACAACTGGATTCGAGCGGTACGGAAAGAAGACGAAG
>DASSEH010000168.1:0-1592 GCA_035695325.1 Candidatus Angelobacter sp.
GCCCCGGCTGTATTGGATGGCGAGGGCGCGCTTCTTGGCCAGCCGGCGGTGATTGCGCCAGATGATCGAGGGCGCGCCAGGCAGGGCGCTCGCCTGCTTCAGCAGGCGCACCATCACGCGCACCGCATCCCACAGCAGAGAACTGTCGCTGGGCGCGTGCATTAGCGCCTGCGTCACGGTGCTGTCGATCCGGACCATCGCCCCGCTCTCCAGCTTCCCCTGCCGGGCGCTGCCCGCCACAGCCCGATTGATTGCCTCCCAGCTTGTCGCGCTGATCGCGCTGATGGTCTTGTGCAGTACCGACTTCCTCGGCGACCACGACAAGGGCAGCCGGGCAAAGGCTCGAAACGAGGCTGAATCCTCCAGATGAAAGGCCAGCTCCTCGTAGCTCAGTTGCCGGTATTGCTTGAGCAGCGCGCAGCGCACCACCGCTTCTGCCGGCAAGCCGTGTCGTCCGGTCTCCTGGATCCCGTGCCGGCGCAGATCGCCGGCCACCAAACTCAGCAGCCCACGGTGTTCGTCGAGCCACTGCGAGATGGCTTTCAGCTCGCGCCCGATCTCGTGCTCAGCGAAAACCTCAAATATCGTGGCCTGGATGATGCGTTCCTGACGCATTGTCGGGCTCCAACGGTCGCTGGTTTTGCTTCAAACTCAATGGCTTGTCTCCAAACCATATCCGAAACCGCTGAGCTTGACCCGCGGGAAATCGCAATTCAAAAGGATATTTCAGTAACTTAGCGTTTGTGGACGGGCACTGGTTAGCCTGTTCGAGACGCACGCCGATATCATCGTCAAGGGGGGCCGCGAGGTGCACTACGGTCACAAGCTGAACCTAACCACCGGCAAGAGCGGCTTGATCCTCGATGTCGTCGTCGAGGCCGGCAACCCGGCCGATGCCGAGCGCTTCCTTCCCATGCTCGAGCGCCACATCGCGCGCCAGGGTGCGCCACCGCGACAAACGGCCAGCGATGGCGGCTACGCCAGCCTCGACAATCTGAAGCAGGCAAAGGCCCTGGGCGTCGAGGATGTCGCCTTCCACAAGAAGCGGGCCCTGACAATCGACGCCATGGTCAAGAGCCGCTGGGTGTACCGCAAGCTGAAAAACTTCCGGGCCGGTATCGAAGCCAACATATCCTGCCTGAAAAGAGCTTTTGGTCTCGCGCGCTGCACTTGGCGCGGGCTCGATCACTTCAAAGCCTACGTCTGGTCATCGGTCGTTGCCTACAACCTCACCCTGTTCGCACGCCTCAACCCGACATAGCGCGACAACTCTAGCAGCAGCACCGCCATCGCTCGGCCAATCGCTATCGGTTTCTCTGCTCGTCAAACGATTCTGCTGCCCTTGACTGCCACTCAAACGCGTGATCACTGCCAAACCGCCTCGCAAAGCCCTTCGCGAGCCGTTCACTCATCCGAGCCAATAATGCCAATTCAATGACATTGCACTGAAAAACCGCCGTTTATGGATGGGCACTAGTCTATGTTGCAGAATGCTCTATTTTTGTTGCAAGCGCAGGCCGCCGCGAAGCGCCTGCTGGCCGGCCTCGAGCAGTGCCTGATCATCTTCGAGACGCGGAAACAGATGCCCATAA
>DASSEH010000169.1:0-2123 GCA_035695325.1 Candidatus Angelobacter sp.
GGCCCTAGTCACCTGAATCCAAAGTTCGCTGCATAATGTCTGGCGTGCTTTGTGGTAGAAACCTCACTGAAGGCAAGGATTTGGTCAGCAAATTTGGTCCATTGGAACCGTCTGGCAGAACGGCGACCTCTCCAGATACGCCCCGTTCATACGCCACGCCCGTTCATGCGCTCGGCGCCGGCCTCTCAACCCTGCATCCGCGATAAAGCCCCTCTTATGATAAAAGCCCTTCCTATAATGTAGCGAACTTCGATTCCAGATGACTAGCACTACTTTGGCAGATTTACTCACGCCGCTTCTCGATACCAATCCATTTTCGACAGTGCGGGCATCGTTTCGATGGCAGTTGAGCAATGAGCGCGACAATGGTGTGGCGGACGGACGGCAAGCTTGGTTGAGGCGGCGGTCCATTGATTCTTTTTTCCCCGCCTCGCTGTTTTGAGGCGGCGGTGCTGCAGGAAGGCGAAGGCGAGCATCGTCATGAGCGCATGGCGGTGGAGACCTTGCCAGGATCGCCCTTCGAAGTGATCGAGGCCAAGTTCCTCTTTCAGCTGCTGATGGGCTTGCTCGCAAATCCATCGTGCCTTGATGGTGGCCGCCAAGGTACGCAGACTGGTCGCTGCAGGCAGATTGGCGAGATAGTATTTCTTTTCGCCTGAGCTGCGGTGTTCGCCGATAAGCCAGGCTTCATCGCCGGGCAGATGTTGCTGACCCTTATCCCTGATCCGCTGCGGTGGCCCATCGGCGGTGCGGACGCGGACAGCGGCGAAGCGGGCTTTGAGCTTGCCCTTCGTCCCGGTCCGCCAGCTCACCGTTTGCCATTTGGCTCCGGCCAGCATGTCTTCGGCCGGCATCGATAGAATATCCGGGACATGCCGCCGACGCGGGCGACCCCGCCTGGCAACGGGCCAGAGCAGACGCACGTCGACGGGGTACACCTTCAGGTGACGAGGGATACCGACCGCCCAAGCAAGATTGCGTGCCGTGAGGCCGTGGCGAAACGGCGCGCTCAGCCCATAACCTGCATCTGCCAGGACGCAGGCGAAGCGCACGCCGGTCGCGATCACGCGATCGATCTCAGCAAGTGCGATCTCCGGCTTGGTACGTGCGGTTCGATATTCGACCGCAACGCCCGCACGCTTCAACCGCGCTAGATCACTAGTCCAACTCTCAGGAAGAAAAAGACGCAACGCCACCATAACTGGGACTTCGTCGCGTGCGAGTGTCAGTGATACCAGCGTCTGGCAATTGGCGTTCTTGCCAAGCGCCGAGGCATATTGCCAAGCGACACCGACCGAATGCTTGCCCTTCTTCGGCACCGCGGTGTCATCGATTACCAACACTGCATCGCTGCCGCCGACGAGTTTGTCCGCTTGGACGAGCAGTTCCTTCTCTAACGGCGCTGCGTCCCAGACGCCAGCAGCGACAAAATGGTGCAATTGATCATAGTCGCCAGGTGCAAGCCGCTCCGCCATCGGCTGAACACTCTTGCGATCGCCCGGCCCAATCAGCCCGACCACGTAAAGCGGGCACATTCGCCGCCTCGCCTTGTGCCCTAACTGCTCCAGGAACGGCTTCAGCCACCGTGCAAGCTCAACTTCCCAATCAGGCAGTATGCTCCTCATGGTCGGCCCTCCAAAAGCCGACTGCCCATGAGTCACAGAAAAACTGATTTGGGAATCCCGCGTCGCTCAAAATCTGCCAAAGTAGTGCTAACACCAATCGATATTGGAAAGTCCGCATTTCGCGGCCCAGCTTTGGTTCGACACCAGAGAAAAGGAGCCAGGTTATGAAAATTCAAATTCACAGCAAAATTCTCGCAATCGCCGCAGCCGCGATGATTGGAATAGCCACGACTGGCAGTCCCGCTCTTGCGCGCGGCGGTGGCGGTTTTGGCGGCGGTCACATCGGCGGCTTCGGAGGTGCTCACATTGGCGTCGTTGGTGGACCTCATGTCGGCAGCTTCGGCATCGGTCACATGGGCGGCCTTGGCGTGCACCCGATGGGCATGCCCGGCATCGCGATTGATCGCGGCCTCAATGACCACCGACTCGGCCACACTCATGTCTCGCATGAATGGGGACACCACCATTTCCGCGGTCTCTATGGTATGTCGCCGCTGT
>DASSEH010000170.1:0-1130 GCA_035695325.1 Candidatus Angelobacter sp.
CTCTCCTTGACCTTCCGGCACCGGGCAGGCGTCAGCCCCTATACGTCGTCTTTCGACTTCGCAGAGACCTGTGTTTTTGGTAAACAGTCGCTTGGGCCGTTTCACTGCGGCCGCCTCGAGCTACACCCGAAAAGGGCTTCACTCTACCGCGGCGCCCCTTCTCCCGAAGTTACGGGGCGATTTTGCCGAGTTCCTTAACGAGGGTTCTTCCGATCGCCTGGGTATTCTCTACCTGCCCACCTGTGTCGGTTTTGGTACGGGCACGCGCCACCTCCCTAGACGCTTTTCTAGGAGGCATGGCTTCCGGAACTTCGCGCCTTGCGGCGCTCGGCATCCCGTCTCAGGCTTAAAGCCGGCGGATTTACCTACCGGCAACCCTACGCGGTTGCCCCAGGACGACCATCGCCTGGGATTCCATAGCCTACCCCGTCCCGCCATCGGTGATAGCGGTGGCTACGTGGTACAGGAATATCAACCTGTTGGCCATCGCCTACGCCTGTCGGCCTCGGCTTAGGTCCCGACTAACCCTGAGCAGATTAGCTTTACTCAGGAACCCTTGGGCATTCGGCGGGCGAGTTTCTCACTCGCCTTTCGTTACTCGTGCCAGCATTCTCACTTCCCAGCTCTCCACCGCTGGCTTACGCCGCGGCTTCGCCGAACTGGGAACGCTCCCCTACCACTCCACATAAGTGAAGTCCGTGGCTTCGGTTCCTAGCTTGAGCCCCGTTGAATTGTCCGCGCCCGACCACTTGACCAGTGAGCTGTTACGCACTCTTTAAATGAATGGCTGCTTCTAAGCCAACATCCTGGTTGTCTCGGCAATCAGACATCGTTTCCCACTTAGCTAGGAATTAGGGACCTTAGCCGACGGTCTGGGCTGTTTCCCTTTCGAGCACGAAGCTTATCCCCCGCACTCTGACTGCCACGCTCTGGAATTTCAGCATTCGGAGTTTGCCTGAGGTCGGTAAGCTGGTAGGCCCCCTAGCCCAAACAGTGCTCTACAACTGAAATTGAACGCGTGACGCTATACCTAAATATATTTCGGGGAGAACCAGATATCTCTGAGTTTGATTAGCCTTTCACTCCGACCCACAGGTCATCCGCTCGGTTTTCAACCCAAGTCGGTTCGG
>DASSEH010000171.1:0-12459 GCA_035695325.1 Candidatus Angelobacter sp.
CCTCCGGCAAGCCAGTTCCGGCTTACGCGTAATCCTCAGAGCCGCTTCACAGTTCGCCGAATCCGTGCCTATCATTATTGCCCAAATATCTTTGTGAACTCATCCCCTGCCCATATGCTGTCCCTGTTCAGAGTTTCCTTAACTACGAATCAGAAGGCCGGGAGTTCGAATCTCTCAGGGCGCGCCATAGTTTTCAAGCACTTACCCGCCGTCAGTTCTCCGAAAACAGCTCGCTCTTACCAAAAACTCTTACCAACTCATTCGTGACAGCGCTGGAATACTTTGGAAAAACGCTGGAACAAACACCGGCAACAACACGGAGAATGAGGTGGGCGGGGGCATATAAGAAAGCGAAGCTCAATTACCTTCCAGCATTTGACCAAGTTTTAGTCCTGTGGGAAACAAGCGGAATGAAGGACAAAAAAACGGCAAAGACTTCCTCGAGGTCTGCACTGGGCCCCGAAATCTTAGGCGTGATTTTCGTGGCAAGCAGCATGGGCAGTCTACCCACACCACCGATCCAGCTAAAGCCCTGATTTTAAGCTAACTAACCTGGCGACTGGGGTTTGTGCCACGCGAAAAAATTGTTTTGCGGCTGTTGCAAACCAACTATCGTTGATTCGTTTTGCCAACGGCGCCGAGTTCACGAAGAGAACGAAGGCTGCGGAATGATTACTTCAAATTAATTATGTGTTTGGTGTTAATACGCCCTGGTAAAACAACGTCATAAAAAGCAGTGAAAGGACATTATGAATCGCAGAGAATTGTTGAAGAAAACGGCGGCAGTCGGTTTGGCCGCTGGAATCCCATCCCTGGTGGCCGGCAAGTTGTTTGCCGAGACGGGCGCAGTCGAGGCCCAAAGCGCCATAGACAAAACCAAACCAGTTTCCAACCCACTGACGCCTCCGGCCGAAGGCAGCATCCCGGTTGCGTTTCCCATTTCCAACCATGCCGTGATCATCGACTTCTGCGGCCCCTGGGAAGTGTTCCAGGATGTCGCAATCCACGGCCGCAAGGATCCTGCATTCCATCTCTATACCGTGGCCGAGACGAAAGAACCGATCATTGCCAGCGGGGGTATGAAAATCATTCCCGAATACACCTTTCAAACGGCTCCCGCCCCAAAGGTGATCGTTATTCCGGCGCAGCAGGCAAACGAAGCGATGCTGGAATGGATTCGCACCTCGACCAAAAGCACGGATGTAACCATGTCGGTTTGCACAGGCGCCTATGTGCTAGCCAAAACCGGCTTATTGTCGGGTAAATCGGCGACCACGTTTCACATGCAGTATGAGGATTTCGCCGTGAAGTTCCCGGATATCCACCTGAAACGCGGAGCCCGATTCGTGGAGGATGGTAATCTGGCGTCCTCGGGCGGACTTACCTCCGGCATGGATCTTGCGTTCCGTACGGTGGAGCGCTATTTCGGCCGTGACGTAGCCGAGCAAACGGCCTTCAACATCGAATACCAGGGGCGCGGCTGGACATCCCCGGACTCGAACCTGGTCTACGCCAAACAACCCAGTGTTGCCGCCGACAAAAGTCACTGCCCGGTGTGCGGCATGGACGCCGACCCCACGATTACCTCCGTCTACAAAGGCAAGACTTATTTGTTCTGTTTGAGGGAACACAAGGAGACGTTCGACAAAGCTCCCGACAGGTTTGTCGGCCCAGCTCAAGGCCAGTGAAATTCTGTTTCGGCAGAGTTCAGTTTGTGGGTAATAACATGGATTTGTAATACCTTACATAAAGCCATAGTCAATTACCGAAAGACTTAGTCCCGGCTTTCCTGTATTTTTCTGGCAATGGCCGTAACCAGTTTGCGGGGACTGAAGCGCACGGACTGAGCCAGCAGTTTGTTTTTCACTCCTGGAATTACCAGCGTGCGGCCGCGCAGCATACCCTGCAGGCCGGCGCGAGCGACGTCCATGGAAGTCATGGCGCCCAGTTTGAACAGCCGTGTCTTTTCAAGGCGCGCGCGGGCGGCAAACTCTGTTTCGGTTGGTCCGGGACACAGGCAGGTCACGGTCACGCCTGTTCCATTGAGTTCGTTGGCTATGGCTTCCGAGAAAGAAAGCACACAGGCTTTACTGGCGTAATACACCGCCATGAGCGGGCCGGGTTGGAACGCGGCGGTGGAGGCGACGTTCAAAATACGGCCGCGTTTGCGCGCGATCATCCCGGGGAACGCCAGCTTGGTGAGATGGGTGAGGGAAGTAATGTTCACCTGGATCATCTGCAACTCGTCTGGCAGGCTGGTCTGGCTGAACGGGCCATATACGCCGAAGCCGGCGTTATTCACCAGAATGTCTGTGTGCAATCCGCGGCGCGCGATTTCCGCGAATATCTCTTCCGGCGATTCCCGTCGTGCAAGGTCTGCCGGAATTACGTGAGCATGGATTCCGTGCTGCGCCTCGAGTTCCCGGGCCAGAGCCTGCAGCTTGTCTGTGCTGCGAGCGACCAGAATCAGATCAAAGTTCGCGGCAGCCATGAGACGGGCAAGATCGAGTCCGATTCCGGCGGAGGCTCCGGTAATGAGTGCGGTTTCACGTTTGCTTTGCGGATGGAGCGCGCCTGCATAGGCCGGAATGACCATGTGATTTTTTCTCCGGGAACAAAGTTGTTAAGTGCTCGAGTATAAAGCCGTCGTAAAGCGTTTGTGGTGACAGTGCTCCATATCGAGCGACACAAATGCGATTGCAGGCAAGATGCGATTCACTTAAATTAATTACATGTACGAAGACCTTAACGCTATAGCGCGATTGAGATTTAGCAAAGAAACTGATGCAATTGCCCTTCAGACTCAGGAAAACATACGAGAGGCAGCAAATCGCTATGCTGCCACAGCTGGTTTGAATATCCGTAGTGGGCAGCACGAAGCCTCATTAGCCCGGTTGCGGATTGTTGGCCTTGAACGGATGGCCGATTCCTTGTATCAGATTTGGGTCGATTTAATAAAACAGCGTAACGGACATATTGGAAGGCAGGATATCCCTTTTATCGCTAATAAAGTTAATGAATTTATTAATGCTCAAAAAGGACATTTGCACAGCACATTTGCGCAACACGGGGGAGCGATGTCTTCAGTATTGGCACAAGAGTCTGAACAGCGGATATATGCCATGTCAGCTAGAATACGCCGTGATTTGGAGATTATGGTGCGAGAATATGATGCATTTCCGAAAAAGTCTTTACAAACGGCAACTAACACAACAATCCATATTGAAAATAGTAGTATCGCGAATCTAAATTTAGGTTCGCAGATCGGCACTATCACCGCATCGTTAAACCAGGTTGTGGAAGGTGACCAGTCGCAAAAAGAATTTGCTCAGGCTCTTCAAGAGTTTACACAGGCAGTTATCCGTGCCTCTCTTTCCGATGCTGACAAGAAGGAAGTCGTGGAAACATTGTCGCTTCTTGCCACAGAGGCCACCAGGAAACCTGAAGAAAGATCAAAGGGGATACTCAAAGCAGCAGTAGCGTGGATTCCATCTGTTGTTTCCACTGCGACGCAGCTCGTTACACTATGGGATAAAGTTACCCCAATTATTCGAGCTTATTTTAATATCTGAAAAACTTTACATTCATACTATTATTTATCAATCGTCAACAGCTTTCATTCAAATAACGATTGTGCCGCACCTGGCTGGCGTGATAAGAATCTTTCATCCCAAACGGGTTCTAAATCAAGAGGTCATCATGAGATTTGCGAGAACTGCATTTTTACTATTGTTCGCCGTCACGCCCTTGCTGGCGCAGACTGGGGCAGACGGTCCCACGGACGAGAAGGCGCAGAAGACGTACAAAGAAGCTTTTGAGTATCTGAAAAAGCACAATGTCGAAGCGGCGCTGGACCAGTTTAAAAAGGCTGACAAGCAAAACGGCGGGCACTGTTTGGGATGCCAGAAGAACATGATCCGTTACGCGCTGGAGCTGCAGGACTGGAAGACCGCGGAGAGCACGGCGGAGGAGATGGTGACGGAAGCGCAGGGCGATAAAGATACGGCGCTGGCTCACTATCAGTTTGGAGTCCTGCTCATCCGCGAAGGCATGGAAAAGCACAAGGATGAGCTGTTCAGCCGCGCGCATGACGAACTGGGCAAGGCGCTCTCTACAGGCGCAAATTTTCCCGATGCTCTTTATGCCGATGGACAGGCCCTGGCGCAGCTAAAGCAGGACGATGCCGCCAAAGCGCAGTTTGAGAAGTTCGTGGCCATGAGGCCGCCGGAGAATCCGCAGCGGCAGCGCGCACTGCGATATATCAGCCAGCCGGAGCTGGTGCGGGCGCGTTTGGCCCCACCGTTCAGCGTGACCACGATTGAGGGGAAGCGTGTCTCGCTTGACGATCTTCAGGGCAAGGTCGTGCTGCTCGACTTCTGGGCAACATGGTGCGGCCCCTGCCGCGAAGCTCTGCCCCACATGCGCTCCATCGCAAAGAATTTTGAAGGACAGCCGCTGGTGATCCTGAGCGTGAGCCTCGACAGCGATGAACAGAAGTGGAAAGATTTTGTCGGCAAAAACGAGATGACATGGATGCAATATCGCGATGGCAGCTTTACCGGCTCCATCGCGAAGATGTTTGGTGTACATGCGATTCCGCACACCTTCACCATTGATGCCGATGGCGTGCTGCAGGATGAGAGAATCGGCGATGCATCCATTGAAGGAAAGCTCAAAAAACTTGTGGCCCGCGCCCGAGAATTACAGACGGTGGAAAAGTCGGGGCAGTAGGGTACACATAGGCCATATGAAGAGCCAAATCACACATGCGCTGGGCTGGCTAAGCTGGTGATATATAAAACATACGAACTTGTTTGCAGATTGCCTGCCCAGGCAGCTTTAGAGCGAATCAAAGGTCTGCTCACCAAAGAGTGCGTTCAGTACAGGACTGATCATCTCTCCGTTACCTCGACACAAACTCCGCTGGTTTTATTCTGGTTGGACCCGCGAGGCTACAGTCGCAGCAACTGGGTTGGGATCAACCCGTTCACGGCTGTCAGTGGTGTGGACGTGCGATGCGAACCGGACGAAAACGGACTTACAAAGATTATTGTTCGCATCAATCGAGATCGAGCTTTTCTTTGGGCGTGTTTAGCGTCCCGGCGTTACTTGTAGTGCCCCAGCCGGCAAACGTAATTGTTTTCATTGTGCTTGCCGGTGCAGCGTGGTTCGGTTATGTGACCTTCCTTGCCGGTTATCTGATCAGGAAAGAGATTGCTGACCATTTGAAGGACGACAAGTATTCGTTGTGATCCGCACTCGGAATTGTGGCTAATACTGCCATCTTCTCGGTAGTGAGTCTATTTTTTTAATAGGCTTCAGCACAGGCAGGAGTGCCTGTGCTCCACGTGTACTGAACGAACAAGCTGTTTGTCAGCCTGCGAGCACCTGCGTTAGTTCGCTGGGATGGTCGATCACCACATCCGGCGCAATCTCCTCCAGGGTATGCGGCGCAAGGCCGTACATTACGCCCACGCTGTAAATCCCGGCATTGCGTGCGGTCACTATGTCGATATCGGAGTCGCCGACAATCACCGTTTCCTGCGGCTGCGCGCCGGATTCCTGGAGCAGGGCGTGCACGCCGACGGGGTCCGGCTTTTTGGTGTGGAAGCTGTTGCCGCCATAGACCTGGAAGAAATATTCATTCAGCCCAAGTCCTTCGACGATCCCACGGGACGGCCCCACCGGTTTGTTGCTGAGCACTGCCATTTTGACTGGCCCGTTTCCGTTGCGGCCGTCGCGGATGGCGTTCAGCGACTCCCGCATTCCTTCATACACGTAGGTGTAATCCAGTTTGTGCTCGCGGTAGTACGTCATAAAGAACAAAAGCGCCTGCTGTACGAAATCTTCATCGTCAGGATCGCCGAGAGCGCGCCGGACGAGCATGGGAGCGCCATCGCCGATGTAGCTGGCAATCACTTCGGGCGGCAGTTCTGGCTTGCCGAAGTTGTGCAGCATGGCGTTGATGGAATTGGCCAGGTCCATGCGTGAATCCACGAGGGTGCCATCAAGATCGAAAATCAGGAGTCTGAGGCTGGCGGCGGGTATGGGACGGTTTACGCGAATCATTTTTCTTTATTCAGTATATCGCGGCGAGGATTTAGAATGTGAAGTACTCCACAGCTTGACCATTCCGAACCATAACTGAGATTTGGAACAGAAGGAGATCCATGGCCGTTACCAGGGCTGAGTCGAAAAAGCAGGGTGTCGCAGTGGCAGAGCCTCCCAAACCGGAGAAGGCAGAAAAACAATATGAAGGCCTCACCAGCCAGCAACTGGTGGAGATTTACCGGCTGATGTATCTTTCCCGTCGCCTGGACGACAAGGAAATCGTGCTGAAACGCCAGCAGAAGATTTTCTTCCAGATCTCCGGCGCCGGGCATGAAGCGCTGGTGGTGGCAGCCGCGCTCGCGATGAGGCCCTCGGACTGGTATTACGCGTATTATCGCGACCGCGCTCTGTGTCTCGCGCTGGGCATGACTCCTGCCGAACAGTTGCTGCAGGCGGTTGGCGCGGCCGATGATCCAGGCTCCGGCGGACGGCAAATGCCTTCGCACTGGTCTTTGACCCGGGCCAACATTGTCACCCGGTCCTCGCCCACGGGCACGCAGTTTCTGCAGGCGGTTGGCTGCGCCGAAGCCGGTCGCTACTTCAGCCGCCATCCCGAATCCGCGCAGAAGCACAATGGAGATTACCGCCAGTTTAAGGACGTAACCTTCAAGGGCGACGAGGTGGTTTACTGCTCCGCCGGCGACGGCACCACCAGCGAAGGCGAATTCTGGGAAGCCATGAACACCGCCTGCAATGAAAAACTGCCGGTGCTTTTTCTGATCGAAGACAACGAATACGCCATCTCCGTACCGGTTGAGGTACAGACGGCGGGCGGCAGTGTTTCCAAACTGTTGCGGAACTTCCCAAATCTGTTTATTGAAGAGTGCGATGGAACCGACCCTGTCGCCAGCTACGCCACACTGCGGCGTGCGGTTGAACACTGCCGCTCCGGTCAGGGGCCGGCGCTGGTGCATGGACACGTGGTGCGTCCGTATTCGCACTCGCTCTCTGATGATGAGCGCCTGTACCGTCCGGATGAGGAGCGCCAGAAAGAAGCGCAGAAAGATCCCATCACCCGCATGCAGATGTTTTTGGTGCGGGAAAATATCCTGAAGGAAGCGGAGCTCAATCGCCTGGAAAAATCCGTGGACGACGAAGTGGAAGCCGCCGCTGAAATTGCCCTGGCTGCCGCGCCTCCGCCGACGGATTCCATCTATACCCACGTTTATTCTGAAGACCTTGATGCGTGTGCCATGTCGTCTGAGCCGCAACTGGAAGGCGCGGACAAGACCATGGCTGATCTGATCAATGTCTGCCTGAAAGACGAGATGCGGCGCGATGAACGGATCGTCGTGTTTGGCGAAGACGTGGCCGATTGCAGCCGCGAAGAGTATCTGAAGCAGAAGCAGATTAAAGGCAAGGGCGGAGTCTTTAAACTCACGGCCGGCCTGCAGATGGAATTCGGCAGTGAGCGCGTTTTCAATTCGCCGCTGGCGGAAGCCAACATCGTGGGACGCGCGGTCGGTATGGCCGAGCGCGGCCTTAAGCCGGTGGTCGAAATCCAGTTCTTCGATTACATCTGGCCTGCCATGCAGCAGCTGCGCAACGAACTGCCACTGGTCCGCTGGCGGTCAAATGGCGGCTTCTCCTCGCCGGCAGTGGTGCGCGTCGCCATTGGCGGCTATCTTACTGGCGGCGCTATCTATCACTCGCAGTGCGGAGAGAGCATCTTTACGCACACTCCGGGGCTGCGCGTCTGCTTCCCGTCGAATGCGCTGGACGCCAATGGCCTGTTGCGCACCGCAATCCGCTGTGACGATCCTGTACTGTTTTTAGAGCACAAGCGGTTGTATCGCGAAACCTTTGGCCGCTCGCCGTATCCCGGACCGGACTACATGATCCCCTTCGGCAAGGCCAAAACCGTAAAAGAAGGTGACGACCTCACCGTGATCACCTACGGCGCGGTGGTGCCGCGCGCTCTGCAGGCCGCGCAGAAGATCGAGCGCGAGTTGGGCGTGAGCGTGGAACTCATCGACCTGCGTACTCTCAGTCCGTATGACTGGGAGGCGATTGCCACTTCAGTCCGCAAGACCAGCCGCGTGATCGTGGCCCATGAAGATACTCTGAGCTGGGGCTACGGCGCGGAAATCGCTGCACGAATTGCCGACGAACTGTTCGAAGATCTGGACGCTCCGGTGCGGCGCGTTGCCGCAACCGATACCTTCGTCGCCTATCAGCCGCTGCTGGAAGATGTGATCCTGCCGCAGTCGCAGGATTTATACAATGCAATGGAGGCGCTGGCGAAGTTCTAACTGCAAATCTTCCGGGACAAACAGGCGGCAATGTGAATTCATTGCCGCCTTGATTTTTTGCAAAGGCTCTTGCGATTTAATTCAGCTTTTTTGCTGTTTGCTCGAAAATTCCAAACCTAAAGCGTAAACCATGATCGGATACGACTTCGATCCTCGTAATCGGAGTGCGAACCGGCATGTAAAGACACAAATTCGTTCGTTATTGGACAATAACGGTAGTCGTTCTTCCATCTTGCGATATTGTGCACAATCTCACTGACGGCAAATATGCACAGATCAATCTCTTCATTCGTCGAGGTAGGATGGAAGGAAAGCCTTACCCAACCGGGCTTACCCGAAAGGTCGCCCCTGTCAATCTTGTCCGTGATCCGGCGCGAATGTGGCATATCGACATGCAGCAGATAATGGCCATAGGTTCCGGCACAGGAACATCCGCCACGGGACTGAATGCCAAAGCGGTCGTTCAGCAGACGCACCATGAGATTGTAGTGAATACCTTCAACCACGAACGACAGCATTGCCAGGCGGTGGTCTATATTGCCGGCAAGTACATGGACGCGCGGAACCTCAGATAGTCCCTTGAGAGCTCGTGTAACAATCTCGACTTCCCGCCGGTGTATCTGGTCGATCCCCATGGATTCTTTCAACTGTATTGCCAGTGCCGCCTTGAATGCCTGCAGAACACCGGGCGTTCCTCCGTCCTCACGCGCTTCGATATCATCAATGAACCTATAGCCTCCCCACGGATTGGTCCATGCAACCGTTCCTCCTCCGGCATCATCCGGGGCCAGGTTACGGTATAGATTTTGATTGAAGATCAGCACTCCGCTGGATCCCGGTCCTCCAAGAAATTTATGCGGAGAGAAGGTGATGGCGTCGAGCGATTCGGCGGGATCCAAAGGATGCATGTTGATTGGCACGTGAGACGCTGAAGCCGCAAAGTCGATGAAGACGAAGCCTCCATGCTCGTGGATGATCCTTGCCAATTGATGATACGGCGTGAAGACGCCCGTGACATTCGAGCACGCCGTGAACGAACCGATCTTGAGCGGCCGGTTGCGGTGTTGAACGAGCATTTCGCGAAGGGCGTTAAGGTCGACGATTCCATTTTCGTCGGGTGGGATAACTTTCACATCGGCGATCGTCTCGTGCCATGAGGTATGGTTGGAATGATGCTCCATGTGGGTTACGAACACAACAGGCCGTTCGGAGTCACGCAACCGGATTCCTGCACGGAGCCGCTGCGGGGCCTTCAATCCCAGAATTCGCTGAAACTTGTTTACCAATCCGGTCATGCCGGAGCCGCCCGTAAGCAGGATGTCATCCGGTCCGGCGTTGACGTGCCTTTTGATGATAGATCTTGCTTCTTGATACGCAATTGTCATCGCCGTGCCTGTGGCGCTTGACTCCGAGTGGGTATTGCCGACATACGGTCCAAACGCATTCAGCAGCCGATCTTCAATTGGGTGATAGAGCCGTCCGCTCGCGGCCCAGTCGCTGTAAAGAATCCGTTGCGGGCCATACGTCGACTGAAACGTCTGCCGCAATCCGACAATGTTCTCCCGAAACGGGTGAAAATATTCTTCCAGTTTTCCCACGACTTGCCGAGCATTTTGCGGTTGAGGCGGAGCAGTAGTTCCGAATGATGGCGGGCCGAAAGCCCTGGAATATTTAGTCACACTTGTACTTGCGGAAGCGGGCTTTCTAATGGAAGTCACAACGAAATAAACCTTGCCTTATGCCCTTTGCTTCGAAAAATACATATCCTTTAGTAACTAATTTAGCGAGCTAATTAACTAATTATCGCTATCTCCTCATTGATGAGGATTAAAGTAGTCTTCCGAAGCGGACAAGACTTACAGCGTATGAAATACTATCAGCGCCGGGTTAAAGAACACATTACCCAAAAGGGGTAAATTGAAATGACACTATCATCGCAAAGATGCCAAATGGCAAAAAGGCGCATGCGATTGAAGCCGTCAACACTACTTGGTTTGCAAGCGACAATTTCATCACATGCGCCATAGCTTTCGCCTGGAGTCGGCTTCTTTAGTTCGCCGAACAAATCGCAGTTACCGCTCGTGCCCCGGATGGTCGCAAGGGCGCTTGCCGCTTAATTCAGCTTTTTCGCTGCACCCAAACCAGGACAGAAAGCTCCGGAGTTCGTGCTGGCTGATTCTGCCGGTCATCAGGTCTCCATGGCGCAACTGCTTTCCAGTCCTATTATGGATGATTCCGGCGCTACCCGTCCGGTGAAAGGCCTGTTGGTGGTGGCGTCTCCACCCTCGTTCACGCTGATCCGGTAAATCCCCGGACGCAGCGCGGAAAAGGCCAGGTTCGGCGTGTCCACTTCAAAGGTTTCATTCTCGTCCAGGCGCTTGATGCGTATGCGCAGCGTTCCCTGCGTCAGCCGTATCTGCGTGACGTTGTCGCTCAGGTTGAAAAACGAAAACCCCGTATTGCTGGAGAGGCGCAGCGAGGCCGACCCAATGTGCAGTTCGGCTCGCGAATCATTGTCCGCCCAGATTTTGTCGCCCGTCGTCACCGGACGGTTCAGCGCAGCCGTCACCCAGTCATCGGTACCACCCGGCTGAAACGAAAGATTGCCGTGAATATAACTGAGTCGCGCCACACGGGACGGTGGATCGTCCGCGTCCGCCCGTGCCGTCTGCGGCCAAAACACAGCCAGCAGGGCTGCAAGGGTAAAAATGAATCCAAAAGCTCTCAGGTGCTTTGACATGAATCAACTACTCCTCGTGGTGGTTGCCGCAAATCCTTGCGTGAGGCAGCACCTTGTATAAACCGGAATTGCCGGGGAAAGTTGCAGCCTGGGTCGGCTGCTTCGGCACTCCCTTGATTTTAGACCGGATTCAGCTTCACTCGTTCCAGCACAAACCTGTCCAGCGCCAGCAGCAATTCTTCGCGATTGGAATACGGCCCCGGCGCATATCCCTTCGAGCTGATCCCGCGCTGCGCCCGCTCGCTCAGCTCCCAGTCCTGCATGTTGGTGATGTCCCAAAACTCGACCGCGTCTTTCGCATTGAATCCCGGCTTGCGAATTTCATCCGGATGAAAATGCCACTCGCACACGATCTCTGTTTCGTCCACCGCATGGGGCCACAAAGTGAAGGTGAGCATGTAATCCGGATGCAAATTCAAAAAGAAATTAGGCAGCAGGCAGTAGTAATAGACGCGCCGTAGATCGTCGCCGCTCAACCCCGGCAGGCAGCAGCGATTTGTGCTGCCATCCATGGTCAAGCTCTGGATGCCCTCGCGCAGGTCCATGCGCCCGCCCAGATACGTGGGTTGCGGCGGCTCGTTGTCACCGCTCATGTAGTGCGACTGCTTCTGCAGCAGCGGATGAACAATCGGGCAGTGCAGGCACTCGGAATAATTCTGGATGATCAGCTTCCAGTTGGCCTTCAGACGATAGACCCGCCGCTCCACCATCTGCAGCTCTTCCATCTTCCATGGGCGAAATTTTTGCTCCAGACCGGCAAGATGCTCGGAGAAGGGAATTGGCCGGGCAGAAAGATTGATAAAGATGTGTCCGTCCCATTCGGCGGTCGAAATCGCATGCAGCGGATAATCCGCCTCGCGGAAGCCGCTCACTTTTTCCATGTGCGGCGCACTGGCCAGTGAGCCATCGAGTTTGTACGTCCATGCGTGATACGGGCACTGTATGCATCCGGCAAATTTGCCGTGATCGTCCTTGCACAGCAGCGTGCCACGATGCCGGCATACATTGTGAAAGGCGCGAATGCCGCCCTGCTCGTCACGCACCACAATCACGCTGGCATTGCCCACCTCACGCACAAAATAATCACCGGCGTTCGGAATCTGCTCGGTGCGCCCAGCACACAGCCACATGTCAAAGTGGATCGTCTCCATCTCGCGCTGAAACCACTCGGCATCGGTGTAGCAGCGCTGCGGCAGCGTGATGGCTTCGGCGATGGCTAGACCATTTTCGGAATCGATTGGGATGGATAGCCACAATGCTGAAACCAGGCCAGAGCATTGTCCTGGGTAATAATAGAAGCCAAAGCCTGAGTGATGGCTTGCTCCAGGGTTTCCAAAGTACGAGCCTTGATGGCGC
>DASSEH010000172.1:0-190676 GCA_035695325.1 Candidatus Angelobacter sp.
ATCTTGCGGCGCAAATCGTCGGAATACGCTCGGGCCATCGTCGGGTTGCAGGAAAACTTCCAGAGCACAACCATCCTATCCCACTCCACCCTGATTCCCGCTTACATTATTATCCCTATCGTTACTAGAAATGGTCTAATCATCACTGTTCTGCCTTCGTTCACTCGCAGGCTTTGCGGAGAGAGCCATGAACAGCGAGGGCGCTGGGCTGACTGGGCGATCATAAAACGTGATTGTGCCAAATGCGGCAATTTTTCCCGGTGAAAACCCCGAGCTCACTAAAAGAGCCTTAAGGCTTTTAGAGGTATAGGTCTGCCTGGAATGGTCGAGGTACGTGAACATGCGGCGCCTGCCCAGCGGCATGGTCATCCAGTAAATAAGCCGCAGAGGAATTCTTGCCAGCGGGTTGGCGTTTGGTACAGAAAGGCAAAGAAGTCCGCCGGGCTTCAGCACGCGCAGAAATTCAGAAAGCACCGGTCGTGTATTGGAAAAGTACTCGAGCACGCTGGAACAAACAATCCCATCACAGGTGGAATCGGCGAGCGGAAGATTTTCGACATTGCCAACTTTGAATCGTACTGAAGGATGCGGCGTGGCATTGTCGATCATTGGCCTGGATGCATCCAGCGCGGTAACCGTGACGCCGCGGTTATCTGCCATCCAGCGGGCGATTGTTCCCGTTCCACACCCGGCATCCAGCCAAAATTGCCCGCTGATGTTCGAAGGAATCAGAGCGTTCAAAACCTCGAGGCGTGAGCCGAATGTCTGGGTTTTGTAGCCATTTTCCCAGGAGCCAGCCTGCCGGGAATGAAATTCGATAGCGTCCATTGGCTAAAAATTATAGTCCGGATGTTTTAGGCCGCACTCAGGTAAATCATCACCAATATTCGTGAAGCGCAAGCATGAGCAAAGCTGCTTCACGTTGTGTAAGCCGACAACTTTATCAGATTCAAAAGGAGGCCTATGGCCGATTTCGCCAATTTTAAAGAAGCTTTTCACTTCACCATGCAGCACGAGGACCCGCATCTTTCCGGCGTAGTGACCACCGATGCCGGCGGACGCACGCGCTTTGGCATCGCGCAAAAATTTCATCCTGATCTGGCGGAGAGTTTCTTTGACGGTCCCGCTGAAGACGCGCTGGCGCTGGCCGAAGAAATGGAAGAGCGCGACTACTGGCGGCCCATGCGTCTTGGCGAGATTTCGAGCCAGAGCGTGGCCAGCAAGCTCTTCGATATGGGCGTGAACATGGGCATTCATCAGGCCGGGCATCTGGCGCAGCGCGCGGCCAACGTGCTGCTGCAGGGCGCTGGTCTGCCGCATCTCGCGGAAGATGGCGTGATCGGCAGCGCGACGATTGCCGCCATCAACGCTGCCGATCCGGCCCAGTTTCATCGTCTGTTGTGCCAGTTCTGCGCCGAGTTCTATCGCCACGTGGCCGCGAACAATCCCGCGCAGGCGGTGAATCTGGCCGGATGGCTGAGCCGGGCCGCGGCATAAACATCGTTAGAGCGCGAGCGTTCCCCATGCCCGCAAAGAGTGAACGCACCCACTGCCAAAAATCCTGATTGCACCAAAAAAAGAAAGGTAAAACTCATGAACCTGAAAGCATGGCTCAAGGGCCTTTGTGTGTTTGTGTTCAGCTCCGTGGTTACGGCGCTGCTGGCCACCAACCTGAGTCCCACTACTTTTAACTTCTCGCAGGAAGGCTTTGCCAAACTCGGCGTTCTTGTTCTGGTGATCGCCAGCAAAGCTGTGTTGCTCTATCTGCAGAAATCGCCGCTGCGCTTTGATAGCAGCAGTGATTCGGGCAGCGCTCCGCAACCGCCCGCCGCGCGTCCGCCGCTCGGCGGACTCACCGCCTGCTTTGCGCTGCTGCTGGTGCTACCGCTCATGCTGGCCACTTCAGGCTGCGTGAACTCGTGGGAGCAGACCACCTATGCCACGCTCGCGGCCAGCAAGTCGGTGATTGATTGCGCGATTGCCGGTTACAACGGCTCTGACCCTGACATCCTCTCGTATTGCTCGCCCGATCCTCGTGATCCAAACTTCAATCCGGCGCCGTTTCACATCCAGCGCACGCGCGAGGCGCAGCAGGCAATTGAAGAAGCGCGGCAGGTACAGACGGCGGCGGTGAGGACCTTTGAAGTGTATGCGGTGGCGAAAGTGGCGCATGATCCCAAGGTGTCGCTCGCGGAGAAGGAGTCGGCCGTGATCTCACAGCTCACGCAGCTCGCGCCGCTGATCAGCTCGATTCGCGGATTATTTGCCGGCCCAGCCGTGCGTCCGGCAGCGGCTTTGCGGCAGCCGGAAGAGTTCAAACGCAATGTCACGAATGCGCAATCCTGCGTCATCTCAATTGCCGGCTGCATAGAGATTCTGAATCCCGCACTGGAGGTGTCCCATGGCAACTGAAGCCGTAGCCACAATGAAATCCACTCCAGCCCAGGCCGCTGAAATATTGTCCACCGTGACCACGGTGGCGACGAGTATTGAAGGGCTGATCGGCGCCGCCTCGGGCGGCAGCTTTAACGGCGCGCAGGTACAGCAGCTCACGCTTCTGTTTACGAATCTCGCGCAGCTGGCCATCAAGGCGGCGCACGATGCTTCCGGGCAGGAGGTTACTCCGGAGAGCGTGCTGAAACTCATGCCGTCGGCGGCTCCACTGGCCCAGGCAGAATGAATGGATTGCCGGCGAGGCGCAGGAGGAAAGATGGTGTTTCTCTGTGGTCTTCGCCGGTGGTTATTTCTGGTGCCGTGAGTGTTACGATCTGGCTTATGAGAGTAGCTAGAAATCTGGCAGCTTTTTTATGAGTCCATGTCGCACGTTCACTGTTATTGGAGCGTTGCGAAGAAAAGCTCAAGCGCATCCGCTCTCCCTGGAAACGAATGCGGCTTCTCACGAAGAATGCACTGGGCACAAAGACGGCTTTCCGTGTTTTTGTCGCGATGATTTGCCGTAATAAAAGAGTAAAATTGTGCGGCCACGATGAAAACGACGGTGCTGTATTGCAACAGTGCTGGCTGCTGTTAACATGAATGCGGAGGCGCAGGGTTTCCGCTATAGCCCTGTGTAAAATTCGGCGAATTGGATGAACTGATTCTCATACCGACACTGACGGATTCAAGGGCTGATTTTGAAATACTGTTTGGAATCGCTCGTCAAGTTCACGGGTTATATGAAAAAGACATTGTTCTAGATTTCTCAAATTGTACATCCTTAATGCAGAATGCTGTTTCGGTAATCGGGGGGTTGGTCAAACTTGCGGAGCATCATGGAAATCAAATCGAACTCGCGTGGCCGACTATTAGAAGCGAGGTCGCTAGAAACCTTGCGCGCAACGGTTTGATGGAATTTTTGGGAAAACCGGCGTTGAAAGTGAGCAAATCGGCTGTGCCCTTTCGACATGACACAGCACTGGTTGAAGACGACCTTGTCAGTTATCTATATGATTCTTGGATTGGGAAGGGGCGTGTGCATCTAAGCGATGCGTTGAAAGGTGCTATTGTCGGAAAGGCGTGTGAGATCTACATTAACGCCTTTGATCATGGTCATTCCCCGGTCGGCGTTTTCACTTCAGGTGAGCATTACAGGCAAAAAAAGCTACTGAAATTATGTGTCGTCGATTTCGGAGTGGGAATACCGGATAATGTTCGAGGGCACGTAAAAAATGCGAACAAAAGCGGAGCGGAAAGCATGCAGTGGGCTTTTCGCAGGGGGAACAGCACGAAAAAGACTGAGGGCATTGCCCGAGGGCTGGGACTCGACATCCTTCGGGAATTTGTAAAGGTCAACAACGGCACATTGGAGATTTTTAGTCATGACGGCCAAGCAGTTATCGATAAAGCACAACACTTCACGAGTAGAAGTGCAATTTTCCCTGGCACGCTCGTCAATATTACATTCAGTTGTGACGAATCGTATTACCGGTTCGCGTCGGAGACAACTGGTAAACCACTTTTCTCTTAGGGGGCGGCGTCATGAGGCTTGAGGTCAAGGACATTGCTGGCAAGAATTGCATCACGCAGGAGGACGGCAATGCTCTGTATCAAAAAATTCACCCGGAGTTAAAAGCCGGGAGGCCGGTTGAGCTAAGTTTTAAAGAGGTGCGCGTGTTCGCATCTCCGTTCTTTAACGCTGGAGTCGGGCAGCTCCTGCGAGATATTCCTGCCTCCGTTTTGAATCAGCTCCTAAAAGTGACTGATCTTCCTCCAAATGGCATAGAGACGCTGAAAAAAGTTATCGAAAACAGTCGTCAGTTCTATTCTGACGAAAAAAACCAGCGCGCTGTCGCCGAAAGCTTGAAACAGGAGGAATAGTCTTGTGCCAGAAGCACCAAAAGCAAAAACTTTTGATATCCGCTGTTATGACCCAAAGCCTGACGACATCTTTATAGTGGACACCAATGCTTGGTATTGGATTACTTACACAAGGGCGACGCTTCCGTGTTTGCCTCCGCCTTTGACAAAACAATACGAGCAATATGCTCGCTTTCTCAAGAAGGCTTTGGACGCCGGAACAACGGTTGCAAGATGCGATCTGACACTCGCAGAATTAGCTCACCGTATCGAAGCGGCTGAAAAGAAAATTTACGAGTATCACACGCCAGGTAATGCCAACATTACGCTCAAATCTTATAGAGCTCTTCCGAATGAGCGTGCCAGAGTCGTTGCTGAGGTAGAATCTGCTTGGTCACAAGTTCTTACGATGTCTGAACATTGCGCGCTCACTCTTAGCAAGGATGTAACAAAGGCCGCTCTTTCGGACTTTAAAGAGCACCTGATTGACGGATATGATCTGTTCTTACTTCAAGCGATGAAGCACGGAAAATATCCTGGCATTCTTACCGATGATGGTGATTTTTTCGGCATTCCAGACGTGTCTGTTTTTACTTGTAACGAGAGCTCATTGCGTAAAGCAAGGACCGCAGGCCAGCTTCATCGGTAATGGGCTGAGGTATTGTTTTTGTGAAAATTGTTTGCAATGGCTCCTGCAAACACAGTTCCAAATCTCACGGAGGATTCAAGAATCGAATTGGTGACATGTCTGTAAAGATCACTTGCATAAATAAGGCGCACGGGACTCACTCTGACCCTCACAGTGCTATCGTCAGTCTCGGATGGACAAGTGACGTAGACGGGACGAAGGGAAAATCGACAAGAGAGCAGCTCTATGAATGGCTAAAAAACCAAAATGGTGTGGCCTACGTAGTCGATCACTATGGAAATAAGGCGTATGTCTTTCCGCGCGAGAACACCCACGGTACTAAATTTGTGCAGACCGCAGCAGATCGAGTCTGGACAGACAATCTCCTCAATCTTCCAGAGTGTCCCTAACGCCGCCTCGGGCGGCAGCTTTAACGGTGGGCAGGCACAGCAGCTCACGCTGCTGTTTACGAACCTCGCGCAGCTCGCTATTAAGGCGGCGCACGATGCGTCAGGGCAGGAGATTACTCCGGAGAGCGTTTTGAAACTCATGCCGTCGGCTGCGCCGCTGGCCCAGGCGGACTAAATCCAACCCGAATGAATCATGGGCCGGCGAGGGCGCAGGGAGAAAGCCGTTTCCCTGCGGCCTCGCCGGCCATTTTTCTTTAGAATCAAAGGAATACAGCTGAAGGACACCTTGCGAGGACATGGTCAGACTACCTTGCGAGGACATGGCTAAAGGTAATTACCGACGTACCGTTGCGTACAAGAGCATTCAAACATAAATTAACTTTAATCAAGAGCGAGTTTCCCCAAACTCGTAGTCATGCGGTCCCAGGTACGTTTGCAAAAGGTGGTGTTGGACATGAGTAAGCAAACTTTTACAGCGGCTCGTTGGAGCCAGAAAACTTCTGGCAATTCACAGACATGCTTAAGTGCGGTCCGGCCACTGGTGCTGCTGATTTTTTGCCTGGGCGTGGCTGTTCTGGCCAGCGGTCAGGAAGGGAACTTAATCACCGCTCCCGGTGGAATCACGTTTTCCGGTTCACGCCCCAACTTCTTTACCGGATTTGGAACCGTGAATGGCCTGGGGATTGGCACGCCAAATCCTGGGCTTACCGTGCTCCCAACGAGCGGCGGAGTGCTCTACACAACGCCTTATCAGGTCTCGATTGCAGGCGCGGGCTCGGGAAATCGTGCGGTGGTGCGGATTTTTCTCTCCAGCAACTTCGCCCATCCCGCGGTCCTCGGAGTCCGCAGTTGCCCGTCGACGCTGGATTGCACGAATGCCGCGAATTACACCGCCGTCCCGACCACGCAAGCCTCGGAGATAAATTTGATTACCCCTCCGGGAGTGTTGAACGGCAATATTACAGAGCATCTGGCGCTGTTTGTCGCCAATACCGGCTCTTTTTCAGGAACGGATTCGGCAACCATTCAATATGATTTTTATGCTTTCAACCCGAATCAGGGGACGTTATCTTTGAAGCGCACAGAGTTTCTTACCCTGAACAGCCCTCCGGAGAGCGTGCAAACGGCGAGCGCCAATGTTTATGTGGCCAATAACGAGGGCAACACGGTTTCCGTGATGTCTCAGAGCAATGGAAGTCTTGTTACCACCATTCCCGGGTTGCACTGCCCTATTGGGGCCGCCGCCACTCCGGATGGCAGCAAAGTGTATGTGACGAATGGCTGCCCAACGCCGGGAACGGTCTCCGTTATCAGCACCGCCAGCAACCAAATCACGAAAACCATTACCGTGGGCAGCAACCCAACCGGGGCCGTGGTGAGCCCGGACGGTAAAAATCTCTATGTCACAAACCAGGATGACGGTACTGTATCCATCATCAGTACGGCTACGGATACGGTGACGGCAACCGTGCTGGTCGGCGGAAGTCCGCTGGGAGTGGCCATAACTCCGGACAGCACCTTGGCTTACGTGGCCAGCTATCCGGGTTCGGTCATCGTGATCAATACGAGCACCGCCAGGGTAACTGCCAGCATCAACGACCCGGCGCTGAATGGCGCCGGCCTGGTCGCAATCACGCCGGACGGCAGCACGGTCTATGTTTCCAATTTGATTGGAAATGATGTGACCGCCATCTCGACCGCCACCAACACCGTGACGGCGAGCATTCCCGTGGGGCAGATCCCCCTGGGAGTGGGCGTTACCCTCGATGGCACACTGCTGTATGTGGCGAATGGCGCCGATAGTACGGTTTCTGTGATTAATACGGCGAACAACAGCGTGGTCGCGACAATATCTGGCTTCAACGGTCCCGAGGGAGTCGCGGTAACGCCGGACGGCAACAGCATACTCGTGGCCAATACCGTCTCCAACACTGTTTCGACCATTGCGATTTCTTCGAACACCATCACCACTTCGGCTGGGGTAGGCACGACCCCGGTCTTTATGGGGATGGCGCTTTCGCTTAAGTAAGCTTTCGGTTTTTGGGGGCCCATGGACTTTCGCTGCGGCTGTTGCAATGCCGCAGCAGAGTTCTTGTTGCGTCCTAAAGGCTGGAGCATCCCCAGTCGATCAATGTTGGAGGCGGGCCTATCTAAAGCTCGGTCGTTGTGCAGTTTGAAAGTCAGGCTCCATCAGATGGTTCTGCGGATATGGCCTCCTCTGCCTCTGGCAACTGCGGTTTTGGTTTTTTCGGTATCCGTTTGGCAAAGCGTTCTTCGAAGCAGTTGGTTTCCCGAACCCACTCACGTACATCCGGGGACACCCATCCGATCGTTTCTAGCAGGGCGGCGTAATCCTTTTCTAGGTCTCTTCCAAGAATTCTTTCGTGATGCGCAATACGGTTGCGAAGTGTCTTAAGTTCGACAAGGCGGCCATGGATCACTGACGGATTTGTAAACCTCATTGGGAAAATGCGACGGAGATGGGGAACCCACAGGCTCTTCTCATATGGCCAAGCCAATAGCCGCACCCAGAATGCAAACGTAAGCTCTGCAACAATCCGACCGGGAGTCTCTTCGACCATGCGTTCCGCGATCTTGCTTCGGGCTTGCCTCAACGCTTCCAACTCTGAGTTCTGCAAGTGAATCTTGTCGTACCAGTCCGGTGCCCCAAGGCCTTTCGTAAGAACATTGTGAATGGCATTGCGCAGTGCTACCTCCAGGCCTTGTAGAACACCGTAAAGAGCCTCAGAGATCTCTGTATTTCGCTCATATAAGTGAATGGCCACCCATTTGTCGCCACGAGCCAGCGCGTAATAGGCTGCAAGTCGTTCAGGCGAAAGGAATTTTTCAAAAATCGTCAGAACCTCATCGGTATATTCGAACTCATCTTGACTGTTTGGCATCTAATTGGTAGACTGAACCTCGTAAGCTTTGGTAAGACCGCTGCTATGCATGTCCCCAAAGCGCCGGATGTATGAGAAAGCCGCCCTTTGTGGCGGCTTTCTCCATTCTGCCCATCACCTTTCTATAATGTCTGCAAGCATAACGCGATAAATTTTCAATTCTCTAAACGTTTTATTTTGGAAAAAAAGCGTTATAAGCCCGCTATGATGTATTTTCCTGATGCCTGAATATTGGCAGTCCTCTCGTGAAGATCAATTTTCAATACCAAACTTGAAGAGGCTCAACATTATGCACTGGTTCTGCAGGGCTTGCAAAGTGTTCTCTTTAATGCCGTCACGGCACTGGTACCAAATGGTGTCGTAAGGGCCAAATTCGGCGATCACCTTGACAGCAGGCGCCGCAGTGTGAGCATGCACCACTTAGTGCGCTTTGACGGGATTGCTGGTTTTTTGTCTTCAGTCGTGGCTATGGCCTCTTTTTTGCGGCGGCTCATAGCGAATTGGCTGTGGCGCCTAATCTGCGGCTGATATCACGGAAACAGCCACCATGGACCAGATGGCCATGTTGGCAATGAGCCGCACGCGAAGCACTACGTAGCCGAAAAAACACACATCCCAGCGCGTGGCCAGAATGGTGCGACTACTGAGACAATCTGCACCAACCGTCCAGAGCTCAATTTCCTTGCTTTTTTCAGCACGGATCAAGCAAGATTAAAAGCGATTCAACGATGACCAGCGGACAAAACGAGCGGCGAAGGCATCCACGGTATTCGTGTGACGTGGGCGTCCAGGTACGTGAGCAAAAGGCCACGGGTGGTGGTTATTGGGGCACTCTGGCGGACATCTCACTGAGTGGCTGCTACGTTTACACATTCTCTCCGCTGTCCATTGCCACGGCCGTCCTGCTGCAGATCAGGGCGGGTGATTCAGTTCTTGCCGTGAATGGCAACGTCGTCACCAGCCATCCGGGTGTGGGCATGGGAGTGGAATTTACCGGATTTCCACATCCCGACGGGACCAAACACCTGAAGAACATGATTGCGTCTCTGGAAGCCCAGGCCGCCAAACGCGTATAACCTGCGGCATTGCGCACACTTACAGGCAGCAAAGATGGCGATTCCGCATTTCGCAGGACGAGATGCACACCATATCTGGTGGCAGAGCCGGGCGAGCGCACCCCACATTTTGTTGTAGAGAATAAAAAGCGAAATAGCTAGAATTCGGCTTACTCAGAAGGGGACTTCCGGTGCACCGGAATTTGCTTTTGTGGAGCTGACAAGCTATGAAGATCACACCTCAGCAGTTCCGTACTCTTACCTTTGAACAGGCGGCAGAACAGTGGCTGCAAATTAAAAAAATGCAGGTGCGCAAGCCGCGCACCATGGAGATGTATCGCTGGTATCTGCGCAACCTGGAATCTTTCTTCAAGGGAGTGCTGCTGGCGCAGATTCACATTGGAGGGATTTTTGAATATCAGCGCCTGCGGCTGCTTACGGCGGGCGCGTCCTGTATTAACCATGAGGTCAACACGCTTTCCCAGATCCTGCGCCATGCCGATCTCTGGGACCTGATCGAAAAGCATTACCGTCCGCTGCCGCTGCCCAACTGGACGCCGCCTAAAGTGCTTACGGCGGAAGAAGAAGAGAAGTTTTTTCGGATTGCCGCGACTAATCCTGACTGGAGCGTGGCTTACTGGGCGGTCTCGCTGACCAACAACACGTCGGCCATGGGGACGGAGCTGCGTCATTTGCAGTTGCGGCACATCTTTCTCGATGTGGATCCGCCCAAGATCCACATACCGGACGACAAGGTGAAGAACGAATTTCGCTCACGCGTGGTGCCGCTCAATCCGGTAGCGTTCAAACAGATCAACCGAGTCATTGAGCGGGCCAAAGCTTTGGGAGCATGGCATCCGGACCACTATATTTTTCCCTTCCGGGTAAAGAGAGGAACGTATGATGTGACCCGCCCGGCGTCACCGTATTTCATCCGCTCTGCGTTTCGCTCGATGCGCGAGGTGACCGGACTGGACTGGCTGCAGCCGCGCAACTTCCGCAATCAGGTCATTACCAAGCTGTTTGAAGTCGGCACGCCGGATGAAACCATCATGTCGATTGCCGGACATCAGTCAATCAAGATGTCGCGATACTATTCACGTATCAGAATCACGGCCAAGGCTGAAGCTCTGAATGCGATCTGCCCCACACCCAGAATAGTTTCCTGATTGCGTAGCTTTTACCGACTGCGTAGCTCCGGGACAGCGGGCGCAAGGAGTAGATTGCGTAAGCGCAAAACTGCTGTAGCTGTAGCTTAAGGGGATAGGCAGTTCTTTTCTTCCGGGCTGCAAAGTGGCTCCCGCGGCCAGTTTGCATGAGCTACTTTTATTTACTTTACCTTCATCGGCATGCCCACCGGTCAATTCGTTTTTCACCACGTCATGCACGCGGTTGCGGAGCAAGAAGCCTTGAGAAGGCCGGAACGATTGAGGATCATCGAAAAGTTTATATGGAGGAGACTACGCTCGTGACGTGCGGGGTGCAAATACTTTGGCGCCAATGCCGCCTGGCTTGCGTTTAACGGTGCTTGACCCACAACGTGATGACGCGCTCAAGCGCATCGTGCTGCCACCTGAGCTGTTACTGGCCCGGCCCGGGGCGCTTACGTTTTTGTTATTGCACACGGCGGGACGCCTGGTGCACAACGTGCACACCAGGGTATTGCGTCTGGCGCAACGCCCAACTTCTGTTGGCCGTCCCCACTTAAAAACACTTCTTATCTTATCGGGTTCTCGGTCCTGACAACGAACCTATCGGGAGTGCGGTCTTCTCTCCTGCTCCAATACACTCCACGCGTCTTCACATCATCTCCGTCTCCACTCTTACCGACGGATTAGAGAATAAGGCTAAACTCTTGACAATAAGCCTAATCATCGCGGATGATTAGGTCGATAGTTTTACAGGTTTGGGCTATAAAAAGGCCGTTTGCTGGATATGAAAGTACAGCCGTCAGCCTGCGATCTGCGACCCTCTGCCTTCTAAGCAGAGGGTCGCAGGTTCGAATCAAGTGTCGTGAGTCATTCAATTCTTATAAATCAACTGGGCATGAACTTGCTTCACGGCTCTTGTCAGTTCCCTAGGTTGACAAAATAACAATCAATCTCTGGTTTTCTCACACAAGTTATTGAAGATGCTGTGTTGCTGTTCGCTGGGCCAGAACTTTTCTTGCGTTTTCTGCCAGTTCTTTGGCTTTAGGCATGAGATTCAGTGCTGTAAGTACCTGAGGGTCTGTTTCGGCGCGCACTTTTAATCCCTCCTCCTGGCCAAACTGAGCTACAAAAATTTCGCTTTTGATATTGGCTTTTATCCAGTCCGCGCTTTCGCCGAGTTCGGCGCTGGTATAAGGGATGTGCTGTGAATCGAGAAACTTCTGAAAGTCCTGCATGATCTGGTCGGTTACTTCAAACTTCTTATCGATTGTACGTCCATTCAAATAATGCTGGGCGAAGGTGAAAAAGACGTACTTTTGCAGCAGCAAGTCATCAAAGTGCGTGGTTTTTATGGGCGGGATTTTGGTGTCGGGAGTGATGCCACCGCCGCCAAAGACTGTCCGCCCGCTGTCGGTGAGTTTGGTTTCTCTGGAAACTGAAGCATTGCTTTGTTCCTGCTCCCGGCCATAATAGTAATCATAAAGAGAAACGCCGTTGTACTCGCGCTGAATGAGACGTCCGCTGGGCGTGTAATACTTTGCCGTGGTCAGCGCCAATCCGGTATTTTCTGAAAGCGGAAAAACTGTCTGGACCAGCCCTTTGCCGAAGGTGGCCTCACCTACAATCAGTCCGCGATCATGATCCTGAATCGCGCCGGAAACGATTTCTGCTGCCGATGCGGTCCCGCGGTTTACGATGACGACCAGCGGATATTCTTTGCCTTCGTTTCCATGAGCGGCACGATATACTTTTTCCGCTGAACTGCGGCCGTGATGCGAAACAATCACCTGCCCCTTCCGCAGAAATTTGTCAGCTACGCCCACGCCTTCATTCAGAAGTCCACCAGGATTGCCGCGAAGATCGAGGATCAACCCCTTAAGGTCGCCAAACTGTTCCAAAGCGTCGACGACTTCGCGTTCCGTAGTGTCGTTGAAGCCGCTGATATGCATGTAGCCGATCCCTGGCCGGACTTCAAACTTGACATCCACGCTGTAACGCGGAATTTCCGCGCGCACCAGGCTGAATTCCAGCGGGTGTTCACTTCCTTCCCGCAAAATCGTGACATGCACGGTGGTGCCTTTCGGTCCTTTAAGAAGATCGGCTACATCTCCTGTATTCAGATTTTCCGTGGGTTTATTATCAACGGCGATGATGGCATCACCAGGGCGAATGCCGGCTTTGTAGGCCGGGGTGCCCGCGAAAGGGGCAACCACAATCACCTTGTTATTACGGGGCGCAATGGTCATGCCCACGCCATAATATTTCCCCTGCTGTTCTTCCCGCAGGGAAGAATAAGATCGCGGATCAAAAAAGTTTGAGTGTGGATCGAGCACATGGAGCATGCCGGGAATAGCGCCGTTATAAATCGCCTTGTCGGGATTCACATGGTCGGCATAATTTTGCTCGACCAAATCGTAAACCTCTGAGAACTGGCGCAGGCCGTCGCGAACATCACCATCGGTATTGTGAATACTGACGGCGCCTGGGGTTCTTTGGCTGAATCCAGCACCCAGCAGGCCGCACAGAACTATAACGACAAAAATCCAGAAGAGAGACTGACGAGAACCAGCACGCATGAAACCTTCCCTGAACCCAAACAGCCGATGAGCGCTGAAATTGGCAACAGTATATTACCCGCACTCCAGCAGTAATCATCGACTGGGCCTTCCGCTCGCAAGGCCTCAATACTTAAGATGCCGTTTTTGGCACTGTTGACGCCGGAGTTTTCCAACAAAGCCCACAAATCAAATAAGGTATGCAGAGTACCGGAAAACACATATAATGCCAGCCTCAGGTTCGAAGGGTTGTCGTTCCGCACGTCCCCCCTCTTTTTTCCTGCGAATGTCCATTGACATGCCAATTTTTCGTGAGCGGAGCAGGGAATCCTGCGGTATGATGGAGCGAGCTATGAATTTTAGTTTTAGTGAGATTCTGTTCATTATGATTCTGGCCCTGATTCTGTTCGGGCCCAGAAAACTTCCCGAAATTGCGCGTCAAATAGGGAAGTTCATGGCTGAATTTCGCCGGACCAGCAGCAATTTCCAGAACCAGATACAGGACGAGATCCGGAAAATGGAAATTGAAGAAAATGCAAAAAAGTTAATTTCTCCTGCTGGCGAAGTGCTGAAGAACAGCGAAAATTCCATAGCCACTACGATTAGCCGCCTGACCGATAAGATCAAGAGTCTCCCGCAGGATTACGATGCCTGAGCTTGTGGCCGAACCCGAAAAACAAGAAGAACGACAGATGAACTCCATGAGCCTGCTGCAGCATCTGGAAGAGCTGCGCCGGCGCATCATCTATTCGGCCGCTTCCGTGGCTGTCTGCACTGGTATTGGATGGTGGTTCGTTCGTGACAAGATTTTTCCGTTTATCCAGAAACCGATCATTGATGCTCTGATAAAAAACAATCAGGACCCGCATCTTACCTATCTGAATCCGACCGATCCTTTCAATATGTACCTGAAAGTCGGGTTGATGGCAGGAGTTTTCATGTCCTGCCCGATCATTCTTTATCAGCTATGGATGTTCATTTCCCCTGGTCTTTATCGCCGGGAAAAGAAATTTATCATTCCATTTCTCCTGCTGTCGGTAGGGCTGTTTCTTGCCGGTGGAACATTCGGGTACAAGGTCGTTTTTCCCGTGGCCATGGATTTTCTGATCAATTACTCTGATGGCTTTAAGGCCACGGTAACTGTTTCCGAATACACAGGCCTGTTTCTGACCATTATTCTCGGCTTATCGGTTATTTTTGAGCTGCCGATTGTGCTTGGCTTTGCCGCCCTGATGGGAGTGGTGGACGCCAAATTCCTGCTGCGGCACATTCGCGGAGCGGTGTTGTTGTTTTTTATCATTGCCGCGATCCTCTCGCCTACGACAGACATCATGAACATGACCATATATGCCGCGCCGATGGTATTTCTGTACATCATGAGCATTGGCATTGCATGGCTGGTTCATCCTAAACAGCGCCGCAAGCGGGAAGAAAAACGGAAATCCCGGCAGGATTAAGCTGCCCCTGAACGATTGAGTGGAGGGAACTGGCAGTGCGATCTACAGCCTGGCAATCGAGAAGAAGGGTGTGTTTCGCCACCCTTCTTCTGACTCTGGCGATTCTGTTTGTGCCAGCGTGTAACAAGACCAAAACTGCTTCTGCATCGAGCGAGGCTCCAGCCAGCCAGGCTGCGCAGCAGCAACCGGCTGCCTTGAACCTCAGTGCCGAGCCAGTCGGGCCGGCTCTGCATGTGGATCCCGCGCGGGCATGGCAGTATACGAAAGAGATTTTTTCCCTTGGCCCGCGATGGGACGGCAGCAAAGGCCAGGAAAAACTGGGGCAGTACTTACACAAAAAATTCGCGAACGACATGGTTGAAGAAGACGCTTTTCAGGCTGACACGCCTGTTGGCAAGCTTCCCGTCCGCAATATTGTGGTCAGGTTTCCCGGCACAAAGGACGGAATCATCGTTTTAGGTTCGCATATTGACACGAACTATACACTGCGTAATACGAACTACGCTGGCGCGAATGATGGCTCTTCCAGCACCGCTCTTCTGCTGGCCATAGCCGACCAGCTTCGCGGCAAAAAACTCGAAGGCTACAGCGTGTGGCTGGCTTTTCTGGACGGGGAAGAGGCTGTAGAGCACTGGTCTGCCACGGACAGTCTTTATGGCAGCCGGCATCTGGCCGCCAAATGGCAGCAGGATGGGACGCTGCCTAAAGTGCGGGCTTTCCTGCTCGCCGATATGATTGCGGTTGAGAATGTTGACGTTTTGCGCGACGAGAATTCCACGCCGTGGTTACAGGACGTTGTCTATCAGGCGGCCACACGGCTTGGATATCAATCGCATTTTTATGGCAGAACAAGCGCTATTGAGGATGACCACCTGCCCTTTCATCAGTCGAATGTCCCTGTGGCTGATTTGATCGATATGCCTTACGGTTACAACGATGTGTACCACCACACGACCGAGGACACTCTGGACAAGCTCAGTCCCAAAAGCCTGCAGATAACCGGGGACGTGATTCTCGAATCCATCCGGTTGCTCAATGCCAATGCTGATCATTTACCGGTCGGCAGCCAGCCAGCTGGAAAATAAGTCGCCGGCTCAGGCCACTCGTTTGGGCATGACCTGCGGAGATTTGGGCGGTTTTACGTACACCTCACCATTGCGAATTTCGGCCGCATAAATTGTGATTCCATTCTCAGCCGGTCCTGCGACCACTCGGCCTGTCCTGATATCAAACTGCGAACCGTGCCATGGACACTGGACCGTGCAGCCGACCAAAGCGCCATCCGCCAGCGGGCCACCGGAATGGGTACAGTGATTGCTGAAGGCGAAGAGACCCTCGGAACATCTGCCCACCACCACGCGCTCGCTGCCCATAGCAGCCAGCATCATCTGGCCGTCACTGAGTTCGCTTTGGTTACATACCGGCTGGTCCCATGCTGAAAGCGTGCGCGTTTTGAGTGTGCCCGCTCCCGCCAAAAGGTGCTCCACGCCTATTTGGTTGCGGTACACCAGCGTGCCGCCAAGCCAGCCGGAAATGCTAATCACGATAACGCCAAAAGCCAGCAGCGTGAATGTGATTCCGTCCAAAGCGTTGTTGGGGCCGCCCTGCCGCCAGGCGGCTGCGATAAAAATGGCCAGCGCCAGCATATTCAAAGAGCCATGCCAGAGCCCCGTGCGCTTGCCGCTGGATTGCGAAGGGATTACCAACAGCCAGTCGAGCACGCCGGGCACAGCGGCGGCGACGGCGCCAATACAGCCGGCAATTACGCAATAAAATCCGGCAGCCCACAAGGTTACATTGTTCTGGGCAAGAGCCAGCAGATCAAAGATAAAGCCCGCGATCCAGAGGCCAATCGGAAAAGCCACCAGCATGGGATGGACGGGGTGCGATCGTATGGAAGCTTTCGAACGCATACAAATTCTCCTTACTCTAGCCATGGGATAGCCTGATCGGTTGCGCGGATGCCTGGGAAAATCGAATCTTGCGGCTTGAGTTGCTGATGTCGGGGGCAGAGAAAGGGATAAAGCAATGTAACAGTGATCTGATTGGGGGCGGTGTGAGCGCTGCCGTGATTGGCCTATTTTGCGGCCTTCGCCAGCACCAAATTGAATCTGTCCTGCAGAAATTTATTGGCTTCATCGCGCTCCGGAGACACCTGATCCGGAGTGGCATTCAGATACAAAATATACTGCGCTGCCGCTCCCTCGAAGTCGTTTTGCTGAGCGCGTGTGCGTGCGTCCTGAAGGACTCTGGCAGGAAGCTGCGAGATCTTTTCCCGAAGGGCCTTCACCAGCGTGTCCCGCGCCGGGATTTCCACATCGGCCAGAAACTGCTGATCGTTCGGCGGAGCGTTTTGCGCCTTCACGCCTTCCGTGTCTTCCGGTTTTACGTTCTCAAGAAGGACAAAGGTCTTGTGGTCTTCTCGTTTGACCGGCACAGCTGAATCAATCAGATTGCCCGCCGCATCGGTGAGGCGAAATGTGAGCTCGACCGTGGCATTCAGATCAATGGTTTTGCGCGTGTAGTTGTAGGTTTCAATGATGTTCTCCACGCGCTTTTGTTCGGTGGCGTCCAGTTTGTGCCGAAGGTCGTCTGCCTGTTTTTTTGCCGCATCCACGGCATCGTTGGCCGCGGGAATCTCTTTCTTTTTGTTTTTTGTCTGCAAATCGGCGAGCGTGTGCTGTGCGGCTGTGAGAGATTGCTGCGCCGTCTCATACTGCTGATTGAGCTGCGCCCAGGCCTCATTCCTGATTTCTCGCGTGCCCACTCTGTATTTTGAAGTCAGGGTTTCCAGATTCGTATTGTTGATTACGTGGTGCTGAAGAATTTCCGCCACCAGAACGAAGCTGGGCTGCAGCGTCGCGGAATTATCGCCCGCCATCCGCACGGACCGGATGGAGACGCCCGAGTTTTCGAGGCCATGGGCGATGGCGTCCGCCAGTTGGTCGGCAAAACCCGCGTTCTCGCGCCGCGAAGTCTGGTCGCGCAGAAGGATTCCGACGGAAAGGCGCGCCCGCAGCTGCCAGGCCGGTGCATAACGGGCCATGTCGTCTTTGACGGTATCGAGATCGGGCTTGTAGCGCTGCGCTTCGCCCAGATAGAGCCAGCCGAGGCCCACACCCGAGCCTTGCGGTTTTTCCAGATAACGGCGCGCCACATCAACGTAGTAGGCGCTGATCCTGTCCGAAAGCAGATCCAGGCGCAGCTTCATCGCGGGATCACCGGTGATGATGCTGGCCCGCGACAGCAGATCGTATGCCTGGCGGGCAGAGTCTTCATCGGCCCGGCCGCGAATGGGAACATGCAGTTCCTGGAGTTTTTGGGAACGTTTGGAGGCCGCAGCCGCATAGTCTTTGGATAATGCCTCCATTTGCTGGCTGGCGAGTGCGCGTGCTCCGTCGGGCAGGCTGGCCAGGACTTCATAAGCCTCAATCACCTGCTTGTTGTCCGCAAACGCCTTGCTCTGCTCAAGGGCTTGCGTTGCCGCCTGCTGATTGCGCGCGGACGAGAGTTGGTTTTCGGCATTCCTGAGTGCCGCGGTGGCTTCCGTGCTGGTGGGGCGAATACGGGCCGCAGCCTTGAATTCGCCGATGGCATGCTCCCAGTCCTGCTGCTTTGCCAGTTCATCTCCGCGGCTGAAATGGTGAGAATAAGCCGCATTCACAATCTGCTCCACGTGCGGAGCTTCACTGGCAAAAGGCAGATAGGCGCCCAGCGCATTGAAAGCATCATCGTAGCGCTGCTCCGCAATGAGAGCGTCGGCGGTTTCGAGCGTAATGTCCATTTTGCGCGTTTCCTGCCAAATCTCGTTTTGCAGGGCCAGTGCGGGCGCATACCTGGGATCCACGTTCACAATCTGGTCGTTGCGCCTTTTGGCTGTTGCCAGATGTTCGTATCCTTTTGTGTGTTCCGCCAGCGCGCTGCGATACATCTGCAGCTGTGCGCGGTCCGCTTCGAGCAGCGTGTCCAGTTCGGTGCGAATCTGCTCCAGAAGTTTTTGGGCTGCTGGATATCCCGGCAATGCCAGGGTGGCCTGTTCCGCTCGCTGCTGCGCCTGCCGCAGGTGCTGAAACTCGCGCGCTGGCCCCGATTGGTGATACGCGGAAAACGCCGTTTCCGCGGCAGTGGTCAGCAAAGAGGCTATGGCCCCGCGCGCTTCAGAGGCGTGGGCCGAAGAAGCATAGCGGGAAAGAAAGTCCCTCCAGCCAGGGACTGTGTTAGTGCGCTGTGCCCGGAGATATTCCGCCAGTTCTGTATCTGGCGCGGCCACAAAAATCAGCTTTACTCCTGCCTTGAGCACCGGCAAGGGTTCATTGGGTTGTTGCGTGGATGATGAGACGACCGTCCCCTGCAGAAGGGCCTGATCGGCGGCCTCGGAAGTTGAGAGGGCCGCGCCTTTATCAAATTTGAGGCTGGCTGGAACAACGCACAGGGGCTGGGACGTGCCCGTGACCAGCATCAGTACGCCATCGGCATTCCGTTCGAGTGACGTGGCAGCGGCCAATTGCGCATGGGGCATGGAGTCATAGGCGTGCTTGTCAAACTTTGGTGTGCCGTCGCAAACGCGCAGTTCGGTTTTACCATTCACCAGCAGGCCGGAAACCTGGACATAGGCCGCGCCGCCGGGGCCGTCAAAAAGGGCAATGGCATTCACAACCGCATCTTTGGCCTGCAGAAGCGGATGCATTCCGGGAAAGAACAGTAAAAATATCGTGACCGCAGCCCCGATCAGGCCAATGCGCGGTTTTCTCCCGGCGCAGGACACAAAGAACTGCGTCGCTCTGGAATTTGGCAGGGTCATGAAAGGAGCAAGAATTCTCCAGGGTTTTGCCTACGTTAGAATAGGCCACCCTCGAAGTCAAGCTTACTCCCGTTCCTGGTCTGGTATTTAATCGATTGCAATGTCGCCAGAACCTGTATGTACGTCGACAAGCACTCCACCATTCCCAACCTTGCCCTGAACATGGTTCTTCGATATGGTCCCCTGCATGGTGACCGGATGATGAACCGTCAGGCGTCCGGAGGAAGTTTTGGCGTCCAGGTTAAAAGAAGCCTGCGCAGGAACTTTCAGGCCAATCTCTCCCGAACCCGTGCCAATACGCCAGTCGGCCGTGGGTTCGCCTTCTGCGCGAATATCGCCGCTGCCCGTATCAATGCGAAGTCCGCCCTTGTTGCCACGCACCTTCACGCTGCCGGAGCCGGTTCCCACACGGGTATTCCCGGCTGCAACCTGCTCGATTTCGACATCGCCGCTGCCGGTGCTGACGGAAACATCACCGGCAATGCCCACAGCATGGATGCCGCCGCTGCCGGTGGTGGCGGAAAGCGTCCCTTGTACTGAGCTGACCTTAAGATCTCCGGAGCCGGCGGTGATGTGTGTGTCGGCTCCGGCGTCTTCAATCACAATGCTTCCCGAGCCGGTTTTTGCGCTAAGTGGGAGCTGAAGGCCGCGGATGTTTTGCTCTCCGGAGCCGGTGCTCGAAGAGAGTTTGGTCTGGGCTGGCGCGGTAATGTCGTAGTCAATCGATACATTTTGCTGGAGGCTGCGGTCTTCCATTCTGCCAATGCGGATGGTGTTGCCCTGCTGCTCGACCGGCGGATTATTCTGAATGCGCTGGATTTTTTCCGCAGCGCTTGCTCCTCCCAGCCAGGAGCTGCCTGCATGGATTTTGGCCACCACATGCACTTCACTGGCGCTGCCGCTGTGGACTGTAATGTTGCCCGAGCCTGAAGTGACTTCCAGATTCACCGCGCCGGAAACTTTCAGAGTGCGTTCAAAGCCGCCCGTCTCCTCGGCGCGCGCCTGCAGCGCACCCAGTACAAAAATCATCAGAAAAGAGCCCAGAAGTTTTTTTCGATTCATCGCCGTCTCTCCTCAAAATAATTACTGCAGAACAACCTGTGTGCCTTCGGTTAACCCGGAAAGCAGTTCGGTTTTGGAGCCATTGGAAATCCCAACTTTGATTGCCACTTTGCGCTTGCCGTCTTTGGCTTTGGGGTCCGCCACTTCCACCGAGGCATTGCGGTCCTTGTCATAGATAATCGAGCCTTCGGGAATGAGCAGCACGCTTTTGTGCTCTTCGAGGATGATTTCCGCGTTGGCGGTCATCATGGCTTTGAGTTCGCCCTTGGCATTGTCAATGGAGACGCGCACTTCAAAAGTAGTGACGTTGTCTTTTTCCACGCCCAGCGGGGAAATTTTGGTGACTTTGCCGTTGAACGTGCGGTCTTTGTAGGACTCGACTTTAATACGCGTCGGCTGGCCCAGGTAAACCTTGCTGATATCGCTTTCGTCCACCTTGCCCTGAACGTAAACCTCGCGCGTGTCGCCCACGGTCATCACCAGTGTTGCGGAAGAACCGAGGACCAGAATGGAACTCACCGCCGTCCCTACCTCCACGTCTCGTGAGAGCACCATGCCGTCCATGGGGGAAACGATGCTGGCATAGCGCAGTTGCTGCTCCGCCTGCTCCAGCTGGGCCTTTACCTGCGATACCTGGGCCTGCGCCTGCCTGAGTTTTGCCCGGGCAGTGACTTCATTGGCTTTGCCCAGCTGTTGTTTGTTCAGCGCCAGATCATAGTTTTTCTCTGCGTCTTCGAGTGCGGATGCGGAAACAACGCCTTCTTTGGCCATTTGCTGTGCGCGCTCCCAGGCACGCTTCAGCAGCGGAACGTCGGGACCTTCGGCATCGACTTTGGCCCGCGCCATATCGGCTTCCGCCGCATGGGCGGCAGCCTCGGCAGCTTCGAGAGATGCGCTCTGCTGGCGCACCTGTGCGTTGATCTCTTCTTTATCCAACTCAGCCAGAATCTGGCCTTTGGTCACGGTCTGTCCGTAATCTGCCGTCAGCTTCTGCACAATTCCGCTGGCCTTGGATTTGACCTCGACTTTTGTAATGGGTTCGATCTTTCCGGTGGCCACTACACTGCGGGCCAGGTCGCCGCGCTCCACCTTTGCCAGCCGCGTGGGATCAATTTTTGTACTGCCTCGGGTAAAGGCCAGGACCCCGGTTGCCAGCACAACGATGATTACAAGGGCGCCAATGCCATAGATCCAGCGTCTTTTTTTGCCTTTACCGTTTGCCACAAAAACTCCAAAGTCGCAGATTCAGCATTTGATACGTGAAACCTCGCACACAGGTTCCAAAGAATACCTGCAGTTTTCCCCAAATAATATTAGACACCCGCAGCGCCTTGAGATTAGACCTCTCCGGAAGAAAAATGGAAGCTGAAGAGAACCCGAATTTCGTTCCCAGGAGCATTCTAACCAGCCAGGGTAAGATGATTAAGATCATGGTTCCTCTGGTGCTGTTGCGGATCATGCTGGTGGTGCTGCTGGTGGCCGCGAACGCTTTTTTTGTTGCCGCCGAATTTGCCATGGTCAGCGTACGAGACACGCGCATACTGCAGCTCATTGAGCAGCGCCGCATCGGCGCACGCATTGTGCAGCGGCTGCAGCAGCGGCTGGACGAGTTTCTTCCCGCAGTGCAACTCGGTGTAACCCTGGCCAGCCTGGCGCTGGGCTGGGTAGGAGAGGGTACGCTGGCGGCCATTCTGCAGCCCGGAATGCAGGGAATTCCTTTCGCTCGTATCTACGCTCACGGCATCGCCGCCACCCTGGCTTTTTTTGCCATTACCTGGATGCATGTTCTGCTGGGAGAGCTTGTGCCCAAGTCCCTGGCCTTGCAGCGGGCAGAGAGGGTGGCCCTGGCGGTTGCCGGTCCCATGGACCTGTTCATTTCACTCACTCGGCCCTTCATTCTGCTGATGACTCGCTCGGCGAACGTGGTGCTGCGCGGTTTTGGTTCGCGGCCCATGCGCGAGGGAGGCGTGCACTCTCCCGAGGAGCTGAAACTGATCGTCACCGCCAGCCGCCGCGTGGGGCTGCTTCCCGAGAGCCAGGAAGAGATGGTCCATCGGGCCCTGGAGCTTGCGAACCTGACTGTCCGTGAAGTCATGGTGCCACGGCACAAGATTTTTTCCCTGGCCGCCGATCTGCCTCTGGAAGAGGCCATGGCGAAGGTGGTTGAAGAGCAGCACTCCCGCGTTCCGGTTTACGATTCGGAAAAGGGCAAGGAAAACATTGTAGGACTGCTGTACTCCAAAGACATATCACGGGTCATGCACATGCGGCTGGCGGCGGGTATTGCCCTGCCCAGGGGCAAGTCCGGCCTGCAGGTGCGCCATCTCATGCGCGAAGTATTGATTGCTCCCGAATCCAAGCTGGTTACCGATCTGCTGGAGGAATTTCAGACCCGCAAGCGCCATCTGGCGATTGTGGTGGATGAATTCGGATCCACCGCCGGCCTGATTACGGTGGAGGACATTCTGGAGCAGCTGGTGGGCGAGATGGAAGATGAGTTTGATATCGCGCAGCGTCCGGCCATTCCGCTCGATTCCGGCGCCGTGGTGCTGGATGGCACCGCCAATATTCGCGATCTGGAACTTCAATATGACGTCCAGTTGCCGCGCGACGAGGGGTTTGAAACGCTGGCTGGCTTCGTGATGGCCCGGCTCGGACGGATTCCGAAAGGCGGAGAATCATTTGAATTCGATGGGCGGCGCTACTCCGTGCTGCAGATGGAAGGGCATCGGATTGCGCGGGTAAAAATCGAAGATTTGGGGCAGGGCAGTCCGGCGGCGAGTTCGCGTTAAATGTTTCGCTATGTCACAACCCGGCTGCTCTATACCATTCCGGTCCTGTGGCTGGTGGTTTCGGTGGTGTTTTTCCTGATCCATCTTGTCCCTGGCGATCCCATTCAGCAGATGCTGGGAGAAGGCGCCGCCAGCGCTGATATTCAGGCAGTGCGGCACGCTTATGGCCTTGATGTCCCGCTGGGGAGGCAATACCTGAATTACTGGAAGGGAGTCCTGAGACTCGATCTGGGGCGCTCCCTGCGTTTTAGCCGGCCCGTCACCCGCGTGATTGCCGAGCGCTATCCGCCAACCCTGCGCCTGACTTTGGCCGCGATGGCGGTGGCCCTGCTGCTGGCGATTCCGGCAGGCGTGCGCTCGGCGCGGCGGCGCAACCGCTGGGACGACCGCGTGCTTAGCCTCGTGAGCCTGTGGGGATTGTCATTCCCCAACTTTGCTCTTGGTCCCGTCCTGATTCTTTTTTTCTCCATACATCTCGCGCTGCTGCCGGTATCGGGCGCGGGGACGATGGCCCACTATGTTTTGCCAGCGGTCACGCTTGGCGGTTCACTGGCCGCGATCCTTACCCGCATGGTGCGAACGTCCATGCTCGAAGAACTGGGGCAGGATTACATTCGCACCGCGAGGGCCAAAGGCCTTTCAGAAAACGTGGTGGTCTACAAGCACGCGCTGCGCAACGCGCTGGTTCCCGTGCTCACTGTGGTGGGGTTGCAGTTTGGAGCGCTGCTGGCCGGGGCGATTGTCACCGAGACGATTTTTTCCTGGCCAGGAATCGGCCGGCTGACCATTGAGGCCATCAGCAGCCGCGACTACTATCTGGTGCAGGGCTGCATTTTGACCATCGGCCTCACCTATGTCGCCGTAAACTTTCTGACCGACCTGCTGTACTCGCTGGCGAACCCGAGAATCAGGCAGTAAGCTCACGGCTTGATAGGCAGCATAAGAATTTCGCCGATGATATTTCCGTCTTCAATGGTGAGAGCGCCGATGCTGACCGGCAGATTGAATCTTCTGGGCCCGGCGCTGCCAGGATTGAACCAAAGTACTCCGTTTTTGATTTCCTGCATGGGCTGATGAGTGTGCCCGCTGATCACAGCCGCAAAGCCCGCGGCACTGGGGTTCAGGTCGATCCGGTTGGCATCGTGGAGCATGTAGATTTGCAGCCCCGCGAGTTCGACGGCCTCGGTTTCAGGAAATGCCTTTGTCCACGGCTCGCGGTCTACATTGCCGCGAATGGCCGTGACTGGAGCAATCTCCCGCAGAGCGGGGATGATGTCTGGCGAACCGATGTCGCCCGCGTGCAGAATGTGCTCTGAGCCTTGCAGGGCCTGGCAGGCTTCCGGACGGAGCAGGCCATGGGTATCTGAAATTACGCCGATCCGCATCACAAGCCTGCTTCCATGCGAGAGCGCGGATCCATGAAATCGCGAAGAGCGTCGCCAATAAAGTTAAAGGAGAGCACGGCCAGCATCACGGCCGCGGCAGGGAAGAGCACGAGATGCGGCGCATCGAACAAATGCGTGCGCCCGTCAAACAGCATGGCCCCCCAGCTTGCCGTGGGCGGAGGAACACCCAGGCCGAGAAAACTCATGGTGGCTTCCGCCAGAACCGCTCCAGCCATGCCAATCGCCGCCTGAACAATCACCGGCTGAATAATGCCGGGCAGGATGTGGCGTGTGACAATGCGCCAGTCGCTGGCGCCCAGCGCCCGGGCCGCTTCCACAAATTCTTTTTCCTTCACCGCCAGCACCTGAGCGCGCACCAGCCGCGCATAGCCTACCCAGCCTCCAATACACAGCGCCACAATGAGCCTGGTGATTCCCGGGCCGCTAAAGGCCACAATGGCAATGGCCAGCAGGATACCCGGAAAAGACAGGAAGGCGTTCATGATGATCACGTTGAAGAAGCGGTCCACAAAGCGGCCGTAGTATCCGGCGATAGAGCCGAAGATCAGCCCTAAAAGCAGCGAGCCGGCCACCACGCCCGTACCCACCAGCATGGAAATTCGCGCGCCGTAGATTACGCGGGAGAGAATGTCGCGCCCCAGTTCGTCGGTGCCAAACCAGTGATGGGCCGTGGGAGCTTGCAGGCGTGCTGGCAGATCAATGGCAAAGGGGTTCTGCGGTGCGATCCACGGGGCAAACAAGGCGAACAGGACGAAGATTGTCACCAGAGCAACACCGCACGCGGCCAGCGGATTACGACGGCTGGATTTTAGGATTCCCGAAAAGGCCGCCATGAAAGCCATGGCAAGATATTAGCAGCCACGGAGCAGTGCCTGTGAATTAACGAGTGGATACAGAGCTAACGCTTTGGCGCACGACTTTCCGCAGCGCGCTCAGGAACAGATCGTTCTCATCGGGCGTGCCCACGGTCACGCGAATCCCGTTGGGAATGCCCCACGGCCCCAGCGGACGCACGATAATGCCCTCTGCCTGAATGGCTTTCGCCAGTGTGGCGGCGCTTTCCGGGGTTTCGAAATAGATGAAGTTGGCACTGGTGGGAACGGCGTTAACGCCGATTTCCGCAAGCTGATCCAAAAGCCTGGCTGATTCGACCAGATTGTTGTCCACGGTCCTGCGGATGTGGGCGTGGTCTTTCAGGGCCGCCACCGCGGCAGCTTCGGCCACTCCGGAAACCGAGAAAGCGTTGCGCACACGCGAGAGATACTGCAGCAGTTCCGGACTTCCGCAGCCGTAACCTACCCGAAGTCCGGCAAGGCCGTGGGCCTTGGAAAATGTTCGCAGCACAATCAGATTAGGATGCCCGGCCCGTACATATTCGAGCGCGCGAGAATACGTTATGCCGCGCTGTGCGGCAAAAGATTCGGAGAAATCATAATAGGCTTCGTCGAGGACCACGAGCACGTGGCCGGGTACCTTGCGCAGGAAGGCGTCAAAGGCGTCCGCGTCAAACATTGTGCCGGTGGGGTTGTTCGGGTTGGCCAGTATGACCAGGCGCGTATCGTCGTTGATGGCCGCGGCAATGGCGTTGAGATCATAGGCATGATCGCGCATGGGCGTGCGGATGAGCCTGCCCCCCGCCGCCTGGGTGACGATGGTGTAGCTGATAAACGAGTGTTCGCTGGTAATGCAATTGAGCCCCAGCCCCGGCGCAAGCAGGGTGCGGGCCAGAATGTCCAGGATGCCCAGCGAGCCATCGGCCAGGAATATTTGCTCCGGCGCGAGCTGGTGCAGGGCGCTCAGATCATTTCGCAACAAACTAACTTCGTTGTCCGGATAAACATTTACTTCGTTTGCGGCAGAACGAATGGCTTCCATGGCCAGAGGAGATGGACCGAATGGATTCTCATTGGAGGCCAGCTTGACCACGGCAATATCCGACTCTCGCTGTGCCTGGCGAATATGTTTGCCAGGCACATAACCGGTGAGCGCCTGAATGTGCCCGGGAATGAGATCAAGAATAGTCTTGTTCATGGCAAGGAAAGATTACTGCCTTTGTGCCATGAAGAAAAGAGATTTGAAAATTTAATTTGTAGATATCGCGTCTTTATCTGTAATGACTTTATGAACTTAAGGCTAATTGTGCTTTTTGCCGGTTTTTTTATTGGTGCGCTTGGCCGCCGAACGGCTATTTGTATGTTTTTTGTCTCGCGTAGAAGGTTTATTCCAGGAAGTGGACTTTCCGGGACCTGCCTGGCGCAGCAGTGCGACTTCTTTAGGGCGAAGCTCGCGCACTTCGCCGGGCTGAACATCCAGAACCAGCGGCCCGTAACGTGTGCGCCGGATCTTTTCCACGTGGAAGCCAATCTCTTCGAACATGCGCCGGATCTGTCGGTTGCGGCCCTCAATCAGGGTAACTTCGTACCAGGGATTGGTCGCGTCTTTGATGATGCGAATCTGCGCGGGCGCGGTACGCACCGGCTTGATGCGCGCGCGTCCCGCCGGCTCGGGTTTGTGGCCGATTCTTACGCCGTGCCGCAGCTTATCGATGTCTTCTTCCGTGGGCTGTCCGCTGACTTTGACCATGTAGGTCTTGGGAACGTGGGAAGCTGCTTTGGTCAGTTTGTTGGCCAATTCACCATCATTGGTCAGGAGCAGAAGCCCTTCACTGGCATAATCGAGCCGGCCCACGGGATAGATGCGCTGCCCCACGCCCGCCACCAGGTCCATGATGGTGGGCCGGCCTTCAGGATCGGAGACCGTGGTCACATAACCTTTGGGTTTGTTGAGCAGCAGATAAATATGGCGCTCGGGACCGCGAAGCAGTTTGCCGTCAACTTTAATGTGGTCACGCTCGGAATCGGCTTTGGCGCCAAGCTGGGTGACAATCTCGCCGTTGACCGTGACGCGGCCCTGGGTGATCAGCTCTTCCGCCTTGCGGCGTGACGCCACCCCGGCTGCCGCCATAATTTTCTGCAAACGCTCTTCAGCCATTTAACCCTCTGTGTTTTCTGGTACGGTCTCGCCGGCGACCGGATCGCCTGCCTCATTTTCGGGCAGGTCAGAAGCAGAAGATGGGGAAGACTCAATTTCATTTACGTTGTGCGGCAGCTCAGAGGATGGAGAAGACTCATTTCCATCCTCAGGCAGATCAGCAGATGCCGCATGTTCATGCACATGCACATCCTGCGGAGCAACAGCCGTTTCTTCAGCGGACGGCCCTGCTGACTGCTCTTCCGCCGGCTGAGCTTCCGCAGATTGCATTTCGCCAGGGTGTTCTTCAGCAGTCTGTGGCATTTCGCCATCATCGGGAACGCCGGTAGCATCGGGGATGGCGGTATCGCGCGCGTCGACCGCTTCTTCCTGCATTTCGCTGGTGGCGATCTTTTCGAACTCCTCAATGCTGGGCAGATCGCCTACATCCTTCAGGCCAAAGCGGAGCAGGAAGTCCTTGGTGGTCTTGTATTGTATGGGGCGGCCGATGACTGCTTTGCGTCCCGCCGTGGTGATGAGCTTGCGGTCCACCAGAGTGGCGATGACTCCGCCGCAGTCCACGCCGCGAATCTCGCTGATCTCGGGTACGGTCACAGGCTGCTTGTAGGCGATCACCGCCAGCGTTTCGAGGGCCTGCAGCGACAGCCGGATCGGCGGCTTCAGGCTTTTGGCAAAGGCGCGCACAACATCGTGGTGCTCCGGCTTGGTGGACATGCGGTAGCCGCCGGCCACCTGGCGGATTTCAATGCCGCGCTGCTCCTGATTGAACTCGGCGATCAGTTCTTCGAGGTGCGGCTTCAGCAGGGCGCGAAGGACGGCCTTTTCCGATTTTTCCTGTGTACGCTTGCCGGACGGAGGCTCGGCTCCGGGCTCTGTGGCCTCGGCAGGCTCTTCGACGGTCTCGGGGACGAGCGCCGTCATTTCCGCCAGCAGATCGTCTTTGAGCAGGGCCGCCATCTGGTCGAGAGAGATGGGGTCTTCCGCCGCATAAATGAGTGCTTCCAGTTTAGGTTTAATGGGCATGAAAATCAGTAGTTGGCAATCAGCAACTGGCAATCAGAAAAAGCGGGCCAGGCATTCCGGACCATTGCGATTTGCTCATGGCCAGCTGCTTATTTCCAGTCATCGCGCACGGCAGCAGCGCGCTCCGTCATTATGGTATCGAACATCGGCTCTTTCCTGATCACGATGTCGCCAAAAACTTTGTCCTGGCGCAGCAGGACCGCCTGCAGGCGCACCAGCTCCAGCATGGCCAGAAAAGACGAGATCAGCGCATGGCGCGAATGAATGTGCTGCAGCAGGCGCTTGAGACGGATTGGCTTGTCTTCCATCATCAGGCGGCGGCGGAAGAATTCGATCATCTGGCCGACGGTTACTGTCTCTTCGTTGACCGCAAAAACCGGCTTGGCTTTGGCGCGGTCCAAAATTTGCTGAAAGGTGCGCACCAGATCGATTACATCCGCTGAGAGTTCTGGCTCTGTCCCCTCTGCGTCCTTAAATTCCTTGAGCGATGGATTGCTGACGACCGCTTCCTCAATCTGCTGCTTTTGCATCAGCATCTGGGCGGCGTTTCTGAATTTCTCGTGTTCCAGCAGCCGCTGCACCAGCTCTTCGCGTGGATCTTCTTCCTGGCCCTTCGGCACATCCGGATCGCGGGGCAGCAGCATTTTGCTCTTGATCTGGATCAGCACGGAGGCCATGTAGATGAACTCGGCGGCCACATCCACGTCCAGATTCTTCAGCGTTTCCACATAGGAAAGATACTGGGCGGTGATCCTGGCGATGGGAATGTCATAGATATCAATGTCCTGTTTGCGGACCAGGTCCAGCAGCAGGTCGAGCGGGCCGTCGTACACCTGGCCCACGGTGACCGCGAAGGGAAACTCGCTGGCTTTAGGAGCGGCGTTTTTTTGCGTCTCGGGCATTCCTATTGCAACTCGCTGTAATCACTTTTGTATTGCTGAATGGAAACATCGCCCGCGGGTGTGGCCAGCAGTACGTCTCCGGCTGTTTTCTTTACTTCAATCACGACATGGCCGTTCTCGCGAAGCAGCTTTTTCCAGTATTCCTGGACCATTTTGGGCGGCAGCACAAAGTCGTGCAGATATCGGTCCTGGTCCTGAGCCAGCAACACCAGGACGTTAAGTGCGCGGTCCTGCAGGCGAAAGGTCCACATCCCATTTTGCTCGGAGGCCGTATGCACGCCGACTTTTCGCTTGCGGCGCGTGATGAAAGTCCGTGGCCGGTCCTGGGTGAGCGGATGATTTTTCTGCACTCGCTCCAGCCATGGCGTAGCTCGAATCTCCCACAGGGCGTCGTCGGTTGCCGCGGCCGAAATCGATTCGGGCACGCGCAGGGGAAGAGATGAATCCTCGACCGCGACGCTCTTGATAGCGGAAGTCTCAAACAGGCCCATGGACTCGCGCACGGCCATCATGGTTTGCTCGGCTACCTTTGTGGCCTTTTGTGTTCCGTGATGAATGATTTCCTTCAGCCGGTCAGGGTGCATAGCCAGCTGGCGACGGCGTTCGCGAATCGGCGCGAGATGGGCGTTCACAGCGGGCGCGGCCAGATTTTTGCATTCCGTGCAGGGAATCGTCGCCTGCATGCAGCCCTGCGTGATATAAGCCAGCTGCTGGCTGCTGCTGAAAATCTGATGCAGATTGCCCACCGGACAGCGGTCCGGACTGCCTTTGTCGGAAAGCGCGGGACGGTCGGTGACGCTGTTTTTAATTTTTTCTTCGACTACGGCCGCTTCTTCGCTGAGCAGAATGGAGTTGCCGTACGATTTGGACATCTTCCGCTTGTCCATGCCCAGTAGTTTGGGCGTGGGCGTGAGAAGGACATCCGGTTCGGGAAAAATCGCTTTGCCCTTCCAATTAAAAAAACTGTTAAAACGCCGCGCCACTTCACGCGTCAGCTCGACGTGCGCTGCCTGGTCTTCACCCACGGGGACGAACTGCGGCAGGTAGATCAGAATGTCGGCAGACTGAAGCAGCGGATAACCCAGAAAGCCGTACATGTGCAGATCTTTGTTGGGCATGTTTTGCTGCTGGTCTTTGTAGCTGGGCACACGCTCCAGCCAGCCCAGCGGCGTGATCATGGAGAACAGCAGGTGCAGTTCGGCATGCTGCTTTACGTGCGACTGCACAAAGATAGTGCACTTCTCGGGATCCAGACCGGCGGCCAGATAATCGAGAATGACCTGCAGCGTGTTGTCGGACAGCCGGGACGTCTCGTCATAATCCGTGGTAAGGGCGTGCCAGTCGGCGATGAAATAAAAACAGTCGTGCGTATCCTGGAGCTTTACCCAGTTCTGGAGCGCGCCAACATAGTTGCCCAGATGCAACTTTCCAGTGGGGCGCATTCCGCTGAGAACGCGCGGACGTGAATTTCCAGGATTATCTGCCATAGCGTGTGAAGAATGAAGAAAATCTGCCTTTAATGCCCTTAAAAAGATGTTATCACGCGCGGGTTTTCACTTCTTCGGGCTGCGGCGCGATGGATTTTGTCTTCACGGGCTTCGCCGGTATACCCACGGAAATGGTAAATGGCGGAACGTCCCGGGTGGCCACGCCCATGGAGCCGACCAATCCGTGCTCGTGCACGCGAACGCCGCTCATGACGGTTGCATGATAGGTGACGCGCGCGCGAGGGCCGATTTCCGTTTTCGAATTGGTCACGATCATGCCGTCATTCAGGTCATGCTCGTGCGAGTACACGTTGGCGTAGTCGGAAATGGAGCTGCCTTCATGGACCACGATCTCGCCCCGGTCATCGAGCAGGACGTATTTGTGAATCACGCAGTTGTCTTCCACCGTGAGGTTGTATCCGTAGGAGACTTCCACGCCGTGGAAGATCTTCACGTTCTTGCCGATGTGTTTGAAGATATGGCGGCCCAGCATGTGACGCACGCGGTAGCCCAGCCAGTGGTTCAGGCCCAGCGAAGAGCGGTCATACATCATCCAGAACCAGATCAGCGGCTTGCGCTCGGCATATTTTTGGCCGTCCACGTCGCCGTAATATTCGGGTTCGAGCGTCACGTTCCGCGGATCAAAGTTATGGACCAGGGCCTGCTCCGCCAGGGGAGCCGTGGGCGAGGGCGGCGCGTAAGGGCGCCCCAGATAAAGCTCGTGAAGAGTATCGCGCACCACGATGGAGCGATGTTCGACGTCACGGTTAGAGAACTGCTCGTCCAGTTTCTGAACCCAGTCCAGCAGGGTTTTTTCCACCCCCGGCAATGGCTGTAAATTGCGATACTCGTAGCGCGGCATTTAAGTCCCAATCAAGTTTGGATTTAAAAACAAAACACAAAATACATGCGGCAACAATGAAGAGCAAACCCCAGGTGCAGCTCACGCCGCCTGCCCTGTCTATTTATGATACACGCAGAGACAGGGGCGCCAGGAAAAGATGAGCGGCAACGGCGGCACAGTTTGAAAAGTCTGAGCAGAAAAGTAAGGCAGCTCGGAAGTTTCAGGCAGCGTGTGACATGGGAGTTACTTTCCTGATTTTGTGGCGAAGCGTCTTCCGGGCATTCGTTAATTCGTAAGCAGCCTGCAAGTTCATCCAAAACTCAGGAGACATGCCAAAAACCTTGCCCAGTCGGATTGCCATGTCCGCGCTGATGCCTCTCTTTTTGAGAAGTATGTCATTCACGGCTTGCGGTTTTACGTCCAATGCCTGCGCGAGGCGGTATCCGGTAACGCCCATGGGCTTTAGAAATTCCTGCTTCAAAATTTCCCCCGGATGGATTGCCCAGCCAGCTGAACTGCGTCTTTCAAAGGCCATAAGGGTTCTCCCTTCAATCGTGATAATCGGTAATCTCCACGTCGAAAGCATGACCGTCTTTCCATGTAAAGCAGACTCGGTATTTGTGGTTAATCCAGATTGCATGCTGCCCCGATCTCTCTCTTAGCAGGGGGTGCAACTTATTTCCCGGAGGAACCTTGAGATCGTCGAGCTGTGTTGCAGCATCAACCATCTGTAGTTTTCTTTTGGAGACAGAGCGTATGTTCGGAGGGACTGTGCCACCGGTGCCCTTTTCCCAAAATGCCCGAGTTTCTTCGTCAGCGAACGACTTTATCAATGGCTACGATGGTATCGTCGTCAGGTAATCATGTCAAGCATTATTAACGCGAACTATGATTAGTCATGGAAGCTGAACGGGTTTGAATTCAGTTATTTCTGAACAATAGTTATTTTGTGGTATCCGACGGTTGCCGTATCGATGCGATTGGTCATTTTGAACGAGGAATCGATGCCGATGTTGGGATATTTGGGCTTGATATATCTGCTGATGAAAAACTCCAGCGCCATTCTGGGCACCTCAATGCCATCGATGCTGATGCTGCGAATATGCACCGTTCCCGTGCCCTTTGCGCCCGCCACGTCGCCTTCCGCGCGGACGTCGTGCGTGCCGCTGAACATGGAAAGCAGAGGGTTGGATGAGCGCTGCCCGGCGCGAATTTCATCAAAGTCGACGGTCAGAAATGCTGTGACCACGCCCGACTGGCCCTGAAACGAGACTTTCTTCACGCCCTGGGGCAGGTTCACTTTTCCCGCCGCAAAGTAGTCGTTGACCTCTTCTTCGGTCATCACTGTCGGCGTGGGATCGGGGTGAGACCGTTCTCCATTCGACTGGATGTGGTCCACCTTCCTCTGCATGCTCGCTGCCAGGCGATGCGAGGATTGCGCGCCGGTTGTGGTCTGCGCGGTCAGCAGAGCGTTGCCGGATTGGTTGAGGTTCGCGGCAAGCAACAGCAAAACTGTAATGGCGATCGTATGTTTCATTGCGAGTGGTCTACCCCGGCGCTCACGGCCACTGCATGTGTGGCAACGTGCGGCTTTTCAAGGGCCCCGGTAACGTCCCATTCCGCGCCCTTATTGCCGATTTTGAGCTTTGTTTGTCTGTCGGCCAGAGTAATGGTTCCGCTGATCTCATAGATGCGGTTCTCTGCCTGAATTTTGCCCGGCAGCACTGTCAGCACGCCGTGATCGGCTTCCACAACTCCCTGAAAGGTGCGAAACTTCATGGCTTTGCCGGTTTCGAGAGAGAACGCGCGGGATGTCCCATTGAGCACGGTAAACTGAATCCGCCCCTTTGCGCCTGAAACCAGCTGCTCTGCATTATTGCCCTCGAGCTGCAGCGAATAGCTGATGTTGCTCTTTCCCGTTATCCACGAGGCCAGCAGAGAGGCGGCAGCGGGCGAGATCGCCAGACGCTCCACCGGCACGCCGCTCAGTACGCCGGTGCTGCTGTAGCGAACCGGCAAGGTGCTCCAGTCCGCGCTCCAGCCGCCGACAACTGTTCCTCCGGCGATATTCGCTGCGATATGGCTAAAGGCCAGCGCATGGTTGGAAACATCCACAAGTGCGGTGAACTTTTCCGCCTGCAGTCCGCCCAGCTTCAGCGAGCCGATCCGCAGGGTGCCGTTGGCGCGAAATTCGGGCAGGTGCTGCGACGTACCGGAAAAGAAGGGCAGTTGCCAGCCCGAGGACTGCGCTGATCCCAAAATGCCGGCTGCCTCGGAAATGCTGGCCGATTCGAGGAGCAAATCAAACTGAAAAGGACAAGAAGCCTCTCCCGGACACATCCATCCGTGGCTGGTGGAGCCGGTAAAAGCAATGTCTGAATTGCCGAATCTGCCGCTGATGTGGCTGAGAATGAGGGCGGTATCGGTGAACTGGACATCGGCGGCGGAGAGCAGCAAAGGCTGTTTCAGTCCTGAAGCCAGAGCTTTCACATTTTGCAGATGTCCCATTCCGCTGAGGCGAGGAGGTTCGAAGGAGGCCCACGCTCCATTGACGGCCATGTCGACTGTTGCGGACCCGGTGGTGTTGGTAATCCGCGACGACATTCCTATGGTGCGGCCAAGTTCCAGCAGACGCTCCAGCGAGGAAGCCCCCTTCACCTGCAGGTGATAGCCGCTCGCGTCTGCCAGGCCTTCTGCCCGCAGGGCGGAGTCAGTCGCCATCTGGACAGAGAAAGGATCGAAGGTGAACGACCCGGGGGGCGTGATGGCCTTTGGCTGCGAGCGAACTTTTTTGCTCGATTTGGGCGGGGCCGGAGCTGCCTGATTTCCGGCATGAAACTGAATTGCACTCACCAGAAATGGCTTTGTGGATGACGAAGAGCTCAGTACGAACTCAGAAGCAGAACCGCTTCCATGCCATTCAACCGGGTGGCCCTTCTCGAAATGGCAGCCAAATTCTCCGTTGAGTTCGCCGGTGGCGCTAAGGTCCTCTGGCAGAAGGTGCTGACTCTCCCGGGCAAATGTGGTCAAAAGTTCGAGCGGTATGTGCCGCAGCGCCAGGGCGCAGTCATATCCCGTAGCAGTTTGAGAATTCCCGCCAGTCCATTGCACCGCGCCATTTTCCGCCGGAGCCGCACAGTTCCATGAGAGCGCTGCCTGAGCATACTGGCCTTCACAGTGTGCGGCTAAGCGGGGCATATCGTCTCGCTTGATGTCATACCGGCGCAGGTTGCGCAGATCGGCATCGGCAGCCAGATGCAGACCGGAAAGCGAGCCGGTGAGTTCTGCATTGAGGTCAAGGCGGCCGCGCCATCCATTGTCCTGCCCGAAGAGCAGGCTGGAAAGCTGCCCCATCTGCGCGTTTTTCCACTGCGCCTGTATGCGAACAGGCAGCTCCCGCAGATCACGTGCGCGCCTGAGATCGCCTTCCAGCCGGATGGATCCAATGTCGAGAAGATTCATGTCCGTTCGCACAGGGAACCCTTCGAGGCGGACATGCCACTGGTCTTCTGACTGCAGCCAAAAAGCGAAATCGGTGTTGGTGAGCGCGAACGGCTTCTTTTCCGCGCCAACCTTCACGTTGATGCGCCCGCCACTGGCTTCAATGTAGGGGAAGCGGGGCCGGTGCTCAGCGGTCCGGCGCGCGGTAGGAGCGCTGGGGACCTGGCCGGCGCGCAGCAGTATGGATTCCATGTTCCAGTGGCCACCGGCATAGACCAGATTCAGGCTGGGCGTGGAGTCGGCATTATTTTCGAGGGCGAGGCTGGCAATTTCGAGGCGTCCCAGCCACAGCGAGGTAAGGCGCAGATTGGCGGTGACTTCGCCACAGGAGAGCAGCGGCTCGGCCCCAAAAGCGGGATCATCCATTACCTGCACGCCGTAGAGATCAAAACCAGGGCGGGGAAGCAGACGGAACTTGACTTCCCGGATCCTTACCTCTCGCCCCAAAGCCGAACTCAGAGCAGTGCGCAGCGTATTTCTGAAACGCGACCCATTAATTCTGGGCGGTAGAAATATTCCCGCAGCCAGCAGAGCAAATACCAAAGCTGTGATGGTTAGTTTGCGACGACGGCCCGCCATTACCGCACCTGGTGAAACATGCGGGACCATCGGGTATCGCCGCCAAAATGAAGAAGAATGTGAAGCATAAAACTGGCGCGATCACGCCATGATGTCCGGTCATACACTTTTCGTGGTGTAACAAACGACCAGTAGATGAAGAGCGGACGTCCCAGTATATTTCTTTCCGGGATGAAACCCCAGTAGCGGCTGTCGAGGCTGATCTCGCGATTGTCTCCCATTCCGAAATAATGGCCTTCAGGGACCACCAGGTCCCCGTCTTTCATGTGCATGCTCATGACCGCGGGCCACTCCGGCGATACCGGATCTCGAAAGCCACGCGGCCCGGTGGGGAAATTATCAGCGTAAACCGAGGACAAACCGCGGCCGGGAATTGTGTAAGGCTCATCCAGCTTCTCGCCATTGCGGTACACCACTCCATCGCGCATATGAAGGCGATCGCCTGGCAGGCCAATGATCCGCTTTACCAGGTAACGCCCCGGATCTACCGGCGAGACAAACACGATGATGTCGTCATGGCGGACATGGCGGTAGGGAACCAGTGGCCCGGTATAGCCGCTTGCCGCGAGAGGCGAAATACGGTCCACCAGAATATGATCGCCAATCAGCAGCGTATTTTCCATGGAGCCGGAGGGGATCTCAAAGTTCTTAAAAATAAAGGTGATGATAAACAGGCCAGTCACAAAAACGGCGGTAAATCCGGAGATGGACTCAGAAAGAGTCTCCTGCTTTTTCCCCGGTTTGTGATTCTGTGTTTCCGTCAAAGCTTCCCGCTGCATTTATCTGAACAACCGCACACCCTGAATCAGTAGATCGCTGGTCCGTAACATCCTGAATCAGCGCACCAGGTGGAACGTCCGCGTCCATCGGGTCTTGTCGAAGAAGTGGCGCACGGAATAGAAGAAATTGCCTATACGCTCGCCAATCGTAGGAGCGGTCTCCGAGCTGGGCGGAACATCCTGCGACCAGAATATGAACAGCGGCCTGCCTATGATGTTGGAGCGTGGTACAAAGCCCCAGTAGCGGCTGTCCACGCTGTTGTCACGATTGTCACCCATGGCAAAGTAACTGTCCGGCGGCACGACCAGGTCTTCTCCGTGAATGTAGCTTTTTATTTCAGTGGGCCAGGGCCATTCGGGAGCGTAGCTGTCATAACCCCACGGCAGCTCCACGCTGGGAAAGTCGTCGCGTCTGGGATCGTAGGTGCCGTCATGGGAAACAAAAGGCTCATTCAGCCGCTCTCCATTGCGATAAACCACGCCCTGGCGCAGATGAATTTTGTCTCCCGGTATGCCGACGACGCGTTTTACCAGATGCAGGCCAGGCTGCGACGGCTTGAGGAACACGATGATGTCGCCGCGATGGACATCACGATAGGGGACCACCGGCCCGGTATAGCCGGCTTTGGCCGCCGGGGTAAGGCGGTCCACAAACACATAATCGCCCACCAGCAGGGTCTTTTCCATGGAACCCGAGGGGATAGTGAACAACTGCATCACGAAAGTGATGATGAACAGGCCGGCTACAAAGGTCGCGGCAAAACTGGCCACGGACTCGGAAGGAGTTTCCTTGTGCTCTGCTTTTTTGTTCTCGTGCTGTTGATTTTCCGTTTTGGTTTCCGTTTTTGCCACTGGTCTCCCCGGACAGCTCCTGGCTAGCGAACCAGGATGAACGTGCGTTTCCATCGCGCCGACTGTAACAGATGGGCGAACATGCTTCCTGAATGGAAGAGTTTATCATCGGAGCCTCTGGAAGGGGGCGCCTGCTCGCCAGGCATAGAGAGATAAACCACCAGCGGACGCCCGATGACATTCGCCCGAGGGACGAATCCCCAGTAACGGCTGTCGGAGCTGCGCTCGCGATTGTCACCCAGAACGAAGTAGTTGCCCGCGGGTACCACCAGTTCGCCATGGCTGACGTATTGGGAGAGACGTGCGCGCCAGGGCACGCTGGCCAGGTTTGTCCAAAGCTGGGCCGGGAAGTCGTCACGGTAACTGTCAGCGGTCCCGGTTTTGTAAGTGGCGTAATTCTCCTGGAGACGGGCGCCGTTGACGTAAACCTCGCCGTTGAGCAGGTGAATGCGGTCGCCAGGAACGCCAATCACACGTTTTACGAAATACTGCGAGCCGTCTACCGGGTAGTGGAACACGATGATTTCACCGCGCTGGATATTGCGATAGGGCAGCAGCCAGCCCACTCGGCCCGCGTTACCAAAGTGAAGCTTATCCGCCAGCAGATAGTCGCCGACGAGCAGCGTGTTCTCCATGGATTCGGTCGGCACCCGGAACGCCTGCACCACGAAGGTCACGGCGAACAGGATAATCACCGTCATGGCAAGCACCGACTGAATCCTCGATCGGAAATACCGGTCAGGAGTTTCCAGAGGCGGCGGAATCGGCTGAGGGAGAGGCGAGGTCATACATCCCTGGGTTGTGAACGCAGATGGTCGAGCGCCCGTTTGGCTGCGATCTGCTCGGCTTTTTTCTTGGTGGCGCCCTCTGCCTGGGCGACAAACTCCGGCCGGTTTTGCCGCTGGGCGTAAACGCGGACTTCTACGGTGAAGGTCTTGCGATGGTCCGGCCCCTCTTCTTTGACGGTGGCATAGACCGGTTGTGCGCGTCCGCTGGACTGCAAAAGTTCCTGCAGCGCCGACTTGTAATCTGCCAGGCTCAAATCGCCGTCACCTTCCTTCTGGATGCGCTCCAGTTCAGGCTCAATGATGTGGGCGATGATGAATGACCGCGCCTTTTCGAGGCCGGCGTCGAGATAGAGCGCGGCAATCACGGCTTCCACGGCGTCCGAGAGCAGCGTGGATTTGGTGCGTCCGCCGCTGCGTTCTTCGCCGCGTCCCAGCCGGAGATAGTGTCCCAGATTCAGCCGGGCGCCCACGTTGACCAGATGGCCCGCGCTTACCAGATGCGCCTTGAGTTTTGAGAGCTGGCCTTCATGAAAGCCGGAAAACCGTTCAAACAGAAGCTGGCTGGCGACCAGTCCCAGCACCGCATCACCGAGGAACTCAAACTGCTCGTTGTCGAGTTTTTCCGGGGCGGCGCTGTCCTGCCCGGCGGCCTTTGATTCCTCATGCGCATGGGAGCTGTGGGTGAGAGCGCGCTCCAGCAGTTCCGGGCGGGCGAATTCGTGTCCCAGGGCGGCCTGCAGTTCGCTTAAATCTTCTCTTCTGGAGAATATTGTGTTCATCGCTAAATCTATGATTTACTCCCGGCCGCGGCGGCCTGCCAGTTTTTGCAGCCGCTCCAGTTCAACCTCCGCGAGTTTCTGCAGGCTGGGAGAAGTGCTGGCCAGTTGCAGGGCCTGCTCGGCCGAATCTACAGCCTCGGCGTATTTCTTTTGATGGTCCTGGGCCAGGGCCAGATGATAATAAACCGACGCATCGCCCCGGACCCGGTTCATGCCGGCGGCCATCTTCAGGTCGTTCTCCGCTTCGCGGTCGTTTCCTGTTTTCAGCTCCATAATGCCCAGAGCCGAATGCACCCTCGCTCCCAGCAGTGCCTTGTAAGCGGCAACGTCCTGCGCGGTCACGCCGGGGGCCAGCACCAGGGAGGAATCCATGGTTTCGAGAGCGTGATCGCAATTGTGCCGGATCAGCCAGATTTTCTGGTCGCGCGCGGGGTCGGAGGCGGTGAGACTGTCCGCCAGCACCAGCGCGCTGGTGGCCAAAGCCACGGAGTTATCGGGATCGAGGGCAAGGACCTTGTCCGCTACCTCCAGCATCTTTACGGGATTGTCTTCGTTTTGATACTGATGAAGGCTTCTTGAATACAGATAGCCCCGCAGTTCGCTGGTGGAATATTTGGCCGCGAAATCGTCCGCCGCTTTTTCGAGCGCCGCGCCCCCGGCAATGGTGGTGGCCGCCATGTAGTCCTGGTATTCCTGCCGCGATTTGGCTTCCGGCACGCGCCGGGACGCCTGGGCCAGGGCAGGGGGGAGCGAATACGCCAGCAGCGCAATCAGAAGGCAAAGTATGAGTCGCCTGTTCAAGAATTCTCCAGTTTACCGTGGAGGAGATTTTTGCGGGGCCTGCGCGCCGCCTGTCAGCACAAGCAGCCGCTTCTGCTCGCCTTGCGCCAGTTGTCCCAAATCGGGGTTCGATTCCGTAAGCTGCAGCGCTTTGTTGACCGAAGCAAGCGCGGCTTCGTATTTTGCCTGATGGTCCTGGGCCAGCGCGAGATGGTACCAGATATAAGGATCGGGCTGCGTGGTGTTCAGCTCCGCGGCTGCCTGCAGATCTTTTTCCGCCGCGCGGTCATCCGCGGTTTTTAGCTCCATGATGCCCAGCGCCGATTTGGCCATGGAGCGCAGGGTGCTTTTATACGCCACTGTTTGTTCCGGCGTTGCTCCCGCAGGCGGAACAAAGGAAGACTCCACGACCTGCAGGGCGCGATTGGAGTTCTTTTGGATTTCGGCAACTTTCTTTGCCTGGTCCGAATCGCCGTCACTTAGGCCGTCGGCCAGGACCGTGGCCGTAAGCACCAGAGCGATAGGGTTGTCCGGGTCAAGTTCGAGTACTTTTTCTCCCATGGCCAGCATTTTGCCGGGATTATTTTCATTCTGGTACTCGTGCATGGCTTTGGAATACAGGTAGCCGCGAAGTTCGCTGGCCGGATATTTGGTGGCGAAATCGGACGCTGCTTTTTCCATCACGGCCCCGCCCGCCAGCGCATACGCGTGGGTATAGTCGTTGTACTCGGACTGAGTTTTGGCCTGGGGCGTGTGCGCGGGTTTCGGCTGAGCAGGCGCCGCCCCCTGCGTGCTGGCTGGGGCAATGGCCGGAAAAGCCAGCACCACGAGCCAAATAACGAATACGCAACCCGATTTCTTCATAGCAACAAGACGAATGTTACAGACTAGCGCGGCGCCCGCGAGGGTGGCTCATAAGGCGAGGCCAAACCTCTTTCCGCCGCGGCTTTGGTGTCCGGTGTGGGATCTCCGGCCGCCAGGGCCGCGCGATAGTGCTCGACTGCTTCCGTGCGGTTGGACTGAATGTCACTGATCCGACCGAGATAAATGTGGGCCCAGGCCAGAGTTCTGGGATCATGCGCCCCTTCCACCGTTTTTTGAAAATATGCTTCCGCTCCCTGCATATCTCCGGCCAGAGTAGCGGCCCGCGCCAGGATGAAGTACGTCCGTCCCAGATCTTCTATATTTTTCGGACTGCTAAGCACCTGCAGCGCCAGCTTTTGCGCTCCGTCGTGGTCGCCGGTGGCCAATTTTTGCTCGGCGGCGTCCAGCAGACTCTCTTCGTGATGTACAGGTTTGGATGTTACGACCACTTCAGGAGCAGCCTGCGAGGCAAACACAGTCTCATGGGCGCGTTTGGTCTCGCGCTCCAGACTAATGTCATGAATAATATTTCCGTAGGCATCCTTCATGCCGGTGGAGTCTTTTTCAAACTGCGCCAGCGCTTCATAAAAATAGCGCGTGAGAATCAAGCCTTCTTCCATGGAGTGCTGCACGTACTCATTGCGGGCCTGAGTATTGGTTTTACCACCAGGCAGTGTACGCGCTTCAATGGCGCGAATCAGAGATTCATTGACCAGCAGGGTGAAGTCATACCGGTATGCCGGGCTGAGAGGAGCGGTTTTGATCGTCTCCACCAGAGGCTCCAATCGCTTGAGGCCGGAAGTGTGCTGAAGAGCCAGAGGGTCCAGCACATAATGAAGATAGGTATGCCGCACTTCCTGGAGCCGCAGTCCATCAGTGGAAGGAGAAACCACCAGAAAGTAATTGTCACCGTAGTTGCGGGAGTTCACCTGGCCGGGCGCGAGCATTGGCTCCAGGAAAATCACGAAGCGGGTCCCCGGCGCCGCGCTGAACTGCAGTTTTAAATAAAGGTCCGTGCCGGTGATGGCTTCGGTAACGCGATTATGCTGGGTTTTTATCTCGGCCTGATACTGCTGCTGATGTTTCAGCCATATCGCATGCAGGCCGGCGGCGCGATAAAACTTCTGCAGAAGCGGTATCGAACCCTGAACGTAAGCGGCATCCGGCGGAAGATCGGCGACCGGCAGCACCGGCGCAAAGTCGGGTGGGGCGCCGAGGTCGAGCGCCAGGGAGATGTACTGAGCAATGTCATGGCTGGTATCGCCCGCGTGGTGTTCCGCCTGGAACTGGCAAAAAACGCGCTGCGCCGTGGCCGCTTCCTCGGATTGCTGGACCACCTGCTGGACTTCGAGGCGTATGGCCTGGCGCAGGGGCAGGGAATTTTCCAGTCCGTCATTGTAGCCACAGCTGTTCAGCGCGACGGCCATACTGAAGATGGTTTCGCTGAATTCAAGCTGGGCGCGTGTAGCAGTTGTCGTCTGGCCCGCGGAACGCATGCAGGCGGCAGCGAGAAGCAGGCAAAGAACAAGCGATTGCAGTGTGGCCTTCAGGCGACCCTCCAAATTTGCAGGGAAGCTCCAGTTTAGGCCAGGAAAACAGCAGGGTCAATGCAGCGGCCATGTGCGGGTAATCATCCTTTTACATTGATGTGCGAAAAGGAGATTACCGCTTTTCCTGGAACGCGGCGGCCAAAGGCCTGGGCCGGAACGAACTTGGTGAACAAGAGCGCCCGGTTCAGCTGCTGGCGAATCTCTTCGTCATTGCGTCCGGAGAGAATGCGATAGTCCTGCACCTGGCCATTGGCATCCACGTCAGTCTCGAGGACGACGGACGAGTCCAGCGTAGGCAGCGTGTCCGTATAGGCAGACGACTCCAGGCGCGGCGGAGTATAAAAGCTGGCGAGAATGTCATCCGTACCGGCCTGGGCCTGCGCCGGAACAAAGGTCCCAAAAAGCCCGCCGAAAAAGAAAATCGCCGCGATCAGGCCGACCGTGGCCGGGAGCATGAATGCACTGCACGCATTTTCGAGGCGCACACTCCACGATTCCAGAAAAGAGCGCAGGTTGCGGGAGCGCTCATGGGAAAGTGCGAGCTGAATCCTGAGCGCAAGATCGGCCGGCGCTTTCGGCTGGGCGAGCGACGCCAGCAGAGACTGCGTCATCCTGAGTGAACTGTATTCCGACTGGCAATTGGGACACGAGTCCAGATGCAGCGCGATTTCATGCCTCTGGGCGCCGGTGGCTGCGTCATCCAGACAAAGCGAAAACAGCGAGCGAGCTTCTGTGCATTTCATTACTTCTGTACCTCCACCGCGGGCGTTGTCGCCAGACTCCAGTCCGTTTTGCCAGGGGCAATTTCGCGGACGAATGGTTCCAGCCGTTTCTTCAAAGCCTCGCGGCCGCGGATAAGCCGGGATTTCACCGTTCCCAGGGAAATCTGCAGCACCTCCGCCACTTCTTCGTACGAAAGTCCTTCAATGTCCCGCAGGACCACCGTGGTGCGGTACGGTTCGGGTACCTGCTTGAGTTCAAGCTCGACGCGCGCGCGCACTTCTTCGTGGGCGAAGGCTTCGAGAGGAGAATCGTTCTGGTCCTGCAAAACGTCGCAGAGACCAAAGGTGTTACCCTCGGAATCCTGCTGCGTCTCCATGGAGGTTTCGCGGCTCTTGTGCCGGAACCACCACCGCTTCTGATTGGACGCTTCGTGCACGGCAATCCGGTAAAGCCACGTTTTCAGGCTGGATTCACCATTGAAATGCCTGATGCCACGGAAGACCTTCAGGAAGACTTCCTGGGTGGTATCGGCGGCGTCCGCCTGGTTGCTGACAATTCTGTAGATGAGGCTGTAGACAGGCTGGTGATAGTGCGCAACCAGCCAGGCATAGGCCTCTTCCGAGCCGGACTTGAGTTCCTCGACAATCGAGGCTTCTTCGGCCCGAACTGCCATGGCGCTGGCTATGTTGCCCAAAGTTACTGCTCCCGCCATTTTTCTCATGGCGTCACCTCAAACAGTATCAGGATTCGGGCTACAGCTACAACCTCGCCGGGGATTACTGCCGTAATATTTGTCACCCCGCGGCCCCCTTACTGATCTATAGACTCCGGTGGCGCGGGGAAGGTTCCAGCAGCACTGAAATTTTATTGCGAGTTTCCCGGAGGAGCGGGGGGCGGGGCGGGGGAACTCTTCTTTTTGGTGGTCTTTTTGGCTGCTTTTTGGGGCGCGTCATCCACGATGATCTTTTTAGGAGGGGCGGCCTGTACCTGCACGGGAGCAGCGGTGGCCTGCCGGAGCTGGGTTTCGAGGGCCGCAGAGTTCTGCTCTATGACGGACGAGAGGTTCTGGCGGACGTTATCGAGAGCGGTGGCATCGTGGGCCAGAGGCTCATATTCCTCGTTTTTTCCGAAGGCGCCGGCGGCCTCGGCCAGGGAATTCAGGAACTCATACACAATATTAATGTCGTGATACAGCTTGAAGGATTTGGCAACGCTTGTGGGCTGGTTTTGTGCATCGCTGATCAGGCCCGGCAGTGCGCCGGTAATGTTGCGCTGCAGAGACTGCGCGACCTGGATCATCTGCTGTTTCTGGGGGCCGTCACATTTCCATTTTTCAATGCGCAGCCGGGAAATATCATCATTCGCGGTGGTGAGGGTCCGCTGCAGATCGGCGAGGACCGGACTGACGCCGGCGGTCCGGGGGGGAGCCGCCGTTTGTCCTGCGGGCGCGGCCAATGTTTGTTGTGCGATCAAGCCCAGTGCGCTGGCAAGCAAAAGGCCTGTAATTCCTGTGATCTTCATCAATTCTCCTGCACTACTGGATGAGAGCAGCTGGTAAAGAGGTTACCTGAACCATTTTAGAATCTCCTGAACGCAGGTTCCAGGTCTCAGGTTCGCCCGGGAAACATTTTTGCCGCTGATTTCACTGGCGCCACTGATCGAACGAAAAAATGGAAGGCCATTGGAGGTCTGGTGGCATGGCCGGGGCATGTGATGCATGTCCTGGATATTTCGCCGTAGGCATTTCGTCGTATTTGTCTTTCATTACGAAGAATTACAGGACAACAATTGCAAAAGAACCTGGCTGTGTCTGCTGGCGGAAGTTGGCGCTTTTTAATGTGAGTGCGAACAGATTAGACTCGGTCAATTGAACCACGAAGCGGGGTGGATATTATGCACAAGCTGATCCTTTCTGCGGGCCGCGATGCTTATCTTCTAAAAAAAAGAAATGATGCGCTGACCGAGGCCGGCTACATCGTCGTTTCCGCCAGCAGCTCGTATGAAGCCATTGATCGTCTGCTGAACGGGGATTTCGATCTGGTGCTGCTGTGCCATTCGCTCTCCAATGAAGAGCGCAAGCGGCTGGCGGGCATCGTGAAAAATTACAGCCCTTCCACGCCCGTGGTCCTGATCGCGGACATGGACGGGCAACAGTACGAATACGCGACGCGCACCGTGCGCTGCTATCCGGAGCAAATCCTTGCCGCGGTGAAGAATATGCTGGAAATTCGACGGGCGAGCGCGGCGTAGGGAATTTGCCCAGAGAGCGTTGCTCAGGATGCGATCAATGCAGGCGCACCGGGTCGAAGTCCTCGAATCAGATCTATATCTTCCATCCCCCCTGCTCGGTCTAACATCGGCTAATGATGATTTTCTTCCAATGTTATTACGCCGAATGACTGGTCAGCCGAAGGCTGGGCCAGTTAGCGGAAAATGATGTCATTAAGATATTTTTATCCTTCTGCCTTTTTCTCTTGATCTAAAAATATTCATAAGTACATATTTGGCCATAAATCCAAACTAAGTAACTGCCAGGTCTGTAGCGTGTCAATTTAATGTCAATTCGCCTGGCATCTATTGACTGCCAATTCTCCTTCCATGACACTTCGGCCAGCACCAGGATTTGTAAAGAATATTCAAGGTGCGTGAAGAAGGAGAAACATGGGGCGAAAAACTGGAAGAGACGATACTTTTTGGCTGAGAGAAGATTCAGACAAAAAACGCATTCGGGACGCGGAGAATGCGCGCCGGAACCGCGCCGAGATTACCGCAGCATTGTCTCACGGCAAGGTTTCACGCCGTGATCTGATCAAATGGGGATTGTTTGGCGCTGCGGGAGTCATGGCGCCGATCGGTGGTCTGAATCCCTTTGTGCCAGCCATGCGTGGCGCGACGCTTTTTGGGGGTGGTCCTGGCCCCGGAGGAGGTGGTAACTGCGCCCCCATTCCCACGGGCCTGCCGGCCAGTCCGACCTTTGGGGTGTCGCCGTTTACTCAGCCGATGCCACGGTTTGACGTTTTGCCGCGCAATGCAGTTTCCACGCTGACTCCATCGCCCCAGGCCCAGGCCAATCAGACGCAACAACCGGTTGATCCGGCCCTGGTGGGCGGACAAACCGGCCTGACCGGCCCCATTGAAGGGCGTCCGCCGGGACCCACATGGGCACACCAGCGGTTTGCCCAGTTCCCGCCGCAAGTGGCGATTGAGGTCACGACCAAGCCGTGCATTACCAATAACGTCTACAATCCGGGCGTTACTTCCGACCTGAATTCGGGAATCAGTGCGAGCTCACCGGTTCCCCCCAAATTCCATCCCAATTTTCCGGTACAAAATCCGAATCGCATCTGGACGTTCAACGGCACATTTCCTCCCAAGCTGATTCAGTCTCGCTACGGAGAGCCGATTCTTTTCCGGCACCACAATAACCTGCCGACGGACATTACTGATAACGGCGGTTTTGGCCGGTATACCCTTACCACGCACGAGCACAACGGCCACCACGGTTCCGAAAACGACGGCTTTACCGGCGCTTATTTCTGGCCCAACCAGTTTTACGATTACCACTGGCCCTGGGTGCTGGCTGGCTTTACCGGCATCAATACCGCGGCCACCGATCCCCGTGCAGGAGCGCCGGATGGCAATGGCGGCATCAACAAGCTGCCGGGCGACTGGCATGAAACCATGAGCACGCACTGGTTCCACGACCATATGTTCAGCTTTACCGACCAGAACGTGTACAAGGGCGAGTTCGGGATGAACAACATCTACAGCTCGCTCGATCGGGGCAACGAGGCGCTGAATGATGGCGTGAATTTGCGGATGCCGAGCGGTTCCTCCAAAGACTGGGGCAATCTCGACTACGACGTGAACCTTGCCCTTTCCGACAAAGCGTGGGACTCCAACGGGCAGCTCACCATGGACACCATGGCCTTTGACGGATTCCTCGGCGATCAGATGACCGTTAATTTCGCCTGGAAGCCGTTCTTCAACGTATATGCACGCCGGTATCGCTTCCGCATTCTCAATGCCAGCGTCTCCAGGTTCTTCGCTTTGGCGCTGAGCGATGGCTCCGGCTTCGTGCAGATCGCCAATGACGGCAACCTGCTGCCGCGCACGGCGAACCTGACACAGACCGATCAGCTTGGCATTGCGGAGCGCTATGACATCGTCATCGACTTCTCCCGCTACAGGTCCGGCCAAACGGTGGATCTGGTCAACCTGCAGCAAATGGCGAGCGGACAATTGCCAGGACAAGTCCTGCCGGTTTCAACGGCACTGAGCGGTACGTCCTGCGATCCGTGCGTGGGCTCGTTCCTGCGCTTCAACATCATTGGGCCGCCGCCACAGGCGGACCAGAGCGTGGATCCCTCGGGCAATGGACAGGGCATTGTTTTGATTCCCAATCCAGTGTTCCCAACGGCCGTCCGCCAGCGCACATTCCGCTTCGATGACAATGGAAATGTAACCACGAATGACCCGATCACTACCTACACCGGTACCGGACGCTGGGGCATTCGTACCAATAACAATGGGACCGAGGGAGCAACTCTCAAAGCCGACTATGGTCGAATTTCAGCGCAACCGGGATTTGGCACGTCGGAGATATGGACACTGGTGGGCGGCTCGGGCTGGGACCACCCTATTCATATCCACTTTGAAGAGGGGCAGATCCTTTCCCGCAATGGCAGCGCGCCATCTCTGGCGGAGAGCGGACGAAAAGACGTATATCGCCTGCATCCGAATGGGACGGTCGTTCTCCAGATACAGTTCCGCGACTGGGGCGGCATGTACATGGAGCACTGCCACAACACCATGCATGAAGATAACGCCATGTTGCTGAGGTGGGACCTGAACAATGCGGGCCAGCCGTTCCTGAACCCGCTGCCAACCCCCATCTCCAAACCGACGGGCGTTACGTTCCAGTCTCCGGACGATATTCTGCCGGAGTAACTTAACTGCTGGCGCGCGCCCACACCGGTGCGCGCCAGTTTTTTAATTCGGGCGCCTGGCTGCAAGGGAAGAAGGAGCAGAAATGTTCGTGAAAAACTGGAGAAAGATGGCAGGGGGCATGGCGCTCACGATCGCGGTGCTGGCCCTGGTATGGAATGCACGGGCGGCAGCCGTGGAGACGGACCGCAGCCATTTTCCCAATGTCGAGCTCATCACGCAGGATGGCAAAAGAGTCCATTTTTATGATGATCTGATCAAAGGCAAGATTGTAGCGATTGATTTGATTTACACCACCTGTTCTTACTCATGTCCTCTCGAAACGGCAAGGATGGTGCAGGTGCAGAAGAAGCTGGGCAGCCGTGTTGGCTCGGATATCTTTTTTTATTCCATCAGTATTGATCCGAACCACGACACTCCTGAAGTACTACGGACCTATATGGAAAAATTCCATGTAGGCGCGGGATGGACTTTTCTTACCGGTAAGAAAGAGGACATTGATTTTCTCAGCAAACAGCTGGGGCTGTACTCCGACCCTTCCATCAATCAGGACGGGCATCTGCCGTATCTGCTGATTGGAAATGAGACCACCGGGCAGTGGAGCCGCAGTTCGGCGCTGGATAATCCCTCGTTTCAGGCCAGAATGATTGGCGATTTTCTCGACAACTTTAAACACTTCAAACCGGGTGAGACGGGCAATACGGACGGTCGTCCACTGCAAAATTTCGACCAGGGAAAATATCTGTTTAGCCGGCAGTGCGGCGCGTGCCACACCGTTGGGCATGGCGACAGCGTGGGGCCGGACTTGCTGGGAGTTACCCAGGTGCGCGACCGCAAGTGGCTGCTGCACATGATCCAGAAACCGGACGAGATGCTGGACGGAAAAGATCCAATCGCAACCGCCCTGCTGAAGAAGTACAACGGGGTTCGCATGTCCAATACCCTGGTTGGCGATCTCGATGCGGAGTACATACTGAGCTACATTGAGGCGCAGTCAAAAGTCCCGGCGGCTCCGTAGAACCAGCATTAGAGCTGGAAGGCATCTTCTGCGCGACCATTTTGAATCGCGATTCTGTCCAAACTGTCGAGGAGGAGCAATGATTTTTCATACGAACAAACCCGACAGGCAGGAACCGTTCTGGACGGCTGCAAAGCAAGATGGTCAATGTGCGCAGTGTGCAGGGGACATTATTCAAGGGGAACGGATCGTTTTCCATCGGCAGGTTTGGATGCTGATTTCTGCTGGTATGTCCTGCGCTGCAAAAAGCAACGCTTAGGTCTGCCAGGAGATGGAGAGATAGACCTGATAGCGGGTCCGCTGGAATTCAAAGACCAGGCAGAATTCGTCTCTCATTTTGTGGAAGCAAGAAAAGAGAGGTATGACTGGCATCCGATCCAGGTTGCGCTTTTGACCGCGACGAAAATGGCCGAGAAGGGCCGCATCAAGTGGCCTCCCTCCACGAATAAACTCGTGGCCATTGAGGCACAATGCGATTTCAAATCCACCCAAACATCCGAGTTCCAGGCGGCGCATACGCGCACGCGGATTTTATCTCTGCTGCGAATGGGGTTTGACAGAGTCGCTCTGCTCGACGTCATCGCCAATTCACCAGTATCTGGCCTCGATGGGCAGGCCTGGTTTACTGCGCTGAACGTCGCCGATCTTTCCCGGCGTGCATTGGCCAGCGATCTCAAAAATCGTTTACCGGTGAATTCTCCCGCTGGGCATTATGTATGGTCTATCGGGTCCGTTGCTGGTGGCGATGGTACGGAACGAGGAGCCGGCTCTCCTGTAGAACTGCAATTGGCGATGCAGAATCCGCTGCTGAAGGATGAGGAAGTGAAAGCCTGCCGTACAGCGATCAATGAGAGGTTGCACCATGAGTTGGGGAAATTGCCGGCGCCACGAAGCCTAAGGGCCATATTTGTGGACTGTGAAAAATGCGGTGAGATTCACTCTGACCTCAATGTCTGCAGCCCCAGCCTTATGTCTGCTGCCGACGGTACGCCCGATCGCAGAGATTCTCTGGTTCCCGTCGGAACTCGCTGAATTTAAAAAATCTCTGATCTGGTTTGTGGCCTGCTATTTCCCCCCAGCCGCTGCAGTTGCCGCTGGTGGCTGCGGGCGCAAATGGTCGCGGGCATTCTGCACCACAGCTTCGAACCCATCCGTGTGCTCCCAGTGCTTAAAGACTTGCTGTATGCTGCACACTCCCAGCATGCGATAACTTTCCGTTTGTGATTCATTGAAAAACTGGTTCGCCGTGCTCTGGTGCGGAAATGCGGGATTGGTGGATTTGTAATTGGTCACATCGGCCGGTTCGCTGCCAAGAATCGAGGGCTTGATGTAAATCAAATAACCATTTTCCAGTGTATTGCACAAACTTTTATAGCCGATTTTTGCGATCGCGCACCTGTACTTGGGGTCACTCAGCGGCATGAGGAAAGGCTGCTCAAATGTGATTGGGACCTTCATGTCAATACGAATTTTGCGGACCGCGTTGCCCAGATCTCCATACATGTAGTTGGGATCGGCCCCGCCATCGAGCACCATGATGTAGCGGCAGCGGCGGCGCACCATTTCATAGAGAGCAAGATTTTCGAAGTGTTCGCCGTCCGACAGATACACGTAGGGACTATCATCTTTCGTCCCGCCGAAAGCTTCGCGGACGATGGAGTTAAAGGCCGACTTTGGGCCTTCATGTGTCCACTCGGGCTGGCCGGGGTTGCCGAGCCAGGCGCCGAGCCGGGCATTGAACAGGGTCATGATGAAGGCCAAAGCCGGTGAGGAGTGGTAGCCCATATTGGGGCTGGCGGCAGCACCGGAAATGGCCATCGCGGTGCCAAGGGAGAGACCGCCTTTGCCGCCATAACCCACCACAGGCCGATAGGTTTCGCCAAAGCCGCAGTGCAAAGGCGAGACGGTGAAGGACCGGGCCTTGCGCTGCTGCCATGCCAGGCGTTTCCCCGAGGCCATATTCAGGGTCATATTCAGAATATGGAATGGCTTAAGGGCTGGCGTTAGCCGGCTGAGCAAAGGATTGTCATTGCTGGCAAAGCCGGTAAAGTCATTGAGGTCCGGTTTGGCGTTGGAGGCGCCGAGGTAGGCGCGAATGATGCGATTGCGATACATGGCCTGCAGAGAAAACTTGTTGATATCAATAAATTTGGCCATGACCCAGCTGAAGGCAACAAAAACCAGCGCCAGCAGCACAACATATTCCGTTCGTGTTTGCTCCAGGAGTTCCTTGTGGTCCTTCCAGTCACCGCCAACAGCGCGTGTTTTCCACAAGATCCAGTTGGTCAGGAGCGCCAGGCTGGAGAGAAACACCACAATAAATACGGGAGCTGCCAGTTTTCCGGCGAGGTCCAGTAATCCTGTGCTCTTATTGGCGGATTCTCCGTTCTTGTCAGCCTGGGCCCTGGTCTTGCTGCTCAGGCCGGCCAGGGTGGCGACAAGCCCGCTCAATCCGCCGGCGGCAGCCAATGCGGAGTCTGCCCAGGCGTGGAGCTGAAAGATGAGTTTGGGCCCCAGCAGCGTAAGCGCGGAGAATCCGGCCCAGGACAAGATGGTAAGAAGAGCCCAGGCGCCAGCGCGCGCCAGCCACTCCCGGTCATCATCCCCCAGCACCCGGCTGGTAAAACCGACAAAGCCAGCGACGGCAACTCCAAAGGAAAGGAACAGCAAAGGCAGAGCAAAGGTCACGTACACCGGCCAGGACAGGTGGCGGAACCATTCAGACGCCAGCAGCCACGCGCCGCCCGCCGTGCAGAAGCTGGTGCACACCCCTGCCGCAAGCAAGCCTTTCCATTTCAATTTGGGCCATTGGTGGACTGCGTTTTTATCGCGCCGCCGGTCGAGCCTGGTTTTCACCGGACGCCAGCAAAAGAAAGCGAGGTAGCCGAGGAGCCCGAAACCCGTAACCCAAAGAAACAGCCCCCCAAAGTTTAGTGTGGTCTCTGTGTCCTTTGTGCCGCCGGTGAACCAGGCGTCCGTGACCACCAGGCCCAGCGCCGCCAGAAACAAGGGAGTGAAACAATAAACGAGAAACTGGCCCTCGGTATGATTTTTATGGCCTGCGCCGGGCAGATAGTACAAAACAAAAAAAACACCGACAGCGAAAAATATTCCGCCGATTACCGGTACAACGTGTTCCAGGGAGGAAAAGAACTGGCTTAGAAAGGGATACCATGACGCACAGGTATCGCCCAACCGGGCCAGCGAAAGCACAATCCGGGGCAGCGTGAGCGCACACATCAGAAGCGGGATGAACACCAGCCAGTTCAGGAACATGTTTCGGGCAATCGTTGCCACCAGGGCCCATGTGTCCGCGGAAAAAAAGCCCAGTTTGGGAGAAAGAAAGCTGTTGTACTCGCGCAAATGCTGGATTGGGTCAAGCTTGCCCGGCGGAACCGGGCAGGCCGATGATTTCAATTCGGGAATGACCTTGTTGATTCCACCGGCGCGCTCTTTCCATGCCGTGAGCCAGCCCCCGATATAACCGCCACCGGACACAGTTGATAAATAGTCAAAGTGCTCAAGAATGCCCAACTCGGCGAGTCCCTGGAGCGCTCCCAAGGCAAAGGTAGCGCTGCGGATTCCTCCGCCGGAGATACAGAGCGCGCTTCTCTGTACATCTCCGCCGCCCAGTGCTTCATCTTCCTTCTTCCTTACGTCGTCGAAGGTGAATGGACCTGTATTTTGAGGCATCAGCGGCGCGCCGGTTGAATCAACCGTAGGAAGATGTAAGTTTGTGTCAGACATGCGCCAAACTATGGTTTAGCTGAAGGTAAAAGTCAAGGCTTAAGATAGTTAAAAATTTATTTGATGTAAGAATTTTTTCATAACGACCTAACGCCTGATTTTAGTCGCCGTGTCACACGTGTGCGGCGAGGTGTAGGCCGGTTGTGATTCAGACACTGAGCAGCTTGCCTGTTTTCTCCGGCAGGGCTGGCGAGTTTGGCCCGCCAACCGTGGCTGGTTGAAGTATGGCTGGCCGCGACTTGCACCACGACACCCTGCAAAGTATGGGGAGCACGAACAAAGCCACCAAAAAATTTACCCCTCCGAGTATGAACCATCCGTTAGCAACAGGCCTGCCATGGACCAAAAAACTCCCGGATAAACTGTATGCCATAAGCCTGCTGGATAAAGTGAGGGCAGACGCCAACACAAAGCCCTGGAGCTCTTTTTTTCCCAGAGAGCGGAACACTCCCCAGAATATGGCGACGCCCGTCACCATAAAACCCAAAAAACATATTTGCAGCATGATCTCGCCGTTTCCCGATCCGCCCGAGATCGGCTGAATCAGGCCCCAAACGATGCTCATCGCCAGAGCAATGCCTGCGCCCAGAAAAGTGGTCCGGGGATAGTCGGCTTTTATCGCATCGTATGCGGCGGTCGCTGCCTTCACGCAGCCGGCGCAGTGATGCCCGGGAATTCCATCCACGAAGACGATCTGCGGCGCGGCTACCGCACGGCAGTCTTCACATTTTCCGTCGAGCGCTCGCGCATGGCAGCTGATTTCCTGCAATATTAAATCCAGCATATTGGCGACTTCTTCCGCCCCCGGCCTTTCCCATAGATCGGGTAGTCCCCATTCGATTTTTACAAAGTCCTTGGTCGTTGCCACTCTTTTGTACCGTATAAAATCGCGAAAACCTGGTATGGCCTTAATGGCGTTCTTCAGCTGGCGGAGGGCAGGAGCGGCAATGGGAGTGTGGCGTACGATAATCTGAAGGTAATCGGGGCCGTCGGAATTCATGAAGACGCCCATTGCAGTGAGATATCCGGCGTGCATTCCGAATATGCCGCCAGGTTTTGTGGCGAAGTCCCCAATGACCCATTTCGGCAATCGAAAAAGTCTGGTTCCAAAGTTCCATTCCGGCAAATAACTAAAGCCCAGCGAAGAGCCGAGGCCGGACAGGTAGATACGATTCTTCTCGCTTCTCTCCATGCTGAAAATATAGCCAACGGCCGCTTCGCCTACTGGTTAAAATTCGGTTACTTGCGTGACTTTTGTCATTAGGGGGAGTTAATTGATGTCTGCGATCTGCTGTCGTGGTTGACAGAGGCAGGAGCGGTATTTGACCGCGCTCCATACGACCGCTTGGAACAAATCATGCTGGCCATTGAAGAAGGCAAGCATTGGGCCACTTACCCGTCCCCGCTTGAGTAAAAAGTCAATGTTTGCAGGTCACATCATGCCATGCATGTAGCCGAGAATAGTATCTGACCTACCGCTACATCCGAAGCCAATTTATTTTTTTTTCCATTTCACAAAAAGACGGCCGCGTGCAGTAAGTTGCGCTTCTACAGTGGGCCGGTCATCGTACAAATCCTCAAGGATTCTCTGCGCGTACTTGTGGCCTTCCGCAAACTCCTCCTGCTTAACCTCGCGCCAATCGTCGTGCAGAACATCATTTCCCAGTACACGAATATTTTCATGCGCCTTCTTCCTGCGCGTTTCAGTGATTACTCCGTCTTCCGCAGCCGCATCTATTCTGTCAATTAACTTGGTGGATTTCTTCGGACTCCCGGAATTAGCTTTTATTTCGACTTCATCATAACCGTTCTTTTTTAGTGTCTTCTCAAGGACAGAGCGCAGCAAAGCTGACGCGCTGCGATATGCTCCTTGTGTAGCGTCTAGTTCTGATTCACGGAATTCACACACGATGTCTTGTGGAACCGAGGGTGGGAGTACCGCTTTCTCAATTGCACTTGGAAAAAAATCTCCCAGAATGGCCATCTGGCTGTTCCCGTTGTCGTGAATCTTACCAACCGCTCCGCGACTACAAACATTGCAGCGGAAGAACTGCCACAGAATGCGGCTGTACATTTGTCCACCGTACTGATGGGAGCGGTCGATTATCACTGTTCCCAAAGTTGTGCCGCTATGACCTTTGGTATCAAAACTGGTTATGGCATCGCAATCGGGGCAACGCGCTAGAACGTTATCTTCCTGCCAATTGTATATGGGCTTCATGGCAACAAGTCTAGATGATATCTATATAGCGCAAAAGGCATAATACTGAATTAGGTGTATATGCGGCATGCGGCGCATCAGTCCTGTGCGTAAAAACTTCAAAAAAGCACTGAAGCCCCATATGGCTATTAAAAGACAACAGTCGCTCGCTATTTGTCTATCTATTTGTTATAAATAGTGCGAAGTCGCCGCAACCGGATTTTTGATCCGGTTGCGGCGTTTGGCTTTTATGGGTAAAAAGCTTGGGTGGCCCTTGGGCCACCCAAGGGCCACGCTTGGGCCGAAACGAGCTAAGTGCTGTGTTTTCAATAAAAATCCGATTTTTAGGGGAGAGGGGTACCCCTTCCGGCGTGCGTGGTGGTTGCGGAATATGAAACGATTCAGCCGAAACACTTATTGATTGCATGAGAAGCTTGGGAAACATCCTGCAGATTCTTAGCCGTGAAGGCCCGATGACCGTGGCGCGCGAGGCGGTTTGGCGGTTTTACAAGCCCTGGCGGGCCAAATATTTCATGCGTCAACTGGAAGCGGGGAGCACAGGCGGGGGCGCCTGTGCCACACGAGCTTCGCGGGGGCGGTCATTTGGGCAGACAGTTGGGCTTCGGGCGGTCCCCTACTATCGCCCCCAACTTGCGGATATAGACAGCGCGCAGCGGGAGATCATTCTTCGTCTGGCCGACGGAATATGCGCGGGGCGGATTCCGTTTGTCAGTTATGAGACGCAGGATTGTGGCCTGGAACCGCGATGGGGGCGCGACTTTATCTCCGGCAAGGAGTGGCCGCTGGAGGCCAGCGGATCGCTTACCGTGGTGGGCCTGGATGGGGCGGACATCAAGGCGCCGTGGGAGCTTTCGCGGCTGCAGTTTTTGCCGCTGCTGGGCAAGGCGTATCTTCTTGAACCCAAGCCGGTGTACCGGGAGACGGCACGGCGCTATGTGGAGCACTGGATGGCAGCGAACCCGGTGGGCCGGGGCGCGAACTGGGTGGTGGCTATGGAGGTGGCGCTTCGCGGGCTGAACATTGCCTTTCTTACCAATCTGCTGTGGCCCTTTGCCGAAGAGGAGAAGCCGTGGCTCGATACGGTGGCGCGCTGTTTGCGCCAGCATCTTCTTTATATCGAGGCGCACCTGGAATTTTCCCACATTGTGCGCGGCAACCATTATCTGAGCAATTTGCTGGGGCTTTACGGCCTGGCGGTATTTCTGGACGGGCCGGGGATGAAGCGGCGGCGCGCCCGCTACCGTGCGCTGCTCCAGCAGGAGATACTGCTGCACGTCTATGCCGATGGCGGGAATTACGAGGCTTCGTCGGGATATCACGTGCTGGTGACGCAGATGTTTTTGACCGCGTATCAGCTCATGCGCGCGGAGAACGTGGTTCCGGCAGAGAGTTTTAGCCAGCGGCTGGGCGCGATGTTTGCCTGGATGGAGGCGCTGGCGGACTCGTCCGGCAGGCTACCGCATATTGGAGATTGCGATGATGGCCGGGTGGAGTTTTTGCTGGACGATCTGCAACAGATGTATCTGCCTGCGGGGAAGCGCGATTCGCTGCGCGTGAGCAGTTTGCTGGGACTGGGCAGGGCTGTCCTGGGGCGTCCTGCGGGCTATGGTGATGCCGAGTTGCCGTGGTTTGGACTGCGCGCAGGCGCTGCGGCAAAAGTTTCCGGCGCTGGCGCGGATGGCGCGGAGATAAAAGTTCTTCCCGATTCGGGCATTGCGCTCTCCCGCTGGGGGAGCAGCGATCTGCTTTTTCTGGCCGTGCCCAATGGTATTCATGGGAAGGGAACGCATACCCACAATGACAAGCTGAGCGTGATTCTGCGCATTGACGGCCAAGAGGTGTTGTGCGATCCGGGAACGGGCTGTTACACGCGAGACCGGGCGATGCGCGATCGTTTTCGCGCTACCTCCGCGCACAACACCGTAACGGTGGACGGCGTGGAGCAAAATCGGATTCCGCGTGCGCGCATGAATTTCTTTTCGATTGGGAATGAGGCACGGGTGAGCCGGATTGAGGCTTCCTCTGACGGTAAAACGCTGAAGGCCTCGCATTTCGGATACGAAGATCGCGGCATGGTGCACACGCGCTCGGTGGCGTGGAGCGCGCCGGGCGAGATTCGTTTGGAAGACCACATTTCCGGCGAGGGCGAGCATCGGCTGGAGATGTGCTTCCATACGGGGCTGGGCTGGCAGATTGGCGATATTCGCGTCGGGGATGATGACGTCACGTGCGAGTTGCGCGGCTCGCGCACGGTCGAGTTCCGACTGCGCGCCGAGCGGCGTCCGATAGAAATGCGAGCAGAAAAAGAAGAAGCCGGGATCTCGTGGGTCTACGGAACGACGGAGCCTGCGAGTATGCTGCGGATCACGGTGACGACCACGCTGCCCGCCACTTTCGTAACAACATTTTCGTGGAAACCATGAACGACCAGGATTACGGGCTTACCGAAGAGTCGATTGTTTGCTTCGCCGGTGAGGACTGGTGGTATCACCATCCGCATTCGAAGAACCACATTCTTAAGCGGCTGGCGAAGCGGAACAAGGTGCTGTTCATCAATTCGCTGAGCATGGGGCTGCCGGCCATGTCGAATCCGGATTTTTTTCTGAAGATCCGAAGAAAGCTGCGCAGCTATATGCGCTGGCTGCGCAGGGCGCCGGAGGGGCTTTGGGTAATGACGCCCATCAATTTGCCGGTGTATGGCCCGCGCTGGGCGCAAACGCTGAACCGCTGGCTGCTCGCGGTGCAAATCCACTGGGCGATGCGGCTGTGCGGAATTTCGCGGCCTATTCTGTGGGTAGCAATACCTTCGGCGGCGGTGGTGGCGGAGTCGCTGGACGCGAAGCTGGTGCTGTATCAGGTGTCCGACAAGTATGACGCCAATGAAGACAGCGCGCTGGACGTGAATGTGATTCGCGGCTTCGACCGCCAACTGAGGGGCATGGCCGACCTGGTGGTTTATTCAGGGCGCAAGCTGTTTGAAGAGTCGAGCGATCCGCGGAAATATTTTTTGCAGCAGGCAGTGGATTACCAGCATTTTGCCGACGAGGCCGCGGCCACCGCTCCGGAGATCGCCGCGATTCTCCGGCCTGTTCTGGGATATTTCGGGGCCATGGATTTTGTGATGGACGCGAAGCTGATCGAAGAGGTGGCGCGGCTGAGGCCGGAATGGCACTGGGTGCTGGTGGGGCTGCGTTCGAATCTTACGGTGATCGATGCGCCGAACGTCCACTTTACCGGGCCCAAGCCGTATGAAAAGCTGCCGGAGTACATTCGGCACTTCGATGTCTGTGTGCTGCCGTGGAAGCTGAGCAGCACGTTCACCAGCTATGGCAGCGCGATCAAGGTGCGCGAGTATCTGGCCACGGGCAAGCCGGTGGTGATGGCTCCGCTCTACGAATACAAAGACGCGCCGGTGCGCTTTTATGAGACCACGGAAGAGTTTATTGCGGCGGTGGAAGATGCTCTGCAGTTCGATTCGGCTGCCGACCGCGAGCGCCGGCAGGCCTTTGTCCGCGATGGCACATGGGACACACGAACACGGCAGCTTGCGGATTTGCTAATGGCCATCATGGCGAAGAAGCATTCCGCAAGCAGTGAGCGCCGCGAATCAGTTGCCAGCGTCTGAGCCTTTGAGCCGCCAGTGCGGCCAGTAGGTCAGTTGCAGCGAGGCGGTGACATTGTTGACCCGGTTGCCCAGGGAGAGGATGGGGAAGTCCCACCACTCGTACTGCAGAAGACCGGAAAGAGAGACGTTGTGACGGAAGCTCCATTCCGAGCGCAGGAAGGCATCGCGAAAGTCTCCGCCGCCGACGAAGGCCCCATCGGCGTAATTGCTGCGGAAGCCAGCCTGGATGGTCTTGTCGGAGGCGAACCAGTACGTGCTCTGCGCGCGGAAGGCCACGCCACGCCGTCCCACGGTGGCATTGCCGAGGATGTTTCCTTTGTTGGTGTAGCCATCAAGGTAGCGCACGTTCCAGTAGAAGAAGCCGTCGGCCCCCTGGAGGAGTCCGGGAAGATTGGTGAAAGCGGATTCCACGCGCAGATCAAGATGAGGCACGCCGGGCAGATGACTGAGGTAAACGCCGGGATTGTGGGCGGCACGCCGAGGATATCCGATGGGAGAGATTTCGTCTTCCACAAAGGAATCTTCGTAGAGCGTGAGCCAGTTTCTGAGGCCAGGAATGCGATAGCTGAAGTCAAACGTGGATCGGCGGTCGCCGGGATCTTTCAGCCGCCCTTCAGCATTGCCCTGACTGAAAAAAGAATTTTTGGTAGTGCCCAGAGTAATGGGGAAGTTGGGGCCGCCCCACAGGCCGGTGCGGCCTACTCCGAATTCAAAGTTGGGCGTGGGCTTGAAGTTGAATTTCACGCCATTGAGCAGCGGCTGATCGGCCAGCGAGCGGCCCAGGGTGACGGCGATGTTGCCGTCCTGGGTATTGATAAAGTGCTGGCCGGTGAGTTTGCCCACCCAGAATTCGGAGCGATACTCGCCCAGAAATTTGAAGATGCCGGGGAGGGTGCGCGGCGTGGTCTGGTCCACGCGGAACATATAAAGCGGCTCCGCATTGTCGCTTTGCAAAAATGGGTCCTGCGTGGGGCCGAGCCAGAGGCTCTGCTTGCCGAAAGAGGCCTGCCAGCCGCTGAGGTTGAGCGTGATGTAGCTATCGAGCAGGCGGAACTGATTGAAAGTTGGCGTAGCCAGCGGGTTAGTCTGCGGTTTCTGGTCCGCGGTTTCGATTGCCCGTTGGACGGCATTGGAGATTGCCGGGGCCGAGGGCGAGTGCTCATATTCTCCGCGAACGTAAAAGCCCAGAGCGCCGCTGGAGCCGCTGGCCGAGAAGCCGGAGAGTCCGTTGACGCCTTCATGAAATGGACGGCCAAAATCGTTCACGATGGTCTGGCCGAAGTGATAGCCATCGGTGAGTGGCTTGCCGGAGATGCCCGTCGCCCGGGCATACACGGAGTCGAGAGAGAGGTAGTTGACGTCATCGCCGGCGATTTCCGGCGCGAATTCTTTGGCCAGCGCATGGTAAAGGCGGGAAACTTCGTCGTCGCCGGAGGGGCTGTCGGCGATTGCGTCTTCGGCTTCCTGCAACAGGCGGCTGCATTCGGCGCGAGTCCAGGGACGCAAGCCCTGAAGCTGGCTTTGCACCGCGCCCAGAGCGATCAGGCGGTCAAAGGCGGGATACACCCAGCTATCCAGCGGAACGTAAGGCGAGAAACGCGATTCCGAGGACGAATGCTCCGGCGGGTCATGATGAAATGTGCCCCAGCCTCCGCCGGGCAAACCGGCGTCATGGTGCGAGGCATAGATCTGGCGGCCAATCATCCAGCCCAGAACACTGCCCACGATCACGTCACTGGGGAAGTGATCTTTGCCGTAAACCCTGGCAAGACTTACTACCGAGGCCCCGCCGTAGGTGAGTATTTGGGTGGGGATTCCAGGGTATTCGTGCGATATCACGCTGGCCACCGCCCATGCCAGAATTGCGTGGTTGGAAGGGAAGGCGGAATTGGTGAGGGAGCTGCTGGCGAAGAATTTGCCCTGACCGGAGCCATCCAGAGGGCGCTGGCGCTGTGTGGAGAACTTGAGCACCTCGGCCACGATCAGGCTGTTGGCGGCGGCTTCTCCGGCGAGAATACCGGATTCCTGCTCATGATCATCCGACCGGAGCTTTCCCACCAGATACAGGCCTCCGGCTCCGCCCAGCGCTGCAGCCAGACCGCCGTTGGATATGGTGTTGGCATGGCGGCTGAAGGTCCCGGTGGGAGAAACGCGGGAGGAAAGCTCGGAGTCGGCGTTGATGGCTCCCGCAGTCAAACCAGCCAGGGGAACGAGCCAGTTCGCATCCTGGACGCGAAGCTTGAAAGGACTGGTCCAGATATTTTTCTGATCAAAGACCATATTGCGGACAAAGCCGGCTGGCGCGGCCGTGGCCTCGTGAAGATTATCCGGTCGGTCCGCTGGCGGCGCTGGGACAGTGGAAGACGAAGATGAGTCCTGCTGGGTACTACTGGTCTGGCTTATGGCCGAAAGCCCGCCCATCGCCAGCGAAAGGACAAGCAGAAAGGTAAAAGTTTGCAATGAATTGCGAAGACGCTTCAATACTATGAATATCAAAAGAGTATGTCTCCCGAAGCCCCATGATTATACTTGTCCGTGCCGGAGCGTCAGACACTCTGCCTGGCAGTTTTGCGGCACTTTTGCAGGAATCATGCCGATTTCTCGGGTGAAGTTCCTACATTTCAATAATTTAACTGCCTGGAAGCCAGCAATTTCTTGACACCGCAAATACAGGAACAATAAGATGGCCATCTGCCACATAGCAGTATTCAACGATTCACACCGCGCCTCCCCTGGGTTTGTTACGAAATCAAAAGGGTGGGTAGTGTGTAAGGCCACGGGTTATAAAATGTCACTCATATGTAAGTGACGAGGGCGAAGCTCTAAAATTTTTTCGCAACGATACTAAAAGGTAATTTAATAACTCTTTTTCCTGCAATGCGATACACACTCAGCCCTACAGGCAGGAATTTAAGCTCTTCTAACGGTCTTCGGTTGTAAACTTGAATGCATTCTGTTTCTCCATGCTGGTAATTTAAAAAATGTCTTTGCACCATCGTTATTTCGGTAGATGCTTCCCGAGCGCGCTTTGCGGGATAGTTTGTGTCCTGTGCTGTCTGGTGTTGTTTCCCGGAATTCATGCGGATGGTCAGACTTCCAGCGCTAACGCACCCACCGCTGCCGGCACGGAGGCAAAACCCGCATCGCCTATCACCATCCCGGACTACACCATTAGCCCGGACGATGTGCTGGACGTTTATATTCTCGATGTTCCGGAGCTATCGCGGACGTACCGCGTGAACCAGTCCGGGCAGCTGGTGTTTCCTCTGCTTCCCAGATCCTTAACGGCGGCGGGCTTGACGCTGGACGCTTTTTCCGCACTGCTGACGAGCGAGCTGAAGTCCAGCGGAACTATCAGCGATCCTCACATCAGCGTAAGTATCAAGGAATCGCGCCTGCATGCGATTTCGATTACCGGCGCGGTAAAAACTCCGCAGGTCTATCCTCTGCTAGGTCCCACCAAACTTCTGGCCGTGCTGACCCAGGCAGGCGGAATCAGCGACGATGCCGGAAGCGAAGTGAAAATCGTGCGCGGCGGGGCTGCAAACGCTTCCTTGGGAAGCGCGGTTGTGAATTCGGACAATGCGAATGCCGGAGATACCCCAGTAATTACCGTTAATCTGAACGAGCTTTTTGCCGGCATCAATCCTTTCCTCAATGCCGATGTTTACCCTGGCGACTGGGTCAATGTTCCGCGCGCGGGCGTTATTTATGTGGTGGGGGCGGTGAATCGTCCGGGCGGTTTTGTGCTGAATACCAGCCGTGAACATTTGACAGTGCTGCAACTGGTGGCGCTGGCGGAAGATCTCAAGCCCACGGCAAAACGCCAGCACGCCATCATCATTCGCCGGAAGCAGCCGCAGGACATACAGCGCCAGGAAATTGCCATTGATCTCAAAAAGGTGTTGAGCGGAAAAACTCCCGATGTTCCGCTTGAGCCCAATGACATTCTCTTTGTTCCGGACAGCGCCGGGAGCAAGGCCCTGCGCCGCGGCGCGGAAGCGGCAATTCAGCTTGCCACCGGGCTGGCGCTCTTTCGCCTTTAGAAATGGATAATCATGAGCAGTAACCGCACTCTACCGGAAGATCAGCAGCTTGTTCCTTTCGATCCCTCCGCGCCGGAGGGTTGGCCGCAGCGCATGCTGCCGCACCAGGGCTATTCTGCCAGCCTGGGCGAACAGGATGCTTCCGCCTCTTTGGCCGCTTACTGGCAGATGCTGTTGCGCCGCCGCTGGACGGTGCTGGCCATTACCGTGGCCGTAACTACACTGGTAGCGCTCTCCTCCTTCAAAACCAGGCCGGTGTACAAAGCCGTGGCCCGCATTGAGGTGGAGCCGGATACGCCCCAGGTACAGACGCTGAATCAGGTGTACCAGCCGACGCAGAACGATCAGGATTTTCTGCGCACGCAAATTCAGATTATCCAGACGGACAATCTGGCCTGGCGCACGATCCAGGAGCTGGGCCTGACGCAGAACTCCGCATTTGTGGGCAAAGTAGATCCGCACCCCATCGAGTCCGATGCGCGCAAACTGGGGCTGATGGGGCTGTTCAAAAGCCGGCTGAGCGTGGAGCTGATTCCCGGCAGCCGGATTATGACGGTCGGCTACGAAAGCACCGATCCGCAGCTGGCCGCGCGAATAGCCAATACTCTGGTCGATAACTATACCGATTACAGTTTTCGCCAGAAGTATGACGTTACGCGGCAGGCAGCCGGACGAATGGAGCAGCAGCTCGACGAGCTGAAAGCCAAGGTGGAAAAGTCCCAGCGCGATCTGGTGGAGTATCAGAGAGCAAACACGATTGTCGATACGGGCGACAAGCAAAATGTGATTGAGCAGCGGCTGGGGCAGCTCAGCACGGATTTGACCCAGGCGCAGAACGAGCGCATTGAGAAAGAAGCGATTTACAACCAGGTGAAGTCGAATCCGGAGCGGGTTCACGGCCTTACGCATGACGATCCGCTGCAGCACCTGCAGGAAAAGCTGGCCGACCTTCGCAGCCAGTACGTGGATGCTCTTAATCAGTACGGCCCCAATTACCCCAAAGTCGTGCGTCTCAGCAAAGACGTAGCCGAGGCCGAGGAGCAGGTCGCCTCCGAGCGCGACCACTCGGTGGAGCGTTATCGCAATGTTTATATCGCGGCCAAAAATCGCGAGCAGCTTTTGGAGCAGGCAGTGGCGCAGCAGAAGGAAGAGCTGGGCAACTTCAATCGTCTGCTGGTGGAACACAATATTCTTAAAGGCGAATTTGAGACCAACCAGCAGCTCTATCAAAAGCTGCTCGAGCATCTGAAGGACGCCACGGTTACCGCGGGCCTGCGCTCCACCAATATCCACATGGTCGATCCGGCGCTTCCGCCCGTGGCGCCCATTCGGCCCAAAACGAGACTCAACATTATGATGGGGTTCATGGTGGGGCTGGTTCTGGGCGCCATGGCGGCATTCATTCAGGAAGCAATCGACAGCTCTCTGAAGACCCCTGAAGACGTGGAAGCGCTGATAGCGGCGCCGGCTTTGGCGCAAATCCCCGCGCAAACCCAGCGATTGCTGCCCGGCAGCGCCGCAGGAAACGGCGCTGGCGTCGCCATGCTGCAGGAGACGAAGAACTCGGCAATCACCGAGGCTTACCGTGCTCTGCGGACGTCAATACTGCTTTCAGCGGCATCGCGTGCTCCGCGGCTGCTGCTGGTCTCGAGCGCTAATGCTGGTGAAGGCAAGACCAGTACGGCGGTAAATCTTGCTCTGGCTCTCGCCCAGTGCGGCAGTTCGGTCCTGCTGGTGGATTGCGACCTGCGCCGTCCGTACGTGGCGCGCATGCTGAACCTCGAAAATCAGCGCGGCATGAGCACTTTCCTGACTGGCAACGACAAGATCGACGATGTCATACAGCAGACCCAGCAGGAAAATCTTTGGGTGATTCCTTCCGGGCCGTCGCCGCCGAACCCCGCCGAGTTGGTTTCTTCCCAGCCCATGAGCAAGATGCTGGAAACGCTGCGCGGCCGGTTTCAGCACATTATTATCGATTCGCCCCCGCTGCTTGTGGTCACCGATGCCACCATTCTTTCCACCATGGTGGAAGGCGTGGTGCTCGTGGTGGAAAGCGGCGTTACTCCCAGAAAGCTTATTCTCCGCGCCCGCAAGGTTTTGGACAGCGCCAATGCGCGTTTGCTGGGCGTTGTCCTGAATAAAGTTCGCCTGCATCATGATGGCTATTACAGCTATTACGGACAGTATCGCGGATACTACGGCGAATCCGGTAAATAGCGATGCGATTTTGATTCTTTATCCCGATGCTTGAGTTCTCGCTCCACTCTCGCTTCCGGCGCACGGTCTTTATGGCCGGCGTGTTTGCATCCGGCCTGCTGTTGCTGGCACAGATGACCAGGATTTCCATTGCAAGGCAATGGACCAGTGAAGACGATCCCGCTCGGGCCACACGAGCTGCACGGCTCGATCCGGGCAATGCGCTGCTGCAGAATCGCCTGGGCTTTTTGCTGTTGCGGGAATCGTCGGATGTTTCTTCGGCCCTGCCGCATCTGCGCCGCGCCACTGAACTCAATCCCCTGGTGGCGGTTTACTGGAGCGATTTGGGAAGCGGCTGCGAGATAGCTGGAATGCCCGATTGTGCGCATGATGCTTATGAGAGAGCGGCGGCACTGGCGCCCATGCGTCCGGAGTTTACCTGGCTGCTGGCCAATTACAATCTGCGCGCCGGTGACAGTGAAGGAGCGCTGCGCAACTTTGCCCACTATCTGCATCTTGCGCCCGAGGAACGCGATCAGGTATTCGCCCTGCTGCATCGCGGAATTGGCGATGAAAATTTGGTATGGCGCAGCGTCGTCCGCACTTCCGGCAATACGTTGATCGAACTCTCGTATCTCGAATTTCTTGAGCGCCAGGCCCCGCAGACGGCAACCGCAGAGTTCTGGCAGGAATTAGTGGCGGAAGGCAAGCCCTTACCGTTGCCGGTGGCCCTGCCCTGGGTGGATAAGCTGCTCGACAACGGAAAGTATGAGGAAGCCCGGCGCGCCTGGTCCGACCTGCAAACCTCCGGTGCTCTCCCTGGCGGACGAGAGGACAACAACCTGGTCTTCAATGGCGGCTTCCGCGAGAAATTACTGGATGGCGGTCTGGACTGGCATCTCCACCAGGAGCCATTCGTGGAGACCGAGGTGGCCCAGGCTTGTCGTGATGGAAATTGCCTGCACATCAGCTTTTCCGTGCCCCACAATGCCGATTCCGAGCCCGCGTATCAGATTGTCCCCGTGGAACCGGAGCGGTCGTATTCACTCTCCGCGTTTGTGCGCTCGCAGGACATAACTTCAGACAGTGGCCCCCGGCTGCGCGTGGTGGATCCACAGTGTCCGAATTGTCTCGATGCATCCTCGGCCCCGGTTCTGCAGTCCACGCCGTGGCACAAAATGGAACTGACCTTCGCCACCGGTCCGAAGACCAGAGCGGTGAAGCTTTCCGTGTGGCGACCGCACAGCCGCGTTTTTCCCATGGATATTGGCGGCGAGTTCTGGCTGGATTCAGTCTCGCTCACACCAGCTCCGCAGGAGAATCCTTCCACGCCATGACACCGGATGTGCTCACAGATACGCGCACCAGGCCCAGCTCGCGCCCGGTTCTCGATACCGAGACGGCATCTCTGCATTCGGTCTGGTTTTTGTCAGCGCGCGTCTGCCTGGCCGTGGCGCTCATCGCCGCGCCATTGGCTTTTGGCGCTGATCCGCCGTGGGCCGCGGGCAGCCTGGCGGCTCTTGCCATACTGGCCATGTTTTTTTGGTGCCTGGGCTGTGTGCAGTCGCGAACTCTGGTGCTGGCGCGGACACCGCTTTATATTCCTGCCGTGCTCTTTCTTCTGCTGGCTGCGGTGCAGTTGCTGGCGGGCCGCACGGCCGATCCCATTGCCACGCGCGATTCGATCATTCTTTATATTGTGTATCTGATCGTCTTCGTTTTGGCGGCGGCATTGTTCGCGGGAGCAACCGCCGCGCAGTGGAGCGGTTTGGGCAAAATCGTGAGTGCGTACACGCTTGTGATTTCGCTGTTTGCGGTTGTGCAGTTCTTTACCAGTCCGGACAAAATCTACTGGATGGTCGTCCCGCGCTGGGGCGGTTCCATTTTTGGTCCTTACGTAAATCACAATCACTACGCCGGGCTCATGGAAATGCTGGTGGCCATCACCACCACTTTCTGGCTGGCGCGAAAGCGCCGCGATCTGTGGAACTGGATTGCCGGCGTCGGCACGCTGATTGCGCTGGCTTCCGTGGCCCTTTCCGGATCGCGCGCCGGCGTGGCCTCAGTGCTGGTGGAAGTTGTGTTTCTTGGCGTGATCGCGTTTGCTCTGCAGCGCCGCCAGCTCTCGGAAACTTCGGTGCCGGGGCTGGCTCTCGGTTTGCTCGCCGCCACTCTGCTCGCTGCCTGGATGCTGCCGCCGGAGACCACCGAACGCTTCCATCCGCTGAGTTCGCAGAACGCAAGCTACGCGGACCGATTGGCCATGTCTGCCGACAGTCCTAAAATTTTCCGCAGTCACCCACTGACGGGCGCTGGCCTGGGCGCATTTGAAACCGTGTATCCCCGGTATCAAAGCTTCGTCAATGACAAGCGAATTGAACACGCGCACAATGACTACGCCGAAATTCTTGCCGAAACCGGCATAGCTGGCGCGGTCCTGGTTCTCGCCGCGCTGGCGTTGTTTGTGCGCCAGCTGCGCCGCAACATTCATGCGGTCTTCGTTTTGCAGGGTGAAACGGCTGCCCGGCTGCGCCTGGGCGCATCCATCGGATGCCTCGGCCTGCTGGTGCACAGCTTTTTCGATTTCAACCTTCACATACCCGCCAACGCAGCATGGTTCGCGGTTTTGCTGGCCATGATGATGGCGCCGCGCGAGGCCAGGGCCTTATTTCCGCGCTACGGTCAATGAAGATTTTGTATCTGAATTCTTCCGGCGGCCTCGGCGGCGCTGAAGTTTGTCTGCTGGATATGATCGCCAGTCTGAAACAGGAGCATCCGGAATGGACCTTCGGATTGATCACGGCGCAGGATGGCCCGCTGGTCTCGAGGGCTGCCGCGCTGGGTGTAACCACCCGGGTCCTGCCCCTGCCGCCGCGGCTTTCGCGGCTGGGCGATTCGAAACGTGCGTCAGGAATGCCGGGCAAAATCAAACTCGGGCTGCAACTGGCTGCGTCGGTTTTTCCCGTCCGCGCCTGGTCGCGCCAGCTGCATCAGGCGATCGAAGAATTCGCGCCCGACCTGATTCACAGCAACACTCTCAAGATGCATGTGCTCGGCTCGTTCGCCAATCGTACGCGCAGGCCATTGATCTGGCATCTGCACGACTACATTGGCTCGCGGCCATTCATGCGCCGGGCGCTGCGCTTTTGCCGCAACCGCTGCACGGCCGTGCTGGCCAACTCCAATTCAGTGCGCGACGACGCCCGGCACATCCTAAATCGTCGCACTGGGAACGACGAACTTGGCGGGCCGGAAGTGCTTACCGTGTACAACGCCGTGGACCTCAACGAATTCTCGCCGCATGGCCCTGCCGCCAATCTGGATGCCCTGTGCGGCCTGCAGCCGCCGGCGGCTCCAGTGGTCCGCGTGGGACTGCTCGCCACCATGGCGTGGTGGAAAGGGCATCGCGATTTCATTGAGGCACTGGATGTCCTTCAGGCCGAAGCCATTCGCGGTTACATGATCGGCGGGCCGCTCTATGAATCCGTGGGCAGCCAGGAATCGCTGGATGATTTAAAAGCGCTCTCCGCCGAACTCGGTCTGCAGGACCAGTTCGGATTTACCGGCTTCGTGGAGAAGCCTGCGGAAGTGATTCGCGCGCTGGATATCGTTGTGCACGCCAGCACTCGCCCGGAGCCGTTTGGCCGGGTGGTTGTGGAAGCCATGGCCTGCGGCAAGCCAGTAATCACTACCGCTCTCGGCGGCGCGGCGGAACTGGTCAGCATCGGCGACAATGCGCTGAATTATCAGGCCGGCGAGGTCGAGAAGCTGACGCTGCGCATTTTCGAGCTGGCACGCTCGCCGCAATTGCGCCAGAAGCTGGGATCCGCCGGAAGAGAGACGGCGGAGAAGAAATTTGACCGCCGAAGGCTGGGGAAGCAGCTGGGGGATGCCTACAGTAAAGCTAAAGTCGGCAGAAAGTTTTAACAAAGCCAATATGGATCTCCTCAAAGAGACACTGCCCGAGCGCCCATCCGAATACATCCCCACACTGGATGGATGGCGGGCGATTGCGATTGGTGCGGTTCTTCTAAGTCATGGTTTGTCGTCGCATCATCAGGTGTTTGGGCAGGATTCCCTGGGGAAGCGCATCGCTCATGCTGTTCTTGACCATGCCGGCAACGCCGGTGTATTGCTGTTTTTTTCGATTAGCGGATTTATCATCTGCACCCGGCTGCTGAATCAGGAATCGCGAAACGGCGGAATCTCTCTTCGTGATTTCTATATTCGGCGGACTTTTAGAATTCTTCCACCAGCATTTGCCTATCTTCTGGTTGTGGCAGTCTTATTTCTGATTGGCGTTCTGCCACGCATCGTCGATACTCAGTTTTCCTGGAATGACTGGTTGGGCGCTGCGTTCTTTTTTAACAATTACAACATGCAGCGCCACACAGCCGTGCTGGACCACTATTGGTCTCTGGCGGTGGAGGAGCAGTTTTACCTTTTTTGGCCGGCCATGCTTCTTTGGCTGGGCAGTAAAAAGGCAGGCCGGGTGGCCTTGTTTGTCTCCGTGTGTGCTGTTTTTTGGCGGGTGTGGTGTTTGAGTAGCACTCCCGCGGTTGGTCATTCACTTCTCCTCAAAAGGACTGACATTCGTCTGGATTCATTCATGCTTCCCTGTGTCGCTGCAATCTGGCTTGTGAGCAGCAGGAGAGAGCAGATCATTCGCTATGCGGCCAACCCTCTCATTCAGGCGGCCACGATTGCAGGTCTTTTGGTTATTTCGTTTGTGCCAAAAATTTTGCGGACTGGATTGTTTCTCGAAAGGGCGCTCGTCCCTCTTCTGATCACGGCTCTTGTCGTGACCACGGTGACTCGTCCGTGGGGCTGGTTAGGTAGATTTCTCGAATTGCGCGTATTGCGCTGGATCGGCAGATTGTCGTACAGCATTTATCTGTGGCAGGAAATAGTCATCAATCGTCCAGTATCTGCTGGTTCTGGCTTTGCTCACATGGTGGCATTATTTCTGTTGCGCTTGCCTGTAGTTGTGGCTTTCGCAATGATCAGTTACCGCTGGATCGAAGTTCCCTTGATTCGTGCAGGAAGAAAGCTTGCGCGGCAGATGGCAATGCGCTCTTCTGATATGACTATCGTCGATATGACTGTTGAGGATTCGGTGTTGAAATAACCCGTGCGAGAAGCCGTCTAAAATGCGCATTCTCCATATATTTGCCGGGAATCTTTACGGCGGAGTGGAGCGCGGTTTGCTGACTCTCTACCGCCACAAAGCCGCGTGTCCGGAGATGAAGCTGCACTTTGGGTTCTGCTTTGAAGGCAGACTCAGCCGGGAATTGCGCGATCTGAATGCCCCGCTGTTTTACCTGGGCAGTCCTCGCACGCGCCGGCCATGGAGTGTGTGGTGGGCACGATGGCTGCTTGCCCGTGTGTTGTCCGATCACAAGTTTGATCGTGTGGTGACCAATTCGCCCTGGACCCAGGCCATGTTCGGTCCCACCATTCGTAAAAATGGAATCGTGAATATCCTCAGGCTGCACGATGCTCCCGATGGCAAACACTGGGTGCAGCGCTGGGCCCATCTTCATCGGCCGGACCGGGTATTTTGCAACAGCGTTTTTACTCAGCAGATTCTGGGCAATTTATATAAAAGCATTCCATCGGATGTCTTGTATGGCCCCGTACCCAACGGGTGTGGGTCCATTTCCCGCGTGGAAAGCGAAAAGCTCAGAAAAGCGCTGGACTTGCCGCCCGATACCACCGTGCTGATTCAGATTGGGCGAATGGAGCCGGTCAAGGGCCACACTTTGATGTTGCAGTCTCTCTCTTTGCTGCGCGATATTCCGGGCTGGGTTTGTCTGGTGGTGGGCGGCGTCCAGCGTGATCACGAAGAGCTGTATTTGCAGGACCTTCAGCAGAAAGCCGCGAATTGGGGCATTGCCGACCGGGTGCGTTTTCTGGGCCAGAGAAAAGACATCTTCGAACTTCTTTCTGCCTCCGACATTTACCTCCAGGCAAACGTGGGGCCGGAGACTTTTGGCCTCGTCTTTATTGAAGCCCTGTATGCCGGACTGCCGGTTGTGACCACGGCACTGGGTGGCGCAACGGAAATTCTAAGCGGTGATTACGGAATGCTGACGCCTGCTGGCGACGCAAAGGCTCTGGCCCAGGCCGTGAGAAAGCTGATGGAAGATCCGGCCCTGCGGTCAAAATTCAAAGCGGCTGGCCCGACCCGGGCGGATGCTCTTTGCAATCCAGAGCGCCAGACGCGCCAGTTTTATGAACTTCTGGCCCGGAATGGATGACTCAGGCTATATGGTTAATTCTGAATTCAATGCGCTGAAGCCTTCGCCCATGTGGGCGAATCTGCTGGCGGCCACGATAAGGCGCATGCCGGCTGGACGATACCGGCTCATGCACCTGGTCTCGCGCGGACGGAACCAAACCTTCGCCGGAAAGCTTCCGGGAAAATTTGGCGGCTGCGAATTTGAATGCTGCCTGCGCGACAACATTGCTCGCGAGGTATTTTTCACCGGCAACTACGAGCCGCAGGAGAGCGCCCTGATTCGCGGCATTCTGCAGCCGGGAATGACCTTTGTGGACGCCGGCTCGAACTGGGGCTTTTTCACCCTGGTGGCCGCCCACCTGGTTGGACCACAGGGAAGAGTCGTCGCCATCGAAGCCGATCCCCGTGTCTTTCGCAAATTGCGTTCCAATGTGCGGCGCAACGAGCTGTGGCATGTGCAGGTTTTTGACTGCGCACTCGCCGACCGCGAAGGCGCCATGACGCTTGCCGGTCATAATGAAACCGATGAAACCTGTGGAGTCTCGCGGCTGGTCGAAAACCATGCATCCGCAGGAACGCAATTTCAGGTGCAGACGCGCCCTCTCGATTCTCTGCTCGATGAGGCCGGGCTGGAGAAGGTCGATGTCCTGAAACTCGATGTCGAGGGCGCGGAAGATATGGTGCTGGCGGGAATGCAGGCCGGCCTGGCGCGCCAGCGGTATCGCTGCATTTTGCTGGAGCTGCATCCGGTGCAGCTCGGCGAACGCAAGCGCACCATCGACGAAGTGATGGGCCTTCTTTCCGCGCAGGGATACAAAGGCTGCGCGCTCGACTACTCGCAGGCTGCATTCCGCCGCGCCTGCTATGACTCTTCACTTCATTTCTCGGAGTTCATCCGGCCTTTGAGCCAGGTCCGCCATGATCTTTGGCCGCATACCATCTGGCTCGCGCCGGACTATCAGAGCTCGTGGCTCGACCGCGTGGCTCCTGTTTTTTCGTCACCCGTCGCAAACGCTGCGGCAGAATCGGACGCATGCGCATAGCTCTCATCAGTTACCGTTTGCCGGTGCCGGGAAAAAGGCGCGGCGGTGTGGACCATGTGGCCCACAACGTGGCCCATGGCCTGGGCTGCCGTGGTCATGAAGTTACCGTATGGAGCTATGACCCAAAGCCGCAGGGCGCGGCTTATAAAGTTCGTATGCTGCCGTGGGGCGCGTTTGCCAACTCTCCGCTCGGCTTTCGCCTTACCGGCGGATATGTGGGCAACGTGATCAACCTGCTGCCCGCGTATGAATCCGACGTCATCATTGCCAATGGTGACAGTCTGCTGCTGCCGCTTTTGCGCAGGCCGCTCATTCGCATCATGCATGGCAGTGCCCTGGGCGAAGCTTTATCGGCCAGCAATCCTCTGCGCTTTGTGTTGCAGCTGGGAATTTATCCTCAGGAACTGCTCACCGCTTTGTTGCAGCGAGGCTGCGCCGGCGTCAGCCGCAATTCCGGACGCTTCAACCCCTTCCTGCGCAATGTAATTCCGCTCGGTGTGGACATCACTCAGTTCACTCCCGCGCCGAACAGGAAAACCACCCATCCTTCCATCCTCTTTGTTGGCACTCTGAATGGCCGAAAAAGAGGAAACTTTTTACTGGAAGTATTCAGCCGCGTGCTGCGTCCCCAATTTCCCAATGCCAGCCTGATGATGGTCAGCGAGCCTGGTCCGGCCATGGAGGGTGTGAGTTACTTCAATGGCATTGACCGGCAGGAGCTGATCGAGCTCTATCAACAAGCGTGGGTCTATGCCTCGCCCAGCCAGTATGAAGGGTTTGGCTTGCCGTATCTGGAGGCGATGGCCTGCGGCACTCCGGTAATCGCCACGCCCAATCCCGGCAGCCGTGAGGTCCTGGAGAACGGCGATTTTGGCTGGCTGGTCTCGGACACGGATTTCCCCGAACGCCTTACCGAATTGTTTCACAATCCTGAAGCACGAGCAGGACTGGCACGCTCCGGCCTGGAACGAGCACGTGAATACTCGCTCGAAAAAATGATCGACCGGTATGAAGCTTTGATCGCCAAAATTTCCACGGGAGCGCTAACCGCCAATGCAGCCGCGTAGCATCGCTTTTACCGCGGCCGCCGCGGCTCCGGCACAGGCTGCCGTGCGCACCCGTTCGCGCAAAGGGTTGTTTGGCGAAATGGGCTGGATGGAAGTCTTTATCTTCTGCCAGTTCCTGCTGCCTGGAATATTGTTTTTGCCGGGCGCGCAGTCGATCCGGACTGTCCTGCGCACCATCCCATATCTTTCCTGTGCTTTGCTGGTTCCGGTCTATCACTCCAGAGTAAAGAAGATCAGATTGGCTCCCGGCTGCCGCCTGGTGCTGATGGCGCTCATGCTGCTGGTGGTTGAGTTGCTGCACCCGGAGAGCGGCTTCACCACCGGACTGGCGCAGGTTGTCTTCCAGCTCTGCATTGCCCTGCCTCTTTACTGGGGAGCGGGGATGGTCGAGAACGCGGCCCGCCTGCGCCGCCTGCTCTGGCTGGTGCTGCTGGCCAATGGCTTCAGCGCCGGGCTGGGCTTTCTGCAGGCCCTCGATCCGCAAACGTTTTTGCCGCGTGAGTTTGCCCAGAGTGTCATACGCAACAATCCCAACTATATTGAGGAGTTAAGTTACGTTGGCACGTCGGGGCAGAAGATCGTGCGCCCACCCGGCCTGAACGATACCGCCGGCAGCGCCGCTCTCGCCGGATTGTTCGCCGCCATCATCGGGCTTGGCCTGGCGGCGGAGCCCAGCCTGAAGCGCTGGAAGCGCCTTTTGGCGCTGGCATGTGTCTTTGCCGGGATCACTGATATCTATCTCGCCCAGGTCCGCTCTCTCTTTCTGGTGCTGGTGGTAGCCGTGGCCGCGCTCGCCTTCATACGCCACTATCGAGCTTCGCTCTTCTCGCGCCGATGGATTTCGCTCGTCGGCCTGGGGATGATCGGCGCTTCTTTCCTGATCGCGGTCAGCATCGGCGGCGAGGCTGTCTCCGGACGTTTTCTTGGCATAGGCGACCAGGGCGTTTACAGCAGCTATGAGCAGAACCGGGGAATTTTCGTGAATTACACCCTGCGGGAACTGCTGTGGCAGTATCCCCTGGGCGCGGGAGTCGGACGCTGGGGTTTGATGAATGCGTATTTCGGCGCGGCCGATAATCAGATTCATCCTTCGTTATGGGCGGAAATCCAGATTACTGGCTGGCTTTACGATGGCGGCATCCTGATGTGGATTCTCTACGGCGGCGCGATCATCGCGGCGCTGGTATTTTCCCTGCGCACGGCCACTCGACATCCTGATCTGAACGTGGCCAGCCTGGCCAAAATCGTTTTCGTGCTTCAATTGGCGCTGGCCGGCGCCTGCATAGGCGGCCCCATCTTTAACACTGCGGGCGGCATTGTGTTTTGGATTCTCGCCTCGGCGCTGTACGGCGCGGCGCGTTCCCGCCCGGTAGCTTCACTACATCCGGCGCAGACAAGAACTTTTTCACGCTTTACTCCGGCGGCAAAACTGCAATGACGTCTCTGCCCGCAACCCCGTCGCAACCCGTGTCCGCTCCAGTTCCACGCCGGGGCCGGACCCGGCGCTTTGTTGCCGGAGCAGGTGTCGGGTATGCCAGCCAGATTTTAGTGATGGTGGTGGGGCTCTGGTTCACTCCGTTTTTGCTGCGGCATCTGGGCCAGCATGACTACGGGCTGTGGGCGGTGGGAACGCAGATCCTGAATTATCTGCTGCTGCTGGACATGGGCATCTTCGCCCTGCTGCCGCGCGATACCGGTCATGCCACGGGGCTTTCGCAGGGCAGGCCGGAAGCGGCGCAGCTCTCCCGTCTCACCGCCAAAGTCATTCGCATCGTTATTCTGCAGCTGCCCATGGTGGCGCTGGCCGCGTTCCTGACGTGGTACTTTCTTCCTCACGCCTGGCTGGCGTTGCGCCTGCCCCTTGCGCTGATGCTGACCGTCTTTGTTGTTCTTTATCCCTTTGAAATTCTTCAGGGCGTACTCGACGGTTTGCAGGACCTCTCGTTTCTCGGTTTCACCCGCATGTTGAGCTGGTCCATCACCACCGTGGTCAGTCTGGTGCTGGTGTTCCGCGGATGGGGACTTATCTCCCTGGCCATCGGCTGGGGAATGGGAGAGGCGATTTCCGTCCTCTGTATGGCATGGCGGACCAAAGCCCGCTTTCCTTATGTTCTGCCCAAAAAAATATTTTCCGCCACGTGGGAAGAATCGCGTTCGTACCTGGGGCGCAGCATGTGGATCACTGTTTCCCGGGTGGCGTCCATCCTGATGATGGGATCGGACGTGCTGATTATCGGCAAAGTGCTCGGCCCGATTGCGGTAGTTCCTTATGTGTGCACGGGCAAGCTGGTGAGCGTACTTTCCAACCAGCCGCACATGCTCATGGACCTGGCTTTGCCCGGTCTGAGCGAGATGCGCTATTCCGAAAGCCGCGACCGTCTGCTGCAGGCCACGAATGCGCTCAGCCAGATCATGCTGCTGTTCAGCGGCGCTTTGGTCTGCGCCATACTGGTGCTGAACCGCAGCTTCGTCACATGGTGGGTAGGTGCCAGCCAGTATGGCGGCTTCAAACTCAGCGTGCTCATCATGCTTTTGATTCTGCTGCGCCACTGGAGTCGGACGCTCATCAACACCATCTTCTGCTTCGGATATGAGAAATGGATTTCCGTGGTTAGCCTGGCGGATGGAGCTGTGACCGTTGTTTCCGCGATCGTGCTGGTGCATTTTATGGGAGCCATAGGAGCACCCCTCGGCGGGATCATCGGCGTTTGCGCGGTGAGCATTCCCGCCAATCTGTGGGCGCTTGCGAAAGAGCTTCAGACCAGCCCGGGCCGCCTGTTTGCGCCCATCCGAAGCTGGGCCTTGCGCCTGGCTTTGCTGGTCCTGCTGGCCGCGCTGGTGCAGCGGTCTTTTTTGTGGCACAGCTTTCCCGTGATGGTCGCCGTGGGTGTGGGATCGCTTTTAGTCTATACCGCCGTGATGCTGCAGGTAATGCTCTCGCCGCCGTGCTCGGTGTATCTCAAACCATTTTTCAGCCAGATGAGAGGTCGTTTACGCCGCATGCTCAAAGTTGACAAAAGCTCAGTGCCAGTAACAACTGCAGGACCGAACTGAAATTGGATCATCCAGCGTGTTTGAAAATGAATAGCAGATGAAGGCTCAATCAGGTTACATTCCGACTCTGGATGGCTGGCGCGCCAGCGCAATTCTGGGCGTGATTTTGGCCCACTCCCTTCGCGGTCTAAGCGACACCAGCCTGCATGGTATGACTCCCGATCTTGTGCGGCTGGGACAAAATGGCGTGAGCATTTTTTTCGGTTTAAGCGGATTTCTGATATCAGTGCGATTACTGGAAGAATTTCAGAAGACCGGCTCGATTTCTCTTAAACGCTTCTATCTCCGCCGCGCATTCAGAATATTGCCGCCGGCCCTGGTGTACCTGGTGCTGCTCGGCGCTCTTGGATGGCTTGTGAGGCTGGCGATATCTCCAGGCGAATGGGCAAGCAGCATGTTCTTCGCGCGGAATTATGTTCCTGTTGGTGCCGGCTTAGGATTTTATACGGAGCACTTTTGGTCTCTGGCGGTTGAGGAGCATTTTTATCTTTTGTGGCCAATACTCTTAGCTGCACTGGGCCAGCGGCAACTACGATGGATCGTTCCGATATTGATTGCGGCTGTGAGTATATGGAGAAACATTGAATTTCATCATGGTTATTTGGCTGCGCTTTTGCCAGGCGTAGAGCCATCCCAAAGAACGGATGTTCGGGTCGACAGTCTGCTGTGTGGCTGTATGGTCGCTTTACTGATGCAGATTCCAGAATTTCGCGAGTGGAGTAAACGCATTTTGCAGTGGCCGGTATTCATGCTGCTAGGTGGCTGTTATCTGGCGCTGGTGATGGGCTGGGTGAATCTGCATTTGTCTGCCTTGCTGGCTGCGAGCATCTGTCCTGTGCTTATAGTTGCGACTGTGCTTCACCCGCAAAACTTCGCCGGGAGACTACTGGAATGGCTGCCATTTCGCTGGATTGGGCGACTTTCCTACAGCCTTTATTTGTGGCAACAGCTGTTTATCATTGGCTTTGTGAAAGGTGCCAGTTCCCTCGAATGGCTGCAAAAATTCCCCGTAAATCTGGCGGCTCTGGTGCTGATAGCTCTGGCGAGTTATTACCTGATTGAAAGGCCGCTCATACGGTTAGGACACAGACTTGCAACACCTGCCACGGAAGGACGAGACGATCTTGCTGGCACGGCAAAATCGTACATGGTGGCTTGTAATTCATGAGCTTCATGCCAGCGCCGGTGGGTTTGAGTGCTTGAATCATCCAATCGTGCCAGGCCCTGTCGGTTACTTCAAAAATGTTTGCTACTAATCACGAAAAGCCTCGCGTCCTGCACATTGTTCCGGCTCTGTTCGATAAAAACCGAGGCGCCATCGGCGGGGCGGAGCGATACGTGCTTGAACTGGCGCGGCATATGGCGGACGTTGTCCCAACGGAGTTGCTCACCTTCGGCGATGAAAGCAGTGAAGAAGTCGCCGGCAAGTTGCGCATACGGGTTGCCGGCAATCCCTGGTATGTGCGCGGAAATCGTTTTAACCCGCTTTCACGGGCCATTTTTCCAGCCATTCGTCGTGCCGATATCGTGCATTGCCATCAGCAGCACACCCTGGCCAGCAGTGTGGCGGCCATTGCGTCCCGTATCTCCGGCCGCCGCGTCTTCGCCACTGATCTCGGTGGCGGCGGCTGGGACATTTCCAGTTACGTTTCAACCGACCGTCTTTATCATGGCCATCTTCACATCAGCCAATACAGCCGGAAAGTTTTTGGGCATGGAGACAAGCCATGGGCGCATGTAATTCTGGGCGGGGTGGACACGGAGAAATTTTCTTCCGACGCAGGCTGTGTTCGCGATGGCAGCGTGCTTTTTGTCGGACGTCTTCTGCCCCACAAAGGCATTCACGATCTCATTGCCGCCTTGCCTGCGGGGATGAAGCTGAAGTTGGTCGGCCCGGTCATGGACCAAAAATATTACGGCCAGTTACGCGAGATGGCCTCCGGCAAAGACGTCAGCTTCATACATGGCTGTGATGATGCGGCGCTGGTCGCACATTATCGCCAGGCGCTCTGTGTGGTCCTGCCCAGCGTTTATAAGACGCCTGATGGCCATGTCTCCCAGGTGCCCGAGTTGCTCGGGCAGACATTGCTCGAAGGCATGGCCTGCGCTACCCCCGCCATTTGCACCGATGTGGCCAGCATGCCGGAAATCGTGGAGCACGGTCTGACGGGATTTGTGGTTCCGCCGAATGACCCTGTTGCCCTGCAGGCAACACTCGAATTCCTGCGCACTCACCCCGACAAGGCGGCGAGCATGGGCTGTGAAAGCCGGCGGCGAGTCGTGAAAGATTTTACCTGGCCTGCCGTGGTCCAGCGATGCCTGGAGATTTACCAGCTGCAAAATTGAATTTACTGCTGAGAAACGAATTGATGACGCTCACTCTTCCGCAATCCGCCTCTCATCGCCGTTCTCTCGCGGCGGCATTGCGTAACCACCAGGACGAACTGAGCCGCCTGTTGTATGACGTAGTCAGAGATCCCTCGTGCGCCAGCTGGGAGACCCCGCAGACATTCGCAGAGGTCCAGGAGTGGGGACGCTCGCAGCTGGTCATTGCCATGGATCTGCTGACCGCCTGGTTTGCCACCAGCGATCCGTTGTACCAAGAGCTGTTTGCCGGATGGGTCCACTCGCGCCTGGCTGCGGATTTGTCCGAAGAAGGTGTGCCCGGCGATTACAAACCAGGCAAAGCTCTGGAACTGGCCAAAGCGTCATGGACGGCAGCTTTGCAATCCCAAGTCTCTGCCGAGGCGGTAAAGATTCTGGAAGCCGATCTGGAGCAAATCCAGTCGAGCCTCGAAAAAGCTCCGCGTCGCAAGCTGCGCATTTTGTTTATTGGCGACTGCATTCAGTTCGAGATCATGACGGCGCTGGCCGCGCCCTGCGTGCAGGCCCAAATCGCCTTCGACCCGGTGCTGATCAACGAACGCGTGCAGCCCGTTCTGCGCAACCGGATTCGCACCTTGTGCGCCGATGAATTTGATCTGGTATTTTTCAGCCCATTCAGCCACAGCTATTTGCCGGAATATGAAGTGCTTCTGAAACCGCAAAGCTGCTTTTGGCCTGCGGCAAAAATAGCCGCTCACGTGGACCGTATGCTGCAGGAGGTCTGCGCCACCGTGGATACGCTGGCCGCTCGCTTTCAGTGTCCTGTCTATGTCCACAACACTGCAGGTACGGTGCAAGCGTTCAGCAAATGGCCGGGCCTGGCCAAAAGTTTAGTGTCAGCAAGAAATCGCAGGCTGGCGCGGAAGTTTATTAATGACGGCATGGCCCGCTTCCTCAACAATCCGCTGCTGGAATCGCGCGTCCATACGATTGACGAAGATAGTATGCGTGCGCACACAAGCGAATCCGAGCTGGGACGCGTATATCTGAACAGCCACTCGTTTCATCCCACTCGTCTGGGAATTGAACTGGGCCGGGGCCCTTACTTTGCAGCCGCGTACGCCGCCGCTTTTCTCGCCACTAAAAAAGTGGTGGTGTGCGACCTGGATAATACGCTGTGGAATGGAGTGATCGGCGAAGGCCCGGTGGAGCACTTTGTGGAAAGGCAAATTGTGCTCAAGGGACTGCGGCAGCGGGGAGTGGTTCTGGCCATCAATTCCAAGAATGATCCCCGCAATGTTCACTGGTCGGGCGCCACGCTGCAGGCGGAAGATTTTGTGGCTGCGCGCATCAATTGGGATTCTAAAGTCGCCAACATGGCCAGTATTCGCGACGAGCTGAATCTGAAGCTCAAAGATTTTGTCTTTATCGACGACCGTCCTGATGAGCTTTGGCGGATGCAGAATGCCTTTCCGGAAATTGTCACTCTGGATGCAACGCAGCCGGCAACATGGAATTTTCTTTCGCACTGGCTGATGACCCTCTCGCCCAGCCAGGAAGAGGACCGCACCCGTCTCTACCAGGAAAAAGCCCGGCGCGAAGAGTTTGTAAATCATCTTGCGCAGGCATCCGAGGCCATGGAAGATGAAGCCGCTGCGCTCACTGCACTGGAGCTTTCGGTGAAGATCGAAGAGGCCAGCGGACAGGCGCTGAAGCGCGCCGCCGAACTCATCAATCGCACCAGCCAGTTCAATCTTTGCGGCAGCCGCACCACCGTTGCGGAACTCGAAACGGGATTAGGCGCGAGCCACTGGGTGATCACCGCCCGAGTGGAGGACAGATTCGGCAGCATGGGAGTGGTTGGCGTTATGCGTGTTGACATGATGCCGGGGAGAATTGAAATCCCCATCTTCGTGCTCAGCTGCCGCGCTTTTGGCTTCGGGATTGAATATGCGCTCCTGAATTCGGTGAGGAATCTCGTGCCCGGCGACTTTGCCATCATCGGCCATTATCAGGAAACCAAACTCAATCAGCCCTGCCGCAAACTATATCCGGAGAGTGGCATGCGCTGGAACGGCACAAACTGGACAGGGCGAGTGGCCGAGTTGCCCCGCGATCCGGTCTGGCTGCGGATTGAGAACGAAATCATCGCGAAACCGGCGATGGCGCGACAGGCAGCCGGAAAGTGATCAATACCTCAATGAAGCGTCCGCTGCGAATCCTGGTTGCGCATAACGTCTCCCGGCAGCTTACCGGTGGAATGAGCCGCCTGCTGGGCTTCATGCATCAGCAGATTGTTCTCGCCGGGCACGCGGTGGATTATTTTTGCGCCGAAGACCTGCCGCCATCACTCAAAGGCAGGCTGGCGCGCTTCAGTTTTCCGGCCATGGTTTTTCGGCATGCACGGGCCGCGGCCCAGGCGGGGCGGCCTTACGATATCGTCAACGTGCACGAGCCTCAGGGAGCTGTCCTCGGATTACTCAAAGGTCTGGCCGGACGCCCGCAAGTGGTGGTCACCACGCACGGAGTGGAGCGGCGCGGGTGGCAGCGATTGCTGGAGGAAGCGGAGCGGGGAAGAGAGCAGGTCAAACTGACTTCGCGTGTGCTTTTTCCCGCCACGGTTTTGTCGCAGACGCGCGTGGCGCTCTCCCACGCCGATCATATTTTTTGTTTGAATAGCGAGGATTCGGAATATCTGGCTGCGAATTTTCGCATTCCTGCGAGCCGGATCACACGAATTTATCCTGCTGCCGACCCGGTCTATGCTGAAGTCGCGGCGCAGCGTGACTACACCAGAAAGAAGACCCTTCTTTTCGCCGGCACATGGCTTAAAAGAAAGGGCACGCTGGATCTGATTGCCGCATTTACCGCGCTGGCCGCCAGGCACTCTGAGCTGCAACTGGTCATTCTCAATGGCGGAGTGGAGGAAGCGGCCATTCGAGCATCATTTCCCGAAGAGATACGTTCCCGAGTGATTTGCCGCCGAGCCGAACCAGAGCAGGGAACCGCGGAGGCCATGGCCGCTGCGGATATCTATCTGCTGCCCAGCCTGTTTGAAGGTACGCCGCTGACATTGATGGAAGCCATGTACAGCGGCCTGCCCATAGTCTCCACGGCGGTTTGCGGCATGAAGGATGTAATCGAAGACGGCAGAAACGGATTGCTGGTCCCACTGCGCGCGCCGCAGGCCATCATCACCGCAGTAGAGCGCTTGCTGAATGATTCAGCTTTGCGTGCTCGCCTGGGTCAGGCCGCCCGTGCCGAGGCCCTGGAGAAATACAACTGGCCGCGCGTGGCCGGAGCAGTCCAGGAAGTTTACGAGCGCTTGTGTCCATGAGCATTTGAGCATGTCCCACACCAATAACATTGCAGAAACGCAGCACTCGTATAACGAGTGGCATGCCCGCTACTCGGTTGACGTTCATGCAGACACGCCCTGGCATCGCATGATCAGAAAGCACCTTTCCGCGCGAGACCTGGCGGGCAGGCGCGTGCTGGAGATCGGTTGCGGACGCGGCGGATTCTCCTGCTGGCTCGCCCGGCAGGCCACGGACAGGCCAGCGGAGATCGTGGCAGCCGACTTCTCTTCGACCGCCGTAGAAATGGGAGAGCGGTATGCCCGGACCGAAGGGCTTGCGAATATCACCTGGGAAACAGCAGACATACAGGCCATCGGCCATCCCGAAGCCAGTTTTGACACGGTGATTTCCTGCGAGACCATCGAGCATGTCCCCAATCCGCGCCAGGCCGTGGCCGAACTCAGCCGCGTGCTCAAACCCGGCGGGCGTCTTTTTCTGACCACGCCGAATTATCTGGGCAGCATGGGGCTGTATCGCGGCTATCTGCGGATATGCGGAAGAAGATTTACCGAGGAAGGGCAGCCGATCAATAACTTTACCTTGCTGCCGCTCACCCGCCACTGGGTCCGGCGCTCAGGATTGCGCATCGTTTTGGCGACCTCCACCGGCCACTATCTGCCCTTTCCTGGCCGTCCGCCGATTGAGATGCCGGTGTTGAATCATGGCGGTGTCTTTACCAAATGGTTTGGATTGCACTCGCTGACGGTTGCGATCAAGACTGATCGCGCGAAATTGGGAACTTCGGTCGTTTGAGAAAGGTTGTTTGAAAAAGAAGGTTCCGGATTATGCGAAACAGACGACTTGATGTTCTTCGCTGCATTGCCGTGCTGCTGGTGTTATTCCGGCACTCAGGAATGAACCTTCGTTTTGCCCGGGCGGGCTGGGTGGGCGTGGATCTGTTCTTTGTTCTCAGCGGTTTTCTGATTTCCGGCCTGCTGTTCAGCGAGTACAAGCAGCACGGTTCAATTAGTTTCCGGCGTTTCTTTATCAGGCGTGGCTTCAAAATTTATCCGGCATTTTATGTATTTCTGCTGGCCACATTTTTAGTGGAGTACAGTCCGCTTGGTCACACTCGGCAGTCAGGCTGGCAATTTCTTTCCGAGATTTTATATGTGCAGAACTACAGTTCCGGCTGCGTTTGGCCGCACACGTGGTCTTTGGCGGTGGAAGAGCACTTTTACATCCTGCTTCCGGTGTTCTTTATGTTGTTGATTCGTTTTTTGCCCGGACGCAGAGACCCATTCCGGGCGATACCCGGCGCTTTTTTATTCGTAGGCTCTGTTTGTCTGCTGCTGAGAACTGTAAATGTGCTGGTTCTGCCGTCCGCGATGGAAAATGCCCTCGTCCTGCGCAAGGTCCTTATTCCCACGCACGAGCGTATGGATGCTCTCTTTTTTGGTGTGCTGCTGGGATACCTGCATCACTTCAGACCGGAGTTTTTCGTCAGATTATTTTCGTTCAAGCGGAACGTTGCCGCTCTGATCGCCGCGGCGGTATTACTGCTTTCGCCTGCGCTGGTATTTTCCGAAGAGAGTCGCCTTATGCTCTCCGGCGGTCTAACGTTGTTGTATTTGGGATTTGGAATCGTACTCGTGCTGGCTTTGCACATGCCGAAGGTGATTCCAGATAGATTGGCATCATGGATTACACCCGTTAGCCGCAGTGTGGCTTTTCTTGGAATGTATTCCTTTCAATCTATCTTTGGCATGGAGCCATGCTGCCGTGGGGCCTGGCTGTTCTTCATCGTGGGCTGCACAGGCAAGTGGATGGTTTTGCACTGTACGCGTTCTACTTTGTGAGCAGTATTTTGGTTGGGGTATTGATGTCGCGATTCATTGAATATCCGGTACTTCATGTGCGTGATCGGCTCTTTCCTTCCATGGTGTTGGGTGATGCGACACGGAATTCAACTGCGGTTCGTCCGGAGCAAAAAGTGATGGCGGCACAGGCCTAAGGCTGCAATACAGACGCGTCAGATTGTCGTGACGCAATGCAAATGAAAGAAATGGCAAAAACTGAACCGAGGCCGCTGCAATGGCACCTGATCACCTGCGAGTTTCCTCCGCAGATCGGCGGCGTGGGCGACTACTCATTCGTAATCGCAAAAGAGCTGGCCCGCTCCGGAGATGAGGTCCACGTTTGGTGTGGCAGTGTAGCCGGTGACGCGCCGGAATGTCCAGGAGTCAGCGTTCATCGCGTGATGGGCGGCTTCTCGCTACGCGATTTGTGGCACGCAGGCAAGCTGATGGACGAGTTCCCTGGGCCGCGACGCCTGTTTGTCCAGTGGGTCCCGCATGGTTACGGATACCGGGCCATGAACATATTCTTTTGTCTCTGGATATGGCTGCGGGCCAGGATGAAGCATGATCAGGTGCAGATCATGTTTCATGAAGTGTGGCTCTCTTTCGGCATCAACTGGAAAGCCAATATCGCGGCCGCCGCTCATCGGGTAATGATTGCGCTGCTCAAGCGCGCCGCCGAAAAGATCTGGATATCGGGTGAAGCGTGGAGAAAATTTTTGCCGGGAGCAGCCGCGCCCATTGGCTGGCTGCCGGTGCCCAGTAATATCACGCCGGAAACATCGCCGGAGAGGATCAGGGAAGTGCGGGCGCGCTGCCAGGCTGGCAGTGCCCAGCTCATCGGCCACTTCGGCATTGGCAACCTGCTGGTGGAGAATCTGCTTCACGCTGCAGTCCCCGCCATTTTGCGGGCCAGCCCCTCGGCTTTATTTCTGCTGATTGGCAAAGGCGGCGAAAAGCTGGCCATGGAGATGCATCGCAGATATCCGGACCTAAGCCAGCGTGTCTTCTTTACCGGTGTATTGCCTTCCACCGAGATCAGCGCATGTATTGCCGCCTGCGACCTGCTGATTCAACCCTACGCAGATGGCATCAGCACGCGGCGAACGGCGGCCATGGCTGTCCTGGCCAGCGGACGGCCATTGCTGACCACCAGCGGGCATTCCACCGAGCCATTCTGGCGCGAAAGCGGAAAGCTGGCCATAGTACCGGCGCAGGATACGGAAGCATTCACAGCGCGGGCAATTGAGCTCCTCAAAAACAAATCGGAGCGAGAACGGATGGCGTGCGCTGGCAAAGAGCTGTATCGCGCGGTATTTGATGTCGCGGTCTCCACACAGATTTTGCGCGGTGAACGGGAGCCGTGGACTGCCGAGCGGCTCACTCATTCCATGGCTGAACTCATTCCTGCGACGCACTTAACTGAGACAGCATAAATGCGAATTCTGGTCCTGACGCAATTTCGGCGCAAAGTGGGCGGCGCGGAGAGCTATTTGGAGACACTCCTGCCCGCGCTGCAGCTACGCGGCCATGAAGTTGCGCTGTGTTATCGGGAGGAAGGGCCCGAGGACCGCCCTTCTCTCAATCTGCCGCGTGAGATACACCAGTTCCTGCCAGGAGATTCGGCGAGTGTTCTGGAGCAAATCCAGATGTGGCGGCCTGCTGTGATTTTTTGCCAGGGAATTTCCGACCTGGAATTTGAGGCTCAGGTTCTCAAGCTGGCGCCGGGAATTTTTTATGCGCACAACTACCAATGCACCTGCATCAGCGGCGCCAAGACCCGGAGCTTCCCACAGCCTGCTCCGTGTCAGCGGACATTTGGGGCAGCCTGTTTGCTCCAGTATTTTCCCCGACGCTGCGGCGGATTGAATCCGGCGACCATGCTGAAGCGCTATCGCGATCAGTTCAGCCGTCTCGCGTCGCTCAAAAACTATGAAGCTGTAGCTGCCAATTCAGAATATCTTGCTCAGGAATATCGACGGCACGGGCTCAATGCGCAGTGCCTGTATCTGTTTGCGCAATCGCAAAAGGACGTTTCATTCTCGAATTCGTCTGAATGCAGAACGCAGAGACTGCTTTTTGCCGGCAGGATGGACCGGCTCAAGGGCGGCGATGTTCTGCTGGAGGCATTGCCGAATGTCATGCGTGCTGGCGGAGCGGAGCTTCAGCTTACCTTTGCCGGTGACGGCCCGGAGCGTTCCGCCTGGCAGCAAAAGGCCGCGCGCATCGAGGCGGCGCATTCGGGGATTCATGTGCAGTTCAAAGGCTGGCTGGACAAGCCTGCGATGGAAGAAGAATTTCTTTGTGCCGATGTGCTGGTGGTTCCCAGCTTGTGGCCGGAGCCATTCGGCCTGGTTGGCCTGGAAGCCGGGTTGTATGGCGTTCCCGCCGCTGCTTTTGCCGTAGGCGGAATTCCCGAGTGGCTTTGTCACGGCGAGAATGGATATCTGGCTCCGGGAGATCCGCCCCAGGCCGCGGTACTGGCCCAGGCGATTACGCGCACTCTGGATCCTGCGGACCACGAGCGGCTGCGGGCGGGCGCGCGAAAAATAGCGCAGCGATGGACAGTCGAGAGGCATTGCCGGGAACTGGAAAGTCTTTTTGAAATAGCACTCAAGCATAATTTGTCGCACAATCAGCCGGTCCTCGGCGGTGTCCGGGCGAAGGCAAAATGATAGTGTCCGCAACTACAGCAATGCCCTTATCGAAAGAGAAATCATCCGCGCGCCTGCGCCTGGCTTTTGTGGTGGAGAGCGGCACCGATGTCCGGCTGGCGGAAGGGCTGGCTGAATATTTTGATCTGACCGTGATGGCCCGCAGGATCATCGGCGGCGCGGAGATCAGCCAGAATCTCAGCCGGCCAGTTGCGGTAACCATTGGTCCCGCCGGGCGAATTGGGTTCGCATATTTTGCCATGAAATTTCTGCGCGCGCGTCGAGAGCAGTTCGACGTTGTTATTGTTCAGGGATATGGAATCGCGGCCCTGGCCACCAACATGATTGCCCGATGGACGCGAATCCCCGCATACATGCTGGTGTGCAGCCCAGCCGAGGACTATTACCACTGCCGCAAGGCAGCCGCTGATCCGGCAAAACCCTATCGCAAACTTGAAGCGATGATGATTGCCGCCGTGGCGCGCCTGAATGCATTTTTTGGCCGGCAATACATTGTGCTGAGTGAATATCTGGCGGACACGGTCAGAAGCCGCGGCGCACGTCCGGCGCATATTGTGCCGGTGTATGGCGTTGACAGGAAAATCTTTTGTCTTCCTGATCGTCTGAAGCACGAAATCAGGGCACAGCGTTTGTTGCCGCTCGAAGGCTCGCTGATATTTTTCAGCAGTCGTATCGCTCCGGAAAAAGATGCTGGCACGCTGCTGGCTGCCGTGCGCCTGCTGGTGGAGCGTGGCCGCAAGGTAAAGATCCTGCACCGCAGTGGCGGCTTCCGGACCTTTATGGAATATGCGCGGCGCTTTGGCGTGGAAGAGCACGTGATCGCCACCGACGCCGTACATCCCAGCCAGGAGTTGCCGCTGGATTATCAGGCTTCGGATGTATGCGTTCAGGCCAGCCGGGCAGAAGGGCTGGGGTTTTCCGTGCTTGAGGCCATGGCGTGCGGCACACCGGTCGTCGCCGCCAATACCGGAGGATTGCGGGAAACTGTGATCGATGGGAAGACAGGCTGGTCCTATCCTGCGGGAGATGCCGCAGCCCTGGCTGATTGCATTGCCGAGGTGCTGGATCATCTTGGGGAAGCGCAGCGACGGACAGAGCTTGGCCGCAAGCTGGTTCTCGAACGCTTTGAACGGGAAACAGTATTCAGCAATCTAAGCGCGCTCCTGAACAGCCATGCTTCTTCGCGCAAGTCCTGAACCTGATTTCAAGCAAATGGAAAACACAGCCATCGAAGAGCAGAGCAGGACTGGCAGCGGGACATCTCGCCTGCCGCGTGTGGCCGTTGTCTGCGATCTGCTTCAGGAGAACTGGCCCAGCATGGACTTGACTGGCGACATGCTCTTCGACGATTTAAGTAAAAGATATAGCGCCAGCATTCATGCCGAGCGTCTGCGGCCCGCATACCATCGGCACTGGGCGGAGAGCAAACATGGTCTGCGCAAAGCGGTTGATACCGCGGAACGGAGCTGGAACCGTTATGGGCGGTATCCTCGGTGGCTGCGCGGGCGCAGAGATGATTTTGATTTGTTTCACGTAGTCGATCACAGCTATGCCCATCTGGTGCATTCGCTGCCCGCTTGCCGCACGGTGGTGACCTGCCACGATCTGGATGCTTTTCGCTGTTTGATGAAGCCATCCGAAGACGATCGCTCCTGGGCGTTTCGCCGGATGGCCAGCCATGTGCTTTCCGGCCTGAAGAAGGCTGCCTGGGTGTTTTGCAACAGTGAGGCCACTGCCAGAGAACTCCTGGCCCAGGGATGGATACAACCGGAAAAAATGAGTGTGGCGCATATGGGCGTCGCACCAGTTTTTTCGCCGGCTCCTGATGCCATGGCTGACCGTGAAGCGGAGCGCCTTCTGGCTGCGTGCAGCAGCGGGGCCATGCTCCTGCACGTGGGCAGCACTATTCCGCGCAAGGGAATTGATGTGCTGCTGCGGGTATTTGCGGAAGTGAAAAAGTCCGTGCCCACGGCCTCACTGCTGCAGGCAGGCGGTGCTTTTACAAAGGAGCAAAGAGAACTGGCAAAGTCCCTCGGTATAGAAAATTCGCTGCTGGTGCTGCCATTCCTTAAGGAGCGCGTTCTGGCCGCAGTGTATCGCAAATCGACTCTGCTGCTGCTGCCATCAGAGCGCGAAGGCTTTGGGCTTCCGCTGCTGGAAGCCATGGCCTGTGGGCTGCCTGCGGTGGCCACGGACATTTCCGCTCTGCGCGAAGTGGGAGGGGAAGCGGCGCTCTATTGTGACGCCGGCGATGTCGAGGGTTTTTGCCGGGCTGTGCTGAGTCTGGTGGACGCAACCCAGCGCCGTCCGGATAAATACAAAGCCCGAAGCCATGCCGGAATCGAACGGGCGCGGCAATTTAGCTGGTCACGGTGTACGGACGAAGTGGTTCAGGTTTACGAAAAAATAATCGCACCGCTGCGGAGCCAGGCCAGTCTTCACTCGATGAACGGCAACCAGGCTGATTTACATTGAAAATCCTTCAGGTCGGCAAATTTTACGATCCGTACCGGGGCGGGATTGAAACCGTGCTCCGCGATCTCTGCAGCGAGCTTCATCCGCACGTTGATCTGCAGCTTTTGGTGGCCAACACGTCGAGCCGGACGGTGCAGGAGAGCCGAGGATTTCCCATCACACGTGCGGGAAGCTGGGGTACGATGTTTTCCGCCTCCATGACGCCGAGCTTCCCTTCATTAATGCGGAGATTGCCTGGAGACATTGTTCACGTCCATGTTCCGAATCCGGTGGCGGAAGTTTCTTACTTAATGACGGGGAATCGGCCGATGGTCGCGCATTTTCACAGCGATATTGTGCGGCAAAAAAATCTTCTGCGCGCCTATGCGCCATTGCTGCACTCTTTTTACAATCAGGCGGCCCGCATCGTGGCGCCCACTCCGAACCACATTTCTGTTTCTCCATTTGTTTCCCGATTCAAGGACAAATGCCGCGTGGTCCCATTTGGCATTCCCATCCACAAATTTGAGCGGACGGATGCCGTCGAGCGCGCGGCGGAAAAATTGCGCGGCGACAAACCTGTGGTCCTGTTTATTGGCCGGCTGGTGTACTACAAGGGGGTGGAATACCTTATTCAGGCTATGACCAAACTGGATGCCCAGCTCTGGATCATCGGCACCGGCCCGCTGGAGGCCAGTCTGCGGCAGCTGGCGAGCAGCATGAATCTGCAAGACAAGGTCAGCTTCCTTGGTAACATTGCCGATGAAGACATCTTAACCTACTATCATGCGTGCGATGTTTTCGTGCTGCCATCCATCGCCAACAGTGAGATGTTTGGCATGGTTCAGCTCGAAGCCATGGCCTGCGGCAAGCCGGTTGTCGCCACGAATCTGCCCACGGGGGTTTCCTGGGTCAACCAGCACGGTGTAACCGGATATCTTGTACCGCCTCAGCGCCCGGATGCGCTGGCGGAGACGATTCAAAAGTTGCTCCAAAATCCTTCTCTGCGCCAGGAGATGGGAGAAGCCGGCCGCAGACGTGTGGAGACCGAGTTTACGGCCCGGAAGATGGCAGAGGGAATCCTCGAGGTCTATCGCGAGGTCCTGAGTTTGCAATGATTCCCTGGGTCGTATAAATAGCCGCAGCTTGTCTTCGTCACCAAAAGCAAAACCATGCAATTAATCGTTTTGGCCATTTCGGTGCTGAGTTCAGCGGTGTTCACTCGCTGGGTACGGGATTTTGCTTTGGCCCGGGGATGGACTTTCGCCCCCGTTGATTCGCGGCATATCCACACCCGCCCTATCCCGCGGTTTGGCGGGCTGGCCATTCTGCTCACCATGTGGGAGATGCTGCTGCTCTCACGCTGGCTGCACTTTGGCTTGCCCGGCGCGGTTTCTTTTTCCATGGCCGCGGGCATACTCGGTCCTGCCACGCTGGTCTCGTTGCTTGGCCTGGTGGATGACGTTCGTGGTCTGCGCCCATATACCAAATTCAGCGTGCAGATTCTGGCTGCACTGCTGCTCTACCGAAACGGCTTTGGTGTGCATCTGGTTTCCATTAAAACCGGAGGCGTGAGCGTGGGATGGCTGATCGGGGTGCCGCTCACCATTCTCTGGGTGCTGTGGATTACCAACGCTTTTAATCTGATTGACGGCCTTGATGGCCTGGCTGCGGGTTCCGCGCTCTTCTCCACCCTGGTGATTTGCATCATCGCGCTCGTCGGGCACAACGACGGTATCCTGTTCCTCACGCTGGTGCTGGCCGGAGCCATCGCCGGGTTTCTGCGATATAACTTCAATCCGGCTTCCATATTTTTGGGCGACTGCGGCAGCCTGCTGATCGGGTTTTTGCTCAGCGCCATTGCTCTGGTGGGATCGCAAAAGTCGCCCACCATGGTGGCTGTCGCCATCCCCATCGTCTCACTCGGTCTGCCGATTCTCGACGTTACGATTTCGGTCCTGCGCCGATTTCTCAGCCGAAAACATCTGTTCATGGCCGACCGCGAGCACATTCACCACAAACTCATCAGCCGCGGCGTGTCTCACAAGCAGGCGGTCCTGCTGCTCTATGGAGTGAGCGGCTGTTTTGGGCTGCTGAGCCTGTTTTTACTCAATCCGGGCAGCCAGACCGTGGGCATGGTGCTGGTGGTGCTCGGGGTTGGTGTTATGGTCGGCATGCAGCAGCTGCGCTATCACGAAATCTCTGAGCTGAAGCAGGAGGCCAGCCGGGCACTGAATCTGCGGCGCGTGATCGCCAACAACGTGAGCATTCGCCGCGCTGCCGACGCCATGAGCGGCTGCGAGACCGTAATGGACTTTTGCGAGTCACTGCAACAGTGCCTTCAGCCGATTGGCTTTGATGGTTTCGGCATCAGCCTGATTTCACCCCTGCCGGAGAATCTGGAATGCTTTCCCTTCCAGCAAACAGATAATTTTGGCCTTTCCCATCTCTGGAACGAGAGTCTGGTGGTATCGGAAGCGAACTGGAGTCTCGCCTTTAGCCTGGTCAACAATCGCGGCAGACGCACGGGCAACTTCATTCTGTATCGCAAGGATACGCTTACACCGGTATGGATCGATCTGAGCGTGTTTACCAGCACCGGTTTCTCCATCGCCGTTGCGGAAAAAATAGAAGAGATACAGGACATCTGGCTCAGCCAGGAGCAGAAGAGTTCGGAGCCATTCTTTGCTGCCGCCGCAGGTATGGGCAGCCGATAACTGACGTTGCGCAGTAATCCCGCCCGCCGTTAGCTCAAAAATTTAACGCTTCCGCTGTTTAGCCCTGAGCGTGGTGCCTCACGTCGGCGCCGCGTACCCAGAAGATCACGTCTTCGGCGATATTCGTGGCGTGGTCGGCCACGCGCTCCAGGTTTCTTGCCACCAGCAGTGTGTCGAGGGCGTGACGATGCGTCTCCATGGAATGAGTCATTGCGTGGTCGGCGGCCTCGAAGATTTCGCGGTTCATGTTGTCCACGAGGTCGTCTTTTTCGAGGATGCCCTGGGCAATATCGGCATCGGCCGTAAGGAAGGCATTGAGCGCCTCGCGCACCATGTTGATGGAGAGCGTGGCCATGCGGGCGATGTCGGCGTTCACGCTGGATTTGGGGTGCCGTGACAGATCCAGAACGCGTTCCGCGATATTCACTGCCTGATCGCCCACGCGCTCCAGATCGGCATTGATCTTGATGCACGCGATAATAAAGCGCAGGTCGATCGCCATGGGCTGCTGCATGGCCAGCAGGTCCATGGCCAGCTCGTCCACTTCGCGCTCGGCGGCGTTGATTTTCCCCTCGTCGCGCAGCACCAGCTGGCACACCGAGACGTCTCCGGTCTGATAGGCGCGTACCGCCCGTTCCACGGCCTGCTCCGCCATACCGCCCATAGCGAGCAGCTTTTGCTTCAAATCATCCAGTGCCTGATGGAAACGTGTGCGCGTCATCCGAACCTCCCGGTTATGTAGTCTTCCGTTCGCTTGTCAGAAGGCTTGGTAAACATCTTTTCCGTCTTGTCGAGTTCCACCAGATATCCCATCAGGAAAAAGGCGGTGTACTCGGCCACGCGCGCAGCCTGCTGCATGTTGTGCGTCACGATCACAACAGTGTACTGCTTCTTGAGTTCAAAGATCAGATCTTCGATTTTGGAAGTGGAAATGGGGTCCAGCGCCGAGGCAGGCTCGTCCATGAGCAGGACCTCGGGCTCCACGGCCAGGGCGCGGGCAATGCAGAGCCGCTGCTGCTGTCCGCCGGAAAGGCTGGCGCCAGACTTCTTTTTGAGCGAATCTTTCACTTCGTCCCAAAGCGCCGCGTCGCGCAGCGATTTTTCCACAATCCTGTCCAGCTCATGCCGGTTATGGAATCCGTTCAGCTTGAGCCCGGAGGCCACATTGTCATAAATGGACATGGTGGGGAAGGGGTTCGGTTTTTGAAATACCATTCCCACCCGGCGGCGTACGGAAACGGGCGACACGCCCTTGCCATAGATGTCCAGATCGGCAATCTGAATTTTGCCTTCCACGCGAGTGTTGGGCAGCGTCTCGTGCATCCGGTTGATGCAGCGCACAAAGGTGGACTTGCCGCAGCCCGAAGGGCCGATGATGGCCGTAGTATGTCTTGGGAATACTTCGAGATTAATGTCGTGAAGGGCCTGCGTTTTTCCAAACCATGCGTTCAGGTTGTGGACCTGAATGTGACCTTGACCTTCCATGGATTAGCTCGTCTCCTTGATGCCGCGGCTGGTTGCGAACCGGAAAGCCACCGTTGCCAGCACAATCATGCTGATCAGCACCAGCGCTCCGGTCCAGGCCTGGCGATGCCAGTCCTCAAAGGCGGAAATTGCATAAGCAAAAATCTGCAGTGGCAGGGCAGGCATGGGCTGGTTCATTTTTACGGTCCAGAACTGGTTGCCCAGAGCGGTAAACAGCAGCGGCGCGGTTTCTCCGGCAATACGGGCAAAGGCCAGCATTACACCTGTTACTACTCCGGCCCGGGCCGAAGGAAGAATCACAGAAAGAATGGTGCGCCACCGGGAAATACCCAGGCCCAGAGCGGCTTCGCGTATGGACTGCGGTACCAGAAGCAGGACTTCTTCCGTGGTGCGGCTGACAATGGGAATCATCATGATGCCCAGAGCAATGGAGCCGGCAAAGCCGGAAAAGTGCCCCTGCACGGCCACCACAAGAGCATACGCGGTGATTCCAATCACAATGGAGGGCACGCCGTTCAGCACGTCCGCGGTAAAGCGCACAATATTGCCATAGCGGTTGCGGCCATACTCAGCCAGATAAATACCAGAGCCGATTCCCAGGGGCACGCCGATCAGGCTGGCCAAACCAAGGATCATGAGTGATCCCACGATGGCATTGGCCATGCCACCGCCCGGTTCACCCACGGGTTTGGGCATCTGGATGAAAAAGTCGAGGTTCAGGCCGCTGAGTCCACGCTGCACCACTGTTCCGAGAATCAAAAACAGTGGCACGGTTACGATCAGGGCTGCGACGGTGATGATACCCAGCGCCAGATAGTTTTTGGCGCGGCGCAGCCAGTGAATATTCTGAATGCTGGTATTAGGCAAGACCCCTCGCAGGCTGGCCCCGTGTAATGCTCCAGACCAGCAGTCCGGCCAGGGCATTCACAAGCAGAGTCAGAACAAACAGCACCAGCCCCATTTCCACCAGAGCGCTTTGATACATCGGGGTTGTGGCTTCATTAAACTGGTTGGCAATCGAGCTGGCCAGTGTATCTCCCGCCGCGAAAAGAGAGCGGGCAATCTCCGGGCGGTTGCCGATCACCATGGTTACAGCCATGGTTTCTCCAAAGGCGCGCCCCAGACCCAGGATGATGGCCCCGAAAATACCGGGACGGGCATTCCGTAAAACGGCAATACGCAGCATCTCCCATTTTGTGGCTCCCAGCGCCAGCGCGGCCTCACGCTGCTGCCGAGGCACGGCGACAATCACCTCGCGGCTAATGGAACAAATAATGGGAAGAATCATGATCGCGATGATGATTCCGGCGGCCAGCATACCAAAGCCGATTTTGGGGCCGCTGAACAATCCAGTCCAGAGAAAGTAATGCTGCAGAAAGGGTTCCAGGTGCAGCCGCAGAAACGGCACGAGCACGAAAATGCCCCAAAGACCGTAAATCACGCTGGGGATGGCTGCCAGAAGCTCCACGCATAAAGAAAGCACGGCCCGTATCTGCCGGGGGCAAATCTCGGTGAGAAAAAGAGCGGTGCCCACGGAGAGCGGCACGGCAATCAGCAGGCCAAGAAACGACGAAACCAGGGTCCCATAGATAAAGGGCAGAGCGCCATAATCATCAATATTGGGATCCCAGATACTCCGGGCCAGAAATTTCAGGCCAAATTGCCGCAGAGAGAGGTGCGACTGGGTGATGAGTTCAAAAAGAATCAGGCCGACAATCGCGAGTATGGCCAGACCACAGGCAATTACCAGCGAACGGAAGGTGGCATCCGCATATGCTCGGTGCTCCGTCCGGATTTGCTTTACAGCGGCGGAAAGTTCCTGCCCAGGGTTGTCAACTGCACCGCCCGAAATCGTATCCGAAGGAGTTTCGGGCGTAGAAGTGTCTGAAACCTGATTTTGACGAAGAGCAGGCATATACCCTGCAAGCTACCAGATCATCGTTAAAGCAATGTTAAAAAAGATCAGAGCGCCGTTGATACGGCGCTCTGGTCAGAACGGAATGGAATCAGTAATCCGGGCTAAGTTGCTACTGAATGCGGCTAATTGCCTGCTTTACTTTGGGCACGACATTCTTCGGCAACGGAGCATACTGCAGGTTGCCCGCCATGTCCTGGCCGCCGTTCAGCATCCAGTTCAGAAAATCGACCATGGGTTTTCTTTTGCTGGCATCTGCCCATTTCACGGGTACCAGCAGCCAGGTAAAGCTGCTGATGGGGTAAGCTACTTTTCCGGGCGCATTGGTGATGGAGACACGGAAATCCGCAGGCATGTCTTTCACCGAAGCTGCTGCCGCGGTAACGGATTCGAGGTTCGCCTTCACGAACTGTCCCGCCGCATTCTGCACGCTGCCAAAGGCTATGTTGTTCGACATGGCGTAGATCAGCTCGACGTAGCCAAGGCCGCCTTCCGTCTGCTTGACGGTACCCGAGACACCTTCATTGCCCTTGCCGCCCAGACCAGCAGGCCAGCTTACCGAGGTATTCTTGCCGACTTTGGTCTTCCATTCATCGCTCACTTTGGAGAGATAGTCGGTCCAGATATAAGACGTGCCGCTGCCGTCCGAGCGGTGAACGACCACAATATCCAGCGCCGGGAGTTTCACCCCAGGATTGGCTTTGGCGATGCGGGAATCATTCCACTTGGTGATTTTTCCCAGAAAAATATCCGCCAGAACGTCACCGGAAAATTTCAGGTCCGTGGAGACGCCAGGAACATTGTAGATTGGGACCACTGCGCCCAGCACGGTGGGTATATGCAGGATCTCAAACCCAGCAGCTTTCAGCTGCTCGTCGGTCATAGGCCCGTCACTGGCCCCGAAGTCCACTGTTTTTGCCGTGACCTGCTTGATGCCGCCGCCGCTGCCGATGGACTGATAATTGATTTTTACGTCAGGATGAATCTTCTGGTATTCGCTAAACCACTTGGAGTAAATCGGATAGGGGAAAGTAGCGCCCGCACCATTCAGGTCTGTCTCGGCAAATGCGCCGAGAGCAAACAGCGCCAACAGCATCCCTGCCAGCCACTTAATTCGCATGTAATCCTCCGCAATTTATTCTTTTTAATAGATTGCCACTTTCCCTTATATGGCAGGTTTGTTACAAGATGATTAAGAAAACGTGAATAGAGAGTGAAATGAAAAGCTTCAGGCGCGGGGGAGGGTAAAGAAAAATGTGGAACCGTGGCCTATGGAACTTTCCACGCGTACCGTGCCATGGTGATTCAGTACGATGTGCTTCACAATAGCCAGGCCCAGGCCTGTGCCGCCGGTTTCGCGCGAACGCGCCTTGTCGGCCCGGTAAAAGCGCTCAAAGATACGAGGCAGGTGCTCCGAGGCGATGCCGGGGCCAAAATCGCGGACAAAGAATTCGACCGCGCTGCCTTTTTCCGTGGCGCCAATCACAATTCGCCCGCCGTTATGGGCATAGCGCAGCGCGTTGCTGATCAGATTGCCGAAGACCTGATGCATGGCATAGGAATCGGCCATGACGGAGACTTCCGGTATCTCGTCGATGGAGATTTCCACTCCCTGGCTGGCGCCGCTGGCCTGCATGGAATGAGCGGCTTCGGTGATCATCTGCGCAACCGGATGCGGATGCAGATCAAGCTTTTGCTCGCCGGATTCCACCCGCGCCAGCACCAGTAAATCTTCGGTAAGCCGCCCCATGCGCTCCGCATTTCTGCGGATGACCTGCATAAACTCCTGAGTATTGCCGCTGAGCGGTTCACCCGATTCCAGCAGGGTTTCCGTGTAACCGCGGATGGAGGTGAGCGGCGTCCGCAGCTCATGGGAGACGTTGGCAATAAAGTCTCTGCGCGTCTTCTCTACCCGCTCGATCTCGGAAATATCGTGCAGCACGCTTACCACTCCGCCGTCAGGCAGCGGTTCGGCGTTGATGGAAAACGATCGCGGTCCGGTGAGCGAAGACGCAATGGCGCTTTGCCGCTGCTGCGTCTGGATGGCCGTACGAATCGCGGAAAGAAAGTCGGGGTGCCGCACGACTTCGGTTACCGGAGAGCCAATCCGTACCGGCTGGCGGATGATTTCGGCGATGGCCCGGTTGGCCCAAAGCACACGCAGGTCCGGCGAGACGGCAATCACTCCGTCTTTCATGCCGTTGAGCAGGGCTTCGAGCTGGGCGCGGCCCGCGCGAATGGCGGAAAAATTGGTTTCCAGCTGGCGCGCCGTCCGGTCGAGAGCCATGGCCACCTGCGCGATTTCGTCGCCACTATCTTCCGCGATGCGCGCCGAAAGATCTCCCGCGGCCACACGCCCCGCGAATTCCACGATTCTTCGCAGACGCGAAGAGACATTGTTCGCGCCCAGCAGGGCCACCACCAGGGCCAAAATCAGGGTAGCAATCGTGGCCTGTAGCAGCGTCCTCCGGATGCGTATCACATGGCTCTGAAGAGAAGAAAGAGGAAGCGCCAGGCGAAGCACTTTGTCGCCGCTGGGGACGGCCACATAGAGAACGTCAGTCCCCGGTTTATCTCCCGGCTGGATTGCGCTGCCGGTCTTTCCTTCGAGAGCTGCTTTCACTTCAGGCCGGGCCGTGAAATTTTCTACTGTTCCGGAACCCGTTCCGGAGTCTGCCAGTATGGTGCCGTCATGTGCGATGACCGTGACGCGCTTTCCCGTTGTGCGGGCTTCTTCATCTGTCATCTGCTGGAGCGAGTGGTCGTGATCATACTCCATCCGGCGGGAAAAGCTTTCGGCATTTTGTTCGAGCAGCCGCTGAATGTCATGGCTGAGTGAGGCTTCCCAGGTCTGCCGGATGCTGAAATCGATAATCAGAGCGCCGGCCCCAATTACCACTGCCAGGGCCAGCATCATCTTGAGAAAGACCCGGTTCCTCACTTCGCCGCCTCAAATTTGTATCCTGCTCCACGCACGGTCTTGAGATATTTCGGGCGTTCCGGGTCTTCTTCGATTTTTTCCCGCAGACGGCGTACATAGACGTCCACCGATCGGGGCGTGACGAACGAAGTCTCGCGCCAAACGGCGTCCAGCACCTGGTCGCGCGTGTACACGCGGCCCGGATGGGAGGCGAGGAAGTGCAGCAGGCGGAATTCCGTGGCGGTTATCTCCACCGGCTGGTTCCGGACGGTGAGCGTCACAGAGTCGCTGTCCAGCTCGAAATCGCGTGTCGTGATGGTGGTGGTTACCGGCTGCTCAAAGCGCCGCAGCACTGCCCGCACGCGCGCCGCGAGTTCGCGCGGACTGAATGGCTTAACAATGTAGTCGTCGGCGCCGAGTTCGAGTCCGCGTATCTTGTCTTCTTCTGACGATTTTGCCGTGAGAAAAATGACCGGGAAGCGCGCGAGGTCTTTGCTCTCGCGAATCTGCCGGCAAACTTCAAGGCCATTGCTGCCCGGGACCATGATGTCCAGAAGAAACAGCAGCGGCGCATGCTCCCGCGCAGCCGGCAGGACTTTGTCGCCCGAAGAGCACACGTGCACGATAAACCCGGCCTGCTGGAGATGATAGCGGATCAGATTGGAGATGTCCGGATCGTCTTCCAGGACAATAATGGTTTGTTTCACAGAAGTCAGCGTGTTATGCAAAGTAAGATTTTACAACCTTGTGCCTGGCCTGAGGTCCAATGGCCATCACAAAGCACAGCCAAACCTCTTTTCCCAACATTGTACCTGCCGGTCCCAGAGAAGAAAATCGGCAAACACCGCCGGAAAAACAAGGGCAGAGATTTATTGTGGGCACTTCCGGGTGCTGATACAGTTATCTGGTTATGCACTTTAAAACACTTCCTGCCCGAGTTGTTTTTGCGGTCTTTTTTCTTGTTTTCCTCCCTGCGGGAGCAGTCCCGGCGAATAACCTGCCTGCAGTCCCTGCGCCGGCAGTGGAATCCATAACTCCGGGCGAACTCCGCATGCATCTCGAGTTTCTGGCGTCACGGGAGCTGGGCGGGCGTTATACGCTTGCGCCCAACTTCTCCATAGCTGCCCGGTATCTGGCTTCCCGGCTGAAAGCCGACGGATTTCGCGGGGCAGGCGACCACGGAGACTTCCTGCAAAGCTTTGAAGTCGTCTCTTCCATGCCGGACGCCGAAAAGAGCCAGATGTCGCTGACCATTGGCGGGCAAACCAGCAATTACGCTTTTGGAGACTTCTATCCTGCCCGCAATTCGGGCGGCGAAGCCCAGGGCCGGATCGTGTTCGCCGGCGCCGGTATATCTTCGCCATCGCAAAAGCACGACGACTACGCCGGGCTGGATGTGAAGGGAAAGATCGTGGTGATCGTGCCCGCGGCCTCTGCCGGTATCGACCTCTCCAAACTTGGCCCCACGGAAACAGGCCTGGCGGCGGCGCGCGCTCATGGAGCCATTGGCGTGCTGCAGATTCCGCAGCAGCGCTTTGCCGAGCAGATGAAGAACAAATCCTTTCGCGAGCGTATGACCGGGCGCGAATCGGTGGAGCTGGCAAAAAGCGTGGATGGCAATCTGCCGTCCGCCGTCATGGGACCGGATTTGGCTGATAAAGTACTGGCGCTGGCGGGGCTGAATCTTAAAGATATTTATGAGGCAGTACATAAAAAGGAAGCGATTGCCCCCAAAGCCACTGAAGCCAGCGCAAGGCTGGTGATTGCCATACGGCAGACGCGCGTCAACACTCAGAACGTGGCTGGCATTCTGGAGGGAAGCGATCCGCAGCTGAAAAGCGAGTATGTTATTTTCAGCGCCCATTACGACCACCTCAAAACGGATGACACGGGCATCTATCCTGGCGCCGATGACGATGGGTCCGGTACGACCGCTGTGCTGTCAATCGCTCATGCTCTCGCCCAGGGGGAGCGTCCCAAACGGTCTATCCTGATTATTTTCCATGCGGGCGAAGAGCTGGGCCTGCTCGGATCGGAATACAACACCGATTTTGCTCCGGCTGTCCCGCTGGACAAGATAATTGTCGACCTGAACATCGACATGATCGGGCGCTCCAAACCTGCTGGCGATGACGCAAAGGAAGACGAGCATCTTACCGACGCTCATACTATCTATTTGGTTGGAGCCGACCGCATCAGCCCGGAGCTGAATCAGATCAGCGAAGAGACCAACTCGGAATTTCAGAAACTGAAGCTGGACTATTACTACAACGATGTTAACAATCCGGAGCACATCTATTACCGCTCCGACCACTGGAACTATGCCAAGCACGGCATTCCCGTCATTTTCTATTTTGACGGAGTACACGTGGACTACCACAAGACCACCGATACCGTGGACAAAATTGATTTCAACAAGCTGACTCAGGTGACCCGGCTGGTTTTTGAGACAGGCTGGCGGCTGGCCAATATGGACCACCGGCTGAAGCTGGGGTCCCACTAACCAGTTGTGCAAATTGCGCGGCTTTGGTGAACGCTCATTAGCAGCGCGCTACACTGAGCGTCGCGCCAGGACCAAAGTAATATCGTCCGGCACTTCTGCCGAGCCGATCCAGTCCTGGACCGCGGCAATTACGTGGTCGGTAATGCGTTCGAGCGGAAGATGCCGGTTGGCGAAGACAGTCTCAATCAGCCGCTGTTCTCCAAATTCGCCGAATTCGTTCTCCGGTTCGGTGATGCCGTCGCTGAAGGCTATGAAGATGTCTCCGGGGCGAAAATCGACGGTCTGTTCTTCATAGGTACGATTGTCGAAGAGTCCCACTACCATGCCGCCCGCATCCAAACGGCGGGTGGAGCCATTGGGGCTGAGAATCACGGGCGGAAGATGGCCGGCATTGGAGTAGGTGATGCGGTGGCTCTCGCCATCATAGAATCCGAGAAAAAGCGTGGCGTATTTTTCCATTGCCGTGCTGCGATACAAATGCCGGTTCAGCGAGTGGAGCATTCTTGCCGGTGACGCAGTTACAGCCGGCGCAGCCAGAACGGAGCCTCCGCCTTTACTGCCGTAAGCGGAAGCAGATTCCTGCCCGACCTGAGTTTCCCGCTCATAGGCGCGGACCGCGGAATGAATGCTCGCCATCAGAAGGGCCGCGGAGATGCCCTTGCCGCTGATGTCGCCCACGGCGATGCCGAGATGGTCCGGTCCGCTGGGCAGGAAATCGTAGTAGTCTCCGCTGACGGTCCGCGCCGGGCGGCACACACCATGCAGCTCGAGCGACCTGATGCCCGAAACAGCGCGGGGAAAAAGCTGCTCCTGCACTTCATGCGCGATCTCCAGTTCGCTTTGCATGCGCTCTTTTTCCTTGTGCTCGGCAAGCAGGCGCTCGAGCGATTCGGTCATGGAGTTGAAGGCCACCTGCAGGGCGGCCAGCTGGTCACGCTCTTTGACCTCAATGCGGTGCGTGAAGTCACCCTGGTTGATGCGCTGCGTGCCTTCATAGAGATTGGCCACGGAAACCGTGATGGTGCGCATGAGGCGCAGGCCAATATAGAGCGCCGTCAGCACCATCACGGAAAACAGGGCGGAAAAAACCGCGACGTATACGCTGATCGTGTCGGTCCACTCTCCCAGGTGGGCGGAAAGTTTGGTGTAAATCAGACCTGGCCGCGTGGAGCCTGCCAGCATGGCCGTGCCTTCTTTTCTTCCTGTGTTCCAGTCAATCGCCGGGACCAAAGCGCTGAACTCAAATTCACGGTCAAGGATGTTCTGTGCCGGCGGCACGGCCCCCGCCGTATAGCGCTCGCCTTCCGCGGACGGGGAAGCAACGGGGGCTTTCCTTCCCGAACTTCGGTCGCGGCGAAGGCCCAGATCGGAATAAGAAAGAGTAAGACTGCCGAAGTCCTCGGCGATTCCGGCCAGCAGCCTGTCGCTTGCCGGTACGCTGGAGATGATGAGGATGCGCCCGTTTTTCGTATCGGCAAAATCGGCGGCGCGAAGGTAGAACCGCCCGTGGTCCAGGACCAGGCCGCTGAACTTGTCCTGCAGCCATGGCGGACGCGACGCGACAGGAGAGATATGAATGGTGCGTCCGGTAAAGATCGGATCGAGCGCCGCCAGATTCTCGCTGCGGTCACCATGCTCGATGATCCGTTCCGCGGCGGCGCTGTTGCTTGCCGACAGTTGCTGCAGCCGGGACTGAAATTCTGAAACCGTAAGAAAGGCCGCAAATTGTCCGAGAAATCTCTGCCCCGCCAGCAGGGCCATGGAAGCCACCAGAAGGACCGGAACAGCGCCGATGAACAGATAAGTCACAATGAGCTGGTTACGCAGCTGCCACATGACATGCGTGCGGAACCAGCGCACCGCCACCGAGAGAAACAAAACGCCCGTGGCAAAGCCCAGCGAGGTGATCCAGAGAGGCAGCAGCATTCCTGGCGCGGATTTTCCCGCCAGACGAAGCGCCTGACTGAGCAAAATCAGCAGCAGATCAAGACCGGCAAGACAGGTCGCGATTCGGGCAAGGCGAGAGCGGGGCCACAGACCCAGGGCCGTGAGTTTACGCGTGAATGAAAAAGCGTAAGACAACAGTTGAATTATAGACAGTCCACTGCATTAGAGAAGAGGACATTTGGCAGAGAAAGAGGCCTGAAAACAAAGTCGTGGAACCTTTCATCATCATGTTTCCCAGGGATTTAGAACCGGCACGGAGCAGCCAGTGAAATCAGCAACATTGCGGGTGACGATGGTCAGATTATGGTGAAGGGCAGTGGCCGCCAGCAAGGCATCTATTGTGGATAACGGCTTTCCTCTCCGCCTGGCTTCCGCCGCCAGCCAGCCCCAGCGATCGGCGACAGCGGCATCAATCGGCAAAATCCTTCCGGAGAAGCGCGCGTGCAGTTCGGTTTCCAGCCATGCTTCGAGCCGTGTCCGGCGCTGGCCCTGTGCCAAAGCTGCCAAACCTTTGCGAATTTCTCCTAACGTGAGGACGCTTAAATAAAGCAGAGACTCCCCCGCAGTTTCCATCCAGCGGAGCACATTTGGATCGGGTTGGACGCGCACCACCTCGGAAATGCAGTTGGTGTCCAGAAGGAATCCGCTCATAGTTCGATATCGCGTCCGGTATCTTTATCGCGGTTGAATTCAAGTTCCAGTCCCACGAGAGGCGATTCCCGAAAAAACTGTACCAGGCTTTTAGGCTGATGAGATTTGCCCGCCAGTTTTTCATATTCTTCGGCGGAGATCATCACCACGCCTTCTTTGCCCTGCCGGGTGATATGCTGCGGCCCTTCGCTGCGGGCCAGCCGGAATACCTCGCTGAATCTGGCTTTGGCGGTTTGAATTTGCCATGAGTCGCCTGTTGTCTTCGCGAGTGCTGTTTTGCCTGAAGCGGGACGCGACTTCTTTCTAATCGTGGAAGACATAAAAATGACTAGTCAGACTAGTCATAGTTTATCATGGACTTGTTAAAAAGATGTGTAAACGCACCTTCCGTGCGGCCTGACTACTCGCTCAACTGGTAGCCCGCCGGAGGTGTGGCGGCCAGGCTGGCGCCGGCAAGGACCATGAGTCCGGTGATGAATGCCCAGAACATCAGGGTGGCCGAGGCGGAGAAGCCAGAGTACACCTCGGGGAATTTGAGCAGGGGCAGCGCCAGTTCGTAAATGTACTGGGCCACTTCCCACAGCACTCCGATAGCGAAGGCGGCGGCAAAGGCAGGCCGGGGAGGAACTTTTCCGTTCGGCAGTATCCAGTAGATCAAAAAGAAGATGGCGATGGCGGTCACCGCGGAGAGCAGTTTGCGTATGACCAGAAAAGTAATGGCGAAGACCAGGTTTTGCGTGTGTCCCAGCATGAGTGACTGCAGGGCATATTCATTGCCGGCCGTCAGCGCGGTGGAGATCAGCGCCAGCAAGCCGCAGGCAAAAGCCAGTCCGAGAGAGACAATCTGGTTGCTCAGGTAAGAGCGATTTTTGGGGAATCCCCATATCCGGTTGAAGGCCACTTCCAGAGGTAAAAAAACTCCGGAAGAGGTGATCAGCAGCAGAAAAACCGAGGCGATCTTCACATGCCCGCCGGTATTGCTGAGAATGGCGGCGACCACATGCTGGCCTGCGGGAAGGTGATCGATCACCAGCTGCTTCATTACCTCGAACATGAGCCGGGAATGGAACAGACCGCGAATCAGCCAGCTCATGACCACGATAAACGGGACAAACGAGAGAATGGCGTTGGCGGCTACGGAAAAAGCAAAGGTATGCGCCTCAGTATGTGTGAGGTAGCGTAGCGTGGACAGTCCGTGCTCGCGGAGCATGGTTCTCCAGGGTCGGACCAGGTATGTATCGGCGATTTGTTCCAGTTCGGGAACTGGCTGTGGCGCTGGCGCCGCAGCGGTAGCTCCGCTGGATATTCCAGACTGTTGTTCCATGAGGATTCTTCAAGATCGTATCAAAGATTGCTGCTTCCGTAATCGAACGATTCCTGTTGTGAAATTACTAAAGGTTGGAAGGCTGGTGTTCCTGGATTTCTCAAATAAATAATCCTTTACAAAATCCCGAGTTCCTGAATATTATGCGTGCACCTCCCAGGCAAGAAACTAATGGGAACATTGGGCAAAGTTCCGGGCCGGCAGATGGCCGCCTGGATGGAGTGCGTGAGCAATCCGCCAGGAACTCTGCATGTCCGGGGCCGCGCTTTTTCTCTCTGCAGGATTTGCAACAGAGAGATTGATTGAAAGAAGAGGCGAAAGGAGCTGCTTTGTGAAGGAGAAAGGAACTGTAAAGTGGTTTAACGGAGCCAAGGGATATGGCTTTATTCAGCTAACGACAGGGGAAGACGTGTTTGTTCATTTTTCGGCCATCCAGGAGAACGGCTACCGGACACTGAACGAGGGCGAAACCGTGGAATTTGAACTGTTGAAGGGCCCCAAAGGCTTTTCGGCAGCCAATGTCCTGCGTGGCGCGGCAAATTAACCAGCGTTTACAACATTATCCTTGTCCCCTTGCTGCCGCGAGGGGATTTTGCTTTACCGGCAAAAATTCAGCGGAGAATCGGCAGCAGGCGAGTGGCTTTGCGTATGGCTTCAATTTGCGGTTGTGTGGGCGCAACAAACATAAAGCCATACTGGAACCCCTGGCGATAAACGATTTTCGCATCCAGGCAAATCGACTCCCTGGCATTGGGGAATTGAAATTCCAGTTCCATCACCGAGCCCAGCCCAAGATCAGAGGGAATCGTTGCCCCCAGTCCACCCTCGCTCACATCGCGCGTGCGGCCATACAATTTAGAACTTGATCTGAGGACCACCAGCAGATCCACGGGAAAACGCGGATGTTTTCGCAGGATCGACCAGGGCTGCGCCGAAATTTGCATCGAAGGCGACAATAACATGCCAGACCTGCGCCAGACCAGATTTCCGCGAATATGAGTGATTACTTAGATAACTCGCGGTTAACTGGAACGCAGCTTGTCGAGTGCCCACTGCGCGTGTTCCGCCACCACCGAATCAGGATCGGCGGACATTTTTTCCAGATCCGGAAGAAAGTCTTTATTTCCGCTGTTGCCCATGGCAACGGCCACATTTCGCCTGAGTCCGGCATATTTCGCGCGCTTTACCGGAGAATCACGAAATTTCAGGCGAAAAGTCTCTTCGTCCAAATTGGCCAGCCACTGCAGGTCAGGATGGAACATTTGCGGCTGGGCCTGAAATTCCGGCGCGGAGGTTGGCATTGCATTGCCCGGCTTGTTGTTCCAGGGGCAGACATCCTGGCAGATATCGCAGCCAAACAGGTGATGGCCCACGGCGTCGCGAAATTCAGCGGGCATTTCGCCGCGCTTCTCAATGGTGAGATAAGCAATGCAGCGGCGTGCGTCCAGCTTGCCGGGAGCGAGGATGGCCTGCGTGGGGCAGGAGTCAATGCAGCGCGTGCAGCTTCCGCAGCGGTCCGCCGCCGGAAGCGCGGCTGGCAGCTCCAGCGAGGTGAGAATCACTCCCAGAAAAAAGAACGAACCGAGCTTCTGGTGAATCAGGCAGGTATTTTTGCCCATCCAGCCGAGGCCAGCGTACCGGGCATAGACGCGCTCGACCAGCGGTCCGGTATCCACGTAACTGAGCGTTTGCACCGGCAGATCGTGCTGCAACGACAAATCGCGAATCGCGGCTTCCACTTTTTGCAGCCGTTCATGCAGGGTGTGATGATAATCCCGGCTGCCCCAGGCGTAACGGGAGATCCATCCGCGCGACGGGTCGCTGACCCGGGTTGAGTACGGCTGGTCGGTATTGTAATTGAGCCCGCAGACGATTACGGAGCGTACCCACGGTGCGGCATTCTTCGCGGAAGCACGTTTCAACTCGCCGCTTTCCGTGCGTCTTTCCAGGTAGTGCATTTCTCCGGCATGGCCGGCTTCAATCCACTCTACAAAGGCGTTCAGTTCGGGAAAGTCCTGCTCCTGGACGCGCGCCACGCCGGAAAGCTCAAATCCAGCTTCGGTTGCGGCCTGAGTCACTGCCTGCGAAATTTGTTCGGAAGAAAGCACTTGTCCAGGAGATTATCTCGCATTCGCCCCCGGCGCCAAAAGACCAGGCAGTCAGGACCAGGGCATTTTGTTTACAGCACATTTTTGGCGGATTACATCTCACTTAGAGAGTTGCTGACGAAAAAATGCGTCCAGGAGGAAGTCAGGTCTCCATGATATGTAGTTTCTGCGGTACGGACAACCAGGCAGAGAACCGTTTCTGCGGCATGTGCGGTGTTCGCTTTGAACGCCGGATGGCGGACAGACGGGTTCTCCAGAGCGGAGGACAGAAGTGTCCTTCCTGCGGACACTCCAACCAGGCCGGGCACAAATTTTGCGGCCTGTGCGGCAATCGCGTGGAACGCCGGGCACAGGAGCGCCGAGGCGCTGTAGCCCAGGTGCGAGCCGCCGCCACGGCCAATGCAAGACTTCCCGGGCCGGAGCTTGCGGCGGTCGCCCAGAGTTCGAGCACACCCGCGACTTCCGTGCTGGCTTCCGCCAGGCCGGTGCTGGCGCAGCAGCGGTTGCGCAGTGAACCGGAACCGGGCAGCGAGCGGGTGCATACTACGTCCATTGGAGGCCCGTCGTTTCTGGGGTTAGGTGAAGAGCCGTCACACAGTGCCACGTATCTGCTCGAAGACGAGCACGCTTCCCGGGGCGGAGTCCGGAAAATGCTTCTGCTGTTGTTTTTGCTGGCCATTCTGGGACTCATCTACTTTCAGTGGCGATCCAGCCAGTTGGACGGAGGAAAATCTCCGGAGATGCCTAAAGCCGATCCGACGACTGTCCCCAATCCCAAAGGCGCGAGCCGTCTGCCCACGCCGATTCCACCTGCAGCCGCGCCGGTTTCGGCTGCGGCTATGCAGAATACCGCAGCGGAGGGCCCGCCGGGGGATGACAAGCGAGAAGCATCGCGAGGGGAAGAAAAATCAGGAGAAGAGAAATCTGAGGTAAAGGCACCCGAGAAAGCCGCGCAAAAAGAGCAGAGCACGGAAGAGTCAGCGGCAGGGCCTGCCACGGAACCAGCCGCCAGTCCGCGATCCAGGCCCAGTGCGGCCCTGCTGCGGGCGCAGCAGTATCTGCAGGGCCGAGGCGTGCGGCAAAACTGCGAACAGGGGCTGCTCTACCTGCGAGCCGCCACCGAAGAGGATGATGCGACCGCGGCAATCCAGATGGGCGCTCTTTACGCCAGTGGACACTGCGTGCGGCGCGACCCGGTCAAGGCCTATCAGTGGTTTAACGTCGCCCGGCAGCAGCAGCCCGAGAACCGCCGCCTCGAAAACAATCTGAACCGTATGTGGGCGGAGATGACGCCGCAGGAGCGGCATCGCGCAGAGCAGTAAAGCGCCAGGTCAGATTCCCAGCTTCTTTACTTCCTCGTTGTAATACTTGCGATACAGAATGTCCCACTCCTGAGTGCCTTCCACGATGGTGCGCTTCTGGCTCTCGATTTTTTGGCGAGCGGCAACGTCGATCTTTTCTTCCTGCTTCAGAAGTTCTTCCAGCAGGCGGCGAGCTTCCATGCGGATGCTGTTGCGGTCTTCGACAAAATCCACCTGACCCATTCCAGCCAGGGCGTCCGCCACGGTGTGTGCGAGTTTGTTCACCTTATCGCGCGAGAGTCTCACAGCACCGCCTTATATTTCCGCACCAGTTCGCCCTTTACCTTCTTGAACATCTCCTGGTAACTGGCGCCAGCGCGCTGCATTTCATCCTGATACTGCTCAAGGATGAGACGGACTTCGTCATTGATGCGGTCTTCCAGCTGCAGCTCTTCGAGCAGCGCAAGGTTGAGAGCTTCCGAGACGCCAGGGACGTCTTTGGTCTCAATAAACTCGCCACCAATCAGTTTTTGCGTTATTTGCCGGGCCAAATACCCAACATATTCTTTAGATAAGAGCATTGAACGTTTTAGCGTATCTGATTGAAAAGAGTAGTGTAGCACACGCACTTTTCGGCGCATTATGAACTGCAGGGAAATGTTTGCAGTCCGGAACCGGCAGAGCCTGGAAGCGGAGCTTCCAGCCCGTTCGCTGACCGCCGCTCGTTTTCAAACGGTTACTTTTTGGTTCCCGTCTTGTTGCGCGGCGATGCCTTTTCCAGCGTGCTCAGCATCAACCGGGCCGCGGCAGGCGTGCCCACTTTGTGGTCGCGGACGATGTCTTTTGCGCTCACATCGTGTCCGTAGAGATTGTTATTGGCGCTGCCATCCGGCCGCAGAGTTGAACCTTCGAGCGAGATGCCGGCGAAGAGCCCTTTGGCCCGCGAGTAGGTGAGAATTTCTGCATGCATAGCAATGTCGGTCGCGGCCTCGGCATCACGGCCCACGGGACCGGCAGCAGCGGAAGCGTCCGCACCCAGCTTGGCCTTGCTCTTCATCAGCATTTCCGCTCCGTGATTGTTCATGACCAGAAGAACGAAGTCCGTTGCCTGGCCGCCAATCTGAAATCCAAAGCTGATACCTTCGAGGGCATACATGGCGGGCGGACCCCACGGCCCGGTAAAGTTAGCGCCGCTGCGGCACGACATGGCCCCGCGTCCAATGCTGGCGCCAATGCCCAAAGCGCCCTTCTTTACCGAGGGCAGCACGATCACGCAGTCAGAGCGGTCCAGGACCGGTTTGGGAAGATTGTCGGGAATGTTGATGATTTCCTGCAGCACCTGGCCAGCGTGCTCGAGTCGGTCCTGTTCTTTCTTTTGCGCATGAAGCGTGACCGAGACAGCAGCCAGCAACAGCAGAATTCGCGTAAATTTCATGTTTGCCTCCGCGCCCTGTTTATATCATCAGAGTTCATCTCAGTGCAGGAAGAAAGACGATTCAGTTTCTGTGCGCCAGCAGGTTTGCGCAGATTGAGCCGGATGACTGGGCACTGGGGCTTTACCGCTCAACGATTCAGAAAGCCCGAATACCAGCATATAGCTAAAAAACGGTAAATATATACTTGACACACATGTCAATTTCCGGTACTCTGGATTCATGGAAACGCCAAAGACTTTACAGCAAGCCATTGTTTACTTCTCCGATCCTCAGCGGGCATTCGATTACGCCATGAAACTGCGCTGGCCGGACGGCAAGGTCACATGTCCGCGCTGTGATGGCGAGAAACATTCCTTCATCAAGACTCGCCGCATCTGGTTCTGCTATGACTGCAAAAAGCAGTTCACGCTTAAGGTTGGCACCGTGTTTGAGGACTCGCCCATCTCGCTCGACAAGTGGATGACCGCTTTCTGGATGCTGGTCAACTGCAAGAACGGTATCAGCAGCATGGAACTCCACCGCGCCTTGGGTGTCACGCAAAAGACTGCCTGGTTCATGTTGCAGCGTCTCCGCCTGGCCCTTCAGGACTCCAAAGAGGGAAACCTGTCCGGGCACGTCGAAGCTGACGAAACATTCATCGGCGGTAAGGCCCGGAACATGCACAAGGACAAACGAGCAAAGATGAACATTGGAAGAGGCGGTCTTGCAAATAAAACCATTGTCGGCGGCATCCTTCAGCGTGACGGGAAAGTCAGGGCCGAAGTAATTGAAAATCGTTCCGCAAGCACTCTTCACGCTATGGTCAAGGCCCATGTAGAGCCGAAAGCGAACTTGCATACGGATGACTTCTACGGCTATTGGTGACTGTACAAAGAGTACGTCCATCAGATCGTTGACCACGCGGAGACTTATGTAGACGGACAGGTTCACACGAACGGCATTGAGAACTTTTGGTCTCTCGTAAAACGCGGTCTTCATGGCACGTACATTTCCGTGGAGCCGTTTCACCTTTTACGTTACCTCGATGAACAAATTTTCCGTTTCAACAATCGCGCTATCAAAAAGCACTTCGTTTCCGATTCAAACCGCTTTGAACTTGCCATGTCGCAAGTTGCCGGGAAACGCCTCACCTATCGGGGACTCATCGGCAAAGAACTTCTGGAGAAACCCCGGCCAGAGGCGTTTTAGAGGCTTCAAGCCTTCCCGCCAGCGTCGCGGGAAGCGACGCGCCTAGTAGTCTTCCCGGCCCGCTTCGTGTGGGCCTTTTTCTTGGTAGGTACAGATTCTTTCGGAAGCTTAAATAGCGCCTTCATGCCGCTTTCAAAGTTTTCTCGGGCCTTATCGCCTTCGATGTATTCAGGTGTTTTCATGACTAATTATTTGTTTTCACCTTTATTTCGTTTTCATCAACTGTGATGTTAATAATCACGGACGGTAACAGCATTCCCTTTTCATCAGTAAGATATACTTCCACAGAACTAGGCACCTCTGGCAACTCAACCCCGTCATATATGAAACGAGAGCCACCAAAATTACCAGCACCAACGCGCTTCATAAATGGGACTGCGCATTTTCTTTCTTTACCCCTAGTGAATATAAGAATGCATACGCAAGCACTTTCATTCTTGCGAATATTAACTTCTTCGCCCGCTATGCCGAGCCATTGAACTCCAGATACCCCTTCACCAATTTCATTGCCGTTTTTATCTCTAAGACGCACATGGGCTTTTATGCCAAATGCATCCCTTATGACTTGGCCATACACTGCTTCATTTCTGAAACACGCCTTGATCCCGTCGATATCACCATTGTCCGTCGCTTCATAAAATCCATTATCAAGTCCGAGAGTGATATTGATGGCTTTGGCCCTCAAAAAAACAATGTGAGGTTTTGGCTCTTCTGCTTTAGTTGTGCGGGGTAAAACTGGCGAAGCAGCAATCGGCGATGGGCCAGTAAAAAAGTTTTGAACGATATTGGAATTTCCGCTGTCCTTCACGCTCGACGATACATCTTGCTGTGTTTGACTAGGAATAGGCATTGAAACAGACTGCTGTTTTGCAGTATTTACAAAAAATTGCTTGGCATTTAGAACCATCCAAATCACAAAGGATAATCCGCTCACACCCCAAAGATATGGCGCTAGCCAGTACCAGTTTTTAAGTTGCCCCGCCGCCAAAGATATTTGAAATGCAGTGCTTAGTGCCATTGTCGCTACCACCCACACGAATGAACGCATTTTTGGTATCACCTCTCTTGTATGGACTAATCGTGAAGAGAGGCATGGATGTGTGCGCGTCCAGACTTCTCCTCATGCCGGTTCACCATTGTCTGCTGAATCCTCTAATTGAGTTCTATCTACGCCATCCATCGACGACGATGATTCTGCCCCACTTTTCCATCGTTCAGCCTCCACCAGAAGGCGAACCAGTGTGACATAAATTGACCATTTTTGCCTTCGCATATTTTCAAAATTTCACCAAATTTCCATTGGCATCCAAATAATGCGCCAAATGACGAATCAGTCTTGTTTCTAGTTTATTAAGGCATCTTTCGGGAGCCGCCGCTGGCGCATCAAGATATTCAGTATCAAGCCCATTGCTCCTCAATCGCTGAACAATTCCAACAGTCCTGTCCTTGAATTTAAGGACACATAAATTATTTGTTTCTTTGTCGAATTGCTGGATGTTCCTGACAGTAGCGGGATCATCTGTTGGCCCGTAAGGAGGATGTTTAGCTTCTCTTTTAATAATAAAATCGTCAATGTCATCCGCTAAGTGAATAGCTTTTTTTCTCAGGGAGTCTTCAGGCTCTGGTTTTGGTTCATATTGCTTAAGGTTGTCATTATCCCGTTTAAGGTCTTTATTCTTACTCGTGAGGTCTGCTATCTCGCGTTTAGCTCCATCAAGGGACGTCCTGTCCTGATTCAGCACATTTATAAAACTGACGATAAAAAGAACGGCCCAAAATATACTCAGCAGCACAGCGCCACGGATGAAGTCTGTCCTCTTTGATTCCTTCACCTGACGCCACCTATCGCGCCACGGCGCAGAAATGTCCGTAAGGTGCCAAGCAGAGTTAAGGATGAAAATAAATCCCGATAGAAAATAGGCAAACCAATTGCTACTAGTGACCGCTGGCGCGCCCTGTATCGTTCTCCACAGCAAATCCCATAGCATCTTGGACATGGCAGCCTCAATCCCCTTTGTGCGGTTTATCGCCTCCATTCTCGCACAAACATGTGCGCCAAGTATATAATTGCCAAAAAAACGACCTTATTCCCATAGGCGCAGGGGGCTGTTGCTTGCGCCGCGTTTACCGTAATATTTCCGGTTGTTTTATATTTCCTGTCTTGCCGGAGGATCTTGCCATGCGCCTTGCTCGCGCCATTTTATTTCTCTGTCTGATCAGTGTCAGTCTGGTTCCTTCCGCCAGCGCCCGGGTGCTGCGCGTGGATATTACTTCCCGGACTGACATCAATGACGGCAAGCCGTTCGGGGCCGCCGGCCCTTACGAAAAAATTCAGGGCAAGGTTTATTTTGCCGTCGATCCTATGAACGTCCACAACCGGCAGATTGTGGACCTTGATTTGGCGAAGCGCGATGTGCGGCGCGAAGTTGAGTTTTCCGCCGACCTTTATCTGCTCAAGCCCAAAGACATGAGCAAGGGCAACGGCGCGGTGCTGTTTGAAGTTTCCAATCGCGGCGGAAAGGGCATTCTGCGCATTGTGAATGGCGGGAACCAGGCAGCGGAGTTCGGCGACGGTTTCCTCATGCGCCAGGGATACACGGTGGCCTGGATTGGCTGGGAATCCGACGTTGAGCCGCGCGAGGGAAACCTGGTTTTGCAATCGGCCCTTGCGCGTGCCTCCGATGGGCCCATCCACGGTATAACTCGTTCGGATTTCACCACTGCGGAGAAGCGGTCCGATATGCCGCTGGGCCACATTTTGTTAGGTCCCAATGGCGGTGTGAGCTACCCGACGGAGGCGCCGGCGGATCTGTTGAATATTCTTACGGTACGCGACACGCGCGAAGGCCAGCGACAGGTGATTCCCCGCACGGAGTGGAGTTTCTCCCACGAGGTGGAAGGCAAGCTGGTGGCCGATCCTCATTTTGTTCACCTGGATAAAGGCTTTGAGCCGGGCAGGATTTATGAAGTGGTGTATGAGGTGAGAAGCCCGATAGTCGCGGGGCTGGGGCTGGCCGCGGTGCGCGATTTCCTCTCATTCCTCAAGTACGATCCGCAGGCGGTGGCTCCCGTGCATCGCGTGTATGCGGTGGGAATTTCGCAGACCGGACGCTTTCTCCGCCACTTTCTGTATCAGGACTTCAATGCCGATGAAGAGGGACGGCAGGTGATCGACGGCATGATTGCCCACGTTGCCGGCGCGGGACGCGGCAGCTTCAATCATCGCTTTGCCCAGCCCTCGCGCGACTCGCAGCCGATGTCGAGCATTTTCTACCCCACCGACCTGTTCCCGTTCACCGATCTGCCGCAGACCGATCCTGAAACCGGCGAGAGCGCGGGACTGCTCGATGCCGCAACAAAGTCGCACACCGCGCCGAAGATTTTCTACACCAACACGTCGTATGAATACTGGGGACGCGCCGCCGCTCTGATTCACACTTCCGTGGATGGGAGCAAAGACGCGCCCATTGCGGGGAATACGCGGATCTATTTCCTTGCCGGTCTGCAGCACTTTTCCGGTGCGTTTCCACCGCAGAAGTCGACCCCGGGAAATCCTGACTACACCGCGCAGCAAAGACAAAATGCCAACCCCATCCGGTGGTTCTGGCGCGCTTTGATTAGCGACATGAATGAGTGGGTAAACAATGGAACAGAGCCTCCGGCAAGCGTCTATCCGAAGATCTCGGAGAAGACCCTGGTTCCGCTGTCATCGTGGGTGTTCCCGAAAATTCCGGGAGTGAATGTGCCGCACGAGATGAACCTTGCGTACCATCTCAACTTTGGTTCGCAGTGGAGTCTGGGGATCATCACCAATGAGCCGCCCAAAGTGGGCAAGCCGTTTCCCGGCCTTGTTCCGCAGCCCGATTCCGATGGCAACGATCTGGGCGGAGTGCGCCTGCCGGAGCTGCAGGTCCCGCTGGCGACTTACACGGGGTGGAACCTGCGCGATCCCGGCATCGGCGCGCCTCGGGAGCGCGTAAGCTTTTTAGGGTCTTATATTCCGTTCGCGAAAACGGCGCAGGAGCGGCAGAAGTCCGGCGATCCGCGCCTTTCGGTTGCCGAGCGGTATAAGTCGCGCGAGCAGTACATGAGCCAGTACACCGAAGCCACGAAGAAGCTGATCCAGCAGCGCTTTGTTCTGGCGGAGGACTTACCGGCCATACAAGCGCGCGGGCAGCAGGAATGGGAGGACGTGGCAGGGCATTGAGCCGGGTAACTGCGAGGGGACATTCCCTGTTGTGTCATTGATCTGACAGGATTTAAGAGTAACGTAGATATGACGCAATGTGTTTGCCGGGAGTGATTTCATGCGAAGACGAATTTTTTTCACGGTAGTGTGCGGGCTGATGATGGTGCTGGTGCCAGCAGCACTTGCCCAGGGTAATGGCAATGGTAACGGGCATGGCAAGGGCCATAATAAGCACGCCGCACAGGATGATGACGACGAAGACAGCGACCGCGATGGGGGGCGCGATAGCAAGGCAGGGATACGGATAGTCTTCCGGGTGCATGATCGCGACCTCATCCGCGATTACTATCGCGACCGCAATTCCAGTCTCCCTCCGGGGCTGGCCAAACGCAACGGCAATTTGCCTCCGGGTTTGCAAAAACATTTAGAGCGCGATGGCACTCTGCCTCCTGGATTGCAGAAGCGCGTGCAGCCGTTTCCAGACGACCTGGAGCGCCGCCTGCCGCGTATTCCCGATACTTATCGCCGGGTCACGCTCGGAGTCGATATTCTGATTCTTGACCGGCGCACGCAGCGCATTGTGGACATTGTGCATGATATTTTGCGGCCTTAGACTTAGCCCTGGATTACGTCGCGGGCCAGTTGGAGAAGTTTGGAACTGATGAAGAGTCCTGCCTGATTTGCGGCAGTAAGGCTGATCTGGAATTTAAAGCGGCCATCCTCGCGAATCAGATTGATGATGCCGCCGTGCTGGAGAAAATGCAGGTCTTCGCCTACGGTGACGACCGGCAGTTTTTTCACCCGGGCCAGGATCTGGTCAGGGTTTCTGGCGCGCTCGCTGATATAAATCACCTGGCAGTTATCGAGGGACGACAAGGGATTGGCCGGATTTACTTCCTCGATGACCACCCGCCGGCCGCCAATGGACTGCCCTTCCGCCTGGGATTTGAGGATTGCACTTACTTCGGAATTGCCCACGATACAAAATGAGAGCTTCGCTGGCTCCGCGCCTGCCTGCGCCGGCCAGGTGATGAATTTGGCGAAATTGAAGAGGAAACTGGCTTTCACCTTGCTTTCTTCGTACGAAAAGTGCTGTGCCGGCGCGGGCACGACCGCCGCAGATAAGGCCACCAGGGTTGTTGCAATTGCCGCGATGATGCGCCGAAGTGAACTCTGGAAGCGGTACGGGTTTGTCCTGGGCATCATTAAAAGTGCCATTCGACCTTTCCGTAAACGCTGCGCCTGACTGCCGTGGAGCTGAGTACAGGATCATTAAATTCGAGATGGTGAGCGTGCAGCAGGTTCTCTCCCGCCAGGGTGAAGCTCCAGTTCTGCCGGGGTTGCCATGTGATTTTGCTGTTGACTTCGGTATAACCGGGAACGGAAAGTGCGGTCAGGCGGTCCACGAACCGGGAAGAGATGCTGCCCTGCAGAGAGCGGGTAAAGTCAAACCACGAGTTGAGCGATGCCTGGTTCCGCGGCGAGTTACCGGCGATCGTGAGAAAGCTGGTATCCGCGCTGCCTGCTTCTCTGCCTGCACTGATGGCGATGTGAGAATAACCGGCCTTCCATCCCCAGCGTTCGGTTGGTTTCCAGGTTGCGGAGATCTCGCTGCCCACACTTTTTGCAAAGAACTGATTGTCGGGCATAAGAGGAACCACAAGATGCAAAGGCGGGCCAGCAAGAAAGGGCGTCTGCGGCTCATTGCTGGCCAGATCCAGATAGCGGTTATAAAAAGCGGCAACATCCAAAGACGCGGTTTTGCCGATCTGCACCCGGTAGCCTAATTCGTAGCCGATCATGCGTTCTGCTTCAAGATGAGGATTGGCAAGCTCTCGGACCACGGCCGGCAGGCCGCTGGGGGTGAGAAAAGCCGCGTCATCGGATTGCATGGAGACTTCTCTGCCGGCGGGAGTCCGCGCTCCCCGGCTCACAGCCGCCCAGAAGGTTTGTTTGCGCGTGGGAGTATACGTCAGGCGCGCATTGGGCTGAACCTCCCAGCCGGTAAATTGATTGTGCTCGAACTTGGAGCCCAGAGTGAGTGTGAGTCGCTCCCGCAGCACTTGAATGTCATCCTGCACAAACAGGCTCCACAGATGGGTGCGCAGCGGTGCAAGAAAGGAGATGCCGGAATCCGGCGGCGCGGAAGCGTTGTCAGAGAAGTATCTGTAAGCCATGCCCCATACAATGTCCTGCCGGCTGTCCAGAGCAAAGTGGTGCTGAAAATCAAGACTGGTGGTGTTGCGGCGCTCATCGAACAGTGGAGTGGCTTTGGTTAACTGGTCATACCAGACCTGAAGCTGCATGTCGGACTTCTGTGAAAACTTTCGCGTCCAAACGGAATTGACGCTGCCGCCGCTGAAGGCATACCCCACCAGTACCGGCACATTGAATGGCGCCTGCAGCACGGGGCGGATGGCGGTATCCTGCCCTTGCTGGCGCATCAGTGTCCCGTCGAGGGAGAAAAGGTCGCGACTGCTCAGCTGGGTATCGAAGCGGAACCCTCCGTTCGCGCCATTGTAAGCGTCGTGCGCGGGCTGGGCCGCATCGGCCTCGTCCGCATGGTTGTAGTATCGCGAAAATATACGGTAGTGCCCCGCGCCCAGCCGGCCTCCATAACGCAGGTTGTTGCTGGTTCTCTCCTGATTGCCGGCAGTGGCGCTGACCAGCCCGCCCTGTGTCTCGTCCGCGGGTTTGGTGATGATGTTGATCACGCCATTCACCGCGTTGGCTCCCCACAAAGCGCCGCCGGGGCCGCGAATGATCTCGATGCGGGCGATGTCCTCGAGCACGAAATCCTGGATACTCCAGTACACGCCGGAAAAGAAGGGATCGTAAACGCTGCGGCCATCGACCATGACCAGCATCTTGGTGTTGAATTCGCCGTTGAATCCGCGAGAGGTAATGGCCCACTGGTTGCCGTTGATCTGCGCCACTTCAAGGCCCGGCACTCCGCGCAGCAGATCGGGGACCGTGGTGGCGGTGGAATGCCGAATGTCTTCCTGGGTAATCACATAGATAGCGCTGGGGCTGCGAAATGCGGACTGAGCTCGCCGCGAGACCGAAGTGACTTCGGTATTCAACAGATCTTCGAGTGATGCCTGAGTAATGTCCGGCAGGTCCTGGGACTGGGCCCAGACACGTCCTGGCAAAAAGCCAGGCACGATCAGCAGCAATGCGCAGACCAGGCGCAGTGTCCCGCGGGTAAAAAGGTAATCTCCGTTTTGGCAAGGCTGAGTCATAAATGTGAATAAATCAGAAAATCGGCATTGGAGAGATTTCCTTAAACGGGAATGGAAAACTCAAAGAAGAGGAAAAGACAGCAGGAGCTTTGAGGAACAGGACCCGCGAAGCGGGTCCTGATTTTATTGAAGGTTAAGAAGTTATTAGGAAATTTAAAAGTCGCTGTTGCTGCGCAGCGAGTAGCCCAGGGCCACACCGAATCGGGAAGCCACGGGACCGCTGAACTCGTTGTTGTTATGAATGAAATAAAAATGGGCTTCCGGACGAACGAACACATTGTGCCAGACGTAAAAGCGGATGCCGCCGCCTACATGTCCGGCAAGATGATTCACGCTGTTGAAGTCCGTGCAGGAGAAAAAGTTGCAGTTAAAGAACGGCTGATAGAAGCGTGTGCTGGTGCCGCCGAATCCTGCCTGCAGTTCAGCCGAGGCTTTTGATTTTTTCCTTCCCAGAGGCGGTGCCCACACGGCGTTGAAGTCATACAGAATCGGACGAAAGGGCTGCACGCCCTGATAAACATTTTGCTTCGCCCTCCAGTTGACCTCGCCGCCTATGCCCAGGTTATGCCAAAAAAGAAAGTCGCCGCTGAAGCCGGGAAACAATCCGCCGCCAATGGACTGGGGCTGAAAATTCACACCGGCATTGGCTGCGGATGTAGACGTCAGGGTGCTGAGGCTGAAAGCGCCATCCACCTGCTGCCCGAAGGCGCTGGTGGTGATTAGAAAGAATAAGAATAAGAAAGATGCAAGCAGAAAAAGTTTTTTCATTCGTCACTCCGGCAGTTCAAAATTTCGGGAGAGAGACTCTCCCGGTTGTTGTGTAAGTGACCGGCCGGTACTGGCCCGGTCACCGGAAATTTAACGGTTGGCGGCGCCGGCCATGGCAGGCTTTATGGCGGTGAGCGCCTGGTCCATGATGCCGATAGCTTCGTCCACATCAGTTTTGGCGATGTTCAGCGGTGGCGACATGCGGATCACGTTTGCGTAGAGTCCGCCTTTGCCCACCAGCAGACCGCGCTTGCGGCACTCTTCCATAAACTGATTGGTTTCCTGCGGCGCCGGCTCTTTCGACTTGCGGTCTTTTACGAATTCCAGCGCCTGCAGCAGGCCCATGCCGCGGACATCGCCGATCAGATCATGTTTTTCCTGCAGCGACTCCAGTCCCTGGCGGAAGTAATTGCCCGTGATCTGGGCGTTGTCCATGAGGTGGTCTTCTTCAATCAGGTCAATGGTGGCTTTGGCGGCGACCGAGGTAACGGGATTGCCGCCGAAAGTGGAAATCTGCAGGCCCTGGAAGCTGGCGGCGATCTCTGGCCGCGTCATGGTCACGCCCACCGGTGATCCGTTGGCTAACCCTTTGGCGGAAGTAATAATGTCCGGCGTTACCTCCCACTGCTCAATACCAAACCAGCGTTTGCCGGTGCGGCCCCAGCCCGTCTGCACTTCGTCGGAAATGAAAAGCCCGCCGTAATCCTTCACGATCTTGAACACGATCTTGAAATACTCTTTGGGCGGTGTAATAAAGCCGCCGACGCCCTGGATCGGTTCCGCGATAAAGGCCGCGATCTGCCCTGACGTTGCCGTTTGAATCACCGCTTCCACGTCTTTGGCGCAGGCCACTTCGCAGCTCGGATACGTCTTGCCCAACGGACAGCGGTAGCAATAAGCATTCAGGGCGTGCGTCACGCCGTGATTGGCCGCGGGCAGCGATTTGCGCCACGTGCTGTGCCCGGTAAGCGACTGCGCCAGTTGCGAGCGTCCGCTGTATCCATGGCGCAGCGCCACCACTTCATAACGGCCGGTGTACATGCGCGCGATCTGCACCGCGGTTTCATTGGCTTCCGTCCCGCTGTTGGTGATGTAGCTCTGGCTGATCTCGCCAGGTGTGATCAGCGCCAGCTTTTCCGCCAGCGCGACGATCGCTTCATTGGGAAACATGGTGGAGGCGTGCTGCAGGCGGTCCACCTGGGCCTTGATTTTCGAGGTAATGCGCGGATTGGCGTGGCCCACCGAGATGGTCACGATGCCGCCAAAGAAATCCAGATACTTGTTGCCCTCCACGTCCCAGATGTACTGCATGGAGGCGTGATCGGTCACCAGCGGGTCTTTGTAATAGGTGGCAATGGAGGGAAACAGATACTGCTTGTGTTTGCGGATGATTTCTTCTTTGGTCATGGGTTCTCCCACATGCTGTGAAGGTGGCACTCCTCAGCATGACAGATGAAACACCGCTTTTCAAATCCCGGCTGGTTCGCCAGGGAACCGGTCCTCAGGGAAGAGCAGCCAGCAGGTCCTGCGGTGCGGCGTTGTCGCCAAACGTCTGGCTGATGTGGGCGAAGCGGTCCACATCTCCCGGAGCAAAAACGAAGCTGCCGCCGAGTTGAAAGGGGTTCTTCCCCAGCTTGTGCTGGCGATGCCCGGCCGAGCTGGCGCGTTTGCGGGCGCGCATGTTGTCCATACGCAGCAGATGCATCAGCGATGCTTTGCCCAGCTCCGCCGCCTTGAATGCCTGGCGCATGTCATCGACCAAAAGCGGAAACCGGATGCCGCTTTCTTCGCGAAACAGCCGCGCATAGTTCATATCTGCCAGCCCGATGGCGGCGAGTTGTGCTCCTTTGTCGCGAAAGGCCTGCTCGTGTTCGCGCAACTGCGCGACGTGCTCACGGCAAAAGATTCAACCCCAGTGGCGAAGAAAAACCAGCACTGCCGGCTTTTCCGCCCACAAAGAGCCCAGGCGGACCAAATTGCCCTCGGTATCGGGCAGCGTAATCGAAGCGAGCTTATGGCTTAAGGATGGCACGCCGGATATTTTCCTTCCTGATGGTCGACCTGTCAATAATGAATCACGATTCATTTTCCATCCATCCGTGCTAGACTTGCGCTTTTCTCACAGGGGAGGACTCCATGAAAGAACTTCGCGGTGCGGTTGCGGTCATCACCGGCGCGGCCTCCGGCATCGGACGCGCCCTGGCCACGGAACTGGCTTCCGCCGGCGCGCAGCTCGCTCTTGCCGACGTAAGCGCTGCTGGCCTCGAAGAGACGCGCCGCCTGCTCGGCTCCGCCGCCGCCCGCACTTACACGGTCGATGTCGGCGACCCCGCCGCCGTGGAAGCCTTCGCGGCAAAGGTGGGCGAAGATTTTGGCCGTGTGTCCCTGCTGATCAACAATGCCGGCGTCGCCCTGCACGGCACCTTTGCCGAAGTCTCGCTCAAAGACATGGAGTGGCTGCTGCGCATCAACTACTGGGGCGTCGTCTATGGCTGCAAACTTTTCATGCCCCTGCTGCAGCGCGAGCCGGAAGCCCACATCGTGAATGTATCCAGCGTCTTTGGCCTGATCGGCCCTCCCGGACAAACCGCCTACGCCTCGAGCAAGTTTGCCGTCCGCGGATTTACCGAGGCCTTGCGCTATGAATTGCAGGGCACCAACATTCACGTCTCCTGCGTCCACCCCGGAGGCATAAGCACTGCCATTGCCGATAACGCACGCCTGGGCGAAAAAGCCAATGCCCAGGAAGCCGCAAAGCTGAAGGCGCGCTTCAAAAAGATCACGCCGACCACGCCCGAAGAAGCGGCGCGAGTGATTGTGAAGGGCATACTGAACAACAAGCCGAGAATTCTCATCGGCTCCGACGCCCGCCGCATCGACGCCATCCAGCGCCTGGTCCCCATCCGCGGCGTCTCCGCGCTGGTTTCCATGATGGCAAAGAGAGCGCCAGCCGGGGCCAAAAAGCCTTCATAGCGTTGCCCTGGCAATCATTTCGACTCTCTATACACAAGGTTGCATACCCAGACTCATGTGGCACAGCCGCCCCCGGCTGTGTCCGGTTTTGGACGGGGTTTGGCTTTATCCGCGTTCATCCGCGTAAATCCGCGGTAAGCCCCCTGTTTTTGGAATCTGCCTACCCCCCTCCTGGTCGATCCCCATCACAAGGTTTAAAGGACTTAGCCCCAAACATCACAAGGGATATCACAAGCGATGGAGTGAACCCCGGAGTGAGACAGAAAAGCATCTCCGGGCCATCCGCAAAGCCAGGGGCCACAAACGAACGGCTAAAGGCCAATGGCCAACAGCTCCTGTATTCAGTTATCAAAGACCGGCTGCCCACATCTCACTCAGAAATGCTCTTGGGTGGTACCACGAATCGATTATGTTTTTCAACGACAAAAAGTGTCATTGTCCAACCACTTTAAAAATGTCACATATGGCACTACAAGTTGAAGATTGATTGGATTCTTACGCAGCCTGCGCTGCGATTTCAGATCGCGGTTCAATGCCGTCGGCAGCTGTCATCTTGAGCGCAGCGCGTGGAGAAAGTATTTCCTGAAATGGGATGACGGGCGCGAAGTCAAAAGATCCCGATACTGCATGTGTTGCCATGCTGCGTCAGGGAGTTCGCACGAAGCAGCCTGAGGAGAACACCCTGAGTCTGCAACTATCTACTGCATATTCTCGTCATCTTTTCGCTTACGTTTCAGACTCGTTCAATGCCGTCGGCAGCTGTCATCTTGAGCGCAGCGCGTTAAGAAACCATTTCCTTAAATGGATGATGGGCGCGAAGTGAAAGATCCCGATACTGCATGTGATGCCATGCTGCGTCAGGGAGTTCGCACGAGGCAGTCTTGGTTGTAGTTTTTATCAGTGTTCATCTGTGTAAATCAGTGGTAAAGCCCGCGTCGCAATCCGGGGTTGGAACCCCGTCAAGCGCGGACTGTGCGAACGACCGGAAGACTGGGAATGCAGCAGATTTCGCAATTACGCGACTGGTTGTATTGGACGAGTCGAGATTGAGTCCGAGTGGCCGGCGCGCCAGCGTGAGCGAGCCGAAGGGAAACTCCGTGCTGCCACAGAAGTTCCCCACTCAAGCCAAAACCAGGCTTGAACGGGCCACCACCAGCCAACCCATTTGTCATTTCGAGCGCAGCGCCACAACAATGTTTGCCATTTCCGGGATGATGGGCGCGGAGTCGAGAAATCCCGAGGATGTATATTCCGCCATGCTGATTCAGGGAGTTTCCACGAGGGACTGTCCCGGAAACCTGATTTCCGCGCCCCAACTCTCGGCCAGGTCCTGCCAGCGCGGATTCAGTTTCTCGATTAGCCAGATCTTCTTTTCCCGGCGCCAGCGCTTGATTTGCTTCTCGCGGCTGATGGCCGCCAGCGCGTCCTGGTAGCTCTCGTAATAGACCAGCCGATGGACCTGATACTTCCTGGTAAAGCCTTCAATCGTGTCGTGCTTATGGTGACGGATGCGCCTGTCGAAAAACCCCGTGACTCCGACATAGAGCGTTCCGGATGGGCTGGTAAGAATGTAGACCCAGAACTTGTAATGGCGTCCGTCACGCATGCGGGAGATCGTAGCACGAACAATCTCGCAGAAACTCCCTGAATCAGCATAGCGGAATATACATCCTCGGGATTTCTCGACTTCGCGCCCATCATCCCGGAAATGGCAAACATTGTTGTGGCGCTGCGCTCGAAATGACAAATGGGTTGGGTGACGTCGTACGGCCTGGTGGCCAACTCAAGCCGCCGTTTGATTGAGTGGGGAAAGCTATGCCGATAGACTAAGAAATACGCCCTCGGGACTGAAGCGTTTTCATCATTTAGGACAGAGCCATTTGTAACTTTCTACCGTTATCATCGCCGTCCCTTACTGTTCGTGGACGCGAGCCAACAGACTTTAGAGCTGGCGCTCGAGCGGGTTCGCCTAAGCTTCAGACTTCGTGTGTATGGATACTGTTCCGGGCTGGTAGATATTATCGTGTCGAAAAAAATTAGCTTCACCCCGCCCCCGCTCCCGCTCGCGCCGCCAGTTTGGCAAACCATCCGCCTGCGGCTGCCAGTTGCTCCGGAGGGCCCTGCTCCACGATGCGGCCCTGGTCCAGCACCACCACGTGGTCGGCATTCTGCACCATGGTGTAGCGATGGGCGATCACCAGCATGGTGGGGCGGTAGCTCAGGCGGCTGAGCGCCTGTTTTACCTCGCGCTCGGTGGCGTAGTCCAGGTTGGCCGTGGCTTCGTCCATGACCAGGATGCGCGGCTGGTCCACCAGAATGCGCGCAATCTGCAGGCGCTGGCGTTCTCCGACCGAAAGCCCCAGTCCGCGCTCGCCGACTTCGGTTTCGAGACCTTCCGGCAGACGCTCCAGCGTGTTGCCCAGCCCCGCGGCCAGCGCCGCCGCGTGGACCTCTTCGTCTGTTGCATTTGGGCGCTTATAGCGGATGTTATCGGCCAGCGTTCCCCGGAAGACTGCGCCATCGGTGGCCACCATGCCAATCGCCCGGCGCACGGACGAGGGGTCGAGCTTTGATAAGGGTTGTCCATCGATGAGGATCTCGCCCGAGTTCGGCTCCCACAGCTTGAGCAACAGGTCGGCGGTGGTGGTTTTTCCCGCGCCGGAAGGTCCGGTGAGCGCGGTGATTTTGCCTGGCTCCAGAATCAGGTCCAGCCCTTGCAGCACCTCGCGCTGCTGGGCATAGCCAAAGCGGACGTTGCTGAACTCCACTTTGCCCGGACCGGGCTGCAGCGGCACTCCGGCGGCCTCTTCGGGGCCGGTGCGGAGCAGGCGAATGGCGCGGTTGAGCGAGGCCAGATTTTGCTGCAGGCCCACGGCAATGCTGCTGAGCGAATCAATGGGATCGAACAGGCGGTCGAGGTAGGCCACGAACATGACCACGTCGCCGGGCGTGAGCCTGCGGTCGAGCACCATCCATCCGCCATAGCCCAGCACCAGGGCTTTGCTGATGTTGCTGAGCGTGGTCTGCAGAAACAAATAGACGTTGGCCAGGCGGCTGCGCTGCAGATAGTCGTCATAAGCCTCCTGCGAAGCGCTTTTCAGGTAGCCGACCTCGCGCGGTTCGGCCCCGGAGAGCTTTACCGTTTTGATGGAAGCCAGCGCGTCCTGTATGCGGGCGGAGACGTTTTCCCACATGGTGTAGTACTCGGCCATGCCGGATTCGAGCCGCTTCGCCGCCTGCCGGGTGATGAGGAAGTAGAGCGGCAGAACGGCCATGGCGGTGAGCGCCAGCCGCCAGCTTTGCACCAGCATGATGGCGCAGATGCCGACGATGCGCAGCGCCTCCGGCGCGATCTGCTGCGAAAAAGCCGTGACAATGGGCGCGACCTGGTCCGACTGGTCGATTCTTTTGGCCAGCCCGCCGCTCGCCCGCCGGTTGAAAAACGAGAGTGGAAGGCGCAGCACATGGCCAAACGTGGACTGGATCAAACTGGCTTCCACGTTGGTGGCCACCACGGTGCTTTGGTAGTCGGCGGCGAGCGAAAAGAGATGCCCAATCACGCTGATGACGAACAGCCACAAGACCGCCCAGAGCAGAGTATCGAGCGTCTGCTGGCGTGTGCGTGGCGCGATAAAGCCATGCCGGTGCGGAAGCCTGGTCCTGGACAATCGCGAGGCAGAGGACTGGGGCGTGGCCTGGACCGGGGCTGGCTGCTCCGGCGCGGCGGTTTTCTCGGCGGTTGCGGGGCGCTCCATGAACAGACCAGCCACGTCATTGATGGCGGCCCGGTAGATCAAAGGCTGCAGCAGATCGGCGCCGGTGCCAAACAGCGCCAGCACGGCAATGATGATGAAACGTTTTTTATAGGGCGCGGCCAGTTGCACCAGCGTCCGCAGCGTGCCCATCTTTTCCTGGAAACTTGTCTGAGCCATCCCCCAGCCTCAAATCGCGCCCGTCTCGGCGCGGTCATAACAATTTATGCAGAATGCAAGGATTGTATTGCAAACCTGCGCCACGGGGATCACAGAGAGTGCAGCTTCCACGAAATCCGCCGCAGAATGCCCAGCCAGAGTTCAACGTCAGGAGCGGTGAGGTCCAGGCGGTGGACCATGCGCCGTATCTTTTCTTCGGCAGACCGCGCGGAGAGGTAACCGCTGGCGCGCAGCACCTCAGTCAGCAGGGCGGTCATGCGTTCCAGATCGTCTGCCGACGCCGGAGCAACACTGGCGGCTGCGACTGTTTTTGTACGGGTGTGCGATTCTCTTTCTCGCGCCAGCTCGTAAAGGCATACCGCCACCGCCTGGCCAAGGTTCATGGAGACATTCTCTTCGCGAGTGGGAATGGTCATGAGCCAGTGGCAGTGGCTGAGATCGGCATTGGAAAGGCCGCGCTTTTCCGAGCCGAAGAGCAGGGCCACGCGATTGCTTTTGTTCTTTGCCAGATGCTTGTGGATCATTCCGGCGCCCGCTCGGAGGGAATGAAGCGTATGCTGCGGGTCGCGGTTGTGGCCCGCCGTGGTCCCCACCACCAAAGTGCAGCCGGCTACGCCCTCGGCGACGCTCCGGTGTTCCGTGGCGGAGGCCAGCAAATGGGGAGCACCCACCGCGGAGCGCGCCTCGCGAAAAGAGACCTCCCACGCGTTGACCACGCGCAGATCGTGAAAGCCAAAATTGCTCATGGCCCGCGCCGCCGCGCCAATGTTCAGCGGATTACGCGGGGCGGAAAGCACCACGCAAACGCGTCCGAGTTCGGATGACAATGACACACAGCCTCAGCCAGATTGTACCGATCGTGCGGATAAGAGCAATGCGGTACTTACGTCAGGCCCAGGTATTTTTTAGAGGACGGCCAGGGCATTATAATTCTATAATCAGGTATTCAGTTAAGTGCTTGTCTGAGTAAAGGGCGTATGAAGGGAAAATTCACCCTGTTTGCAGTTTTCTGCCTCGCTGCCATGACGGCCGCGTATCGCGCGCCCGCCAGCCAGGCGCCCCAACCACAGGCTTCTGCCGCGTCCCGCTCGGTATGGGACGGAGTTTATTCCAGCGAGCAGGCCAAACGCGGCGGCACGCTGTATTACAGCTCATGCTCCGGCTGCCATGGGGAAACCCTGAATGGCGGCAGCGAGGATGACGATGCTCCCGCCCTGGTCGGCAAAGAATTTCAGAAAGCCTGGGACGGCCGCACGGTAAATGCGCTGTTTGAGAAAATCAGCCGCACCATGCCCCGCGACAATCCCGCACACCTCACGCCAGGCGGGTATGCAGACCTTGTGGCTTACATCCTGAGCGCCAATCAGTTTCCCGCCGCCAAAGGCGAACTTCCTACGGATGCGGAGCTGCTCAAACAAATCCGCATCGAAGCCGCAAAAGCCGCTCTGGCGAGATAGCGCGCCCTTACGGCCTCGATTCGGGGGCGAATCAGCGTCCGCAGCGCAAATGACCGTCGTCATTCACGATGCTGCTGGAGCACTGATTGATATTTTCCAGCGAGGTCCGGCGCCAGTCGCCATCGCGGGTCTGGCAGGTGGCGTCAATCCGGTTGCCGTTGTTGCGAATGTCCCGGCAGGTGCGGACATAGTCGCCGCCCGGCCCGCCATACTGCCCTGGATATTGTCCGTTATAGCCTCCGCTTACACCGGCCCCGCAGCGCAGGCGTCCATCGTCATTGATGATCTGCCCTCCGCACTGGTCGGCATTTTTCAGCGTGGTGCTGCGCCAGCCGCCATCGCGCTTCTGGCAGCGTGCGTCAATCCGGTTGCCGTTGTTGCGAATGTCGCGGCAGGTGGCGGTAAAGTCCGGCCCGCCATACTGGCCGGTGTATTGCCCGTTCCCGTAAGGCCCGCGATCATCATCGTCCCGCCGGGCAGGGTTGGGGTAATGGCCATTGTCGCGGTCGCGATCAAAGTCGCCGCCACGGTCGCCTCGCCAGTTGCCGCTGCGCTCGCAGCGCAGCGAGCCATTGTCGTTGACGATCTGGCTGGAACAGCTCTGGACCTCGGGCAGCTGAGAAGAGCGCCAGTTGCCGCCGGTGTCCTGGCAGGTGGCGAAGAGGGTATTGCCGTTCATGCCGATCTCTCTGCAGGTTTGCTGATATGAGCCCGAAGGCGCCTGCTGGGCCGCCGCACTGGCGCTGCCCAGGAGAATGGTGAGCCCGATCAGGCCCGCCATGGTGAGGGTACGCATAGAGTCTCCTTTCGTGAGGACATCATTCACTGGAGTTTTCAGGTGACGGCCTCAGCCAGTGTGAACGCAGGAGTGGGCGCTGGAGATGTCTCTGAAGCAGGCACTCTGCCTGTGGTTACTGGCACTTGTTAATTTGGATGCCGGTCTGGGATGGGGTGCTTTCCGGGTTGGGGGCAATTCACCAGCGGGAGGTTGCGTGGTGAAGTCAGGAACGTGATTCAACACAATTCAGATATTTTTGAAGATACACTTTGACCGTAAATACCGGCAGTTGGATTCTGCAGCCCACATTCATAAAGAGGTATTTGGTGCAAAGCTATTTCTGGATTTTGAAATTTGTCATACCGTTTTTCTTTCTGGCCTCGCCATCGGTTTTACTTCTTGCCAAGGTGTGGCGGGATGGAGTCAGGCATTCGAGGGGCGCCGAGGAAGTCAGCTTTGCATTTTGTGTGGACAGCTTCTTTTACGCAACCTATGTTTGCTGGCTTGCAAACATTCTTCTGGATTGGTCACCAATAGTTGCTGTTGGGTGGCCTCTGTTCGGGATTGTAATATCCCTTGTCGGCTCGTTTTGTGCTTTCTTCGGACACGCGGACGAAAAGGGCAAACTACTTGGTGCCAGCAGCTTGTCGTTTGTGCTCGCTGTGTGCTCTGTCACTTTCCCCAATTGACGTGGTTTAACCAGGTGCACATACACACGCTATGGCAAACTCTCGAGTCAGGCCGGGATTATTTATGCCATTTTTGTAACGGTAACGACAGTTGCTGAAGCAAAGCGCATTTAAATGTCCAGCTTGTTGTAAAGTGCTAATTCCTGTTCAGACTCTCTGCGGTCCAGGCCTGGCGGTCTCACTTTTCGCCTGGGGAGTGCGGGCGGGCGGCTGACTGCTTTTAAACCATGCCTTGCGGATGGCATCGACCAGTTGGTCGCTGCCATCCGTGGAAGGCTGTGGTTTTGACTCTCGTTCCTGGGGGCGAAGCACTCCGATGGTTGAGTTATGCTGCATTGGCGTAGCTCTCCTCGATATTGGCTTTCGTTGCGGCCGGTAAAGGCTGAACACTATTTTTGCCAGCAGCCGCCAGCAGGGCGCGCAGTTTCATGCGCGCTTTGTGCAGTTGCGACTTGCTGTTTCCGATGGAACATCCCAGCATAGTCGCAATCTCGTTATGTTCATAGCCCTCAATGTCGTGGAGAATGAAAATCATGCGGTAGCCGGGCGGCAGGTCGCCGATTACCCGCTCGAGCGTCATGCGGTCAATCGAGCCGGTGAGAGCGAGATCGGGGCCGCCAAACTCTTTGGGGGCGCTCTCATCAAAGCGCGGCTCCAGAGTTTCTTCCAGAGAGACCTCGGGCAGGGTTTTCTTGCGCAGGTGCATAAGTACTGTGTTCACAGCGAGGCGGTGGAACCAGGTGGAAAACGCGGACTCGCCGCGGAACAGGGCGATTTTGCGATAAAGCTGTAAAAAGGCTTCCTGCGTCAAATCCTCGGCCTGCGTGTAATCGCGCACCATGCGCAGGCACAGAGAAAATATGCGCCTTTTATGCCGGCTGTAGAGAAGCTCAAAACAGGCCACGTCGCCTGCCTGGGCTTTTTCAATGATCTGAGACTCCGTCATACCGGGGTTGGGGAGCGTCGCGACTTGCAAGGTCTGGCTCTGTTTGGGAGCAGTAACCGGAACAGGCACAGTTCCGGAAGAGGGGCAGAGCTTCATCATATTTGGCAAGGAAACCACTCTTTCTACAAGGCGCGTGACTGCGCGTTGTGATCTAAGATGCAGGAAAGTCGCTGACCGACCAATCATTTTTTGTTTTCCCACAGGCATATGCGAATGCAATTGGGGTACCAAAGGGAAGGCAATTGGCTTTTGGCAATTGCCTGCTGGCTTTTTGCGTACAAATATCCCAAAAACATGCGATTTTCCCAGGGCATCCGGCCCGGGAATGGTCAAAAATTACCTGGTTGCCCGGAGGTATTTCATGGACGGGTGGACGAACGAATCGGTTTCAGCGCGCGGCTTTGGATTGGGGGCTGAACTCTCGCACCTGGCAATCACGAAGTCTGAAATTTATTCCATGATTTTCGAAAGTAAACGCTTCTGCCGAGCTTTTTGCTCGGCAGTTTTTTTACTGTTCCGCACATTTTGTTCATAGCAGCCAAAATGGTCAGCCGCGTATGAGATTTGCAGGAACTTTTTTTCGCTTTCGGTTACACTCCTGATCGCCATGTCCAATAACCTTTTGCCCATACAGACCATTGCCGGCAAACTGCAAATCCCGGAAGCGTATCTTGAGCCCATTGGAAAATATGGGGCCAAGATTCGGCTCGAGCTTCTGGCCGACCCTGGCTTTCCACGGCGGGGAAAAATGATCCTGGTCACGGCGACCACGCCCACCGCTTCCGGAGAAGGGAAGACCGTAACTTCCATCGGGCTGACGCAGGGGCTGGAGCGCATTGGCCGCAGGGCGATCATTACTTCACGCGAGCCTTCACTGGGGCCGGTGTTTGGCATGAAGGGCGGCGCTGCCGGGGGCGGCATGTCGCAGATCGAACCCAGCCAGAAGATCAATCTGCACTTTCACGGCGATTTTCATGCGATTACCACGGCGCACAATCTTTTGGCGGCGCTGCTGGACGCCCATCTGTTTCATGGCAACGCTCTGGACCTTGATCCGGAGCACATCACCTGGCCGCGCGCCATGGATATGAATGACCGCGCACTGCGCCGCATCACCGTGGGGATTGAGAAGAATTCGCCGGGACGCGCCAGCGGCTTTGTGATTACCGCCGCCTCGGAGGTGATGGCGGTGATGGCGCTGGCCAGCAGTCGCGCCGATCTGCGCCGTCGTCTGGACGCAATTGTGGTGGGCGTTTCCCGCGGCGGGAAACCGATTCGCACCGCCGATCTGGGCGCAACCGGCGCCATGATGGCTCTGCTCGATGAAGCTCTGCTGCCCAATCTGGTCCAGACCACGGAGGGCACGCCCGCCATGGTGCACACCGGCCCCTTCGGCAACATCGCGCACGGGACCAGCAGTGTGATCTCGCAGCAGATGGGCACGCGCCTGGCCGATTATGTGGTTAATGAAGCTGGCTTCGCCGCTGATCTGGGCGCGGAAAAGTATATGGACATCGTGCGCCGTTCGCTGGGCATGAATCCCTCGGTCGCCGTGCTGGTGACTACGGTACAGAGCCTGCGCAACCAGGGCGAGGGCGATCTGGAGCGCGGACTGCCCAATCTGGGGCAGCACATCAAAATCCTCAAGGGCTTTGGCCTGCCCGTGGTGGTGGCGCTCAATAAATTTCCCACCAACACGGCGGACGAGTTGCAGCGCATGGCCGATTTCTGCGGTGAGCATGGCGTGGAGCACGCCACGCATGAGGCTTACGCCAAAGGCGGACCCGGCGCGGTGGCACTGGCGGAAAAAGTAGTGGAGACCATCGAGAAGAACCCGAATCCAGTGATTCGTTCCGTGTATGAACTCGACGACTCGCTGGCCGGCAAAGTAGAGAAGGTGGCGCACGGAGTTTACGGGGCAGCCGGTGTCCAATTCAGCGAACGGGCGCGGAAGAAGTTGCAGCAATTTGCCGAATGGGGCTTTGCGAAGCTGCCGGTGTGTATCGCGAAAACGCAGTACTCGCTTTCCGACAATCCAAAGCTGCTGGGCGCGCCCACCGGCTGGCAGCTCAATGTGACCGACGCCTCGCTCTCCGCCGGCGCAGGTTTTGTGGTGGTGATTGCCGGCAACATGATGCTGATGCCCGGACTGCCCAAGGTCTCGCGCGCCGCCAGCGTGGACGTAACGGACAGTGGAGAGATTATCGGGGTTTAAGCGGTGCTATGATCCGGTTGTGAAGCCAGCTTCTCCTGCCAAACAAAGCGTGGGGATTCCGGACAAACTGCTTGCTGATCTCAGGCAGCATCTGGTGCTGCGCCAGGTGAGCAGCGGCATCGCGCTGCTGGAGGCTCACGCGCACTTGTTCTCCTCTCTTGATCCCGCGCAGCCGAATGCCGCCAGGTTCGTATGCAGTGCGGCCCAGTGGGTGGACATTGGATATCGCGAGCCGGAGCTGATTGAACAGCTTCTGGCGCGTTTTCCGGAAAGCCAGCGCGGAGATCTGCCGGTTTCCGCTTATCTCATGCTGCGCGCTGCCCAGGGGCTGCTCTTTTTGCTGCGCGATCAGCCGGACGATGCGCGGCGTCACTTTGATTTGGTGCTGGCCATGGAGAGCGAGCTGCCAGAGGGCGAGCTGGCGGCGATTGTCCATTTTTGGAATGCGCGCTGCCATCGCAAAAAAGGCGAGTACGACCAGGCGCTGAAGCAGGCGGAAAGCGGACGCTCCGCCGCCGAAGCCCTGGGACACGAGCGCATGGCCGCGGTGATGCGTGTGCTCGAAAGCTGGCTGATGTTTCAAAAAGGACATCACCGCGAAGCCACGCGCATTTTGTCCCAGGCGGAAGAGGTGCTGCGCGAGACGGACGACCACATTACCCTGGGCAACATCTACTCCGCCCACGGACGAATGATTCGCCGCCAGGGCCGTTACAGCGAAGCCCTGAAATTTTTTACTCAGGCCATTGAGCATTTTCAAACGCGAAGTTCGCGGCACCGCAATCTGGCGCGCTCGCTGGTGAATATCGCTTACGTGCAGCGCCTGATCGCGGCGCAGATCAGCCGGCAGATTGATGCCGAGACGGAGCGCCGCAAAAAGAGCAGTAAAGGCGCCGCGCCTTCCGCTCCACGGCCTGGCCACTGGGAACAGTACGAGAAGATCCGCGCCGAGGCCTGTGCCAATCTGGACCAGGCAGAGGAGATTTACCGCTATCACCGGCTGCATCACGGTATTGGCAGCGCCTGTGAGAACCGCGGCCTGCTGTACATGGACAGCGGCGATCTGGACGCAGCGGCGGCCCAGGCGGCGCAGGCCTGGGAACTGGGCCGGGAAGAGAATGATTCCATCCTGATGGCCCGTGCCCGTATGCTGCAGTGCACCATCGCCAATGCCGGCCTCGACGAGCAGATTGAAGGCAATGCCCAGTGGGAGCTGGCCGAAACCGCGCGCAACTATGCCCGAGATGCGGTGGAGGCGGCGCGGCATACACAGAACCAGCGTTTGCTGGCGCGCGCCTGGGTATGGCGCGGGCTGACGGCGTGCAATCCGGCCATCGGCGATGAGGAAGACGCAAAGTACTGTTATGATCGCGCTGCTTCCGTCCTGAAGTCTCCTGATCATGACGATCTGGGAGAGTTGCTGCAGTTGCTGAAGCAAAAGGCCATGCCGAAAGGCAGCATCGATCCGCTGCTGCGTTCGTGGTCGCAGGGCATCACCGGCGAAAAGACCTTTCAGCAGATGACCGAGCAGTTTGCCGAGATCGTGATTCCTCGAGTGTGGGAGCGCGAAGGAAAAAAAGTTTCGCGGGTGGCGGCGCGGCTGAAGGTATCACCTAAAAAGGTGCGGCGCATTCTGGCGCGCGCAGGCAAGCTGAAGAAGGACTGAGCCAATCTGGTGACAGGCGAATGCGGGAGTGCGGCACGCCATTGGCTGCAGCAACTCCCGGAATGGTGTTAGCTATGTTTTGTCCCGCTTAGGATGCAATCCATCCGTATTTGACCATGCCGGACTGGTTGTTCACGACAATCTGCAGTGCTTGCGAAAAAGTGAATTTCTTTAAGCCTGGGAGCAGCGGTTGTTTCGGGCCGAAGTCCACCTGGATGGTGGCTGATGCCTGGCCGTTGGGAGAGAACAGGACGTTCAGCGTGGTCGAGCCATTGCGCGCGTAATAGTCCAGAAATGCCGAGCCCGGCTGCAGGAGCAGCGAGATCGTCTGATCTCCTGGGCCTGCGTTTACATCGGTGATTGTTCTGTTTTCCTGAGTTTCTGCAATTTGGGTTGACATTTTAAGGGTCGTCCTTTCTTTTTTTTTATGTACTGGGTCTCTGGACTAATAAGACGACAATCGCTCTGCTTTTCCTTTTGCTTCCGCAGATAATTTTTTGCGCAGGCGCAGCCACCGCAGATTTACTTTCCGCAGGTACAATTACTGGCTCGGAGGATAGAGATGCCGAAATCGCGCAGAGAATTTCTTGTGAACACCTCGCTTGGCCTGCTGGCAACGGCCGTCGTGGGACAGGGTCAGGACCAGGGCCAGCAGCAGAAACCGGCGGAGCCGCCGCCCGGAGCGCCACCCGCGTTTGGCACGGCGACTCCGGTGGGGCCGGAAGTGTCCACGGCCACATTCAATGAAGCCGAGAAGCTGATGCAGATACAGTTGAGCGCGCCGGACCGGGAGATGGCCGCGACCAGCTGGCGCAGTAATCTGGCCCCGGTGTATGAGCGGCGCACCGGCCCGCACAAGATCGATCTTGAATCGTCACTGGCGCCATGGTCGCGCTGGGACCCTGTGCTGCCTGGGCAGAAGTCCGGGCCGGAGCGCGAGCAATTCATTCGCAGCAAGACAGATCCGGGGCCGCTTCCGGTCAAAGACGTTGATATTGCCTTTGCTCCACTGACGAAGCTCTCACGCTGGATTGAAAAGCGAAAGATCACCTCCGAGCGGCTCACGCAGATTTATCTGAGACGAATGGAGCAGTTCAATCCCAGGCTGCGCTGCGTAATTACGCCCACGCGTGAACTGGCGCTGGCCCAGGCGAGGAAAGCCGATGAAGAGATTGCGGCCGGGAAATATCGCGGACCGCTGCACGGCATTCCGTGGGGAGCCAAGGACCTGCTCGATACCGCCGGCATTCCCACAACCTATGGCGCGGAGCCGTTCCGCGATCGCATTCCTAAAGAAGACGCCGCGGTGGTGAAGCGGCTGAACGCGGCCGGCGCGGTGCTGGTGGCCAAGCTGAGCATGGGGGCGCTGGCGCTGAATGACATTTGGTTCGGCGGGCAGACGATGAACCCCTGGCTGCTGGATGAGGGCTCTTCCGGTTCGAGCGCCGGCCCCGGTGCCGCCACCGCCGCCGGGTTAGTGGGCTTTTCCATGGGCAGCGAGACAGGCGGCAGCATCGTGAGCCCATCCATGCGCTGCGGGATCACCGGACTGCGGCCCACGTACGGCCGCGTGCCGCGCACTGGCGCCATGACGCTTTGCTGGTCGCTCGATAAGCTTGGCCCCATGACCCGCAGTGTGGAAGATGCACTTCTGGTCCTGCAGGCCATCTCCGGCCCGGATACCGGTGATGTTTCGAGCGTTCCCAGCCGGCTGGATTTCGATGCGCGAGCGGACGTAAAAGGGCTGCGCGTCGGCTACTTCCCCAACTGGATGAAGGAGAATCCCGCCACCGAGGTGGACCGCGCCGCGCTGGAGACGGTGAAGAAAGCAGGGATGGTCCCGGTAGAGGTGTCGATACCGGACTGGCCGTATGACTCTCTCAATCTGATCCTGTTTGCCGAGTCCGCCGCCGCGTTTGAAGAGCTGACGCTGAGCGGAGGCTTGAACAAGCTCAAAGTGCAGACCCCGGACGCCTGGCCCAATCTCTTCCGCCAGTCGCGCTTTCTTTCCGCCGTGGACTTCGTGCAAACCGACCGCCTGCGGCGCAAAGTGGCCGTGGAGATGGCGCGCGTGTTCTCGCAGGTGGACCTGCTGCTGGTGCCTTCGCTGCGCGATGAGATGCTCACCATCACCAACTTTACCGGGCACCCTTCGCTCACCCTGCGCGCGGGCTTCGTTGAGGTTTCTGAAGCGCGCAGTGACTGGGCCCCGGACCCCAGCCGCCCGCTGCCGAAATTTTCGCTGCCCCGCCGCGTTCCGCATGGAGTTACGCTGATCGGGCGGCTGTTTGATGAAGGCACACTGGGCCGCGCCGGCCTGGCCCTGGAACACGCCTTCAACGTGGTTGACGAAAGGCCGCCAGGCTTTGAGGTGCAAGGGTATTTTTCGTCGGGAGACTGACAGACTGCATTGCTCTGGATGAATGGGCCCGCGAACGCGGGAGGGTGCTTCGGCAGCGACGTTACTTCGCCGCCGGCGCCCAGAACAGCGAAGCCGCAGGCCCATTTTCCACCACGATTCGCGGATTGGTCTCAACCAGGGCCGTGGCCGCTTCCGCTCCTATTTTGGCGGCGACGAAATCGCGCGCGGCGGAGAGCTTCGGCGGGCGATGCTTTGTGTCATGCGCGTCGGTGGCGACGATGTGCACCAGCTTTTTTTGCAGCAGCCACACGGCCATGTCTTTCGCACGGCGTCCCCAGTCGCCGGTGAGTGAGTTGGCGGTGATCTGGACGAGGCAGCCGGCCTCGATCCACGAAGCTATTTTTTCCGGACTTCTTTGCAGCTGGGTATAGCGCTCGGGGTGCGTGAGGATAGGCGTGATCCGCAGCTCGGTCTTCATGCGAAACAGCAGCTGCTCAAAGGCCGGAGGCAAGCTGTATTCGCTGAGTTCGATGAGCAGATAACTGGTATCTCCGATCACGAACCCACGCGGATCGGCAAACAGCAGCTCAAGGTTTTCATACGACAAATGAAAGTCGCAGCCCAGGCTGAATTGCAGTTTGCCCTGCGATTGCTCCCTGAGACTGGCGAGCTGTTTGGCGTGGACACCGCGGTCATAGCGATAGCGCGAATTTGCATGAGGCGTGGCCACAATGTGGGTGATCCCGTCGGCGATGGCCAGGTCGCACATTTGCCCGGCTATTTCCCACGAGGCAGCGCCGTCGTCGGTGAGGGGCAGAATGTGGCAGTGAATGTCGATCATGTTTCACAAAGATAGTTCGTGGCGATGAAAAGAAAAAGCGCCGGAACTCTGCCGGCGCTTTTCAATATCGGTTGCTCGAATTAGTGCGGGCTGGTGGCGCTGGTAAAGGCCCCCGAAACCGCCAAACCGCCCAGGACACCGCCCAGAGCGCCAGCGGTGATCGTAATGATGGCCCAGCCGGGGATTCCAACCTGGCCCGCCGGCGCTTTGTTGGAAGGCGGCGGCTCGGCCACGGTGGTCATCATGTAACCGGCGTCCAGTGTGGTTTTGTGAAGGCCATCGGTGATGCTGAGCGAACCTTCCAGAGCGGCAATGCGGTCCACACCGTTCAGGCTGACCATCTGGAAGCGGGCGGGGTGCGCGGGGTTCGCGGAAATCACCAGCTTGCCAAAATGGGCGTCCGCGCCTTTGGGCGCCGTTACCGTAACGCTGCCATGCTCAAAGGTGACGGAGTTGCCCTGGTATTGAATGGCGGACTCACTGGCGATGGAAACCACTGCCACCGGAGATTTCACCATGGCGGAGCTGTCGGCGGCCGTTTGAATCTGATCGCCGGGAAACACGGTATAAGTGCCTGAAGTCGCGGTCCCGTTTACCTGGACTTTGCCCGCGCCAATCAGCATGGCGCCATTCGTGGACGCCATCATGAGCGAACACGAAGCAAGAACCAGGAGTAATGCCAGTTTTTTCATTAGTTAAATGCCTCTGGGATTCACACTGCAAAGCGAGAGGAATCCTGGGAATATAATAGCGTAACTATATCTGCTGCTCCCGGCCAGAGTCAACGTGACTTTGGACCGTGATCGTGGCGAATTTGTGTTAGGTTTTTCCTCTTACACGATTTCAAAAAGCCATTTTCAATCCAAACTGCACCTGGCGTGGTTTGTCTGCGTGGGAGAAGACCAGCGGCGTTCCCAGGTCCGCCGTGCTTTGCGGTTTCACCCCCTGCAGGCCGGTGAACGGTCCGTTGTAAGTGATGGGAAACACGTCATTCACTTTATCGAAGTTCACGCGATTGAATACGTTGGTACCTTCGGCAATCAGGTCCACTTTGACGCCGCGCTCCCGGTTGATGAAAAAGGCTTTGCTGAGACGCAGGTCGGTGGTGGTGAAAAACGGTCCGCGATTGGCGTCGCGCGGCGCGCCGAACGGTGTTGCAAAGTTGTTATCCAGCATTTGGCCATTGAGTTTGTTGTTCAGGGCCGGAGTGAGGACGGTATAAGGCAGTCCACTGCGGACAGTGACAAACGGGGCAATCGAGATATCGGACAGGATGCTGCTGAGGGCATTTCCCGTGCCGGGTTTGAACTGCGTCTGGTAGACGGCGTTGGCCACCAGAATATGCGGGACGTCGAACACCGAGGTCGCGCGATAGAGGTCGAGACGGCTGGGCCGGAACCAGTTCTGGAAGCTGGAAAAGTCGATCACGTCATCAATGCTCTTGCTCCAGGTGTAATTGACCTGGAACTGCAATCCACTGGTGAAGCGTTTGGTGAGGGAAGAGGTAAATCCGTGATAAATGGAACTGCCAATCGACGTGTACGCCGTGTGCTGTACTTGTCCGGTGGTCGGCGCATAGAGCGGTCCGCCGGTGGGGTCGGTGCAGGCCGGCGTGGGGCAGAGTGAATTGCCCGGCGCGATCGCCGAGTACGCGGTTTCGAGCGGCAATGTCAGATGCACGCCGTGATACATGTTGTAGCCGAGTTCGAGAGAGAGGTTTTTGGCCAGTTCGCGGTCGACGCTCAGCGCGGCCTGAATGGTATAGGGGTTTTTGTAATTGGGGGCGACGCTGTAGCCGACAGAAGCGCCGGGAGTCGTGGTGTTGATTCCGACCGCGGCAAAGTCCGCCGGTGTGAGATGCCCAAAGGGCAATTCGCCTTTAGCTACGCCCAGTCCCCAGAGTTTGGCCACGGTGGGATCGGTGGGACTCAGGACGGAAAGCACTTCATTGATATATCTGCCGGAGCCGTCGAGCAGCGATCCATAGGAGGGAATTAGTACGGTTACCGGCGCCACAAATGTGCCGCCGCTGGCGCGTACTACTGTTTTGTGGTCGCCAAAGGGGTCCCATGCTATGCCCAGCCGCGGCGAGGCATAAAAGCTTCCGCCGATGGGGGCGGGTTCGCCGTCATAGTCAAGGCGCACACCGGCGTTCAGGGTGAGGCGCTGGCTGATCTTCCAGCTATCCTGAGCATAGCTGCCAAAGTAATGTCCCCAGCCTTTCCATACGGGATTGTTGAAGCCCGCCAGCACGTCCACGGGAACGCCAAAGGCGAAGGACTGCGGCCCGCTCAGGTTGGTGTTAACCGGCCCGGTGGCGGGAAAGCCATTGGTGAGATTGAAGCCCACAAGATGCGCCTGCACGGCCGCGGGCGCGAGCGAGATGAGGGGAACGGCGCCATCGGCAAAGTCAAACTGCGGGTTGAACCACAGATCGTTTTCCACGTGATAGTTCGCGGGCCGGTAAGACGCGCCGAACTTGAAGGTATGCGCGCCACGGCTCACGGTGATGTTGTCCTCGAACTGGAAGCGCCACTGGTGGCCGATGTAGGGCACCAGCGAAGGGCTGCCACAGGAAGGCGTTCCGGCAGGGCCGGCGGCGCAAATGCCAGTGTCACTGCCGAGGCTGAAATTTACGCCGACAAAGGGATTGGGCAGAGCGTCATTGCGGTTGCGCGCAAACTGAAACAGGGCCTGGTTGACCACGTTTGAACTGATGGTGCGGGTCCAGGTGGTGAGCACGCTGAAGTCGCGGGCGAAGAGGCCATAACCGTCACTGGTGCCATTGTTGATAAAGCCCAGCGGAGACTTGAAATCGTTGTGGGCATAGATGCCGCGGAGATTGATGGAGTCCCGCTGGCTGGCCGCGTAGTCGAAGCGGACAATGGAGTTGTGCAGCCGGTCAGGCTCGTTGAAGATGCCGTTGTCGCGCGTAAGAATCCGGTTCAGCGAGGGATTATTCAGCGGCGACAGTCCGGGCGTGATTCCGTTGGCGAAGCCCACCAGAAAAGGGTCACCGGAGGCCTTGAGGGCATTCACATAGCTGGTCTGAGGGGTGCTCGGCCCCTGCACGCGGGGATCGGAGAGCGGGAAGTTGAAAAAGGGCGTATCGACCCTCCCGTACTCGTAGGCGGTGAAGAAGAAGAGCTTGTTGGGAACGATCGCCCCGCCCAGAGTGTCGCCAAGATAGACATTCTGGCTGAAGGCCTTGTGACCAGCAGCACCGCTGCCGGCAAGTCCGTTGAAGAAGTTTGTGGCTGAAGTCGATTGATCGCGGAAATAGCCAAAGCCGCTGCCATGCCACTGATTGGTCCCGCTTTTGGTGACCACGTTGATGGCGCTGCCGCTGGTAAAGCCAAACTCCGCCGCAAAGCCGTTGCGGTTGACCTGGAATTCCTGGATCGCGTCCACCGGAAGATTGGTGACCCGGTAGGCGCCGGTGCCGTAGTCGTTTTCGCCGCCATCCAGGGTGGAGAGATTGTTGCGGCCATTGCTTCCGCCCACGGAGTATCCGCTGGTGAGATATCCGGTAAAGCCTGGAGTCTGGCCGCTTTGGTGCTGTGCGTCCGAATTGCTCACGCCGGGCAGCGTGTACACGTTATAGGTGAAGGCGCGGCCGAGGTTGGGCAGATTCTCAATCCCAATGGTATTGATGGTGTCGGCCTGCTGGCTTTGCTCCACCGCAATGAGGACCGTGCTGTCCGGGCCTACCTCAACGGAATCGTTGACTCCGCCCACTTTTAAGGAAGCGTCAAAGACCAGGATCTGGCCTACGGAAAGCTCAAGTTTTTTTACGACGACTTTGCCAAAGCCCGGGGCCTCAACAATAACGGTGTAGACGCCTGGCGGCAGTGCGGGAACTTGATAGCTGCCGTCCGGTCCGGACTGGGTGGTTTTGGCAATGCCGGTGCCGGTGTTGGTGGCCGTGACTACCGCCTTTACCACCACGGCGCCCTGCGGATCGAGCACACGGCCTTTCAGCGTGGCCGTGGAGTAATCGGTTTGTGCATGAGCGGCCGCTAACAGAAGTGCGGTGAAGCCCAGAGTAACCCAAAGCGCCTGTGCCTTTTTCATTGCTCTCCTCCGCTATCCTGAGTTCATGAAGGCTGCTTTAAATACCGCATGGGGGAAACTGATGGGATGAAACTATAGCTCCATGGCCGGTAAAAACACAACAAGTTAGCCTGATAAATTTTGCGGCGTAGTTCCTGAAAAATCACAGAGCTAAAGCCGCGTTTCGGTCTGGCGGCAACGCCCCGATTTGAATAATTTTTCCCTGAGTGTTACCGTCGCAGGTTCTCACACTTGATGCGATATCGGCTTGAATATCTCCCTGTCTGGTTTGTGGCGCGCCTGATGCGCGTGCTGCCCCGCTTCCTCGTGCGCGCTTTGTGCATGGGGCTGGCGCTGGTGGTCTATGCCGTACATGGCCGTCTGCGCCGCACGGGGCTGCGCAATCTGGAGATCGCTTTTCCCGGCAAAAGCATAAAAGAAAAGAAGCAAATCCTGCGCGGCCTGTTCCTCAGTCTGGGCCGCCAACTGGCGGAGTGCTGCCTGCTTCCGCGATATACCCGGCACAACGCCTCCCCGGTTGCCACGTACGATGGTTTTGAAAACTTTGCCAGCGCTCTGGAGCGCGGCAAGGGCGTGCTGCTGCTCACGGCGCATCTGGGAGGATGGGAGATTGGTTCGTTCGTACACTCGCTGCACGGATATCCCATCAACGTTGTGGTGCGCCCTTTGGACAATCCTTATATAGATGCGCTGGTGGACCACTACCGCACCCTGCATGGAAACCGGACGGTATCCAAACAGAATTTCGCCCGCGCGCTGCTGAGCTGCCTGCGCCGGGGAGAAGTGGTGGGCATCCTCATGGACACCAACATGACGCCGCCGCAGGGCGCTTTTGTGGACTACTTCGGCGTGCCCGCCTGCACCGCGACCGGAGTGGCGCGGGTGGCCCTGCATACCGATGCCGCCGTGGTCCCGGCGTTTACCATATGGGACAAGGCGCTGGGCAAGTACAAGATCCGCTTCGATCCCGCGCTCAAACTCATTCGCACCGGCAACGACGAAGCCGATGCCGTGGCCAACACCGCTGCATTTACCAAAGTGATTGAGAGCTATGCCACGCGGTATCCCGAGCAGTGGCTGTGGGTACATCGTCGCTGGAAGACCCGGCCTGAAGGATCGCCTCCGCTCTACTGAAAAGGTGAGAGAATACGCATATGGCCGTAGTGGTGATCGGCGGACACTCCCGCAGCGTGGGCAAGACCAGCGTGGTTGCCGGTCTGATCGCCGCGCTGCCTGAATTCCACTGGACCGCCCTCAAAATCACGCAGTTCGGACATGGCGTCTGCTCGGCGGACGGCAAACCCTGCGACTGCGACACCGGCGACGACCACTTTCGCGCCATCAGTGACGAGCGAGATACCAGCGGCGAGAGCGATACCTCGCGCTTTCTGGTGGCGGGTGCGGCGCGCTCGATCTGGGTACGCACGCGGCAGGGCAGGCTGGACGAAGCCATGCCGGACATCAAGCGCAAAATTGCCGGCGCCGAGAATGTGATTATGGAATCGAACAGCATTCTGCGGTTTATCCAGCCGGACCTGTATCTGAGTGTGCTGGATGCCGGGACCGAGGATTTCAAGGCTTCCGCCGCCGAGTTTCTCGGCCGGGCTGACGCCATTATTCTGCATCGCCGCGAGTACACCCCCAAGTGGTACTCCGTTCCGCTGGAACCCCTTGCCGACAGGCCGGTTTTTCTGATTGAGCCGCCTGATTATGTGACAACCGAGATCGCGAATTTTGTACGCGAGAGGCTTGCCGCGTGTGTCGCCCCTCCGGGGCTCCATCATTCTTAATTCGCATTTTTCCCAGCCCTTGCGGATTGGGCTACGTAATGCCGCGCCTCCGGCGCTGCACTGTTTGAGTCCGCGAGCATTACGGCAGGCGTGAAAAACACTGTACGAAAATAATAAAAAGGCGGCCCCTTTCGGATCCGCCTTTTGTTTTGCTTGTCTGCTGCTACGGTTCGCCGGTCAGCTGACAACCTTGTGCTGGTCAGCAAATCCGCTTTGCTTATTCGGCCGGTGGTGCGCCGCTCGTGGCGGTGAGGTCCTGAGTGTTCCAGGTACTGTTGCCCAGCAGGAAGAACATTTGGCGCATGTGCTGGCTGCCGTCCTGAAAGACAAAGTGCGGGCCATCAGCTTGCTGCCAGCTGGTGAGCGAGCTGCCGGGTGTGGCCACGGGCGCGCCAGTGGTGGCGGTGAGGTCCTGGGTGTTCCAGGTATTGTTGCTGAACAGAAAAAACATTTGGTTGAGATGCTGGTTGCCGTCCTGAAAGACGAAGTGCGGGCCATCGGACTGTACCCAACTGGTCAGGGCGCTGCCGAATTCGGCTGAGGGAGCGCCGGTGGTGGCGGTGAGGTCCTGAGTGTTCCAGGTATTGTTACTGAGCAGAAAAAACATTTGGTTGAGATGCTGGTTTGCATCCTCATAGACGAAGTGGGGACCATCGGACTGCACCCAGCTCGTCAGCGCACTGCCAGGTGTGGCCAGGAGAGCAGCAGTGACGGCAGTAATGTCCTGGGTATGCCAGGCGGCGTTGTTGGAAAAAAAGAGCTGGCGCAGATGCTTGTTAGCGTCCTCATAGACGAAGTGCGGGCTGCCATCGGACTGTACCCAGGCTGTCAGCGCACTGTTGGCTGAGGCCGGAGGCGCGCCGGTGGTGTTGGTAAGATCTTCGGTGTTCCAAACACCGAGGGACACTTCATTAAAGATTTGGCGCAGATGCTGGTTTGCATCCAGATAGACAAAATGTGGGCCATCGGACTGCAGCCAGCTGGTCACGGTAGTGCCGGGCGCGGACGGTGGTGCGCCGCTGGTGGCAGTGAGGTCCTGGGTATGCCAGGCGGTGTTGTTGGCAAAAAAGAGCTGGCGGAAATGCTGATTTTGGTCCTGATAAACGAAGTGTGGGCCATCGGATTGTGTCCAGCTGGTCAGCGCACTTTGGGTTGAGGCCGGAGGCGCGCCGGTGGTGTTGGTGAGGTCCTCAGTGTTCCACACATTGAGGGACACTTCTTTAAAGATTTGGCGAAGATGCTGGTTTTGGTCCTGGAAAACAAAGTGCGGGCCGTCCGACTGCACCCAGCTGGTCAGCGCACTGCCACCGCAATTGGGAAAACGGAAGCTGGCAATCCGGGTATTCCAGTTGAAGGTTCCGCTCGACTTCAGATATTCCGCGGTGTACCAGAAGGTGCAATCGTCCATGGGATCGACCTGCATGGCGCTGTATTCTCCCCAGCGCGTGATCCCGTTGGTTTGCGAGCCGCCGCCATTAATGATGGTGATTTCCGGCTCCAGAGTGCCGAGCTGGTCGGCGGGAGTCCGGCCGGCATAAGCGATCGAGGGAAACAGGGTGCTGCTGGATACGTTGTATCCCACCGCTATGTCTCCGGTACGGTCCATAGCAATGCTGCCCAGCCAGCGAAAATTGGCGTCAGGCGCGAAGGTGCCCTGCTGAGCGATGAATGGTCCGGCGGCTGAGGAAGACTGTCCCAGAATGGGCGCCTGAATAATGGGGGTTCCGTTGGGGCTTTGAATTTCATACCAGCGAATCCCGCTGCTGGAGCCGGCGGCAACCGAATGGTTCACCACCAGAGATTCGTGATTGCCGAAATTACGATAAGCCAGCCGGTACATCAACCGGTCGGCCAGGGAGTCCAGCTGGGTGGTTGTGCCCGATTGCGGCACGCAGCCGCTTCCTCCGTTGCATAGCGGAGTGAAAGGGGCCACTGGGATGACCGTGGGGCCGATGAAGGTTGAATTCGCGGGGGTGACGAAATCCACATGGAACTTGAACAGATTGAGTGCGCTGCTCCCCAGGGACACCATAAAGTTTGGCGAACCCACGGGAGGAGGCGTGATGCCATCAACGTCGGAAGGAAGCAATGAACTTACGGAAGTCCCCTGCGGGAAGCAAATCTGCGTTGCCGGCTGTCCATTCAGCATCGCGTTCCGGTCATAAGCACAGGCTTCGGCGCCGACAAAGTTGGTTCCGCTAAACATGTTGGATGTTTCGTAATACGCATCCGGCCAGACACCCAACCTGGAGTCTCGGCCCACATTCGCGTAGGGAAACGCATAGCGGTTGTAGGTGCCGGTGGCATCCGAGGTGGTGGAAACGGCGACGCATATGAGAAAGGACGAGCTGGCACCGGTGCCCTGAGTGAAAACCCAGCGGTTGGCCAGCTTATCGTAGAGCACAATGGGAGCGCCGAGATTGTTGGTTTCACAGCTACCGCCAAAGCCCTGCCAGAGTGAATTGCCAGCTACGGGGCCTTTGATGAGACTGCCCGTCGATTTGTTGAATACGGCAAAAGAGGCGTTGACCCACTGAACATATTGCGTGAGGCCCACCGCGCCATTGGTGTCCGGAGGAACCGAACTCACGGTGAAGCCAAACACTCCCTGGCCGATGCCATCAAATCCCAGGCTTACCGAGGGCGCCAGGGCTGCATTTGCAGTAGCTGCTGAACCGCTCACTGCTGCTGGCTGAAGTGCCCGGTCCGGATCCTGTTGCCGTTTTAAGCCAGCGGGCAAGGGATGCAGGCGAAGTGGCGCTGCCTCCTGTTCTACTGGCTGGTCTTTGGTGACCGTGGGTAAATCGCGCACTGCTGGAGAAAGATCGTGATGAAGCTCAGACCGTACTGACTTGGTCTGGCCCGGCGCCGGCAAACTGCTGGTGAAAAGCAAAGTGGCGATGCTTAACAACAAGGTTGACGAGAAAGTCCTTCGAATCATCGTTCGTACCTCTTTGTATTGACTAGGGGATTAATAAGCCGGGTACTTGATTAGGATCAGGAACTTTAACACGGGACTGCAGAACACGGAAGAAAAATGAAGAAAGATAAAGAAAAAGTATGGGTGAGTTGGGCGCAGCACTTATTTGGAGTTCTTGTAATATTCTCATAATAGCTGGCCAAAACTTTGAAACCTGATTGTTGATGTGAGAGCTGTTTATCCCAAAATAAACAAAGGCGGATCTTATTTTATTTGTTCCTTTGCTGTCTATTTACAGAACGCGCACAGGCAAATGCCACATGAATGTGGTGTGGGTAGAGATACACAGCCATGTGAGCAGGATAGGGGAGCAGCAGTAGAAAATGGCAATAGCGAGCACAGGCAGAAGTGCCTGTGCTCCTACAGTCACTATGTGCATGTTGGTGAGTGATTTAAAACTCCTTGTGGAATTTGGTGTCGATGCCCAGTCCTCCGTTTTGGTCGCGCACGCCGCTGAGCGACCATCTTTTGTTGAGCTTGTATTCCATCTGGATCACCTGACGCTGGGTTGACGTTACGTCGGTGGCGAAGGTTACCAGCAGGTTACTGGTGACGCGCTGCTGAATGGCGATCCTTGGCCCCTGATTGTGGTTGTCCCCGCCCAGCGCCGGATCGATGGCGAGGTGGGAGATGCCGGCGAATTTTTCGATTCGGTTGCTGACTTCACCCAGGCCCTGGGCCAGCACCGTTTGCGCGCCCAGATTGCCGGGTGTGGAGGGATTGGCCGCCGCTGCCTCCGTGGTTTTGCCGAAGGCCAGAAGATTAATAATGTCCACCGGCGGCAAAGCAGGATCGGAAGTGTACGTAGCCACCAGGCGGTCCACTGGCCCCTGGAAATTCAGGGTGATGTTGTACTGGTCCACCAGAGTGGTGACCTGAAGATTGACCACCGGCTGCGTCCGCACGGGATTAAGAAAGTCGACCACGCCGTGCTGGATCACATAGCGATTGCCGGCAAAGAACATCTCGCCGCCGGTGAGGTTACTGCGGCCCAGAATCACAGGAGCGGCGGCGGTGCCGGTCAGGCGAAGATTGGCGCTGCCCTGCAGGCTTACTTTGCTGCTGGCCAGATTCATCTGCGTGGTGGAGAGCAGGGCCACGTCAAGCCTGATGCTCTGGGCGAAGCTGGAAGGCGGGCCAACGGCTGATTCTCCGGTGAACTGGGTGATGAATTCGGAAAGGTCAAAATCCGGAGTGAAAGAAAGATGCTCCAGCCGCACTTGTCCGTTCAGCACGGCGGCCTGGGTGTTTCCGGTGAGGGTGAGATTCGATCCAACGATGGCCCTCAGTCCCTCGGGATAACGCACGCGCACATTCTGCGTGGCCAGGGCCAGATTGAACTGCATGGCCGGCCGGTAGGTTGCGCCGCCAGTGAGTGTGACAACTCCACCGCCCATGTCGGCGCGGAGCTGGCTGATCTCCAGCCTGTTGCCGGCTACGTTGATCACGCCGTTGGCGTTGTCCAGGCCAACAGGGTAGGACGCGGTATGCACGTTGGCATTCACAATTTTGATTTGTCCATCGAGGTTCGAGCCAATGCTGGAGTAGCGCTGGGAATTAATGTCGAACTGAATCTGGCCCGAGGTTTGCAAATCCGGCTGCACCAGCTGAGCCACACGCAGATCGAGCGTGCCCTGTACGAGGAACGATGCTGCATCGGGCGTGGTGACAGGCATGGTCCCCTGAGCGCGCAGCTCGGTGCCTGTGCCATGAACCTCCGCTGGCTGCAACACGGCAACGCCGTCTTTATAGTCGAGCAGTATGGGTTTGCTGGCGGCAAGCTGCAGCTCTTTGTAGCTTACGGCCAGTACGGGAATGCTGAGGCGTGCTTCCAGCTTGGCTTTGTCGTTGAGCGGCCCGCGCAACGTGACATGTAATTCCGTTTGCCCGTTGATATTCTGCGCCTGGGCCGGTGAGTAGAGCGCGACGAGCGGCTGCATGGCGATTCGTCCGGTGTCCACGCGCAGGTCGGTCATATACGGCGCATTGGTATGTACGGTGCCGGAGGCTTTGAGATATGTGGCGGCAACTTCGGTGTTCAGTGCGATGGTCGCTACCTGGTTATGCAGCGTGGTTTCAAGAAGCACTCCTTTGATGCTTTGCTGCTGCACCTGGAGTTGAGGAATGCGCACCGTGGCCGTGAGTTCAGGATTTTTGATGCTCCCTTGCCCGCTGGCGCTCACAGTGACGCCGCCAGCCACTCGCATGTTGCGGGCCTTTACGATTTGCAGGCGCTCGATATGAAGATCACTTGCCTGGAGCCCGGCTTGATACGTCTCGGTTTTGGGATAGTACGTGAGGTTCGCCGTGGTGACGCCGGCGGGCATGCGTATTTGCAGATTGGCGCTGGCCGCGTCGCCTGTGCCCTGGAAGTTCATCATCGCAGACTGGATCGGCTCGCCTGATACCCTGGCGCTCGTCACATTGAGATTGCCCTTGCCCTCGGGGTTGAGCTGCGATCCGCGAATCGAGAGGTTGATTCCCAGTATTCCTGAAACGGGATAATCCAGGCTGGCCAGTTTTTCGAGATCGGCGATCTGCAGTTGCGAGGCGGAAACATCGATGGCCACCGGATTCGAAGGCAGATAAACCCATTGCTTCAGTGCGGTCTGCAGGCTGAAGCGGATGGATCCCTGTGTTGCCGACTGCAATTCGCCGTTGGTCAGGCTGGCGGAAGATGGGCTGGCGCTGATATCGGTTTTTAAGGTGCGCCACGAGCTTCCTTTCACGCGGAGATTCGCGGCGGAGAGATGGCCGCGTATAAGAGGATCTTTGGTTGTTCCGCTGACAGTGCCGTTGAATGCGGCGGAGCCGTAAAGCCCTAATTCCGGCTGCGGCTTACCGGCGGCAAAATTCGCGGCCAGCAATTCCAGTTCATGCAGGTTGCTGCTGTTCATGCGGACCTGAAGCTGCGAAACGCGGCTGATGGTGCCGTCCAGATTGATGGTGGTCTGCGGCGTGCGCACGTAGCTTTGCCGCAAGGTGACTTCCTGCGTTGCTGCGAGGTAATCGGCGTGAACTACGCCGTTCAATGGAGTGGCCGGCTTTTGGCCAAACACAGCCTGGACGAGGGCGTCACAGTGCGCCTTCAGATTGTCCATGTTTTTCGCCCATGTGGCCTGCGCGTCGGCATTAATCGTTCCGCTGAGCTGCGTCTGCTTCATCGATGGGCCAGGATAAGCCGCGCGAAGATCGTGGATGGAAACGCCTTTGAGCGCGGCCTGTACTTTTGTGAGTGACTTCCCCGCGAGATCGTGGATGGTCAGCGTGCCGTCGAGCGTTCCGCCTAAAAGCTGCGCATGAATATTCTCGACCGAGGCATTTCCGCCTTCCAGCTTGTAGCGCGCGCCGAAGTTATGCACCGCCGCACGAAGATCCGGGGTTCTGAAATCGAGCAAGGCGCTGCTGACCTGTCCGGAGACAGAAACCGTTTCCAGCATGGGGCGGTTGGGTTGATTCTGCCAGCTGAGCGAGCCGGTGAGGCGAACAGTCCCGGTGGGCAGAGAAGAGTTTTTGAGCACGCGTCGAAAGTCACCGGTCACCAGCTCGGCTTCATACGTGGCCTGCACTTTTGGGCTGGAATAATTTTCGAGAGACGCGGAAGCCACAATACGTGAAGAATCGCCGCGGGAGGAATCGACGGTGAGAGTCAGCTTGTCCAGGGTGAACTTTTGCGGTGTGGCGGCAAACGTTGTTTGCAGATTGTGGCTCACCGGCGCATATGCGCCGTAGCGGATATTTCCGTCGCGATAGGCCAGATCGCCGTAGTATCGGCTTTGCGCGGGATCAAAAGCCGAATTCAGCTGCAGGTCGTGCAGCTCGACATCGAGTGGACTTTTTTGGTCGTTGTAGTAAATTTCGCCGCGATCGACAACAAATTTTCGGATGGCCAGATCGAAGATGCTGGTCTGGCTGGTGCTCTTCTTTTGTGACTGCGGCAGATTGTTTTCGCCAGCCTGGTTTATTACCAGATGGACCACGGGGTGATCGATTACGACACTGGTCAGATGCCAGGTGCGACGCAGGAAGGAGTCGATAAGGACTCCGGCTTCCACATGATCCGCCTGCAACAGGGGGTGGGACGAATCGGCTTCGCGCCCTCGCACAACCAGGTCGTAAATATCGAGGGTGAGCGAGGCGAGATGCAGGTTGAAGTCGCGAATTTCTACCTTTGCGCCGGTGGATTCACCAAGGCTTCGCTCGACGCGGGCCAGAATATTCTGGCGAAGTGAGCGGCTGTGCTCGACCACCAGGACCAGAATAAGGCCGGCGGTCACGACAAGCACGAGCAGTCCAGCCATGATCCAAAGAAAGGTTTTTCGTTTTCTCACACATGCCCCCGTTCAAAATGCCTGGCCAAAGGTAACGAAAATCTGCGTGGCGCTGATTCCGCTGATGGGATTCAGGTTGTGGCCAATGTCCAGGCGTACCGGCCCAACCGGGGTCAAATACCGCACACCAAACCCGATGGTGTTGGTGTAGTTTGACCAGAAATTCTGGAAGCCAACGCTGCTGTAAATATTTCCGCCGTCATAAAAGACCACGCCGCCCAGCTTGCTGGAATCGAGCAGAGGCAGAGGAAGCGGCATGGGAAAGCGCAGTTCGGAATTCAGAAGCACAAGTTGCTGCCCGCCCACGGGCACGCGAATCTGCGCGCAGGTAGCGGTATCCGAGGGATTGCCGCAGGCCGGAATGGTGCGCTGCGGTCCCGCGCCATTGAGTGGGAAGCCGCGCAGGGTGCTTCCGCCTCCGGAGAAGAAGCGTTCACTCAGGGGAACGTGGCTGCCGGCAAAAGCGCTCTCCAGGCCCAGGCGAATGCTGTTGGCCCATATGAGTTTGGAGCGCACGGGATGGTAATACGCCGTTTGGCCGAGAAAGCGCACAAAGTCGGTATTCGAGCCGAGTGCGCTCGGGGTGATGCTGCCTTCAAAGCTCTCGTAGATTCCATGGTGGGCGTCGAGCGCATTGTCGCGTGTATCGCGAATAAAAGAAGCCGAGAGCGTAGAGAGGCGCACACTCAGGTCCGACGCCGGGACCAGATCGGGAATGAGCAGGTTGCTCAGGTTCGTGCGGCGCAAACTGTAACGGAAGATGACGGATTCGGTCTTCTTCGAATCCACGTATCGCTGGAACTGAAAACTGCCCTCACCCAGACGCGAAGTGAAAATGGGGTTCTCCGTGGAGCGTTCCGCGGAAAGGGCGAGAGTGGAACTCCACGTGGTGGTCCAGAATGCGGGGTTGAACCAGCTGGCCGAGGCGCGCTGGTCGAGGCGTCCGGCGAAGGCGCTCAGGTTCAGCGTCTCTGCTCGTCCGAGAAAATTTTTGCGGATGTACTGAATCGAGCCGCGTGGTCCCCAGAACCTGGTTTCACTGGTTTTGAAATTGGAAGGCAACCCCACGGGCGGCAAGCCCGGTACGGCTATCGTGCCGCTGGGCACGCTGCCGCCGCGATTGATGACTTCAAAACCGACTCCGTAGGTAATGCTGTTGCGCGATGATTCATGCAGCTTGATCAGCAGCTCGGTGTACGCCTGGTCGGTGACGGGGCTGCGGGGATCAATCTGAGCCCAGTCAAAAATTCCCAGGGTATAGAGCTGGCTTTCCGACTTCAGCAGCGCGGTTTCGCTCAGCGGTTCTCCTGGAGTGAATTTGGCGTTGTTGTTGATGGTTTCCGTGCGCGTGTGGATGGCGCCAATTCGGTCCACGGCGGAGACATGCACCTCGGGCCCTTCATAGATGCTGTAAACCACCTGCACCTGATGCGGATCGTCTTTGAGCGGTTTAGCCGTGGCTTTGAAGCTGGCGGTGAGATATCCCTTGTCCAGATAAGCAGCCATGATCTGGTCGCGGTCTTTTTCCATGAGCTGCTGGGAGAATGCCTTGCCCGGAGCCATGTTCAGTCCTTTGGGCGCCAGCGCGCCGACAGGAAGAGACTGGTTTCCCTCGATTTCGAAGGAGCTGACCACATCCTGCTGGCCTTCCTGGACCTGAAACTCGATCTCCAGATGACCGTTTTTGTTCACGACCCTGGATGTGACCTGCGCCTGGCCGTATCCCGCGTTGTTGTAGAGCGCCTGAAGATTGCGCACACTCTTGCGCAAAAGCTGTTCACTGTATTTGCCGCGCGAGAAGAAATGCCCTTTAGCCACCGAAACGTGGGTAAGAAGATCATCATCCTCGAAGTGGTGATTGCCGTGGACGGCAATGCCGGTGACCTTGCCGCGTTTGCCTTTGTCGATCGTATAAACAATGAGGGTATCGGGGCTCTGGCGCTGAAAGGTGCTGTGTACCTTTACGTCAAAGTATCCCTTCGATTGAAACCAGGAAGTCAGGTCCTGCTCGCCTTCGTGTACCAGATCGGGATCCACGGCGTTTTCCTGGTACATGGGAATCAGCTTCTTTTGTGTGCGCTTCCAGATGTGCGCTCCCTCCACGCGGATGGTGATCTTCGGCCCCTGATTTACCTGGAAGATGACGCCGGCCTTGTTCGTCTGGGGATCATAGAGCGCGGAAACCAGCTCAACCCTGCCGGCAAGATACTGCTCTTTGCCCAGTACGGACTGCAGGTATTCGATGGCTCGCTGTATTTTTCCCTGGGAGTAGCCCTTGCCTGGTTTGATGTATGCGCCTTTGACACGGGCGCGCAGGGAGCGAAGGCTGCTCTGCAGACGGCGCGTTTCTTCCGGCGATGCGCCGGTGAACTGGACATCGCCAAATTTGGCGCGGCGCTTCAGCCGGACGTCGAACAGGACATTGACGACGCCATGCGCGGAGTCAGTCTGAAGTTTTGGCTCCACGGTGGCGGTGAAGAATCCAGTTTGGTGAAAGAATTCCAGCAGATTGGATTCTGCTTCTTCCACCCGGCCCACGGTGTAAGGTTCCTGATTGGGATAGTTTGCTATCTGCAGCAGGCGAGTGTAGGTAAAGGTTTTGGTCGCATTGCCAAATTCAAAAACGCCAAAATAATAAGCAGGCTGCAGCACAAAGAGAACACGCAGGCCATCGGACGCTGGAGTTATCTGCGTCTCGACTTTTTGAAATTGCCCGGCTTTTTGGAGCGCGCTGATGGTCTGGTCAACTTTCTGCTGCGAGTAGGGTGTGTGGGACTGCTGCGCAATCAGGTCGCGGAACTGCCGACGGTCCAGATCAGGGCTGCCGGCAATTTCTACCGACGAAACCCGCTGACCTTCATAGGAAATGGTGGCCGTCGCGGGCTGTTGCGCCGTACCAGACCCTAAAGAAATGACATTGGCTGCAATGGTCATAAAAAAGACAGCGAATGGTGCAGCATAACGAGAGACATTCATTAGCTCAGCCCTAATTGAAAGTTGCGGTTTCGGAACTTTTTCCGCCGCTGTGAGGAACTACAGGGTTAGAGGAGCGAATGTATGTTCTTGTTGGCTTAAAGTGAAAGCCCAGGCCAGCAGGCAGAGCTGCTGAAAGAAATTAGAGATGCAGAACCAGGCGGCAGCCTGAGCTGCCGGACTTGAATCGTTTTAGTTCCCGTCCAGATCGGCAAGCTTCTGCTTCATATCGGCTAAAGCCATTTCCAGCGATTGCCGGTACCGTTCATTGGACGCGGATGCAAGCTGCTGCTCGAGATAAGCGAGGTTCAGGGCCAGGGCAGCCCGCGAACGGCGCTTTTCCCGTTCGGCATCGGTAACAGGCGCGGAGCTGTGTTTTTCTCCGGCAGCTTCATCCATTTGCGATTCAACCGATTTACTTTCCCATCCACGAGCCATATTAGTTTTATTGTAAGCCTCCCCATATATAATTCTGCCGCGTCCTTTGGAGAAAAAAACGTGGACCGGCTTAAGAACATTACCGTGCGCCGCAGTGAACTGGCCTCTCCGGCCAGCTCTCCGGAAAAAATGGCCAAAGCCGCGGCCAGCGAGGCCGACGAGGTGGTGTTTGACCTTGAAGATGGCTGTGCGCCATCGCAAAAAATCGCGGCCCGCGCCACTCTGATTCATGCCTTGCAGACCCTCGACTTCAAGGGCAAGATTCGCGCCTTTCGCGTGAACAGTATTCAAACCAAATTTTTCTACCGCGATCTGATTGAGGTAGTAGAAGCGGCGGGCGCAAACGTGGATGCGGTCCTGCTGCCCAAGGTGGACGATGCCGCCGATGTCCTGTTGGCCGACCGGTTGCTCAATCAGATTGAGCAAAACATTGACCTCGAGCCGGGACGAATCCGGCTGGAAGTGGTGATCGAGACTCCCAAAGCCGTGCTCCACGCCGAGCAAATTGCCGCCGCCTCGCCGCGTGTTTCGGGACTGATCTTCGGCGTGCTCGATTACTCGAGCGCCATGGGCGCGCGAGGGCGGCTGCGCGACCAGTACTCGTACTACCACTATCCGCGGGAGAAGGTGCTGGCGGCGGCGCGCGCCGCTGGGGTGGATGCCATTGACAGCGTTACGCTGCAAATCCACGATTCGGAAAAATGCGAGCACGATGCCCGCATCTCCGCCGAAATGGGCTTTGACGGCAAGTGGGCCATTCATCCCGACCAGGCTGCGATCATCAACCGGGTGTTTACGCCGTCTCGCGAAGAATTGGTCCGGGCCAGGGAAGTTCTGGAGCTGTATGACAAAGCAGATGTCGCGGGTGGTACCGGAGTGTTCGTCTACAACAACGAAATGATTGACGCCGCCAGCCTGCACATTGAAAGGAAAAAGCTTGCCATTGCCGCACGCATGGGCTTGATATAAACCATGAACGATCTGCTCAGCCACCTGCTCAAAGCGAAGATCTACGATTTGTCCCAGCCGTATTTCGTGGGGATGCCGCATTATCCGGTGCATCCGCCATTCCTGTTCAGCATGACCGTTCAGCATGGCGAGTACCTGCTGCAGGGCGGCGGCAGCTCGGCCTCGGACGCGCTGGCTCTGGGCAGCCACCTGGGTACGCACATGGACGCACTGAGCCATTTTTCCTGCGGCGGCAAACTGTTCGGCGGAGAAGATGTGGCCAGCGTGCAGTCGTATGCCGGAGGCATGCGGCGCCTGTCGATTGATACAGTTGCGCCGATGGTGCGCCGGGGTGTTTTGCTCGACATCGCGGGCCAGCAGGGCGTTGAAACTTTGCCCGCCGATTTCGAAATTACTCCCGCGCACATGGAAGCCGCGGCTCGCGCCCACAACATAAAGATCGAGCGCGGAGACGTGGTGCTGCTGCGCACCGGATGGGCGCGCTTCTTTGAAGAGCCGGCGAAATTTGGAGCTGAGCTGCACGGTCCGGGTCCGGCAGAGCCGGGCGCGCGATGGCTGAGCAGCTTTGGCATGTTTGCCGCCGGCTCGGACACGATGGCCTTTGAGAAGATCCCCACCCGCTCCATGCCGGTACACATCCATTTGCTGGTGGAAAGCGGCATTCACATTCTCGAATGCCTCAATCTGGAGCAACTGGCGGCGGACCGCATTTATGAGTTTGCCTTTGTGGCCGCGCCGCTGAAAATTCGCGGTGCGACCGGCGCGCCCATTCGTCCGCTGGCGCTTACAAGTAAGGTATAGAAACGCACCGGGATTGATGGCTGCTTCCGGCGCAATTACAATGGCACGTCTCTGAGCATGGCATCCGCATTCAGCACCGAGCTGCACCGCGAATTGAAGACGTCCGTGGCCGCGCTGTGCCGCAGCTTTCCCGATGCCTACTGGCGAGAGCTGGACGCAAAACGCGAATATCCCAGCCAGTTCGTGGATGCGCTCACCCAGGCCGGTTACATGGCCACGCTCATTCCCGAGGAGTTTGGCGGCGCTGGGCTGGGCGTTACCGAAGCCGCGATCATCCTCGAAGAGATTCATCGCTCGGGTGGCAATGCCGCCGCCTGCCACGCGCAGATGTACATCATGGGCACACTTCTGCGCCATGGATCGCCGGAGCAGAAGCAGCAGTATCTTCCCAAAATCGCGCGGGGCGAGCTTCGCCTGCAGGCCTTCGCCGTAAGTGAACCCACCACGGGTTCGGACACGACTCATTTGAAGACGCTGGCTGTCCGCAAGGGCGGTCACTATGTGGTGAAAGGCCAGAAGATATGGATTTCGCGCGCCGAGCACTCCGATCTTATGCTGCTGCTGGCCCGTACCACGCCGCTCGAGGAAGTCAAAAAGCGCACCGAGGGTTTGTCCATTCTTCTGGTGGACCTGCGGCAGTCGCTTGGGCATGGGCTCACGATTAGTCCGATCCGCACCATGATGAACCACGCCACCACCGAAGTTTTCTTCGACGACCTGGAAGTCCCGGCGGAAAATCTGGTGGGCGAAGAAGGGAAGGGCTTCCGTTATCTGCTCGATGGATTGAATGCCGAGCGCATTCTTATTGCCGCGGAATGCATCGGCGATGGACGCTGGTTTCTGGAGCGCGCCTGCCGTTATGCGAAGGATCGAATCGTCTTTGGGCGTCCGATTGGGCAAAATCAGGGTGTGCAGTTTCCTCTGGCCCGCGCCTATGCGAATGTGGAGGCTGCGTCTCTGATGGTAGCGCGCGCCGCCGCGCTGTTTGACGCGCATGAGCCCTGCGGCCCGCAGGCCAATATGGCCAAGCTGCTGGCCGCTGATGCTTCGTGGGAGAGCGCGAACGCCGCTGTCCAAACCCATGGCGGGTTTGGTTTCGCCGAAGAATACGACATTGAGCGCAAGTTCCGCGAGACGCGGCTGTATCAGGTCGCGCCGATTTCGACCAACCTGATTCTCGCCTACATTGCCGAGCACGTGCTCGGACTTCCCAGATCGTATTGATGATGCAGGCTTCACTGAGGAAATCTTTGCTGAGGAAAACATGGCGTTAAAGCAAGGCTGGACAGGACGAGTGTATGAAGACTTTGAAGTGGGTGACGTGTACCAGCATCCGCTGGGGCGCACGGTTCTTGCCGCCGACAATGTGTGGTTTACGCTGCTCACGCAAAACACCAATCCCATTCATTTCGATTCCCACTACGCCGCCCAAACCGAGTTTCAAAAGCCGCTGGTGGATTCCACCTTCACCCTGGCCCTGGTCACCGGCCAGTCGGTGACCGATATTTCGCAAAATGCCATGGCCAATCTGGGCTGGGACGAAGTCCGCTTGCCCAACCCGCTCTTCGAAGGCGACACCGTCTATTCGCGCAGCGAGGTGCTCGAAAAACGCGAATCAAAGTCGCGGCCCAGCGTGGGCATCGTGCGCTTTAAGACCACCGGCTTCAAGCAGGATGGAACCGTGGTGATCGAATTCAAGCGGACGGTACTGGTGTACAAGCGCGGCCACGTTCCAGTACTGCCGGGGATTCCGGAGCCGAAGCTGTAGTCCATACAAGTTTTCTGACGGCATCAGTGCTGATGCTCTCCCGCATCCGCCGTACTCGCGACAACCGGCTGGTGCGCTGGATAATCGAGCGCCAGTCGAAAACCGATCGTTGGGTGAAAGTAATCCGGCTGGCCCGACGTGCGGAAGGCGCACTCCAGTCCCACCGGAGGCAGTGACCATGCATTGCCGCGAATGGCAAACTGGCCGTACTCGGCGTTGCCGGGTTGTGCGGCCGTGCTGTAAGTGGATGAGGTCCACTCCGCCACTCCTCCGGCCAAATCGTGTACGCCCCACGGAGATTCATCTTTAAAGTCTTCCCAGTGCCAGCTGCGGTCGCCGCCGGTATCGTTGTAGCCCTGCAGGATAAAGGCAAAGCCGGGCGTGTACTGATTGCCCCAGGAATAACGGCGTCCATCGGCTCCGCGACAGGTGCTTTCCCACTCGAACTCCGTGGGCAGTCGATAAGGAAGGCCATCGCGCTGCGAGCGCCATTGAATGTAAGCCTGGATATCGCTGAACGAAATGCCGCGGACCGCCGAAGCCAGAAACCATTTGGGTTTGGTCACGTTGATCCCGCTCAGCGATCCGTCCTTTCCCAGAATGACTACTTTTTTGCCGAAGTCCCGCGGCGTGCGCGCTTCCGCCTCGGCACGTTTTCTTTGGGTCACCAGGTCCTTGAGATATTCGGCGTAGTCACCCATGCTGATTTCGTCGTGATAAATCAAAAACGGCGCAATCGTCACCGAGCGCTGCGGCAAGGCATTGGCCGAATCGCCGCCAATGCGCGCCGTGCCACCGGCAACGTAAAAGAAGCCGGGCGGCACCTCTTCGGCGGAGGGCAGATGGATGGTCTGCTCCACGCGTCCGAAGCGGGGAACAAAGATGGGGACACGCGTATCGATCTTGTTGGGGCCCTTGGCAAGGACCATGTAGCTGCCGGGCGGCAGGCGCAGATTGCGCGCTTCCTCCGATGGAATCATGGCTTCAATCGGCGGCGCGAGATTGAAAATCGTATGTGCGCCGGGCAGCACCGCCGGCCCGGACTGGGCACGCACGGCTTCTGCCTGTAACGCTGACGCGATCACATCGCGTTTTTGAAAGTCCCAGGGAACAGGCACCAGCCGCGATCCCGTAGCGCCATTGGCGTTTTTACTCTCGACAGGCACAAACTTAAAAATATAGAGTTGCGCATCCGCGGGCTCCGGCGTGATGGCAACGATGGCCGAGCCGTTCAGCTCGTCAGAATACCGGTTCGCTTCGCCGCCTTCGTAGCGAATCACTTCGCGCCGTGCGTTCTCCGCCAGAGGGAAATTCTCTTTCCCCATGGCCAGTCGCCACTGCTCCATATATGTGTCCGAGAGCATGGCTTTGGTGGCGCCTCGACCCGGCTGCAGATCCAGGGCGCGCTGCAGATCGAGCAGAACGATGTTCAGCGAATCATAGGCCGGCGTAGGATCGGTATTTCGCCCTGCTGCCAGAGGGCTCTGGTGGAACGCGACCAGTTTTGTCCGGGCATCGCGCAGCAGCCCGCTCACGCGCCACTCGCGCACGCCGTAATAAGCTGACGCCAGCACGACGACCGCCGTCACCGCTGTAATCGCGATGGTGCGGGCCTGTTTGCGATTTCGCTTGAGCCACTTTTGCAGGCTGCGCCACCGGCTGTCCGGACACGCGCTCACCGGTCGGTCTTCGAGATACGCCTGCAGATCGTCGCGCAGCTCTTCCGCCGTGCTGTAGCGCGACTCCGGTTCACGCGCCATCGCCTTATTGCAGATGGCCTTCAGCTCGCGAGGTATTGCTTCAAATCCCGTGCTGCCCGCGCCAAGCGCTTTCGGCGGCCTCTGCTGTACCAGGCGCAGCACGTCATAAGCCGAGCCGCCTTCATACGGCGGGCGGCCCGCCAAAATGTGGTAGAGCACCGCGCCCAGAGCATAGATATCACTGCGCTCATCCAGGCTGCTGATGCGGCCCATGGCCTGCTCGGGCGACATGTAGGCCGGTGTTCCGGAGATAGCGCCATCCAGCGATTTTTCCGGCGTGACGGCATCCAGTTCAGCGAGGGGCAGCGTAACCTGCTCCTGCGGGTTTTCCGGGCCGCGCACCACTTTGGCAATGCCCCAGTCCACCACCAGCACCTCGCCGTAGCGGCCCAGCATGATGTTTTCCGGCTTGATGTCGCGATGAATAATGCCTTTGGCATGAGCATAGGCCACGGCCTGGCAAACGGAGATAAAGATCTCAATCATCCGCAGCGGCGTGTAAGCGTCTTTATATTTCACCCCCGACGCCATCTGGGCATTCTGCTTCCGCTTGTCGATGATGCCGCGCAGCGACTCGCCTTCAATGAGCTTCAGCGAAAAGTAGATACGCCCCTGAGCGTCAATGCCCAGATCATGTACGGGAACAATGTTGGGATGTTCGAGAACGCCGGTGATCTGGGCTTCCTGCACAAAGCGCAAAATCGCGTCCCGCGACTGGGGACTCGATTTCAGCCGCTTCACCGCCACAAATCGCCGCAAGTCGCGGTCCCACGCCCGAACCACTTCTCCCATGCCGCCTGCGCCCAGGTGCTGCATGTATTCGTACTTGTCCGCGGGGTCTTTGGACTGCGCCGCTGCCATGCCTGCGCCCAGTCCCAGACCGGACAAAACGGAATGGGTGGGCCCGGAAGCGGAAGTCAGAATGCGCGCTGTGACTGCCTCTGCGCTGCGCGTGGTGGCCTGCTCATGCCAGGTGGTGATCTCGGCCTGGGTGGCCGGAATCATCTCGGTTTTTTCTTCCGAGCAGGTACACAGAATTTCGCCCGTGCTGCTCAGTTCGTGCAGGCGTCCACATTTGGTGCATTTCAGCATCATCATGCCGGAATAGGTCCTTCACTTCGGTCCGGAGCGCAGGCGGGCGTCGCGCTGATTCCCGAATTTTTGCAGGCGTCCGAGGCACGCCTGTGCTTGATTTATGCCGCGCTTACCTTGCCTGTCTCGGTTTCGAGTGCGGCAAAAAATTTGGCTGCGAGCATATTGGCCGTCGCCTGTATCATGCGCTGGCCCACGGTGGCCAGCATTCCACCCACATTCACCTCGCCGGTGTAGCGGATGGTGGTGCTGCCATCGTGTTCTTCCAGGTCCAGGGTTCCACTGCCTTTTACAAAACCTGGCTGGGCCTTGCCTTCCACGACCAGCTTATAATGCGACGGCGCGACTACTTCTTCAATCGTAATCGTCGCATTAAAGACGGTCTTAATCGAGCCGACACCGGCCGAGAGTTTGGCGGTGTACTGGTTCTCCCCGGCTTTGTGCAGTTGTTCGCAGCCGGGGATGCACTTCGCGAGGATATCAGGATCGGTCAGCGCGGCAAAAACTCGTTCGCGCGCGGCCTGTATGGTTTGTGAGCCTTCAAGTTTCATGCAGGTTTTATCTTACCGAATCCTCGCCGCCGCTTCCTCAATGGCGCGCCGGGTGTAAATCACCGCCAGATGCTTGCGATACTCTCCCGACGCGAACAGATCGGCATTTGCCTCCACTCCGTCCGCCGCGTGCGAGGCGGCCGCGTGCAGGGATTTGTCGTCAAAGGCCGAGCCTTTGAGCGCGCTTTCCACGCCTTTGGCCCGGTATGCTTTGGGGGCAATGCCGGTAATGCCAATTCCGGCGGACTGGCATTTGCCTGCGCCGTCTTTTACCAGGCTCACGGCAATTCCGGCCACGGCAAAGCCTGATGCCGGATGGCGGAACTTCACATAGGCCTGGCCAAACTTGCCTTTCGGCACGGCAATCCGAATCTCACGCAGAATCTCACCTGGCTGGATCGCCGTGGTCAGCAGGTCCACAAAAAAATCAGCGGACGCGATCACGCGTTCTCCCTTGGGGCCTTTCACTACCAGCTCGGCGTCGAGAGCAAGAATCGCGGCCGGCCAGTCGGCTGCAGGATCGGCATGGACCAGGCTGCCGCCAATGGTTCCCCGGTTGCGTACCTGCACATCGCCCAGATGGGTGGCCGTCTCCGGCAGCAGCGGGCAGACGCGGTGCAGCAGATCGGAAGATTCAATCTGATAATGCGTGGTCATGGCGCCAATGCGCAACTGGCCGCCCTCCTCACGAATATAAGAAAGCTCTTTGATCCTGCTGATGTCGATGAGCACGCCCGGCTGCATCAGGCGCAGCTTCATCGCCGGAATCAGGCTGTGGCCGCCGGCCAGCAGCTTAGCGTCGTCTTTATGACGGGCCAAAAGGGAAAGCGCTTCATCCAGGCTCTTTGCGGCAATGTAATCAAACTGTGCTGGAATCATAATCTCCTCGCTTATGCGGCTCCTGCGGATTTTTTGCTGATGATGCGCCAGATGGCTTCCGGCTTGATCGGCATGTCGAGATGGCGTATGCCAAACGGTGCGAGCGCGTCCACCACCGCCGATACAATCGCCGGCGTGGCCCCGATGGTCCCTGCTTCACCCACGCCTTTCACGCCCATCGGATTTACCGGGCTGGGTGTCTCCGTGCGGTCCAGTTCCATCCAGGGAATCATGGTGGCTCGGGGAAGCGCGTAGTCCATCAGCGTCCCGCTCACCAGCTGGCCCTGATCGTCATAGACAACTTCTTCATACAGCGCCTGCCCCATGGATTGCACGATGCCGCCATGCACCTGGCCATGCACCAACAGGGGATTGATGACCTTGCCGCAGTCATCCACCGCAACATAGCGCTTGAACTGGATCTCGCCCGTTTCGCGGTCGATCTCCACCATCGCGATATGCGTGCCAAAGGGGAAAGTGAAATTCTTCGGCTCGAAGAACGATGTCGCGGAAAGTCCTGGTTCCATGTCCGGAGGAAGGTTCCTGGCCAAATGTGCTGCCAGCGCCACCTCCTGGATCGTCACGCTCTTTCCGCCTTGCGCCGTGAACTTCCCGTCGGCAAAAGTTACTTTGCCTGGCTCGGTTTGTAGAAGATGCGCGGCCAGAGTGGTGGCCTTGGCCTTCAGTTTTTCGAGCGCCATGTACACGGCCGTACCGCCCACCGCCGTACCCCGGCTGCCGAAGGTGCCGATTCCGTACTGCACAATCGCCGTGTCACCGTGAATCACGGTCACGTCATTAATATTCACACCCAAATGATCGCCGGCGATCTGCGCGAACGAGGTTTCCTGTCCCTGACCATGCGGCGATGCGCCGGTGAGGATGGTGACCTTGCATGTGGGCTCGATTCTTACCGTCGCACTCTCCCATCCGCCTGCTGGAGTGGCCGACGAAGGGCCAATCGCACAGATCTCAACGTAAGTTGAAAGGCCGATACCGACAATCCGCCCTTCACTACGCGCCTGCTTCTGATCAGCGCGCAGCTTGTCGTAATTGGAAATCTCCAGTGCTTTCTTGAGAGAAAGTTCGTAGTCGCCGCTGTCATAGAAAAGCCCAGTCGCGGTTTTGAATGGATTCTCCGCGCCAAACGGGGCAGGGAAGTTCTTGCGCCGCACTGCGATGGGATCCAGTCCCAGTTCCACTGCCACCAGGTCGAGCGCGCGTTCAATCACAAACGTGGCTTCGGGACGCCCCGCGCCGCGATACGCGTCGGTGGCCACCTTGTTGGTGAACGTAGCAGTCACGTTCATCTGGATCGCCGGAATCTTGTAGCAGCCGGAGAGCATCAGCCCGGTCAGCGTGGGGATGGCGGGCGTGAGCAGCTGGAAGTATGAACCCATGTCGGCAAAGACGTTGTAACGCAGGCCGGTGATGGTTCCGTCTTTTTTGCAGGCAACTTCGATATAGCCGGCTTGTCCGCGGCCATGAATCGTGGCCTGCATGTTCTCGCGCCGGCCTTCAATCCATTTCACCGGACGGTCGAGCTGCATGGAAATCCAGCCCATCAGCGCCTCTTCGGCGTATACGTTCAGCTTGGAGCCAAAGCCGCCGCCCACCTCGGGTGCAATCAGGCGCAGCTTGTTTTCTGGCATGCCCAGCATTACGGCAATCGAGGTGCGCGCCATGTGCGGAATCTGCGTGGACGTCCATAGCGTGAGCTCCTGCTCGCCGCGATAGTAGCGGGCCAGCACGCCGCGCGGCTCCATGGCAATGGGCGCCAGCCGCTGGTTCACGATTTTTTGCCGCACGATCTTGTCGGCTGCTTTGAGCGCGGCTTCAATGTCGCCCTCTCCGGCGGTGAGCTTGTAGGCGATGTTGGTGCCAAACTGCTCGTGAATCACCGGGCTGTCTTTGGCCGCGGCCTTCTCTTCATCCATCACGACCGGCAGCTCTTCGTAATCCACCTGGATCAGGTCGGCGGCATCACGCGCGGCATACTTATCTTCCGCCACCACCACGGCCACGGGATGGCCTACAAAGTAAACCTTATTGCTGGCCAGCACGCGGTGGTCGGGCAGCTTCATGTCCGGTATGGCCGCGCCGCAGGGAACTGGCCCAATCTTCGCGACGTCCTGCCCGATATAAACGGCCACCACGCCCGGGGCCTTCTTTGCTTCACTCACATCCACGCTCTTAATGCGCGCATGGGCATAAATGGAGCGCACAAAAACCGCGTGCAGCGTATCCGGCAGCCGGATGTCATCCACATAATGCGCCAGGCCCTGGATCATCCGCGGGTCTTCCGTGCGCTTTACGCTCCTGCCAACGTATTTCTCTGCCATAGAGCCTTCCTTTTTTATTTATGAGGTGACTGCCGTTTTGGATTGCATCTTCTTTGCCGCGCACTGCACCGCCTGCACAATGTGCTGATATCCGGTGCAGCGGCAGATATTTCCTTCGAGGCCGTGGCGAATCTCTTCGTCCGTGGGGTCGGGATTTCTTTCGAGTAGCTGGGCTGCGGCGATGATCATGCCTGGTGTGCAGAATCCGCACTGCAATCCATGGTGCTCCCAAAAGCCCTGCTGCACCGGGTGCAGATTGCTGCCACTGGCCATACCTTCAATGGTTGTGACCTTTGCGCCATCCGCCTGGACCGCGAGCAGCGTGCACGATTTAACCGCCTGGCCATCGAGCATCACGGTGCATGCGCCGCACAGTGAGGTCTCGCAGCCGATATGTGTGCCGGTAAGATTGAGCGCGTCCCGCAGATAATGCACCAGCAGCATGCGGGGTTCGATCTCGCTCTGATGGGTGACGCCATTTACTGTGACATTAATTGTTGTCTTCATGGACACTCTCTCGAACGGCATTTGGTGAACGCCGAAATCTTAATGCAAACCCCACTCCGAAGACCATAGCGCCCGGAACTGCTCGTCCGTGTCGCTCCATTTCTGTGGTCCTGCCCCCTCCCCCCATTACTCCCAATGGTCCCAATTTTTACTGGGGTTGAGAGGGTGGACTCCCAATTAGTCCCAATATTTAAAGGGGTTGGCCACTTCGAACCGGGTAAGACCCGCTAAACACGCGGCCCTGCTGGCATCCGAAGCCCTGTACCGGCCCTCGATTCTTTCCGCTCTCGATTTTTAAGGGGGCCTCGGCAAAATGCTCGTGTTTGCGCCCGTCGCCACGCCCATGGCCCCTTTCGCGAACGCGCATGGTACTCGATTGTCAGGCGAAAGTCACGAGAAAGAGGGCAACAGTGGTTTCCCAATCATTGTCTTGATGCCAACAACAGAATTATGTAGCGGGCAATGTGCTGACGTGAAAAATGCTCTACTTATATCCGCCACGTGGAGAGAGGTGGATGGATTGCCGCTCGTTTGAAAAGTGTGCTGTACTTCTGTTGCAATGCAGGCCAAAAATTTTATAGTTTCCGGGAACATTTCATGGTTCTGTCCTCGTATATACCTTTAGCTTTAATTCTGCTGGATTGTATTTTTACTGGCTTTAATCTTGGCTTTAATCTGGATAGACAGCCAGAATAAAAGTAAGGAAATCTGCACACTAGCCGATATTTAGATAGACCTATATCCTATGGCACAGTACACTAATCGCTGTTAGATGGAAAAGCTCGTGCACCACCGTACGCCCGCTCAGGTCGAGGTTGACAAACTGGTGCTGGAACGGGTGCGTCCTATTAGCTTTGTCCTGGCGCTGGTCCTTTTTCTTTATTCAATCTTCGATTTGTTTGTGATAAAGCCACCGGACTCCTGGTGGGCCGCGAAAGTTGACACCGCCGTCGCTCTCTCCATTTTGCTGGTGTATCGTCTGCTTCAGCGGAACAAAATACCTCCGCGATTCGCGAACCCGCTTTGCGTCCTGCTGGGCTTTCTGGCCCTGCTCAGTGCCTTTCCTTTCATGATTGTGCTTCATGATAGTCAGTTGAGCGTGAATCTTCTGCTGGTTATTTTCTCCAGCAGCGTCCTGATTGTGTCGCGCCGGTGGTTCACGGCGGTTGTCGTTGTAATTTCGGCGGGCTGGGTATTTTTTCTGCTGGAGTACCGGCCGAACGTATCGCCTTATTACACTGCCGCGCTTGCTGTCGGAGTTGTGCTTGCTCTGCTCATGAATGAGTTCAATCGCCGGGTATTATATGGCGTCATTACCTACAGAATGCAGGCGCAGGAGCACGTTGCCGCTCTGGAGCGAGCTTCCCATGATGCTCTTGGGGCGAATGCGCTGGTGCGTTCCGTGGTTGAAAATACCGCTGATGCGGTCTGGGTAAAAGACCGCGAGGGCCGGTTTCTTTTGGTAAATCCCGGCTACCTCCTCGCCTTTGGGCTGCCGCGTGAAAGCGTGATTGGGCGCACCATCTCCGAGGTATTTGGCCACTCCGAATCGGAGCAGATTGCCGCCGCCGAGCACTCGGCCCTCGAACAGGGCGCCAGCGTGACCGTGGAAGAGACCACCGGTTCGTCCGGCCAGACGTGGCTGTGCAATATCTTTCCTTACCATGACGGCAGCGGCTGCATAGCAGGGACCATCGGCGTCTCGCGGGACATCACCGTGCGCAAGCAGCAGGAGCGCGATTTGGCCAGAATGGTCTCGCAGCTGGCCCTGGCCAAAGGGGAAGCGGAAAAAGCCACTCAGGCCAAAAGCGATTTCCTGGCCACCATGAGTCATGAAATCCGCACGCCCATGAACGGTGTTCTGGGCATGGCCCAGCTGCTGCTCGATACTCCTCTTTCCACGCAACAGCATGAATATGCGGCGACGATCTATGAGTCGGCCGAAGCCCTTCTCACCATCATTAATGACATTCTCGACCTCTCGAAAATCGAGGCAGGCAAACTGACTCTGGAAGAAGTGCCGTTTTCTCTCGCGGGCTGCCTCCACGCCCTGTTCAGTGTGGTCCGGCATCGGGCCGAGAGCAAAGGCCTGGAGCTTCGGGTGGAACTGGCGCCGGATCTTCCCGAGGTCATTGTGGGGGACCCCGTTCGGCTGGGGCAGATTCTGCTGAATCTTCTCGGCAACGCCGTAAAATTCACCAGCTCCGGCTGGATTGCCTTGCGCGCAACCGTATCGCATACACTGGTCGGTTCCGCCCGTCTGCAAATTACGGTGGAGGACACAGGAATCGGCATATCCGAAGACAAGCTCGAAAAGATATTCCACAAGTTTTCCCAGGCAGACGGTTCCACCACACGCCGCTTTGGCGGTACCGGCCTCGGCCTTACGATTTGCCGGGAACTCGCCGGCATGATGAATGGAGCGATAGGTGTGCGCAGCAAACCTGGGTCTGGCTCCACATTCTGGCTGGACCTGCCGGTTCGCATTGCCGCCCATGCCAGGAACGGCAACGCCGATCGCACCTCTATCTCCGATACCTTTCAGTCCGGGGCGGTGGTTGATCTGCGTGTGCTGCTCGTGGAAGATAATCTCATTAATAAGAAAGTGGCGAGCAGCATGCTGGTGCGCCTTGGCTGCAGCACCGATCACGCGGAAAATGGGATCAAGGCCATTGAAATGGCCGTCCCCGGCGATTACGACCTTGTTCTGATGGATCTCGAGATGCCGGACATGGATGGCTTTCAGGCCACGAAGGAAATCCAGCGGATACTGGGCGATGCCGCCCCACCCATTGTTGCGCTCACGGCCCATGCCCTGCTCGGCTATCGGGAGCGTTGTCTGGCCGCGGGCATGCAAGGGTATCTCACCAAGCCGCTGGATGTGACCGAGCTTTCGGATATGCTGGTGCGGTATGCCCGGCAGAAAGCTTCTTTCCTTTCTCATCCTGCCGCTTCCGCCGCCGCTGGCGCCAAAGCCCAACCCGTTCATGACAAATAAACAGGTTGAGTACTGAAAAAAATAGTTGCTTCCTTAAAGCATCGAGCCGGAATGCTTTCTTCATTAAATACCCCTTATTTTTCATCATGATGCAAATTGCCTGCTTTTGCTTGTCCGAAAACCAGCAATAAAGGAAGTTTTTAGGCATGAATGTGAAGGATTTTATTCACATTCGTCGTCTTACTCGGACAGCGGCAAAGGTTGATTTACGGTCTTCATGCATTTTGAGCTTGCAGTGCAACTGAATTGGTGTATGCTGCTGGTAACTAAAGTTCTATATCATTCGATTTTTGGGGCAGGGGCAAAAGCTTTCAGGGTTTGTTTCCGATGGCATGTTGTGGAATGCAGATCGGAAAGCTGATTTCCCCCGACCCCGAATGCTGTCGCACCTGTTGCCGGAATGGTCATCGCTCGCGATGAGTCAGTGATGGCAAAAGTTCATGTGCAGGGAGACCCCCCATCACCTTGCCGATCCCCGGATATTTAATCTCGGCTGCGGGCCGAATCCCGGGAATACTATGCTTCCTGCGGGAAGCAGATATGGATTGAAAGGCAAGTGGAGGTGGTCCATGTTTAGGATTCCTGACCGTATATTGTGGATTGTTTTTTGTCTGGCGATTGCCATCCTGGTAGTGGACACAATTTTAGTTGTTTATATTTTCTATCGCCGGCTAAGCCGCAATCGTTATTTTCAGAAAAAAGACGCCACCCGGCGGAAGCACGCTGCCCTTGTGCGGAGCTTTCTCGATCTCGACACCAGCCTGGAGATCGCCGTATCCACCCTTCGCGGCGCAAGCGGCCAGCCAGGGCGCGATGCGGTACAGGACATGCTGCTGGATGGAATTACCCCTGCAAACCGGAGCATGGTGACGGAAGCGCTTTTGCGCCTGGGGTTTGTCGAGCAGTGGGCCAGGGAGGCATTTGGCTGGCGCCGTGGCCGTCAGCTGGTGGCCCATGTGGTGGAAGGTGCGCCGCTGCCTGCTACTCCGCAAAAAAGTTTCCAGCGGATTCGCGGCATGCGCCTGTTCTGCGTAAGGCGGGCAAGAGCTGTGTCCGAGCTTGGGCAGCTGGATGGCGAGTTCGCCCAGGTCTTCATGGAGGAAGCGCAGCACGATCCTTCTCCCTATGTCGGTCGCGCCAACGTTGCCGCCATGGGGCAGAACCGCGAACCCTATGCGGTTGCGGTACTGCTGGAACTGATGCGGCAGGCGGTGGAAGGCACAAATGGTCTTCCGGTCTTGTCGATCAAGACGGCACTGGTGCGCTATCCGCTCACGGAGTTGCCGCGGTTTGCCGGCTTTCTTGGTGATTCCAATCCCCGGTTCAGGTTCCTGGCGGTGGACACCATTCGCGAGATTTGCGACAACTGCAGATTTACCCTGGGCATTCAGGATTTTCCCGAAAGCGTCAGCCGCTGGTTTCTCGATCAGGCCAAGCAGGATAGCTCCGTGGATGTGCGCGCGCGCAGCGCTCGCGTGATTCGGCATTTTCATGCCCCGGCCGCGATTGTGGCCCTGCGCGCCCTTATTCAGGACGAGAACGAGTTTGTGCGGCTGCACGCGGTGCGCTCCTGTGCTGATCCTTACTACTCCGCTCTCATTCCCGACGTGGTGTGTAAGCTTGCCGATACGAAATGGCGGGTCCGCGAGGCCGCTGTGAAGACCCTGGCTGCTTTTGGCCGCGAGGGCCGCACCCAGCTTGCGGCTTACTTCCTCGATACCACGGACCAGTACGCCAGCGAACAAATCGTGGATGAAATGCAGCGTGGCGGCATTATCAGCGAGTTGCTTCCGGCGCTGGGCAGTGATGGCCCGGATTCCTGGCTCATGCTGCAGGTTTGTTCCCGCATGGTGAGCATGGGCAAGACCTCGCTGCTCACCGAGCTTCTCGCCCGCGAGATTCGCATGGGCCGCCTCGCGGATGCTTCCCCGGAAGTACAATACCAGGCGCAGGAAACGGCCCAAAAGGCGAAAGTGCAGCTGCTCGACGTGCTGGCCGCGTCTCCCACGCCGCAGTTCATGATTACTGTGCGTACTCTGGCCCGCCGCAAGCGCGACGATCTGCAGAGTAAGGCACGGAGCATCCTGCAGTCGGGTATCGGCCCCGGAAAAGCGGCCCCCGTGGCAGCAGGGAGGGCGTAGCTCCCATGCATCATTTTCTGGTTCAGCTTGTGTGGTATGCGGATCTCGTGCTGATCGGATATTTCGTCCTGGCCAACCTGGGATACACGATTCTGATGACGCTGTCGCTCTATTCAGTGTCCCTGCATGCCACGTATGCCGCTCGCAAACCGTACAGCGACCTGGCAGATTCGCCGGTGACCCCTCCGGTGGCCCTGATTATTGCTGCCTATAACGAGCAGGACACCATCGTGCAGACCGTGCTCTCCATGCTCGACCTGAATTACCAGGATAAAGAGGTCATCGTGGTCGACGATGGCTCCACGGACTCTACCGTTAAACGCCTGATCGAACGCTTTCGCCTCCTGCGCATGGATTTGATCTATCGCGAGCGTCTCAAAACAGGCCAGCCGCTTGCGTGCTATCACAATCCTGTCTTTCCTGAGCTCTTCGTGATTCAGGTGGAGCACGGCGGTAAGCCGCATGCTTTGAACTGCGGCATCAACATGGCGCGCAGCCCTTACTTCTGCACGGTGGACGCGGACTCCATCATCGAGCGAGACGCGCTGCTCCGGCTCATGGCCCCGGTGGTCCATTCCGCCGGAAACGTAGTCGTCAGCGGCGGTATCGTGCGCATTGCCAATGGCTGCACTCTGCGCGGCGGACGACTGGAGGGAATGTCACTGCCCTCCGGGTGGCTGGAGCGCTGCCAGATTGTGGAGTATATCCGCACGTTTCTGTTTGGCCGCCCCGGCTGGAGCATGATGAATGCTACCTTCATCGCATCCGGCTGCTTCTGCCTGCTGCACCGTGAATCGGTGATTGGGGCCGGCGGTTATACCACGGACACCGTGACCGAAGATATTGACGTGATCGCCGCCATTCGCCGCAACATGGTCGAGGAGAAAAAGGATTTTCAGGTGGTGTTTACCTCGGACCCCATCTGCTGGACCGAAGCTCCTCGGCAGTTGGGGATGCTGGCGCGGCAGCGCCGGCGCTGGCAGCTTGGTCTTACCCAGACGCTCTGGAAAAATCGCGGCATGCTCTTCAATCCGAGGTATGGCTCTACCGGCATGCTCAGCATGCCCTTTCATCTGCTGATTGAGGTGGTTGGCTGCGTGGTGGAAGCACTGGGAACGCTGGTGATCCTGCCCATCTCGTTCATTGTTTTTCACACACCGTGGTGGATTTTCGCGATCTTTCTGCTGCTCTCGATCGGTTATGGAACGCTGCTTTCCATGGGGTCGGTGGTCCTCGAAGAGGTAACCCTGCGCCGTTATCCACGGCTGAAGCATGTGGCCATTCTCATGATGTACGCCATTATCGAAAACATTGGCTATCGCCAGATTGTCACCTTCTTCCGTGCTTACGGAGTTCTGCAGGCGCTGAAGGGCCGCAACAAGCAGAAGTGGGAGCACGTGGAACACTCAGGAATCAGAATCAACAACGCCCCGGCGCCCCGACAGGCAATGGGCGGAAACTTTTCAGACTCGCTCGCAGGAGGTCGGAAGTGAAAGTCGTAAACCGATTCATCGTGTACATCGCAGTGCTGGCGGCCATTCTGGCATGTGTGCCACGTCCGGCTGTTGCGGAGGAAGATGTACTGGCTTCGGCCCGGCGGCTGGCATACAGCGGCAAGGAGCATCGCGATCAGGCCCTTGCCCTGCTGAAGGATTACCTCGATAAAGAGGACGACTCGGACGCGCGCACCCTGTACGGCACCGTGCTCTCATGGCAGGGACGGTATGACGAAGCTCGTGTGCAGCTCAAAATGGTGCTGGCGGCCCATCCCAACCACGGAGACGCGCTGCCCGCCCTGCTGAACGTCGAGTTCTGGTCCGATCATCCGGAAAACGCGGAGCAACTGGCGCGGGAAGCTCTGGCGCGCGACCCAAAAAACGTTGAGTGGATGCTGGCCGAAGCCAAAGCCCTGCGCAAACTAAATCGGGAGCACGAGGCAACAAAGGTCCTCGACCAGATTCTTACCATGGACAGCGGTAATAAAGATGCTGCCCAGATGCACCGTGAGATCACGGTGGATTCTCTGAAGCAGGAAGTGCAGGTGAGCCATAGCTATGACTGGTTCAGCGACGGACGCTCCGGTCAGCATGAATCGGTTCTTAGTTTCAGCAACCCCACTCCCTTGGGTTCGGTCCTGGCCCGGGTAAGCCGCGCCGACCGCTTCTCTCTGGTCAGCTACCAGACGGAACTTGAGTTTTATCCCCACATTCGCCCCGGCACCTACGGATTCATCAACGTTGGTTATTCCTACGACGCTAATCTGTATCCGCGCTACCGCGTGGGCGCCGATCTGTTTCACAATATTGGCCACGGGTATGAAGTTTCCGGCGGATACCGCCATCTCGGCTTCACCGGCGGCGTGGATATCTATACCTTCTCCCTCGCCAAGTACTACAAAAACTTTTTGTTTACCGGCAGAGGTTTTGTGACGCCCGGCGCTCCTGGAACGTCCGGCACGGCATTGTTCTCCGCGCGTTACTTCCTCGGCAACGAAGGACTCCACGATTATGTGGAACTGCGTTACAGTCGCGGCGCATCCCCGGCGCAGGCGCGCACCACCGAGGACATTCTGGTGCTCTCCTCCAATCGCTGGATCCTGGCCTATGACAAGGTCGTGCACAACAGATTTTCCCTGCAGTTCAGCGGCGGAGCAGGACAATCGGAACGGGTTGGCCTTTCCAATCTCTGGCAGTACACCGTGCAGGGTGCGTTGTACTATAGGTTTTAATGCCATCCGGGAAGACCACGTTTTTGTCGATTGCCATGCCGCTGTGTGTGGTGCTGGTGTATGTGGCTTTCCTTGAGAAGCCATGGTTCCATCCCGCACCGGCCTCGGCCGCGGAATTCTCGGCGGATGACGCCGGCGGCTTATGGGAAGAGTCGAAGTCTCTCGTTCGCGATGGTAAATACGAGCAAGCCCTGCCGGGTGTTCTCCGCCTGCACGAGAAGTATCCCGGCAATCACATCTATCTGGAAATGGCGGCGGAGATCTACAACCATCTTGGCCGCTATAAAGAAGAGACGGAATACTGGGAGATGTATCTGGACCGTGCTCCTGATCCCTCGGACGCATGTGCCCGGCTCGGCGCTGCCTATCAGGAGCAGGGAAAAGAGAAGGAAGCGATTTCCGCACAGGAGCGATGCCTGGAGCGTGATCCGCAAAACACGGACTACATCTTCTTCCTCGCGCATTCGCTCGAAAGGGCCGGCCAGACCAGCCGCGCGGGCGAACTCTATCAGCGCGGCCTGAAAATATCTCCTGATAACTCCGATTTGCAAACCGGCTACGCCCGCGTGCTGATTCGCGAAGGTAAGCGCGAACAGGCCAAAGGCCTGATTCTTCGCCGCCTCGAAAAAGCCCCGGACGACGTGGATGCTCTCCTGGTAGCGGGTCTGATTCTCTCCGGGGAAGGCGATTTGCCCAAAGCCAAACAGTACCTCACGCATGGCGTGCAGTTGTCCGATGGATATCTGGATTTCCATCGCGCCCTGGCTGACATTGCCGAGCGGGAACACGACTATCCCGAGGCCATCCGCCACTACGACAGGATTTTGAAAGAACATCCTGACGATCAACAGCTCCGCGCAAAGCGGGACGCTCTTGCGGGGAAGCAATGACGTTCTCTCGCTTTGCTTTCATCCTCGCCAGGCTGATGGTTGCCGCATTTGTACTGATCACTTCACTCTATTGCCTGCTGGCGTATGTCCCATTTACCTATCATCAGATTATTCTCGGCGGGCTGCTGCCCTCGGTTACCGCGTTCGCCAAATACCATCCGTACATTTACTGGATAGCCTTCCTTGCTGCCGCGTTTACGCTTCCTGGTCTGCGCGGAAAAAGACCAGAGGTTCCCAGCGTACTTTTCCTCATCGTGTATGCCGGTGCCGGAGTCTGGCTGTTCTTTCATCCTCTGTTGACACATCTGGAAAACTCCATCAGCAGTCTTTACTTGTGTTTCATCGCGTTGACTCCGCTGCTGTGTCTGGCCCTGCTGGACTGGCTCGCACAGCGCGGTAACTTTCTCTGGAGTCAGGTGGCAGGCTCTGAACCCAGCCGGCTCTTTCGTGCCTCTCTGCTCGCTGGCCTGTATGCCTGGGTATTTACCTCGATGCTTGCGCTGGTTCGTTATGCTGTTATCTCCAGCGCCGGATTTTCCCTAACCCAATGGATATGGACGCTGGCTCTGAGCCTGATTTTTCATGTTGCTGTGTTCCTGGCGATTTTTCTGGTGATGAACCTCACCGCCGCCGTGGGAAGCGTGGTGTTCAGGAACCTGGCAGTACAGGCGTTTCTTTTTGTTGTGGTCGCCGCCGCCGGTTTTGCTCTGGCGTTGAAAGTGATTGCTTTCGTGCCGATCTCGTTCACTGGAACTCAGGCTGGCTGGACAGCCGCGGCCCTGGCCTTTAGCCTGCTGGTATTCATCTCCGGCACAAGCGCACGGCTCTTTCATCGCGATGACGGCCCCATACAGTCTCCCCTCGAATTGCTGCTCACGCCGGTGCGCTTTCTCGAGACCGCCCCGCGCGCGGTTCAGATTGCCGTTCTGCTCGCAGGCTCCGCTCTGGGCGCATGGCTGTTGGTGGTCACCCGGACGAGCGACTGGGAGTTTTTATTTCAGAAGCTGATAGTGCTCCTGCTCTGGGCCGCGCTGTTTGCGTATTTTTATGTGACGTCGCTTCCCGCACGCGGGAAAACCGGCAACTCACGGATTGTGACTGCCGGCTTGCTGCTTTGCTTTTATATTGTCGTGGTCGCAATGCAGCCGCGCTGGGCGCCCTCGACCAGCAAGCTTGTGCCGGATGGCTTTGCCTTTCTCGATGTGTACGGCAACTATGATGTTGGCTTCCGTCTCACCCGCGGCGCACTGGCTCCACCGCCGGCAGCGGCAGCAGCAGATGATTCTCTGTACGCCTTTCTGGGCGAGAATACCAACATCCCCCGGTCGGCCCACACCTTGCCGGTCGAATTCAGCCTGGCCGAAAATACGGCGGCCGCGCCGGCGTCCAAACCCAATATTTTTATGATCGTGGTCGACAGTCTGCGGCCGGATTACCTTGGGGCTTACAATTCGCGCATCAGTTTTACCCCTGCGATGGACTCTTTTGCCCGCGAGAGTGTAGTCGTCAAAAATGCGTTCACGCATTACACCGGGACTGGCCTTTCCGAGCCATCTATCTGGACCGGGACCATGCTGCTGCACAAGCAGTATGTGTTGCCGTTTTATCCCATGAACTCCCTGCAGAAGCTGCTGGAAGCCGAGGGGTACCAGCAGTTCATCGCCCGTGATGAAATCCTGCAGACGGTGCTGGGCCCATCGCAATTGGTCACGGACATGGACTCTGAGGTAAGCACCATGAACCTCAAAATGTGTCCGGCGCTGAGCGAGCTCGAAGATAAGCTGGGAAAGAACATCGCCTCCGGCCGCCCTTTGTTTTCCTATATGCAGCCGCAGGACATTCACGTCTCGGTCATCAATAAAGAGCACAGGTCGGTTCTCGGTAATGGAAGCTATCCCGGTTCTCTCGACGCGCCCTATGCGTCGCGCGTGCAGGCCATGGACCGGTGCTTTGGCGACTTCATACAGTTCCTGAAAAGCTCCGGAATCTATGACAACAGCATCGTGATTCTCACTGCCGACCACGGTGATTCTCTGGGTGAGCGCGGCCTGTGGGGTCATGCCTACAATCTGGTGCCGGAGACGGCGCGGGTGCCCATCATCATTCATCTGCCAGCTCCCATGCGTTCGCTGCACATGGATTCGGACATCCCAACTTTCCTCACCGACATTACGCCCACCCTGTACTACCTTCTGGGGCATAAGCCCATTGCTCACAATCCACTCTTTGGCCGCCCTCTGTTTACCGAGACCGCGGACGAATCCGCACCGTATAAACGAAGCTGGTATATGATCGCCTCCAGTTACGCCCCGGTGTACGGCATCCTGAGCGATGGCGGGCATTCACTCTACGTGGTCGATGGCGTGGGTTACAAAGACGCTCTGTACGAATGGTCGGAAGGCTCCGATGTCTCCAGCAAAACCGTAAGCGACGAAGTCCGCAGCCAGGGACGAAAGCAGATTCGCGACTCAGTCACGGAGATTGGCCGCTTCTTCAACTTCAGCAGCAAAAACTCCAGCAGTCAGGAAACCGCGCAAAAGTAAGCGTGGTGTTGCCACTTCCTGTCCGTTACCGCGCAATTGGGTTTTCATCCAGACTGAAACTCTGTTATTAATCGAACAGACTTTGAGGAGCGCCTGAATGCTGCTGCGTGCAACCGACTGGGTTGTGATTCTTGGTTATCTCGCCGTCAATTTGCTGATCGGTATCTATTACCGGCGGCGGGCCGGCGGCAACACGGAAGAATTTTTTATCTCCGGGCGCAATGTGTCCTGGTGGCTGGCCGGCACCTCTATGGTCGCTACCACCTTCGCCGCCGACACCCCTCTTTTTGTCTGCGGCGTGATCGCCACTCAGGGAATCGCCGGCAACTGGCTTTGGTGGAGCTTCTGCCTCGGCGGAATGATGACGGTCTTCTTCTTTGCCCGTTACTGGCGCCGCGCGCAGATTCTCACCGACGTGGAACTCACGGAGATCCGCTACAGCGGAAAGCCGGCGGCATTTCTCCGCGGCTTTAAATCGGTGTATCTCGGGTTGCTCATGAACTGCCTGATCCTGGGCTGGGTCACCAACGCCATGGTGAGCATCATTGCTGTGCTGTTGGGCCCGTTGCTTGTGGCAGGGCGCACGCTTCACCTGAGCATCGGCGGTCATACTCTGCTCACATACACGCTGGGCGATCCTAACCACACCGCTTTGCTGATCTGCGTTTTTATTTTGATTCCATTTACTGGTATCTATACGGCGATTGGCGGACTGTGGGGCGTTCTGGTCACGGACTTGTTCCAGTTCATTTTGAAGATGACCATGGTCATTGTTCTCGCCTGGGTGGCGGTGGCAAAGATCGGAGGCATGCACGCGCTGCAGGCGCAGTTGAAGGTCGTGGAACAGACCACCCGCCAAACCGGAGTCCAAATCGCTGACCCGCTGGCGTTCCTGCCTGATTTTCATCTCGGCTGGACCACAAATTCGATCTGGACCGTCCCGCTGATTGCCTTTGTGGTTTATCTGTGCGTGCAGTGGTGGTCGGCCTGGTACCCCGGCGCGGAGCCGGGAGGCGGAGGCTATGTGGCCCAGCGCATGTTTAGCGCAAAGGACGAAAAACACTCTCTCGGCGCCACGCTGTGGTTCAATCTGGCCCATTACGCACTCCGGCCCTGGCCGTGGATTATTACTGGTCTCGTGGCGCTGGCAGTGTACTCTCCGCATGGCGGGCTCCAGCCCAGCGCGGCTTATGGCGCTTACCCGCAGCAGGGTTATGTGATGGTGCTGCGCGATTATCTGCCGCCAGCCCTGCGTGGCCTGATGATTGCCGCATTCCTCGCGGCCTTCATGTCCACCATGGGCACGCAGCTCAACTGGGGCACGTCCTATCTCGTCAACGATCTGTATCGCCGTTTTATGGTCCGCGATGGCAGCGAGCGGCACTACGTGAACGTGGGTCGGTTTTTTACCATCCTCATGGTGCTGCTCAGCGGATATGTGGCCAGCCAGCTGACCTCGATCAGCCAGGGGTGGCACATCGTGCTCAACCTTGGGATTGGCACCGGGGCGGTTTACATCCTCCGCTGGTACTGGTGGAGGATCAACGCCTGGAGTGAGATTGTCGCCATGAGTGTTGCCGCCGCCGTGACCGTGGTGTTGAAGTTTGTCCCGCTTTCCGGCAACGATGCCGTCGTCGATGCCAAAGCCGCCCTGATCACCGCTGCCTGCACCACGCTGGCTTGGCTCCTTGCAACTTTTCTCACCGGCCCGGAGCCGCAGGAGAAGCTGCTGGCTTTTTATCGTCGCGTTCATCCCTCGGTCTACGGCTGGGGTCCCATTGCCCGCCTGGCCCCTGAGCTGGCCGAAGTCCGTGATATATCGAGAAACGCCTTTGACTGGATCATGGGTTGCCTTCTGGTCTATTGCTCTCTGTTTGGGATTGGCAAGCTCATTTTCGGCGAGTGGGTTGTTGGAATCGTTCTTCTGGTCGTGGGCGCACTGGCCGGTTATTTGATTTTTTGGGACCTTTCGCGGCGTGGCTGGCAAACATATTCCGGGCGAAATTAAAAGAAATCATTAAAAATAAAGGGAATCATTAAAGGTCCGGACGGTTGACTCATTAAGCAACTCCCAGGTTTTAGAATTAGCGGCTCTCCTGCTTCTAATAATTAAGCTAATTTTTATATTTGTTTCTTGTTTACAGGACTGCGGGAGGGTACACTGCCGCAATTGTGACTCCTCCTCCCACTTTGGACAGCCTGAGCATTCGTCCGGTTTTGCTTCTCAGCTTCCTTGCTGCGGGCATGCCCACGGCCATTTTGCTTGCTCTGCTGGCTGGTCCCGGCTCCGAATGGTATAACCCGGCCGCGCGCACGGTGCTGTGCTGCTCCACGGCTATCGTCCAGTTGGTCATAGCGAAGTGGCTCGCCTCGGAGGCGAACAGAATTCACCATCCCGCGCTGGTGACCCTGAGCGCGGGCTTTGCCGGACTGTCCACGCTGTCTCTTGTTTTTTCTGTCACGCACAGCCCGGCCCACCTTTTGGCCGAGAGGACGGCGCCCATGCTCTGGCTGGTCCTGTTCGGTGGGGCCACGGTCGTTCTTTTTATGTGGCCCAGCGCACGGCGTCTGTGCCGCAAATGGATCGAGAGCGGCCTGAGACTGCATTTACTCATACTGCTGCTGTTCTGTGCGCTGGCGGTTGTTATGTTTCTGATCGACCAGCCTTTGTTCCACCAGGCACAATATGCGCCGGCGCTGCGGATGGCAACATTCCTGATTCAGGGTGCGGGGGCTTCACTACTGCTGTTTTTTGCCCTGAGCCTCTATCTTCGCAAGCGCAACACGGTCATCCTGTTTTTTGCCCTCGCTCTGTTTCTTTATACCCTGGCCGTGCTGAGCCAGGTTGCGGGAGAGGCATGGTCTGTCTTGTGGTGGTTTGGCGAGGGGCTTTACCTGACCAGTTCCTTTGCCGTGGCCTTTGGCGTACTGGAGGCGAATCGCCTGCTCCATCGCCTCGATCTCATTGAGACCCTGGCGACAAAGTCGCTGGAGCTGCAAAAGTCGCACATGGATCTTTCACACTCCGAGGCCCAGTACCGCTCTTTGGTGAACAATGCGCCCTTTGGCATTTTTCTCCTCAATGACGCGGAGAGATTTGAGGCGGTCAATCCGGCATTGGTGGAAACTCTGGGCTTTGAAACCAGCGGAGAGGTCATGGAACTTGAATCCTGCTCCGTGCTGTTCCGCGACAAGCAGGAGTATAAGTCCGTCATTGAGGAATTGCGTAACGCTCGCCGCGTGGAAGACGAGGTATTTCTGACGAAAAAAGGGGGTTCTCCCATTAAAGTCAGATTGTCCTGCTGCCGCGTGGTGAATGCCAGGGATGGTTCATCCTCATTTGAGGGCATAGTTGAAGACCTGAGCGCGCAGAGTTCGCTCGAAGAGCAGCTTCGCCAATCGCAAAAAATGGAAGCGGTAGGCCGCCTTGCCGGCGGCGTCGCGCACGATTTCAATAATCTGCTTACCGTGATCAGCGGATATATCCGGATGCTCCTGGACACATTCTCCGCCAGCGATCCCCGCCGCAACGATGCCGATCGCATAAAAACGGCCGCCGAACGGGCCACCACTCTCACCCGGCAGTTACTGGCTTTCAGTCGCAAGCAGGTGCTCATGCCCGCAACCCTGAATCTGAATGCCGTGATTGCGGATTTGACGAAGATTCTTCCCCGGCTCATCGGTGAGGACGTGGATTTGGTCTTTCGTGCCGGAGAAAAGCTGGCTTCCATTTATGCGGACCGTGGACAGGTGGAGCAGGTCCTGCTCAATCTGATTGTGAATTCCCGTGATGCCATGCCGGAAGGCGGCAATATTACCCTTGAAACCCATAACGAACAACTGGATGAAAAATATGCCCGCCACCGTCGCGGCGTGATTCCCGGCGAGTATGTGATGCTGGCCGTCACCGATACCGGATGCGGCATGGATGTGGCCACCAAAGCTAGGATGTTCGAACCGTTCTTTACCACCAAAGAAGAGGGAAGAGGGACGGGACTGGGGCTGGCCATGGTCTACGGGATTGTGAAGCAGAGCGGCGGCCACATCAGTGTGTACAGCGAGCCTGGCCGGGGGACAACATTCAAAGTTTATTTTCCCGCGACTTCGTCCACCCGCGAAAAAGAGAGCGGCACCGTGGTGCTCAAGCGCCTTCCCAGGGCGGAGACCATACTGGTCATCGAGGATGAGGAAGACGTGCGCAACATGATTGTCCGCGCGCTGGGCCGTCGTGGATACACCGTGCTGCAGGCCGCTCATGGTGAGGAAGCGCTGGAACTGGTGAAGGAGAATAGCCACGGGATTGAGCTTCTGGTCACGGACATCGTGATGCCGGGAATGCGCGGAACCGAGGTGGCCCGCAAGCTGCAGGAACTCATCCCCGAACTGAAAGTGGTTTACATGTCCGGCTATACGGACAACGCCCTGTTTCACCAGAAGCTGCTGGATTCGGGCAGCGCCTTTATTCAGAAGCCATTCACCATCGAGATGCTTGAGGAAAAAGTTCGCCTGGCGCTCAAAGAGAAAGCCAAACCCCAGATTAGCCGGTCATAAGATTCACCAGTCATAAGATCAGCTGGTCATAAGGCGAACCTCTCTCTTAGCTTGTTGGGTTCGAAGCCGGCTTCCGGTTCCAGCGGTGCTCCTGCAAAGCCGAGAGCAATCGAGGATTCAGCGGCCCGGCCTCGCTGGCCGCAACATTTCTGCGCACATGTTCGTCCTTTCGCATGCCCACGATGACCGTACTCACCGCCGGATGCGAAAGCACAAAGCGCAGCGCCATTTCCGGCATGGTCATCGACTCCGGCACAACTTTGCGCAGCCGTTCCACGCGCTCCACAGTCCCCTGCAGGTTTTTGGGATTGAAGTAGCTGGATCGCCAGTCATTTTCCGCAAACTTTGTATTCACGGTGAGTTGTCCGCCCAGGCTGCCTTCATCCAGCGGCACCCGCACGATCACGCCCAGGTTTAACTCCTGGCAAAGCGGAAAAAGCTCATCTTCCGGCGACTGGTCGAAAATGTTATAGACGACCTGCACCGTATCCACCAGGCCTGTGCGCAGCGCCTGGAGTCCGTTTTCCGGCTGCCAGCGGTTCAGGCTAAGTCCAAAAGCGCGAATGGTTCCATCGCGTTTGAGTTTGCCGATGGTGGATTCGAACTCGGGGGCTTGTGTCCAGCTATCGTCCCAGACGTGGAACTGCAGCAGATCAATGCTGCTCACCTGCAGCTTGCGGCGTATGGTGTCTGCCATCTGGAAAACGTAGTCTGCCGGATAAACGTCACTGTAAGCATATTTGGACGAAGCCGGCCACTTGCGGTTCAGCGGAGGAATCTTGGACGCGGCAAAGAGTCGAGTCTGACTGCTGGCCAGCATCAGCTCGCCCAGCAGACCATCGCTCTTGCCTTCGCCATAGGCCCATGCAGAATCGTAGAAATTGCAGCCCATTCCGGCGGAGAGCTGCAGCGCCTCTCGCGATTGCGGATCACTGGAATCCGGCCAGCTACCCATACCCCAGAGCCCATGGCCAATCTCTGACACCATCATTTCCGTGCGGCCCAGCTTGCGTATATTCATCGGTCTTCCATCTTACAGCCTGCGGCTTGTCTCTGGTCTTCTGCATTGCGAACCGTGCAGCCGAAAGGTACAGTAACCACTATCGAATAACAGGAGGAAATTTCTGGACCAGAGTCCTGCCATTGAGTTTGCCAACGTGGCCTGGCGCACGCCGGAAGGCCACGGCGTTATCTCTGAACTCAATGCCCGCGTGATGCCCGGAGAAACTCTGGTGCTGCTGGGCCGAAGCGGCTCGGGAAAAACCACCGCGCTCCGGCTCATCAATCGTCTGCTCCTTCCCAGTGAAGGCACGGTGCTGGTGGAAGGCAAATCGACGGTGGATTGGGACCCCATTCTTTTGCGTCGCCACATTGGATACGCGATTCAGGATGTGGGTCTTTTTCCCCACATGTCCATCGAGCGTAACGTAGGGCTGGTGCCGAGACTTGAGGGCTGGCCGGCGGAAAAAATACGGACGCGAGTTACGGAACTGCTCAATCTCACCGGTCTTCCTCCGGAGCAGTTTTGCCGCCGCTTTCCTCACCAGCTTTCCGGAGGACAGCGCCAGCGCGTCGGCATGGCCCGCGCTCTTGCCGCTGATCCGCCTGTGTTGTTGATGGACGAGCCTTTTGGCGCGCTCGATGCGCTCACTCGCGCGGACATCCAGCGGGAATTTAAATCACTGCAACAGCGCCTGGGGAAGACCGTGGTCTTTGTTACGCACGATGTGCAGGAGGCCCTGCTGCTTGGGACGCGAATTGCCTTAATGGATGCGGGCAAACTTTTGGGAATCTATTCGCCCGCGGAATTTCTGCAATCGAAAGCGCCCGTGATTTCCGGATACACTGCGGTGCTTAAATCAGCCATGGAACTGATTATGGCCGGGCAGCGCGGCGGAGAGACGCCATGAGTCTGTGGGAGTTTCTTTTCGCGCACCGCAATGAGATTTTTCGCTCCATGCTGGAGCACATCAGCATGGTCGGCATCGGTGTGATTCTGGCCACGAGTATTGGCGTGCCGCTCGGCGTCCTGATCACTCGCTGGAGCCGGCTGCGGGTTCCGGTTTTGGGATTCAGCAACATCGTCCAGACCATTCCCAGCCTCGCACTCTTCGGCTTCCTGTTGCCACTGCCGTGGCTGGCAGCGCGTTCGGAGCGTGTCGCCATCACCGCGTTGGCTCTTTATTCTTTGTTGCCGATCATACGCAACACGTATGCGGGAATCACTGGCATCGATCCCGCCGTGCGCGAAGTAGGAAGAGGTATGGGGATGACCGACCGGCAATTATTGTTTCAGGTCGAGCTGCCACTGGCAGCAGGGACGATCATGGCTGGCATTCGCGTGGCGACTGTAATCGCCGTGGGTGTGGCGACCATCGCGGCGGCGGTGGGAGCCGGTGGACTGGGCGAGTTCGTTTTTCGCGGAGTGGCCATGGTGGATAACCATCTGATCCTTGCCGGAGCCATTCCCGCAGCCGTGCTGGCCATTGTCGCGGACCTTGGTCTTGGGCTGCTGCAAAGGCGTCTGCAGAGATACCGGTAATGCGGCGAACACAGTGCATCTTCGTCACCGGGTTGCTGGGCTTGGGGCTCCTGCTGTTTGCGGGCTGCAATTCGCAGCGTCACAGCATTGTGGTGGGGACAAAGAACTTCACCGAGCAGGCCGTACTGGGAGAAATTTTCTCCCAGTACATTGAAGCGAAAACCGGTCTTCCGGTAGAGCGGCGATTCTATCTGGCGGGAAGCTACATCTGCCATCAGTCTTTGCTGGCCGGACGCATTGATCTTTACCCGGAATACACCGGCACCGCGCTCACCGCGATCCTCAAAGAAAATCCTGGCGGAAGTTCAGCAGCGGTCTATGGCAAGGTAAGGGACGAATATGCCCGGCGATTTCATGCCGAAGTATTTCCCCCGCTGGGTTTTAACAACAGCTTTGCCCTGGTGATTCGCGGCGAAGATTCGCGGCGGCTGCATATTCACACCCTCTCTGAGGCCGAAAAGTATGCTCCCCAGTGGCGTATCGGCGTGGGCTACGAGTTTCTGGAGCGTCCCGATGGCCTGCCCGGACTGGCAAAGGTTTATCATCTCCACTTTGCCGAAGCTCCCCGAGTCATGGACCTGGGGCTGTTGTATCGCGCACTGAATGAAAAGCAGGTCGACATGATCGTGGGCTCAGCCACCGACGGACTCATTCAGGCCCACGACCTGGTGGTTCTCGAAGATGACCGGCATTATTTTCCGCCCTATGATGCTGTTCCCATTGTGCGTGAATCTGCGCTGCAGAAATACCCCCAGCTTCGCTCTGCGCTCATGGTGCTGGCCGGAAAAATCAGCGCGGAAGACATGCGCCGCTTGAACTTCGCCATCGATGGCGAGCATCGCGACCTCAGGCAGACCGTCACGGCATTTTTGCGCGAGAAGCATTTGCTGTAATCGCTTAATGCCGCTACAGCCGCTTGCCTTGTTCGGTCAGAAATTTGGCCTCTCTGCGGACCTCCGCCCATTTCACCGGCAAAGTCGCAATCGTCCCGCTGGTCTCTGCGGTCTGCACTAATTGCAGCGCCTCCATTACCACCCTGCGCTGCAGTACGGTATGAAACGGAGCACCAAAGTGGTGGCCCATGGGCCAGGGCATAAAGAGTGCTCGCGGAGCCTTGATCTTTTCGGTTACATCTCTGGCCACGGTGACGGATACCGTTGGCACTCCTCTGGCTTCAACCGCACGCTGAATCAGTCCCACGGACTGATGGCAAATCGGTCAGGCCGGGGCCAGCAGTGCGACATCCGCGTGCTCTTCCTCGCTCACCGCACGGGCAATATCGGCGGCCACGGTGCGTTCGAAGCGCGCGGAATCCATGTTGTAGCCGATGAAGCTGAAGAAATTCCTGGTGAGGCCGCCAATGGTTCCTTCTGTTGCCAGTTCCTGAAGCCGCTCAATGGGAAAGATCACGTTGATGTCCTCATCGGCATCGTCGTGCGGATATTTCAGCTGATGGATAATCAGGTCCGCATGTCTGGCTGCCGAAGGAACGCGTCGAAAAGTGAAATCACCAAAAGGATGGCAGACGTCCATGGGCGGATCGGTTTTTGCGTGAACGCCGCACGAGCTGATCAACGTCACGCGCGCCTGGCTCAGTGGCTTCGCCAGGCGGGCCAGCGGCACGTAATCGGCTTTGGTGATCATGGAGCCAGGATAGCGCTGGTTAACGGTCTCCCATAGCCCCGGCCGTAATTGCTGGCCGGTCTCGCGCGGGTCCTGCGGCAGTGGAGTTTGCCGGAGACTTTTAACGGCTTCCGTCATGGATCCATTCCCCCGATTTGCGAATGAGATGGAAGTGCAGATGAAAATAAAGCAGCGCCAGAGTGGAATCGTCCTGCTGCATCACCTGGCGAATGAACTCTTCGTTGACCGGCTGGTATTGGAGCAAAATCTTCACCGCCTCAACCCAGGATTTGTCGATCTCGCGCCGGCCCGTTTCTTCGTTGCCGTCTCCCAGATGGAGGCGGACAAAGCGAAGCAACTGGTCTGGCGCGCCAGCTTCAACGGCTTCTTTCAAAAATGGGACTGACATGAATCTTTACGCCTTTGCCGCGCGTTGACCGCGCCGCGATTAAAATTGTTTTCCGTCACAGGAATGAGCGAACCATGAACAGACCTGAAATGATTCGTGCAGCGATTTCGCAAACCGCGCCTATTTATCTCGACAAGCAGGCCAGCCTCGATCGTGCTCTGGCAGCCATGCAGGATGCAGCCAAAACGGGAGTGCAAATTCTTGCCTTTGGCGAGACCTGGCTGCCTGGGTATCCCGCGTGGCTGGATGTTTGTCCGGAAGCCGCTCTGTGGAACCACGAGCCTACCCGGCAGGTTTTTGCCCGTCTGCGGCAGAACAGCGTTGCCGTATCCGGACCGGAAGTGCGCGCTCTTTGCCAGGCCGCTGGCGACCTGAAGCTTACGGTGGTGATGGGAATCAATGAGCGGGTGGATTCCGGGCCGGGCAGCGGTACGCTGTATAACTCCCTGCTCACCTTCACTCCGGAAGGCCGGCTGGGAAACTGCCATCGCAAACTGGTGCCGACCTACAGCGAGCGCATGGTGTGGGGCAATGGCGACGGAGGCGGGCTGAACGCGGTCGAGACTTCCGGAGTCCGCGTGGGCGGCCTGATTTGCTGGGAGCACTGGATGCCGCTGGCCCGCATGGCCATGCACAACTCCGGCGAGCATATTCATGTGGCGGTCTGGCCCACGGCGCACGATCTGCATCAGCTGGCCAGCAGGCACTATGCGTTTGAAGGCAGATGCTTTGTGCTGGCCGTCGGTCTGCTCATGCCCGCCAGTGATCTGCCCCAGGAATTCACCGCGACGAATGGCCAGACAGCGTGGGTGGAGCGGGGCGGAAGCGCGATCATCGCACCCAATGCCCGTTACATTGTGGAGCCGGTCTTTGAGCGCGAAGAGCTGATTGTGGCCGATCTCGACCTCACGGAAATCGACAGGGAATCGATGACTCTCGACGTGACCGGTCACTATGCGCGTCCTGATGTTTTCCGGTTTGATCTGAAAAATTCCTGAGGTGGTCAGGCGGACGCATTTACTGCGCCCGCCTGAACTCTTTTAGAAGGAGAAGGTTTCTTCTTCGGCGATCATGAAAACCGGAGCCCCGCCAGAGGAGATAGCAACGGCATTGGCGACAGTCTCCTGTCCACCTTTGGACGCCGCGCAGGCCTGCAGCGCCTGCATGTTCGGGAAGTGAATTTCGGCGATGCGGTAATAAGCCGGAGTGCCCTGAGGAGCGCCCACTACTTTGGTGGCCACGATTTTGGTCTTGCCTTCCAGTTTGGCCACGGCCATCGGGACGTGCTCGGTGAGATAAACCTTCTCAAACGCGGCAACATCTTTCGGTTGAGGATACTGCACGATAAGTTTTACAGCCATTTAAGTCTCCTGATGAAATGAATTTTGCGAACTATTTATGCTGAATTGCTTCAGGTGATCTCTGAAGGTCGAGCGGCAGCACCGCAACCTCCCAGGTTACGGGCACCGATGCTGGTTTGTAGCACACGGTCTTGTCACAGGCCTGATATTTAAACTCTCCATGAATGGAGATGGTTTTGCCCTGCCCAAGCGATTTCATGAACTCCCTGCTGGCGGCGATGGTTACGTCCTGGCTGATACGAAACTTGCCGGCAAACACCGGGACGCTCTCCTTGATTGCATCCAGAAACAGTATCTTTGATTCCGGATATTTCACCTCGCCCACTTTCATTTCCGGAGCAGGGTCCAGTTTAAACTCCACCGGAATGTAGCCTTTCACGCCCGGAGCATAGACGTGCAGGTCCGGTCCAAGCTCTATCTGTGCGGTGAGCGTGATCCGGCTGCCGGGAATGCCCGTGGGGTCGGATTGCTCCAGCACCAGAGCCACGTGTGGCGCTTCTACCTTTCTTTGCACCTGCTCGGTCAGCTCAGGGAAGAGTCTGGCGATTACATTGTTGGCGGTGTAGCGGTCTATGAAACCGGCTTCAAAAAATTTCTCTTTTACATGCTGCGCGGCGTCGATATAAACAAATCCCGGATGGGCCATGCCCTGCGTGAGGCCTTTGGCTTCGGTATCGAGGACGTTATATTTGCCGATGATCTCCGAGTGCGGATCAGCCAGCAGCGGAAAGGTTATGTTCTGCCGCGTGGCGAAATCTTTCAGGATGTCCACCGAGTCATAGCTGATCGCTGCCAGGCCAATTCCCTGGTCTTTGAATCTTTGCTGAGCTTGTTGCAACTGGACCAGTTGCGCTTTGCAGAAGGGTCACCAGTCGGCGGAGCGGAAAAACAAGAGGACCGTGCCGTTCGGACCAGCCACGCTCTTGTTATTTTGTTCCTTGCCGAACTGGTCATGGGCCGTGAAGGCCGGGGCGGTATCACCCATGGCCGGTCCCGCCTGGAAAGTCGCGGCGGAGTCCTGCCCCGCAGCGGATTGAGATGAAGAGGAGGAGGTCATCAAGCTGCCCGCAAGCATTATCCAAACAAAAAATCGAGAGCGCAACAGACTCAAGCGCACAAGGTTGGTCATCAGGCTCCTTTCGTACTGAGAACCCGGCCCGGCAAGCGGGCCGTAGGGTGAGATTCAGAAGACGCTTAAAAGTGACGGCTCGACCGCGTTTTCCCGCCGCCGATGGCTTACCGGCGGGGGACTAACAGGCTCAGAGCAAAGATGACGGCGGAGGTAATCACGATGACCGGGCCGGACATGGAAACATGAAAAATATATTTCCCAATCACGAAGCCCGCACCCACGGCTGCCAGGCTGGCGGCAGATGAGAAAAACAGAAATTGCGAGATGTTGTTGCCCAAACGGCGGCCGGTGGTGGCGGGCAGAATGATCAGCGAGCCCACCAGCAGTCCGCCAAGAAAGCGCAGGCCAACGAGCACCGTCATGCTGAAAGCCAGAAGAAAGTAGAGATTCAGCCGGTCGATTTTCACTCCGGTGGCCGAGGCCAGCTCAGGCGAGAACAGGGAGAGAATCAGCCGGTCCTTAAATAGAAACACAAACGCGATAATGGCGAGCACACAGGCGGCGCCGGCGATGAAGGCCAGCAGGGTGAGGTCCTGAAATTTTCCGAAAAGGGCCTCCACCAGATCTTCTTTTGGGGTGAGGACCGCTCCAATGGCCACCGAGGTGGCAAAAACCACGCCGATGATGGTCTCGGTCTCAAAGCCCGTCTTGCGCTGCAGCTGCCAGATCAGTACCGTGCCCAGCAGCAGCGTTGTGCCGCCTCCGAGCAGAGGATTGAAATGAAACAGGAAGGCCAGAGCCAGTCCGGGCAGGGCGATATGAGAGATAACGTCACCAGCGAGAAGCATGCGCTTCATCAGGGTGAAGCTGCCAACCAGTCCGGCCGCGACGGCGAACAGCAAAGCCAGCAAAAGGGAGTAAATCTCCGGAGATCCGCTCACTTGGCCCCGCTGGAAGAAGAAGGCTGAACGCTCCCATGATCATGCCGGTGCAGATAATACTTGGGCTCGGCGCCATAGAGTTGTTCCAGCATTTTTGATGTGAGCACCTCCTGCGGTGGCCCCATGCAGGAGTGGTCTTTGGAGAGGCACAGAACCTGGCTGGCGGAGCGGTGCACCAGGCTGATATCGTGCGACACCAATATCACCGTGAGCCCTTTTTCGCGCAGCTGCGCCACCAGTTCATAAACGTGCTCTTCCGCCAGTTCGTCGAGACTGGCTGTGGGCTCGTCAAACAGCAGCACGCTGGGATTGCCCAAAAGGGCAAAGGCGATCAGCGCTTTCTGGAACTGCCCGCCGGAGATGACGCCTATGCTCGAGCTCAGCAGATCAGCGTTCAGGCCAGCGGTTTGAATCACGGCTGCAACGTCCGAAGCCGGAAGCTTGAGAAAATTCGCCTTGGCCACCAGCAGATCATGGATATTGAGCGGCATCTGTCGGTCAGCGGCCACCGTTTGCGGAACATAGCCTTGCCGAACCTTGGGCGCCCAGCGAATCTCGCCTTCGAACGGGACCAGGCCGAGCAGGGCCTTCAGTAAAACGGTTTTGCCCGAGCCATTCGGGCCAAGCACCGCCAGATCGTCCCCGGCATAAAGATCGAAACTCAGGCCGTGGATGATGGAGCGTTTGCCAAAGGCGACGGAGAGATCGCTCACTGAAAGAATCTTTTCTCTCTCCATCAATCCCCTCCAGGCAGCAATTTTGTTTTACAGGCAGAGTGCACAGTGGTTGAGTGGTCCAGATACAAAGTCTTGATCTCCTTAATATACGGCATGGCCGGTGGGCGGTGCGATTTGTCCGCCAGGTGACGTAATGATTGTGGCTCCCGCAACCACGCAGTGCCATAATGAAGGGCCTGATCGCCTCCGCAGGCGAACATCATTATGCCGGAGCTGCCCGATATTGTTGTTTATATTGAAGCGCTGGAAAAGCGCATCGCCGGGCATGTCCTCGAGCAGGCACACATACGCGGGCCGTCTCTTCTGCGCACGGCGGAGCCGCCGGTCGAAAGTTTGCACGGCCACAAAGTGACCGCCCTGCGCCGGATCGGGAAGCGCATAGCTTTGGGCTTTGATAACGATCTGTGGCTGGTCTTTCATCTGATGATCGCCGGCCGTCTGCACTGGAAGAAGCAGCGCGTGCTCCCTGATGGCCGGCGGACTCTGGCGGCCTTCTATTTTGATGAGGGCACGCTCACGCTGACTGAAGCAGGCACAAGAAAGCGGGCGTCCCTGATGCTGGTGAAGGGCGAAGCCGAACTGGCGAAGCTGGATCCCGGCGGAATTGACGTGTTTGCAGCCACGCCGCAGCAGTTCAGCGCCAGTATGACCTCAGCCAACCATACGCTCAAGCGGGCTCTCACCGACCCGCATCTGCTGAGCGGCATCGGGAATGCCTATTCCGATGAAATTCTTTTTCACGCGCGGCTCTCTCCGGTAAAGCTCACGCAGCGCCTCACTGAAGACGAGAGCCAGCGCCTGCTCGATGCAGCGCGGCAAACCCTCACCCATTGGACGGAGGACCTGCGCCGCGAGTCAGCAGGGAAGTTTCCCGAGAAAGTTACTGCATTCCACGAAGCCATGGCGGTGCATGGCCGGTATGGCAAGCCGTGTCCGCGCTGCGGAGCAAAGATCCAGCGCATTCGTTATGCCGCCAATGAGACCAATTACTGCCCCAATTGCCAGACCGGCGGCAAACTGCTGGCTGACCGCGCTCTGAGCCGTCTGCTGCGTGAAGACTGGCCGCGAACACCGGAAGAGCTGGAAGAACGAAAACGGTGGTAATCAGTTTGTTATCTCAGAATGGATCTCCCGCTGGCCAGACTCTTCGGGAGCACATAATCGTTCGATCATCTCCAGTAAATGTTCGGCATGGATCGGCTTGGAGATGTAATCATCCATTCCCGCTTTCAGGTACTTATCTCTATCGCCACTCATGGCATGAGCGGTCATGGCAATGATTGGCAGATGCTTGTCGCCAGTTGCTTCATTTTTCCGAATAGTGCGGGTGGCCTCAAGGCCATCCATCTCCGGCATTTCAATGTCCATCAGGACCAGATCGAACGTATTGCTCTTGAGTATTGCCAGTGCTTCCCGGCCATTGCCGGCGATGCTTACGTGGTGCCCCTGTTTTTCCAGTATGCGAACGGCCAGCACCTGGTTCACCCGATTATCTTCCACCAGCAGGAGCCGCATGCGGCGCCTGCCATTGGAATTGCCAACAGAACTCATCGCGGAGGCGGCTAGCTTGTCCGAAACTTCCGCGCCAACAGCAGCGCGAATGGCGGAAAGCAGTTCTGCTTCGAGGACCGGTTTGCTTACATAGCCGCTGATGTTCAGCTCCCGGCTGCGCACCGCATCGCCGGAGCTGCCTCCGGAAGTCAGCATGAGAATCCTGACATGGTCTGGACCTGGACTGCGCCTCATCTTCTCGGCCACGGTGAATCCGTCCATCTCCGGCATATGGGTATCGAGAAGAACCAACTGGAACGCCTTGCCCGCCCGCTCGGCCTTCGCAAGCGCCTGGAGTGCGAAGCTGCCGGTCTCAACGTCGGTTGGCGTCATCCCCCAGTCGGCCAGCATTTCCGTGAGCTGATGGCGGCTGGCAGCATTGTCGTCCACGATCAGAACGCGCAATCCCCGCAGGGCCGCTGTTTCTTCTGGAACAACCTGACGGGACACAGCTTGCTTTTCGGCCGTAAGGAGCAGGGTGAAATGGAAAATACTGCCCGGCTGTCTCTCGCGGTTTTCCACCCAGATCCTGCCCCCCATGCCCTCTACCAGGCGCGAGCAGATGGCCAGCCCCAATCCTGTACCACCATATTTGCGGGTCGTAGAGTCTTCGGCCTGAGTAAACGATTCAAAGATGGTCTTCTGTTTGTCCGCAGGAATGCCGATGCCGGTATCAGCGACAGAAATGTGCAGGCACACGGTATTGTGATCAGGAATTTCCGCACCTTCAATCGTCTGCTGATTCACGCGAACCACAATTTCGCCTCGCTCCGTGAACTTGATGGCATTGCCAATAAGATTGGTTAGTACCTGGATCAGCCGGACAGGATCGCCAGTCACGGTTTGCGGGACCCGCGAGCCAACTTCATACACCAGTTCCAGATTCTTTTTGTTGGCCCGGAAAGCCAGCGGTTTCAGGGCTTCGCCCAGTGTCTGGCGCAGATCAAAGCTGATCTTCTCAAACTCCAGCTTGCCGGCTTCGATCTTGGAAAAGTCCAGCACG
>DASSEH010000173.1:0-2190 GCA_035695325.1 Candidatus Angelobacter sp.
AGCGCCCTGATGCGAGCCAAGTAATAATTGGTCAGTTGTACGGAGGTCAGGTCGCCCCTGGCCATTTCCCTCTGAAGTTGTGCAATGGTCGCTTCATTATGACGCGTGGGGACTCCTGGCGGGTCCGCTTGCGCTGTGAGAATGGGCAGGGCGGTTGCTATGATAACAAAAATCGCTTTGATCGTTTTCATGATTCGTTAGGTTTTGCCAAGACCGCCACCAGCTTGTCAAGAAAAAAACTCGTGACTTTAAGACGAACGGTAGTGTTGGTCAATTGTCAGTTGGTAGGTGGGGCGCATGAAGGCCAACCGGGGTTTACTTTGATTCTAGTTAAAGCGGTTTTGCTCCACCAGTGGGTCCAATCAGTAGGATGAGTTTGGAGCCAGAGCAGTTGGGCGAGGTGCTCAGCACCTTTGCGACTCCAGCTACGGCCCTGGCGTTTGAAGCGACGGCCGATTAGTACTAAAGATATTCTTCTCAATTGCCCCGCTGCCGGAGCGCACCGGTGCAAGACGGCGACCGAGCGATCGGCGCAGCCGCGGCGCAACAGCATGCCAGTTGTCGATCCCGTCGCGGTTACCCAGGATGTAACCAAAGAGCGCGTTAAATTCCAGCGGGTGAGTGTGGCGATAGGGACTGGTGCGCAGCGCTTCTAAGACCGCTTCACTATCACTTTTCCATACCGTCGCCATGATGCGGCGATGTTCGCGCTCATCATCACGCACCAGCGTGCGCACATTCTGCGCGATGTGCCAGCGGTCCAGCAACCAATGGCTCTGAGCAAATTCCCTCTGCCTTACCCATTTGAGTCCTTCGTCGCCATCACTCAAGAGCACCTCACACGCGCCGGGTTGAAAATGACGCATCCGCTGCCAAGCCAGGCGGCGCCCGAAGATAGAGAGAGCTTCTGCGCTTAAGATCCAGCGCTTGTTTATCAAACGCACCGAAGTGGAACCGCGCTTTTGATAGCGGCGCTCTCGGCCACTGTAATGTAACCCCAGATGAATCGGAAAATGCGCTGTGAAGTGGCCCCTTGCGCCTCGCCTGCGCTGCTGGGCCTTGAGGTATGTGGAATCAATCTCGGTGACAACCACATCGGCCTTACGCGGCTGCGCTCGATCAGGCCACCACTGTCGATCAAGCTGCTCGCACAGGCGCACTCCATGAAATTGCACGCAGCGCCAGATCAGCCACGCACTCACTTTGACTTTGGCCCAGCGCCACAACTCAGCTGCCGCCGGTCGATAGTTAGAACAAGTGGCTGCTTCCAACACCCCTTTCTCAATCCAAGGCGAAAGCAGCCGCGTCGCTTTGGGTAAGAGCAGCGCTTTGCTTAAAGTGCGATAACCGCCTTGGGTCGCACCTCGCTCTCGCACCACCCGCACCGGCAACCGGATCAGACCAAAGGGCGTCACCTGGTCGATCTCGCGCCAGCGCACCGCCGTGTAGTCGCCGCGCCGCTCTTGCAACCAGCGCTGCTGAAACGCAGCAAAGACAGCAGCGTAAAACTCCCGCCCGCTTTCGTGCACTTTTTCAATAATCCGCTCTTCAAGAGCTTTGACATCGCGGGGCATTTCCTCCAAGCTCATGGAGCACACAACTTTGATGACTTCGGTCGTCGGGTTTAACGCTGAAGGGCTCATCCATTCTTTCCGGTTTGGTTGAGCCTTTCATTTTGCCCATTTTTACCCCCAACTGACAATCAACGAACACTAGCGCGACTAAGGCAATGGCGATTCGTATATGGCAGACTTGCGAGCGATTTGGTTCCAGCAATTACACTGATGGAAAATGGTCTGGTGAAATCAGCCGTCACTGAATCACCGGAACCGTGTCGCGCCGTCACCACTCTTTGAAATGGCCCGCGTGCTCGTGCGTCTCGATCACGTTGCCAGCGTCATCGTAAACGCGGATCACAAGATTCTGCTCAGTCCCCGCTCTCCGTGTTCTGAAAAGACGTGATTAGCCACTTCCCGTTAGTTTTGGCCATCACCATCGTGGTGATTTCTTTCAGAACTGGAACGGCCTTTCCAGTGGGACGACTCGAAGCAGTGACGTCCCACGTAGCATGGACAAGTGCAACATCGGGCGTTGAAAAACGAACTTCTACACCGGTAAGCTTCCGAACGGCAGTCTTTAATCTCTTCTGAAACAGTTCCGTGTGCCGCTGGACAATCTCCTGCACTCCCT
>DASSEH010000174.1:0-1128 GCA_035695325.1 Candidatus Angelobacter sp.
AGACCTTCGTTTGTTTCTGCCACGATCTGATCCACCACGGCTTTCATGTCCTGAGTGCGTTCCCACACTATTAGTTGCCGGTCTGCGCCGGTGCCTTCGCGCATGATCCGCTCGATATGCGCCATCTCACGCTGATTGCCGAGCTCCTCGACTTCAGTCGAAACAAACTCCAGCATCTCGTGCAGCAGATCGCGCTCATCCACTTCGCAGCATCGGCCGAAATCGATCAGCTTGCCGTCGAGTCCGTAACGGCCCGCGCGCCATCGGTTTTCGTCGAGCAAACGCTTCGGATAGCTGCGAAAAGTGACATTGTTCCGGCGCATTTTTTGCAATTTGGCGACAATCGCTTGCATAAGCGCGGCCAGCGCGATGGTGTCGTCCACGCGCGATTGTGCATCGCAAATGCGGAACTCGATAGTATCGAAAAACGGATGCAGCCGGACGTCCCACCAAATCTTCTTCGCGTTGTCGATGCAGTTCGTCGAGACCAGCAGCTTCAAATAATCTTCGTACTCGCTCAGACTTTCGAACGCGTCGGGAATGCCAGTGCGCGGAAACCGTTCGAAGATCATGTGGCGATACGCTTTCAGCCCGGTGTTTTGGCCAAGCCAGAATGGCGAGTTCACTGAGAGCGCATACAGATGCGGGAGGAAATAACGCGCCTGGTTCATGATATCAATTCCCTCCTCGCGATCGGGAATTGTCACATGCACGTGCAGACCAAAAATGAGACACGCGCGTGCAATTTGCTGCATGTCTTTAACGATTGTCGCGTAGCGCTCGTCAACTGTGATGAGCTGGTCCATCCAGTGTGAAAACGGGTGGGTGCCGGCGGAGGCGATTTTCAAACCGTGCTGCGCAGCGAGTTTGGCCAGCTCGCTGCGAAGATCGACAAGTTGCTGGCGGGCGGATCGCGCATCGCTGCAAACGTCGGTGCCCAGTTCCACCATTGACTGATGCAGCTCCGGTTTGATCTGCTCCTTTAAAATGATTTTGCTGCCGGCAAGGATTTGCTGGATGTGCGAACGCAGCTCTCGCGTCTCCGGATCGATGATCTGGAATTCCTCCTCGATGCCGAGAGTGAAAACGTGATCGCGTTTCATCAGTGTTCCGAATCTATCTTTCCCC
>DASSEH010000175.1:0-1012 GCA_035695325.1 Candidatus Angelobacter sp.
GGATGCAAGCGATGGGGCGCAGTCTCTTACTGCAAAGGGAGATGGTGGTGAGCGGGCGCTGGTGGGCCGAGTCCATTTGGGGAGAGATCCTCGAGGCGATGCCGCCGTGGGTCATTACCCAGCTGGAGATCTGGAAGCAGTTGATCGAGGCCATCGAGGAGCAACTGCGCAAAATTGAAGGCGAGCTGCGAGCGGGGGCTCCGCGCCGGCTGATCTTTGGGGAGGGCGAGCTCACTCACGAGCTCCTGGCCCGCGAGTTGATTGCCCCAGAGCGTTTCCGCAACAGTCGCCAGGTGGCCAACTACTTTGGACTCTGCCCGCGTGAAAGCACGAGCGACCAGCGACGCCGCCTGGGGGCGATCACCAAGCACGGTCACCCGCGCCTGCGCCGCTTGATGGTGGAATTGGCCTGGCGGGTGAGCCGCTTTCAGCCAGACTACCGTGGAATGCGCCGCTGGAGAGCGCTGCTCGAGGATCGGAAAGCCTCGGGGGCCGCCCGCAAGAAAGCCATTGTGGCCCTGGCGCGTCAACTGGCCGTCGACCTCTGGCGAATGGCCACCGGACGAGTGCAGGCTCAAGAACTTGGCCTGGTGCAAAAAGTCAGGCTCACCTGAAACGCTCTTCAAGGAGGACCCTTTCCCCGAGCAGAGAAACGTTCTCGCCCACCGAAGAAAACCCTTTGGAACGGCGCACCCTCGACACCGCCGCTGAGCGCGACTAAGAACTCGATCTGTAGATTGAGGGTGCTCGTTCCTCTTCCCGACCCGAATAAGTCATGATGCAGGTGCTCCGATCCTTTGTGCGCGCTTGCGGATAGCAGATTGCCCGAGGAGAACCCTCCGCGGAAGACGAAGAGGAAACGCTCCAAAGAAAAAGACCCAACCACATTTGATTGGAGGCTCTGCGCCCCCAAAACCCCGCACCGCTCGCCGCGGCAGGCGTTCGGGGGAAACAAACAAATCAACTCCCCAAACTCGACCACAACGACAAAAACAACTTAGCGCGGAACCCT
>DASSEH010000176.1:0-1789 GCA_035695325.1 Candidatus Angelobacter sp.
AGGGCTAACAGATTGCGGTCTTTCCGGGAGCATTTAGTCCTCAAAATTATCGCTGGCGGTGATGCCAAATACGTGCGAAATTTGACTGTGGGTTTTCCCAAGACATTATTTGGCTGCAATTTTAATAATTTAATTCAATTAAAAGCAAGGGCGTAGTTAGGTTTTTTTGAATAAATGGCGGGGGAGGTCGGGAAAGCAGGAAATAGCGCCCTGTTCTAATGAGAGTGGTGTTCCTTAGGTTTAAAGGAACCTCTGAGCAACTCACTTTTTCACAGTGGGTTGATGTCGGCGCCGAGTTTTCGTCGTTGATCGAGGTTCCTGCGTTGTTACGACCTTCCGCAGGGAGGCTTCGCCCCCGTCTTCGTCATGCGGACGCGAGTGTCCTGCGGGCAAGGAATAGGTTGGCGAGCGCGAGCAGTGCGAAGACCTGCGCGCCGTTCTTGGCGATGCCACGATAGCGAACCTTGCGATAGCCGAATTGGCATTTCATCACCCGGAACACGTGCTCGACCTTGGCGCGGATTTTCCCGAACCGACGGTTGCGTCGGCGTTGCGATATCGACAGTGGGCATCCGGGCTTCGCTTTAGCCTTTACGGCCCACAGAACGCCCGCTGCTTCCGCCTGCCGTTGCTTCCGGTCGTTGGCATAACCCTTGTCGCCGTACACCGCACGATCATCCTCGCGGATCAGATTGTCCATCACCTTGGCGTCATGCACGCTGCCCGTGGTCACGCCCGCCGTGTGTACGAGCCCGCTCTTAGCATCGACGCCGATGTGTGCCTTCATGCCAAAGTACCACTGGTTGCCCTTCTTCGATGAGCGCATCTCGGGATCGCGCTTTTGCGCCTCGTTCTTCGTCGATGGTGATGCCGCGATCAGCGTCGCGTCGACGATGGTGCCGCCACGCAGCAGCGCACCGCGGGCCTCCAGAAGCTCCGAAACAGCAGCGAATACCGCCTTCGTCAACTCGTGGCGCTCCAAGAGATGCCGGAAGTTCAAGATGGTCGTTTCGTCGGGAATTGCGTCGCGTCCGAGCTCCAGACCTGCGAACGCGCGCATCGAGCAGATGTCGTAAAGCACTTCTTCCGCGCCGGGATCGGAGAGGTTGTACCACTGCTGCAGGCAATAAATCCGCAGCATCACGGCCAACGGAAAAGGCCGCCGCCCGCCATTCGGACCAGCCTTGGGATAATGGGGCTCGATCACAGCTTCGAGCGCGACCCAAGGCACCACGGCCGCCATCTCAGCCAGGAACACATCACGCTTCGTGTGCTTCTTCTTGGCCGCATAGTCGAGCGATGCAAAACTCAGCTGGTCCATCAGAGCACTCCCCGAATCAATGATCCAAGTGTGCCACGTCAGGTTGTTCAGAGATTCCCTAACGCGCGAAAATTATTTAATTCATTGCAATGATTTAAGGGCTCAATTCAAGGAGCTTCTTTGCTTGCGAGCAGAACTTGCCAGATTGCTCTTTCCTCTCAAGATATCGCCGCCTCGCAAAAATAGGACCAAGCGCAGAAACCGGTCGGCAGCACGTCCAGTGAAGCGGCATGAGCAGCCAGCGTCCGCTGTACCCATCTTGCTGCTGCTGGCGGAGCGTCCTCAAACATTGCAGCCATGCTAGCGAGACCGACATTCGGTCCTTTGCCAAGTTTCGCCCGGCCCTCACCAGCGAAGCGGCGCTGGAGCAGGCCAAGGCGTTGGCGCGGGCGGAGCGGGATGGGGAAGTAAGATGAAGTGTGCCGCTATCGAGCCGGGCATCAATCGCCTTTGCGCGTTTTTAGGATC
>DASSEH010000177.1:0-5394 GCA_035695325.1 Candidatus Angelobacter sp.
GCTTTCGTTGCTCCACTATTCCACTCACATTCCATGGCATGTCCCCCTTCTACATGCCACCTTTAGTGACCTAAATAGTGTCAACCATGTCCCCGGTTTCGTTTGTCAACCATCTGCCCGGTTTGTACCTGTATCAGGGCACCGGCTTCAGCCGTGCCGTACAGATGCAACCGAAATTTCTACGTTGCTGTGGCATTCGTGCGCGAAGGCTGGGAAGTGGATGCTTAATCTGCTTTGGGTTTTGTGAATGTCACACTTAGGTCAGATTCTTTTTCCGGCACCCACTGGGAGTGGCTGATTACCACCTCTATTCCCAGACGATCATATCGGTGAATATCTGGATCAGAACCGAGAGATTCACTGCCAAACAAACGTTTCCTAAGAGCACTGGAATAGTCGTTAAAGAAAGAATACGTCAGCCTCTTGAACCGCCTTACGATCGCAGCTTTTCGCACAGAGAGGCCGGCATCGGAGGGGATTCGTTCAACGCTAATTGCGTTTACACGATTGGCAGGATCAAAGGTGATTGTGATCCCCACGTACACGTGCTGTGAGTTAAGCACATCACACCCCTCGGACAAGCAAGGGGCTGTGGGCCTCGGCTCCGTGCCTACTATATCCATGCCGGAAGAGCGAAGCTGCTTACGGACCTCGTCTCGTGTCATACCAAGGCGCACGCCCACAACACTGACTTGCGTGCTGTTCCAGCTTCGGTTGGCGAACAGGTCGGCTTTGGTTATCTCAATTACATTTGTGGTTGCGGATTGGGCGCCCTTCACCTGCGACACAGCGGCAATTCCCAGCAGAGCAACCATAAACAAGATGCGGTAATAATGTATTTTCATTCGGCTTGCTCGAAGTTCAATCCCGCGCATTCTTTCGCCCAATCTTGCCTTCAAAATAACCACGTAAATCCGTGATCTCCTGCGCCGTGAGGCTTTGCTTGGGAACAATATTGATGACTCTTACACTGTGTTGATAAAGAACAAATAACTTATCATCTTCAACAAATCTGGCGAAATGCGCCCATTGCACCTGGGATGAAAACGTTGGGCCACGAAACTGCAAGCCTTCTTCATCCACTGCCAAAGTCAGCTTGCCATGCATATTGGTGGCATTGGCATATGCCTTCTTCAGCGCACGTCTGTTCATCAGCGGAACAGCGATAAAAAACAGGGCAAACCCAGCCCCAGGCAGGCCACGCCACGAAAACCCCTGTTGCAGGCTCGCATGAAAGAAAAACGCCAGCAATGCCAGTCCAAAGATAGGTATTACCGATCGGCTCCATCGGGCGAGTTTGCTCGGTGAATGCTTCGCCGCCAGCCACTGAGCGGCCATAAAATCACGTTCCGAGATTTCATATTCCAGGTGCAGCAAGCATGGCCCTCCGGGTGAAACAGGAATCTCGTAAGTTGCCCTGAAACGGCGGGTTTGTCAACCCATACCGGCAACGCACGCCTCATAATCAGCGCCGCTCCCGGGTGGTACGCAGGTGTGTCTGTGCTATCGACCGATTTAGCATTCGTTTTGTATCAGGGCATGGCTTCAGCCATGCCGCACAGACGCAACCCCAATGGGCTTTCAGCCCCTGCTGCCTGAATACCGTGAGGATAACCAAACCTGCAATCCACGCAAATGCGAGACAGTTTGCACTATCCGAATACAGTCCCGCGCCGGCGGGACGACTGAAAGTAGCCCACCGTTTCAACGGTGGGAAAGCTTGAAAATGAATCCCAGTCCCCACAGGGGACGGCAGAGACTTCGCGGGATTTTAATCCCGTGCATTGGCAGACGTTCGAAGATGTAATCAAAAAGTAAGACGCTTCAGTTCTCTAACACCGTGCCGCAGGGAGTCAATACAATGTTGCGGTGGTTCGCCAGACTGGTGAGTCCATTGATATAAAGTTTCTGACGCCTGAGGAATTAACTTACTCACCTCATCCCATTTTTTGTAATTGGTTTCTTCATCCACATCATGCCCATTCAGACACCGAATCCATGTCTCAACATTTCGCCTTGGAATAAGGCGCGCAATTTGCTCGGCAGGAACCACGGCCTGTTTTCCGCTATCCTTCAATGCCTCATCAAGCTGCCTCAATCTGTCCTGAACGGTACCCGTATCTGCATCGACTACCACGATAAGTTTGGTCTGGGCATGTCGTGTGCGGTATACATTGACTTCTTTGACAAACTTGTTTCGCACCCAATTCTCGGCACTTCCCTGGGCTGGGGGCGAGGGCTCAATTCTTATTTGATCCCTTCTTATCCCGCATCTTTTGAGATATTTATAAACGAGCATTCTGTGGTGATCGTCCTCTAAAACGACAATCACTAAGCATGATGACTTACTCACCCTGCCATCCCCTTGCTATCAACTCGGAAGGCAGTAAATTGCCGTTTGGATCAGATTTAAAGTTTTCTATTCGAACATGACCGTTGCCCTCGCGAAAGAAGTGCAATCCATGTTTTGCGGCCCATTGATTCAGGATTTCGGGGTGATGGGAAACGAGAATAAGTTGTCCATCATAATCATCGGACGCTTCCTCTGCTGCCAAAAGCCACGGTTGTATCTCTTGTAACGAGATAAAATTATCTGGCTCATCGATAAAGACCGTATGCCCCTTCGCAATCAGAAAGTGCAGAATCATATATAGATCGAGTAAACACCGCTGCCCGTCAGAAAGCTCGGAAATTGAATAGGTCACTTTTTTTGTGGGAGTCGCAAAATCGGCGCGAAGCTTTCGCACTCCGTCTTCCTCATCAGAAAACCTAAGCGTTTGAAATCCATCCAGTGCTAGTTTCATCGACTTCAGAAACACGGCATTTTCTTCAGGGTATGTTTGTACTAAGTGCCGGTACCATCCAGCAAGATTTTCGAGTTCGTTGCCAGGCTGTCGTTCGTCATGGTCCGCGCTCTCATCTATTGCACCGGGATATGCATCAATGCGGAAACAATGGACGGTTTCCGTCCATTCAACGAACCGACGAACATATGAATTACTCAATAGCGATAGATGCAAAACGGATTTAGTGGTTTCAAAGGGTATAACCGTTGCCTGGTCGCTGTCATTTGCAAAGAAATTGATTTCCCCATTGGACAGCTCAAAGACTGGCTTGCCGGAGACTTTTAGGCTCTCCAGATTAACCGATAGCTGCCTGGTTCTTGGGGCAAATCGTATCTCAACTCGGTATTCATACTTTTTCTGATCCAGCAGAGCTTCAACCTCTACAACCTGGAGAGGCTTATCCTGCCAGCGAGTACGCGTCGACTGCGTAAACGGGTTCTCGTTTCCCTGGACAAACTGTTTCAAATAGAGAATCGCGTCGAGCAAAGATGACTTGCCGCTGCCATTTGCTCCAAGCAGTAACTGCTTCTTGCCCGGTGTGTACTCAAAGTTAACGAAGCTCCGGAAATTGTCGATATAAATCCGAGTCAGCATGGTTATTTAATTATACGGACAGGCGTGTGCTGAGTGATTGATTAATCAGAACAATTGCGTACTTCGCTGCAATAAAGGCCTTGTTTGCTGACTGTTGTCATACTGAGCGCACCTCAACCCATGGGATTGGACATCACATCCCCCGCACCACCCTCCTCAACTCCACCACCTCCAGGTTTTCCGGGCACTCCGGCCAGTTGTGCGTCCAGCAGATAATCAAATCGCAGCCATCCGCCGGGTGCTTGTGCGCCAGAAAATTCCGGCTCTCGTATTCAAACTCAATGCGGACCCTTTGCCACCGGCCTGCCTCCACCTCGCGCATGGCCTCGCAGTCCGGAAATTCCTGCTGTATCCGCTCCACCTCGATTCCCAGCCGGTCAGCCACTCGCCCAAACACATACACCACGCCCGCTTCATTCACCGGCTCGTAGCTCAGCCCGGTGAGCGGTGAACGCGGCCCATAAAACGGACGGTCCCGCAGAATCCTGCGCCGGGCGCGCGGACTGTCAATCGCCGGGGCCTCGGCGGCTTTGCTCCCGTCCGGATACGGTCGCCAGAAAGCTCCCGCCGCCTCCGCCAGCTTCTCCCGCGCCTCGATCATCTTGAGCACCGGCTGCCATTTTTCCTCTGTTTTGCACTCGCGCACAAAGGCGCGAAAGTGCTCCGGAATGTTGCTCCATCGCTTGCAGCGGGCAAAAAAGGGCCGAATGCTGTAGCGGCCAGCCCGCTGATACTCCGTGATCGAGGGCAGTTTGCCCAGCTTGAGCGCCGTGGCCGCCCAGTCGGCCAGCAGCTCCGCCGTTTCCACCCGGTGGCCCGAGCCTGCGGACGGGACTCCGGCTTCGCGCAGCGCATGAGTCAGGGTCACGAAATATTTGTGGATCCAGTATCGCGTGACCTTGCTCGATTTCCGGATCTCTTCGTATGTGGGTGTCCGTCCGGCCGTGCGCGCACACTCGCGCAGACCGGCCAGGACCTGCTCTCTGTCCATGATTTCTCCCCGAAAAAGCGGGAACACAGGAGTGAAGGCAAGGGCAGCCAGGACAAACAATCATTAGCAACAAGGGCGGAAACAGCAAGCTATCGCCGCCAAAGGCTGCCAAGAGCTAATAGCTAAAAGCCAACAGCTAACGGCTGTATTTCCCTCAACTCATGCAGACGCTTGGTACCACGGAATTTTATGTTTGTAAATTGACATTTTTTGTCAACAAGCGCATGAAGGATCACTAATAGTGCGGCGGGATAGTACGGGTGCCCCATCTTTCGCAGGGTTTGCGAAAGACAGGATTTGAGGATGCTTACCCCACATGGCCGTGGACGAGAGGGGTAAAATCACCCTGCCACCCTGCCGGGCAAAGGCCACAGGGCAGGGCGACGGTGAAGATGCTTGCTTATTTGCTCGAGAGCGCTACCAGCCGTGCATTCAGGCGGGATTTGTAGCGGCCAGCGGTGTTCCGGTGGATAATGCCATTTTTGGCGGCCTTATCGATCATGGAGACGGTAACGGAGAAAAGGGACTGGGCCTTGGCGGCGTCACCGGACTGCAATGCCTGGCGGAACTTCCGCAGCTCGGTGCGGAAACGGGATGCATTGGCGCGGTTCTGCGCGGTGCGGGTCAGGGTCTGCCGGGCGCGCTTGAGCGCCGATACATGATTTGCCATTTGGTGCTGTTGTCCTTTGGAAAATTCTTTCGGTGATGACCGAAGCTCTTATTCTACTGGCGGTTAGCCGCTTCGGTCAATGCTGGGCGTCCATCGGGAGTGCCTTAAGACTGTGTTGCTTACTTTTTCGGCTGGATCGCGGCTCCTGTGCCATCTAAGGAAACTCTGAACAGGGACAGCATATGGGCAGGGGATGAGTTCACAAAGATATTTGGGCAATGATAGGCACGGATTCGGCGAACTGTGAAGCGGCTCTGAGGATTACGCGTAAGCCGGAACTGGCTTGCCGGAGG
>DASSEH010000178.1:0-2433 GCA_035695325.1 Candidatus Angelobacter sp.
AAGCAGCGCCGACAAATACGAGAGCGCGTTCAAAGAAGCAATTCAGGCGCGTAGCGCCGCTCTTGCTGTGATATCGAGCACGTTGGCCGCTTCCAATGGGAAACTGATCGCGGACCTGGCGGCGAAAAATCGGCTACCGGCGATTTATCCGAATAGGCCGTATGTAGAGACAGGTGGTCTCATGTCCTATGGGCCAGACCGGGCCGAACCCTACAGGCGCGTGGCCGTCTTTGTGGACAAAATCCTGAAAGGCACCAAGCCCGCCGACCTGCCAATCGAGCAGCCGACGAAATTTGAGCTGGTGATCAATCTCAAGACCGCCAAGGCTCTTGGTCTGACGATTCCACCGGTGGTGATGATGCGAGCGGAAAAAGTGATTAAGTGAGAAACTGGATTGAATAGTCATTGAATCGTCCACCCTCAGCTTTCCCTCTAACGGGTAAATTCATGGCAAAAAAACAACGCAAGTCCGGGTTGATCCTAAACGACCGAAACGAAAGCGTAGACGTGGCAAGGGTAAGTCCATCAAGAAATATTTATAGGAGAAGCAATGACCGACCTCGACAAGAAAAAGACGGTTAGTCTGGAAGAGCTTATGGTATCAACTTTGGCAATGGTGGACGCTGTCACGAAACTGCTAATCGAGAAGGGTGTTATTTCTGAAGAAGAGTTCAGGGAGAAGCTAATGGAAGAACGGGCGACGTATCAAAATGGACTGCGCCCCTCCTGCTGGAGAGTTTTCACCGAGATTTGAGGGGAGCGCGACCGGTAGTTTTGGGTTTCTGAATCTTTATCTCGTATTCCTCCGGGGGTAAGTACCCCAGAGCCGAATGCAATCGTTTCTTGTTGTACACCTGCTCGATAAAATGGGGAAGCCGTTCAATCACATCGTCATAGGTCTCATAGTTCGACAAATGCACCTCCTCGTACTTTAACGTCTTGAAGAACGATTCCATGTGGGCATTGTCGTACGGATTGGCGGTGCGCGACATGCTGATCTTCATGTTGGCGGCTTCGAGCAACGCCACGTACTCTCGACAAGCGTACTGCACACCGCGATCGGAATGGTGAATACACCCGGGTGGCGGTTTTCGGGTGTCCAGGGCGATCTTAAGAGCTGCCAGACACAACTCGGCATCAATACGCTTGGAGATCGCCCAGCCAATCACCTTGCGTGAGTAGCGATCCAGGAGGGCTGCCAGAAATACAAAGCCCTTCAAGATGCGGATGTAGGTGATATCGGCCACCCAGGCCTGGTTTATGCCCGTCAGGGTCAGTCCCGCCAAAAGATTCGGATAAACCTTGTGCCCATGATTCGAGTCCGTGGTGGCGATCTTAAAACTCTGCCAGCGTATCGGAAATAGCTGATACTTTCGCTGCACACGGCGAATCCGTTTGTCGTTGACGTTGATCCCCTCACGGCGAAGCTGCTTGCCCAGGCGCCGATAACCGTAGCCCGAAAACTCTCCCTGGATCCTTTCGATATGATCCCTAAGCTCAGCGTCGCTGCGGGCCTGTCCCTCAACATCGGTTTTGGACTTGTAGTAATAACTGCTCGATGCCAGCTTCATGACTTCGATCCCTTGGGCAACCGAGCCAAACTCTCTGCGGTGATCACGGAGGTAGTGACGCTTTTGCGCTGGCGTAGCCAATCCCCGAGTTTTTTTAGGTGATCGTTCTCAAGATACAGCTCGGCCAGCTTCTCCTTAAGCTCGCGGTTCTCCCGCTCCAAAAACTTCTCTCGAACCGAGGGGGCTGCCTGAAGTCCCCCTTGCCGGGCTTGTCGGCGCCACCGATCGATCACACTGCCCGAGATCTGGTACTTACGGCTGGCGGCGCTGACCGCGAGCAAACCCGATTCCACCTCCTGGACAATTTGCTGCTTGAACCCAGTTTCAAACTTTCGTCGTTGTTTTCCCATCGATCGACTCCTTCTCGCGGGTCCATCCTACCCGCTGGTTGAGCCGATCGCACCTCCCTCAAATTCTCTGATTTTCTCTCCAGTCAATGGGGCGCAGTCCACCTCCGTCTCTATGTACTTCCCCTCCTCCATGATGCCAGCTCTTAAGAACCTCCCGATCAGCCTTAGAAAACTCGGGTCCGAGATCCGCTGCCTCAGGCACTCCATCATCCACCTGTTTTAGATGATGAGATGCCTCGCGACAGGCAGTTGTCCCTGTTGTAAGCAATATAGAATCACTTGATGACTTGATTCGCCCGCGAGAGAAACTCCGGCGAGAGTGTCAGACCGATCTGTTTCGCTGCCTTCAAGTTGATCACAAACTCAAACTTCGTTGCCTGCTGCACCGGCAAATCAGCCGGTTTGGCGCCTTTCAAGATCTGGTCCACGTAAACAGCTGCGCGCCGAAAGAGGTCATCGTAGTCCACCCCGTAGAACATGAGACCGCCCTCATCGACAAACTCTTTCTGAAA
>DASSEH010000179.1:0-1182 GCA_035695325.1 Candidatus Angelobacter sp.
TCCTGCGGGCGAGATACAGGTTTGCGAGCGCCAACAGCGAGAACACCTGGGCTCCGTTCTTGGCGATGCCACGATAGCGCACCTTGCGATAGCCGAACTGGCACTTCACGACACGAAACACATGCTCGACTTTCGCGCGCACCTTGCCGAACCTATGATTGCGGGCACGCTGGCGGGCCGTCAGCCTGCCGCCGGGTTTGGCCTTCTCCTTCACCGCCCAAAGCACGCCCGCCGCCTCCGCGGCGCGCTTCTTCGCGCCACTCGCGTAGCCCTTGTCGCCATAGACCGCGGTGTCGTCATCGCGGATCAAACGGTCCATCAGCTTCGCATCGTGCACGTTGCCGCTCGTCACGCCGGCGGTGTGCACAAGCCCGCTGATGGCATCGACGCCCACATGCGCCTTCATGCCGAAGTACCATTGATTGCCCTTCTTCGAGGAATGCATCTGCGGATCGCGCTTGCCCGCCTCGTTCTTGGTGGACGGCGAGGCGGCGATTAATGTCGCATCGACGATCGTGCCACCGCGCAGCAACGCGCCGCGCGCTTCGAGATACTCTGCTACCGCTTCGAACACCGTCTTCGTCAGTTCATGCGCTTCGAGCAGATGCCGGAAGTTCAAGATCGTCGTCTCGTCCGGGATCGGATCGCGTCCGAGTTCGAGATTGCAGAACGCGCGCATCGACTGGATATCGTACAGCGCTTCCTCGGCGCCCGGATCAGACAGATTGTACCACTGCTGCAGGCAGTAGATGCGCAACATCACGGCGATCGGAAACGCTCGACGGCCGCCTTGAGGACCCTCCTTCGGATAATGCGGCGCGATCACTGCTTCCAGCACTGACCACGGCACCGCCGCGGCCATCTCGGCTAGAAACGCGTCGCGCTTGGTGCGCTTCTTCTTGCCCGCATAGTCCAACGTCGCGAAGCTCAGCTGCCCGTCCATACTGTCGCCCTCGAATCAAAGCCGCAGTGTGCCATGATCCGGAGGTTGATCAGAGGTTCCTTAGATAGAAGGCATACCCCTTGGGCAGCGTATGCCCCGGGGTCCACCCCCGGGGGGCCTACCCCCAGGGGAGAGCGCGCTCCCCCACAGCGTGGGGTTCGTTCGTCGAACGAATAGCTGTCTGTACCGAAAACTAAATTCGACAATAATGCTGGTGGAGACCACCCACGACCGGCTCC
>DASSEH010000180.1:0-2303 GCA_035695325.1 Candidatus Angelobacter sp.
AATCGAGGCCGCAATCGATCATCACATGCGCGCTGCGGTAGGACACCAGCAAGGCTGTATGCATGCGATGCCGTCGCGTGCGTGCGTCAATTTCACCGCGTGTGCCGAGAAACGTCAGTTTCATTGGTGAACAGTGTGGGAACCACTATACCAAGGACACTGTCATCTTGAGCGAAGCGAAAGATCTCTGGTCCATTTTGTTCGGTACCGGTTATAATGATCCGAGATTCTTCGCTTCGCTCAGAATGACAAAAGCAATGGACCGCAGCAATCCTTCGCCCAGGATCAAACACGTTTCCTGGGGCCGGCTCGAAGTCGAGGGCGAAGCCGAACCTTATAAAGACGCTAAGCTTTTTCCCGGCGGTTCACGCCAATGGAACTGGCGCGAGACGGGAACGAGTCACCGCCCCGGCATTCAAATTGCCGACGTGCAGGAATTGCTGGATCACGGTGCAAAAGCGGTCGTCCTCTCGCGTGGAATGGCGGAGTGCCTTCATGTCCCGCGCGAGACACTCGATTTCTTGACGGAACGGCAAATCGACGTTCACGTTTTGCCAACAAAGGAAGCAGTGGCGCTTTATAACAAGCTCGCGGAAACCGAGGCGGTCGGCGGCTTGCTCCACACGACGTGCTGAGGGTTGCGCGAATCGTCGGTAGGGCGCGTCACTCCGGTGCGCGCCGTTCTTTCCGATTTCCAAACGGTGTGTACCGGCACGTCGGGATCGGCTAGCCCCGAACTCAGGCATATTAAGAACTATCTAATTAGATATTATTTAGGAAACGTATTGACACACGTTCGGGCTTACGCGGCGCGGACAATTCGGCGCATGACCTTTGCGTTTCGCGTTTTGGGAATGTCGCCGACGAACAAAACTGCCTTGGGAGCGAGCGCTTTGTCAAGTTGGGCGGCGAACGCGTTTTGTAAATTGTGAGCGTTTCGAACGGCGTTATGCTGCGCGCGACGATGGCTTCTTTGCAAGCAGACGCCGGCGAAAGTGCGCGCAGTCGAATCGCGTGGCGGCTTCTGCCGTTTCTGTTTCTGCTTTACGTCGCGAATTACCTCGATCGCACAAACATCGCGTATGCGACGCTTGGAATGAAAGGCGACCTGGGTTTAAGCGATTCAGTGTTTGGCACGGCCAGCGGAATTTTTTTTATTGGATATTTTGCGCTGCAAATTCCCGGGGCGCTGCTGGTGGAACGCTGGAGCGCTAGACTTCTCCTCGCGACAACGCTGATAATCTGGGGCGCACTCACAACACTCACTGGTTTTGTCCGCACGCCGCTGGAGCTTTACGGCGCGCGTTTCCTGCTCGGCGCAGCCGAGGCAGGCTTTTTCCCCGGTGTGATTGTTTATCTTTCGCACTGGTTCGTTTATCAGGATCGGGCCAAGGCGGTGGCGCGGTTTATGTCGGCTATTCCCATTGCTTACATTCTCGGCGGGCCTCTTGCCGGCATGATCCTGCGTGTTCATTGGCTCGACACTGCCGGATGGCGATGGCTCTTCCTGCTGGAAGGCGTGCCCGCGATCTTACTTGGAATCGCGACACTGTTCGTGCTGCCGGATCGGCCTAACGAAGTGCGATGGTTGCAGCCTAACGAGCGCGATTGGTTAAGTGCTCGTCTTGCTGAAGAGCGGCGCGCCAAAGCACATGTAGAACACGTTACGATTTGGCAAGCGCTTCGGCATCCGGCGGTGTTGATGCTCACTGCCGGGTTGTTCTTCTGTTATACCGGCGGCTACGCCTTTTGGTTTTGGATGCCGACCATGCTTCAGCGGCTCACCGGTTGGACTGATGTTCAGCGCATTGGCTGGATCGGCGCGATTCCGTTTGTTGCGGGTCTCATCGGAATGCTGCTGCTTGGCTGGAACTCCGATCGCACGCGCGAGCGCCGCTGGCATTTTGCCGTCCCACAATTAACCGCTGCGCTAGCGTTGGGCGCGTGGTTCCTTGCTCCGCATTCGATCGCACTGCTAATCGTGGTGTTCACGCTGATCGGCTTCGGAACGGTGGCATATCTGCCATCGTTCTGGGCGCTCCCGTCTTCATTTCTCACCAGCTCGGCGGCTGCAGCAGCGGTCGGCTTCATCAATTGCACGGCCAGCATTGGCGGATTCTTTGGTCCTAAGATCATTGGCGATCTGAGCCAGCGCACCGGCTCATTCCGCGGCGGATTTATTTTTATGGTCGCGTGCTGGATAATCGCATCACTGCTGGTGCTGCTATGCCCGCGCGAGCGGACGGCGTAAATCGTAATTTACACTTCCGGGCTGCAGCGACGGGAAGGGAGGGACCTTGGCG
>DASSEH010000181.1:0-1568 GCA_035695325.1 Candidatus Angelobacter sp.
CATCCCGTTGTCCCAGGTTAATCAATATCTAGGGCTGGCGGGTCAAATCCGAAACGGGGATGGGTTCGACTTTTCGGGAGATCTTGATCGGTCCGCCCGCATGCCGGTCGCTGTCCTGCGGCGCCGCGGCTCGCGCCGGACCGTCGGCACGCCTTTGCGGGATTGTCGACGTCCGACGATATCCCAGTAACTCGTCGGGTGATGGTGCGCGGCGAGCCCGAGCATGGTTTCGAACGAGACGTGGCGGTAGAAGCGCCGATTGTACCGGAAGACAAACTCGTTCAGATAGGTGTCGATGTGCTTGCGGCGCAGCCCATGATAGGTGCCGAGCCCCCAACGCTTCATCAGCGCGAAGACTCGATGGATCCAGGGCAGCACGATATGGCCGGCCATCTTGCCGACCGTCCGCGGGTCGTGTCGATAATCGGTGAGCCCGGGATACGATTTGTGCCCGTCGGTGAGCAGCGTCGTTCCGGTCTTCACGTTGGCCCGCACAAAAGCCTCGATCGAAGCCGCGGAGTTGTCTGGGATAGCGGCGAGACGGATACGTCCAGACCGAGTATCCAGGTATTTCGCTCGTTTTCGCCTTGGCTTGGCCTGGTTGGTCCCGCGGTCGATCACCTCGACAGCGCCAGCGATGAGGATCTTCCCGGATTTCACGGGATCGAAAAAGCTGTTGTCGGTCCGGAAAGGAATCTCGGTCTGATCGACCTCTATCACGCCCTCCAGCGGCTCGCGCTGGGGATCGATCATCGATCGTCGCAGCTTCTGCGCCAGCAACCAAGCAGTCTTGTACGTGATGCCGAGCTGGGCCTCGAGCTGCACTGCCGACATGCCATTGGAGTGGGTTGCCATGAGGTGCGCGGCCCAGAACCACACCGTCAGCGGCAACTTGGACCGGTGCATCGCCGTCCCGGCCGTGATCGACGTTTGGCGACCGCAGTCAAGGCATTCGTAGGTGTGCGCCCGGCTCTTCAACAATGCTGCGCGTCCGCCGCCGCAGGCGGGGCAGACAAACCCCTGTGGCCAACGCCGCTCGAACAAAAACGCTGCGCAACTCGTCTCGCCCGGAAAGCTCGTCTGAAACTCGTTCAGCGATCGCGCCCTAGCCACCCCATGTCCCCACCCGCCCGACGCTGCTCGCCGGCGCACGGCTCCCTCATACTACATATTGATCAACCTGGGACAGCGGGATGAACCTCGGCAGCGAGAATGCCGGCATGGATGAACAAGTACTCCAATTGGCCGAACAGCTCCTCGCCACGGGCTTCCTGAAGCTATCAGAGCGAGAGCGCCGGGTGATCACCGGCGTCGCCAAGCGAACTCAGATCAGCCGGGACGTCAACCGTACCTTTGCGGAAAAGCAGACCCTTGGCGATCGCCTGGCCGATCACGTCGCCTCATTTGGCGGGTCCTGGACGTTCATAGCTCTGTGTCTCGTCGCGCTGATCGCCTGGACCGCTTTCAACAGCGTCGTCCGGGCATGGCAGGTCGAACCATTCGATCCTTATCCCTATATCTTCCTCAACCTCATTCTCTCCATGCTGGCCGCGTTGCAGGCGCCGATC
>DASSEH010000182.1:0-2299 GCA_035695325.1 Candidatus Angelobacter sp.
CTCTACGAAATTGTGTACACGATGGGAATTCAGTATACAATTGAACCTGACAAGGCCCTATGATAGCGCATCCATTACTACGGATTTAATCATAAGTACGCACTTCTGACAGCCTTTTAAAAATAGACATTCGAGCTGCCCATGAATGGAGACGCCTCAAGGCGGCATGTCTTTGAGATAAACACGAATCGGTTTGCCTTGATCCCTCAACTCCATTGCGCAAAGCCCTTCGACAACCTCTGCCAGGAGACGTCGATAGGGCAGCGATACGCCAGCGGTGTTGACCCAGTAGACGACCTGGGAGACAGTTTCCAGCCGAGCTCCGCTGCGCTCAAAGAGGATTCGTAGGATACAGTCGAGGCTCACCTTACTCGGCAGGTGCTCACACAGCGCAACCATGAAGGCCATCAGCGCGTTTTCCAGCAGCAGCGTGCGCATCGTCATGATCGTCTGCTTACGGCAGTCGCGGTCCGCCCGCTCTTGTGGTGCCCCGATGGCGCCGGCTTGCTCGCTCAGTTTCGCTTGGGTGTGCTGGGCATCCTTGAGAGCCTTTTCCACCACCACCAAGGCACGCTTGCGTTGATCGAGGCGTGTGCCATGTCCTTTGGACGCGGACTCGGCCACCTTGTCCTGTTGCGCCTTGAGTGCCGCGCGCTGCTTGTCGACCCGCTGCTGGGCCGTTTCCAGCGACTGTTCGAGCTTCTCGCGCTTGCGCTGTTGATGCCGGTCGGGTCCGAGAATCGTTTTACGGCCATAGTTGGTCTTGAGCGCGCCATGGTCGTTCATGCGCTTGAAGCTGAGTTCCTGAATCTCGTTGCGCTCGCGGTACACCCGTGGCCATTCGGTCGTCTCCAAGGCCTCCTGAACCTGCGGGGTTCCCCAGTACACCAAGGTCTTGCCCTCTGTGGGGGCAACGATCACAAAGTGCCTGGGATCATCAGGTCTGCGCTCTTTCCACGGCCCGCTATAGACCTTCGTACCATCTTCCAGGGTGTCCACTACGGTGGCCTCAAAGCTCTCCAAACCAGCATGCTCGTTGTCATCGAGCATGCACAGCAAGCCTAAGCCCTGGGCGTCGAACGCACAGGCCAGCGCCATGGCATTGACCGCCCGGTCGATGACAAAGAGGGTACGCCCGGTTGCCAGGGCCACCTGCTGGCAGTAGGCGAGAATGACCCGAGACACATGGATGTCGGGCGGATGATACGCCACAAAGACGGCTTGGCCAGCGTCATCATGGGCAATCACGGCTTGCGAGCCCGCCATGATGCGGCCCAGCATGGTGATCTTGCCCTTGTGCATCGACCGCCGGCTCCAATAGGCGATCATGGGCCCATCGACATAGATGATCTGTCCCACCTGCGCCGGTAACAGCGTCGGCATCAGGGCCTCGTCGGCCCCAACGCGCTCAAGTTGCCCAAGAAACTGGCTCAGCGTTGAGCTTTGATAGTCCCGGCCAAGCAACGTCTGGAGCGGATGCTCCTGGGTATCAAACGCGCTGAGGCGGTCGATACCCCACAAGGGGGCAAAAAATAGGGTCTGAAAGCGGTGCAAAAGCGTCTGCTCGCGGTGATGCAACAAGGCAAAGTCATCGCCCGGATGCGTCTGCTTATAGGCCTTTACCGCCTGCGTGAGCTGAGCCACCACCGGGTCAAAGGCATGCTGTTGGTCGAGCCAATGGGCAAACACATGCACACCGACGAATGACAGACGGGGCGTAACCGAGACCAGCTTTCCCTGAGACTCAGATTTTTTTTTGCGAGCCTGCTCGGCGTGGTCGCCCTTTCCCTCGATTGAGACCCCATGCCTTCCGCAACCGATTGATGTGACGGAGAGTGACAGAAATCTGCACCTGTGTTTCTGCGAGCGCATGAAGCACGAGGCGGCTTGGACAGGTGGGATCGTCGTTGAGGAATTGCCACAGAAGGGCCTTGTGCGTTTCAGCCACCTTGCTTCCAGCCCAAAATTCTGGGCTCGCGTCGTCAACTGGGTCCCTCTGGGTTCTATGCATGCCTCGATCCTCCTGAAGGATCAAGATGGTATCTTTCCTCAAGATTCGCAATGTCTATTTTTTGTACTAATGAAATCATAGAGTTAGATCAATAATTGCCAAACTGTGTCAGAAGTACGACATAAGAGATCCAGATCGTTGTAATTCATATCTGGCCGGGCGTCGAAGTATTCCTCGCCGATGTTGCGGCCACCCACGATCGTGATCTGATTGTCAAACGTCATCGACTTGTTATGCATGCGATGGTTGACGCGGTCCAGGTCGGTCACAAAGTCCCACCACCGGGCC
>DASSEH010000183.1:0-1448 GCA_035695325.1 Candidatus Angelobacter sp.
TCTCGGCTGGCCTGGTTGCGTTTAGCCACCTCCAGTTCAGCCAGATTCGGGAGCCGCCAGCCCTACCTATTTGATCGCGGTAGATACCGTGATTACTGTCAACCAGCATTTTGATTGACCTGAGCTGTTTTGAGTGAAGCATCTCCAGCAGGCATGAAAGCGTGTTAGAGGCGGAGGCGGGCGTCAAGCCCGCGCGCTGCCGCGCGTCCCTTCGGGCTGCGGGGCATGACCCCCACCTCCGCCTCCAACCGAGATCCTGCATGCGATCGATCCCCTGATGTGGCTCAACAGCCCATCGCTATTGCGGGATCGAAAGGTTTGCCCGTTTTTAAAACACCGAAACACAGCACCAAAAGCTTCCGCATCGCGGCCACGACAATCTGCTTGGGTTTGAGGCGACCTCGGGACTTCAACCGAGTTACTAGCGCCACAATTGCGGGATTGTACCGCATGGCGGATAGGGCCGGCATGTATAGTGCAGCGCGAAGAACGGCGTTGCCAATCTTGGAGATGCGTGTCGCTCGGTCGATGGACGTTCCCGACTGATGCTGCCGCGGGTTCAATCCCGCATAAGCGACCACCTCGGCGCTCGAGCGCAGTACATCTGGACCAGGCAATTCGGCCAACACTACGCCAGCCAAAGTCTCACCAACGCCGCTGATGCTCAGCAGAAGATCGCGTTTCGATTGCAGGTCGCAATCATTGTCGATCGTCAGTGCGATGGCTTTGTCGACCGCTCCGAGCTGGCTCGTGAAGTGCGAGATCGTCGCATCGGCCAGGGCTTGAGCCTCCGCGTCGACAATGCCGCTGTTCTTGCGATTCTTCCATTCCGTCAGGCCCGCGATGATGCCAGATCGGATCGTCTGCAACTCACCCAACCGACGGTGGGCCTTCGAGGGTGGTGCCCACGGCGAGGGCTTGAACAATTCACAATACTCACGAATGTGCGACGCATCGACCCCGTCAGTCTTGTTGCGACCCAACTTGGTGCGCACGAAGTCTCGAATCTGGGCGGGATTGATGATGCTGACAACATGGTCGGCCTCGTACAACGCACACGCGATGCCGAGACTATAACGCCCGGTGGATTCCAGACAGGCGTGAACCCGTTGGATCTTTTGGGCAATCAGCCAATCCAGGAGATGGCGCCACCCATCAGGTGAATTCGTGAAGCTCTTGGTGCGCACCTTGGTGTAGCTTGAGATGCTCACGTCGAGTGTGTTCTTGCAAACGTCGATACCCAATATTCCGTCAATCACAGTCCTATCCCTCCACCTCATCTCTTCAACACGAGCTCCGCTTCGAGCAACCTTGTACACAGGATCTACGCTCATGCGCGTCCCAGGATACCGTCCAGTCTGAACAGCGGAGCTTGGAAAAACGGGGCCTAATCTACCGCACAGGCTCATTCGCCAAAGGGACGCAAGAGGCTCACCGTTCTCCTCGCT
>DASSEH010000184.1:0-2741 GCA_035695325.1 Candidatus Angelobacter sp.
GTTTCTGACCGGCATGGTAGCCAATCCGCTCATTGCCAAGTTTGCCCACCAGATTGCGGGCGTCGATCTGTCGTGGGCGCACTGGGCATTGGCAGCAAGTGTGCCGGGCCTTTGCACCTTCACTTTGGTCCCCTAAAGCTCCCCCGATTTGGTGGACAGGGAAGGCGCAGATATCGGAGAAAGAACTGCAAACATGCCTTCAACCCATCGCACCTATGACAAGGACTTCCGTCAGGAAGCGGTAAATCTTTTGCTCAGCAGCGGACGTCCGCTCAAGCGGGTGGCCGCAGAACTCGGTGTTACCGCCAATTCTTTACGGACATGGCGGGACAGGGCTTTCGGCAAGGGGCGCGTAGCGCAGGCCCGCTTCGGCGGAGCCGAAAGGCCGCAGCGAAGCGCCTCTTGCCGATCCGGCCGGGGAGATCCGCCGCCTGCAGCGTGAAAATGAATATCTGCGCCGCCAGCGCGAGATCTTATCTCTGAACAGGTCAACCTGTTTTTTGAGTGTGGCGCCTGCAAAATCGCTGTTTACGCATTTGCACATTTGAAGCGTGTTCTAAGAGCTTCATCTCTGTCAGCATTTTGGTCTCACCAGCCCCGAGCTCGGAGAGTGACTTCGCAGCTGGCAGCCCTTCGTCGCTATAGACTTCATTAAGCGCTGGCGTTTTATGCACCCGTATTCCCTCGGGTTGGCTTTGCATCGGCTCGCGCAAGGGGCCTGACTTGCGCCGTCGCACCTCGGTCGCCGCAACCCGCAGCCCCGCCAGCTTGTCACGAGTGGTCGCCGGCACGGCATAACGATAGGGCTCGCGATTTTTGAGCATCAGATGGGCGATGACGACCAGTTTTCGAGCCGTGGCGACTACGGCAATGTTGTGGTTCTTTTTGGCTTTCAGACGCCGGAAGAACACGCCCAGCGGGCCGGGATGTTGAGCTACTTGTTGCGCGGCTTGGGTCAGAAGCCATCGCGCCTGCGGGTTGCCAGCCTTGGTAATACGTCCATAGTGGCAGGTGTTAGCAGACTGGTGCACGCGTGGCGTCAGCCCAAGATAACTGGCGGCCACATCGCCATCGGCAAATCGCCGCCAGTCACCTAACGCCGCCACGAGGGCTTGGGCCGCGGCTGCGCCGACGCCGGGCAGCGTCATAAGCAAGCGCACTTCTTCTTTCGGGTAACTCAACTCGGCAAGGCGTTTTTCGATTCGCTCTTGTTCGGCCTCAAGCCCTTCAAGCAAGTGCAGAAAGCCGTCGATGATCGCGCGGTCGGTAGGGGTGAGCACCGCTTGGCGCAGCCACTGGCGGCCCGCCACCCCGAAGAGCGTTGGCATGGGAGCAGAGATCAGCCGCTGTGCAAGCAGGCTGCGGACACGGTTTTTGAGCCGCGTCTGATCGGCAACCAAGCCGGAGCGCTGAACACTGAGTTCCCTGAGTTGCTGGGTCTCTTGATCCGGTTGCCAGACCTCTGGCAGGTAATCGCAGCGCAGCAACTGCGCGAGCGACTCGGCATCGACCTTGTCGGTCTTGACTTTCGCCTCGGCGATCGCGCGGGTGCGCAACGCATTAGCGACGACGATCCTGGCCACAAAGGGCCGCAGCAACGCCACGACCGCCCAGGTATTGGTGGTCGCCTCCAAGGCTATTTGGTCTTCGGGCCGTAGCCGTTCCCGGGCAAAGGCCAGGAGGCTCTCCTGCGTGCAGGCGAAGCGATAGCTTTCTAGCCGTTTTCCCTCTTCATTGATTAGTGAGGCTTGGACGACGTGCTTATGCAGGTCCAGACCGACATAACGAGTCATGTTTTCCGATTCCTTTCTCTTTGAGGTAATGCAGCGAGGGCATCAAAGGCGCAGCAAGTTTGGGCCGAACGGCAGTTATCTCTTCGAGGTCGCGCCTCAACCGGGTGGGCCGTGGCGGGGGACCAGATAAAAAAGCGGGTTCGATGACCCAAAAATTTCGTCGGCCAGCCCCAAAAGGTGAACGGCTTGCTGCTTTTAGTTGCGCTTCTCTGCGGATTGCTACGTGAGAGGTTGTTCATCTTGCCCGTTGCCCGGATGCCGGCCAGTAGCGCGGCAGTACGGATCAACAACGAGACTTTATTTTCCTTTTGCTGCAATCGCTGAGCGACGCTCCCGATCAAGTTCATACCTGGTAAAAAAAGCTATGAGCATACTCTCGGAGGAACCGCAGAGCGGTATGCGCTGATTGATCCTATGCGGAAGAACTTCCCAATCACCGAACTTTGCGAGGCTCTGGGCGTCTCCCGCTCCGGATATCACAACCTCGGCAAACGTGAACCGAGTAAACGCCGCCGTGCCAATGAGCAACTCCTTCACCAGATCAGAATCATTCACTCTGACCGCCACACCCGGTGCTACGGCAGTCCGAGAATGACTCGTGAACTTCGCGCTCTGGGAATTGGCTGCTCGGAGAATCGTGTCGCAAGAATCATGCGTTCAAAGGATTTGCGAGCTCGTCCCAGGCGCCCTTTCCGCCCGAAGACTACCCAGCGCGATCACGCGGCACATCCTTCGCCCAATCTGCTATCGGAAGCCGGGTCTCCTTCAGCTCCCGGTGCTCAGCTCGTTAGCGACATCACTTACATTCCTTCTAAGAAACTGAATGAGCAAGGTTTTGGATGGGAACGAGTTCATAGCCGAGAGAAGCGGCGTATTTGCGCAGGGAGTTTTGACGGCGGCGAAGATGTTTTTCGTTGAGGATCCCCAGGAGTTGAGGGTCGAAAGAGC
>DASSEH010000185.1:0-1764 GCA_035695325.1 Candidatus Angelobacter sp.
AAGCATAAGCAGGAGCAGATAGAGGCCATGTTACAGCGCGGACTCAACTAAACAACGCTATTGTCGTCTTAACCCAGCCTAAGCTGCCAATGGTGTTAATCGGCTTGCTTCCCGACGCCGATCGGCACGACAACTCTTTGATTCGCTCGGCATGGAAGGATTATGCTTCGGCGCCGATTTACAGCTAAGCAACATTCGGTAGCGTGGCCAAGAGTCTTACAACGAAGTGGCTTTCGCATCATCGGCCTTCGTCATCATCTTAGCATTTTGTTACCACCGGGAACGTCCACCGTTGAAGTAGGGATGTTGCCACAGCGACGGGCCTTGGCCGGGCTCGGGTCCGCCGATCCAATTCATTGAGCTGTCATATCCGTGCGCGCTCGAAGCCAGTGCAGCAACCACACCGGCAACGCTGTTGGCCAAATCGTCATGCACGTTGGGCGCATGGTCAACGCTCTCCTTGCCACCACGTGCTATGCGACGATCGCCGGGTTAATAAATTAGCAGCCGGTGAAGCGAGGGTCCGTTCCCTCATGCAGTTCTTTTAAGTAGGCCAATCCATAAACCGCTAACTGATGAGTGTCGAACCGAGTTAAGCTATATCCTGCATCTAGGGCGTGTACTCATAAACGGCGCGATGTCGGCTTCTGGGGCAAAGCGGACGTGATGTGCTCACCGTGAGCCTTTCCGCTTGTGACCCATTGCCGCCGTCGGCGATCCAGTCTTCTTGCGTTGCGGTATTCCTATTCGATCAACTCGTCCGCGCTCAGCAGGATCGATGTCGGCACATCGAGGCCAAGCGCCTTGGCGGTCGTCATATTGAGCACGGTCTCGTATTTCACCGACAATTGCACAGGCAGATCGGCCGGCTTCTCGCTCTTAAGGATGCGGTCGACGTAGGAGGCGGCGCCGCGTCAATGGCCTATTTGGTCAGGCCCATATGACAGCAGACCGCCCACGCTAGCATAGTCCCGAGCGCTGTAGACCGCGGGCAGCTTGTAACGGGCCGCAAGGGAGATGATCGCGTCGCGATGCCGCAGCGATCTTGCGCCCGACTGCACCACCAGTCCGCCATTCGGGGTGAACGGCTCGCGAAAGAACGGCTTCGTTGTCACGGTCTCGACGCGAGCGTTGAATGGTGGGCGAGGCGCCAGCGTTGCAGCTTGCGCTGCGGTGGCTTGGGGGTACGCACGCAGCCACTGCTCCTGCCGCGCGCCGACCGGCCAGCTGCAGCGCTTGTGCCGAGCACTTCCCACGGCGCGGGCTCGGATCATGATCGAACTTCGTAATAAGCACACGTTGACCGGCAAGCTATGCTGCTTTCAGATCGTACTTTGCGCGCAGCTCGGCGGCGATTTCCTTAGCCAAAGCTTGACATCTAAAGGCCTCTGCCGGCGCATTCATTTCCGTCGGATGCCATCTGTAAACGACGGCCCGTCGGATATGCCGGACTCTGGTTTCGCGGCAACTTCGCTTTTGGCTGGTTCACCGACCTCCCGGATTACCTGTTCGGCGGCCTCGCGTTCTGCTCTTTCAGCCGCCTCGCGCTCGGCCTCGACCTTCTCCGCAGCTTCGCGTTTTGCCTGTGCGGAAGCCTCCATCTTCGCGACCCTGGCAGCTTCTCGCTTTGCCTCCTTGGCCGCTTCGCGCTCGACCTTGCGGGCGGCTTCACGCTCCGCCTTCTCCGCCGCCTCGCGTTGCGCGCGTTCGGCAGCCTCGATCTTCGCTTTCTCAGCGGCTTCGCGCTTTGCCTGCCTCGCCGCC
>DASSEH010000186.1:0-2987 GCA_035695325.1 Candidatus Angelobacter sp.
GGGATGACGCATCAGGCGTCGGCTTCGCGCATCGTCTCGAAACGATGGAATCGCGCCTATGGGACCGGGCGATGTTCGTTAAGGGATTACCAGCAATGCAGCGCGCGATAACAACGGCTGTATTCGCCATTTTCATGATCCCTGCGGGGATCGCACACGCTCAATTTCTGTTTGGAGCCCAACACACGTTCTGGCCAAGCCAATACCCTCCGTACAAACACAAGCACCACCACCGGCAGACAAACTCTGAAACGACGAAGAGCGCTCGGCCCGAGGCCCCTCCGAAGGGCCCGCTCCAGATCATCATCTCGATCGCAGACCAACGGGTCTCGCTTTTTGACAACGGGGCCCTGATCGCACGCTCTTCGGTGTCCACGGGAACTCAGGGGCATCCTACGCCCCTCGGCGTGTTCAGCGTGATCAGCAAACAACGATGGCACCGTTCAAATATTTATAGCGCTGCCCCCATGCCCTACATGCAGCGCATCACCTGGTCAGGGATAGCGTTGCATGCCGGTGTCGTGCCTGGGTATCCGGCGTCACACGGCTGCATCCGTTTGAAAAATGACTTTGCCATTCGACTCTGGCATCTCACGAAGCGCGGCACGCGCGTGATCATTGCGCACGACGATGTCCAGCCGGTCGAGATAACCAATCCGCACCTCTTTAAGCCGAAAGCCGTGTCCGGTTCGCAGGAACTTCAGACCGCCACGGTCACGGGTAAGAGCATTAGTACAGCCGCGGCAACGCATGGATCACTAGTGTCCAACGCCGAGACTCCAGAAGCCACTAGTCTCCAGGTTCCAAGCTCGGCTCCCGCTGGAGGCGCACCTAAAAAGATGGTTCCGATCTCCGTATTCGTGAGTCGTAAGTTGAGCAAGCTCTTCGTGCGTCAGGGCTTCTCGCCGTTGTTTGATGTCGCGGTCAAGATCGAAAATCCGGAGGAGCCGCTGGGAACGCACGTGTTTACCGCAATGGAATTCCAGAGCGAGGGAGCGGCTATTCGCTGGACCGTCGTGTCGATTCCGGAGGAATTTCCTCGCATGTCCGAGGGTGCCACGAAAGAGCGCGAAGCGCCCGCGAAGCAAACCGCCCTGTCGGTACCGTCGCCCGATAAAGCCAACGCTGCCCTCAACCGCATCGAAATACCCCAGGATACGGTTGAGAGGATCGCTGAACTACTGACGCCGGCCTCTTCATTGATTATTTCCGACAACGGATTTAGCCATGAGACGGGAAAAGACACGGATTTCATCGTGGTAACGCATTGACGCGGCGGCGCAACCCACCAACACACGATGCCACTGCGCAACTCCGCTTTTCTTCCACGGGTTTAACCGAACGACCTCGTGGTCTGAGAAATTATGTCCGTTGTCGGTCTGCTCGTCATTAAGCCGATGTCTCAGATGGGTCAAAACCGGAAAAGCTCGATGCGAGTATATGATTTCCGCTTTGCCGCTGAGAACGGACATTGCGCGATGCAGTCGGCATGTCCGTTTCGTGCCAATAAGCGACATGTGTCATTTCATGACCAGGAACCGGACAGTGCTCGAGTTGTACAATTCGATCGGCTCGGCTGCCAATTATACCAAATCCCAGCAATTGTGACTCGTTGACGATTCCCAAATCAGTTTCGCTCTGATTCATTGGTGGCGAACGATGGAGGTTCGTCATGGCTATTCCAGTAGCGTTGCGCGGGGACTTCAAGGCTTCGCAGCTGCGCGGTCTTGCGAGGAAGACGAAGGATGGCCCGCAGGCTCGGCGGCTTTTGGCTGTTGCAGCGATCTATGACGGTGCGACGCGCACCGAGGCGGCGAAGATCGGTGGCGTCGGACTTCAGATCATTCGGGACTGGGTGATGCGGTTCAATGCGCGGGGGGCTGCAGGTCTGCTCGACGGCAAATCGCCGGGTCAACCCTCGAAGCTCAATGATGAGCAACGCCAGGCGATTGTGCGGATGATCGAGAGCGGCCCGATCCCGGCGATCCACGGTGTAGTGCGCTGGCGGCTAATCGACCTTTCGCAATGGATATACGAGGAGTTCCGCATCACGGTCGCCAAACAGACGTTGAGCCGGGAGCTTCGCGCGATGGGCTACCGCAAGCTCTCAGCACGACCCCGCCATCATGCGCAAGCCGAGGGAGCAATCGAGGATTTTAAAAAAAATTCCCAGCGCGCCTGGGTGAAGTCGCGCGCGAAAAAGCGATCGACGTCGGCAAGATAGAAATCTGGTTCCAGGACGAGGCTCGTATCGGCCAGAAGAACAAGATCACCCGCAGATGGGCGAAGCGCGGCACTCGCCCGAGCGCGCCGCGGGATCAGCGAACCGCATCGACCTATATCTTCGGTGCCATCTGCCCGAAACTGGGCAAGGGCGCGGCTCTGATCCTGCCCTCCTGCAATACCGAAGCGATGAACCTGCACCTCGCGGAAATCGCCAAGACGGTCGCACCAGGAGCCCACGCCGTCCTCCTCGTCGATCAGGCCGGATGGCATCTGTCGGCAAGATTGCTCATTCCCCCCAACATCACCATTCTCGCCCTGCCGCCGAAATCCCCCGAACTCAATCCGGTCGAAAACATTTGGCAGTATATGCGCGACAACTGGCTCTCGAACCGCATCTTCAAATCCTACGACGATATCGTCGATCACTGCTGCTACGCCTGGAATACGCTCGTCGACCGGCCCTGGAAAATCATGTCCATCGGATTACGCCAGTGGGCTCATGGGTTCTGATCAATGAGATGTGGTATAAGTCGCAGAATTTTTTTGAGGCCGTGTTTCGCGGTTGCAGAATGATCTTTTGTTGGTGGTTTATTGCAAGGAAACCGGTGGGCACTTTTCGGACATGCGGTGGCGGTCTGAGGAGGTCCGTTATCGGGGGTAAAGCGGACCTCACGGTTGCGACCGCCGACGTCCGAGTTTGACCCAAATGTAGCGGACATTGGGTTCCCAGATTGGACCACTGTCCAACTCGATTGCCGTTC
>DASSEH010000187.1:0-2862 GCA_035695325.1 Candidatus Angelobacter sp.
TTGACGGTCATACCACGGCCGATTCGTCACAGTGGCGAACGCAGATCGGCTGGCCGATCTTCCGCACCGCCGAATGATGGCTCGTTAAACCTGACGAGCGATATTCGGCCCCTCCGATGGCGTCCTGCCGTTATCTCGGAGGTTCCATAAAGTGGTCGCGCGGAAACAGCCTTGACTCTCCCCTTACAGGATGCTTCAAGATTTTCTTGGGCCGAGAATACGCCCACAAAAAGGAGAGAGCCATGACCTCAACGACAAGCACCGAGAAGGACAAGGAAGCGATCGTCGCTATTGTCAAGGAGATGAGTGAATCGATGACAGGGGCGCACAGTACCAAACACTGGGCCAAAGATGCTCTGTGGTTCGATACTCCTCCGTTTGCGTCGCGAGGGTTGAAACCCGCGGTTGAGATGTTTGACAAGGTGTTCGGCAGTTTTCGCTCGTGCCACGTGGACATTCTCGAAACAGAGGTATTTCTGAACGGCGACATGGGCGTCGTGTGCACGATTCAGCGCATAGATATTGTCTTCAAAACCGGCGATAAAAAGAGCCTCCTCGTGCGCGAGACCGACTGCTTCGAAAAGCGAGCCAGCAAGTGGCAACTGGTTCATCAGCACGCGTCGGTTCCAGCAGGCGGTGCGTGGGACGGCAAGATCGTTACGGCCTCCTGAGATGCTCTCCCGCTATCGGCTCGATCCTGAGATCGCTGCTGTGCTGGAGCCGATGGCAGCGAGTGCCGGCGAAGCCCCGCCGATCGAGCGCGGCGATTGGAGGGCGCTACGCGAGCGTGCGAATACCAACCTCGCGTTTCTCGCAACGCTAAACCCTCCGGTGTCAGGCGCTGTCAGCGTGCAACCGCTCCAGATTACGGTCGATGACGGCACCGATATTGCCGCTCGCTGGTACAAGCGAAGCAACGAGAGGCCTGGTTCCGCGGTCGTCTACGCTCACGGTGGCGGGATGATCGCCGGCAATCTCGACGTTTACGACGCGGTGGTCGCAGAATACGTCGCCGCAACCGGTGTTCCATTTCTGTCGGTCGCCTATCGACTGGCTCCGGAGGCGCAGGGGCCGCGGCCGGCGCGGGACGTCTTCGCCGCCGTGCAGTGGCTGAGTGACTTGGCGTCTGAGCTGGGAGTCGAGCCGAATCGGATCGCCGTCATGGGTGATAGTGGAGGCGGTGGTGTCGCCGCCTCCGCGGCGATCATCGCGCGCGACCTCGGCGTCGGCCTGGCGCGCCAAATCCTGATCTATCCAATGCTCGACGACCGCACTCTCGATGCCGGCGCCGTCGCGCCGTTTCTCACCTGGACTTCCGACATGAATTTCACGGGTTGGAGCGCCCGCTTAGGTGAGCAGTTCGGAGCCGATGGTGTGCTGCCGGCGTCGGCACCGGCGCGGTTGACGAACTTCCGCGGACTGGCTTCCGCCTACATCGAAGTTGGCGACCTGGATATCTTCCGCAGCGAGAGCGTCAGCTACGCCCAGCAGCTTGCGGCCGCGGACGTGCCGATCGAATTGCATGTGCATCCCGGGGCGCCGCATGGGTTCGAGCGTTTTGCGCCTGCCTCTCAACTCGCCCAGCGGGCGATGCACGATCGGAAACGTGCGATCAGGAGCTTGTGAAGTCACGCATCGCAATGAAGGAGACCGATATGGCCTGCAAAGTAATTACTCAATTTAGAGCGAAGCGCGGACACGCCGACGACCTCCTTGGGCTACTGAAGAAGTACGTCCCCGAGAGCGCGCACCATGCTGGTTGCTTGGAGATTTGCATTCAACAAAACCAAGACGACCCTAACGACATCATCTCCAACCAGTATTGGGAAACGCGCAAGCATTACAAAGATTACTATGCGTGGCGCGCGGACCATGGGGTCGATGTCGAGCTTCAGTCCCAATGCTCAGAACCAACTTCTGTGCGGTTTTTTAACGAGGTGATTGTGGCAAAAGCATCGAACGGCAATTGATCCACGACGTGGACTGTCTGCCCATTCAAGGCGCGTTGGCCTGCGGGACCGACGCGGCGACAGACCGCATACCCCCTCGAGGAGATTGCGGACTTGACGGATTCGACCGCCGGTGGCGTCAAGGCAGCCTTGAATCGGGCCAGAACAAAACTGGCGGAAGCCTCCCCTCCGCTGAAATCCGCGCGACGCGCCAGTCCGGAGTTGACGCAACTCATGCAACTCTACGTCGATCGGTTCAACCGCCGCGATTGGGACGGCGTGCGGGATTTGATCAGCGCCGACGCCCGCCTCAACGTCTTCGACAGATTCGCTGGGAAAGTTGCGAACGCGCCGTACTGTGCCACCTACGGGCGGTGGCCGTGGCCGTGGAAATTGGCCGTCGGCGACGTGGACGGAGAGCCGGTGGTCGTGATCCTCAAAGGCGACGCGAACGCCTGGACGCCCTATTCAACTATCCGACTTGACGTGATCGGGCAACGGATCGAACGCATCGTCGATTACATCCACTGTCCGTGGGTGATTGAGGCCGCAACCGTAGTCCACGCACATGACCAACCTTGACGGCCGGACCGCGGTCGTCACTGGCGGCGGTAAATGCGCATTTGACTCGCGCGCCCAAGGCGACCAGGAGTCGCACTACTAGTCTTAGTCTAGGGTCCGACCGCATCCGCGCGCGTCTCGCAAATCTTCGATCTTTTTGCGGAGGATAATCGGCGTAATGTTTATGCGGGTGAACTCGAAGTGCGCCCACCACTAGGCCGGATGCAGGGAGCGCGGCCGTCGGCTAAACGCCACGAAAGTTATGATCCTCTGCCGCCATTGCGTTATGCCGGGGGCCAAGCAGCGTCGCTCGAGATATGCTGGTCGGCCTACTCCGCAAGCAAAGTTCGTG
>DASSEH010000188.1:0-1062 GCA_035695325.1 Candidatus Angelobacter sp.
ATAGTCCGCAGCGTATTTGCTGTGAACGTATATCGAAGTAAATATCCCCCGGCAAAGCCGGGGGCGTAGGTTGTGAGCCGCTCAAAGCGGCCGAGGGGGCCGCTGACGCGGCCCCGGATCGTGTGGGCCACCTGAAGGTGGCTCATCAGCGCCACAGATTCATCTGCTCCAGGCGCTTGTCCTCCTCTTCCTGCTTCTTGATGTACTCGCGTATTACCTCTGTGTCCCGTCCTACTGTGGATACGAAGTATCCCCTCGCCCAGAAGTGCTGGCCCACAAAATTCCGCTTCTTCTCTCCGTATACACGAGCCAAGTGTATCGCACTCTTTCCCTTGATGAATCCGATCACCTGCGACACTGCGTGCTTCGGTGGGATCGAGATCAACATGTGCACGTGATCCAGCAGAAGATGACCTTCCTCGATCCTGCTTTCCTTCTGCTCAGCCAACTTCCGGAATACATCGCCCAGATGCCGGCGCAGTTCTAGATACAAGGTCTTCCTGCGGCACTTTGGAATAAAGACGACGTGGTATTTGCACTCCCACTTGCTGTGACTTAAACTTTCATAGTCATCCATCGATGGAACTCCTCTTCGTGTGCTTGGCTGCTCACGATTCGGAGTTTCGTCGATGGCCCGACGGTGTCGACCGCCGGATATGTCAAACTTTTGCTGCCTCCCCGGCAGAGCCGGGGGAACTCCCATTGGGGTTTAGGGTCGGCAACATTGTCGAAAGACACGGGGAGCTGATCGCGCTGAATTTCACGGTCACGTGTCTCAGCCGACTTATGCTGACATTGCCAAAGATGATCGATGCCGTGGTGCAGCAGCGCGGCAACCATCCGGGCCTGCGCGTTGTTTACCCGCTCGATATGTTGAGGGTGGAGCTTGCAGGCGACGGAACACGCATCCTCACGCTCAGGACGCCCGATGGGTTCGCAATCTCCTTCACGGCCAGCGCGGAGAAATTCGCCCAAATCCGCGAGATCTTCGCGGGTGGGGCGCGGAGATCGGGTTCTGCCAGTGAGAAATGTTCCTTCAGCAAGAGATATACCCGACAAACG
>DASSEH010000189.1:0-1843 GCA_035695325.1 Candidatus Angelobacter sp.
ACAGCGCCGCGTCACAAGCAGGAACAGAGATCGGGGCTTCAACCCGTTGAACTTGGTTCAGCAAGCTCGTAAACACATCAGAAGAGCGATCGACCGAATCTTCTGACGGCTCGCTTGCAAGCGAAGGATGATCTTTCCCCGACAATGTGGACTGGGCTTTTTGGGTCTAGTCGAGATTACTTAGTCGTCCCTGAAAAAGTCAACGGAGCAAGCAAACAAGCTGGTCTATGGGTGACGAAGGTGGAAAGATAGCGACCGAGAAAGGAGGGTTTTACAGCAAAACCCGGTCGAAACGCGCAGATGCTAAAGAAGCGAAATCCGAGCACGCAAAGGTCGTTTTTGATGCCGACACTTAGTGAGCAGTGTGATCCCCGACATCCCTTGAAAAAGCTGGGAGAACGAATTCCGTGGTCGGATTTTGAAGAAGCTTTCGGGGAGTATTACAGCGAGGAGGGCCGTCCGGCCAAGCCGGTGAGGCTGATGGTTGGGTTGCTCTTGCGCAAGCAGATGTATGACCAGAGCGACGAGGAGGTGGTGGAGCGGTGGGTGGAAAACCCTTATTGGCAGCAATTTTGCGGGATGAGCGATTTTCAATGGGAGTGGCCCTGTGATCCGAGCGATCTGGTCTACTTCCGGCAGCGGATCGGCGAGCAAGGAGTGGCCTTAATCCTGGCCGTCTCGGCGCAGCTGCACGGGGCGCGTGTCCAAGAGCGCGAAGTGGTGGTCGACAGCACCGTCCAGGAGAAAAACGTGACCTATCCCGTGGACACCAAACAGGATCGGAAGATTATCATGCGGTGCTGGAAGCTTTCCGACAAAAGCGGGATCCGGCTGCGGCGACGCTACCGCAAGGAAGTTCGGGCGTGCATCATGGCGCAGCGGTTGCGCAAGGATCCACGCAGGCGGAAAGCTGCGCGCCGGGGCCACCGGAGGTTGCGTACTATTGCCGGAGCCTTAATCCGCGAACTGGAGCGCAAGTTGCCGGAAGCTCTCCGGGAGGAACAAGGAGAGAACTTCACTCTTTACCGTCGGGTCCTGGCCCAAAAGCCTCAGGATACGAACAAGATTTATTCCTTACACGAGCCGCACATCTACTGTGTAGCCAAAGGCAAGGAGCACAAGAAATACGAATTTGGCACCAAAGCTTCGGTGGCCATGACCAAAACCCACGGCGTCATCGTGGCGGCGGTGGCCCATGAGAAAAACCTCTACGACGCTCACGCTCTCCCCGAAATCCTCGACCAGGCGGAAGCCATGACCGACATTCGAGCCAAACGCGCCATCGTGGATCGTGGTTACCGGGGAAGAAAGTTTGTCGATGGCACGGAGATCCTGATCCCAGGAAGAGCTCCCAGAGGACAATCGCGAGCAACAAGCACGGCGATGCGAAAGCGCTTTCGCCGCCGAGCGGCTATTGAACCCCTGCTGAGTCATCTCAAACAGGATTTCCGGCTCTGGCGCTGCTTCCTTAAAGGGTTCCAAGGCGATCAACTCAATCTGATGCTAGCCGCAGCCGCTTGGAACTTCCGCAAATGGATGCGGCTGTTCATCATTTTTTGGCTTCGCTTCCTCCGCCCGCCCTCGATCCAAAACTTCTTTCTCACGCTACAGAGAATCACCTGAGAATTTTTCAGGGCCGACTACTGAGCCTGATTGCTCCTGATCAATCCTACGCCCAGCGTAAGCACTCCCGCCGCCGAATAACCCTACCCGCATAGGAAAATAGATCAGTCCGTTCGGCTCTTTCGCGGCAGGCGAGAGAACGGACAGAAAGAACGCTGCCGGCAACAAAATCGCAGCCGACGGAACGGAGAGCCGGACGAACCACTTCGTCCGTTCCTTG
>DASSEH010000190.1:0-2028 GCA_035695325.1 Candidatus Angelobacter sp.
CAGCCGTCCAGAGTACGAGTGTCCTGTCCCCGAAATACGAGGTATTTTGTTGCGATCAAAATGGGCCGCCGGCAAGGCGGTCCGAGCCGGACTGGCGGAGGGAGGGAGCATATCTGAACCGATACGTGACCGACGAGCAACGCAGCCGCCGGCCCATTTTCATCGCAACCCTCTGGGCCGGGGCCAGTTGGCCGTTTTTCTGCGTTGCTCGCTCGACCCCGTATGACAAAGATATGGGCGCTTCGCTCGCACCTTGAAAAACAGCCGACTGACCTCCGGCAAAATACCTCGTATTTCGGGGACAGGACACTAGACCTAAAATAAGCGTGTTTCCGGTTCGGCGCTTGTGAGTTCTCGGTTGGGGTCAGGAAAATTCCTTAAGCGGCATGATCCCGGCTGGCTCTATGCGGATCTGGTGGTCGAAGGCTCGGATTCAAACCCAGGCTGGATGAAATAACTGAAAATGTATGTGTTATGATCTCCTTCAGGTGCCGATTGACTGCTGCTCAAGGCAGTAATCTCCGACGAGAACAATCAATCGTTCGCTCTCGAACCGCATGAATTTTGTGAATCGGCCTGCTTTCAGGCAGGTGCCATCCGACGAAGATTCTCCCAGCTAGCGAAGAAGTCCTTAAGCCAGCTGTTGTAACCCATGATCCGGTAAATTATCCGCCGCCCACTGCGGACGATCTGAGCTGGCAACAGCACGATGAGATGCAGGAAACGACGGAACTCCATCCCGAGTAACTCCAGACCCCGTTGGCGATTGGGCATCAGCAATCCATACCAGGCTTTAAGATTCCAGGCCAAGGCACTCATCACCATATAGGCCCAGTTACTCAACAGATCGTCAACCGGCATGCGCATCGCATTGACTCCGTTTTTGAGTTGCTCGATCACGTTTTCCTGGTCGCAACGCTCATTGGCAAGGGCCACGATCTGTTCAGCGCAGTACGCGCTGTGATTAGTGATGTAGAAGAAGTATTTAATGTCTTCAAGCAGCACCATTTCCCCTTTCTGGACGCTGATGTTTTTGCGCACTACCACCAACCGATAACTACGTCCGCACTTCATCGGCTGGTAGTTAAACTCCGTCACGCTCTCGCCCACCAACTTTTTATTCGTGTAGCCCTTGAAGCGCACAATGGCGTCCTTGACACGCTGGGGCTTGCGCCGTGGCTCGGTCGCAATTTCACAACGAGCCAGCCGTTCAAGGGGTTTCCAAGCCGTTTCTGGCAAGGACTCAGCCAGCTGGACAACTTTAGGGTGGGCATCCATGCCAAAAATGAACTTTATTCCCTGGCCGTCCCAGCGATCCAGCTCGGCGCTGAGCGTAAAATCAGTGTCACCGCGCAGCGTGATCTCTGCGGCACGGGGACGCAGCAACTCAATGGCCCGATCGATCCAGGGTACACAGCCTTCATGGCTGACCACATTCCCGGGACGGTTGACCAGGTAGAGGACTTCGCGGGTATTGGCCAAAGTGACAATCAAAGGCGCGTAACCCCAGATCCCTTTATAGGAAAGAGCCATTCCCCCTTTGCACTCTCCCAGAGTCCCGGCGTGCGTGCCGTCGACATCCACAAAGGCTTGCCGCAGAAAATCCTCAGGTTGCTTTTCCCAGACACGTTGCCGTGTCGCGTTGATGGCTTCCATGAGCTCCAAAACAGAATCTTGATTAAAGCGTCGTGTAAAATCTCCACTGGTGGTCGGATCAGGAATGCGTTGGGCTCCCAAACCATCCAGGAACGCTTCATCATTGCGACGCAACTCGATATCCTCCAGCCGCTGGCCATCGAGCAGGGCATTGTAAGCCAGGTTCAACACGTGATCACTCTCGTGATAGGGCAGATGCCTCTTGAGCAGCTCCAGCCGGCTATCGATTTCCTCGGCTAGACCCAGCCTCTGGCCCATCAGGTGGATGGCGCCGATGCCGCCGTAGTTCAGTGCCCGGCCACGTTCGGCCATCTCAAAATGGATATTGCTGGCCTTCATCATCGGTCCGGGCTGCTCACTCCACCGACGTTT
>DASSEH010000191.1:0-1605 GCA_035695325.1 Candidatus Angelobacter sp.
AAACAGGACCTTGATACTAGCTATTTCTTGCGTGGCATAACTCAACTTGTTAAGGGCGTTTTTGGCTAGTCGCCTGATTCAGTCAGATTGCAGGGTATAGATGCTTGAGTTTGATGCGAGCATTTTTTGTGGTGAATTGCCAGTCGGCCTTGGTGTGGTTGGCATTGCGGTCGTGCTCCCAGGCGGCGATTTCCTCGATGAGAGTTGCTTTGTCGGGAATGCGGCGATCGAGGCACTGGGACGTTAGAACGCCGAGTTCGGACTCGGCCAGATCGAGCCAACTGCCATGCTTCGGGGTGTAGTTCCATTCGAAGCGCTCGACCAACCGCCTGGCTTCGGCGGCCGGAAAGGCTTCGTAGAGTGACGCCTTGCTGTGGATGTTGAGATTGTCCTGAACCAGCACGATGGTCCGGGCGTTCGAGAAATGGATATCGGCCAGGTCTTTCAGGACGTGAGCATAATCGACGGCGGTGTGGCGGTCCGTGACTTTGACGTGGCGCCAACCTTCGAGCGGTGCGAACAGCATGAAGAGATTGGCCGTGCCGTTGCGGTCGTACTCATAGTCATGTCGGGCCGGGCGTCCCGGCTTCAGCGGTATCGGCACACGCGTTTCGGCAACGAGTTGCTTTGAGGTCTCGTCCAGGCAGACCAGCGGGCGATCGGGATCGCGTGGCCGCGTGTACACGGCCAGCACGTCTTCCATGGCCGCTACGAACGCGCTGTTCGCCTTCGGCGGAATGACCCACTGCTGTCGGCGATGGGGCTTGAGAGTGTTTTTTTGAGCGCGCGTCCGATTGTTGAGTCGCTGGCGCGATCGACGATGCCGAGCTCCACTACCTTGTTCTCCAACAACCGCAAGGTCCAGCGCACGCGTCCCTTGGGAGGTTTGGAGCAAGCCAGGGCGATCAGTTTGGCTTCCTTCTCGCCATCGAAAATCCGCGCAACCGCCGGCGTCGCTCGTTGCTTGCGGCTTAACACAGCCTCGAAGCCCTCCTCCACCAGCTGCTTGCGCACCCGGTAAACCATCGATGGGCTCGTCTCCAGAGCCTTGATAATCCGGCTGTCGCTCCAGCCTTCACCGGCGCCCGAAACATCGGCCTTCAACAATATCCGCGCCTTCAGGATCCGTTGTGCTGGGTTCTTTCCTTTCCGGATCAGCGCCTCAAGTTGCTCCCGCTCATCCGCGCTCAATCGCACGACATATCTCTTTACCGAAATCTCCTTCGCAGCCATCATTGCCTCCGTCGTCCGTACTGCCGACGAAGCGAATCACTAAATCCTTTCAAATTGGTTGAAGCGGGCGACTAGCTCGAATCGTTCCGAACAATCAGCGCGGCCGAAGATTGTTCACTTTAGCAACAGGCTTGATCGGCGGTCCGGCAGTCCACGTCCGCAAGCATCCGCCACCGAGAGAACGAACATGCAGTGTGTCTGTTCATTCACAATGTGTCTTCCTTTTTCATACTGGTCGTTTTGATGGCAGCCGCGGTGATCGGCGACGCGGTGATCCTGCTCAGCTTGACGTCAGTTGAGGCCAGCGGGCCGTTCATCAATATTAAATTTCCCGGCAGCCCTCCCGCAAACGGCGCTCGCGAGAAACTATTG
>DASSEH010000192.1:0-2072 GCA_035695325.1 Candidatus Angelobacter sp.
GACGCGAACTCCATGCGCTATCGCGCCTCATGCGAGAAGAAATTTCCGGGCGTCTACCACAACGAACTCAGGCGGGCCCTGCTGTACGCGCGCAATCTATTGGGCTTGGTGAAAGAACGCCCTCATCAGAAGGGGCCTAGCAGTTTGCTGAAAAACTCGGACCAAAATGCGATTTGTGCAACAATAGAATCAAAAGCGGCCGTATCTTGAATCAATCGTGCGTTGCGGCCTCGATCCTTGAATCAATGTTGCTCACGGACCACTCGAAAAACCTTTTTCAGCAAACTGCTAGTAAGGCAAGGTTTGGCACGGTATGGCTGGCTCGGCGCGGTATGGCGCGGCAAGGCAAGGCAAGGCAAGGATAAGGGGGAAATCGGGTGGCAGATGCTTTGTTGACGTTTGAGCCGGACAGCCTCCGGCTAAATTTAGACCCGCTGCATTGCGCGATCTGCCGTGAGTGGCTGCCGCAGGGGAGCTTCAGGATGCCGATCAGGATCACTCCGCTCAGGGTTATGGCCGCCTTCACCGCGATGACCACGCTGCTGATGGTGTTTGCGATCCAGCGCGTGTCCGGCGATGAACGCATCGAAGTGCCGAAGCCCGCCATCATCGAAGCGCGTGCGGAGCAGCCGCCGCCCGCTGATCTGCAGAAGACCGATACAAAACCATTGATCCCAGTCAGGCAGATCGAGCTGACGCGGACAGCGCCAGCGCCTGATCCGAAGCCGCCTGTCACAGCCGACGCGCCAGCCAAGATGCCGCCGGTCCTCATTGTGCAAGAGGAGGGAAGACGCGAACGATACGACGACATCTGCAGCCGTCATCATTTGCAGAAAGTCTACACTCGTGGGGGCCGGAGCTGGAGGTGCCGTTAAAGAGATAAGGCGCGGCAAGGCAAGGGGATACAGCTTCACCGAACTCCGGTGGGGCTGTATTCATTTTCAGCCAGGAGTTCGTGAATTGCCCGGTGTCTCCTATTTGTTTTGCCGCAATGCGTCGCGCCATAGCTTTGCTAGATGATCCTGGCGCGCTGATTCGGCGTCTAGCGCACGTCTTCCGGTTTTAGGTCCAGCTTGATTGTGTCAAGAAGACGCGCGAGCGTCATGCTGTAGGAGAGATGAGGGGTGGCCCCTCGGAGTCGCCGTGTAGGAGGAGGCTTCAAACTGCCATGAGCTGCTTCGGTCAAAAGCCGCGGTGGTGAACGTCATGGTTAAAAGGCGCGGCTTTGACCGCGTCATGTATGGGTGAGAGAGACGAGCGCAAGCAAACCTCTGGCTGAAGCATCGTTAGACTTTCAGATGACGTCGAAACCGGAGCCTTCAAACTGTTCCGGGAAGAGCATGGCGGATATCCTACTTACTGGCCATGCGGCGTCCGGTGTAGAGGAGGCGTGACTCTCATTCGGGCTTTCCTACGGAACTTGAGAACCTGGCCGGTGATGCCAAGGGAAAAGGCACAAGCGGAGAAACCGCGAGGCCGAAAGTACCGATGCACCGGAGAGGGGCGGACTGCTTCGCAGTAGCGATGAAGCGGGGTAATGGCCGCGGAGCGAAAGGAGCAGGTCATCGCCGTTGGGATCGGGTCAACCGGCAACGGGAGGAGCCTGACACTCAATGGAAGGCGGCAGCCTTCATGCGGTGACACGAGCCGTATGAATCGAGAGGTTCACGTACGGAATCTGTGAGGGGCTCAGGGTGCAATTCCCTGGGCCTACTCGGCCCCCAATCGGAAGTCGCGTTGAAGCCTCCATGGTCGCTCCGGGCGAACTCCGACAGCTCATCGAAGTGCCATAACACGCATCGTCTCCTCGGATGCCAAAGCCACCGCATCCGTTGTCAGCGATCTCCTATTGCCACATAAGCCTCAATTGGTGCAGCGAGGCCATCGCCAACACGGTAGGCGGCAAGTGCATCTCTTACGTTGGCGGTGATCTTTGCTTGTGCCTCCTTATCCAAGCCGGCAACTGCTGCTGCGACAGGGGTTGCTGAAATATAGCCTGGCACATATTCAGCTATTGATGCGTGTCGAATGGTCTCGCGGTCGATTCGAATTTTGACGCCTCGAAATCCCGC
>DASSEH010000193.1:0-1444 GCA_035695325.1 Candidatus Angelobacter sp.
TTTCGAGCTGTGGATCGGAGATCCTGCGGAGATCAAAGCCAAGCGCGTGAAGAAGCAGAAGTTCGACCGTGAGGATGCCCGACTCCTACTTCGGCTGTTGCGGGAAAACAACTTTCCGCAAATTTGGGTACCGGATGCGGAGAATCGGGATCTGCGACAACTTCTGTGGCACCGTCACCGATTGGTGCAAATGCGCACCCGGATCATGAATCAGCTGCATGCACTAGCGATGAACGAAGGCTTTTGCTGGAAGAAAAAGCTGTTCAGCGAAAAAGGGCGAGCGCAGTTAGAAAAGCTAGCGTTAGCTCCTTGGGCTAGTCGACGTCGGCAAGGGCTGTTGGAATTGCTCGACCGCATGAATCCGACGATTGAGGAATTAACCGCAGCCGTCGAACGGGAAGCCCGGAAGCGACCCGAGGCTGTGCGACTGATGACTCATCCTGGCGTGGGGCCGCTTACGGCACTCGCTTATGTGTTGATCATCGGAACTCCGACGCGGTTTCAACGCGGCAAGCAGATCGGCACGTACGTGGGGATGATTCCGTGTGAGGAATCCAGTGGTGGCAAACAGCGATTGGGTCACATCAGCAAGCAAGGCAATTCCTTATTGCGCTTCTTGTTGGTGGAAGCGGCCCAGGCGGCGGCACGAGTCAACCCTGACTGGCGACGTCGGTACATGCACCTGGCGATGCGTCGACACAAAAGTATTGCCAAGGTAGCCATGGGACGCCGGTTGGCGGTTCGGTTGTACTGGATGTGGCGGAATGGTTATGAGTATTCACCATCGTTAGAGTTCGGTTCGTACGCGGGACAGCTCGGACTCGGAAATGGCGTGAAGTAGAGCGCCGTCCAAGTGATTGGGCGTCCCGCTCCCTGCAAAGGGAGTCTGAATTACTAATCATGGTTCGAAGTACGGATCGAAGAGATGTTTAGGTCGGACTGAAGTCGACCGAAAGATTATAAGCGAGCCGAGGTCGTCGAAGCAGCGGTCAAAGAAGGGACCAGGAAGACCACTCTTCGGAGTGAACGCAGTCGTGTGTTCGAAAAAGAAAAAAAGTGACAAAAATGCGGAAAAAAAACAAAAAAAGGACTTGACAGGGCCGACATTGTTAGAGATTTCCGAGTACGCCACATTACCGGCCAATCGCTGCCCGTTCTGATGGTGTCTAGGATGATGGACGTTTTGTGGAGTGAGCTGCACATTTCGCACCAGGGCAGATCTTCAAAGAGCGGCGATTCTTTTTATCGACCTTTCCGCACCGCCTGAACTCAGAAGATCTTAGCCGGAAGCGGAGATCCTTATCATGAAACAAAAAGCCGACTGGAAAAGAATAACACTTCTCAGAAAAACCTCTTTTAAAAAAGAGATTAAAAATATTGGCCGGTTATAAACGACCATTCATCCACTACGATCGTGAGACCCCGAACACCATACTGCGAACTG
>DASSEH010000194.1:0-1653 GCA_035695325.1 Candidatus Angelobacter sp.
TTTTGAACTTGTCCACCTCCGCGCCGCAGTAACCTGCACTGAGCTCAAAAAAGTGGCCGGCGACACAGATTGTAACGGGCGATCAGTCCTTACTTCGTCTTCCGATAACCGGCCGCGTCGTCCGTAGTAGTACCATCTTCCTGTTTCTCTTCGCGCTCCGGATCGGGGAAGCTGTCAGCCACGAACATGACGAGAAAGGTGACTACTCCCACCGTGATTCCCAACCACCAATACGAGGTTCCGATCGCCAGACCTATCGCTCCGGTAATCCAGACTGCCGCTGCGGCCTTGACCCCTCTGACATCGTGGCCGCTCTTGAAGATCACAGCACCTCCCAAAAAACCGATCCCGGAAAGAAGCCCCTGAAGGGTACGGCTGATCGAAGCGGAGTCAGACTCAGAGAGTTGCTTGGCCAGCAGCATAAACGTTGTGCTGCCGATTGCGATCAGCACCATCCCGGCGATGCCAATTGCTTTGTGGTGGGCGCGGCGTTCGAACCCAATGAGCCCGCCAATCAATCCTGCGGCGAGCAGACGCACGAGGATATCGGGGACAGTGGTTTGTAATGACTCGATCATAGTATTCTCAGTAAGTAGTGCTCGCCCTGTTACACTGCAAACTCGTGAGTCCGAAGCGCTGGCAAAAACGCTTTGGTTGTCGCAGCGATGTTCTCTGTCCTAATACGGCTTTGCCGTCAGGATGACGCACGTGATTCGCGACTTCCCTTTCTTTTGGTAGCACCGCTATTACCCCCTATGGATTGAAGGTCAGCCTTTTCCACACCCGCCTTCACGCTCGCTGCGCCCAGGGTTCTCGGCTCTGGGGCCCGAAAAAACCTCCACCTTGCCCAACCCATTGCGCGCCGCCGTCCAGCGCATCGATGTAGAAATCCAACGCGATGCTCGAAAAAGCACTTCGGCAATGCTGTGGTCGCTCCGCAAGAGCTTCACGCTCTTACGCCCGGCTCGCGGGATGGGAGCCGCGCGAGCCCGAGGGGGCGAGTTTCTCAACTGGCATCTGGTAAACTATTTCGCGCGGCGCCGCTGCCCTGTGAGCTTTACCCGCTCGCGGGCCTACCGCAAAAACGACAATGCACGCGTCGAGCAGAAGAATTGGACCCACGTGCGTCAGTTGGTCGGCTACGGAAGGCTGGAGGATCCGCGAGCCGCTGAGGTTTCCTCGATTTTGCGGGCTGGGCTGTGATAAAGGAGAAGACAGCCATGAACAGGAATAGTAGCGGTCGGCGTTACGACCGTGAGTTTAAGAACAATGCCGTTGCGCTGGTGCGCGGTGGACGCACAATCACCGAGGTGGCGCGCGATCTAGGCGTCTCGAAATGGTCGCTGGGGCACTGGGTGCGGCGGGCCGAGGAGGGCCAGGCGCTCAGCGAACCCAAGACGCTGGCTTTAGAGAGGCCTGAGCAACGCGAACTGCGCCGCTTGCGGCAGGAACTCGAGTATGTGAGCCGACAGCGTGACATTTTAAAAAAAGCCTTAGGCATCTTGTCGGCGGAGATGCCACCGCACGATTCACGATGATGGAAAAGCTCGAGCATCAATATTGCGCTGACGCTCTGAGTGAGGCCCTGGAAGTCAGCGAAAGCGGCTTTGCCGCGCATCGGGGCAAGCAGAATGGTGAGCGTTGGAAACAAGA
>DASSEH010000195.1:0-3941 GCA_035695325.1 Candidatus Angelobacter sp.
CAACGTGCCACACTAGTTCGTCAACGGCGCCATAATGGTAGAGATCTTTGATTTCGACGACAATGAATTGGATGGTGGGCGTTTCGTGCAGAGCGCGACGGCTCTCCTTCCACCAGCCATGGAATCCGTCACGGTCGCGAATCAGAGGAAGGCATGCGGAGTTCCTCCGTTTCTTTCTGCAATGGTCTCATAAGGCCCATTAGGCCCCGTCGTGTAAAAACCTACTCTAAGAGCAGCAAAGTTCGGTCTGTTACCGCAGCTTTTCGCTTAAAAGTGGGCTTTGAACCCGTTTCTTTATGATTATTGCGTAGAATTACTGCGTGGAATTATTATTGAACTAAACCGCTGCGCGGAGTGGGTGTGCGGGCGGTGGTTTGGGTGGAAGCGCGGGGGCGAGAGCGGTGGTTGATTGGCGGATGACCAAACTACGCCAACAACTCATCGATGTGCTCACGCTGCGCAGGTATGCGCCCAAGACTCACGAGGCCTATGTGGAGAGTGTCGCCGGCCTGGCCCGGTTTCATCATCGCTCGCCGGATCTGCTCAGCGATGAAGAGATCAAAAGCTACCTCCTGGACCTGCACGCCAAAGGCTACGCGGCCAGTACGCTCAATGTGCGAGTGAGCGGACTGCGGTTCTTTTACCGGCACGTGCTGGGCCGCTCGATCGCGGCCGTGGAAGAGGCCCTGCCGCGTCCCCGACGGCGGATTTGCCGGGCGCGGGTCTATAGCCTGGAGGAGGTCGGCCGGTTGCTGGCTCCGCGCGGCCAGAACCTCAAGCATCGGGTGTTTCTGATGACGGTCTACGGGGCGGGTCTGCGCTTGCAGGAGGCGTGCGGCCTGCAGGTGGCGGACATTGAGAGCCAGCGTGGGCAGATCCGGGTGCGTCAAGGCAAGGGCAGCAAGGATCGCTATACTTGCTTGAGCGGGTGGCTCCTGGAGCAACTGCGTCTCTACTGGCAGGTGTGCCGTCCGGCGGGCTGGCTCTTTCCCAGTGCCGGCGATCCCCGCCGCCCGATCAGCGACCGCACGGGACAGGCGATCTTTTATCAGGCGCTGGCTCGAGCCAGGCTGCCCAACCGGGGTGGCATCCATGCGCTGCGGCATTCTTTCGCCACGCATCTGCTGGAGGCGGGCGTCGATGTGGCCACCCTCAAGAAGCTGATGGGCCATGCTTCTTACGCGACCACCGCTGGCTATCTCCACGTGACGGGGGAGCGCCTGGCCTCGGTGCCGAACCCGCTCGAGCTGATCCGGCCGATCAGGGTCCCTGGAGTTATTAGTGAACAGCGACCTGACTTGCCAGGCGAGCCAGCTAACTTACTAACTTAGCAGCCAGCCAGCTAACTCATCGATAACCATGGGCTCGCCGCTGACCGGCGGGCCGGGGACCGAGGCTCCGCGGGCGAGGCTGACGCTGGCGGAGGTATTGTCGGCGGCGCTCTCTGGCGATGGCGCCACCCACCGGCTTCCGGCTCATCATTGGAAGGTGCTCAACGCGATTCTCGCCTGCCGCACGCCGCGGCTGGGCGCCCATGTCTATCGTTGCCTGGATTGCGGACGGGAACATTTTGTGCCGCACTCCTGCCGCAATCGGCACTGCCCGCAATGCCAGAAGGCCCTGGCCGATGAGTGGCTCGCCGCGCAAATGAAGCGGCTGCTGCCGATCCCGTATTTTCACGTGGTCTTGACGCTGCCCCATGCGCTCAACCCGCTGATCGAGCGCCATCAGCGGCGGCTCTACAACCTGCTCTTTGGCGCGGCCAGCCAGACGCTGCTGGCCTTTGGCGAGGAGCGCTTCCACGGGCAGATCGGCCTGAGCTGCGTCTTGCACACCTGGAGTCAGACTCTCGGGGGCCATTACCATCTGCACTGCATCGTCACGGGCGGCGGGTTGTCGCGCGATGGCCAGCATTGGTGCGCCGCCAAGGCAAATTACCTCTTCAAGGTCACGAACCTCTCGAGGGTGTTTCGGGGCAAGTTCCTCGCAGGGCTGGAGCGGCTCTGGCAGAAGGGCGTGCTGGAACCCAGCGACGCGCTCCCGGCCAACCCGCCTGACTTCCAGACGCTGCTGACCCAGGCGCGCCGCCAAGCCTGGGTGGTCTATATCAAACGCCCCTTTGCCGGCCCCGAACAGGTGCTGCGTTATCTGGCGCACTACACCCACCGAGTGGCCATCAGCCAAGGACGCCTCCTCTGGCTGGATCGCAGCGCCGGTCAGCTCGCCTTTGCTTACAAGGATTACGCCGACGGCAGCCGCCCCAAGACGCTGCGCCTTGCGCTCTCCGAGTTCACCCGGCGCTTCCGCCTCCACATCCTGCCCGAGCGCTTCGTGAAGATCCGCCACTATGGACTTTTGGCCAATCGGGACCGCGACGCGCACCTCGCACTGGCCCGAGCGCGCCTTGCCTGCGCCGCGCCGACGCCTCCGCGCGACGAGCCGCCGGAACCGGCCGCCGGCACCACGGAGGGGCCGGCGAAAGAACCGTGGCGCAAGTGTCCGCACTGCGGTGGCACGCGCCTGGAATGGGTGCGGATCGAGCCCAGAACGCCCGCGCTCTTGGATTCCTCATGAACACGGCACCCTCTGCCTCTGCCAAAGCTTTGCCCACGCCGCTGAAGTCTCCAGACTCCGGCCCCACGAGAGTGACGCGCGCCAATCTCGCGAAGCGCATGCGCATCGCTGCTGGCAGATCAAAAACGACTTCTTGCACGCTTCGGGCTGCCGCAAATAGCCTGCGCGCATGCGTGGCCACCCTCCCCACGAACTCCTTTCTCCCAGGCGAACCTCCGTGCTGAGCACGGGATCGGATACTTTGCCCCGTAAACGGAGCGCCGTCCCCCGCGCAGCGGCTCAGTCCAACAAAGTGTATCCGCCATGCCGAAAGCCGCCTGTCCCGAGACTCGCATCTCTCGAGGCACGGCGGATACACTTCTGAACATTGTGCGCAAGTATTTCACGCAATAAACGTAGCCGTTTAGGGGGTGGCTTAGAGTAAATTTCTGCACGCGTACTGCTTGTATTCCTACCTTTGGAATTCAGGACTCGAACCCCACCGGAGGCAATCGCTCCCATGGCGAGTTCTTCGTGGCCGGGAACTCCGAGCTTTCGGACCACAAACACATCAAATCGCAGGGCCAATGTCTTCGCGATCTCAAATCCGACCGGAACTCCGCCCCGTGCCAGGCCGAGAACGGTGACACCGGATTGATGGGCGTAGCCGGTCAGACGGCTGGCAAGAATGCGACCGGCCTCGTGACGATCTGTAAAAGGCAGCGAGATGGAAGCATCCTGCGACATAGATCAAACGGATCGCGCGAAAGATGATTCATGGTCACTAAAGAATCTACAAAAAAGCATGGCGCATTGGCGCTCTCGATCCGCTTGCGAACCGATAAACATCGCTCCATCATTTCCGAAAAGCCGTTCGGCCAATACGCGTCCAGCCTCTCGCTTCCCTATGGAATCGTTGGAGTTGTCACAGAGGAATGTGATAATATACTTCAAACAAGCAACCACCCCGATCCGAAAGTTCAAACAAGGAACAACGTAATGTCATACCCGCCTTCTGAATATGGACCTGACCCGGAATCTTCTCCGGATTTCGCCGATTGTGATAAATCGCACGACGCGTGGAAAGCATGCGGCCAAAGAGCACGGGAAAATTCCGTTCCTCTCATTCTTTTGGCGCTGGTGGTTGGAGCGCTTCTTGGCGCCTTCTTAAGCCGTCGCAAGAAAAAGCAAAAGGACGCCCTAGAAGCTGTAAGGGAATGGCTGGAGGCTGCCTATGCTCAACTCGCCCAAAAATTGCCTCAACTCGCGGAAAAGCTTGCGCATGCGAAGAAGCCTTCCGTGCCTCGGTGCCAGGCGGCTTTCCTGGACCAGGCTCAACAAGTCGCAAAGAGACTAAAATGGTGGTAATTTATGAATTCTGAGAATTT
>DASSEH010000196.1:0-8929 GCA_035695325.1 Candidatus Angelobacter sp.
GAGATTCCCATATTCCCACTGCCCACGGCTGCTACGGCTGTCATCCACCAACAGCCACAACCCTCAACCCCGAGCCTATAAAGTGTCAACTATGTGCCCGGTCTAAAATGTCAACTATGTGCCAGTTTGCACAATACAAACCAATACTGAATTGGCCGAAAGTACTGCCACACCTGCGAGCCTGTCCCGCATTCCCACCCCAACACGCGGCGCTCTGTTTAGGCGCGGTTCGTGGGAATGGATGCTGGTGACGCTGTTCACCTCTTGCGTGTCCTTCGGAACTGCTGAAGAAGTCCCCGCGTAAAATCCGGATGGGCCTTGCCCCATTCCAGTGCGCGATTCCAGGCTTCGCGGAGTCGGGCATCGCCCGACCAATGTTGGAAATAGGGCCGGAGAGCGGCGGTTTCCAGCGCATGCTCCAGGAACCCTGTCTCAATCAACGTTGCGCACTTCCTCTCCGCTGGCCAGAAACTGAGAGGTTATTGCAGCTGCAGCGCTTTTGAGGACCGCAGAGTTATCTTCTTCCATCTCGAGAAGGCGGCAAAACCAGCCGTGAAGCACTGGGCAGCTTCCCGTTGGCTAAGAATATTCTGGTCATTCGTTACGTTCGCCTGGATGCATGCCAAAAGATAGCGCTGGATTAAGCCACAAATCACTTCTTTGCTCAGATTGGGCTGAATTCTGCTGTAGCCTTCCCCGGTGAGTTGGTACAACCTGGCAAGAGTCCGTAAATCGCCAGCCTTGTGAATCCAGTGGAGAACCTGCTTCCTGGGAAGTGGGGTGTCGGTTCGAAGCGCGGCTTCGATATCAGAGGTAATGTCGGCCATGCGAACTAATTTTATTCGGAGTCGAATGCCGTTTTACATGTTTGTCGTGAGCTGTTGTTGAAGGTAGTCGCGAACCGTCCTGGAGATCACGTATTCGTGCGCTGGTCCTGATAACCACTGTTTAGCTTTGTCACGGAGTGTTTCAGCTGGAACTTGAGTAAATGTGAAGTATTCGCGCCGCGCCATTTCGGGCGGCCAGAGTACCCGCGAATTCCATTCAGTGGAATCTGTCAATACAAGCGCAATCGGCGAACCAAGCCGCTCCTGCAGGCGCGCCAGAGCGTCGTCTCTGCCATCTGCATAAAAAGAACAAGTGGCGAAGTACAGTTTGTTTTCTTCAACTGTCACAAATACAAATAAATAGTCGTCGCCCCAGGGACCCTCGTTTGTCGTGTACTCGGCCATCAACACGATGTCCTCGATTTGCAGTGACCAGCGTGTTGTTCCCGAGTCATCGCTGCATTCAAGACTCGATTCCCTGATTCGCAGGAGTTGTTTCATTTGCAGGCTTTCAGCGCTACGGCAAGATATCACGGCGATTATCAAATACGCAGGAGCCATTCGCCCAGCGCACTTCCTGAAATCGGTCGATGTCCCAAAAGCGGATTGGGCGCAAATTATCCGGCCAGGGCCTGCGTCCGGGAAGTTTGAAATCATGGCGCAGATAGTCTTCGAGGTCGTAGCCGTAATAGATGATGTCGGTTTGGTGGACTGAGAAAACGGGATTGTCCTCGATCTGCGGATCGTCCGGCATCATGCGGTGTCCATAGATCGGGATGAGCTTTGGCGCGGCTGCCAGCAAGCTTTGCGCACACTGCAATGCCTCGCTGATCGATTCAGGTCTCTGTCCCCATTCGGTGAGCCAAAAATGGTTGTGCTCTATGTCGAAGAGTACGCCCTCGCGTGGAATAGCGAGCCATTCGCGAAGGTCAGCCTTGCTCCCTGAATGCCAGTCCGGGAACTGTTTACCCTGGGGAACAGCTGTTTGCAGAAACGCACGCAGGTCGGGAGGGAAGCGAAAGCTGAATGTGCTTTCGATGCTCACCACATCGGCATCGGTGAGTGCGGGCGCAAAGTCGATACCTTTGCCCTTCATTTGGCCGATAATGTCCATCCACTTTGGAGGCATTGCAGAAGAATCATACTCGACTGCTCCTGTCCTTTTTTGCATAAAGTACGGGATTGAAATCCCGCGAAGTCTCAGCCGTCCCCTGCGGGGACTGGGATTCATTTTCCCGCTTTCCCACCGTTGAAACGGTGGGCTACTTCCAGTCGTCCCGCTAGCGCGGGACTGTTGCCGGTGCTGTCCCGCATTGCGGAGAGTGCTCCAACAGCCACGCTCCAGGCACTTAGGCCCGGTATTACGGCAAAGCAGCTCAGCTTTTAAGGTTTTCGCAGCATATCGCGTGGATGCCGCTAACCGAAACAATCCTTATCATGCATACCGCTGTAAATAAGTTCAAAGAAGCCCACGACCGTTACCTGGAACTTGACCGTCGCCGTACCGAATGCCTGACGCCGGCGCAGAGAGAGTGGATGCACATCGCCATCCTGAAGGCTTATCTGGAAGTGCAGTGCCGGGCGAAGCAGATCGCCGGCCTGCAGTATGCCGATGGCATGGATTTTTCCGAGATGAATTAAGTCAGAGCAGGCACCCTAAGACGGGGGCGCTGCAATCTAATCATTGCGCCACTTCCGCCGTGCGGAGACGGGTGCGCCGATGCCTGGGCGCATGCCGTTCGCGTGCTCTGCTACTCGGAGATTGCCTATCATGCCCTTGGCTCGCATTATTACTCGCCATCCTGACAGTACTTCGTCGCTTTTCCAGCAGCTACAGTGGCTGGGATACTCGGTTGAGATTCGCACGCCGGAAGAGGTGTGCGCCTGTGCCGCCGACCTTGAAGTTGAATTCGAAGTCTACAGCCAGGATGCAGCGCCGCACCGCGCCGCCGAGCTGGCGGCCAGCCTGAATGCCGGGGTGACCGTGGCCCCCGGTGCCTTGCAGTTCGTGCGGCAGCCGGTAGTTGAGGAAGCCGTGCTGGAGATGCGGAGTGAGGAAGAAATCCCTGCCATGCCAGCCGCAGCGCCACCAGCTTTGCCGGAGCTTCACCCGGCAGATGCTTCTCGTCCAGAGATGACGTGGGCTGCGGAGCCGGAACCACCGGCGCAGGAGATGCCGGAGGTGGTGTATCGCTATGAGCAGGAAGAGAGCGGCCCGGGGGCCTTTGCGCGATTAGCCGATGGAGTCCAGACCGCGGGTCAGCGATTTTTGCGGGTAGGGCGTGTAGCGGTATTCGGTGTGGCGCGAGGCGTGAGCAGGGCAGGGCATACGCTGAAGGCGGCTGCGGTTTCTGTTTCTGCTGGCGTGAACCAGAGTGCGGACAAGTATCGTGAGCGCCGCCGCATTCATGCAGTGGAGCTTCCAGCAGCGGAGCCAAAAACACCGAAGCGTTCTTATTTTCGTCCGCAACTCAGGTCGGCGCTTACAGGCGCGGCCTGCGCCAGCGCGTTGTTCATTGTGGGCATGGCGCTGGCGGGATTCCATCCGCGTACGCCGCTGCCGGAGGGTGTGGTGCGCACCTCGTCTCCGGGTGCGACGGTGGAGACCGGCGGAGTTACGCTGCAATCGACAGGCACGGAGACGGGAGTTGCCGCGCGGCAAGCCGTCACTCAGCCACCGGCCACCGCCAATCACCCTGTACAGACGCACTCGTCGGCTGCGTCACCGTCACGGCATCGGGCCCGGCGCAGGGGTGTGAGCGCGGCCGATGATGATGTGACGGTGGACGATGTGATCGTCCGGCACTATCCGCACAACAAAGCAGCTTCGCGTCCGCAGCAGGCCAGCCTGAAGCATTATTCAGACCTCGACCACTGAGCCGGAAACCGGTTAGCGCGAAGCGACGATTTTTTCGATCAGCTGCGAGTAGTCCTTCTTTTCGATGCCGTGTACCTGGCGGTTGAACTCGTCGACCTTCTGCGAATAGTTCATGGAGCAAAACTTGGGTCCGCACATGGAGCAGAATTTTGCTTCCTTGTAATAGTCGTCGGACAGGGTTTCGTCGTGCATGGAGCGCGCGGTTTCAGGGTCGAGCGAGAGGGCGAACTGCTTTTCCCAGTCGAAGGTGTAGCGGGCGTAGCTGAGGGCGTCGTCACGGTCGCGAGCGCCGGGGCGGTGCCGGGCGACGTCGGCGGCGTGGGCGGCGATTTTGTAGGCGATGATGCCGTCCTTGACGTCCTTTTCATTAGGCAGTCCGAGGTGCTCTTTGGGCGTGACGTAGCAGAGCATGGCCGCGCCGTGCCAGCCGATCATGGCGGCGCCGATGGCAGAGGTGATGTGATCGTATCCAGGGGCGATGTCGGTGACCAGCGGGCCCAGGGTATAAAACGGGGCGGAGTGGCACCACTCAACTTCCTTATCCACCTGCTCCTTGATCTTATCGAGCGGAACATGGCCGGGACCTTCAATCATGACCTGAACGTCGTGCTCCCAGGCTTTCTTGGTCAGCTCGCCTAAAGTTTTCAGTTCAGAGAACTGCGCCTCGTCACTGGCATCGGCCAGGCAGCCGGGGCGAAGACCGTCACCCAGCGAGTAGGAGACGTCATACTTCTTCAGGATTTTGGTGATGTCGTCAAAACACTCGTAGAGGAAGTTCTGCTTGTGGTGGTGGGCCATCCACTGGGCCAGAATTGCGCCGCCACGGCTGACGATTCCCGTAATGCGCTTCGATATCAAAGGAAGATACTGGACCAAAACGCCGGCATGGATCGTCATATAATCGACGCCCTGCTGCGCTTGTTCCTCTATGACCTCGAGCATAAGCTGCGCGTTCAGATCTTCAATGCGCTTGACGCGGGAAACGGCTTCATAAATCGGCACGGTACCGATGGGCACGGGCGAATGCCGCAGGATGGCCTCTCGGATCTCATGGATATCGCCGCCGGTGGAAAGGTCCATGACCGTGTCCGCGCCAAAGTGTACTGCTGTGTGCAGTTTACGCAGCTCTTCGTTGACGTCCGACGTGATGGCTGAATTCCCGATGTTGGCATTGATCTTGCACAGTGACGCCACGCCAATGGCCATCGGCTCCAGCTCCGGATGATTAATGTTCGCCGGAATAATCATCCGTCCGGACGCCACCTCATCCCGCACCAGTTCGGGTGACAGTTTTTCCCGCTCCGCCACATACACCATTTCCTCGGTGATCTGGCCTTTGCGGGCGTAGTGCATCTGGGAAAAATTGGCATTGCCGGTCTTTGCTGCTTCGGATCGGCGTCGTGTGATCCATTCTTCGCGAATTTTGGGCTGCTGATGGCCGTTGCTTGTACTCATGGCTTCACCTTATGTCGGATTAAATTTCATTATACCCGCCATTAGTCCTTTCTCCTTGACCCCCATTCCCGGCAGGAATATGCTTTTAAGCGTTATGTCGCAATCAAATAATAAGACCCTGAAATTTGGCCTGGTGATCTCCGTAATCGTGCTCGGGTTGGGTTATGCCGCCTGGACAGGCGTGCAGGAAAGCAAAACCTATTACGTCACCATCAAAGAGCTGCGCAGTGACGCTTCCGCGCAGTCCAAGCATCTTCGCGTGGCCGGAAACGTGGTTCCCGGGACCATTCACCAGTCTGGCACCCATGCCGATTTTGTCCTGGTAGAAAAAGATCCCAAAACGGGTGACAGCCAGGAGCTGCGCGTGAGCTACAAAGGCTCCGAGCCGCCGCCGGACACCTTCAAGGACAACTCCCAGGCTCTGGTGATCGGCCAGTACGGGCGTGATGGCGTCTTCCAGGCCCATGAAATTCAGGCCAAATGCGCTTCCAAGTATGCTACTCAGCCGGGTGCAGCCACAGGTGCTGCCATGCCGGCCGACACTAAAAGAAACTGAGGGTCAGGTACCCTGGACACTCAGGCCGCTGCAGTTCACGCTGATAGCGTTTCCAAGATTTACGGCCGTACTGCCGCCGTCCGCAATATCTCGCTGACGCTCACCCCCGCGCGTTTCTACGTGATTCGCGGCGAGAACGGCGCCGGCAAGTCCACCTTCCTGCGGATGATTGCCGGCCTCAATCAGCCCACCAGCGGGAAGATTCTGATCTTCGGCGTAGAAAACCGGCAGGCGCTTGCCAGTCTCGGCTATATGGCGCATTCGCCGCTGCTCTATGACGAGCTTTCCGGCATGGAAAACCTGCGCTTCTTCGCCCAGCTTTACGGCATCAGCTCGGACGAACCTCTGCGCCAGGCCATGCAGCGCGTCGGGCTGAATCCAGGTCTCGAGCGCCGCGTCGGCCAGTACTCGCAGGGCATGCGCCAGCGGCTTTCGCTGGCCCGCGCCATCTTTCATTCGCCCAAACTTCTTCTGCTCGACGAGCCTTTTTCCAACGTCGACCCCGAATCGGCATCGCAAATTGCGGAGCTGCTGGCGCAAATGCGCTCCGCCGGCGATACCATTCTTCTGGTCACGCACCAGCTCGGGCTGCTGGCCGAAATGGCCGATGAATTTCTGGTCCTCTCCGCGGGAGAGCTCGTGGCCCGCACCCCGGCACAACAGGCACGTTCATGAGCGAATCCCTTCTCCGGCTGACCGCGGCCAACCTGCTCAAAGACCTGCGCCTCGAATGGCGCTCACGCGACGTTTTCAATTCCATGCTGTTTTTCGCCCTGCTGGTGGTGGTGATCTTCAGCTTCGCCTTCGAACCCACGGCAGACGAATCGCGCCGCCTGGCCGGCGGCTTGTTTTGGGTGGCGTTTCTGTTCTCTACAGTGGTGGCGCTCAACCAGTCCTGGGCGCGCGAGCTGCGCAATGGCGTGCTCGACGCCTATCGCGTCTCACCCTCGGCCTCCGAGGCCCTGTTGCTGGGCAAATGTCTCAGTAATTTTATTTTCGTGGGCTTACTGGAATGCCTGATGATCCCGCTGTTTGTCCTATTCTACAATTTGAATTCAGCGGGGTCTCTCTGGAAGCTGGCAGTGGTACTATTTCTCGGGACCTGGGCGCTGGTGGTCAACGGCACGTTTTTTGCCGCCATGTCCATCCGCACCCGCAACCGTGAATTGATGCTGCCCCTGCTGCTGCTGCCCATTTCCATACCGGCGGTCACCAGCATGGTAGCGGCCACAACCGCGGTGCTCACCGGGGAAAGTTCCCCAACGATACACATAAAACTCCTCGGGGCCTACTGCGTGGTGTTTACGGCCGCCGGGTACGCAATGTTTGACATGGTGCTGAACGCGGAATGAAACCAAAAATCTATTCTCTGCTAGCTGTAATCACGCTTCTGCTGATCGCCTACGGGACCTTTCTTGCCCTGGGCAACGGTCATCCGGAATCGACCGTCTCCCTCAACAAAGTGGACGCCAGCCGGTCGCCCGTAACTCTGGAAGTCGATTCCACCGCGGGCTTCGCCGCCGGCGGTAGGGTAGTGATTGACAGCACCGATCCCGATGCGCGCGAAACCGAGCCGGTCGTCGCCGTTCCCGACGACCACCACATCACCGTGGCCAAACTCGAGCATACTCACGGCGTCGCCAGCTATTTTTCCGTAATAAATAAGGTCCCGTTCTCGCATCAGATGACCTCGCCCGCCCCCATGGAGCGCACCATGGGCGACGTGCAGCGCATCTTCTATTATCACGTTCCCGCGGCCACCGCCGCCTACACCCTGTTTTTCCTCAACTTTGCCGCTTCCATCATTTATCTGGTGCGCCGCAGCCCCGCCGCCGACCGCTGGGCCGCCACCGCGGCTGAAGTTGGCTTGGTGTTCTCGACCGTCGTGCTGATCACCGGCCCCATCTGGGGACGCGTCGCCTGGAACACCTGGTGGGCCTGGGAGCCGCGCCTCACCACATTCCTGATTCTCTGGCTGCTCTACGTCAGCTATCTGGTGCTGCGCCGCGCCGCTGAAGGTGCATCGGGCTCGATCCTCGCGGCTGCCCTGGCCGTCTTCGCCTTTCTTGATGTCCCCTTCAGCTACATGGCCAACCGCCTGCGCGGTCACCATCCTCCGCCGATCACCCTCGAAGATCCCGGCATGAAATATGCACTCATGGTCAACATGCTGGCCTTCCTGCTGTTTGCCGCGTTAATCGCCTGGATGCGCAGCGATCTCGAACGCCTGGCCCGCAAAATATCTGACGCTCATATCCAAAAAGCCTCGCGTGGAGCCATGGCCTGCATCGCTCTGCCCGCCCTGTTCGTGTTCATGTTTCAGGAACGGCAAAATCTCAATCCCACGCACTTCATGTACGCCGGCTATATCGCCGCCTGGACCATCTATAGCCTGTACCTGATCTTCCTCATCGCCAAACGCAGCCGCCTGAAAAAAGAGGCCGCAGAGGTAGGGATTTAGAGAAATTCGTAAGCCAGCGTGTCTTGAACTACCGCAAAGAAAGTCAGAGCGTGTTTTCAAAACCAGGTTTGTATCAGGGCACGGCTTTTAGCTGTGCCGTACAGATGCAATCCAGCAGGGGCTTTCAGCCCCTGCTGTCTGAATGCCCTGAGCATAACCCGACCTGCAATCCACGCAATGCGAGACAGCTCGCACCATCCGAACACAGCCCAGCACAAAGACGGGACAGCTTAATCAACCAGGCAACAGTCCCGCGCAAGCGGGACGACTGGAAGTAGCCCACCGTTTCAACGGTGGGAAAGCGGGAAAAAGGAATTCCAGTCCCCGAAAGGGGACGGCTGAACAAGGGCGGGATTTTAATCCCGCCGCGAGGGATATGTGCAATAAACCTGGCCAGGTATCCCATCCCGGTTGCACAAAAGCTGGGACAGCAAAGAAAAATCTCCTCACTTCTCTGCAGAAGGCCAGCGCCAGCGCAGAATAAAGTCCGGGCTCTAAGTGCCCAAAGCTCTCGCGATGCCGCCGCAAGCTTGTCATGTTGAGCGCAGCGCCTGAAAGATAATTTGCTTCTGTCAGCACACAGGCGCGGAGTCGAAACATCCCGAGGATGCCTAGACCATTTTCGGAATCGATTGGGATGGATAGCCACAATGCTGAAACCAGGCAAGAGCATTGTCCTGGGTAATAGAAGCCAAAGCCTGAGTGATGGCTTGCTCCAGGGTTTCCAAAGTACGAGCCTTGATGGCGCGCAG
>DASSEH010000197.1:0-2026 GCA_035695325.1 Candidatus Angelobacter sp.
GGTCATCCTTGATGATTATCGTCGGTTTATCGAAGGCCAGACGAATCCCTAACTCGAACATCACGTTGGGATTTTTCGAGCTGACGTCACAGATTACGATGTCGTTGAAATAGAGATTCTCAATGATTCGCTTTTGAATGATACCGACGTCGTTTGCGTTGCTGACAAGATTCGGATCGAAGTTCTTTGATTTCGTCGAGGATAAATTGATCGATGGAAACTTCTTTTGTTTCGAGGTTCGCAACTTGAAATTGTCCGAAGGCTTTTAGGAACGTGGACGCGTTCGGGTCTTTGCGGAATCGTTCCGACGCACCCAGCAGCTTGCCCTTTAAAGCGATTTGAAATTTCAAGATCTTCGAATAATTGAGATCCTTCGGATAGGTCAGGTGTTCGATTGGTGCCGTGTCGAACGAGTAGTCCGTCTGGTCATCCTTGATGATTATCGTCGGTTTATCGAAGGCCAGACGAATCCCTAACTCGAACATCACGTTGGGATTTTTGGCCATTCGCTATCTTGAGTGGGTAGCAGGGGAGGGCTTCAAGGAGGGCAAATCGAGATGAAGACGGGCGGCTTTGAGATAGGCCATAATACGGAAGTAACGCAGGGAACGGAAGCCTCTGGCCAAACGCTTAGCAAGTTGGAGCAGGCCGTTAACCGCCTCGATGGCACCATTAGTGAGCCGGGTTTTCAGGAAGGCGACAACGCCGCTCCAATGTTGTTGAATGCTCCCGGCCAACTCGCGAAAAGGTTCGAGGCGACTTAGCTTTGCCCGCTTGCACCACCAGCGCAGAGCTTCTTGATCTTCGTCGGCGAGGATGTCTTGAAGCATGTCGCGCAGGCCGATGGCGCGTCCGAGTTTGGGGTAGCGATTACACAACGCGCTTCTCTGCTGGCATTGCTCCTGGCTACGGGTCCATTCATTGCCACGCAGAGCCCAGAGCGCTCCCGTCAGATCGGCTCCTGCCCGGGCCAGTTCCTTACGGACCTGATCGGCAGCTTGACCAGCCATTTGCATAAGATGAAAGCGGTCAAAGACGATCTGGGCTTGCGGGAAGAACTGGCTCGCTCCGCTTTGATAAGCCGGACTCATATCCATGCTGATGAGTTCGATTTGTTCAGCCTTTGCGCCGTGGGCCACCAAGGCTTGAGCGAAGGCCTCCAGAGCTTGAGCGCCGCGGCCTTCGACCATCAAGAGAAGTTCATGGGTTTTCGCGTCGAGCACATTCGTCACGTAACGATGGCCTCGCCGGGCACTGGTTTCGTCAACCGAGATCGCTCGCACCTTCGCCCACGACTTCTTGGCGTGGGCCGCTTCCACATAATGGGCCGCCACGCGCCAGAGCCGGGTGTCGTGCTCCCCAAGAGCATCGGCCACCGCCGCCATCGGCATCTCCCGGCACAACAGCATCGCCAGGGCCTCAAAAAGAAGGCTAAACCCGCTGCCTTCCCGCGCCCAGGGCACCGCCACGCTCAACACTCCGTGTTCCGGACAATTGCTGCGCGGCACCCGAGCTTCCAAGAGGCACTCGTACTGGAAGAAGTTCAGGTGCCTCCAGCGTTTCGTGCTGGTGTCATGCGTCGGGCAAAGCTTGCCGCACTGTGGGCAGCCAAAGCGTCTGCCCTCCTCAAAATCCAGCTTCAAGAGCAGCCGGCGTGGTTCTCCTTCAAATCGACATTCGCTCACTTTCCATCCCGCTTCGAGTTGCAAGGCCGCCGTAAACAAGGCTTCCGGTGTCATCCCACTGATGCTGTTCCCCCTAGCTGGGATTTACAAGGGCCGGCAATGAGGCCCTTGTTCGTTATTCAACGGCGCGCCCCGCGCGCCTCTCTCAAAATAAAATCATATGCGCTTACCCATTCCCGACAGCGGGGAGCCAGTTTCTGATATTCGGCCAGAAGGCGCTTGTCTTCGGAGGTGCCATCCCTAGCTATACGTTCTTCCCACGTGGGGACATAAACATGGGGCGTAGGATTAAGCGCATTAATCGCCTTTGTCTTCCTGTCAATCGCCTCGATCAATTCCCT
>DASSEH010000198.1:0-1453 GCA_035695325.1 Candidatus Angelobacter sp.
CGTTTGCCAAGCCGTGCCCGATAGACCAGTGGGAAGCGAGGTTTCTTCAGCAGCGGCCAGCCCTTTCCGAGAAATGGGCTGTCGGTTTCGATGAAAACGGTCTGGATCGGCGCGCGCGCCACCTTTGCGATCAGCGCGAAGCCACCCTTGAACTGATTCACCGGACCGCGGCGGGTACGGGTTCCCTCGGGGAACACCAACAAGGGCCGGCCGTCGCGCAGCTCCTGCGCGGAAGCGCGCACCATGCTGTTAGTCGAATCGTTGCGGATGTATCCCGCCAGCCGAGCACCGCCGCCCAGCACCACGTTGTTCCAGATCTCGGCTTTGATGATGCAGCTGACCTCGGGGACGTGCGCGATGACGAATACCGCATCAAGCAGACAGGGATGATTGGGCGCGATGACAAGCCCCGGTTGGCCGCGCAACACATCGAGCGCCGACAGATCCAGTTTCACCACTCCGCTGGCCGTCATCATCCTCAGGAAGCCGCGGAACAGGAAGCCGATCAACCGCCTGCCGAGTGGAGCGCGCAAGCGCGCTGGCAGTATCAGGCGCAGCACACTTGCGACAATGCCGTACAGGGCCCCGACGGCACCGAAGTACACAAAGCCGAAGTAGTGCCAGAAGGACTCGTACGCAGCGCGGGCTGTGCGCCTTATGTTCACATCTCCTCCTGGGTCGCGCATCTATCGTGCGTCACGGCGGGCCGGCGTAGACTCCGGCCTCGGCGCGCAGGCCAGCCACCCGCTGGATCTGCTCATGCTCATTGTAGAAAGGCAGGCGGGCTAGAGGCAAACCGACCGCATGCGCTTGGTCGACCAGAATCTGAAGATACTCCTCCATGTGGCTCGCGGTAAAGGTGTTCGTATCGTGGAAAGTGACGATGACCGGGATCGCGCCTTCGACTATTTGCAGCTTACCCTCCTGGATGGCGCGCCTGACTTGGGCTAGCGCAGCTGCGAAGTGGCTGCGCCGCCGCAGGCTGATCGTCCAACCGTAAATCACGCCATCGCGCGCGCTGATGTCGGTGAGCAGCATGAGCAGGCCGCACGCATGATAGGCCTTGAGAGTGCGCTCATCGAACCGCCAGAAGGGCGGGCGCACCAGCGTAGGAGTCTCTCCGGTGATGAGCTGAATGTCCGCCATGCCTGCGCGCAGAGATCGATCCAATTCCGCGTCCGACAGCCCGGTATGGCTGAGATGTCCGCCTGCAGTGGCCGTGTGCAAGGCAAGCACATGTCCTTCGTTATTGGCACGCCGCAGCAGGGCCTGCCCCGCGGTTCCACCCCCCGCCCGTCGGTCGCGAGTCTGCACGAAGAAAATCGCCTTGATTTCCGGCTGAACCGGGTTGTGCAGCAGCTGATCCAAGATGACGCGGGTTGGGTTGTAAGGCTCCCAGGTGCTCGGTCCATCGTCGAACGTGATCAGGAAACGCACGGGCGCGCCTGGTGGC
>DASSEH010000199.1:0-1404 GCA_035695325.1 Candidatus Angelobacter sp.
ATTATGTGAGGTTGGCGCGAGCAAAATAGTCGACCTTAACGGAATGGAGTATGGTGAAGTAAGTGAATGAGAATGGTCCTGAATTCCTCCGCTGTAGTCGGCCTGCCGACGCCTCCCTCAACGTTCTCGCCGCGTTCGGCTTGCATCATTTGTATTGTACCAAACTCACATTGAGTAACCCATGGCTGCCCAGCCGCGGCGCGCGATGGACATGATTTTCCAAGGCTGATCGATGAGGGTGTTCCAAGCGTAGCAGCAGTGATCGACGATATCGTCGAAGGATTTGAAGATCCGATTTGAGAGCCAGTTCTGCCGCATGAACTGCCAGATGTTTTCCTGGCCATTGAGTTCGGGCGCGCGCGGCGGCAGCGGCATAAGCGTGATGTTGCTCGGCACCTTGAGAATTTTGGCGCCATGCCAGCCGGCTTGATCGAGGAGCAGGATTGCGTGTGCTCCGGGGCTGACCTTAATCGCGATCTCATCGAGATGGAGCTGCATGGCTTCGCTGTTGCAGGCTGGCAGCACCAGCGCGGCTCCCGTCCCAAGCTCGGGACAGACCGCACCGAACAGATAGGTCGATTGGGTGCGCTGATCGTGAGCGGCGCGCGGGCGCGAGCCCTTTCTGGCCCAGCGATAGGTCAGCTTGTTCTTCTGGCCGACCCGCATCTCGTCCTGGCACCACACTTCTATCGGTGTGCCAGGCGCAAGCTTAGCGCGGACCTCGGCCACGCGGGCGGGAAAGTTTTTTTGAACGCCTCCATGGCTTCGGGGTCCTGCTTGTAAGCCTTCGGCCGGGCACTCACATGCGAGAAACCCAGCTCCTTCAAAGCACGGTAGACCGTGTCGTCTGAGACCGAGATGCCGAACTCCTCGTGAAGCCGCATAATCAGATCGCAGGCCCGCCAGCGCACCACCCCGTGGACCGCCGGGATCGGCCCTTCCTCCACCAGGCGGGCGAGAAACGCCTTGTGCTCTTTGCTCAGCTTGCCGGGCGCACCCGGAGACGATTTGTTGATCAGGCCGTCCGGCCCCTGATCGTTGAACCGGATCACCCAGTCCCGCAGGGTCTGCCGATCCATGCCGCCGATCTTCGCCGCCTCTTCCCGCGCGGCACTGTCGAGCACTGCTGCGATCGCAAGCAGCCGGCGCGCCTGAGCGGCGTCCTTAACCCGCGTCGCCAGGCGACGAAGTTTCTGGCTCGAAAAGTCCGTCCGCACCGCAATCGCAGTCCCCATGGCAAACGACCCTCCGTTTGCCACCTTGAATCATGTTGCGGGTGATTTGGGAATCCCAAGCGAGTCAGCCTTACTGAGGATTGGTATGAATTGGCGGACGCAGCGTCCGCCGCATTGTCCTCACATCACACGCAGTCCTCACATCACACATACGATGTCTGCAGTGCTT
>DASSEH010000200.1:0-4568 GCA_035695325.1 Candidatus Angelobacter sp.
CTGCGGGCATGGTGTTGGTCGTCGGATGCTCGCATCCGGGAATTGAGAAGATTGTGGAGGCAGCGGCAGCTATCAATCCTAAAATTCATATCGTTGCTGGCGGCTTCCACCTTGTCGTCGCCTCTGATGATGTTATCGCAAAGGCGGTGACAGCTCTCAAAGATACATTCAAAGTCGAAAGCATCGCGGCGGGCCACTGCACCGGCGAGCCAACGTTCGCAGCGTTACGGAAGGCTTTCGGGGATCGATATCTTTATGCGGGTCTCGGCACTACTCTTCCGCTTCGAGCGAACGACGGCTCCGACACGCGACGCGGCGAAGGACCGACCCTGCAGCAAGATGACCTGACCACCTACCGCAGGCTCGCGCGACGCGAAGATCCGTTCGGCGTGCGAAGCATGCGAACAAAGGCTTCGCAGTTGTGAGTGACTTTTGACAGCCTGAGAACAACTCAGCCCGAGCATATGTTTTCCGGGTTCTCCCCATATCGGACATTGGGTGGGCCCGTCGTACGCCCGTTTTGCAGCAAGGTGCAAAGGTCGAACACTTCTCGCGCATGGCGCGAAATTGTCACGATTTGAGTAGCGGTCACCGAATGTCCGCTTTGCGCCGATTGTGTTCTCTAATTCCGGGTCTGGGTGTCAAGCTCTCCAACCATCATCCTTGCCGGGCGCATTGTTCTCTCCGCGGTAGGGGTAAGCCCTCCGCATGATGGCGTAAGGTGACGCTGGCGGTTCAATGTTGCAATCGCGGTCGACCTTTCGGGCGCTCGCAAAAAATCGGACGAACTCACCATCGCCATCGTCCCGGCAGGGACGTCTTTTCCCGCCGTTTAGCAGGATCTCGGTATTCCACTTGCTAGGCAGCAATCTCCTTCTTCGACCAGTTGAACTCGGTCCCGTCGATCCACATGCGATGCAGAATGACTGCGAGCTTGCGCGCGACCGCGACCTTGGCCTTGCGGAGCCCGTTGCGCTTGACGAGCTTCACCCCCAGGCCTTCACGGCGGACCATTTCGGGAAGCGGGTCAGCAGAACCCCGGCTGCTTCAAATAGATAACTTCGCAGCATGGCGTCACCGCATTTGGAGATTCGGCCGGACCAATCGACCTCTCCTGACGCATGGCGTCTACTGGTTAACCCAACATAAGCACCCACGCTTCTCGATCGCGCAAACCTTGCTGATCGTCAATCGTTGCCTTGAAGGCGAGCGCGGTAATCGGGCCTGATCCCACGTCATGATGCCCATCTCACTACGTTATTGAAAGACAAAGGTCTTTTGATTTGGATTTGATGATGACGGGCTTTTGCAGCACGCCCTGAAGCGCTCGATCACATGCGGATCTTCGATATCCTGTCGTTTGATTACCCAAGGTGCGCCTGCACAGTATTGCTTAGCGGGAATGACGCCGGCGCGAATCTGGCGTAGCACCGTCAGGGGGCTCAGATTGAGCATCCTAGCTGCTTCAGGCAACGTGACTTCGCCGCGCTCGGCCCATTCGCCATCCCTGTAGACCGTGATGCCGTGCGTGTTGCGGAAGCCCCGCACACGCGACTGCGTCCATCCATTCAATCGGCCTGTTCGCTTACCCGTCCGGTTGAGCATGCCGGCAATGGCTTTGTCAGGCATCAATCGCGCGCAGGCGCGGATCAATTCCACCGTCTCGGGCTCGACGGCCCACCGTGTTTGCCCCCTCCGGTTCTTTCTCACCATCAGGCGGGTATGATCGCCGCCCTGCCAATGCAACAATAAATGAATCTGGTCATCCTCGACGCAGGCTACCACCTCACGCAACACGACCCGGATGATACGCTTACGCGTGACGGCAGTGGCCGCCGGATGGTGCCAAGCAGCCTCCAGGTCAGTCCCCATTTGCAGCAGACGCTTGCGCTCCTCTGCACTCAAGGTCGCCGGCCGCTGTCGAAGCAGCGCCTCCAGTTCCTCCTCGAGTGCGCGTACGGCCGCAAGGGCGGCATTCCACCGCCGCTCGAGTTCGCCAGCGACCAGACGATTATCGGGGTCGACCGTGTCATACTGCCGGCGTGCCCTGGTTGCCTCGTATCGCGCCTGTTCGAGCGCCAACTCGATCTGGCGTTGTTTTTCGCCAGACTGGTGCTCGCATTGCGTGATCGCTTGGATGGCCGCTTCGACACCGAGCGGCTGCAGCAACCGCACAATCTCGGCTCCCACCGCCTCATCGACCCGCAAAGCGCCGAACGAGATACAGGGAGCAGCACCGGGATTGCTCCGGGTCGCGTCACAATTATAGCGGCCGACATCGCCCTTGGTGCCATTGTAGCTGACAAGCAGCCGGCGGCCGCAATGACCACAGCGTAGCAGGCCGGCGAGCAAAGCCTCCCCCTTGCGCACCGGTCCGCGCACCATCATGCCCTTACCATTAGCGTTGTCAGCGATCAGCCGTTGATTCCTTTCAAAGTCTGCCCATGACAAATAGCCCTTGTGATGGTCGACGAGCAAGACCGCCCAATCTGAGCGATCTTTGCGACGGCCGCGAACGATTCGCTTGCGGCCATTTTCGATTGTCATCCGACTTCCCGTTCGGCCAAAGGCGTAAGCACCGGCATAAACAGGGTTGGTGAGAAGATTGCTCACCGTCGTGTAGACCGGTAGCTTCCACAGCACCTGATGTCCCGAGACTTTGGGCTCGACGTACGGCAGCGCGATCTGGTCACCTCGAAGCGACAAAAACACTTGGCGGATGCTTTGCATCTCGGCAAACCGGGTGAAGACCAGCCCAATCGCCTCACGCACGCGCAGGTCAGGATCCATTTCGATTTTGTCGCGGCCCACTTTTACATAGCCAACGGCTACCGAGAAGAACAGCTCGCCCCGTCGTGCCTTCTGCTTCAGGGCTTCCATCGAACGGGCCCGCAGGAGCGATAGTTCGAGCTCGCTCATCGTCCCTTTCATGCCCAGCAATAGCCGGTCGTTTGGATGGCGTGGTTCATACGTTCCATCCTCATCGACGATCACCGTGCCGACCAAGCCGCAAAATTCGATCAGCGTGTGCCAGTCGCGTCCGTTGCGCGCCAGGCGCGACGCCTCGATGGCAAACACGGCACCAACGCGGCCTTCACAGATCGCTGCAAGCAGCCTCTCGAATCCCGGACGGCTGACGCCCGAACCCGAGCGGCCGAGATCGTCATCAATGACTGTCACATCCGTCCAGCCGAGAGCACGAGCACGGTCGGCAAGGCCATATTGACGCCGTCGGCTCTCATGATTGTTGGCAAGCTGGTCGACGGTGGATTGTCGGACGTAGATGAAGGCGCCCCGCGCCAGATGATCAGGCGTGATCTTCATCGCCTGCCTCCGTCGCTGCGACGACACTGAGTATTTCTGACAAGAGCGCGCTCACCAGTGGCAATAGCTTCGTCCGCTCGGACGCTGTCATCGGTACCAGTGGCGTCTTGGGCACGAAGAGATCGGATTGGCGCTGATATCGTTGCCGATGCGTCATGCTTGTCTCCTTCACGACGGGAATCGTCGTGTAACGAGCTTAGGCAGGTATCGAGCTCGAGACGGAGCTCACGCAGATGCGCCAGCGGCAGACGTGGAATCTCCGTCACCACCATCGCCTCCGCCGAATCCTCTGTCATCCAGATCGGCAGCTGCGCCAGGGTGCCGTCGGGCTGACGGATGGTCACAGCGACATCGTTACCACGGCGATTGCGACTGGTTACGATGACCGTTTGCCCGTAACGGGGATGAAATCGGTAACGGATAATCGTCTCGCGCAACTGATAGTGAGCATTATGAAGTTGTCGCGCCGACCCCAGGTACGGTCATGAACCGCTGGACCTGCGCATCATGGCGAGCCAGTTTCATAACCTTGCGGTCAAGCTCGCTGACCTGTCGCTCGACAGCCTTGCGCGCTTCGAGCAGCGGCCTGATCGCAGCTATCAGCTCAGGACGGCCCTCGATCAACTCCTCGGCTCGCACGGTGAAGACATTGAACTTGGCACGGCCGATCACCAGGCCGAGGTTCTTGAGAAGGCCGCGAACATGGTTCTCGAGATCGCGCTTGATCTTGACCAGCAGCGCCCGGCTCGCCAGCAGTGCTCTGACCGAGTGGCTGTCGATATCCTTGACGTGTACCTCCTTGAACCAGCCCGTCTGCATGATGCGGGCGATCCCGATAGCATCGTTGCGGTCGCTTTTGTTGATATGCATCTTGAGCACGGCCTTGGCGTGGCGCGCGTCGATGCAAATCACCGGCAGGCCAAACCGCTTAAGCTCGGTCCACAGCCACGTGGACGTCGGTCCAGTCTCGAGGCCGATGCGTACTGCATCCGGCGCCTTTGACCGCACGTAAACTGAAATCGCCTCCGGATCGGAATCGACCACGCCCTCTCGCACGACCAACCCCGTTTGGTCCACCACGCAGATCGATGTTTGCTTCAACGACACGTCAAGTCCGACATAGTGTTGCATTGTCGCTCTCCATCGTTGCAAGGCCACATGAGCTGGCCTCATACGTTCCTGGAGAGCTGATTCCCTTGCCTTTGTCTGGCTCGATCCCGGAATTACCCCATGTTGCAAAAGTC
>DASSEH010000201.1:0-1188 GCA_035695325.1 Candidatus Angelobacter sp.
ACATAATAGGTGATATTTGCGGGATCGATGCCGCATATTTTTCCTTGATCGCAGGCGGCCTGCAGTCCCTTTGCGATCGTGATGTTGTTTTCCATAAAGCCGAAGTGGAGAATGACGCGTGTAATGCCCTTCATCACTTCAATGACATCCACCCGACCCTCGTCGGGGACACGCGGCGTCTCCTCGATAACGACAGTGAGGAGTAAAATACGCTCGTGCATCACATGATTGTGCCGGATGAATTGGGTCAGCGCGAGTGGCACGCCTTTGGCCGCGGATGCGAGAAACACAGCGGTACCGGGTAGTCGCGCCTGGCATCCGCTGGTGGCGGTCTCGATCAGGTCTTCTTCCGGCTGACGCAAGTTGCGGCGGGCCCCCTCGACCAGCTTGGCACCGCTCCGCCAGGTCAGCATCACGAATGCAACCGCGCCCGCGAGCACAAGCGGAAACCAGCCGCCCTCAAGCAGTTTGGTCGAATTCGCGGCAAAGAAGATGCAGTCGATGATAAAGAAGAAACCGTTGACCGGGATGACGACGATCGGATGGTAGCCCCATTGCAGCGCGACCAGCGCCGCAAGCAGCGTGGTGATCGCCATCAAAAGCGACACCGCGATCCCATAGGCGCCCGCGAGCGCGTCGGATGTGCCGAAGCCGATCACGGCTCCCAAGGTTGCCGCCGCAAGCAGCCAGTTCACAACTGGCACATAGATCTGGCCGATCGTGTGACTGGTCGTGTGCCAAATCTGCATGCGCGGCAGGAAGCCGAGCTGGATCGATTGTTGCGTCAGTGAAAACACGCCTGAGATAATCGCCTGCGAGGCAATCACGGTGGCCACGGTGGCGAACGCTACGAGCGGGAAGTGCACCCAGTCTGGCGCAAGCTGATAGAATGGATTGTCGAGCGCGCTGGCGTCAGTGATCAGCAGCGCGGCCTGTCCGAAGTAGTTGAGCACGAGGCCAGGAAGTGCCACCGCGAACCATGCGAGCCGGATTGGCACCCGGCCGAAATGGCCCATGTCGGCATACATCGCCTCACCGCCTGTCACCGCGAGAAAGGCGGCGCCCAGGACGGCGAAACTGATGTGGAAATCCCGGTGGATCAGAAAATCGAAAGCGTAAAGCGGGCTCACGGCAACGAGCACCCCGGGCGCCTGCACAATACCGTGGATGCCGAGCAGTGCGAGCACC
>DASSEH010000202.1:0-1956 GCA_035695325.1 Candidatus Angelobacter sp.
TGGCAGATTTTGTTGCGAAAGTGATTGATGGGTTCCGCGCGAAGTGATTCGGTCGTTCAGATGCGATTCGCTGCGGAGGCGGGCGATGATGGGGCGGGTCAATCACGACCAAGGGCAACTGTTTTACTCATTTAGTCTTGAAGAGGCTGTTCCGGGCGATCACTTGGTTCGCGAGATAGCTGCGGTTGTCGACTTGGCGTGGGTGCGTGCTGAGCTGGCGCCCTATTATTCCAGCACTGGTCGGCCATCGATTGACCCGGAACTGATGATCCGGATGCTGATCATCGGCTACGTGTTCGCGATCCGCTCGGAGCGAGCGTTGTGCCGTGATGTGCAAGTGAACTTCGCCTATCGTTGGTTTTGTGGCCTGTCGATCGAGGATAAGGTTCCGGATCATTCGGTGTTCTCGCGTGCGCGCAACGAGCGGTTCCGCGACGGCGACATCTTCCGCAGCGTGTTCGAACGCGTGGTGAACGCGTGCATCAGGGCTGGTCTGGTCGGTGGGGAAGGTTTTGCAGTGGATTCCAGCCTGATTGTTGCCGATGCCAATAAGCAGCGGTCAATCTCCGGATCGGAGTGGAGCAAAGAGCTTGGTGCGCGAGCGGCGAGCCGGGCCGTGAAGGAGTATCTTGCCACTCTCGACGACACGGCGTTCGGGGCGGCCAGCAGCGTCACTCCGAAGTTTGTGTCGCCGTCCGATCCAGCCGCCCAGTGGACGGGCGCGATGCGAGGACCGGCATTCTTCGCCTACGCCAACAACTATCTGATCGACGTGAAGTTTGGTGTGATCATGGACGTTGAGGCATCACGTGCCATCCGCCAGGCTGAGATCGGGACGGCGAAGGCGATGATCGAGCGCACCGAGCGGCGCTTCAATATCAAGCCCGAACGGCTCGCAGCCGATACGGCCTACGGTTCGGGAGCAAACCTCAACTGGCTCGTCAACGACAAGAAGATTGCGCCGCACATCCCGGTAATCGACAGGTCTAAACGCGAGGACGGGACCTTCAGTCGGGACGATTTTACTTTCGACAAGGAGCGCAACCTATACACTTGTCCAGCCGGCAAGGCCCTGACGACGACGGGCAGCCTGGTCAACGACGGCGAGACACTCCTGTATATGGCCAGTATGCGGCATTGCCGTAGTTGTCCTTTGAAGGCGCAGTGCTGTCCGAAAGCGCCTTTCCGCAGGGTGCCGCGCAGCATCTACGAGGAGGCTCGTGACGTTGCTCGCACGCTGGCCAAGACGGAAGCATTCGAGCGATCGCGCCATGACAGAAAGCGCGTTGAGATGCTGTTTGCACATCTCAAGCGTATCCTGCGGCTCGGCCGCCTGCGATTGCGCGGGCCGTGCGGGGCTCGGTTCGAGTTCACGCTGGCAGCGATCGCACAGAACCTCCGCAGGTTGGCCAAGCTCGTCGCACGGCCGCCTCCGCTGTCCGCCCCATGTGTGGCATAAGCATCAGGGCACGTTGTAGCTGCGTTGACAGTCGTCAGAATAGTCCCCTCACAGCCACAGCTCTAATGGAGCGAATGCCACCTTAACGGTCCCAAGCGCGACCGGTCTCTCTCTCTTCGGCAACTTCTGCAACAAAATCTGCCAAAAGCGGACTCATGCACCGCAGCAATCCATTTCACCTACTCGATCACCTCGTCGGCCTGCGCCAGCAGCGTTGCCGGAACGTCGAGGCTGAGTGCCCGTGCGGTCTGCAGATTGAGCACGAACTCGAACTTGGCGGCGCGCATCACCGGCAGGTTGGCGGGCGCCTCCCCCTTGAGGATGCGGCCGGCATAGAGACCGACCTGGCGGTCGCGGTCCGCCGCGCTCGACCCGTAGCTCATGAGGCCACCGATCTCGACATTCTCGCGGAAGGAGTACATCGCGGGCAGCCGTTGATGGGCCGCAAGCGTGACCAGTTGCACACGACGGGTGTCGAGCAATGGATCGGGGCTGAC
>DASSEH010000203.1:0-1014 GCA_035695325.1 Candidatus Angelobacter sp.
GGCGCAGCCGGCGCGGACCAGTCCGTGCGGCATTTGGCCCAATCGCTCGACCACTGTCATTGCGTAGAAGTCGCCGTGTGAAAGGAAAACTCCGCGCTCCACCAATTTCTCGGCTACTTCAATCGCAGGCACGTCGTCCACTGTAAATGCGATCGTTGGTGTGCGTGGTGTTCGGGACGGTGGTCCGTAGACGCGGACATGCCTTATTTCGCGCAACCCATTCCAGAGTTGTGTGATTAGTGCCTCACCGCGCTCGTGTAGTTCCTGGAACGCAGCGTGCAAGCGTTCCCGCCGCGTCGGGCCCGAAGCAAGCGAGGCGAGAAAATTCACAGCAGCGGCGGCGCCTGCGATTCCTTCATGATTCTGAGTACCAGTCTCCGCCCGTTCCGGCGCTGAATCGGGCGCCGGGGCCAGTTTCGGAAAATCAAGCGAGTCCAGCAGGTCGTGTCGGCCATAGAGAATTCCGATGTGCGGACCATAGAATTTGTAGGCAGAGCAGGCGAGGAAGTCGCAATTCCAATCGCGCACATCGATCAACTCATGCGGAGCGTGATGGACGGCATCGACAAAGATTTTTGCGCCTGAAGAATGTGCCATTTCCCCCGCGCGCCGCACGTTGTTGATCGTACCGAGTGCGTTCGATGCCGCGCAGATTGCGACCAGCTTCGTGCGTTCGGTTAACTGCCGGGAAAAATCGTCCCAATTCAGCTCGCCGGTTTCAGGAATCATTTTCACCATGCGCACCTTCACGCCGCATTCTTTCTCCAGGGTCCGCCAGGGCGCGATATTGGCATGATGATCAAGCTCCGTGACCAAAATCTCGTTGTCGCGTTCGTAGCCGCGGCCGAGAGCGCGCGCGAGGTGAAAGCTTAACGTCGTCATGTTGGCGCCAAACACGATTTCGGTCGGGCTTGCGTTCAGAAAATCGGCCAGCACGCTCCGGGCAGAGTCGATGATCGCGTCGGTCTCCTGGCTTGTCGGATAAGCCCAATGCGTATTGGCATTGTGGTGGTA
>DASSEH010000204.1:0-54369 GCA_035695325.1 Candidatus Angelobacter sp.
CCATCTCTTCCAGAAACTGCGCACGCTTCGTCTTCTTTCCGTACCGCTCGAATCCAGTTGTCATCGCCAGGGTCCTCTGCTTCATCTTCGGGTAAGCTCCTGCAACTTCACTCTACCAGGTTGATCCCCTCTGCTATCCAAATGTTCTTAATCAGAGTTTCCCTAACGACCACACCACCTGGTTTGCTTCCCCGCAAGCTGGGCAAGGATATGAGCAAAAGATAATTTGCGCCAGGTCTTGAACATTGTGCAAGTCATAATCCACCCTGAACGGCTTGCCGCATTTTTTGCAGGTAGCGCCTTTCTTCATACCCGAAATGCTATGCCGCTGCCCGTAATTCAGCAATCGTCCTGACGGGCATAGGTGGGCAACACAGTAACAGGCACTACCCGTGCCCAGACGGCCACCCCACAGGCCAGGGCCGAAAGTTCCGCAGCATCATTCATTTTATGCCGTCCGGGGCGAGGCGGGCGGCATCTAAAAAATAAGGTGGATGTTTCACCAAAATTTTATTTACGCCTGTTGACTTGGCCCTGTAACCGGGATACGCTCAGCTGGAATGGTCATATCTCCACTCTCTGGTGGACGCGCGATTCCGTTCTCTACCCCCTGGAAAATTCCTGTGCATTTTGCTGAAACGCAGTTTTGCGTCGCGGGCCCTGGTGCGTCCGCGAAGAGGAGAAATCCGGACATTCAATGAAGAAAAATATTGAGATCGTTTCCAACATCGAAAAACTCTTCGGCACCCGTGATGAGAACCTCCAGATACTGGAAGAGGGGCTGAACGTAAACATTGATCTCAAGCCGGACTCGGTGCAGATTGAGGGCGCCGCGCGCGACGTGAGCCGGGCAGAGCAGATTTTCTCTGACTTTGACCATTTGAACCGCTCCGGCCACGACTTCAGCAAAGGCGACCTGCCTTCCCTGCTGCGCGTGGTGACCGGCGATGCTTCCGCCACGCTGCGCGGGCTGGCCGAGGCGGGCCGTCAGCGCTCGTTTGGCAAGCGGCAGGTGCAGCCCAAGAGCATCAATCAGCGGCGCTATCTCGACAGCATTGAGCGCTATGACATGGTCTTCGGCATTGGGCCGGCAGGCACGGGCAAGACGTATCTGGCCGTGGCCATGGCCGTGGCCGCGCTCAACAACAAGCAGGTGGCGCGGATCATTCTGGCGCGCCCGGCGGTGGAGGCCGGCGAGCGCCTGGGTTTCCTGCCCGGCACGCTGCAGGAGAAGGTGGACCCGTATCTGCGTCCGCTGTACGACGCGCTCTACGATCTGATGGAGCCGGAGCGGGTGGACCGCTACCTCGAAAAGAACGTGATTGAGATTGCGCCCATCGCCTTCATGCGCGGACGCACGCTCAATGATTCGTTCATTATTCTCGACGAGGCGCAAAACACCACGTCGGAGCAGATGAAGATGTTCCTCACGCGTATGGGCTTTGGCTCCAAAGCGGTGATCACCGGCGACATCACGCAGATTGATTTGCCCAACTCGCGGCGCAGCGGGCTGCTGGAGGCGGCGGAGCTTCTGAAGAACGTGGAGGGCGTCTCCTTTAGCTTCTTCACCGACGAGGACGTGGTGCGCCATCATCTGGTGCAGCGGATTATCCGCGCTTATGACGACCGGACGCGTACCCAGCAAATGTCCCTGCAGTTGCCGGGCGAGGCCGGCGAGCGGCAGGAACCGCCGCTGCAGCAGTAAAACAGGGTACAATTTAGAGTGGGAGGGCGGTGAGGCCCTCCCTGTTTTGTTTTCCAGCGTGATCATCTTCGAGAAACCGGCGGACAGTGCAGTTAAAACCGAGCTTACGCGCTTTGCCCGCCGTGCGCGCCAGCTTGCCGGACTCAGCGGCGATGTGGCCATTCTGATCACCGGCAATCGTCAGCTGCGCAGCCTGAACCGCCGTTTTCGCCACAAGGACAAAGCCACTGACGTGCTTTCCTTTCCTCGCGCCTCCGAGCCTGGCGAAGAGTCTGGCGGAGACATTGCCATATCGGCGGACATAGCCGAAGAAAATGCCGAACGCTACGGGCACAAGATTGTGGATGAGCTGAAAATCCTGGTTCTGCACGGCATGTTGCACCTCGCCGGACACGACCACGAGGCCGACAACGGCGAGATGGCCGCTCTGGAACTCACGCTGCGCGCCCGGCTGAAACTGCCCGCGTCATTGATTGACCGGGCTTCGACGAACGAGAATGCTTCGCCTGCGTCTCGCAACAAGGCGCGCCGGAGGAAGCCATGATTGCCGTGATTTACGGAATCATCATTCCGCTGCTGTGCGCGCTGCTGGTACTGGTGTCCTATATAGAGCGGCTGTATACGGAGAGCGGAAAATTTTTGAGCCGTGAGTTTCAGGAGAACATCGAGGCCTTTGAAACTCTGGTGGAGCCGCGCCTCGTTTCCACCAGCAACCGCGCGCTGCTGGCCATCGCGGTGCTGGGGCAGCTGATCACCGCGGCCATCGCACTGCTGATCGGGCGGACGATTTTTTCGAATCCGTACTGGACCTGGCCGGAGATTGTGCAGGCGGTGCTGGCGATTATTTTGATCGTGATTGTCTGTAACCGTCTGCTGCCGTACATGCTTTTTACCCGCACGCGGGGAACGTGGCTGGTCCGCTTCATTCCGCTTCTGCAGGTGCTGATCTGGATCATGTTTTTCGTCACCATCCCGCTGGGCTTTGCGCTCTCCGTGGTTTCGCTGGCCGAGCCGCACGAACCGGAAGAGCACGAACATCCTTCGGAAGCCGTTGATGCTCTAATCGAAGCCGGACGCGAAGAGGGCATTCTCGAAGAAAGCGACCGCGAGCTGATTCAATCCGTAGTCGAGTTTGGCGACAAGACGGTGCGCGAGGTGATGACGGCGCGTCCGGAAATTTTTGCCGTCCCGGCCGAAACCACCATCGCCGAGTTCACCGATCTTTTGCAAAAAAGGCCGTACAGCCGCGTGCCAGTGTATGCTTCAAGTATCGACGACATTCAGGGCATGGTGCTGACGCATGATCTCATTCAGCTTCGCGACGATCAGGCGACGGTCACCATGGTGCGCAAGCTGCTGCGTCCGGTGATCTTCGTTCCGGAAACCAAAAAGACGTCTGAGCTTTTGCGCGAGATGCAGCGGGACAACATGCACATGGCCATTGTGATCGATGAATACGGCGCGGTGGCCGGCATTGTCACCATGGAAGATTTGGTGGAAGAAATTGTGGGAGAGATTCGCGATGAACATGAAGTATCGAATGACGTGGTGCCCGAGCCCGATGGGTCATACGTGCTGAAAGGAAACATCAACGTGGACCGTCTGGAAGAGTTGTTTGACGTGCGTCCGGATTCCAGTGATGCCGCCAGCGTTGGCGGCCTGGTGAGCTCGCTGCTGGGCCGCATACCGCGCTCCGGCGAGGTGATTGTAGAACAGGGCCTGCGCTTTGAGGTGCTGGAATCCACCGACCGTCGCGTGGAAAAACTGCGGGTAAGCCGCGTCAACCCCCAACAGCCTGCACGGCAGATGCCCGCCTGATATGGCATTCCGCTCCGGTTTCGTCTCCATTATTGGCCGCCCCAACGCGGGCAAGAGCACTTTGCTCAACGCGCTGGTGGGCGAAAAACTCGCCATTGTCACGCCTAAACCGCAAACCACCCGCACGCGCATTCAGGGAATCGTGAACGTAAAAGCCCAGCGCCGGCGCCCCGGCGGGCAGATTGTGTTCATTGATACGCCAGGAGTTCACCGTCCGGACAGCCGCCTGAATCGCAGCATGATGCAGGAAATCCATGAAGCTCTCGAGGGCCGCGATCTGCTGCTGGTGATCGTGGACGCCACCGAACGCTTCGGGCCGGGCGATCAGCAGGTGCTCGATCTGGTGAAGCAGGCCGGTGGCCCGTCTTTTCTGCTGCTGAACAAAATCGACCGGTTGCCCAAGGACAAGCTGCTTCCGCTCATGGAGCAATACAGCAAGCTGCACAGCTTCACGGAGATCATCCCCATCTCGGCACTCAAGAATGAGGGCTTAAAGGTGCTGTTCGATAAGATCATCCGCGCTTTGCCCGAAGGTCCGCGATACTTCCCCGAAGATCAGCTTACCGATCAGCCGGAGCGTTTCCTGGCGGCGGAAATCGTTCGCGAAAAAGTATTGCTCAAGACCGGCCAGGAGCTTCCTTACGCTACCGCCGTGGTCATCGACCAATACGAAGAGCTGGAAACCCTGAACCGCATTTACATGACGATTTACTGCGAACGCACCGGCCAAAAGGCGATCCTGATCGGCAAGGGCGGAGACAAACTCAAACAGATCGGCACCGCCGCCCGCAAAGAACTGGAAAGCCTGCTGGGGAAGAAGATTTTCCTGCAATTGTTCGTGAAGGTCAAAGAGAAATGGCGCGAGTCGTCAGCCTTTGTGGAAGACCTCGACTGGCGCAAGCGGCTTTCGTAGTACATCCCCGAACGTATGTAAGGCTGTTGGGTTCCCTCACTGCGTTCGGGAAAAGAAAAAAGAAAAGCTACTCTTTCACCGCAATCCCCAGCGCGCGCATTTTCCGGTAGAGATGGCTGCGCTCCAGTCCCAGCACCTCTGCGGCGCGAGTCACGTTGCCATGATTTTCGTCCAGCTTCTTAAGGATGTAAGCCCGCTCATAAGCGGCGCGCGCCTGGTGCAGACTGGAAAATCCCGCGCCGGTGCGGCCCGGTGACGGACGCGTCAGCAGCGGCGGCAGATGCTTGCGTTCGATTTTTAGCGCAGTGGGATTCATGATGACCACGCGCTCGATCAGGTTGCGCAGCTCGCGAATATTCCCTGGCCAGGAATAATGCATGAGCGTTTCAATGGCGTCAGCGGCGATTTCCTTGGGCCGTCGGCTGTATGCTGCGGAAAATTCCTTCAGAAAGTGCGTGGTCAGCATGGGAATATCTTCCCGGCGCTCGCGCAGGGGTGGAACGTAAAACGGAATCACGTTCAGCCGGTAAAACAGGTCTTCGCGAAAATTGCCTTTCGCGATCTCCTCTTCCAGGTCTTTATTTGTGGCGGCAATCACCCGCACATCCACGGTTGTGGGTTCATCGTCGCCCACGCGGGTAAAGCGCTGCTCGTCCAGCGCGCGCAGCACCTTGGACTGAGTCTTCAAACTCATGTCGCCCACTTCATCCAAAAAGAGCGTGCCGCTGTCGGCCTTCTGAAATTTTCCTTCTTTATCTCCGGCTGCGCCAGGCAGCGCGCCTTTGCGATGTCCAAACAGCTCGCTTTCAATCCAGTCTTCCGGAATGGCCGCGCAGTTCACTTCGACAAACAGGCTGTCTTTGCGCAGGCTGTGCGCGTGAATGGCCAGCGCCACCAGCTCTTTGCCCGTACCGGATTCGCCATAGATAAGCACGCGCCCATTCGTAGGCGCCATAATGGAAATCTGCTGCCGCAGCGCCTTCATGGGAATGCTCTCGCCCACGATCACGCTTTTGGCCTGCGCCTGTTTTTTGAACTCGGCATTTTCCCGGCGCAGCTGGTGCGATTCCAGTGCGTTCTTGATCAGGATCAGCGTCTTATCGAGCGAGAGAGGTTTTTCCAGAAAATCGAAAGCGCCGAGTTTTGTGGCCCGCACCGCGGTCTCGATCGTTCCGTGGCCGGAGATCATAATGACTTCCGGCGCATTCTCCATCTGTCGGACGCGCTCCAGAGTTTCGAGGCCGTCAATGCCCTTGAGCCAGATGTCCAGCAGCACCAGCTCGCAGTTCTTCTTTCGCAGCTGTTCCAGGCACTCTTCGCCGCTCTCGGCCAGCAGCACGTGATAACCCTCTTCTTCGAGGATGCCCCGCAGCGACTCGCGAATATCGCGCTCGTCGTCCACTACCAGAATGTTAGTCACCGTGCATCTCCACAGCCATGCTCTCCGCCGCCAGCGGCAGTTCCACTACAAACTTCGCGCCCACCGGCTGGTTCTCTTCCACACGAATCGAGCCGTGATGGTCTTCAATGATCCGCCGCACAATCGCCAGCCCCAGTCCGGTACCGCGCTTCTTGGTGGAAAAATAAGGCAGAAAAAGTTTTTCCTTTACTTCATGCGTCACGCCCTGCCCGGTATCGGCGACAACAATTTCAATGGCGTCCTTGCTTTCCACCAGCGAGGTCGAAATGTGTATCTCCCGCACCAGTGATGTTTGCATGGCTTCGGCCGAATTATCAATCAGATTGACCAGCACGCGCTGAATCGCCTCCGGATCGGCCATGGCGTGCGGAAGTCCGGCGTCGAGCTGTTTTGCCACCAGAATGCCGTCCAGGCGTCCGTTGAACATGCCCAGTGTATTCTCAATCACCACATTGATGTCGGCCGGGCGCGGCTGGGCTTCGGGAAAGCGCGCCAGCGAGGCAAATTCATCCACCAGCGTCCGCACCGTGCATACCGCGGTGGAAATGGTCACGGCACATTCTTTGATCACCGCCAGTGAGGCCGGCTCCGGCATCGTGCCCCGCTCCAGATGCTTGCGGATGCGCTCCGCCGAAAGCACGATTGGGGTGAGCGGATTTTTGATTTCATGCGCCACCCGCCGCGCCACTTCTCTCCACGCCGCTTCTTTCTGCGCCTTGAGCAGTTCGCTGAAGTCCTCAAACACCACCACGTAGCCCAGGCGCTGCTGGCCGTGCTGCACGGAAGAAACCGTCACCGAAGCATTCAGCCGGCGGTTGTGCAAAGCAATTTCAAACTGCGCGGTAGTCACCGCCAAACGGTTGGCCTTGCGCAGCAAATGCTCGAGGTCCACTACCACTTCAACAGGAAATATTTCGCGCAAAGGCGTGCCTGCCGCCGGCGCGCCGCCCTCTGGCCAGAACATTCGTCCCAGGGCCACATTGGTGTGGGTAACCCGTTTTTCCGGATCGAGCGACAGCACGCCGGTGGGAATGTTTTCCAGAATTGTTTCAATGTGGCGGCGACGCTGCTCCAGTTCGGTGTTGGTCTCCGAGAGCGCGCGGGCGGAATCCTCAATCTTGTGCCGGCTGCTTTCCAGCTCCGCCGCCATGCGGTTGAACGATGCCACCAGTTCACCCAGCTCGTCGGCAGCCGAGACTGCCACTCGATGTCCCAGATGTCCGAGAGAAATTTCTCGCGTGGCCTCCGCCAGGGCTTCCACCGGACGGGTCACCAGTTTGCCGAGGAAGAGTGAAACCCAGGTCGCGGCAAAAAGCACCAGCACCGTCAGCAGCGTGAGCAGCAGCATGTACAGGCCGCGGATTCGCTTGGCTTCACGGCTCAGCGCCAGATAACTGGCCTGATTGTGCCGAATCTGCTCGAGCGTTGGCGAAAAGTCACGCGGCAGCGGAAGCGCTACCAGTATCCTGGCCGTGCCCCCGGCTGAGGCAGCGGCAAGCAGGTATTCCGAGTTGTTGAAGTTCCACTTCTGCGGCGCGGCCTCTATTTCGGCCAGCGGCGGCAGACTGTGGCGCAGCACCGACCAGGGCTGAGGCGCATTTTCCGTAGCAACAGCGTTTCCCTCCACCAGGGCCGCGGCAAAGCCGCCCTGCAGAGTCGGTTTGTGCCGGCGAAACTCCTGCAGCACGCCGGAATAGTTGGCCGTCTCCATGGAGCGCTGTGTCTCCGGCGCGGCGGCAATTTCAATGGCGGCGTGGCGCGCCGTATCGCCCGCGTAATTCGCGAGGATTCCCGCCACCGCGCCCGAATCCTGCTGCAGCTGCTGCACCGGACCGGAGAACCACTTGTCAATCGAGCGGTTCATCAGTCCGTAGGCGAACATGAACATCACGATCACCGGCGCAAAGGAGAGCAAAAGCCCGCTCACCACCATGCGCGTGCGAAAGCGCGATCCCAGCACGCCCAGCCGGCGCTCGGCATAGAGCTTGAGCAGATTGCGCAGCAGCACAAAGGTAAGCGCCACCAGCAGCAGAAAAACCAGTGCGGAAAGCGCCACCAGCAAAATGGTCTGTCCGGCGGAACCCGGCCTCAGGGCCTTCAGATTGAACGCGGTCTGGGAGAAGACCACACCGAAGAGAATAAAGATGCCCAGTGCCAGCGGAGCCAGCAATGCCGGGCGTTGAGCTACAGGCAGCGTGCTCTTGCGCGATTGTATTTTGGGTGACGGCACAGGGTCTCTGCTCACAGCAGTCTGCTTGCTTTTCCCGTCTGTGATTAGCAACATTATAAACACCGCAAAAACACCTGGGACTGCATTGCGAAGAGCTTTAACAAACTTAATGGTCGTAAGTACTGTTACGTGGGGTGTCTCAAAAGTCCTGGGAATTCCCAGGGGTTATACCTGAATTTGCGGTGGTTACCTGGTGGGTTCATGTGCGTTTTCGCTCATTGCCCTGGGTGCGGGAGCGTCATATAATCGGGCTACTCTGGCTTGTTTATGCCATCCAGGCTGGAGAATGAAGGTATTTGGCCTTCAGTTAGGTGGCGTGGGCCGCTGAAAACTGATATGAGTGCACTCAAGGCTATGAAAAGGCGATTCCTTCCCATCCTGATGAGCATTGTGGCCATGATGGTTACCGTTCCACTACGTTCCCAGACTCTCGTCTCCACACGGGACGAGAATGGCCGAACGATTTGGGTAAATGGCGACGCTCCGGTTCCGCAGACGAAGCCTGCCTCCGTGAACGCATCATCCACGGATGTGACTGCCCATGAACATGAAAAGGTCTTCGTGTACTGGAGCAGCAAACAGCATCGCTGGATACCGGTGCCCCGTTCTTCTTCCCCAGCCATGCAGGCGGCGCGCCGCGCGGTCCAGGAAGTCAGGAACCTCTCCGCCAAAGCGCCTGCGCAGGATCGGTATCAGGACCAAGCCACGCGAGCACATTCCAGTTCGATCCAGCCGGCCAGGGTTTCTGAATCAAAGCTGCCTTCAGAATCCATGGACGAACTGATTCGCGCGGCCGCGGCCCGCCAGGGTGTGGACCCCGGCCTGGTGCGCGCCGTCATTCAGGTTGAGTCCAACTTCAATCCCCGCGCCGTCTCCCGCAAGGGCGCCATGGGGCTCATGCAGCTCATGCCCGGCACGGCCAAATCGCTCGACGTGGATAACGCCTTCGATCCCCGGCAAAACATTGAGGCCGGCGTCCGTCACCTTAAGTCGCTGCTCAACGATTACAACGGCAACGTGGAGCTCACGCTGGCGGCATACAACGCAGGCAGCGGCGCGGTAAAAAGAAGCAACGGTATTCCTCCGTATCGCGAGACGCAGGATTATGTGAGGAAGATCACGAATTTGTACTGGAACGGCTCGCAGTCGCCGTATTCTAAATTGCACGTTTCCCGCGACCAGAATGGCCGCCTGATGATTTCAACCGAGTAGCGAGTGGATGTTTTTTTGAGAAATGTAAGTATGAAAGCCGCCAATACGATACGCGCCGCCATGGTTGCCAGCCTTGCCTGTGCGCTGCTGGCGCCCGCGCCCGCCCATGCCCGCTCCGTGCAGCAAAAGAAGCAGGCGGCCGCGGCACAGCTGGTAACGGCGGAGCGTATGCGCGAGGCGTTGGATGGCAAACCAGAGTCACGGCGCACCCGGCGCGACTTCCAGAAAGTAATGGACGCTTACCGCCAGGTTTATTACAAGGCCCCCACCTACAGCCATGCCGATGCCAGCGTGCTCGCCGTGGCCGAACTCATGGAACAGCAGGGGCGCGTCCTGGGCGAACCCAGGAGTTTTAAAGATGCCATTGGCCAGCTCGAGTTTTTGCGCCGCGAGTATCCCGGAAGCAAATACCGCATCGAGGCCCTCTTCACCATAGCCCAGATTTATCGTGACGATCTGGACGACGCCGCCCAGGCCAGGGCTGGCTATGAGGAATTTCTCAAGCACTATCCCCACAGCAGCATTGCCCCCAAAGCCCGTGACGCTTTGGCCGAGATGGACGAAGAAGCCAAAGGCGGCAGCAACAGCAACAACAAAGACAAAAGGGATAGGGATAGGGATAAAGATAAAGCCCAATCCAAAGACAGATCCAAAGACGCAGTTGCTTCCAGCTCCTCGCCAAAGAACAAAGCCGCCAGCCATAACAGCGCGGACGCAAACGCAGACGTAGCCGACGCAAAAGACCCGAGGAAAGAAGCAGAAAAAGACGAGAAGCCGGTCACCGCCGAAACTCAGCCGCCCGACCGCCACACCCTGCAGTTGATGCCCCTGCCCTTGATGACAAAGATTCGCCACTGGTCCACGCCCGACTACACCCGCGTGGCCATCGATCTGGAGCAGGAAGTAAAGTACGAAGCCGGTCGCGTGCCCAACCCGGATCGCATCTTCTTCGATCTGCATGGCATCAAGCTGGCGCCCGATCTGGTGGGCAAATCGTTCGAAGTGGAAGACGGCTTTCTTCACAAAATCCGCGTGGCCCAGTTCAAGCCCGGCCTCGCCCGCGTAGTTCTGGACGTGGACGATGTGGCCGAGTACTCCGCCTTTCTGTTGCCCAATCCTTATCGCCTGATCATCGACATTCACGGCAAGCAGCCGGCCAGCAAAGTCGCGGCGAAGCAAAAGCCGCCAACATCAGCGCCCCCGTCGCAAACAAAGCCACAGCCCTCCGACACCGCAGCCGGATCGGCCTCAGCGACACCCAATACCACCGTGGCCCAGGCGAAGACGCCGGAGAACATAAAGCCGGCGGAAACCAAACCCGCGCCGGTTTTCATGTCCGCTGGGGGTGACTCCAGCTCAGCCAAAAAAATCGAGCCAGCGAAGACGGAACAAGCCAGGTTTGAACAAGTAAAGCCCGAACAAGTAAAGCCTGAACAAGCAAAGACTGAACAATTAAAGACCGAATCAGCGAAGACCGAGCCCGCGAAAACTGAGATCGCGGCTTCAACCGGCGCTTCCGCGGCTGTGAACACGGCTGCCGCCAATGCCGCCGAAGACGTAACCATTGACGCCGCCGACCGCGCCACCGCCAGGCCCACATCCGGGCCAACCGTAAAGACCATCACCCCGCATGAGCCTCCGGCCAAAAAGACCGTTCCGCCGGTCCAGGAAGATCGCGCTTCCACCTCGTCCGCGCATGTGGCCACGCCCCCGTCGTCCGGCACGCAGTCGTTGACACGCGCGCTGGGCCTGAAGATTGGCCGAATCGTAGTCGATGCCGGCCACGGCGGACATGACACCGGCACCATCGGCCCCGGCGGCCTGCGCGAAAAAGATCTGGTGCTCGATGTGGCCCTCAAGCTGGGCAAGCTGCTCGAAAATCGCCTGGGCGCGGAGGTGGTCTACACCCGCGACGATGATACCTTTATCCCCCTGGAGACACGCACCGCCATCGCCAATAAAGAAGAGGCCGACCTGTTCATCTCCATCCACGCCAACTCCAGCCAGGACCCGGCGGCCCGGGGCATCGAAACCTACTATTTGAACTTCACCTCCTCCGCCGACGCGCTGGAAGTAGCGGCCCGCGAAAACGCGGTCTCCGAGAAGTCCATTCACGAGTTGCAGGACCTGGTGCGCAAGATCGCGCTCAAAGAGAAAATTCAGGAATCGCGGGAGTTCGCCGCCGACGTGCAAAAGCTGCTCTACGGCGGGCTGAACGCGAAGAACCCGGGCATGCGCAATCGCGGCGTCAAGAAAGCGCCCTTCATCGTGCTCATCGGCGCCAATATGCCCTCGATCCTCACGGAGATCTCCTTCATCAGCAATCCCGGTGACGAAAAGAAGCTGCGCACCAGCGAATACCGCCAGCGCGTGGCCGAATCCATTTACAAAGGCATCGCCAAATACACCAGCGGCCTGAGCGGAGTGCGCGTCGCGCAAAAGCCGCTGCATACGCCGGAGCACAAAGTGGCCGCTGCCGTGCCCGCCCGCTAAACAATCTCGCACGGAGAGAAATGTCCATCGCCGATCACGCCCGTCAAAAAGACCGCCTGCTGCAACTGGCGCAGGCCGCCCAGGACAACGCCCACGCACCGTATTCCCACTTTCGCGTAGGTGCGGCCGTGCTGCTGGAAAACGGCGAAATCTTCACCGGATGCAACGTGGAAAACGCCTCTTACGGCCTGACCAACTGCGCCGAACGCACGGCGATCTTCACTGCGGTGTCCGTACTTGGCCCAGCCAATGTAAAGATTGCGGCAGTGGCGGTGTTTAACGACCACGGCGTCCCCTGCTCCCCCTGCGGCGCCTGCCGCCAGGTAATCGCCGAATTCGGAGCCCAAGCCACCATCTGGTACCAGGGGGGCGACGGCATCAAAGAAAGCACTTTGGAAGCGCTGTTGCCGGACAGCTTTGCACTGTGAATCCAGGGTTCCTAATCTTTGGAGCCAGAGCGCGCTTAAAAACAGGTTTGTATCAGGGCACGAATTTATTCGTGCCGATAAATGCGCGAACATCCTCCGTCAGCCGGCTGGGCCGTCCATTGCGCGACCGCGGCGCTCGCTCCATCTTCCCGGTCCGTTCTTGTGGCTGCTGGATACGATGTACTGTAGCTGCGGCTGACGCCAAACCGATGGGCCAGCTTCTGGTCGCTGACTCGGCTGCGTTCACGGGCCTGCAAAATCTTACGACGCAAATCGTCAGAACAGGCCCGGGCCATTGTCGAGTTTCAGGATACTTCCAGAGCACAACCCCCTTTGCGCCGTTCCGTTTAAATATTCATCTCTACCGTTACTGGAAATGGTCTAGTGATGCTTTATTACCGTGGTGTTGTTAACTACCTCGACCACCTGCATCATGCCCCGGTCTTCATGGCCCAGGATATGGCAGTGCACCACAAATTTTCCGTAAAAGTCATCGAAACGGGACCGCATTTTGATGTGCCCAGGAATGACGACTTGCTGGCCATTGATCGTAACTTCCTTGCCTGCTGGAATCGATATAACGTCATGCCAAACCCATGGCGCTTCCAGTTTCTGGGCATCCCGGGCGGGATCGGGATTCTGTCCAGCCGGGGGCAGCATGGTGTTCGGGTCATAGACCTCAGTCACCTGGAATGGGTTGATGTGGATGTGGAACGGATGCGAGATGCCGCTCAGAGAGGTGTTCCTCAAAGTCCATTCTTCAGCCGAGTCCTTCAACATAACTCGATCGATCACGCCTTCCTGGAACTGCTTTCCGTCGATAAAGAAGAATGGGGGGTCGCCGATCGATCCCTTCATGCTGAAATCAACCTGCTGTTTGTGGCCATGAATTTCCTCATCAGTAATATCGTTAAGGAACTCAGGCTGAGTGGGATACTGCGCCTGAGTCGGCAATTGCTGATTCGAGGTTTCGCTGGTCACGTTTACCTTAAGCACCACAGCAGACTGGGGAGCGATTGGCGGCGGACCCACTGGTGGCCAGAATACCAGCCAGGACACGCCGGTCTTGTTCGTGGGCGCCTGCACCAGGAAATCGCAGCGGTTTCCTGGCGCCATTTTGAAGTCGGGCGCATTGCGGAAACGCTGGAAACTGTCCCACTTGAATTGCACGCCGTCCTGGGCACATTGGTTCAGTGATGGCATGGGGCCGGGTTGAATCGCAGGCAGAGCACCTCCCAATTTTGTTCCGCTTGAGATGTATTTCTGAAGCTGGGCATCGCTGAGAAAAAAGAAGTTCTCAATTCCGTGGGCTTTCTGCGTGGCGTCCACCATCCGCCACCATTGGACTTCACCCTGTTTCATGGTTATTGTCGGGATGATCTGCCCATTCACCGCGACCTGGCTCGCACTTGGGCTGGCATTCACCCTGTTGGGTTGTTCGGAGTACAACTGCAGGATCATGACCTGCTCTTTGTAGCCGAGTTTGGACATGCGTCCGTCGTAACCGTCTGCGGAGTTATCCGTAATAATGATTGCCCCTGCCATTCCGTTGAGGATTTGCAGGGCCGTGGACCCATGCTGGTGGCAGTGGTACCAATGGGTGCCTGGCGCCTGCCCCATCCTGGGATATTTGGTGGGGCTGCCGCTCCATTTGGGCAACTCGACACGATAGGGAAAGGCTCCGACCCAGAACTGCGGGAATTCGCCCGCGGCAATATCTCTTTGATTCGTCTCAATGGCTGTTTTGAGCTGCGTGGCTAAAGTTGTATTCCCGCTCGTCTCCGCAGCTTTATACATGGCATTCAGACTGGCCGCGCCCGCCGCGATCAATTCGGCGCCAGGGTCCCCGCCATTGTTCCATGTCGTAAAGGCCTTTTGCAGTCTGGCAATGGTGCTGGCTGTGTCCAGCCTGGCGTCGGGAAGAATCCCCAGAAACACATTGTCTCCGAAGCCGCTGGGGCTGGTGTGCGTTCCGTGCCAGTGAAGGTTCGTCGTGTTGGATGCATGGAAGCAGTTAGGATAGTAGGAGGCATCTTTCCCCGGATAAACCTGCTGGCCTGTCGATGCATTCGTTGAAGTATCACAATGCCCTGCCTGGCTGGTCACAGCCGTGGCCGGGAGAAGATCGGGATCAATGCGGTTCAGGAAAATGACCTCGATGGTTTCTCCGATCCCGACGCGCAGGGTAGGGCCAGGGCCCGACATGGCCATATTTTTGATGACTGCGTTGGAAGGATTCAGATTGTAACCATGGTACCCCTGGTAGCAACGGAGCATGTGGTCCGTCTCACATGCAAAGGCGGAAACATTGAAATAAGTGATGGAGCGCTTTACGACCTGAGTGTCGATGATTCCCTGGAGAAACCCTCCAGAACTTACGATTTCCCCCACCGGGGTCAAAGGCACGTTTTGCGTTGCGCACTGGGCCCAAGCCTCAGGCGCCAATTGCCAAAGGGCCAGCCCGGAGGCAGTGCAAAGCGTCAGCCGGAGAAACTCGCGACGGGTTGGCTGCTGTCGTTCCGGCGTGACCAGGTTGGGATTTTCTACGGTTTCCATGGTTCCTCCTGAGTTTTCTTTTCCCGCATTCATGCACCGCCGTGGCAAATCCGCAAAATGCAGTGTCAATCCAGCGGCGGTTTTGCTCCCGTCAGATCGTGTTCTTAAAAATGAGTTGCACCTGCGCGTCTGTTAAAGCAACGTTGTAGAGACGCAAGTCTCCATAGTCCGCGACAGGCGTAAATTTAACTTCTACCCCGACCAGAGACCGGCCCAGGATGAAAGGATTGCCGTTGGCAATGTTGGCGACCCCGGAACCGTTTCCTGAAGCAGACGGCGCACCATCGACATAGAGTTTGAGCAAAGCACCGTTACGGACAACGGCCACATGATGCCAATCTCCGTCGTTGTAGCCGGATTTGCTGCTGTTTACTGGAATATAGTTCTGGCCTTTTTGATCAACTTCCGCCGTGATTTGTCCAGGGGGCTGGGTTTCGTGCTTGCCGGTCATGCGCAGGCTTAAAAATATGCCGTGCGATCCCGCGGTCCGGTTGCCGACGATGTCATAGTAGCGAAGGATCTCTTTGGTCCTCATCCACAGCGCAACACTGAAATTCTGAGTTCCAAATTGGCCGGCAGGTACCGGAAAGGTAACTTTCGAATTCTCCGATCCATCGAGATGAATTCCGCCCGCCTGGCCTGGAGGACCTGGCTCGATGCGGGTCGCAGTGGAACTTATAGTCCCATCGATGTTCCCCGTAAGATCCTGGGCGACAGGATCGCTTCCACCGAACGTCCAGCGGTGTGCTGGCGCGGGATGGATTTCACCCTGGATAGAAGGATTCAGATCATCTTGGTATTTGACAAATGGATTTTCATTGGGAAATTCAATAAATACGGGCGGTGATTTTTGTCCGGGTTGAATTGGCTGTGCCAGCCAGGCATTCGCAGGCCCCCCCTTGGGGGCTGGCTGATGAGGCTTGCTATCAGAGTTGGTCCATGAAACCGCTCCTCCAGCCGCAATCGCCACAGGAGACGGACTGAAGACTGCGTTGCCGCCGCCGAACGGCTGGCCAATCCCTATGGGGGTGGCTACGACAATTCGACCGGAAAGACCTGTCTGAAGGGCGTCCTGATAGGAAATGGTTCCGGCTGTACCCAGATTGATCTGTGAGGAGGAGTTTTGTCCGGGAATAGGCGGGCCCCAAAGGTCCGGCCTGGCGAGGTCAGGAGTAGGCTGGTGCTGGGTTTTTTGATCGTCATTGTGCCAAAAGACTGCATCACCAACCTGAGCGTTTACTGTTTGGGGCGAAAACCCCTTTGGCTTTGAAGAGTCCTCGCTCTGCACGTTGATTGAAATTAGCGTAGCCATATTCCTTACATTGCCTCCAGGCACAGCATTTGAGTCCACAGGCGCCGTTATTGTCGTATGAAAACAGTTGCCAGCTCACCAAGATTGCGAAGGCAATCTACACCTTTTCGTTAGAAAAGGAAAGTCATTGCTGCACAGGTATATCCAGTATCAAATTGAAAAAACACCCAGCTATACCTTTGTGATTGTATTTTTGGAGTGAAGAATGCATAAAAAGAAGTATGCGAGAAGATGAACAGCCTGAAACAGCGTGCACACGCTAAATCAACAAGCAGTTATGGTGAATCCACAACTCAGTTCAATGGCGAGACTCCTGAAAAATCTTTAAATAATTTCGCGAAAAAGTGTGATCCAGGCATTGCTGCTGAGAAGACTTTTAGCTTGTTGGGCGGTTCGTGACTCAAAGTGCTTTGGCGTCATGGCTTGCCTTTCAAAAAAGTAAAGCCGAAAACAGATGGCTTTTAGCTGCGCCGTGTTATACAGATTGACGTCAACATCTGCTATTTCTCCACCGCGCTCCCCGCGCCCGGCGATCTCTCATGCGTCAGCAAATCAGCGGTCACAAAAATGGGCTCAATGTCGGTGGGCACTTGCTTCAGCCGGTCCAGCGCCTTCTGCACTTCCGGACGAACCACGCTCATCTGCTCGATCATCTTCTTCGCGCCTGCGTAGTTGCCCGTCGCTTCGAGGGTGAGGAATTCGTGGTCGAGCGAGCGGACCGCGTCCTTGATCTTGCTCAGGTCCACGCTGAAAGTGCCGTCGGCATTGGCGATATATGCGCCTTGGTCGAGAAAGTAGTTGAACTGGATCGCCATGCCCCGGGCGTGGGCGTCCTGCAAGCCAAAGCGCAGGGTGCGGAATGACGATGCCAGATAGGTGGTGTAAAGCTGGCGCTCGGCGTCAGGGCCATGGGCCAGCGGCGCCTGTATCTTTCCGCTGTCGGCCTGGGTCATGAGGAATTGCAGGGCGAAGAGCCCGGTCACGTCGGCTTTGGCTTCTTCAATCGCGCTGTACAGGTCTTTGAGTTCGAGGCGCGGATTGCTTTCCCGTCCGCTGATCTGAATGCGGTGCGGCCCCAGTCCGTGCGTAAGCTCGTGGGCCACAATGTGGGTGAAGAAGAGATCGAAACTCAGGTCTTTCTGCGCGGCGGGCGAGAGCACCACGCGCGAGATCGGCAGCAGCGTGGCTTTGAACTTGGCTTCCTGTATGTTCTTGAGCATCACGCGCTTGCTGCCTTTGAGCTGCACGACTTTATCGTCATTCGGCAGGTTATAAGCGGCCGTCTGGACGCCATGGTTACCGTCGCCCGCCGCATAAACTTCATTCACCACGCGGATCGGCGCCAGCGCGCCCAGTTTGGCCACGCGATACTGCGGATCTTCCGGCAGGTTGTCCTCGATCTGCTGCAGGTTCCGGCCGAGAAACTGGAGCCGCGCACTCTCTTTTTCGTCGCGGACATTTACGTACGCCTCAAATGCGGCTTTGTAACCAAAGATTTCGTCGTTGTAGGTTTCGTACGGGCCAATGGTCACGTCCACCGGAGCGTCCAGGTCCATCCATGCCACATCGCTCTCGTAATAATCATTGGAGCTGAAAGCCGCGGCCCGTGTGGTGAGAAACTTTTTGAGCGTCGCGTTGCCGGTGAGCGCGGCGGCCTCGCGCAGCAGCGTTGCCGCGCGGTCAAGGTCGCTCTTGTATTCCTGGCTGTAGGGCACAAGCTTTAACTTGTGATTCGCGTCGCGCCGGAGAACGGTAAAGAAGCCTTCCGCCTGCTCTTTCTCGCCGCTGGAAAGCGTTTTGGCCCAGCTCTCAAACTCTTCCCTGGTCATGTCCTCGGGATAGAAGTTTGCGCCCGCCGGCTTTTTCTGCGGAACGCCCGGCAGGAACGCCGTGTGTCCGTCAATCTCCGACCACGGGCCTTTGTTGATCCAGAAGTAGTGCAGGCGCGCCTGCCCCAGCGGCGTCTTGTCCTTTTGCAGTTCTTGGTAGAGCGCCAGGTCGCCGCTCCAGAACTGCTGCATAAAGAGATGATTCACAATGCGCGCCGCTTGTACCAGCTTCACCAGCGCCTGCTGGTCCCCGGCGGAGAGCCCGGAGACGTCAACTTTCATCTCAATCGGAGCAAAGCGTTGCGTCATCTGCCCGAGTTCCTGCGCGTTGGGCGCGGCAGACGGCTGGGCCGCCGACGTGAGAGTGCAAGCGATGAGGGGGCAGGCGATGACGGGAAGAAGTAGGTTTCGCATAAGATGATGGTCAATTACGGCAATAAGAATAACCCATGGACTGGCGCACGGAAACAGTCGCCTGCGCGCCGGCAAAGCTGCGCGCAGACTTTTAAGCATTTATTTTCAGGTATGCAGGCAGCAGCGGGAGCATTGCGGCCCACGAAATGCATCGGACCATAAAGCATCAAACCATAAAGCCGTACCATTTTCCTACTTACTGGCCTGCTTCGCGATCCCAATCGCAACGAGTTGTATTTCAAGGCGAGTATTACAGAAAATGCAATCGATGTGCTTCGATTGTCCAAAACCATAGGATTGGTCAACAGGAAATGTTTTAAGGCACTCTGTACAGGTCAGCATGATTGGCTCATCTTTTACGGGAGTCCATATCGAACCGACCTGAAGCTTATGTGCATTCCTGCGCAGACCGCTGAGCAAATCAGCGATGGTCCCCAGAAATTTCGGGACTTCATAACTGCCTTTTTGAAAGAAGGCGTCGGCCAGCGGGCCTTCATGCACATTCACAAACTCACCGCTGATGGCAATCGCGGGAAGCTCGGGAAATCTGGTCCGGATCACGGAGAGCAGCTCAAAGCCATTCATGTTGGGCATCCGCAGGTCGGTAATCACCAAATCAGGCATTGCCTGCTGGATGCTGTGCAGGGCGGCGAATCCATCCTCGGCCACGTCCACGGTATAACCAGCCTGCTTGAGAATCGAGCCGAGCAATATGCGGATGTTTGGCTCGTCATCGACAAGCAGTATTTTTTTCTGGTTCATTGTGTAGGTTTTGATGCAAGACAGCTGAGATTGGTAACAGCTGAGCTGGTAACTGTTTCAACACGAAAAAATGCCTGGAAATGCCTTCAGGCTTTCGCCACCCATAGCTTGCCGGCAGCAGGACCGCCCAGACGGATTTGCCGTTTGCCTACTGCGAGCGAAAGCGTGCCATCGTAGTTGCGGGCCTCCACTTTGACCTGGACGCCAGGGCGGATGCCCTCCTGCTCGAAGAATTCCAAGAGCTGGCGGTCGCGCTCATAGAGGCTGGCGATGCGGTAGCGCGAGCCGGGCTCGGTCTCGGTCAAAAGCTGCAAGCCTTTTTTGCGGCGGGCTTCGGGACTGCGCAGGGTAAGGCTGTTGCCATGCGGACAGGTGTCCTTGTGGCCCAGCTTTTCGATCAGCTTCTTTTCAAAGGCCGGCGAGACGGCGTGCTCCAACCGCTCGGCCTCGTCATGCACCTCAAACCACTGCATGCCAAAAATTTCCGACAACATCCGCTCGATCAGATGATGGCGAAAGAGAGTGCGCTCGGCAATCTGGCGGCCTTCGGCGGTGAGCTGAATGTGGCCATCGGGCTTGACGACTACCAGGCCGTCCTTGCGCAGCCGCTTGAGGGCGAAGGTCACGGCCGCCCGGGTCACGGAGAGCCAGTGGGCCAGCGTGGCGGCAATCACCGTCTGCCCTTCGGCTTCAGCCTCGGCAATGGCCTTGAGGTAGTCCTCTTTGGAAATGGTAATCATGCTGACACGCTCATTTTAACGGGTATGTCATTCTGAGCGGAGCGAAGAATCCCGACGATGCCAGAAGAATGCACTTCAGTAAGCATCTGATTTCCCGCCGCCATCTGCAACTTTCCTCGGTTTCAGGGTTAATATTTCCAGTCGAGAGCGTTGAAGCCATGAAAACTGCCCTTCGTAAACCTTTACCCATTGCGCTGACTCTGGTCCTGCTTGCCTCTGCCGGACTGCTGCTGGCGGAAAAAAAGTCCAGCAGCGCAAGCACCCCGCAGATCGAGCCCGGCAAGCGGGTGCTGCACGCTCTGAATCGCTTCACCTTTGGGCCGGCGCCGGGGGACGTGGAAAAAGTGGAGGCGCAGGGCCTCGACAAATGGTTTGACCAGCAGCTTCATCCGGAAAAGATCGACGATTCCGCCATGGACGCCCGCCTGGCCCCCTTCCGCACGCTGAAAATGAGCACTAAAGAGATGGTGGAGAACTTCCCGCCGCCGCAGGTCTTGAAGATGGTGGAAAACGGGCACATCTCCATGCCTTCCGACCCGGGCAAGCGCGCCATTTATGAATCCCGCATTGCCGCTTACGATCAGCAGCAGGCCAGAAAACAGGAAGACACCGCAAAAGATAACGGCACAAAAGACGCTTCATCCAAAGATTCCACCCAGGAAATGAAGGCCGATAACAATGACGATGCCGCCATGACGCCCGAGCAGCGGCAAAAGCAGCAGAAGCAACAGGAAGACGCCATGTTCGCCGAGCTGGGCGGGGTGCAACTGCTCAACGCCACGCCCGAGGAGCGTTACCCAAAGATACTGAAGATGTCGCCGGAAGACCGGCTGGCGCTGGGCCAGGCGTTTCGCGGAGAGAAGGCACTGGCGCTGGTGGATGGCATGAAGCCGGAGCAGCGCGAGACCATACAGGCGATTGTGCAGCCGCAGGCAGTGGTGGGCGGAGAGCTGGCCCAGGCCAAGCTGCTGCGCGCCATTTACAGCGGACGGCAGCTCGAAGAGGTAATGACCGACTTCTGGTACAACCACTTCAACGTATTCATCGGCAAAGGGCCTGACCGCTACATGATCACGGCTTACGAGCGGGACGCCATTCGTCCCCATGCTCTGGGCAAATTCAAAGACTTACTTGTCGCCACCGCGAAAAGCCCGGCCATGCTGTTTTATCTGGATAACTGGCAGAGCACCGGCCCCAATTCCCAACTCGCACTCTATGGCCCCGGCGGCGGAAGGCTGCCTGGAGGATTCGGCGGTCCGCGGGCGCAGATGCGACGGCAGCGCGCCCAGCAGCAGGCCCAGCAAAAGCAGAAGAACCGGCCCAGCGGGCTGAACGAAAACTATGCCCGCGAGATCATGGAGCTGCACACGCTCGGCGTGGATGGCGGCTACACGCAAAAGGACGTCACCGAGCTGGCCAAAGTGCTTACCGGCTGGAGCATTGAAGAGCCGCAGCGCGGCGGCGGCTTTACCTTCCGCGAGCGTGCGCACGAACCAGGCAAAAAATATGTTTTGGGGCACACCATCAAGGAGCATGGCGAAGATGAAGGCAAGGAGATGCTCGACATTCTGGCCCACCATCCCTCCACCGCCCACTTCATCTGCAAAAAGCTGGCCCTGCGCTTTGTCTCCGACAATCCGCCGCAGAGCCTGATCGATCGCATGGCGGAGACCTTTCTGAAAAAAGACGGCGACATGCGCGAGGTGCTGCGCACCATGTTCCATTCGCCGGAATTCTGGGCGCAGGACGCCTACCGCGCCAAAGTGAAGACGCCTTTGGAGTTCGTGGCCTCGGCGGTGCGCGCCAGCGGTGCCAACGTACAAAACGCCATGCCTCTGGTCCAGACGCTGAATCGCATGGGCATGCCGCTCTATGGCATGCAGCCGCCCACGGGCTATTCGGTAAAGGCGGACGCGTGGGTAAACTCTTCGGCGCTGCTGAATCGCATGAATTTTGCTTTGACCCTGGGCTCCGGACGCCTGAACGGCAGCACCGTGAATCCTGACTCTCTGCTGCATGGGGCCGCGCCCCCCGACTCGGATGGCGCGCTGGTAGCGCTGGAAAAAGAGATTCTGCTGGGCGACATCTCCGCCGCCACTCATGCGGTGATTGAAAAGCGGCTGGAGAGTCCTGAAGTCACACAGCGCCGGCTGGATGACCCGGCGCGAGCGCCCAATTACGGCGCGATTGCGGGCCTGATTATGGGCTCGCCTGAATTTCAAAAACGGTAGTGAGCGAAGGAGCAGTATGGCGATTACGCGCAGAGTTTTCCTGAAGAACGGAGCCCTGGCCATGGTGGGCACCAGCATTATTCCCAGCTTTCTTACCCGCGCGGTCTATGCGGCGGATACGGCGACGGCGGGAACGGGCAAAAAGCGGCTGGTCGTTCTGTTCCAGCGCGGCGCGGCCGATGGCCTGAACATTGTGGCCCCGCACGGCGAACCTGCGTATTACTCCATGCGCCCCAGCATCGCGATTCCCCGTCCCAGAGGCGGCGACAGCGCCATTGATCTGGATGGCTTCTTCGGGCTTCACCCCGCCATGTCTGCCTTCAAGCCGCTGTGGGACGCCAAACATCTGGCCATTGTTCACGCCGCTGGCTCTCCGGACAACACACGCTCGCACTTTGACGCCCAGGACTACATGGAGTCGGGCACGCCAGGCATCAAGTCCACGGAAGATGGCTGGCTCAACCGCGCTCTGGCCAGCTTGCATGAGCCGTCTGAATCGCCTTTCCGCGCCGTAGCCATGGGCGGATCGCTGCCGCGGACCCTGGCCGGTCCCGCGCCGGCAGTGGCCATGAGCAACATTCGCGAATTTGCCGTAGGCGGGCGCGGCCCCGGCGCTGCCGTGGCCAGCAACACCTTTGAAGCGATGTACGAGCACTCGGTGGATACCGTCCTGCACGGCACAGGCAATGAAACGTTTGAAGCAGTGAAGATGCTGAAATCAGCCGATCCGGAAAAGTACACGCCCGCACCCGGCGCCAACTACCCTCGGGGACGCTTTGGCGACAGCCTGCGCCAGGTGGCCCAGCTCATCAAGGCCAATCTGGGCGTGGAAGTCGCCTTTGCCGATATTGGCGGCTGGGACCATCACGTAAACGAGGGCAGCGTGAACGGGCAAATCGCCAACAGCACACGCGAGTTCTCGCAGTCCATTGCCGCATTCTGGACCGACCTTGGCGACATGGCCGGGGAGACAGTAATCGTCACCATGTCAGAGTTTGGACGCACCGCGCGCGAGAACGGCAATCGCGGCACCGATCATGGACACGCCAACGTAATGTTTGTCCTGGGTGGTCCGGTGAAGGGCGGCAAAGTCTACGGCCGCTGGCCCGGGCTGCAGCCGGAGCATCTGTATGAAGGCCGCGATCTGGCCGTGACCACCGACTTCCGCCAGGTGCTGAGCGAGGCCGTCTACGGCCACCTCGGAAACAGGCAACTGGCAAAAGTATTTCCCGGCTTTGACAAAAACCCGAAGGACTTTCTCGGCTACCTGGGATAAGCCCCGGCCTCTGCGCGAAACCAAGGCGGGGAGTTGCCCCAATCTCGGGCTGCGCCCCGTTGCACGAACAACATACCGTGCCTGGCGCACATCGTAGTAACAGCATAAAAGCCAGGAGGTACGTGTATGGCCCAGCAGCGCAGGCTTGCTTTGGTTTTAACTTTGACATTTGTATTTGCCGTAGCTGTATGGGGGCGCGAAGACCGCCTGACCAATACAGGAATTAATCCGGCAGCCCAGGGCAAGGTGACCACTGAAACGGACCGCAACGGAAATACAAGGATCCATGTAGAGGTAAAGCACATGGCGAGTCCGGCAGCCCTGAGTCCCTCGAAACAGACATATGTGGTCTGGGTACAGCCGCGCGGGCAGTCACCGGAACTGCTCGGGGTCCTGCGCGTGAATGAGGACCTGCAGGGCAGTCTGGATGCTTCTGCTCCGCACCAGGATTTCGACATTCTGATCACGGCAGAGGACAATCCGAACCCAACCGCTCCTTCCGGCATGGTAGTTCTCAAGGGGACCATTGAGCGTAGTCAGAAATAAAACATCCGTCCTGTGAACAAATAATGGTTGCAATGCGAGCGATGGCCGCAGTATTGTGAGTGTCTGGAACCCTGGAGCAAGCAGCACATAAAAAAAGCAGCCAAAGAGCAGTCGTTTACGTCTAATCCGAAGTAAGAATAAGTTCATGAGTTAGTCATGTGAACGGCCAGCGGAGGCACCCCAATGAGTGCGCAACCCAAAACAGAAGCGCCCAAGATTCCCACCGAGGTGAGTACCAGACTCCGCAGCCTGGCCCACGACCTAAGCAACTCTCTGGAAGCCATCATGCAGGCGAGTTATCTGCTTTCTCAGGCGGAGCTGGATGAAAACTCGCGGAGATGGGCCGACCTCATCGAGCAGGCCAGCCGCGACTCGGTCCGTATCAACCGGGAAATTCGCGAGACTCTGCGCTCCAGCAGCTGACTCTCACGCGGTCCGTGGCTGTGCGTGCAGGGCGCGGAGAAAGTCCTGGGCGTTGCGATAACCTTCGAGCGTTCCCACGTCCATATAGACTTCGCCGCAATGCCGCCCCCGGACCACATTGCCCGCCGCGATAAATGCATTCAGCAGATCGCCCAGATATTCGTCCGCGCGATGGCGCGACTCCCACAAAAGCCTGAGCCGGCGCAGTGACTCGCCTCGGCCGGTCACCGCTCCCCACACCCAGTGCGAGGCGGCATTTTTTTTCTTCACCTGGATTTCGCGCACGTATCCCTGTTCGTCACACACCACCGAATCAAACACCGTGGGGTCGGCCACGGGAAACAGCAGCAGATTAAACTCCGCTTCGTCCAGATCCAGGCAGGAGAGAAAAGCATTTTCCGGAAACCAAATGGTGTCGGGAAGCCCGATGAGCACCTGATCATGTCGGCGGGCAAAGGGCTCGGCCTGAAAGATTGCGTCACACAGCCCCCGCGGACGGCGCTGCACCGCGTAGAAAATCTCGGCGGCGTAATCGCGCTCCGCGTAATACCGGACCAGATCGGTCTTTTCGCCGGAGATCACCAGGCATATCTGCTCGGCCCCGGCGGCGATCATTCTTTCCACCAGATATTCAGAAACGGCCCGGGGCCGCTCCACACCGTCCACAAGTCGCGAGCCCACGGGCAAAAGTTCTTTGGAGCAGCCCAGCGGCTGTATGCGCTGTCCGGCGCCGGCGGCGGGAATAATGCCGATCATTTAACTGGCCTCGGTTTGGAATTTAAGAGCAGAAGCGGAACGCGCCTCTTCGAGATACTGCAAAAGCTGCATGGCCCGCACCCTCCCGGTGTGCTCGTCGAGCGTGCGCTGCCGCGCATTCGCGGCCAGAATTTGCAGTTCGCCGTCAGGGGCATTCAGCGCCATGTCTGTCTCTTCGCTGCTGGCCACCACGCGGACCTCGCGGATGGGATCAAAGAATGCATCCAGCCCCTCCCACCAGTCGGTGACGATAGGCGTGCCGCAGGCGGAGGCTTCAAAGAAGCGTCCCGAGGGGCACCATCCCCAGCGCGCCATCTCCGACCGGGTGATGTTGAGCGTAAGGCGCGACGAAGAATAAAACGCCGGATGCTCCGCCGGCGGCACATGCTCCACGCGGCGCACGTTGCCCGGCCACTGCCACTCCCACGGATACATAGAGCCAGCCAGCACAAACTCCTTTTCCGGATACCGTATGGCCGGGCCCAGAAACAGCTCTTCCACTTTGCTCTGCCGGTCTTCGGCAAAGGTGCCCATATAGCTGAGATCACAGGCAAACTCCGGAGCGGCTGTCACGCGATGGTAAATATCAGGGTCCACGCAGCCATACAGCGGCCGCGCCAGTCGCGCGCCATAGTGCTGCTCCAGCCGGCGCAGGATAGGCCCTCCGGAAAATGAAAGCACCAGATCAAATTCAGGAATTTGGTCGCGGCGCAGGTAGGCGACGCCGCCATCTTCCAGATTCCGCAGAGTCACCGGCGTATCCAGGTCATAAAACACGCGCAGCGGCTGGCCCAGACCGAGAACCTCATCGGAGATGATCTGGCCATCGGGCAGATAACTGGCGGTAACGACCACATCGGACTCACCAGCGGTTTCGAGGGCATATTTACGTATCTCTGGCCAATCGGAGTAGAAGGTCAGCCGGCAGTACTCGCATTCCGCAAAATCCCGTCGCAAATGGTACCAGGGAACGTCTTTTTCAAAAAAATGGACCTCATGCCCCATCTGGCTGAGCGCGCGCACAATGGCCCGGTACGGAGTCGCATGGCCATTGCCCCAGGAGGAGGAGATGGTCAGCCCAAAGATGGTAATCTTCACGGAATTAAGGCCCTCCCGCCGCCGGCCCATGCGGACGGTGCTGGATGAGATGTAAAGCCATGCTGGTCTGTTGCCGCACACAAAAGCCTGCCGCGGATTACGCGGATGATGCGCGGATCAGCAAAAGCCGATCAGCAAAAACTGTAAGGGCTCCCCTCAGCTGGTTCATGCCTAGGCAACTGGAACTCGCGCCAGGAATTGGCGCACTCAAAATTCTTGCCCATGGTCAAATTGTTCGCGCTTCTAAACTCCAGTCCCGCGACCAGGGTCCCCAATACGCGCGGTTTTCGCGTATTGGGGTGGGAAAGCGGGACGACGCCCAGGAATAGGCTGGATTTTGCCCCTCATCTCCCTCATTGGTTTTCTTCTGTCTCTGCCGCGTCCAAAAACTGTCGAACGGTGACAATCGGAATGGCTTCATAGGTACCGAGTTTCAGCAAGTGACGGTCACCCGTAACTATATAATTCGCGCTCCCTTTGACAGCGCATTCCAGCACCCGGTTATCGTCGGGGTCATCCTCAATCACATCCAAAACCACATCGGGCATAACAATCTCGGCATTGCCTTCCAGCTTCGCACGGATAATGGCCGCGTCTTCGTCTGATACCTCGAACTTTAATCGGAGCTTTTCGTCCAGCTCATCCATGAGGGCAGGGGAGATGACAAGGACAAACGATTGCAGAAATGCAAGGTCGAGAAGAGAGCCGGGCAAGCCGCCGAACATCAGCGCGGAAATATACACATTCGTATCGAAGACGACGCGGATCATCGCTTCTTGCGGCGACGATGTTCATCCGAGAGACGCTCCACGTCAGCCTCACTGGTGATGCCCAGGGCTTTACCTTTGGCGCGGGTTCGCGTGAGCAGATTATCCCACTGCCCATCCCCCACTATATATCGCCGCAGAGCCTCCCTGAATAATTCACTCATCGTCCGGTGCTCGCGCTGAGCGAGTTCCTGCGCCTTACCCAGCAGGTCGGGCGGAAGCGTAATGGAAACGGTTTTCGCGGTGCGCATTTGGACATTGTAAAACATTGACAAGCAATGTCAAATCGTATCAGCTTTTAAGGGCGTGTTCACGCTATCTAAGAGCTTCGATGATGAAGGCGAAGTAATGGTCTCGGGATGATTCGCTATTCGCGAACGTCGAATGTATAATGTTTATGTGGTCCTCAAACCTCAAGACGTAGTTGTAGTGTTAAAACTCTGTGAGTTCGATGGCAGACGACCACCATTTGCCCAGATAGCTGAGGAATTGTTCATGAGTGCCTCGGAAGTTCATGCGGCAGTCAAACGGGCACAGGCAGCGCATCTTTTGCATGGCCCGGAACTTGGCGAACGGCCAAACCTCAAGGCATTGGAAGAGTTTCTGGTCCACGGCCTGAAGTATGTATTTCCAGCTCAACATGGAGCTATGACGCGAGGATTGCCCACTTCCTACGCCACTGAACCACTTCGGCGATACATCAGAGCAGGAGACGAACCTCTACCTGTATGGCCTCATCCGGATGGTCCGGTGAGAGGGGCTGCGTTTGCGCCCCTTTATCACAGTGTTCCGGAGGCCGCCAAACGCGATTCCTACCTCTACGAATTGCTCGCCTTGATCGATGCAATCCGGGATGGACGGGTGAGGGAACGTAAGATGGCCGAGAAAGAACTCATAAGCCGACTTCGCTCCAAAGAGCATGGTTCGAGGGAGAATGGCAAATCGAAATCTTGAATTGCTCGCCAGCATTGCGCGGCTACTGCGTCCCTTGCTTGACGAACTGGTATTTGTCGGTGGTTGCACAACAGCTCTCTTAATCACTGATCCGGCTGCCGCTGAAGTGCGCCCGACATTTGACGTGGACGCCATTGCTGAAATCACCTCATATGCCGAATACAGCGTGTTCTCGGAACGGTTGCGGCAATTAGGTTTTGCAGAAGACCAGAGCGAAGGAGCGCCGGTTTGCCGATGGGCGCATGACGATTTGCGCTTCGATATCATGCCCACGGATGAGACAATTCTGGGCTTCTCCAACCGTTGGTACAAAGCGGCCATGGAAAACGCACAGAAGATGCAGCTCGAAAACGACTTGATGCTCAGGGTTGTTCAGCTATGCCCGGCCAAAGCTAAAGCCGACATTACGTTTTGAGGCCTCAACTTTGCGCGATTTCGTTCGGGCCATGAATCGCCCCAAGCGAATCGTTGAACAGCGCAAGTACTTTTTCTGCTTGACGACCAGATTGGTACATGGAGTCCAGCAGCCAGCACCGGGCAAGAGCGCCGACTGGCAGGCGCTCTTGCAGTTCCTTGTCCTGTGTAAAACTTTTTTTCGAGGGGTGCCATAGCCACTTCATTATTTGATTCAGAACGGGCATGGCATTCGGTTAGCGTCAACACTACCCATATCAAACGCTTGTATCATCATGTTCTTGTACTTCGGAAGAAATGTGTCAAGTTGGGCTTTTTCAACTAAGGATAAACGGTTAGCGGCTAAGCTTTTCTTGAAGCTCTTATCAATCATTTCAGAGATTTGATCTCGCGAAAGAGGCTTCTTCCACATTACATAAGCAAATCCGTAAATTTGAGCAGCTTGGTCCTGGAGCCTGTCATGCGACATTACACTATCAAATTCCTGCTGAGTAAAGCCGCCGGTATCAACCAGACTCGACAATCGGGGAATCAGCCGTAGCCTCTTCATGCCTTCTATGTTTAGCGGGAGGGTCTGTCCACAGGCTTTGCTGGACGATTTTGGTGTCACTGGTTTCTTGGTTGGTTTATCAGATGTTGAAGAGTTTTGGGCGCTTGCGAGGAGGCAGCAAAGCCATATGATCCAAAGGAACACCGAGCAGACACGGCGAAGACGCACGAGGTTCCAAGGGTCTGGTTCGAGAACGCTTGCCAATTCCTTCATTCTTTCCACTGAAAATCTCTCCTTCTGTTGTAAACCCAAGTGAAAAGGCCTGACTTATTGCAGCGTGTTCAAAACGGCAAAAACGTAGAGGAACGTAAGCCCCAACACGAAAAGTGTTCTTGATGCGAATCCAGTTACGCGCCACAAACGATAGTAAAGATTCTCTTTCCCCTTCATTTTGACGCCTTCCTCCGCACGCTTTTTGGCTTGATCTAGGAGCTGATCGCGATAGGCTGGAAGATCCTCCGGTTTCATGTTTGCGACCGGCACTATCATTACCGCATCTGCCTCAGCTTCCTTTTGCGCGCTTACTGCATCTTGGTACTCCTGTATCCGGCCATACGACAAGTGGTGAGAGTATAAGAAAGAGACGAACAAGCTCAGGGGAATAGTAAAAATCAAGCACGTCCAACTGGCAACGAGAAACTTGATATGGGCGACGTGCGCACCGGAGTTTTTCAAATAACCGAGGTACGTCATGCTGAGTGCCAAAGTACCGCTTGAGAACAGCGCCAGATTTGTGTGGAATGTCTCGTATGACTTGCGGGTGTCCGCAGCTTCTTGCAGCATTTGGCTCTTTACTTTTTTCGCATATTCCTGCGCAGAATTCAGCTCGTTCTGCTTGACGAGATTGTCCAGTGCATTACCGGGCTGGCTCATATGACGACCTCCATTTCTTGTCCAATTAGGCCGTCTGCTACGGAAGATTTCCGTAAACTTCCCAAGTCAGTGGCGAGGTCAGCGGTTTGTGTTTTGACTCCCGGAAGGCAGCCCTAAATGAATTCACGAACAACGTACAATGCTGCTTGCCGGATTCCGAGTCTCGGACGTCAGCGGACATAATGAATCCCTTGGTGGCTGGCTCGTATGCCGTGGCTGTCCAGCCTGTCTGCCGCAACTCAACAAACAAACTCAGATCTGGCAACAGACACTTGTACCCAGTAAAAAGTGTGAACTGATGGTCTTCCACGTTCCTTATTCTCCTGCTCAATTGTAGCTTTCTGTCGTGCAAAATTCACATCACCACAGAAGTTCCTTCAGCCACGTCCAATTCCAGATTCACACCGAACGCAGCATTCATCTTGTCCTGCACCGCCTATCGCGCCTGCTTCTGGATAACGCTCAGTCATGGCGATTGAGCGGTGCCCAAGTCAACTCTCCACGGGCAGTGGCCAATTCAAGCCCGGTTTTGGCCTAAGTGGGGAGAAGTCCCAACCACCCATGCACGTGTGTAAGTCATACCCATAATGGCGCGGCCCGGGACCCCCATTGGCGCGCCGATTTTGCGCGTAATGTCATGGATGCGTCTCCGGCTGGGGCCGGGGTTGATTTTATCTGCGTGCATCAGCGTTCATCAGCGGTAAAGCCCGGTCTGTTCTGTCGCGGGACGGCTGGCCAAGCGCGGGATTTTAATCCCGCCCGAAGCAGCTATTAAAATAAAGACAGCGTATGTCCGATGACGACTCCAGTTCCGCACCCAGGGAGCAACGGGAACAGCCCAAACCGGATCTCTCCACGTATTGCCCCCGGTGCGGTTCGCAATTGCAGGATTCCCGCTGCAAACTGGTTTGCCCCACCTGCGGATTTTTTCTGAGTTGCAGTGACTTTTACTGATTGCGGCTTTCCCGGCCCGTCAGGTACTCTACTTGGTTTGCACTCGCGGCGATTACCTATATATCTATGTCCAACTCCACCGGCAAAATTGTCTCCAGTATCGATTCCACCTCGGCCCGTTTTGAAAAGAACACGCGCTCTCTCACCGAGCTGATGCCGGCCATTCACAAGGAAGAGGAAAAGATACGCCAGGGTGGCGGGGCCAAAGCCATTGAATCGCAGCACTCGAAAAAGCGCCTCACCGCGCGGGAGCGCATCGCCCTGCTGCTGGACCGCGAAAGCGCGTTTTTTGAGCTTGGCCTCTATGCCGCTTATGAAATGTATGAGGAGTGGGGAGGCGCGCCCTCGGCAGGTGTGGTCACCGGCCTCGGACACATTCATGGCCGCCTGCACATGATCATCGCCAATGACGCTACGGTCAAAGCCGGCGCCTTTTTCCCTATGACATCCAAGAAAGTGATTCGCGCGCAGAACATCGCTCTCGAAAATCACATTCCCACCGTATATCTGGTGGACTCGGCGGGCGTTTTTCTCCCCCTGCAGGAAGACGTTTTCCCCGATACCGACGATTTTGGCCGCGTCTTCCGCAACAATGCCGTCATGTCCGCCCAGGGAATCCCCCAGATCACCGCCATCATGGGCATGTGCGTGGCCGGCGGCGCTTATCTGCCCGTAATGTGCGACAGCATTCTCATGACCGAGGGCAGCGGCCTCTTCCTCGCTGGCCCTGCGCTGGTGCAGGCCGCCATCGGGGCCAAATATTCGGCGGAAGAGCTGGGCGGCGCAGCCATGCACGCGCAGATTGCCGGAACCATAGATTATCGCGAGCCCAACGACGAAGCCTGCATCGAGCGTATTCGCTCCCTGATTGAAAAGACCGGCCACAAGCCCCGCGCGCCCTTTGATCGCATTGCGGCGGAAGCCCCGGCGTATCCGGCGCAGGAAATCTACGGTATCTACGAATCCGAAGGCGGACGCCCCTACGATGTAAAGGAGATCATCGCCCGCATCGTGGATGGCAGCCGCTTCGACGAATACAAAGCCGAGTATGGCAAGACCGTCGTTTGCGGCTATGCCCGCATCGGCGGCTTTGCCGTGGGTATTGTGGCCAATCAGGCTACGCACGTGCAGCAGACCGATCCCACCTCCGGCGCAAAACGCATGGAATTCGGCCGCGTCATCTACACCGAGAGCGCGGAAAAAGCCGCCCGCTTCATCATGGACTGCAACCAGAAGCTGGTGCCGCTGCTCTTTCTGCATGACGTCAACGGATTCATGGTGGGCCGCGACGCGGAGTGGAGCGGCATCATCAAAGCCGGGGCCAAGATGGTGAACGCGGTTTCCAATTCCGTGGTGCCGAAAATCACGGTGATCATGGGCGGCTCGTTCGGTGCCGGCCACTATGCCATGTGCGGCAAAGCTTATGATCCGCGCTTTGTCTTTGCCTGGCCCACGGCGCGGTACGCGGTCATGAGCGGCGCAGCCGCGGCAGGAACACTGGTGGAAATCAAGATCAAGCAGCTCGAGCGCAGCGGCAAAAAACTGAGCGACCAGGAAAAGAAGGAGCTTTACGACTCGGTCAAGGCCACGTATGACCACCAGACCGATCCGCGCTACGGCGCTGCCCGCCTGTGGATCGACAGCATTATCGATCCGGTGGACACACGCCAGGCTGTAATTACCGCCCTCGAAGCGGCGTCATTGAATCCAAATGTGCCGGAGTTTAAGGTTGGAGTGTTGCAGACGTAAAGAACGGCTTTTGGCTGTTGGCCATTGGCTCTTGGCCTTGTACTCAAGAAATGTCACTTTACCGCCAGGCCAATAGCGAATAGCCAAAGGCTAAGGGCCAAGAGCTAAAGGCCAAAAGCCAACAGCCAAAAGCCATTTCCAAACCGTCATTTCTCAGGAGACTCCCATGCACTACCTTCTAAAAACCGAGCCCACCGTTTACAGCTTTGCCGATCTGGAGCGGGACAAATCCACCATCTGGGACGGAGTCACCAATCCGGCGGCGGTCAAAAATCTGCGCTCCATGCACAAGGGAGAAGGCCTCATCATCTATCACACCGGTGACGAGCGCCAGGCGGTGGGAACGGCCACGGTGGAATCGGTCGACGCAACGGATCCGAAGACCCCGGCGGTCAGAATCAAAGCCGGCAAGCGGCTCGCGAAGCCGGTCACGCTGGCGGAAATCAAGGCCCACAAGCTGTTTGCCGGCTCGCCGCTCGTGAGCCAGGGCCGCCTCTCGGTGGCGCCGCTTACCGACGAACAGTGGAAGTGGATTACCGGAGAGTAGAGTTCGCAGGCTGGCCTGCAAAGCTGACCGAGGCAAGAATCCCATCCATGGCTTTACGGTCGGCTTCATCCAAAACAGTAACGATGAAGACGAGTGCATAGCCCTTCATCACGCGGGCATAATACCGCTGCCCCAGCTTGCCTGCACGGGTTTGGTAACTCACATCCATGGAATAAAACTCTGCGTTACCCAGCTTGCTAACGTGGGGTTCAGCTTCGAGCGTAATCGGAATTTTCGAGTTTTTGAAGTATCGGGTCATAGCGAGCAGATACTCCCTCCCCGTCGGAATTTCGGCTCCTTTCGGCAGTTGTTCACCTCCGCATATGAACGACGAATTCGCGGCGGCGCTTCCCATGGGATACCTGGAAAGCGTAAGAAACTGCATGTTTTTGGCTGATTCGCTATCGATGGCCTCTTGTGTCTTTTCGTCGGTCTGTAATATCTCTTTTCCCTTTTCTACAAGCTGTTTTTTGACCGCGTCACCGTTTACCGACCACTGAGCGGGAATGCTGAGTTGCAGTCCGAAAAAGTCATTTGTGTAGGTGGCGCCATCGATTTTGCCCATGCCAGGCCTGGATTGCTGATCAGTGGCCGTTTGACCAAAAACAATTGGCAGGCACAAAAGAGCAGCCAGAAAACAGCACGTCAGCGACCTGCGCGCAGTTTGCATTCAGAGGCCTCCAGTGGAAACAAAGTTGCAGTGATGGGCACATTTTGCCGGAAAGGGCACCTGAAAGCAAGGCGACCGTAAGGGACGCCCGTCGTCATTTATAATTTCCTGTTGCCCTTGAACCTGCGATACATACCTGTGGAAGGAACCCATGCCAACTGACGTAGTTATGCCCCAGATGGGCGAATCGATCTTTGAAGGTACCATCACCAAATGGCTGAAGAAGCCCGGCGACAAGGTCCAGCGCGATGAACCTCTGTTTGAAATCTCCACCGACAAAGTGGACGCCGAAATTCCCGCTCCGGCAAGCGGCACGCTCAAAGAGATCAAAATTGCCGAGGGCGCAACTGTTCAGGTAAACACGGTAGTCGGCGTAATCGATGCCGATGGCGCTGCCGCCGCTGCTCCTGCGCCGCAACCGGCGCAAGCCGCGGCCCCAGCGAGTACCCCGGCGGTAAACCAGGCCAATGGCGCTACCGCGGCCCAGCAGCCTGCGGCGCAGGCTGCCAGCGGCAATGGCGGTCCGGCGGTAGATGTGGTCATGCCCCAGATGGGCGAATCGATCTTCGAAGGCACCATCACCAAATGGCTCAAGAAGCCCGGCGACAAGGTCCAGCGCGATGAGCCTCTGTTTGAAATCTCCACCGACAAAGTGGACGCGGAAATTCCCGCTCCCGCCACCGGCATTCTGCGCGAGATCAAAGCCAGTGAAGGCAGCACCGTGCAGGTCAACACCGTAGTGGCAGTCATTGGCGGCTCGGGCACGCCCGCCGCCGCTCAGCCGGCGGCACAGCCGGCTGTCGCCGTGGCCGCTCCGGCGGCCCCACAGCAGCCCGCACACGCTCAGCAGGTAACGCAGTTCCCGGCTTCCGCCCGTGTAGAAGCGCAGCATGTACGCTCGTCACCCCTGGTACGGCGCATTGCCCGGGAAAACAACGTGGATCTCGCCCGCATTCCCGGCACCGGTTTGGGCGGACGTATCAGCAAGAACGACATTTTGAATTTCATCCAGCAGCACGGAGCCGGAGCGGCCGTGGCAGCGCCCACGCCCATGCCGGTACAGCGTCCGTCTGCGCCCGCGCCAGCAGCAGCGCCACAACAACCGGCCCCGGTACAGCAGCGTCCAGCAGCCCCGGCGCCTGCACTGCAGGAACTGACCGGAGATGTTGTCCCCATGACGCCCATGCGCAAAAAGATTGCCGAGCGCATGGTGGAATCGCGCCGCACCAGTGCCCATGTCCACACCGTCTTCAAAGTGGATATGACGCGCATTGTGAAGCTGCGTGAGAAAATCCGCAAACCGTGGGAAGCGCGCAACGGCGTAAAGCTTACTTTCATGCCCTTTGTCGCCAAGGCGCTCATGCACGGCATTCGCGTGAAGCCGATTCTCAACTCGTCGGTAGTCGGTGACTCCATTCAGTATCACAAGAACATCAATATCGGCATTGCCGTGGCGCTGGAGTGGGGACTGATCGTTCCCGTGGTAAAGCAGTCCGAAAACCTCAGCTTTGTCGGCCTGCAGCGCGGCATTACCGACATCGGCGAACGCGCCCGCAACAAGAAGCTGCTGCCGGACGAAGTCCAGGGCGGCACCATCACCATTACCAATCCGGGAATTTTCGGGCCGCAATTCGGCACGCCCATCATTCTCCAGCCGCAGGTGGCCATTCTCGGCCTGGGCGGCATCTTCAAAGAGCCGGTGGTAGTCACGGATGAGGACGGCAATGATTCGATCGCCATCCGCCATATCATCCGGTTGGTGCTGGGTTATGACCACCGCATCATTGACGGCGCGGACGCCGATCAGTTCATGGTGGCCGTGCGCAGCTATCTGGAAAACTTCAATGAAGACATCGGGTAACCAGGCTTGAAAGATGCGGAAGCGGCGCGCCAGTGCCGCTTCCGCCATCTGCCTGCATTTTCAGCCGCTTTCCCCGAAACAACAAAATCTGCTTAAGTCTGCATCCAACATGCCGCGATTTGCTGCCTTCCAATAGCCAGGTACTTGATGGGAGGGCCAGTAAAAGGACTTAGGCTCATGAGAAAAGCAATTCCGGCTGTCTTCATCGTGTTCGCTCTTTTGATTTTGCAGTCCTGTGGCGGGGGCAGTTCCACGCCGCCGCCTCCCCCCATTGTTGTCTCGCCCAGTTCGGCCACGGTAGGCCTGAATAATACGCAAAGTTTTAGCGCCATCGCCCAGGGAGGCGCCGGAGCCAAACAGGCAGTCAACTGGAGTGTTAATGGGGCCGGCGGCAACAGCACCGTGGGCACCATTGACCAGAATGGCGTGTACACGGCCCCCGCTTCGTTCCCCTCGCCCAACACGATCACGATCAATGCCACCCTTCAGTCCAATAGCAGTCAGACCGCCAGCGCCACGGTTACCGTTGCCTTCCCCAATGACAATTCCAAAGCTCAGGGCGTCCCGGTGAAAATGGGGACTACCGGTGGAAACTCCACGGATAAGGTGACGAGTGGCACCACAACCACCTGCTGCTCCGGCACTCTGGGCTCGCTGGTCACGCGCGGCGGCACAACTTTTATTCTGAGCAACAACCACGTGTTCGATAAGTCCGATACCGGGGCCAACGGCGATCCGATTACGCAGCCTGGGTTGGTGGACAATAACTGCAATGGCGGAATGCTGGTGGCCAACCTGTCGCAGGCCGCGGCGCTCAAGCCCGCGAGCAACACCACCACCGGAGCGTGCGCCGGGTCTGCTGTGTTGTGCGGCCCAGCTCCCAACAACGTGGACGCCGCTATCGCCGCCGTTGTCACTCTGCCCACCACCAATGTTGATTTGACCGGAGCCATTCTTGATCTGGGTGCGGCTGGAGCCGCGACCATCGCCGCCGCGCCGCCCTCGGCTACGCTCGCCACCGGTACAGCCGTGCTCGCTGCGAATGAAGGCGTGGCCAAGAGCGGAAGAAGCACGGGGCTTACCTGCTCCACGCTCCAGTCCGTAAATACCACGGTGACCGTGGACTACGAAGCTTCCTGCGGCGGGGCCAAAGCATTTACCGCCGTCTTCAGCAACCAGCTCATGATCACCGGCGGCGCATTCAGCGCCGGAGGCGACTCCGGATCGCTGATCGTGACCTCGGACACGGCGCGTCCCGTGGGTCTTCTCTACGGCGGCAACACCACCTCCACCTCCGCCAACCCTATTCAGGATGTGATTGCCGCCCTGACCAATGGCAGTGGAGCACCCGCGATTGTGGGCGGTGGCGATCACGCCGTGAGCTGCCGGCCTGAAACCGGAGCGGGAGCAGCGAATCCGGCATCCGGCGCCAGCTCCGCCCAACTCACTCCGGAGCAGTTGCAGCGCGTCAACAGCGTCCGCCAAAAATACTCCGCCCAGCTAATGCAGGACTCTGCGGTGACCCAACTCGAGCCGGGCATGAGCGCGGACAATCCCAAAGAGACCGCGCTGGTGATTCACGTTTCTTCGAACCCGGTGTTCGCCATACCCGCACAACTGGATGGACTCCGCACCCGTGTGGTCTACGACAATGCACAGCAGGCCCCGCACCTGGCCATGCATGACATGGATCGCGCCGTTGCCGTGAAAGTAGCGCACGTCTCCAGTCTCATGGAGACAAACGGAGTTCAGGGAGTTGGAGTTGGCCGCAGTGACGACAATCCAGTGGAAACCGCGCTGGTGATCTACGTGGAAGAGGGAAGATTCTTCGGTCAGCTTCCCCAGCAGATCGACGGGTTGCGCACAAAGATCGTCTCCGGTGACCGCTTCCGCGCTTTCGGCTGGGGTAAAGAAACCCGGCCGCCAGGAAGCTGCTCGAAAAAGACGGTGGCGGCAACACCGATTGCAACAAAACCGGGTGCAACGAAATAAGGACAGGTTAGCTAATTCCCAACTCGTGCGCAGCGGCGAGCGCAATTACCGGCATCTGGCTGAGCGGAGCCACGGCAATCCGGTGCTGTTCCAGCGTTTCCCGAGCAAAGCCTGCGGCCTCGCTGTTGCGTTCCAGATCATCTTCCACGATTGCCGTCAGCGTAGCTTCGGCCCCTTCGGCTTTGTATATTCCCTCCGCCAGCCGCGGATAACTGAAGGCCAGAACTTTGGCCGAGTTCACGTCACTCTCGAGAGCCAGCGCGTGAAACATCTTTACCTTTCCGCCGGCGGAGTAGCCGCAGTCGATCTTCAGCGGATCGCCGCTGCGCGTATAGCGCGCCAAGGAAATGCTCTTGTTCATCAGGCCCCAAACGCCGGTCCGGTCAAACTCATCGCGCATGCTCTGAAAAAGGACCTGGCGCGCGCTTTTGTCGCGCGTCTGCGAGCGCGGCGGACGCTCCAGATAGATGCGCGCAAGTGCGTCGGCCTCCGCCGCCGGTGAATCGGCCAGGCAAGCAGTAAAACTGGAAGCCTGCAGCGAGTTGGAAAAAGAATCCTGAATCCGCCGGACCAGCAATTCGCGCGGCTCTCCCTCTTCCCGCAACTGTGCACGCAATTCAACCTGTAGATTTTCGAGCAGTTCGATATCGGCCGCGGGATCAAGGCCGCGCACTCGCGACCAGTCTTCGGTAAAGCGCAGCTCCGGAGCGCCAGTGCCGGGCAGCAGCACCAAACCAATATTGATAAATTCGTTTTTCACTGCGTCCGGGACCCAGCGAAGCAAAAAGAATCTGCATTGCTGTTTGGTTGCCATATCACTGCACCATGGCGGCCGAAGCCGCTTGTTCCCACTGCGGGAATGGCTGGCGCGGCGAATTGCGAAACGCTGTAATCAGCTTCCGCACCACGGACCGCCGCTCGATGATGGTCACCACAAGTTTCTCCAGCTCCTGCCAGTCCCCTCCGGTCCACTCCGGCGGAATCACACCGGCAATTTCCCGAATGGACTGCGGACTGAACTGTTCAATCGCCGAGAGCCACGGCTCAAACGACTCCCATCCCCGAATCTGATCGTACACCGCGTTCCGCGAATAGACCCCGCGCAGCGCCGAGTCGGGAAAGTTCCATTCACCGCCGTTGAAACAGTAACCGTGGTCGATGAAGTTCAAATTGTATTTTCGCTCCCGGCTGCGCTTCCAGAAAACCGCCTGGCGTCCGTTGGTGTTGCCCAGCCATTTGTCCAGGGCCAGCATTCCGGCGAAAACTTCGCGGTTTTTGACCTTGCCCAGCATCGCCTCCGGAAGGTAGTCGAAGACCTGCGCCTCGGCCGGATCACATACATAACGGGCGCCGAACTGCAGACCGCTCGCGCACGGAATTAAAGTTCCACCACTTTCGATACGCAGCTCCGGAGTGTTGTGGATCAGCCACTCATCCACCTGGACCACATCAGCCACCGGCACGGGAAGTCCGGCGCGTTCGGCCAGCCGGGTGGCGAGCAGTTCGTTGGCCAGCACGCGAAGGTGCTGTGGATTGTTTCGGAATTTCACCACCCAGAAGTTTCCGTCCGCGCCGCGCATCAGGTGTGCCTGCGCGCCACCCCGCATTCGCCGGACGTGCTGGACGGCATGAATGGCCATGATTTTTTGCTATGTGCTGCGCATCGAAGGCAGGTATTTTTTGATGAATGCCTGCACGCTTTGCACGTAGACATCGGCAAAATCGACTACGTAGCGGCGGGTTTGGATCAGATCTTTGGCCTTATCCAGCTCCCAGCCCATGGCGCACATCACAGCCAGCGTCATCATGGGCGCGCGGTGTACTCCAGCCGCGCAATGGATATACAGCTTGCTGTTTGGCGTATCCAGCGCCGCCTGGGCAAATTCCACGCCGCGCTGGAACAGTTTCGCGGGCTTGGGCTGAAAATCATCGTCGGTGGGGTTGTGCAGCACCATGACGCCGTAAGGCTCGGCCAGTGGTTCGTCGTCGAACTCAATCTGCATGTTGATAACGTGGCTGATGCCCATGCGGACAAGCTCGGCCATGTTTTCGTCATTCCAGATTCCGCCGCCAAGCGCAATACGATCCGTAATCCAGGTAAGATCCATGATTCCGTTTCCAGATGCACAGGATAGCAGTATTCATGCAGGACAGTCGAAACACCGGGGTAACCGGTAACGCGAGAGTTTGCCCGGCCCAGGCACTCTCCCGCTACAATATATCTGGTATTGATATTTTCGGAGGAACCATGGACCAGTCTTCACTGTTACAGGTTTCCCGGCGCAATGAGGACATTGCGCTGGACTTGATGAAATTCATTGCGGGCACGACTGGATACGGCAAATCGGTCTCGGCGGCCACCGGATTTCAGGGAGGCGCGGAGAGCAAGTCCGAAGATTATGCCGCCCATTTGCTCGAACTGTACACGCGCTGCCTGCAAACGGTGAACGGAAAGAAATAATCCGGTCCAGAGTGGTTTGCGCTGGCTGGTTTTTACGAGGATAATCTGAGGCAGATACGGACGCCTCTTCTGCTTTGAATCTGCCGAACTACATTACGCTCTCGCGCATCGCGGCCATCCCGCTGATCGTCTGGATTCTCACCACGCCCCGGTTCAGCGCACAGGAGCTTACGCTGCGCGTGGTGCTGGCATCGTCACTGTTCGTGCTGGCCTCGATTACCGATGGCCTCGACGGTTATCTGGCCCGCCGCCGCAAGCAGATCACCACCATGGGCATGCTGCTCGATCCTCTGGCGGACAAGCTGATGATCACGGCGGCTTACATCACGCTGGTACAGCTCACGCCGAAGATGGTGAACGTCTGGATCGCGGTCATCATTATAGGGCGCGAATTTCTGGTCTCCGGCCTGCGCTCGATTGCGGCTTCCGAGGGCTTTACCATTGAAGCCAGCGAGCTGGGCAAGTTCAAGATGGTGGTGCAGATCGTCTCCGTGGTCGCCACTATTCTGGCCATGCGCTGGGACGTGTGGAATTTCGGCTACGTAGTTCTTCCGGTGCGGTTGATCGCCCACATGGCCATCTGGTTCATGGTGGCGGTTTCCGTGATTTCCGCCGCCGATTATTTCGCCGGATTTTGGAAGAAGATTGATAAGCGCGCCGAGCGCCGCCGCCGCAGCCCCTTCGTTCTGAGCCGCCGCAAAAAAAAGGCCCTGGCCGCGGCTGAAGCCGAAGCCAGCAATCCTGCCAAAGCGCACTAATAACTGGATTTTTTCTACACCACGGCCGGCAGCAGCTTTACGGCGGTCGGGCCGATTCCCCGGGAGCGTCTGTGGGTGGCGGCATAGCGATAGACTGCCTCATAACGCTTTCCGATGACCTCGCTCCGCCGTGTTTCCAGCATATAGCTTCGCCCTGCCATGCCCAGGTCTTTGCGAAATCCCGGATTTTGCGCCAGAAAAGCCACCCGCCGGCTCAGATCGCGCACATCGCCCGAGTTGAACCACAGGCAGCCCTGTCCGTCCGGGCTGGCTTCGCGATTGCGCGGAACATCGGCGGCCAGCAGGGCGCGCCCCTGGGCCAAACTCATAAGGCAAAGCGGGTTCACGCAGCGAGCAGAGATGGGATTATCCGGCACTTCACTTCCCGCTATTACCACCGAGGCCATTGCCGCTGCGGCCTCGGTCGCAGCTTCTTCCAGCACCATCACGTGATTTGCAATGCCCAAACGAAAGATGTGCTCCTGCAAAGCTGTGCGCGCCGGCTCCGGCGATGCGAAAAGAACTTTGATCCTGGCTTTTGGCAGTTCCCCCAAAGCCAGTGTGAAAGCCTCCAGCAGAAACAGGCTGGATTCTTCAGGAGCCTGGGCGCTGCTCTGATGCACAAAAAAAGTTACGGTGTCCGGCGGCAAAGCCCTGAGTTCAGGCAGGATCCCTGGACCTTCCGAGGCAGCTGCTTCCATGGCCCCCGCTTCGAGCGGTTCGGGAATCACAAAGATGCTTTCCGGATGGGCGCCGCGCTCTTCAGCTGCCGCCTTCATGCCCGCCGAATGGACCACGATGGCCGACGCGCGCGAAAGAATAAACTGCTCGGCCACGCGGAAAGATCTTCCGATCCAGCTTCCGGCCTCGCACTGCCCGGAAGCGACCGCCAAATCTTCAATACAGGCCTGCAGGTCATGGACAACGCAGGAGCAGTTACGCACTGCGGCCATACCGGCGGAAAACGAGTGCGTGTGGACAAGATCGGCGGCGGTCTCCGGATCGCAATCGAGCAAAGAGCGACGCCAGGTACGTACGTCCTGCCAGGCCCGGAGAAGTGAGAGATTTCTCTGTGGCTCCTGATTGCATCCGGAAAGCCAGACCTCGGCTGTTCCTGCTCCCACGGGAGTAACAATATAAGGCCGCATTCCAGCCGCAACCTGGCCCTCGATCACCGGCAGCACATCGCGAGCGTATTCGCAGGCGTGGATCACCCGCCAGCTTCGGGGCCTGGGTTCAACAGGCATGGTCCCGGGGACGGCTGAGTTCGTGAGGTCCAGGTCACCCTGCCGGGCAACAGGTTCCAGTGCGGTTGCGGACTGAAGGTGTCCCATATATGTTTCAGGAAACTTCCCGTTGCTGGCGAGCGAGTTCGGAATAACACACCACGCGGTTGCGTCCGGTCCGTTTGGCGGCATATAAAGCGGCATCGGCGAACTCAATCAGATCGCGCTTGAACTGGGCATCGGTGTCATATACCGCAAGACCGATACTTATAGTGAGATGCTGAAGCGCGTCGGGAGAGCCGGCAAAAAAATTGGCCTGCTCCACCGCCCGGCGCAGGCGTTGCGCCACATAGAGGGCCCCGGCCTCCGCGGTTTCGGGAAGAATAATCACAAATTCTTCTCCGCCGTAACGGGCCACGGTGTCAATCTCCCGCATGTCTTTCATGAGTATGGAAGTTACGTCGCGCAGCACCTGGTCGCCGGCGTGGTGGCCAAAGGTATCGTTGAGACGCTTGAAATGGTCGATATCAATCATCAGCAGCGAGAATTTTTGCCTGCGGCGCTCCGCCCGTTTAAATTCCAGGTCGAGTTGTTGCTCAAAGTAGCCGCGAGTTTTAAGACCAGTGAGATAGTCCGTAAAGGCAAAGCGCAGCAATCCTTCGTTGGCGTGCTCGCGGGTCAGCAGATTCTCAGCCACCAGCGAGAGTATCCACAGCAGCTGCGCATCTTCCCGGCTAAACTGCCCGCCCGATGAAGCAAAGAGCTGCAGAGAACCCATCACGCGATTGCTCACAAACATGGGAATGGCCAGCGCGGAAGTAGCGCCCGCCGCCTGCAGCAGAGCGTCCGCCTGGGGATGAAGTCCCGGCGAGACCAGCACCGGCCGTCCGTGCTTGAGTACCCAGAAATTGAGAATGTTGCCGCGGGAGAAATCACCCGGCTGCTGTGCGGACGGGCTGAAGCCGCGGGTGATTCGGAGCTGCATGTCGTTTTGTACATCATCCCAAAAATGGATCACGGCCTTATCAAAGGGAACGATTTCCCCAGCCATGTCGCAAAGAAGGTTGAGAGTGGCATCCAGCTGCATCTGCAGCCCGGTCAGCATGCTCAGCCGGAGAATCACGTTGAGGTGCTGCCAGCGCTTCTCCACCGTCTCGCGGGGAAGCTCCGCAAATACCTCAACGACAAAGCGCTCAGGCGGTAACGCAACGGATTCAGGCAGCTTTTGCGAGGGCATGGATCACAAGCCTTAGAAGGCCAGACACACGCAGAGGAGCCTTTGTGCCTGTACATCCGGTGAGATGCCGGTTTCCCGGATTACGGCGCTTACGAAAGTCCTTGTACCTTCTTATGTTTAGGGCAGAGACGCTGCATTCGTGAAATAAAACGGATTCAAGGATTACAACGCCGGGAGAAACCAGCATAAATTAATGAAATTAAATGTGATTGGTGCACCAGCATCGTTAACTTAAGAATTGTTTTAATCAAGAGTTGCATTTCTTTTTCCCGAAGAATAGGATGGTGAGTTGCCGAAAAACCCATCGGCAATGGTAGTGAATCAGGTTTCTGTTCATTACCTTCTTCAGCAGTTGACTTCGTTGTTTGTTTCATTTGCAGCCGGCCCCGAGTGTTTTTTCCACCAGGAGAAGCATGTTTATGGCATGGTACGCGTATTGCATCACGGAGCAGCAGGCATTCCACGGTGATACTCGCGCACGACGTCCCTTTCCAGTTGAAGGTCTCAAAGGAATTGGGGAAGCACAAACCTTTGGTTATCCCAGCGGCGAATTTGCCGTAATCGTCAGTGAATACGTACCGGCCGGTGAATTCGGTCAGGACGCACTGCGGCAGCACGCCCATGTAATCGGCGAATGTTTTAAGCGAACAACGGTGCTTCCCTTCCGCTTCGGCACCGTATTCGATTCCGACGATGCCCTTCGTCGCGCCGTCCGCCTCAACCGCAAAGCTTTCATCGAGAGCGTTTCCCGGTTGAAGGGTAAAGCGGAAATGCACATAAAGTTGCTGGTGAAAGATGGCTCGCTGCGGGAAGCCCTGCAGGAGATCATCCTGCCAAATACGGTAGGCGGCGAATATCTCAGCAAGCTGCGGGAAAAGGCCGTTCGTCAGCGTGAACGCCAGACCAAAGCCCGCGCGCTCTCCGTACAGGTCCACAAGATTTTTGATCCTCTGGACCAGGACGTCTGCTGCCGCAAAGCCGATTCAGGCGGCATGCTCATCGATATCGCTCACCTGATTGAGCACAAACAGGTGCAGAAATACCAGAACCGCTACCAAATGGCGACTCGGCATCTGCCAGGCGTGGAAGTGGTGATGAGCGGTCCGTGGCCTCCGTATCGTTTTATTCCGGGAAAGCGCTCTTCGTAAAAAACCACTAATAATTCCGCGAAGATACCCAAGAGGGGCGAACTTGAGTCATATGTTTGCCCTGAAATACAACTTTCGTCACTTTCGCTGGGCATCCAAATGCCTGAAAATGGAATCGGAGTACAAATCAGAGTTATAGGTTCCGCTGGCCTGTGTGAAAATATTTCATGCCTCTCCCCTGCAAGGACTGCACCCGGGCGGATTTCAGCGGCCCCTGGAGACAGCGATGAGCCAAAAGACCCGCGTATTGATCGTAGATGATGACGTCGTTACTGGAAAATACCTGGTCTCACACCTCTCCCGGCATAACTTTGATGTAACCATAGCTTCCCGAATGCAGGAAGCGCTCCGCTCCTTCCGCACCTTTGATCCCATGCTGGTGCTGCTCGATCTTTCCACGGAGAATATGGCCGGGACCGATATTCTGCAGCAGTTCAAGCAGATCAAGCCATCGGTTCCGGTAATCGTGCTCTCTTCCAGCAGAGATCCGGAAGTGATCTTTAAGGCCTCAAGGCTGGGCGCTGACGATTACCTCAGCAAGCCGGTGGACTTAAGAGAACTGGATATTCGCCTCTCCAAAGTATTTGAGAACCAGCATCAGTTTCGCGAACAGGTGCGGCGTGGCAGCGACTTTACCATGCTGTTCGGCACCAGCCCCCGAATGATGGAGGTGAAGACCACCATTGAGCAGGTCGCCGATACGACCGCCACCGTCCTGATTCGCGGAGAAAGTGGAACCGGCAAGGAAGTGGTTGCGCGCATGATTTACTCCGAATCGTCGCGCGGCGATAAACCGTTCGTCAAGGTCAACTGCGCGGCCATTCCTCATGAACTGCTGGAAAGTGAGTTGTTTGGCTACGAGCCGGGCGCATTCACGGGCGCAATACGGCAAAAGCTGGGTAAGTTCGAGCAGGCCAACAGCGGCACCATTTTCCTCGACGAAATCAGTGAAATGCATCCCGCGCTGCAGGCCAAACTCCTGCACGTGCTGCAGGACCACGAATTTTCGCGCCTGGGCGGAAAGCGCGATATCCAGGTAGACGTCCGCGTGCTTGCCGCCACCAACAAGCCGCTGGAGCGCGCGGTGGAAGAGGGCGTATTTCGCGAAGACCTGTTTTATCGCCTGAATGTCGTGACCATCCATATTCCCCCGTTGCGTGAGCGCCGGGAAGAGGTGCTGGTCTTCCTCGAATATTTTCTGGAAAAATACAGCGAATACTACCGCAAGCATCCGCCTGCATTCAGCGAATTCGCCATCTCGCGCATGATGGAGTATGCGTGGCCAGGAAACATCCGCGAGCTGGAGAACCTGGTCAAGCGTTACGTAATCGTGGGCAATGAGGCGCAGATTATTCGCGAACTCTCTACACACAAGCCGATTGTCTCCTCGCTGCACCTGCCTGGCCAGACATCTTCAGTCCCGCCGGTCCAGAGCACTCCCAATGGTGAATTTGAAATGCCGTCGCTGCTTGAAATCGGCAGACGCGCCGCGATGCAGGCCGAACGGGAGGCAATTGAGCGCGTGCTGGCGCAAACGAAATGGAACCGCCGCCAGGCGGCCAGGATTTTGAAAGTGAGCTACAAAGCCCTGCTCAATAAACTCAAGCTGATGGAAGAGAACAACAAGCAACATGCTGAGCAAGAAAAAGCATAAAAGTGGAATATAAATTCCACATCACGGGTTACGATTCGTACCCAAGGTGACCGAAAGTTACATTCCCATTAAAAATTTCGTTCTCAAATCAAAGAAAACAATATATTTAATTTTAGGTTACAGCCATTTTATCTTCTCTGAGCAGTTTGGTTTGTGAGTTGCTATATAAAGGGCAACCCAAAGAGGCCTAAAACTAGACAATGACTTCATCCCCTCTACTGAATATGCTTCGACTTCTCAGCGTTAAGGCTTTGGCCTTGACATCAAATTTGCATCGCCTTCCCTGAAAGCTTTTCCCTTCCCCCTTTGCCTCTTATGAGCGGCTCGAAAGAGCCGCTTTTTAGTTTTTGGCGGGAACTTTCCGATAACAAACATGCAGATGCAGTAATGTCATAGCCGTCAGCGGCCTGATCTGCATCTAACCCTGCTTTGCAAAAGGATTGACGGTATTACACATGACAGCTAAGATTGATGCTTTGTCGAACAAAATGGACAAGAAGAAGCTCGACACCTTTAGAAAACGGCTGGAAGAGCGCCAGCAGACCCTGCGCCGGACCGTGAGCCGCACGGAAGAAGACGGTCGCGTTGCCGATCAGGACACCGCACAGGACATCGCTGATCGCGCAGCCAGTTCTTACACCAAGGAATTTCTTTTTTCCCAGAGCAATAATGACCGCCAGTTACTCCAGATGGTGGAGAGCGCGCTGGTACGTATTCGCGAGGGTGCCTTTGGCGAGTGCGTGAGTTGTGGAAGTGAGATCAACCCCAAACGGCTGGAAGCCGTTCCCTGGACCCGTTACTGCATCGACTGCCAGGAGAAACTGGAAAAAGGCCAGTTGGAGCCAGTCAACGACTAGGCTGGAACCAGGCGGTTCATCACCGAACCGGAAGCAGAGCGCTAATACGCTCTTCGGTCTAATAGAGGTTGAACGAAACCTCGATATTCATCTGCACCGCCACCGGGCGTCCGTCCTTGGTGGCGGGTTCAAACCTCCAGGTCAGGACCTTCTCTTTGGCCTTTTCATCCAGCCCCATGCCCAGTGAGCGGACCACGTGCGGACTGTGTACCCGGCCATCCGTCCCTACAATGATGTCGAGGACTACCACTCCCTGATATTTCGCTTTGCGGGCTTCTTCGGAGAATTCAGGTTCAGGAGTCTCAATCGGCTTAGGCGCGCTCACGCCGGAACCGCAGCAGCGAAAAACACCCGGCCCAACACCAGGACCGCGTCCCGGACCAACGCCGCCGCCGGAGCCACTTCCGATTCCCCCGCCCACTCCGCTGCCATTGGAGGCCGTCATGAGTTTGGAGAGCGGATCGCCAATGGTGGGTGATTGCGGGAGGTTCAGATCGGCAATAACTGTTTGCGGCATCTGCAGTTTGCTCTGCTGCGGAGGCAGCACCTGGGGCGGAGTAAATTGCTGCCTGGCTGCTTTCGGCGGTGTGCCGGAAGAGGCCTTTATTTTGCTGGCGTCGCCGCCGCCGCCGGCGTTATTGCCGCTTTTACCAACACGGTAGATCGGCGCCGCTCCAATATCCACGATATTGTTGCGCGACAGGTCAATTTTGGGCGCGGATCCAATGGCGAAATGGTACGTCCCCAGCAGCAGCAGGACTAAAAGGACGTGGCTTAAAAAAGAAAGCAGAAAATTTTCTGGACGAGTCTGATAAGCGCCGTATCCGCCCGCCAAAAGCGATGGCAAAGGCTGAGAACTGGCCGCAGGCTGGCTGGAAGGAGTACTCGCGCCGGGGTGTGGCTGATTATTTTGCATGCCGACCTAACTTATAAAAGTATAGACGCCTTTGTGGCCAAAAGAATTCCGAATTTCACCCTGAAAGGGCAGGGCCAAACGTTTATTAAAAATCAAAACCGTCTTTAGTTTACTGAAGTTTGAGCGGCAGTTACAGTGCTCAGCCGCCAAATAGCGAACCAAAAACGCGGCCAAAAAATCCCTTTTTCTTCTTCTTTTCTTTGTGTGGCTGGGCCGTCTCTGCCGCGGTTGGTTCCTGTTTTGCAGACACCTCCGGCGCACTCTCCTGTGGAACGGCTGGCTCTGCCTTTTCTTGCACAAAAAATATGCTGGGGAGGGTGGAAAACGGTACGCGGGCCACGGAATAAGGTTCGGCAGTGCTTTTTGCGCTAAACACGAAGGGCGTGTTTACCTGGGCGGCGGGTTTGGGTGGCCCTTCCGCTTGTGGCGCAGTGGCGGGATTTCCAGTATCCGGCTGACTGGGTTGCTCCGCGACCGCAGTCTGCGTCTGAATGGACCCCAAACATCCGCACGCCACAGTCTCGGAAGAACGGCTCGCCAGTTTACCGCCTAAAAAAAGGACGGCCTCGTCTTCCCTGATCTGGTACGTCCCGTTGCCGAACACTTCGGACACGATGATGCGCGACGTATTCCCCGGCAGGGTCTTCACACAGGTATCGCCGCGGCCATTCACTCCCAGCGCAAAATGAAAAGTTCCCGGCCCCGACAGCAGAAACCTGAAATCAGGTGTCAGCAGCGTGTCCGCAACGTCGCGCAGAGCGTAACGCATCACAACGTCCCCGGTGTTCATGGAAAAAAGAAGTCCGTCAGTGCCGTTAAGGGTGTTTACCACCACGCCGGTTCGCGCGCATAGCCGCAAATCGCCTCCGCGCCCCAGCCGCAGCAGTGCCGGAGCTACTCCTGCTGAAACCTGTGACCCGCTGGCGATGCTGATGCCGCTGCCTGCAGGCAGGGCCGTACCCTGAATGCCGATTTCGGCGGGAAACAGCTCTCCCACAACCGGCGCAGGCGCGGTTTGCGCCTCGGTTACAGGAGTGAAAAATACTAAAGCAGAAGCCAGAACCAAAGCCCGGGTGAATGCCCGAACAGGTAAATATCGCGGCGCTATCGCTGGCTGTGGACGCTCAGGGGATTTGCAGTGCATTCGGATTAACCGCGTGAAGCGGCCTTTTCCTCGCTTACAAAATCGTATTTTTCGATCATCATCGCCACGCCGCGGTGCTTGCCGGAAGCGTCCACGCGACATCGGAACTGACGTCACGAGTATGGCACACTGCCTCGGTTCCCGAGTTGGGGAACTTCATGGATACCGGCAAATCCAGCAGAAAACGGCGTACCAAAACGCTTCTCCGGCTGCCGACGCGCCATGGTTGTCTCCGAACGCGCTGATTCTACCGCAAACGGCGGGCAAATAATGTTTTTTATGTATGTTTCTTAGCCGGACTTCCCCAGCAGTCTTCGCCACCAGCTTCTCTTTCCGTGCCCTTCTTCTTGCTCCTGTTCCTGTTCAAAAACCAGTTCATCGGAAAGGCCAAGAAAACCACCGGGCCGCGTGGGCAAAGGCCCCAGAGTGGGGGCAATGGCGGGATTGGGCGCACGGAAAATGGCGATGCCCGCCGCATTTTCCATGGCGACGGGGAGAATGGCCACTACGGGATGTCCGCTCTGGCTGGCCTGCTGGGCCGCATGTTGTGTGGCCTGGCCGCCGTGCAGCTCAATCACCGTCCCCTGCGGAAAGTTGGTGCGCACGCTCGAAGTTGTCTCCTGGTCAAAGGTGGTCCACCGAATCATGGCTGCTCCGTGACGAAATCTCTACTGTAGTGGCAGGTAATGGGATGCAGGCAGAAGGTGAGGTGGTTGGAGATTTCGCATGGGAATGCCTGTAAGCAGTTGGCCGTTTGACGATCCGGAACAGCTTCATGTACGCTTCGCGTCCTGAAGCTTTTGCCGGAGGTGCGAATGTCCAAATTTTCGATCACGCGGCGCGGATTTGCCAAAAGCGCGGCAGTGGCGGCCACGGCCGCTCTGATTCATCCCGCGGAGATACTGGCGCAATCTGCTGCCACTCCAGCCACACCGCTGGCGCAAAAAGCCAAAGAAGCCCTGGCGAAGCTTCCTCCAGCCTCCCGCGCTGAGGTAGAAGCAAAAGTCAGCGAGATTGTCCGCAGGTATGGCGACCGCCTCAATGAAGACCAAAAGGCGGACATCCTGCGCATTATGGCGGAATCGCAGCCAGGTCTCGACAAGATGCGCGAATTTCTGCTGCACAACGATGATCAGCCAGCTACCGTGTTTCAGATTTCCCGCAAGGGGAATACCACGCTCGCAGCCGTGAACAAGAAAGGGAAAGCCTGATGCTGAGCAAAGACATTCTTTTTCTTCCCGTCACGGAGCTGGCGCGGCGCGTGCGGCAGCGGCAGCTCTCTCCGGTGGAGCTCACCGAAAGCTATCTGGAGCGCAGCCGAACACTCGGCCCGCGGCTCAATGCGTATGCCACGCTCACCCCGGAACTTGCGCTGAAGCAGGCCAATGCCGCGGAAAAAGAGATTGCCGCCGGCAAATATCGCGGACCTCTGCACGGCATTCCCTATGCCGCCAAGGACCTGCTTGCGGTGCAGGGATATCCCACGGGCTGGGGTGCGCGTCCGTATGCCAGCCAGCAATTTGATTATGACGCCACGGTCATTCGCCGGCTCAATGACGCTGGCGCCGTGCTCATTGGCAAGGCCGCCATGATCGAGCTCGCCGGAGGCATGGGCTATCGCTATGCCTCGGCCTCGGCCACCGGAGCGGCAAAAAATCCGTGGAATGACGGCTGCTGGACCTGCGGATCATCAAGCGGGTCAGGCGCGGTGGCGGGAGCGGGGCTCGCCGCATTTGCCATTGGAACCGAAACGTGGGGATCCATCGTCTGCCCTTCGGCATTCACCGGAGTCAGCGGACTGCGCCCCACCTTTGGACGCGTGGGCCGCGCCGGAGCCATGGCCCTGGCTTACTCCATGGACAAGATCGGCCCGCTGGCCCGCAGCGTGGACGACTGCGATCTGGTGCTGCAAACCATCTCCGGCCATGATCCAGACGACGCAGGCTCACTGCCCGAGGCGGAAGCCAGATATTCCGGCGCGCCGGAGCCGCAGGGAAAGCTGCGGATCGGCTGGCTTACCAACCAGTGGAAAGAGCTTTCTCCCGGAGTAAACACGGCGATTACCGCCGCCGTGGATGTGCTCAAAAAACTACCGGCGCTCACGGTGAGCGATGTCGCCCTGCCGGAAGGGCCGTGGGAGACGGCGGCGGGAATCATTGTCGCCGTGGAGGGCGCGGCAGCGTATCGTGAATTGATTCAGTCCGGACGCGTGGCCGAACTGAGCGATCCTATGGGAAAGATCGGCGGATATATGAATGAAGCCATCAGCGCTTCCGATTTCATCGGCGCGCAGCGCATTCGCCGCATTGTGCAAAAGAAAATGGACGAACTGTTCGAGCATGTGGATGTTCTGGCCACAGCCACTCTTCCCGTCACCGCAAGCAAAATCGAAGCCAATTTAGATGAAGCGCTGAGCTTTTCCGACCCAATTGGCGGGATTGGCAACATTTGCGGCCTGCCCGCGATCAGCGTGCCCTGCGGATTCGCGGAGGATGGTCTGCCCGCGGGGTTGCAGTTCATCGGCCGCCCTCTGGACGACTCCAAAGTGGTGCAGGCTGCCCGGCTCTATCAGCACCAGACGCAGTGGCACACCCGGCATCCTGAACTTGCATAGGTATCTTGTATAAGTCCAAGGTATTTTACTCAGTGCCGGGAAGCGCCCCCGTGTGCCATACTTGTGATCACCTGATTCCAGAGACCGTGAACTTTTGGTCTCTGGGAGATGGGCTGAGTTTTGGGAATAATTAAATGTCGCAGGCCCAGCCGGAGCAGTTACCGGCAAACTTGCTGTGAGGTTGTAGCTGTTCAGGTCCGGAATGTCTGATATTTTTCCCACAACGGCGTGTGACCCTGAGCCGTTACGCCAGTCGATCCTGCGGCACATTCGTTACACGCTGGCTCGCCCTGCTGCCCGCCCCACGGCGGAAGAGCTGTTCAAGCCGGTTTCCCTGGCGATCCGTGATCTTCTGGTCGACCACCTGCTGGAGACCGAGCAGCGCTACCAGGAGCACGATACCCGCCGCCTCTACTATCTCTCCATGGAATTCCTCATGGGGCGGTGGCTGAGCGACAATCTCTGCAATCTGGGCCTGATGAATGAGTGCGGCGCCGTGCTCAGCGAATTTGGGATTGACCTCGAGGATGTTCTGGAAGTGGAGCCCGACGCCGGTCTGGGCAATGGCGGCCTGGGCCGCCTGGCGGCATGTTTTCTGGAATCGCTCGCCACGCTCGGCATGCCTGGATTTGGTTATGGCATCGACTACGAGTACGGCATGTTCAAGCAGGAAATCGTAGACGGATATCAGCGGGAGAAGCCCGACCTCTGGAAGGCGCTGGGCACGCCGTTTTATATTGATCGTCCGCAGGAGCTGTGCCAGATTCCGCTTTATGGCCGGGTTGAGCACCCACAAGATTCGGAGGGCAACCGCCGCCACCGCTGGGTGGATGCCAGGATCGTAGTCGGCGTTCCCAATGACATGCCGGTGGCCGGATTTCGCGGACGCACGGTGAACTATCTGCGGCTCTTTACCGCGCGGGCTTCCGAGGATTTCGATATCGAGATCTTCAATCGCGGCGACTACATTCGCGCCGTGGAGCAGAAGATCGCTTCCGAGAATATTTCCCGCGTGCTCTACCCTTCGGATTCGGTGCTCTCCGGGCGCGAACTGCGCCTGATCCAGGAGTATTTCCTCGTCGCCTGCTCGCTCAAGGACATTGTTCGCCGTTATCTCACACGGCATTCCGGCTTTGACGATTTTCCCGCGAAGGTCGCAATCCAGATGAACGACACTCATCCCAGCCTCTCCGTGGCCGAGTTGATGCGAATTCTGATGGATGAGCACGAGATCGTCTGGGAGCGCGCGTGGGAGATCACCGAAGCCAGCCTGGGTTACACCAATCACACCCTGCTGCCCGAGGCCCTGGAAAAGTGGCCGCTCTCACTCATGGAGCGCGTGCTGCCCCGGCACATGGAGATCATTTTCGGTATCAATCACCAGTTCCTGCGCACGGTGGCCCGCCGCTGGCCCATGGATATTGGGCGGCAGCAGCGCATGTCGATCATTGAAGAAGGCCCGGAAAAACAGATTCGCATGGCGCACCTGGCCATTGTGGGCAGCCACGCGGTGAACGGTGTTTCCAAACTGCATACCGAACTGCTCAAGACCTCGCTGGCGCCCGACTTTGCCAGCCTGTGGCCGGAGCGCTTCAGCAATAAAACCAACGGCGTGGCTCCACGCCGCTGGCTGCTCAAAGCCAATCCCCTGCTGGCCGGCCTGCTCACCCGTACCGTGGGAGAAGGTTGGATCACCGATCTGGACCAGGCGCGGGACATCGAGAAATACTCAGCCGATCCGGCCTTCTGCGCGGAGTTCATGGAGATCAAGCACCGCAACAAAGAACGGCTGGCCAGTGAGGTGCTGCGCACTACTGGCGTGGTTATTGATCCGCACTCGCTGTTCGACGTTCATGTCAAACGCATTCATGAGTACAAGCGCCAGCTTCTGAACGTGATGCGGATCATCCATGAGTATCTGCGCGTGGTGGAAGATGGCGAGGAGCTGGCGCCGTCACGAACCTACATCTTTGCCGGCAAGGCCGCGCCGGGATACTGGGCGGCCAAGCAGATTATTAAGCTGATCAGCAACGTAGCCAAAGTCATCAATACGGATGAGCGCCTCAAGGGCGGGATCAAAGTGGTGTTCGTTCCGGATTATCGCGTTTCCCTCGCGGAAGCCATCATTCCCGCCGCCGATCTCAGCCAGCAGATCTCCACTGCGGGCATGGAGGCCTCCGGCACCGGCAATATGAAGCTGGCCATGAACGGCGCGCTCACCCTGGCCACCCTGGACGGCGCGAACATCGAGATCATGGAAGAAGTCGGCGAGCCCAACATCTATACCTTCGGGTTGTCACCGGAAGAGGTGCTCTGGTTCCGCGAAAGACATGTGTATGATCCGCGCGATCTGTGCAACCAGAATCCGATACTGCGCCGCGTGATGGATAATTTGGCGGGAAACCGCTTCTGTCCGGACGAGCATGGCCTGTTCCGCTGGATCGTGGACGAGATTCTCGACCGCGGCGACCGCTACTTCCTCATGGCCGACCTGCCTTCCTACATTGAAGCCAGCCAGCGCGCGGAAAAAGAATATATCGCGGGCAATACCTGGGCGCACAAGGCAATTTTGAACGTGGCCAGAATGGGGACATTTTCCAGCGACCGCACAGTGCGCGAGTACGCGCGCGACATCTGGAAAATCCAGCCGCTGGAACCAGCAGCGCAGCCAGACCAGCTTGACCTTTCAGCCACGACCCCGGTCAGGGCGGGAATCCTGCCCTAGACCATTTTCGGAATCGATTGGGATGGATAGCCACAATGCTGAAACCAGGCCAGAGCATTGTCCTGGGTAATAGAAGCCAAAGCCTGAGTGATGGCTTGCTCCAGGGTTTCCAAAGTACGAGCCTTGATGGCGCGCA
>DASSEH010000205.1:0-2051 GCA_035695325.1 Candidatus Angelobacter sp.
GTCGCGGACGATGAAACAGGCGTCCGTCTCTTCGGCGATCCAAGACGGCTTGGAAACGGCGGCGTTTCTGTGCCTGTGCGAAGGCATTGCCGGCGACTGAGGCGCAGCCGCTATGGCGACTCATAGCGGCTGAGGCTACAGTTCACATCAGTTAGGGCCCGTCAGACAATAGCTGAATCGGGTCTGGCTTGAGAGCATGGGAAGGGGGATTCCATGCCGGCGTGGCGCGTCGTAGTTCTTGGGGATGATCAATGAAGATTCTCTCCAGAAGCGCAACGCGGCGATGTTGCCGCATCTCGACGAACGGCAGCGGCGGCTTTTCGCTGCGGCGGAAGCCAAGGCCGCGGGATATGGCGGCATCGCCGCGGTGTCGCGTGTGACGCGCATCGCCGCGAGCACGATCGGACGCGGCCTGAAAGACATTGAAGCGCTGGATTCGCTCGCGCCTGGCCGCGTTCGTCGTCCGGGAGGCGGGCGCAAATCGTTGACCGAAACCGATCCCCAGCTGCTCGACGATCTGAACGCACTTGTCGAGCCAGATGCACGCGGGGATCCGATGTCGTCGCTGCGTTGGACCTGCAAGAGCCTGCGCCGGCTGGCGGCCGAACTCAACAAGCTCGGCCACCAGATCAGCCACACCGTTGTCGGCGAGTTGCTGAAGGCGCAGAAGTTCAGCCTGCAAGCCAATCGCAAGACGCGCGAAGGCGCCGACAATCCCGACCGCGACGCCCAGTTCGGATTCATCAACGAGGCGGTTACGACGGCCATGGCGCAGAACCAGCCGGTGATCTCCGTTGACACGAAAAAGAAGGAACTGGTTGGGGATTTCAAGAACGCCGGACGCGAATGGCGTCCGCAAGGCGCGCCCGAAGATGTGCGCGTGCACGATTTTCTGATCAAGGAGCTTGGACGCGCCGTGCCTTATGGAATTTATGATCTGGCCGCCAACACGGGCTGGGTGAACGTCGGCGTCGACAATGACACGGCGGCGTTCGCCGTGCAGACGATCCGACGATGGTGGCAAGAGGTCGGCCGCGTTCGCTATCCCCTCGCCCGGCGCCTGCTGATCACCGCCGATGGCGGCGGCAGCAACGGCTCGCGCGTGCGTCTGTGGAAACTTGAATTGCAGCGGCTCGCCGATGAACTCAATATCTCGATCGAGGTTCATCACCTGCCGCCGGGAACCAGCAAATGGAACAAGATCGAGCACCGACTGTTCTCGTTCATCACCCAGAACTGGCGCGCCAGACCGCTGGTCAGTTATCGCGTCATCGTCGATTTGATCGCGGCGACGACCACGCAAAACGGATTAAAGGTTTTGTGCGAGCTCGACGACAGAAGTTATCCTAAAGGTATCGTCGTCTCGGACGAGGAAATGGCCAGCCTCAATATCAAGCGCGCCGATTTCCATGGCGAATGGAATTACACAATTGCTTCATCAAACCAATCGCGCGAAGCGGTTGTTTCCTGACGAGCCCTAAGTGCCTGCACCGGGCAGAAAACAACGAATAAATATGTCATTGTCCCGACGGTAGACAGGCCAGACCAGCGTCGGACCTACACGATTGCCAGATTGCACAACTGCAGTCGGCGGTACATCCCACCACTTGCCCTCTAAGCGAACCTGATAGTGACATTCGCCTGTGCCAGCCTCACAGACCGTTTGCCAATCCACATCCTCAATGCGAGTAGCATCACTACCGTCACAGCAGGGCGTACCGTGAGAATTGGCCAGCGATTCGAACCAGGCGCTAAGTTCGGGATGATGCTTGTCGTGGGCCCAGACCGCCGACACGAGCACCATCGTCCCAAAGGCCACTGCCGCCCCCACAACGGGTAATATGATCGAATGCGTTCGCTCCGACATCATGCCTGCCCCTAGATGTTGGGTAGGATGCAGTCTAACATATACTAGAATTGGATTCTGGATGCGGGTAAGTTACCCGAACGGGCTGAAAAACTGTGGACAACTGGCGCGAGATACCTGGGGCCGTGGCGTTCTTCGAACGAACTTCACCGGCCGGGCGAGCCAACGCACCGTGTTGGACGCG
>DASSEH010000206.1:0-1021 GCA_035695325.1 Candidatus Angelobacter sp.
CCTCGATGCAGTCCTGGAACGGCACAACATCCCTTGGAGCGTGACCCGCAGCGGCGCTCGCTGCGAGCTGCAGTTCATGCCGACCCTGCCGAAAAACGGCTCCGAGGCGAAGAATCATTTCGACTGGGAGCTGATGTACTATACCCACCTGTTCTTGACCAACCGGGGCCCGCTGATCACACCCTTTCACAATATGATGCTCATCCCGCCTGTCGCCACGGAAGCCGATATCGACCTGCTGATTAAGGGTTGGGATGATTGCCTGGCAGAAATCGCGGAACTCGGACGGGAGAACTCATCCTCTCCGGCGAGGGGAGAGAGAGGCCGACGCGCCAGTTCGGGATGAAACCGATTTTGGGGCCACCTTCGCCCGGTAGGGGCGTGTACCCATAAATCTAGGTTGGTAAGCAGCGGTTGGTCACTGTCCGCTTTGCCCCCAAAAGCGGGCATTGGTCAGCGCATTGAGCATGTCTGCTTTGTGCCATCAGCAGACTTCGGTGCGCGGGGTTAGGATGCCATGCCTAGCGCCTTGGAGATGTCGCGAAGTGTCGCCGTCTCAGCATCGCTTACTCGGACACCACCAAAGCCAAGAAAAGACCCCTCCACGGCAGCTTCTGCGACCTTCTGGCTGATCTCGCGGAGCCAGGTTTTGAAGGCTGCTGCCTCGTCAGGGGCCTTGGCATCGACGATGGCGGAAACCTCCCGCAGGCTCGCTAATGAACGCTGTACACATTCCGTGGGCTCCGCCTGGGCAAAGCGTTCGCGCATTGCAAGAATGCTTCCATCGGCGGATCTTTCAAAACCAGCAACTGCTGCCTTGATGAGTTCGTTAGAATTGGGATCGCGCTTAGCTGCAGCGAGCGCCGGGGTGCCTGCAGCGGCTTCTTTAAGAGTACCCCACCAGCCGCTTGGATCGACTGCCGAAACGGCAATGCCGGCAGCTATGATGCTCTCTAACACCTTGGTCCATTCTTCCGGTGTGAAGTCATTTTTATTAGCCATGGCCGTTTCCAATGAGAGG
>DASSEH010000207.1:0-73113 GCA_035695325.1 Candidatus Angelobacter sp.
TTCGTCTTCTTTCCGTACCGCTCGAATCCAGTTGTCATCGCCAGGGTCCTCTGCTTCATCTTCGGGTAAGCTCCTGCAACTTCACTCTACCAGGTTGATCCCCTCTGCTATCCAAATGTTCTTAATCAGAGTTTCCCTAGAATCACGCCATCATCACTCAGCAATTGCCGTGCAAGAAACAACCTCGGGTACATCATGGAGAGCCAGGCGGAATGGTACCGCCCGCTCGTTTCCGGATTGCTGGTCAGGAGATTTCCTTCTGCATCAACCTGGTCTGTCACTTCCAGATATCGTTTCAGCGGATCGGCATAGTTGTCGGGATAAACGAAATCCTAGCCGGTGTTATACGGCGGATCAATGTAAATCAGCTTGACCCGTCCAAAGTATGGTTTGAACAGCAGCTTGAGGACCTCAAGATTCTCGCCCTCAATGAAAACATTGCCTGTGCTCTCGAAATTGATGGATTCCTCAGTACAGGGGACCAGCGTGCCCCTGCTGGGCGTTTGCAGCAGGCTGACCGCATCATCTTTGCCCGCCCAGCTAAACAAAAATCGCCCCGGCCCCGATTCCGCCGCCGCCCCAAGCGTGATGCGCAGTTTTTCAAAATCTATCTTGCCTTCGACCACAACCTCGGGAAACACCTCGCGCAAACGCGCGATTTGTGATTCAACCAGGTCGCCCGAAGCCTGGGCCACGTGCTCTCGCTGTGTCTTGTTTTCCGCCTTACTATCCATCAATACCTCATTCACCTGCCATTCGTTTTCTTCAAAATATCCGGGAATAACTGATTGTTTGAATCAAGAAGGGGAGAGTATCACAATCATTGGGCAGGCGTATGCGGATCTGATTTTTACTTTTGCAACAGAAAATTTCAAAGACTGCGCTGGGCCACAAACTTTATGGAGTATTTCGGCAGCCGTCGGGAATGATTCAACACCGGATACCGGCGTCACCCGTTGCCTGCCCATCCCCTCTCTCCAGATGTTATCCTTATAAGGTTGTCATCATTACGGACCGCCACCCAAGCCGTCCTGTCATTCTGGAACATAAAGTAATGAGTATTCACAGCGCCGAGTTGCCAATCACCGAATCACAATCTCTGGAGCGCGAGCGGGTGTTCGATTTATTCCGCCGCTGGGGTTATCTTGACGCCGAACTGTATCCCTTCGGCGGGCCTATCGCCGGCGGCTTTCCCGATCTGCGGCTGGACGGCCCTTTTGCCGAAGAAGCCCGGCGGATTTACTGCGGCGCCATTGGCGCGGAGTTCACGCACCTGCCGCAGCGCGAGCAGCGGGAGTGGGTCCAGGAAAAAATGGAAAGCGCCCGTCCCCCGGCAGTCGATCACCGCTGGCTGGCGCAGCGCCTGCTGCAGGCCGATCTTTTTGAACAGATCATGCAGACGCGGTATCTGGGCACCAAACGCTACTCCGGCGAGGGCGCCACGGCGCAGATTCCTCTGCTCGACATGGTGCTCGAAACCGGCGCGGACCTGGGCGCGAATACCGCTGTTATGGCCATGAGCCATCGCGGACGCCTCACCGTGATGACGCTCATCGTGGGTGTGCAGCCGCAAAACATATTCGCCGGATTTGAAGATGTCGATCCGCGCAGCTTTCTGGGCGGCGGAGACGTCAAATACCATCACGGCGCCACCGGCGACTACCGCACCCGCGGCGGAAAAACCGTCCGAATGCACCTGGTGTCCAATCCCAGCCATCTGGAAGCGGTCGATCCCGTTGCTTTGGGCCGCACCCGCGCCAAGCAGATCCATGCCGGAAAAGAGGGCGTGCGCCAGATTCTGCCCATTATTCTGCACGGTGATGCCGCTTTTGCCGGCCAGGGAATCTGGGCAGAGACTCTGAATTTTGCCGGTCTCAAGGGCTACAGCGTTGGCGGCTGCATTCATGTGATCGTCAACAACATGATTGGTTTCACCACCAATCCCTCCGAGCTGCATACGTCGCGCTTTTCTTCCGACCTGGCCAGGCGCCAGGCCATCCCCATTTTTCACGTCAATGCGGAAGATCCGGAAGCGGTGCTGCGCACGGCCCGAATGGCGGTGGAATTCCGCTATCGCTTCGGCTGCGACGTAGTCATTGACCTCATTGGTTACCGCCGCCATGGCCACAGTGAAGTGGATGATCCCACCATCACCCAGCCGCTGCTTTACCGCAAAATCAACGCCCATCCGCCGTTGTTCCAGACTTACGCGAAAAAACACAAGATTGACATTGCGGAAATGGAAGCCGGCTTCCGGGCGGAGATCGACGCCGATTACGACAAAGCCGCCAAAATGCAGAAGGCCCCCGTGCTGCGCACCCTCCCGGCCTACTGGGACAAATATTCGGGCGGGCGTTACAATCCCGCGTTTGAAGTCGAGACTGCGCTGCCCGAAGAAACGCTGCAGCAGATTGCACAGCGGCTGGTGAGCTATCCTTCTGATTTCGCCATCCATCCTAAAGTTAAGAAACTGCTGGAGCAGCGCGAAAAAATGGGCAGCGGGAAGCTGCCGCTGGATTACGGCATGGCCGAGGCCCTGGCTTTTGGTTCGCTGGTCAAAGAGGGCGTCCCCGTCCGCCTTTCCGGGCAGGACAGCCGCCGTGGCACCTTTAATCACCGCCATTCCGTTCTGATCGATACGGAAAACGAGCAGGAATACGTTCCGCTGAACCATATTTCGCAAAAGCAGGCCGGCTTTGAGGCGTACAACTCGATTTTGTCGGAAGCCGCCGTTCTGGGCTTTGAATATGGATACAGCCGCGATTATCCCGATGGCCTGGTGCTGTGGGAAGCCCAGTTTGGCGACTTTGCCAACGGCGCGCAGATCATCATCGACCAGTTCCTGGTAGCTGGTGAAGACAAATGGGGACTGCTCTCCGGTTTGGCCATGCTGCTGCCCCACGGGTATGAAGGCCAGGGGCCGGAGCACTCGAGTGCCCGCATCGAGCGCTACCTGCAGCTCGCCGCCAAGGACAATATTCAGGTTTGCCAGCCCACCAACGCGGGCCAGTATTTCCATCTGCTGCGGCGGCAGGCGCTGCGCAAATGGCGCAAACCGCTGATCGTGTTCACGCCCAAAGGCATGTTGCGCCATCCGGCGGCGGCCAGTCCGCTTGGCCAGCTCAGCAGTGGCGGCTTCCAGAACGTAATTCCCGACCGCGAAATTTCTTCCGCCAGCCGCGTGCTTCTGTGTACGGGCAAGATCGGACACGAACTGAAAGCGGAGCGGCAGAAGCGTGGCAACACCCGCACGGCCATTATCTTTGTGGAGCAGCTCCACCCACTGCCGGAAGCAGAGCTGGAAGCAGCTCTGGCCCAGCACCAGGGCGCTCGCGAGATCGTCTGGGTGCAGGAAGAGCCGGCCAACATGGGCGCGCTCAGTTACATGGCGCCGCATCTGGAGCGTCTGACGCACGGCGTTCGCGTTCGCTCGGTAAAACGTTCGGCCTCGGCCAGCCCCTCTACCGGCTCGCATACCGCGCACGAGATGGAGCAGAAAACGCTGATGGATCTGGCCTTTGCGTCCGTATAGCGAGCACTGAATCACGTAAACGGACCAGGTCATCCAACAGAACGAACTTTTAGAAAAATCGATTAAGGAAGGTGATGGAAATGGCTCAAGCAACCGTAACAGCACATGAAGTCCCGGCGCTCCCGTACGCGTACAACGCGCTGGAACCGTTTATTGACGAGCAGACCATGCATCTGCATCATGACAAACACCATGCTGCTTATGTCACCAAGCTGAATGGCGCGATTGAAAAGCACCCCGAACTCAGCGGTAAAAGCGCGGAGGAGCTGATTCGCAATCTCAATTCCCTGCCCGAAGATATCCGCGGCGTGGTCCGCAACAATGGCGGCGGCCACGTGAACCACACCATGTTCTGGCAGATCATGGGCCCCAGCAAAGGCGGAGCACCCACCGGCGCCATCGGCGATGCCATCAACAAGACCTTTGGCAGCTTCGATGCTTTCAAGGAAAAATTCGAAGCCGCAGGCGTGAACCAGTTTGGCAGCGGCTGGGCCTGGCTGGTACGCACCAGGGCAGGCGCGTTCGAAGTGAAATCCACGCCTAACCAGGACAACCCCATCTCGAACGGCGAATTTCCGGTTTTTGGCAATGACGTGTGGGAACATGCCTACTACCTGAAGTATCAGAACCGCCGCCCCGACTATCTCAAGGCCTGGTGGAACGTGATCAACTGGGACGAAATCAACAAGCGCCTGGCCCAGGCGGACAGTTTCTTCAAATAAATTCCTTTCTGCAGGAAAAAGCCGCTCCCCTGGGGCGGCTTTTTTTATTTGAATCTTGCATTCATGCCTGCACCAAGCGTACACTTTGTGTACACTTGGTGGTTTTCAATGGCAACAATTAAGGTAGGTGTCCGCGAATTTCGCGAACGAATCTCTGCTTTCCTGGAGTCGGATACTCCGGTTGCGGTAACACGCCGTGGAGAGACGCTCGGCATTTATGTCCCAACCCGTCGCAAAACCAGTACCGCCGATATTTCTGAACTCAAAGCGGCGGCTGACCGGCTGGCCAAAGCTCTGGCAGACCTCGATGAAGAAGAGATCGTTGCCGAATTCAGGCAGATGCGCCGACCGGCTAAGCGTACATAGCCGATGATCGTTCTGGATGCGAATATCCTCATTCGCGCTGTTCTGGGACGCAGAGTCCGGCAACTCCTGGAACGATATTCTGCCCATGGCATCCATTTCTATGCTCCGGATATCGCATTTGCCGATGCTCAAAAATATCTGCCGGCTCTTCTCGTAAAAGGGGCAAACCCGAGACAGACGTTACATCGTCTATTGAGTATCTCTCCTGTTTCGTGCAGACCGTGAGTGCTGACGAGTACAGTTCCTTCGAGGCCGAGGCGAGACTGCGGCTTCGCGGACGGGATGAAGATGACTGGCCGATTCTCGCTACCGCACTGACTTTGTCCTGCGCACTTTGGACCGAAGATACAGACTTTTTTGGGGCCGGTATTGCCGTATGGACAACCGACCGAGTTGAGAACTTTTTGCAGAGTCAGATGGACCGGCGCATTCCCGAAGAATAGTCGCCGGGCCGCTGCTTTTTTGCAAAATTTCCTCCATAAGAAAACGGTCCTGCGAAAATGCGCCGGGTGAAACCAGAATCTTCCGCGAAACTATCATTTACCCATTACTTATCTGACAACATTACCTTCCTGATCATCATCTATTTCAACACTGCTGCCAGCCGCGAACGGCGATGAGGCACGTATTTGCCAGGAAAAATCCATGGCGAACAGGTTAGCGGCATTTTAAATTTTGCTGGCTGCGCACGGGCGGCAGGTTTGTCCGGGCAGGTTTGCAAGGCCAGGGGACTCATGATTTTCGGTACCGAACCCAGGGGTGGTTTCCGCGATTGTTCAAGCCGCAATTCAGGAAGAATTTATCCTGAGGCTTTCCGCGCATCTTTCCGGGGTGCCCCCAGGTGAAAGCCATGGATATTCGCGGTCTTATTCTCGTTCCGGCGGCTGACAAGGCGCAGAACAAAGGCTTGCCCTGCTCTCCGGCCCTGCTGGACGTGGCCGGCCGAACTCCGGCGGAGCGCACGGCCCTCCGCATGCAGCAGGCGGGCATTTCCGCTGTTTCGGTAGTTCATGCGGCCGAGTCCCCGCAATTGCCCACAGGGGTTGTCGCCGGAATTGAATACCAGCCTGTGGACTCCAAAAATTTCTGGCAGGCCGCCGAATCCATTTTTAGCCACATGGGCAACAGCGGCGCTGAGCTGGTGCTGGTATGCGCTCTCCATACATATTCTGAAATTCATTTTGAAAAACTCATCCAGTTCCATCTGGACCACCGGGCACTGATTACCCACGCACACTGCGCTTCACAGCCTGTGGAGGTTTTTTGCGTCAGCCCCTCGCGCCGGGCCGGCGCGGAATCTCTGTTTCGCAGCCATCTCTCCGGTCAGCCGCAATATGGCATTTTTGACGGAGCCGGGTATACCACTCCCCTGGTCACCGCCCAGGACCTTCGCCGGCTGGCCACGGACATTCTGACTCTGCGCACGGAGACACGCCCCGCCTTTGCTCAGCTTCGTCCTGGAGTATGGGTGGGCCCCGGCGCGCTGATTGAAAAAGACGCGCGGCTTCTCGCGCCTTCCTTTGTGGGAGCATATGCCACGGTGCGGGCCGGCGCGGTGATTACCCGCTGCAGCTCGGTCGAGCAACATGCCGAAGTGGACTGCGGGACCATCGTGGAAAATTCAACTCTCTTGCCCGGCGTTCGCATTGGCGCCGGACTGGACCTCTCCCATGCGGTTGCGGGACCAAAAAGTATCGTCAGCCTGCGGCGGAATGCCATGGTGGAGATTGCCGATACCCGGCTGATCGGCCGGGCCTCGCCTCTTTCGTGGACGCGTCGGCTGCGGGCCGCCGGAGCGGCAGTGGATTTTCGCGGCGCGATTCGGCAGCGGCTGTTCCGCAGACGGCTTGAGGAAATGGCGGCCCCTGAACCCGCGCCCGCTTCCGCGCGGGCCGCAAACGCAAACCTTGAAATCGAACCCACGGCAGAGCTTTCTCCCGGCCTGATGGCGGTTAGAAGGTCCTGAGGACAAACCATATGAGCACCAACAGCAGCAGACCCGTAGTCGTAAAAAGGATGCCGGCGCGCGTGGATGGCCGCACGGCGCGTGAGTTCCTGCGCGATGTGCAGCCTTTTCTTACCACCGACCGCCCGCAACTGGTATTTGACCTTTCCCAGGTGCAGCGCCTGGATGCAGTCGGCGTGGAAATGCTGCTGCGCTGCATGTCCGAGGCGCACAAACGCGATGGCGACCTGAAACTGGCGGCCCTCTCCACTCAGGCAGCCGTGGTTCTGGAGCTCACGCGCACCGAGCGCTTATTCGAAATTTACGATAGCTCCACCGATGCCATCCGCAGCTTTAGCGGTTTTCTGCCCAATGCCATGCGTTTGCAGTTTATGGAGCGCCGCCGTCCTCCGGCCACGGCCGCCTGACATTTCTTATGAGCCTTGCTTCTTCCCAGGTCGAAAACATTGACGCCGGCCATTCGATCACGGCCGTGACGCAGCCTGCCCGGCGAAAAAAATGGAGTTCCATTGTTCTGAGCGGCAGCCTCATTATGCTGTTCAGCAGCACGCTGGTCAGCAGTCTTAATTTCTTCTTTAATGTCGCCATGGCCCGCATGCTGGGCCCTTCGGAGTTTGGAAATGTAACCGCCGCCGTCACCCTGCTGATGCTGGCCTCGGCCGTGACCCTGGCCTTTCAGCTGGTGTGCGCCAAACTTGTGGCGCAGCAGGATGATGCCGGGGCGCGGGCCGGCATTTACCAGACTTTGCGCCGCAAAGCGTGGATGGTAAGCCTTCTGATGGGTGCGGCCCTTTTTTTAGCACAAAAACCGTTCGCCGCCTTTCTCCATCTCTCGCAGCCGTGGATTCTTGGAGTACTGGCCCTCGGCGTTGCAGCGTATGTTCCGCTGGGTGTACGCCGCGGGGCCCTGCAGGGTACCTGCTCTTTTAACCGGTTGGGCGGAAATTTTGTTGTCGAGTCCGCGGCCCGGTTTCTGGCCGCGGTGGCGCTGGTGGCCGCCGGATATGGCGTGCTGGGCGCCGTGGGCGCTATCTCGGCCTCCGTGTTTATCGCCTGTTTCGTCGTCCCGCTGCCCTCACAGATGAAGGCCCAGCCTGGCCCGGTGGCCCGCATTTCCCTGCACGAAGGCATGCAGGCACTGGTCTTCTTTATTGGTCAGGTGATTATTAACAATATAGACATCCTTTTAGTGAAGCATTTCTTCGAACCTGCTCAGGCTGGCCTGTATGCGGCCGTGGCCCTGGTGGGCCGGGTGCTGTATCTGGCGGCCTGGTCGGTCGTGAGCGTCATGTTTCCGGTGAGCGCCGCATCTGAACAACACGATCAAAATCGCGACGTAGTTGCTCTTCCGTTGCTGCTGGTTTTTGGATTAGTCAGTGTCTTTACGCTCGTGGTCGCGTTTTTGCCTCACTTCATCATGCATGTCATTTTTGGCCCCCGGTTTACCGACGGGGGGCACCTGCTGGCCCTGTATGCGGCGGCCACCGGCATTTATGCGCTCAGCGTAGTGCTGATGGCGCATGAAATGTCCCGCCGCACGGCCAGGACGGCATGGCTGCAGTTGATCTTCAGTGGAATTTTGGCGCTGGCCATTGCTGTCTTCCATCGCGATCTCCGCCAGGTGATCGTGGTACAGGTTGTCCTGATGACCATCATGCTGCTGCTGGTCTCCATAAGTTTTGTACGACGACATCATTCTGAATTTGCGCAGGAGGCGGTATGAAAACCGTCCGTCGTATCAGCGAAGCGGAAGTAATTGCGGAGTTTATCAAAGCCGAGTTCTATCACCCGGAATATACCCCGGACCGCAATAAATTTCAGGACCTGGTTTATGCTCCGGACCTTTCCAGTGCAGGTGAAAATGCGGTCCGCCGGGCATTGCTGTTCCGACGCCGCGGGACCATGTGGCGGGAACTGCCCGAAGACGTCCAGTGGTGGGAGATTGAACTGGAGCCAAAGGACCTGGAACGCATTAATGTGTTCCCGCGGGCGCAGTGGCGGGCGATTTCCGGGGGTGATTTTCATGCGCTGCGCGTGGCCGAACGCATCCGCCGGCAAATCGAAAAGGGAAAAGACGGCAAACTGATCGCCAAAATCCAGCTACTTCGCGCCCGCCTGCAATATGACGGACCCAGGTCCGTGGCCATCCTGATTGGCCTGGATGCAAAACACCCCATGACGCTGCTGGAGGGGAATCATCGATTCATCTCCTCCCTGCTGCTGCCGCAGGAAATTATGCTGCGCCGCCTCCGCCTGGTCTGCGGCTTCTCGTCCCGGATGGAAAAGTGCTGTTGGTACAAAACCAATCTGCTGAACCTTTCCCACTATCTCAAAAACCGCATCATACATATTCGCGACAAAGAAGCCGACGTGAGCCGGGTCCTGCTCGGTCCGGTTGCCCGTGCGGACGCGGCGGGGGCTTCACCTGTTAAGCCCGCTGCCGATGAATCGCCGAGGAGTCTGTGAATATGCAGCACAAAATCCCGCGAGTCCTGAGCACCATCCTTGCCGCCAGCCTGTGCATTACGCCGGAAATGATGACGGCGCAGCAGAGTGCGCCGGTCTCTCCCGCACAACAGCAGAATCCGGCAACACCCGGCAACGCCGCACAGCAAACACCCGCGCAGCAGCCGCAGCAAAATCGCGGGACCACAATCGATCCCGCGCAGGCCCCGCTGCAGCCGGTAACGACTTATCCTGATGCCTCGGGCGCGGAGCAAAACACTGCGACGCAAAACGATGCTGCGCCCCAGCGCCCGACCACATTGCAGGAAAATCCGCAGCCGAAAAAGACGCCGGAAGAGCCGTTGGGCGCGGCGACCGCAGGCCGCGTGAGTACCGTGGGCGGCGCGGCTGCGAAGCCGGCGGGCCTGGCCATCGCTCCGGCAAAGCAGCACCAGACGCGGTCTTTGCTGATTAAGATTGGCGCAATCGCCGCCGCCGGGGCCGCGATCGGCACGGTGTACGCTCTTAGCCGCGGCACGCCCTCTTCGTCCAAATAGAAAGGTCCCTAATGGCCGGTTCAGTGGAAGGTCGCCCCTTGGTCATCAGCTTTTCCGGTCTCGACGGCGCTGGAAAATCGACACAAATGGAAAATCTGCGCCAGTCGCTGGAGAATGCGGGCTTCCGCACGAAGCTGCTCACCTTTTGGGATGACGTGGTGGTGGGAGTGAAGTACCGCGAAGGATTCGTCCACAAGGTTTACAAGAGCGAGCGCGGCGTCGGCGCTCCCGGCAAGCCTGTGGCCCGCAGGGACAAGAATGTGCGCGCCTGGTATTTGACCATCGCGCGCTCGATTCTCTATCTGCTGGATGCCATCCATCTGCGCCGTGTTCTCACACGAAGCAGACACAGCGATACGGACGTGATACTGGTGGACCGCTACATCTATGACGAACTGGCAAACCTGAATCTTACGCGCTGGCCAGCACGCGTTTTTGTGCGCCTGGTCCGGAGTTTTGTCCCCGTGCCGGACATCGCATATCTGCTGGATGCCGATCCCGAAGCCGCATATGCGCGCAAGCCGGAGTATCCGGTGGACTTCATGCGCCAGTGCCGGGCGTCTTATTTTGAACTGGCGCGCCTGCTGGGAACCATGGTCGTGGTCCCGCCTTTGGATATGGCGCAGGCCCGCGACTGGGTCCTGCACGCCGCAGGACCAATTCTCGATTTGCGCGGAGGCGCGGACAAGGCATGGCAGATGGGTCCGGCTTCGCTTGAGTATCCGGCCGGGCAGACAAACGGAATTACACCTTTACGCGGGTAAGATCAGCAGGGAATGTTTAGACTTTCTTCTCTGCTGTTTCCATGCGCTGGATCTGGTCCACGGGAATGAATTCCGAAGGATAGATACCGGTGTAACAGGAAACACAGTAATTCGGCTCCGCCCCTTCGCCGCAGGCTTCGCGCATTCCCTGCATGGAGATATACGCCAGAGAATCGGCGCCGATGTAATCGCAAATCTCTTCGACCGATTTGTTGGCGGCGATAAGCTGTTCCTTCACCGGAGTATCCACTCCGTAGTAGCAGGGTGAAATCGTGGGCGGGCAGGAGATGCGCACATGCACTTCGGTAGCGCCGGCATCACGGACCATGCGGACGATCTTGCGGCTGGTGGTGCCGCGCACTATGGAATCGTCAATCAGCACCACGCGCTTTCCCTGAAGAACGCTGTGTACCGGGTTGAGCTTGAGCTTTACGCCGAAATCGCGTATATGCTGCTCCGGCTCAATGAAGGTGCGTCCGACATAATGATTGCGAATCAGGCCGAAGCGGAAGGGCAGGCCGGATTCACAGGCATAACCCAGCGCCGCGGTCACTCCGGAATCGGGCACGGGCACAACAATGTCTGCAGGCGCGGGGGCCTCCTGGGCCAGCCGCCGACCCAGCGCTTCACGGCTCTCGCTCACCGGGCGGCCAAAAATCACGCTGTCCGGACGGGAAAAATAAACATGCTCGAAAATGCAGTTGGACTGGCGGGTCTCGGGAGAGAAAAATCGCGAGGACACACCTTCCGGCCCGGCCACGATCATTTCCCCTGCTTTGACCTCGCGCTCATACTCCGCGCCCATAATGTCGAAGGCGCAGGTCTCGGAAGCAAATACAATCGTGTCCGCGCCGGGGCCGCCACCGTTGCGAATGCGGCCCATGCAAAGCGGACGGAAGCCGTGCGGATCACGCACCGCGAATACGCGATCGCGCGTCATGATCACGAGTGAAAACGCGCCTTCAATACGACGCAGCGCGTCACAGATCGCCTCCGGTACGGTGAGCTCTTTCGAGCGGGCAATCAGGTGAACAACCACTTCGGTATCGCTGGTGGTCTGGAAAATCGAGCCCTGCGCTTCCAGCCAGCCGCGAATTGCGTTCGCATTGACCAGATTGCCATTGTGGGCCAGCGCGATCATGCCCTTGTTGCAGTCCACCGTGAGGGGCTGCGCGTTTTCGAGCGCCGAATTGCCCGTGGTGGAGTAGCGATTGTGACCGATGGCGACGCTGCCGGGCAGCTTCTTCAGCACATCTTCGGTAAAGATCTCCGCCACTAGCCCCATGGCGCGATGCACGCGCAGGAGCTTGCCGTCCGATGCGACAATTCCGGAAGATTCCTGCCCGCGATGCTGCAGCTGGTGCAGACCCAGATACGACAGAGTCGCGGCCTGGGGATGGTTATGCACCGCAACCACACCGCAATATTCTTTGAGTTTATCCGTCATGATGTTACCGCAACTGCATTGTAGCCCTTCACTGCTCTTCCGCAATATCTGCGATTATGCATGGGCCGGAACGTCTGCATCCAAAGCATCCCGCAGCGAAGTGGCCCAAACCGCTTTCAGTTCCCGCACGGAGCTTGCCACGGCCACACTACCGTTGATGCTGATGCTGAGTTTTTCAGGAATCGTGGTTCCTATCTTGTCTGCTTTCACGCCCCATTGCAGTGCTGCCTTTTGGATGTTCGCGGTGCTGGCCGGGTCGCAGGTTATTACCACTCGGCTGGCCGCTTCGCCAAAGAGAAGCGCTTCGGGGAACAGATTGGATGTCAGTTCAATCTTCGCTCCGGTTCCATTCACAAACGCCGATTCAGCCAGGGCGACAGCCAGACCGCCATCCGAGCAGTCATGCGCGGATTCCACGCTGCGCTTCTCTATCAACTCACGCAAGCACTTCTGCAGAGCGACTTCCTGCTTAAGATCCAGTGCCGGCGGCAATCCCCAAACCTGCTCTAAAATTTCTTTCGCATACTCGGATGAGCCAAACGCGGTTTCTGCTTCGGCCGTGCTCTGCTCCGGACCGCCGCTCAGCACCAGCACGTCGCGCCCGGGCTGGCGGAAGTGGAAGGTCATGGCGCTGGCCACATCGTCCAGAATTCCAACTATGCCGACGACAGGGGTGGGATAAATGCCCTCACCCAGAGTCTCGTTGTAGAGGCTCACATTTCCGCCGGTGATCGGCGTTTCCAGAGCTTCACAGGCGGCAGAGAGGCCGTCCACTACTTGAGAGAACTGCCACATGATCGGCGGCTTTTCCGGATTGCCAAAATTCAGGCAGTTGGTGGCAGCGACCGGAGAAGCGCCCGTACAGGAGACATTGCGTGCGGCTTCAGCCACTGCGTGCATCGCGCCCAGTTTGGGATCGAGCCAGCACCAGCGTCCGTTGCCATCGAGCGCCATGGCCAGCGCGCGCGATGTGCCTTTGATCCGCATCACTCCCGCATCCGCGCCGGGACCTTCCACGGTGTTGGTCTGCACCATAGAGTCGTACTGCTCCCAGATCCAGCGCTTGTCGCAGATGTTCGGGGCCGCCAGTAGTCGCTTGAACTGGCTGGTGAAGTCTCCGGAGTTTTTGAACTGTACACTGGCCGGTTTGGTGCGCTCTACCGGAGCCTGCCACGGGGACATGGGGCGGTTATATAAAGGAGCATCATCTGTAAGCGCTTCATTGGGAATATCCGCCACAATTTTGCCGTGCTCGCGTACGCACAGGCGTCCGGTGTTGGTGACTTTTCCCACGACCACCGCATCCAGCCCCCACTTTTCAAATACGCGGAAAATCTCCTGTTCGCGACCGCTCTCCGCTACCAGTAACATGCGCTCCTGGGATTCGCTGAGCATGATCTCGTAAGAATTCATGCCGGTTTCGCGCTGGGGCACGTGGTCCAGCTCAATCTCAATGCCTACGCCACCGCGCGCGCCCATTTCACAAGTGGAGCAGGTAAGGCCTGCCGCGCCCATATCCTGTATTCCCACCACCGCCCCGGTTTGCATGGCTTCGATACAAGCCTCGAGCAAAAGTTTTTCGAGAAACGGATCGCCTACCTGCACATTGGGCCGCTTCTGCTCCGAACCCTCGGTGAACTCCTCACTGGCCATGGTGGCGCCGTGAATGCCGTCACGCCCGGTCTTTGCGCCTACATAAATGACCGGATTGCCCTCGCCTGCCGCTTTGGCATAAAAGATCTGATCGCGCCGGACCAGACCAAGGGCGAAGGCATTTACCAGCGGATTTTGCGAGTAGCACTTTTCGAATCTCGTCTCGCCGCCCAGATTGGGGACGCCAAAGCAGTTGCCATACGAAGCAACGCCGCTGACCACGCCTTCAAGGACCGAGTGATTGCGGTGGACGGTCTTCTGGTCCATGCCTTTTTCGGCCGTGACCGGCCCAAAGCGCAGAGAATCCATCACCGCCAGGGGCCGCGCGCCCATGGTAAAGATGTCGCGCAGGATTCCGCCCACGCCGGTGGCCGCGCCCTGAAACGGCTCAATAAAAGAAGGATGGTTGTGCGACTCAATCTTGAAGGCACAGGCCCAGCCATCGCCAATATCGATAATGCCGGCATTTTCGCCCGGCCCCTGCACCACCAGCTTGCTGCGCGTGGGCAGGCGCTTCAAATGCACGCGTGACGATTTATAGGAGCAGTGCTCGCTCCACATCACGCTGAAAATACCCAGCTCGGTCAGCGAGGGCTCGCGGCCCAGCGCTTTTTTGATTTTTGCGTATTCCTCGGGCGTGATGCCGTGATCGGCGATGACTTCAGGAGTGATGGGTGGCAGAGAGATCGTGGACATGGCTTGCTTCTATTTTCGCACGAGCAAGCTGAGGAAAAGCGCTTTAGGACGACACGACGGCGGCAAAAGCGAAAACACAAAGAGGCGCACAAGGTTCTGTTCTATGACCGCAGCCCAGCAGGACTGCGCGACCTAAGGGGGGACATGCCTGGGATGCACTTCCCAGGCATGACTAAGGCAAATACCGCTTCGTTGTGTCTTCTTTAGACCGAAACCGCGTGGGCCCGCGCCACCGGCCGCATCGGCGCGGAAAGGCTGTTCATGACGCTGGCAAATTCCTCCAGATTCAGTGACTGTGCTCCGTCGGAGAGCGCATGCTCAGGCGAGGGATGCACTTCAATAATCAGTCCGTCGGCCCCGGCTGCAAGTGCGGCGCGGCTGGCGGGCATGATCAGATCACGCCGTCCGGTGCCGTGCGAGGGGTCGGCGATCACGGGCAGATGCGAAAGCGAGCGCGCCAGGGACATGCCCCCCAGATCGAGGGTGTTGCGCATCTCGGTTTCAAAGGTCTTGATGCCCCGCTCGCACAGGACCACGTTTCTGTTGCCGCCGGCCAGCAGATACTCGGCCGCCAGCAACCACTCTTTTACGGTGGCGGAGGGGCCGCGTTTCAGCAGGACAGGCTTGTCGATTTGTCCGAGCTGGCGCAGCAGGCTGAAGTTCTGCATGTTGCGCGCTCCGATCTGCAGCATGTCGGCGTATTCGCAGATCATTTCGATATCGTCGGTGCACATCACCTCGGTGATCACGGGAAGGCCGGTCTCTTCGCGCACCTGGTGCAGCATACGCAGAGCCTCTACGCCCAAACCCTGAAAGTCATAAGGAGAGGTGCGGGGCTTGTAAGCGCCGCCGCGCAGCATGGATGCGCCTGCCGCCTTAACGCCCCGGGCGGTGGTAAGCAGCTGCTCATAGGATTCCACCGAGCAGGGGCCGGCAATCACCACGGCTTCATCGCCGCCAAAGCAAACGTCGCCCACGAAAACGCGCGTTCGCTCGCTTTTGGCATGGCGGCTCACCAGCTTAAACGGGTGGGAAACCGCCACAACATCTTCCACCCCAGGAGCATGCTTCAGCATCTCCAGATCCTTGCACGAACCGCCTACGGCGGTGATGATGGAACGCCCGACTCCCCGTGTGATGTGAGGTTTCAGGCCAACCTCTTTCACTTTGTTCATGACCTGCTGAATATCAGCTTCCGTCGCGGTAATTGACATGTTGATGTGCATTTAATATCCCCCCAAGGCCTTTCTCTTTGTTGATCTGTAACTTGCGCCGCGCCCTTCCCTTCGCCCGCAATTCCTGCGTGGCGACCCTTCAGGCACGTCTTGCGCTTCTGCCACCTTTTCTTCCGGCAATCCACCATGTGCCAATCCCGGGCACGCGGTCCGGCATAAACGGTACTGGAAAGGCAGAAAACTTCTCTTTCTCTCGTTCGGGGCAAAGCTGGCTGTTTCGGTAAAAGCCCATAACATGTCCAAAAAACAAAAAGCCGCGCCCTACTGTGCGCGGCTTTTTGCGAATTTCTGATGTGTGCTGCTGGCTTTCTACTTACCTGTGCGTCCCACACACCCTTCGCCCCGCGCAAGCCCTAAATCGCCAATAATATGTATGTATTGCGAAGCTAAATCGGCTGAGGTGCATGATGAAAAAATGCTAATCCAGAGTCTCTGGAATGTCAATACAAAAGTAATACTTTTGTGGGAGAACTTTCGTAACCGAATTGTAAATTAAAAGTTAATTAATAAGGATTAATGGTGATATATGCGTTTCCTATGCAACGAATAAGCGCCAATAGTACTCCGGTTCCTGCTGTTGCGCAAAATTTACTCGGTCTGCCTCTACGCCTGAAATACAGCCAATCGTCAACTATATGAAATAAAAGGCTTTATTCCTTCCCTCTCGCGCACGAGCTTTGGCACTTGGAATGTAACAAGTCATAGCGGCAAGGGTTATGCAAATCGTGGCGATCCTCCCCCTGAATGGCTCGCCGCGAACTCTGAACAAAGACCCCAGGTCCGGAGGATTCCGCAATGAAGAAGTTTTACCTGATGTCGCTTCCGCTGGCTGCCGCGTTGGTGATTCCCGCAGCGGCCCAGCAAGACACACAGACGACGAACAGCTCGTCACAAAACCAGCAGCAAACCGCGACGCCACCGTCGCAGAATTCAGACCAGCAACAGCCGCTGGCTTCCGGCAAAGAGCCTTTGAAGTATGAGCGGCATGAGGGCTTCTGGGGACACATGAACCCCTTTGCCCGCAAAAAATATGTTCAACGGCAGGTGGAACCGATTCGCGGACGCGTGAACGAGCTGGATGAGCTCACGGCGAAGAACTCGAAGATGATCACCGACGTTGATTCACGGGCCACCGAAGGCATTCGCCAGGCCATGAGCAAAGCCAATGACGCTGATTCCCACGCCGTGGACGCCGGCAATCGCGCCGGCCAGGCCCAGCAGACGGCCCAGCAGGCCAATGCCCGCATTGACACTGTGTCCCAGGCCGTAACCAAACTCGACCAGTACCAGCCGGTCACGCAGGCGGAAATCCGCTTCCGTCCGGGGCAGGCCGTGCTGAGCAAGAACGCCAAAGAAGCTCTCGACCAGATGGCGACCTCGCTGAAAGACCAAAAGGGATTTGTGGTTGAGGTGCAGGGCTTCTCTTCCGGCAGCGGCACCACCGCCATTGAGAACTCGCGCCAGCTGGCGCAGTCAGTGGTCCGGTACCTGGTGCTTGAGCACAACGTACCGGTCTATCGCATTTACACCGTAGGCATGGGCAATGCGCCCATCCAGGCGGAAGATGGCAAAGTCCACCGCACGCGCGGCGGACGCGTGGAGATCAGCCTGCTGAAGAACAACATCGGCGATCTGGCATCCACCACTCCGGCGACCACGCCAGACAACACCCCGCAGCAGGGCAAGCCGCCGCTCAACTAACCGCAACTTTTCGGTAAACCGGCCCTCCTGACAAATGTCAGGAGGGTTTCGCTTTTAGGAGGGTTTTTCCTGCCGGTGGCCTCATCGGGCGTTACCTCGGAGGGGCGAGACTAAAAGGCACTTTGCTCTCTGAGTCGGTGTCTATATCCAGCACAGGAGGGTAAATGCAGGATCAGGTTGGCTGGGATATTCGTACTGTTGATTACATGGTGCCGTGGGAGTTACGACTGTTCACGCTGTACTGGCTCATTGTCACTATCGTTCTCGCTGTGCGATCCATAAAGCTGGCATGGCAGCTCTGGTCAGTTTTGACCGCGCGCAGTTATGACCCAAAAACGGTTACGCCGGCACGTCTGGCAGCGCTGGCCCTGAGAAACAAATTTATGCCGCAGCTTGCGGCAACAGAGCCGGAAAGCAAAGAGTTGCAATCTCTGATGCAGCAGGCTGGACGCAGCTTTCGTCGAAAGTGGGAGCTGTGTTTCGTGCAGATCACAACGATTAAAAACATGGCAACCCTCACTGTAGCCTTGTCCGCGCTGACCTTCGTTCTGTTGTTCATGCATCGGATGCGTAACATCACCCTGGCGCATGGTGTTGTTAGCGCCTGGCAGCTTCAGGCAATTACCGATGAGGCGCTAATCACGCTCTTTATGGGCCTCACGGTGTATGCAGCTGCTTATTTTGTAATCAGTCTCTGCGAAGGCGCGCTGCTGCGACGCAAAACTGCCTGGAATTTTTATTATGGCGAAGCAAATTGGAGCAAATAACAATAGCTTCCCTAGCGCTTACGCGCTGGGCTGCGTAATGTCGCGCCTCTGGCGCTGGTTCTTGTCAGTCTTTGTGTCTTTCGTGTTCTTAATGATTATTTATGCCTGCACAGCCGGGGCGGCTGTGCCACATGTGCCTGGCCGCTACCATCATGATGCATCAGCGTAAGCAGCAGTGGTTTCACGCCGCTCCCTGGCTTTAATTCTTTTTCATTGCTTTTCCAGCCCTGACTTGCTGGGCATAAATAATGCCGCGCCTCTGGCGCCTGGTTCTTGTCAGCCTTTGTGCACCTTCGTGTCCTTTGTGGTTCCCGGGCTTGTGGCTTTAATCGTCGTGTAAGTCCCGCTTCTCCGCATACTGCACCATTTCTTCCATGGCTTTGGCCAGGCGGCGGGCGCGGGAGGCGGGCTGGCTGTAATAGAAGATGCCCAGCAGGTGTCGCCGGCGATGCGTTGGCGACATCTGCTCCCATCCGGCGCGAGCTTTGGGGTTGGCCATCAGGGCTGACTGAATCAAAGGCGGCAGCTCGATCTCTGCTTCCATGGTCTCCATAAATCTTACGGCCAATTGCTCGGCGCGGCGGATTCGGGTGGCGCTCTGTTTGGGGTCGCCTACCCAGCTTGCGAGGTAGCGGCGCATGGATTCATTCAGGGAGTCGTAAAATTTCTGCAGGCGTTTCGCTTGCCGCAGCACGCGCAGCAGTTCGGCGGGAACGGTCACTTCGCGCGGCGAGTCGTCCGGCTCCAGGCGGAAGCGCGCCTCCATTCCGGCCTGGGTCTTTCCGCCCTTTTGCATGGCCCTGTTCACGATCATGTAGTGGCTGCCCTGGCCGGTGGGGAAGAGCGTGCAGCGGAAGGCAAAGCCGTTGATCTCGCCCTGTACCCGGAGCTGGCCGCGCTTGCCCCAGATTTTTGCCACATCCAGAGGAATGCGGACAATGATCCAGTTCAGGCTGTTGCCGGAGTGCTCCAGAACTGCCGCAAAGCTTTTCGATGCTGATTTTCTGGCGGCCATGGCCACGCTTATTCTAGCCAAAACAATTTGGCCGGATGCAAATGTTGCGTTGACTCTCTTTACCCGTGGGCGTACTATCCGGCCATAAACCGGAATCAAACCAAAACTTCCCCTGGAGAGGAGATTTACCTATGCATCGCATATCCATGAATCAGCGCATCTCAGCCCTTGCTGTTGCGTTTGCATTGTTTTTTGCCATCACCGGTGCGGCGCAAAACCCGCCGGCCATGCCCAAACCCGGTCCGGAGCTCAAAAAGCTGGAATATTTTGTCGGCTCGTGGAAGACCACGGCGAATATGAAGGCCACTCCCTATGGTCCGGGCGGCCCGTTTACCGGACTGGAGCAGGTCTCCTGGATGGATGGCCACTTCTTTCTGATTTTGCATTCCCATGAAAACAGCGCCATGGGCAAGTCGAGCACTGCGGCAGTGATGGGATACGATCCGGAAGAAAAAGTCTATACCTATGACGAATACAACAGCATGGGAGAAGCTGGCCACTCCAAAGGCACCGTAGAGGGTGATACGTGGACCTGGACCAGTACCGAGAAGATGGAAGGCAAATCTGTTCGTGGCCGCTTCGTGATGAAGATTGTCTCGCCTACGGAATACACCTTCAGTTACGCCATGGCGCCGGAAGGCGGGGATTTCAATACCGTCATGGAAGGCAAGACCGTAAAAATCCTGGCGGCAGCGAAAAAATAGAAGGCCTGATCAGGCAAAAGCGGGCGTCCGAACGCCCGCTTTTCATCGGAAAGGCCCTGTTTGTTTACCTGGGAAAGCTCCGGCAGTCTGGTAAGATTTTTTAAGAAACCCAGCCCTAAGCAGCGACAATATCTCTGATGAGCACTTCTGCATCGACCGAACAGCGAAGACCGGCGGCCATGAGAGCGGTGCCGATTATTGCGTCCTTTGAAGAGGACGCCGTCGCTGCCCGGCTGCTGCTCGGGGTGCAGAGGTTCCGGCGCATCTTCTTCGAGGCCGCAGAGGCGGAGAACTCGGGTATCGCGCGCGTGGTTCTGGTGTCGAACGAAGAGATTACAGAGAAACATTATCAAAAGCTGCGCACTCCCACCGTCCGCGTGCTGGCCCTGAGCCACCAGCGTTTTAAGGACCCGCGCAATGATGGCGCGGTCTATGCCTATCTGCCGCCCGACGTGCCGCAGCCGCTGCTGGAGCGGATGGTGGACAACGCCCTGGACCATATCCAGCTTGTGCATTCGCGCTATGAGGCCAATGAACGCCTGGCGGGCGCTACCCGTGAGATCCACGCGCTGAACCAGATCGGCGTGGCCCTCTCCGCCGAGCATGACACGGACAAGCTGCTCGAGCTGATCCTGTCGAAATCCCGCGAGTTCACGCGGAGCGATGCCGGCTCCATTTATTTAGTCGAACGGACGACTACATGCGAACAGGAGATGGAACCGCGTCCCGCGGCTGGCGCGACCCTGCAGGTCCGCGAAGAGGTCCTGGATGAGCGGCTGCGCTTCAAGCTGGCCCAGAATGACTCCGTGGCGGTGCCCTTTCGCGAGATCACCATGGAGATCAATGAGCAATCCATCGCCGGCTATGTCGCCCTGACCGGTTCCATCGTCAACATCGAAGATGCTTATCATCTTCCGCCGGACATTCCTTACCGCATCAATCGCAGCTTCGACGAAGATTCGGGATACCGCACCAAGTCAATTCTGGCCGTGCCCATGCGCAACCACAAAGACAAGATTGTGGGCGTGCTCCAGCTCATCAATGCCAAGCGCGATTTTTCCGCGAAGCTGGAGTCGCTTTCCGCCGTGGTGCAGCAGGTGGTGGCGTATACGGAGCGGCAGCAGGAAATCGTGCTCTCGCTTGCCAGCCAGGCGGCGGTGGCCCTCGAAAACAACCAGTTGTATGAGTCCATAAAGCGGCTGTTTGAAGGCTTTGTACGCGCCTCGGTTTCGGCGATTGAAGCCCGCGATCCCACCACCTCCGGCCACTCCTTCCGCGTGGCCAACCTCACGGTCGCACTGGCTGAGATCGTGGACCGCTCTGACAGCGGCCCTTATGCCGGTACTCGCTTTACCCGTGACCAGATGCGCGAGATTCGCTATGCCAGCCTGCTGCACGATTTCGGCAAGGTCGGCGTGCGCGAAGAGGTGCTGGTCAAGGCCAAGAAACTTTATCCGGCGCAGATGGAGCTGATTCGCCAGCGTTTTGGCTATGTGAAGCGGACGCTGGAAAACGAGGGGCTGCGCGCACGCCTTAACTATCTGCTGGAAAAGGGGCGTGACGAGTTTCTTGCCTCGCAGAGCGAATTCGACGACAAACTGGCCCAGGTGCTGGCAGAAATGGACGGATATCTGGCGGCCATTGTTCAGGACAATGAGCCTACCGTGCTGCCCGAAGGCACCTTTGAAAGGCTGGCGAAGATTGCCGGGATTCTTTATGTGGATACGGATGGCTCCAGCCGGCCGCTGCTGGCGCCGGAAGAGCTTCGCCTGCTTTCCATCCGCAAGGGGTCGCTCGACGAGGAAGAACGTTTGCAGATTGAAGAGCACGTCATGCACACCTTCAACTTCCTCAAGCAGATTCCCTGGACCACGGAAATCCGCAACATTCCCGATATCGCTCTGGGCCATCATGAAAAGCTGAACGGCCAGGGCTATCCGCGAAGACTCTTTGCACCGGAAATTCCGCTGCAGACGAGGATGATGACCATCTCGGACATTTTCGATGCGCTGGCGGCCGCCGACCGCCCTTATAAGCGCGCTGTTTCCGTGGAACGCGCTCTGGAAATACTGGACATCTCGGTCAAAGACGGCGAGCTCGACCCGGCCCTCTTCCGCTTGTTCCGCGACGCCAAAGTGTTTGAGCGCTGGAAGGTCGATCCTTATCCCTACTGAGTTTTCCCCGCAGGATCGCCTGCCGAGTGCAGTAAGATACTTATCATTGGTAATTGAATGAAGGAATTTTACATTGGCGAAGCAGCGCAGTTCGAGAACCAGGTAATTACCTCGTCGTTTGTGGTCTCGTCCAAGCAGGCCAAACCGAAAAAGAGCGGCGAGCTTTACCTGGCTCTGACACTCTCAGACCGCACCGGCCATATTGACGCGAAAATGTGGGACAACGTCAGCGAGTACCTCAGCTGCTTTGAGCAGGACGACTTTGTGAAAGTGCGCGGCCTCATCAATAAATTCAATGGCCGATTCCAGCTCACGATCCACAAGCTGCGCCCCATGGAAGAGTCGGAAGTGGAGTATGGCGATTATCTTCCGCGCACCACCAAAGACATTGACGCCCTGTGGAGCACGGTCGGCGAATTCGTACAGACATTGCGCGACCAGCATCTGCGCGATCTGGTGCAGGCCTTCATGGCCGATCCCGAGATCGAGCGCGCTTACAAAGCGGCCCCGGCGGCCAAGTCGCTGCATCACGCCTTTATCGGCGGTCTGCTCGACCACGTGGTTTCGCTGATGCAGCTGTGCGATCTGGCCTGCAGAAATTATCCGGAAGTGATTGACCGCGACCTGCTGCTCACGGGCGCGTTTCTGCATGACATTGGCAAGATCCACGAACTGGCTTTTTCCCGGTCCTTTAGTTACACCACGCGCGGGCAGCTTCTGGGCCACATGATCATCGAGCTGGAGATGCTGCACGGGAAGATTGCCCTGGTGCCGGGGTTTCCTGACCAGTACAAGGTCCTGCTGGAGCACCTGATCATCAGCCATCACGGCAAGTATGAGTTTGGCAGCCCCAAACTGCCGATGTTTCCTGAAGCGCTCATGCTCCACTATCTGGACGACCTGGATTCGAAGATCGAATCCATGCGCACCCATTTTCTGCGCGAGCCGGACGCGGAATGGACTGGCTACAACCCCAGTCTGGAGCGTCCACTGCTCAACAGCAAAAAGTTTCTGGAAAATCTCCGCAAGTCCAATATTGACTCCGAAGCGGCGGCGGCCGTGGCCGGCGAGGAAAATAACTAACCCTGTCCATTTAGACCGTCAGGGGGACATGCCCCATCGCTTTTTCAAGTCATTGCCGAAGCGCCCACTTATCTGATAAAAATCGAATGCTGTGGAGGTGTTCCGTGAAATCATTACGCTTTTCCTTTTTCGCCCTGGCTGTTCTTCTTCTGCTGTCCGTGAGCTGCAATAAATCGGATAACGCCAGTTCCAGTGACAACAACAGCAGCAGCGAGAGCATGGCCAAAGGCGGCTCCGAATCGAAGAGCAAGAGCGGAGAGCGGGTTGTGATTCCCGCTGGGACACCCATTTTGGTCCGTACCGGGGAAACGCTGAGTTCGAAAAGCAGCCAGGCCGGGCAGGGCTTCTCCGCCACAGTGGCCAAACCGGTGGTGGTCGACGGCAAAACCGTGATCGAAGAGGGCGCGGCCGCGCATGGCACGGTGGTCGATGCCAAAGCCATGGGACATTTCAAGGGCGGAGCGCTGCTGCATGTGCGCCTGACCTCGGTGACCATCAACGGCCACGAGCAGAATATTGAAACCTCGGCCGCAGGCAGTTCGCTGAAGGGCAAAGGCAAGCGCTCCGCCATAGCCATTGGCGGCGGCGCCGGTGCGGGCGCAATTCTGGGCGGCATTTTTGGCGGCGGCAAAGGCGCGGCCATTGGAGCAGCCGCCGGCGGTGGCGCCGGAACCGCGGGCGCGGCCTTCACCGGAAACAAAGAGATTGTTTTGCCCGCGGAGACTGCGCTTACCTTTACGTTGAAAGCGCCGGTGGAAGTAAAGTAACTGCGCGAGCGATAACTACTAAAAATTCCTTTCTATTCGGCTCCCGCCACTGTTTTGGGACTTGGTTGTCCCAAAACAGTTTTCCCATTTAGGGAATATGTTGTCTCCAGGAATTTACTATTAACGGCCGTAGATCTCCCGCCTTCGAAGTATAATTTCGCGCAACCGGCAACACTGCTGGTGATGGATTCCAATAAGCGCACCTTCACTTTCCACCTCAGCAAAGGAGATCAGTACATGTATCAGCCAGTGCGGCTTCGACTGCGGATGTATGCAAGCATGGCAGCCCTGCTTCTCGCGGTTGCTCTTCCTCTTTCGGGCCAGGTCGGCCCCATTGAAAAACATTCAGTGCATCAGGACGTCTCTGCGCCACTGAGCGAGATGATCCAAAACCGCGCGAGCGCCGGCCTTGACCTGCCAAGCGGCAAGAAGGAAGCGGAGAAAGCCCGCCGCATCAATTTGCCTCCCGGACTGAAGCCGGCAGAAGAGCCCGATTCTGTTCTACAGCAAACAGTCGTGAGCCCAGGCGCGTCTCTTGCCGCGGCGCAGGCGCCAACTTCCGGCCTGGGGTTCGAGGGGCTGGGTAATGCTTCTCTCGGCTTTACCGTGAGCAGCGCGCCTCCGGACACCAATGGCGCGGCAGGCCTGACGCAGTACGTACAGTGGGTGAACAGCTCTTTTGCGGTGTTCAACAAATCCACTGGCGCGCTGATTGCCGGCCCCACAGCGGGCAATACGCTCTGGTCGGGCTTCGGCGGCGGCTGCCAGACGAACAATGACGGCGACCCCATCGTACTCTATGACAAACAAGCCAACCGCTGGGTCTTCGCACAGTTCTCTGTTACTACTACGCCGTTTCTGCAGTGTGTGGCCGTCTCCACCACTTCCGACGCCACGGGCACCTACAACCGATATTCCTTCCAGTATTCCAATTTTGACGACTATCCCAAGATGGGGATTTGGCCGGACGCCTACTACACCACTTTCAATATGTTCAATGGCAACACTTTTGTGGGCGCCGACCTTTGCGCTTATGACCGCAATGCCATGCTGAACGGCCAGCCGGCGACACAGGTGTGCTTCCAGCAGGGATCGTCGGTTGGCGGAGTGCTGCCCGCTGACATGGAAGGCACGACACCACCTCCGGCAGGATCGCCCAACTTCCTGCTCTTCTTCGGCACGAACAATTTAAACCTGTTTAAGTTTCACGTGGATTTCGCTACGCCTGCCAACTCCACGATTACCGGGCCTACCGCGATTCCCGTGGCAGCATTTACTCCAGTGTGCAATGGAGGCACGTGCGTGCCGCAGGCGGGAACTACCCAGCAACTGGACTCACTGGCCGATCGTTTGATGTACCGCCTCTCTTACCGGAATTTTGGCAGCCATGAATCTCTGGTGGTGAACCACTCGGTAGCGGCAGGGACTGGCGGCGGCATTCGCTGGTACGAGTTGCAGAACCCGAACGGCACCGTGACTGTGGCCCAGCAAAGCACCTTCGCGCCGGACAGTAAATTCCGCTGGATGGGCAGCATTGCCACGGACAAAGCCGGCGACATGGCCATGGGGTACAGCGTCTCGAGCAGTGCGAGCAACCCCTCCATTGCCTTCACCGGAAGGCTGGTTGGCGATCCGCCCAGCACCATGCAGGCTGAAAGCACGATCATCAACGGTACCGGCTCGCAGACGGGTAATTTGTCGCGATGGGGCGACTACAGTGCGATCACGCTTGATCCCGCCGATGATTGCACCTTCTGGTACACGACCGAGTACATGAAGACCACTGGTTCCTTCAACTGGAACACTCGCATCGCCAGCTTCAAATTCCCTGGATGCGGAGGAGGCGGAACCGCCGATTACACACTCTCCGCTTCACCCAGCAGTTTGACCGTTGTTCAGGGGAAGACTGGAACCAGCACGATCACGGTGAATCCAACCAATGGCTTCACTGGCAGCGTAAGCCTCTCGGCTTCGGGTATGCCGGCAGGAGTTACGGCGAGCTTCAATCCGACCAGCACCACGGGTAGCAGCACGCTCACACTCACTGTCAGCAGTACGGCCGCGACCGGAACCTCGACGATCACCATCACAGGAACCTCTGGCAGCCTGACTCACACGACTACAGTGAGTCTCACAGTGACTTCATCGGCGCCGCAACCGCAGCAGCTTTTGGGCAATCCGGGATTTGAGAACGGGACCAATACCGCACCGTGGACGCTGACATCGGGTGTCATTAACAACACGGCGTCCGAGCCGCCACACAGTGGAACCTGGGACGCCTGGCTTGACGGCTTCGGCACGACCCATACCGATACTGCCGCGCAAACCGTGACCATCCCTTCCACCGCGACTTCCGCCACGCTGAGTTTCTTCCTGCATATTGACACGGCGGAAACTACAACCACCACGGCCTTCGACGTTCTGAAGGTCCAGGTGCTCAACACTTCAGGAACGGTGCTGGCCACACTGGGCACCTTCTCCAACCTGAATGCGGCTGCCGGTTATCAGCAGCACTCGTTCAGCGTGCTGAACTTTAAGGGACAGACGGTGCAAATCAAGTTTACCGGCACGGAAGACGCCAGTCTGCAGACTTCGTTTGTAATCGACGATACCGCGCTCAATGTGCAGTAGCACAGTATGAGCACTCCCCGGGACCCGTAAGGGTCCCGGATTTTTTTGTTTTACACTTCATGAACGACAATTGCGGTTACGAGGTGAGGTCCTGAAAATACGTAAAGCACTCCTGGTTTTTATGAGTTGTCTCGCTGGCTTCTCCGCTTTAGGGCAGACTGTCCGCATCATCTCCGGTCGTGGAGGGTTGGTGATGGTTGCGCGCGCCGGAGATGATTTTGTGGTCGCGTCCGACAGCGCCGTGCTCAATGCGGATGGCACCCTGAGCACGGTCCAGAAAATTCTGCCTGTAGGAAAGAATGGAGCGCTGCTCCTCGCCGGCATGGTCTCGCTTCAGGACCCGGTGAGCAAGCCTGTTCGGGAAGAGGTAAACATTGCCCGAATTGCCGCATCCTGGCTGTCCGCTCATCCGGAAGCTGATATCCATACGGCCAAAGAGCAAATCGACTCCCAGGTTGTGGCGGCACTGGCTAAATTTTTCTCCGTGCGCAATCCAGGCGCGGAGGCAAACCAGTACAAGTTCACGCTTATTTATGCCGGGTTTCTCGACGAACAGCCGGTGTGCAATGCAACTCGCTATTACCTTCCGGCGGCCCGCGGAAAAAATCCCCGTGCAGAAGATCTTTTCGCGACACTGGAATCCGGAGAGGCCAGAATTTTTTCCGGCTCAGGAGCCGTGCGCGAGCTGCTGAATGGAAAGTCGTACGGCCTGAGTGAATTCAAAGCTGCCCCCGCAATGCAGAAACTCCACGGCGCCGGAACGCAGGGCCTGCAGGCAGAAGATTATCTTCGGATATTCTCCACAACTCTCGGCGCTGCAGAATCAGCCGAAGGGTTGAAGCTGGATTCGGGACGCGCAATTATTTCTGCGCCCAATAAACTTGCGACCATTACTCGACAGAACGGATTTGCCTGGAGCAACCCGTAGCCGGTATAAAGTGCGGGACAATGCGAATTTTTGCCGCTACTTTTTTGTTTGTTCTGTACCTTCCGCCGCTGAGCGGCCAGTCATCGGCTGATTCCACGTTTCACATCACACCGCTGCGTCCGGTGGCGGAGTTGCGGCGTGAGGCGCTGGCCGCCCGGCCTCCGCGAGAAGCCGGAGACTTTCGCCGTCCCGATCTGGTCGAGATAATTCGGCTTGATCCCACCATCAAACTCGACATCCGCTATGCGACCGCGAACAATTTTCTCAGCACTCCCGTGTACACCCAGGCGCGAGCGTTTTTGCAGTGGCCGGCGGCGGAAGCCCTGGTGCGGGCGAACCAGGCGCTTAGAAAGCAGGGCTACGGCCTGCTGATTCATGACGCATACAGGCCCTGGTACGTAACCAAAATGTTCTGGGACGCCACTCCCAGGGACAAGAAGATGTATGTCGCCAAACCGGCACAGGGCTCGCGCCACAATCGCGGCTGCGCCGTCGATCTCACGCTCTACGATCTCAAGACGGGCACAGCAGTGCAGATGCCCAGCGGATATGACGAGATGACGGAGCGCGCCTGGTCTAACTATGGCGGCGGCACAGCCGAAGAGAGAGCGCGAAGGAGAATTCTCCGCCAGGCCATGGAAGCCCAGGGGTTTACCGCGTATCCGCAGGAGTGGTGGCACTTCGATTACCGGGAGTGGAAGCACTACCCAATCATGAATCAGCGGTTTGAAGATTTGGGGAAGGAAAACTGAGCTTCAGAAGCCCGCACTGCGCTCCGGCAGTTGAATCCCATCGGCAGCGTCCCTGTAAAAGGACCCTGCCATGGAACGCAAAATCTGCAGAGTTGACATCGCTAGTCTTAGTCTAAGACTAGGCAACGCGGACGCTGCGTTTTCCCTGCGCAAGAAAACTGAGCAGCGCTTCGTTCACTTGTTGTGCGTGCGTCCAGATAATGCCGTGTGGTCCGTCTTTTACCACTACGTACTGGCTCCCTTTGACCAGTTCATGCGTACGCTGGCCGGTGGCGGCGATGGGAAGAATACGGTCGGCATCGCCATGAATCACCAGCGTCGGCATGCCGATACGAGCGAGGTCGCTGCGGAAATCGGTCAGCCAGGCAGAAACGCAGTCCAGAGTGCCTTTGGGTGAGGCCCCGACGGCAATGTCCCAGCTCAACTGGACCACCTGGTCGCTGATGAGTTTGCCCCGCAGAATGTCGAAGTTGTAGAAGTCCGAGAGAAACTGCGTGAGGAACGCCGGACGATCGGCAACAATGGCCTGTTCAATGCCTTTGAACACACTGCCATCCACGCCCTGGGGATTGTCGGCTGTCTTCAGCAGATACGGTGGAATGGCCGATATAAACACTGCCCTGGTCACGCGCTCATTTTCGTGTACGCCAAGATAACGAGCCACTTCGCCACCCCCCATGGAGAAGCCGACGAGTGTAGCGTCGCGCAGATTCAGCTCGGTAATGAGCTGGTGCAGATCGGCGGCGAGGGTATCGTAGTTATAACCCGCCGCCGGACGGCTGGAATCGCCGAATCCGCGGCGGTCATAGGTAATGACGCGGTAACCGGCGTCCAGCAGGACCTGCGTTTGCTTCTCCCAGGAGCGTCCGCTGAGCGGCCAGCCATGAATCAACACCACCGGACTGCCTGTCCCGTGATCTTCATAGTAGAGTTCAATGCTGCCGGTGTTTTCTTTGCCAACAGTAATAAATGGCATGGGGAGCGACCTTTCTGTATATGCGCGAATGGTTGTTTGATAGCCGGTTGGCTGCTAAAGAGTGCGAGTGTTCCCGATCTACCAACGCGCTGCGCAGTATCCAGGGAAAACCAAATCCAGGGTGTGGCATTTCTCAGGAGCGAAACACCTTTAGTTTGGGATGTAAAAACGGGCCGGCGGGTTTGAACACTGTTGGTTAAATGATTGTGTGGCTGATGCTCGCGGAGGGCCTTACTTCAGGCGCATGTCGGGAATGCTCTTGAAGGCGATCCTCGGCGGCGCGGCCTCGCGGACATCGTGAATTCCGCCCAAATAGAGGGTGGTGGAGCCGTATTTGGCATTCATGGCATCCATGGCCTGGGTGAGACGGTCGAATTTTTCCGCGCCGTACATTTCGTCAAACAGTGTCAAATTGCGCATGTTTTCCGGAACCAGCTCCACCAGCGCCACGCTGATCATGACCGGGCGAAACGCCGGGCAGCTCTTCCAGGCGTCCTGAAATATGTTTACCAGCGTCATGGTGTCATGGCAGGAAGGGAAGCGCAGCCCTGCTTCCCATACCGGACGATCATAGTGCAGCCAGTATCCGCTTTGGCTCTGCTTGTCTCCGTCTTTGGGTTTCGCGAATACAACAAAGATGGCCATACCGCTGGTCCAGAGTTTGGCCTGGCGCAGCCGGAGGGCGGCTTTGTGCAGCAGCTTTTGGCCCACGGCCCCCGCCTGCTCGCGCGTGCGCAGCTCCGGCGGCAGCACGTGCTGGTGGCTGATGCTGCTGGTGGAAGATTCACGCTCGTCAAAATCATTTCCCCGCAGCTTCATCCAGAAGCGTGCTCCGGGAACGCCGCCCCAAAGCCGGGTCATCTGCTCCATGTCCAGCTGCCAGAGCTGTTCCATGCTGTGAATTCCCTGGCGATGCAGGCGTTGCTCCATTTTCTCGCCGATGCCGGGCAAGTCGCGCGGCTTCAGCTTGAATAACACCTGGGGAAGCTGGCTCTGCGTCAGCAGCACCAGGCCATCGGGCTTTTGCATGTTTGAGGCGATCTTGGCCAGAAAGCGGTTGGGCGCCAGGCCTATTGAGCAGCGCAGAGTTGAACCGACTCCACGGATTGCCTGCTTTACCTTTTGCGCCAGTGCCCGCGCCTGAGCCGGCTGGCGTTCCCGGCCCATCAGCCGGCATTCCATTTCGTCCACGGAGACGACTTTGGATACATGCAGGCAGTTTTCCACCGCGTCTTTGATCCGGTTGTGATATTCCACGTAAAGTTCGTGGCGCGCCACCACCACATTCAGCTTTGGACACTTCTTTTTGGCTTCTCCCAGCGGCGTTCCCGTGCTCACGCCAAAAGCTTTGGCTTCATAGCTGGCGGCAATGCAGACGGTGGAATCCACGTCCACGGTGGCCACCACCGTAGGCTTGCCGCGAAACTCCGGACAGACCTCCTGCTCCACCGAGGCAAAATACGAATTCATGTCCAGGAAAAGCCACTGGACCTGCTCATCGGCACTGTCCATAGAGGGATCATAACTCAAAAGCGAATAAAATACGAAAATATATTTTATGCACAAAGGAAGCCCGCAAGCTTAAGTGGAGCACCAGGCAAAGTACGTTGGATACCATTCAGGAATAGTTTTTTGTACTGGCTGGGATTGTTAAATGTAAAAAGGCGGCCAGAACGGCCGCCCTATTAAGAAGTTTATGAAGCGTTTCTACAGTACCTGCACGTTCTCTGCTTGCCAGCCCTTGGGACCCTTCACGACGTTGAACTGCACGGCCTGGCCTTCCTTCAGGCTGCGAAAGCCATTCGCCTGAATCGCAGAGAAATGTACGAAGACATCTTCGCCATTTTCACGGCTGATAAAGCCATAACCTTTTGCGTCGTTAAACCACTTTACTGTTCCATTTTCCATGTGTTGCACGCATTCCTTTGTTTCAAGTTTTGCGCTTTCTGAGGGTAGTGCAGGCAGGTTTGCAGGGAATTGCAGTACCTCTGTACAACGCTTCGAAATCGCAGGCACATTATACCCATGAAAATCCAGAGTTGTCTCCAACAATGTTAGTAGCAACTACAATAGGTTGGGTAGATAGCTTGATACATTAAAATTCTCTTATAATTATGAATATTCTTTTATGATTGTGGGAACTGGAGTGGATATAGCGGAAGTTGCGCGCATTCAGCATGCGGTGGAGCGCTTTGGCGAACGCTTCCTGCGCCGCGTGTTCACGCCGGAAGAAGTCCGCTACTGTACTGCCAAGGCCAACAGCGCGGAACGCCTGGCGGCCCGCTTTGCCGCCAAGGAAGCCGGTATGAAAGCGATTGGCACCGGCCTGCGCCATGGAGTTACATGGCAGGACATTGAAGTAGTTCGCCTGCCGAGCGGGCGTCCGATCCTGCGCTTTCATGGCAAAGCAGCGGAAATTGCCCATAGTTTAGGATGTAAAAGTGCCCACCTTTCCTTGTCACACACTCGGGAGCAGGCCATTGCATTTGTGATTCTTGAATCCTGAAGGAAACTTACCGTACATGACTGAAGCGTCCGCAGTGCAGCGCCAACGCGCGCCCATGGGAGGGCCTGCCACAATCCTGGCCGTGGTCCTGGTCAGCTTTGCCAGCCTGCTGCTGGAACTGGCTCTTACCCGGCTGTTCAGCGTCGTGCTGTTTTACCACTTTGCTTTCTTTGCTATTTCTGTGGCCCTGCTGGGACTGGGATCGGGCGGAGTGTTTGCTCACGTTCGCCGCGACTGGCTTTCCCGTTTTGAAATTCGCCGCCTGGGTGTTTTTCTGTGCCTGCTGAACTCCGTTTCCATTTTGCTGGCTCTGGAAGTGGTGCTGCATGTTCCCGTGTCACTCGAAGTCACGCGGTGGAATTTCTCCCGGCTCACGGTGATCTATCTTGTGGCGGCTGTGCCTTTCTTTTTGACCGGGCTTTTGTTTTCCGTGCTGTTTGCCCGTTCCAGTCGGCAGATTGCCACGCTTTACGGCGCCGATCTGTGCGGCGGCGCGCTGGCCTGCCTGGCGGTTGTGCCTCTGCTGAATTTTCTGGGTGCTCCTAACTCGCTCTTGTTCGCCTCACTGGTGATGAGCGTGGCAGCGGCCGTGTGGTCGGAACGGAGCAAAACCAGACTCATTGGCTTGGCGGTGGCCGCTGCCTTCGCTCTGCTGATCGTCGCGAACTATCGCGGACGCCTGATCGACGTCATCTACGCCAAGGGGATGCTGCGCAATCCGCAGTGGGTGGAGATGGCAAAGTGGAACGCCATTTCGCGCATCGAGATCAACAATCAGAGTGGCGGGCGCTACATCGTGATTGATGCGGACGCCACCAGTGCGGTGATGAGCGTGGACCCCGCGCGCTGGGGTGAAGACCAAAGCAACGGCACACCCACCCATACCGGTCTGCCGGAAAAACCGGCCTTCAACTGGCGCAAAAGCCTTATGTCCGCGGCGCCCTCCGTGGCCAATGTGCTGCGGCCGCGCGGCGAGTTCGCCATCATCGGACCTGGCGGCGGAGTGGATGTTCTGCGCGCGGTGGCCAACGGCAGTCCCAGCGTTACCGGGATTGAGATCAATCCCATCATTATTCGTGACGTTATGCGCGGCCAGTACGCGGATTACTCCCATCATCTGTATGACCTGCCCCAGGTCCACATTCACGTGCAGGATGGCCGCTCGTATGTGCGCAGCGCCAAAGAAAAGTTTGACGTGGTGCAGATGACACTGGTGGACACCTGGGCTTCCACCGCTGCCGGGGCCTTTGCCCTGAGCGAAAACAATCTTTATACGATCGAGGCCTTCCGCGAGTATTTCGACCATTTGAAGCCCGATGGCATGATCGCCATCACACGCTGGGAATTTCGCCAGCCGCGTGAGGCGCTGCGCGTGGTCTCGCAGGCCATTGAGGCGCTCCATCAAAACGGAGTGGCGGAGCCGAAGCAGAACTTTATCCTGGTGGCCGATGGCGGACTCAATGAAGACGGGCGCCCGGTGCTGGTACTGGTGAAAAAGTCGGCCTTCTCTGCCGAGGAATATGCGGCAGTAGCGCAGCATATGCGGGAGAATCCCAATTTGGTCTGGCTGAACCCACCAGATGGATACGCTGCGTCCATTCCCTTGCCACCGGCGGCCAGCATTTTTCGCCGGCTGATCGAGTCCAACAACCCCCAGGAATTTGCCCGGAACTACGACTACAACATTGCGCCGGTCAACGATAATGCGCCGTTTTTCTTCTTCACGCTCAAGACCGGCTACGTGGTGCGCAACATTATGGCCGGCACGGGACAGGGTATCGACTGGCGCATCAACCTTGGCGTAGTGGTTCTGGGGATGCTGCTGATTATTTCCATTCTCGCCGTGCTGGCTTTTTTGGTTTTGCCCCTGCTGCTCAAAAAAAGCGGAGGATTGCACGCGAAAACGGCCGATCTGCTGTATTTCGTGGCCATCGGCTTTGGCTACATATTCGTGGAAATTTCGCTGATTCAGCGCTTTGTGTTGTTTCTGGGCCATCCTACGTATGCCCTGACGGTGGTGGTTTTTCTGCTTTTGCTCTCGAGTGGCGCCGGAAGCATTCTGGCGCGACGCTGGGTTTCCGGCAGCGCCGGCATCCGGCGGATCGTGGGACTGATTGTTTTGCTGGTGGTCGCCTATCTGTTTGTGCTTCCGCGCCTGCTTTCGGTCGCCGTGGGACAGGAGTTTGGGGTAAAGCTGCTGCTGAGCGCCGCTTTACTGGTTCCGCCGGGGTTCCTTATGGGAATGCCCTTTCCCACCGGCCTCAGGCTGGTTAAAACGGTAGAGTGGGCGTGGGCGCTGAATGCCGCCGCCAGCGTGCTGGGTTCGGTAATGGCCATGGTGATTGCCATACATTTTGGCCTCACGGTTACCCTGGCCTGCGCCGCGGTAGCTTATGTTCTGGCAGCTCTTTTTTCGCTGACCTGGAAACATTCACTCCCGGAGGCCTGAACTGGTACATTTAAGGCAGATACAGGCCGGGGAATTTTGATTTTTGTAACTTTGCGATTTCACCTGGAGAATTTGTGCCCAGTCAAAAGCAGCTGAAGTGGTCTGAGCTTCGGGTAGGAATAACCGTGGTCTTTGCTTTGATCACGCTGGCGGTGCTTGTCTTTTTGATGAGCGGCACGGCGGGGTTCTTTTCCTCGAAGCTAACTCTGTATACCTACTTTTCCAATGCCGAAGGGCTGAAGGTAGGCGCGCCGGTTCGCCTGCAGGGCGTGGACATTGGCAACGTAAATGCCATTCATCTGGTCACGAAACGGCGTGACCTGCCGGTCCAGATCACCATGCGCGTGAATGCCAGGTACAAATCGCTGGTCCAGAAGGATACGAAAGCCACCATCGCCACGGCCGGCGTTCTGGGCGAGTCGTTCATTGATCTGGACAGCCACCAGTCCATCCAGCCGCAGGTGGCGGAGGGCGACGAGCTGGCTTCCACCGATACACCGGGCATTCAGGATGTAGTCCGCGCCAGCCAGGGCACGCTGCAAAATATGGACACGGTGGTCAGGCGCATGGACAAAATTTTGTCCACGATTGAAAGCGGCAAGGGCAGCATGGGCGAGTTCATCAACAACCCGCAATTCTTCGATCGCGCCAATTCCATTCTGGGGCAGATGCAAACCATTGTGGGTGACGTGAGCAACGGCAAAGGGACCATCGGCAGGTTTTTTGCCGATGACACGCTCTACCGCAAGTTTGCCGCGGACGTAGACAAGCTGGACAGCATGATTGATGACGTCCAGCAGGGCAAGGGCTCCCTGGGAAAACTGGTTAAGGACGAGTCACTGTATAAAAACGCCAGTGAAACCCTGGCCAAAGCCAATCAGTTAATGGCCGACATCAATGCCGGACACGGCACGCTGGGAATGCTGGCCAGGGACGAGAAGTTTGCCAGAAAGTTCAATGACACCATCGAGCGCCTGAACACCACCCTGCAGAAGATTGAGTCGGGCAACGGGACAGCAGGAAGGTTCGTGAACGATCCCTCGGTGTATAACAACACCGATCAGTTGCTGACCGAGACGCGAGGCCTGATTAAGGCCATGCGGGAAGATCCCAAAAAATATCTAAACATCCACTTCCGGATTTTTTAAATCCGCGGATTTTTTTTAAGTGGCGGAGCCTGCGTCAGGCTTATTGCAGGTTTTCTGCCCCGAGGCTCACCAGCCCGGTTGATTCCGCCTGCTCGTGCGCGTGGTATGAAGAGCGCACCAGAGGGCCGGATTCCACGTGCCGGAAACCCATGGTCAGCGCTTCGCGCTTGAGCAGGGCAAATTCATCCGGCGTGTAATAGCGGGTGATAGGCAGATGGTCTTTGGATGGGCGCAGATACTGCCCCACGGTGAGGATGTCCACTTTGCGCGCGGCCAGATCGCGAAAGACCTCGATGAGTTCGTCCATGGTCTCGCCGATACCAACCATCACGCCGCTTTTGGTGACCATCTCCGGCGCAAAACGCTTCACGTTTCCCAGCAACTGCAGAGTGCGTTCATAGCGAGAGCCGGAGCGGACCGCGCGGTAGAGCCGGGGAACTGTCTCGGTATTGTGGTTCAGTACTTCCGGTTTGGCGTCGAGCACGATTTTGAGGCAGTCTTCGCGGCCCTGAAAATCGGGGATCAGAACTTCTATCTGGCAGCCGGGGGCCTGGCGGCGCACTTCGCGGATGGTCTCGGCAAAAATCTTCGCGCCGCCCTCATTGTCATCATCGCGATTTACGCTGGTGACCACGGCATGTTTCAGCCCCAGTGTGGCCACGGCTTCGGCCACGCGGCGTGGCTCGTCCCAATCCAGCGGCTCGGGTTTGCCTTTGGGCACGGCGCAGAATCCGCAGCGGCGCGTGCACAGATTTCCCAGCAGCATGAAGGTGGCGGTCTTGTGGTTCCAGCACTCGCCAATATTGGGGCACTGTGCCGACTCGCACACCGTATGCAGGCCGAGCGTGCGCGCCAGCTTTTTCAGCTCATGGTAGTTGTCGCCCAGCGGTGCACGGGCCTTCAGCCACGCTGGTTTGGGCTGGGGACGCCGGGGCGTCAGGTCAATCTGGACGAGTTCTGCGGGACTGGCCATGTTGGAACTTTTATTGTACCGATATCTTTCCGGCGAAGCGAGGGAAGCCTCATCATCAGCGCCGGGCTTCTTCGCTGCGCTCGGATCGCCTACAGCGTGTGCAAATACGCGATTACGTTCTCAACTTCACTGCGGGAGAGCGAGGTGCCCATGGGCGGCATCATATTGCGTCCGCGCAGGATGGCGTTTTCCGCAAAATTGTCATTCGCCAGCAGGCCGCTGGGGAGATACTGCTTTTTGAAAACGCCTTTGAGTCCCGGTCCCTTCAGGTCCTGGGTGGAATACGGACGATGGCAGTTGGCGCAGTAGATTTTGAACACGCGCCGGCCATGTGCCTGCTGTTCGTTGAGGCCGAGTTCGGCATCGGTTTTTTCCGAATCATCTTTACCGCAGCCGGTCACGGCCGGCAGCAGGCATAAAATCAGGGCGAGAATGATGGACGCTGGCGGTTTCAAGTGACTATTATAATGTGCTGGAGCGCGATTTTTGGAAGCCCTCCATGGCTATGGCTGTTACCGTCAAACGCGTGTATGACAAGCCTTCTCTCTCCGATGGCCAGCGGGTGCTGGTAGACCGGCTCTGGCCGCGCGGCGTAAAGAAAGAGACGGCCCGCATCGACCACTGGCTCAAGAACCTTGCGCCCTCAGACGGGCTGCGTAAGTGGTTCCACTCCAGCCAAAACTGGCTGCTCTTTAAAAGGCGCTACTTTCAGGAGCTATCCACCCCGGAGGCCTCCGGCGATCTGGAACGGCTGTATCAGATACGGAGCGAACATGCGTCGGTGACCCTGATCTTTGCTTCCAAAGACGAGGAGCACAATAATGCCGTGGCGCTCAAGGAGCTTTTGGAAGGAATGCGCAAACCGCCCTCCAGCAGCGGGCCAGCCAAAGCGGCCGCTTCGTCCGGACGCATAGCCAAGCGGCGACCAGGATAATGATTCTTCGTCCGCTCACCCCCGTTGCGCCCTCCGGGCAGGAGTTTGCTCCTGCATGGCCGGTCGTGCAGCGCACGCAAAAACAGAAGTATCAGCAGTGCTGGCTGATTACCCAGCCTTCGCATGCAGCCCTCGCGGGCGAACTGGCGGCACAGGTCACGGCGCCGAATCTTCCCGCGCCCGATGCCGGCATGATTCGCGCGATTGCCCTGCACGATGCCGGGTGGGGCGTGCCGGACGCACAGGCCATCATGTTCAGCCGCTCGGTGGCGCAGACGGCGCCCGATTCTTTTGCCAGCGTGCCGGCCCATGTTTTTCTGGACGCATGGGAGAAATCCATCGACATCGCGCAGAGCGTCTCGCCGGCGGGCGGATACATCGTAAGCCGCCATTTCTGCCGAATTGGCGGGCATTACACCGAATCACACAACGCCGAAAACGGTATGGAGAAGAGAGACCGGCAGCAGCTTTCCAATTTTCTCGATCAGGAAGCAAAGCGGCAAAAAAAGCTGGCCGCGGCCCAGACACTCTCGCACCAGGAACTGGAACAGTTCACCGATCTGCTGCAATTCTGCGATTTGTTGTCGTTATATATGTGCTGCGGCGCTCAGGAGAGTGTGGCGTTGCCGGAATATTTTGGCACTGCGGTGCGTGTCACGGTGGAAGAATCCGGCTACCGGCTGGGTCCTCCGTTGATTGCGGCGGGAGCGGAATTTAGCGTGGCGGCGCTGCGGCATCCGGCCACCAAAGAGCTTTCGTCGCAGGAGCTTCTGGTCAGGATTGCCTGAAGATCAGGTAATTTCAGATGATTAATTTGAAACCTCTCTGGTTGAAAGCCATGCCGCTGCAGTCAAACAGAATGTAATCACAATTGAGAAAACGATAGGCAGGATGAAGAGGTATCTCCAGCTCACCACCGTGATGGCGGCAAAGCAAAGGGCGAACGCCCACTTGGCACCGCGCATCTGCGCCAAAGTCGCAGCCGGAAGGCTACCCAGCTGCCATGCCAATATCGCTGCGAACAGATAAAACACGCCAACTGAAAACCCGGCCGCCACAAAGAGGTCCCAATACGTGCGGCTGAACCCCTGCACGTTGAAGTGGATAGACCGCATTGAGCCAAGCAGGGCATCGACTCCCCATTGGGGATCCGACTGGCGAAAGCCGAGTGTGTGTCCTGCCGCAAAAAGCAGCAGAAGAACAGCAGCGATCCGATAAAACACAGTTGCTTTCATTCCTGCCTCCAGAGATCACGGCGGCGGGCGCAAACACCCGGCACGCGCAGGTGCGAAGTGTTTATTACCCGAAATTCGGTATTGGGCTAAATGCTGAGTTACTATTACTTCTTGAGAGTCACGATAATAGCGTTTGAACCCTCTGGCCAGCCGATAAGTACGGCTTCTTCATATCTGCTTAGCTGGATCCAATCTTCGTCCATGATTTCATCAGTCATTAGCAATTCTGGCTTGTCTTCGAATCGGATATACCCAAACTGAGAATCGGTCGGGATGATGGCTGCGAAACTGCCTTTATTCCGTACACCAAAGCACTTGGTGGTCTCTTCTAAGTGCGGCACACCCTCGACGTACAACATAGCGCGACGTCCTGAAGGGCCTTTTATTATGGACAAAACGCCAACCTCGATTGATTCGTTTATCCACTTTTTAACCAGCAATATCAACTCATCCGATGCGGAAATCATCGTGTACCTCACTTTTCTTCGCAATTGGAAAAGCCAAGCATTTATCGTTATCTCAAAAATGGTTTGGGCTATTACTAAAGAATTAAGCGGCAATTTTATGCCGCCCAAGCCTGCTTTACCCTTATTTCTCTTTAGCTATCTCAGCTTGAAAAGCCTTTGCGAGGGAGCCGGCCGGGGCATTGATAAGAGCCTTTCCAATAATTCCGGCCATATCCAAGACGTACCTGCCATCTTCTATTTGCTTAACCTTATCGGCTTTTTCAAGACGTTTAATGGCTTGGTGAATCACCGCCAAAGGGTTCGAATATCTACTCAAATCGTACAGTTGTTCAATGTTAATTTTGTCTCGTATGTCTTTGGCTGTTGGGGCCAAATACGACCGGCGAATGCAGGAAAAAACAATGTCTTGTATGCCGACTTCATCAGGCGATTCTTCTATTGTCGCTGCCACTTCATCGCTCACCTTTGCGGCAAGGGTTTTTACGAGAGTTTGAGCCTTCCCCACTTCCATAGTCCAGTAGTCGAGCTGTTGGACCGCTCGCGCTAAGTCAGCCTGTGCATTCTCAAGAGCCTGCCGGTAGTAGTTTTTTGCCATAATCAACATCATTGTTCAAAATAATTATACACATGCAAAACAATCTTAGTCAAAAAAATCGCCTTGGAACATTACCGCAGCAGAAGGTCGTGAGGAAGTAGTTCAGTTAAAAATGGGATCAGGAAATACAGGCGATTGCTTGGTTTCATCGAGTGCGTTTAAGCGCATAGTTGAATGCAAACACCGTGGCCTACAATAGACCACTTCCCGGAATTCTCCCTTTGCATCCAGCGCCGGTTGGCTGATACCTTATTTTGTACACCTCTTCTTGATTCCCAGATTAAGGAAACAAAACACAGTGCCCAAGATTCAGCGTGCCCTTTTGAGCGTTACCGATAAGACTGGAATGGTGGAGTTTGCCCGCAAGCTGGCGGATTTCGGCGTGGAGCTGATCTCCACCGGCGGCACGGCCAAACTGCTGCGCGATTCGCACATTCCGGTGAAGGACATCTCCGAGCTGACCGGCTTTCCCGAGATGATGGATGGCCGGGTAAAGACGCTGCATCCCAAGGTGCATGGCGGCATTTTGCACGTCCGCGACAATCCCACACATGTTGCCGCCGCCCGTGAGCACGGGATCGTGCCGATTGATATGGTGGTGGTGAATCTCTACGCCTTTGAGAAGACGGCAGCGAAGCCGGGCGTCCATTTCGGCGAGATCATTGAGAACATCGATATTGGCGGGCCATCCATGGTGCGCTCGGCGGCCAAGAATTTCCGCGATGTGGCGATTGTGACCTCTCCGGAAGATTACGCTGCCATCGCCACGGAGATGGCGAGCAGTGGCGGCCAGCTCAATCTGGCCATCCGCTGGCGGCTGGCGCAAAAAGCCTTTGCCACCACCGCCGCCTATGACGGCGCGATTGCCGCCACACTGGCCGTAATCTCACTCGACGAAGCCCAAAAAGAGTTCCAGCTCGAAGCACCGGCCAATGACTTTCCCGCAACGCTGCGCTTCTCACTGGGCAAAGTGATGGACCTGCGTTATGGAGAGAATCCGCACCAGCGCGCCGCCATGTATTCCGATGGATCGGGCACGGGCATTGCCAACGGCCAGCAGCTCCAGGGCAAAGAGCTTTCGTACAACAATATTGTCGATCTGCAGGCGGCGTGGGACCTGGCCCAGGAGTTTGACGATACCGTCTGCGTCATTATTAAGCACACCAATCCCTGCGGCACGGCCACGGGCGGCACGCTGCGCCAGGCTTATCTGCGGGCGCTGGAGGCTGACCCGGTCTCGGCTTTTGGCGGCGTAATCGGCGTCAACCGCATCATCGACGGCGAAGCGGCCGAGGAGATGGCCAAACTGTTTGTGGAGGCCATTGCCGCACCCGGCTTTGATGCCGCCGCGCGGGAGAAGTTCGCGGCGAAGAAGAACCTGCGTCTGGTCGAGGTGAAGGCGGGCGCTCAGACGCCGGTCATCAAGCACGTTTCCGGCGGAATGCTGGTGCAGGATGCCGATGTGCGTCCGCTTACCCAGGCCGATCTCAAAGTAGTCACGCAGCGCCAGCCTACGGAAGAAGAGATGCGCGCCCTGCTGTTCGCCTGGAAGGTGTGCAAGCACGTGAAGTCGAATGCGATTGTCTATGCGCGCGAGGGGCAGAGCCTTGGCGTGGGCGCCGGACAAATGTCCCGTGTGGATTCATGCAAAATAGGGGCCATGAAGGCGGTGCTGCCGCTGAAAGGCTCGGTCGCGGCCTCGGACGCGTTCTTTCCCTTCCCTGATGGGGTGGAAGAGATCGGCAAAAACGGGGCCACGGCGGTGATCCAGCCTGGCGGCTCGGTGCGGGACCAGGAGGTCATCGACACGGCCAACCGCCTGGGGCTGGCGATGGTGCTGACTGGCGTCCGCCATTTCCGGCACTAAAATTCCGGCTAACCCAGTGCGGCCTCTTTACGTTTCTCGACACAGTCTGCTGCACAGGCGGCAGGCCCGGGACTACAATAGAACTTCAGGAAGAAAGTGCTTCCGGGATTGCTTCCCTCGCATCCAAATGAGAGAGGTTTGGTAGCTCGGCATATATATGACTCCAGTAAAATTCCGCTTTTTTCTTTTAGGCATTATTCTGGTATCCCTTTCAGCCCTGGCCCAGCAGGAGACACCTGCGCCCGCGCAGCCGGGCGGCAGCCCGCAGGAAAGCCAAAAGCCCGCGGCCCCAGCCGCGAGTACGGCCAAAAAAGTCGACCGCGCGGCCTCGTATTACCACTATGGCCTGGCCCACTATTACGAGCAGATGGTCCTTCTTTATGGGCGGACCGAGTTCGCGCCCAGGGCGATTGAAGAATACCGCCTGGCCATGGAGAACGACCCTTCGTCAGAGTATCTGGCGTCAGGGTTGGCCGAACTCTATGCGCGCACCGGGCGGATTCGCGAAGCCGTAATCGAAGCCCAGGACGTGGTCAAGCGCGATCCCGGGAATCTTGAGGCGCGGAAGCTGCTGGGGCGCATCTACCTGCGCTCCATGGGCGATGTACAGTCGGGCGCGCAGTCGCAGGACATGCTCAAGCTGGCTACCGAGCAGTACCAGTCCATTGTGAAGCTGGAGCCGGGCAATGCGGAAAACCACCTGCTGCTGGGGCGTCTCTACATCCTGAACAAGGAGATGCCCAGGGCGGAAGAGGAGTTCCAGACAGCGATCAAGCTCGAACCCAATTCCGAAGAGGCCGTGACCAATCTGGCCTATCTCTACAACGAAGAGGGCAACGCGGCCAAAGCCGTTGCAACCCTGAATTCCATTCCCGAAGCCGCACGCTCGGGCAAGCTCTATGCGGCGCTGGGTTACACCTACGAACAGCAGAAGGATTACAAGAACGCGATTGCGGCTTATAAGCAGGCTGTAGCGCAGGACCACGACAATCTGGATGCGGTCCGCGGCCTGGCGCAAAACCTGGCCAGTGACAATCAGATGGATGCCGCACTGGAGCAGTATCTGGCGCTGGAGCAGGTTGATCCCCAGGACTGGCAGGCGCCGCTGCAGGCGGCCAAGCTCTACCAGCACTCCGGCAAGTTCGATGAGGCGCTGGAGCAGATCAAAAAGGCCTCCGCGCTCGCGCCCGATTCGCTGGAAGTTCCCTATACCGAAGCCATTGTTCTCGATGCTCTGGGCAAGTACGATGATTCCGCCGACCTGCTGAAGAAGCTGATCACGGCCACCACCAAGCCCAGCGGCGATTACTCCCCGCAGGAGCGCGGCAACCGGGCACTCTTCATCGAGCGTTTGGGCAATGTCTATCGCGAGGAAAACCGCCCGCTGCTGGCGGTAGATACTTTCCGCAAAATGATTGACCTGGGTGGAGAAGAAAGCGCACGCGGATATCAGGAAATCATCGAGACCTATCGCGAACAGAAGCAGTGGCCCGAGGCCACCAAAGCCGCGCAGGAAGCGGCGCAGAAGCTTCCCGCAGACAAGAACCTGAAACTCGCGCTGGCCACGCAGCTGGCCGATGAGGGCAAGGGAGAAGAAGGAATTCAGACCGCCAAGGCGCTGCTCAAGGGCACGCCCGAAGATCGCGAGATCCTGATTTCGCTTTCGAATATCTATACCCGGCTGAAGCGCTGGAAAGATGCGGAAGACACCCTGGCCAAAGCGGACAAGCTTTCCACGCGTCCGGAGGACAAAGAGTATGTCTACTTCCTGCAGGGCGCGATGTATGAGCGGCAGAAGAAGGTCGATCTGGCCGAGCAGATGTTCCGCCAGGTGCTGAAGCAGGACCCGAACAACAGCATGACCCTGAATTATCTGGGATACATGCTGGCCGACCACAACCTGCGACTGGAAGAGGCGCTCTCGCTGATCAAGAAAGCAATCACGCTCGACCCGCAGAACGGCGCTTATCTTGACTCGCTGGGCTGGGCGTATTTCAAGATGGGCAACTTCGACCAGGCGGAAGAGAACCTGCGCAAGGCGGAGGAGAAAACGCCCAACGACGCCACCATCCAGGACCATCTGGGTGAGCTTTACGCCAAAACCGGACGCCTGCAGTTAGCGGCCACGCACTGGGAGCACGCCCTCACCGAATGGAACAAATCCGTTCAGGCGGACGTGGACCAGCAGGACGTGGGCCGGGTGCAGAAAAAACTGGAAAGCACAAAAGTCAGGCTTGCACAGCAGAGACAGTAAGTCCGCAGAGCAGGTTTTTGACGTAATCATTCTCGGCGCGGGCGCTGCCGGACTCATGTGTGCCATGGAGGCCGGCCAGCGCGGACGCCGGGTGGCCGTGCTGGATCATGCCGACCGCATCGGCAAAAAGATACTCATCTCCGGCGGCGGACGCTGCAACTTTACCAATCTGCACTGCCGTCCGGAAAACTTTCTCTCGGCCAATCCACATTTCTGCAAATCGGCGCTGGCCCGCTACACACCGGCGGATTTTATTGCCCTGGTCCAAAAGCACCGCATTCCTTACCACGAAAAAACTCTGGGTCAGCTTTTCTGCGACCACAGTGCGCATGACATTGTGAATATGCTGGAGCAGGAGTGCCGCGCCGCCGGGGTGCGCATCTTTACTTCCGCCAGAGTGCAGGAAGTTAGGCACAATGCCGGGTTCACGGTGAAGACCAGCGCCCAGGAATTTTGCGCACCGGCGCTGGTGATCGCTACTGGAGGGCTTTCTATTCCAAAGATGGGAGCGACCAGTTTTGGTTACGATCTGGCGCGGCAGTTTGGCCTCGCCATTGTGGAGTGCCGACCAGCGCTGGTCCCGCTCACGCTGAACGCAGACGACCGCAAGCGGTACTGCGATTTGTCCGGCGTATCCACGGAGGTAGTCGCGACAACAACAAATAGTTCGCCGCGATTTCGGGAGAAGATGCTGATAACGCATCGCGGACTCAGCGGCCCGGCCATTCTGCAGATTTCTTCGTACTGGAAAAAGTCCGAACCGATTGTGATGGATCTGGCTCCGGAAAAAGATCTTACCGCTCCCCTGCGGCAGCCGAAGGCCCGGCGGGACCTGGCTTCGGCCAAAGTGGCCTTTCATGCAGCCCTGCCGGTGCGCCTGGCCGAGCGCTGGCTGGAGCAGAATCCACCGGTGGGCTGGAGCAACCATGCGCTCGAAGAGCTGGAGCGCCGCGCGCATGGCTGGCAGATCGTCCCCGATGGCACCGAGGGCTATGACAAAGCCGAGGTCACCGCTGGCGGCGTGGACACCAACGAGCTTTCCGCCAAAACCATGGAGAGCCGCAAAGTCCCGGGATTATTTTTCATCGGCGAGGTAGTGGATGTGACCGGCCACCTCGGCGGCTTCAACTTTCAATGGGCCTGGGCCTCGGGATTTTCTGCCGGGCAGGCGGTGTGAACCATTTGGCAGCTACTTGCCAGTGGGTTTTATCTGCCAGGCGGAAATGGGGTCGCCATTGTCCATGTTTATTTCCATTTCGCTGAAATCATAATTCTTGCCGGCGGGTTGCAGCATTTCTTTGGAGACAGCTTTGTATCCGGCGGAGATGCTGCTGGCTTCGATGGTTCCACCGGAACCGGCTTTGGCCGCGGTCACGCCAAAGGCGGCTTCGCCGTCAAAGTACACGCAGATGGCATAATCCATGTTCTGGGTAAAGAACAGGACCGCGCTGCGTCCCGGCTTGCCTTCCTTGAGTTTGAGAAAGGGGCCAAGATCTTTGTCCCCGAGCCCTGACTTCCAGTTCGATGGGTCCACGTAAATGGCCAAAAAGTGCTCAAGGTCCGCGTGCTGCGTATTCACGGCGACTGTGCCCGCAGTCTTCACCAAAGACAACGGACTATTGCTCTCGGGATGAGTTTGGCTCTGTGCCTGGGCCAGACCGGAAAGAGAGAGTGCGGCAAGAACAAGCAGGGTGAGGAATTTGAATTTCATGCCCACAAATATACACGAGCGTTCGCCTGCATTTCGCTCGTGTTTTCGCGCCTCGAAGCGGAACCATCGAACCAGATCAGGCAAGCATCTTTAACCCGAGCTTCTGCACACCACAAAGGCATCGCTTTGAACTTACACCTGGCCTTCATTGAATGTCTCCATGGTGGTCTGCACATTCTCTTCTGTATTGCATAATGCACTTCTGCAAAAGTATGATGGCCACTATTTTATGGCTCATTATCCAGACTGGATTCTTACCGGCAATCAGGTTCCTGGAAAAGTGGCCTATCGAGGCCGTTTTTATTGGTGCGCGCGGCAGGGCACACTCACTGGGAGGTAAAAGTCCGGGGACGCCCTTGCTGGTGCAGTATGATGCGACGCGGACCGTGATAAACCCGGGGCCTTTTCTTATGAATAGTATTTATCAGGATTTTCGATTCACTCTGCGTGGTCTTAGAAATGATCGCCGGTTTGCTCTATTGTCCGTATTCGCGCTAGCAGTAGGGATAGGCGCTACGACTTTGATTTTCAGCCTGGTCTATAACATCTTACTCGACCCGTTTCCATATAAGGGCTCTCCCCGATTGGTAAAGTTTGAAATAGAGAACTTAAATCATTTTCAGGGCATCACGCATCGGGCTGATTACTGGCCGATGGAGTTTCGTGCTATTCGTGAGCAAAGCCATGTGTTTGACGATATGGTTGGATATCAGACGGATTCGAGCCTTCATTACGATGGAGGTAAAGGAGCTGGCCAGGTCCGGGCGGCGTGGGTAACCGGGAATACTTTTAAGTTTTACGGAGTTGCGCCCGTCCTGGGCCGTTGGATTACCGAAGAGGATGAGAGGCCGAATGCTCCACCAGTGTTTGCAATCGATTATGAACTATGGCAGAGCGAGTTCAGCGGCGACCCAAAAGCTTTGGGCGCCACATTTGTGATCGGCGAGGAAGCACGAACTCTTGTGGCAGTTATGCCGAGAAGATTCAACGTCTATGGTGCAAATATTTGGCTGCCGCGCGACCCGGATAAAAGCGGAAGTCTGGTACCGGTGGGGCGTTTGAAACCTGGAGTGAGTGTGCAGGCGGCAAGAGCTGAATTAGATCTCATCATTCAGCGGCTATTACCCAGTGAGCAGCATGTCAGGGTAACAGTGCGGAGCTTGATTGACGACAGTGTAGGTGGCTTCAAGAAAATCCTCTACGCACTATTAGGTGCTGTCGTTATGCTGCTTTTCATCGGATGCATCAATGTGGCAAATCTATTGTTAGCTCGAACAACGGCGCGTGAAAGAGAGATAGTCATTCGGGCGTCGCTGGGCGCCAGCCGATGGCGGTTGATGCAGCAGCTATTGGTGGAGAGTTTTGTGTTATCGCTGGCCGGTTGTGGTGCTGGCTGTCTGGCTGCCTACTTCGGGCTGAAATTGGTGGTAAGAATCATTCCACCTGGAACGATCCCGAGCGAAGCCATGATCACATTGAACCCCGCCATCCTGATTTTTGCCATAGGTATTGCGATGGTTACAACATTAGCATGCGGGCTGGCGCCAGCGCTGCATGCTGCGAGCGGGAACTTGTGGTTAGGCGTGACAGGGAGTGGGAAAGTCACCAGCCGGAGTTTCCGACATGGCAAGTTTCGCGCAGCTCTGGTCATATTCGAAGTGGCGCTCTCGATCGTGTTGCTGGTCGGCGGCGGTTTGATGATGCGCAGCTTCTTTGCTCTGACACATGTTGATCTGCCCTTTAAGCCGGAGAATGTCCTCTATATACAGTTATCGTTTCCACGTAACCCTTACTACACTAATTATTTGCAACACAAGCCTGATAAGAAGCCGGAATTTTTCAACCAGCTCCTGCCACGTATAGATCAGCTGCCTGGCGTGGTGTCCTCGACGGAGACCTGGAAGCTGCCCCCATACGACTTTCAGACCGGGAGCGATGTCACCATACCAGGAAGGCCGCATGTTGAGCCGTGGCCTGTTCATGTTGAATTTTGCACGGAAGGGTATTTCAATACTTTGGGAGTAGGGCTGACCAAGGGAGAGCTTTTGTCGCACAGCGATGTAGAACTCGGGCGGCATGTTGCTGTGGTTAATGAAGACCTGGTTCGACGTTACCTGGGCGATCAAAATCCGATCGGTGTGAAAATCAAATTTAACACCTTCGATCGTACATTCCTGGATGCTCCCCATGACACTTATTTTGAGATTATCGGAGTTGTTCGAGACTTTCCGCGACGCCCTGATGGCGCAGGATATGCGGTGATGCCAGTGGCATTTCTTCCGGGGAGTGTTGCCGGATTTGCTAATCCGCTCTCTTTACTTGCTAAGAGCAGAGTGGATCCACATACGCTGCTCAAGAGTGTTTATCGGGAAATCTGGACAGTAGATCCGCGTGTTACATTTAGTGCATCTGGATCTATTAAGGACTTTCTGGACGATCAAAACACGATCCCACGGTTCGAGTTTATTACTCTTGCCTCTTTTGCCGGAGTCGCGTTACTGCTTGTTGCTATTGGAACTTTTAGCGTGACAGCATACATGGTGTCTTTGCAGACGCACGACATAGGAATTCGCATGGCGCTGGGTGCACGGCGCAGCACTATTCTCGGCATGGTCATCGGTAAAGGGGTGAGTTTGATTGCCGCAGGCGTGGCTATTGGCTGCCTCATGAGTGTTGCTCTAACTCGTTATTTAAGCAGTGCGATGTGGGGCATTTCGTCAACCGATCCATGGACATTTTGTGCTGTTATAGCATTAGTTATTGTTGTTGGCCTGGGAGCTTGTGTTATACCGGCGCGACGCGCTACGCAAGTAGATCCTATGATTGCCTTGCGGCAGGATTAGTGGGCAAAATGGCCAAAAGGAATTCTAACTACGGTCGGAAGCGTCAGCACACTCGGCAGCATCATATCCACCGGTGCAGATGACTCCTGACTCGTGCTGCTTTTCCGCATTGATCTCTCCTGTCGCGCCCAAATAGGCAACTCTTTTTCGCTTGACTTTCGCCTGCGCTCCGCGGTATCACGCAGCTGCGGAAGAGCTGTTGCCCACGGTAATCCGCTGCTGGGTCAAAGGGGCAGAAAGGATAAGAGCTTGGGAATCAGGAGCTTACAGGCGGCAAAGCGCGCAACCCCAGTAAAAATTGGGAGCTGATTGGGATACCCCCACTCAAATCCCAGTATTTATTGGGATCATTGGGATCAACCCCGGGGGGTACCCCATACCCAATGATCCCGATTCCTGCCCGTGGCTGCCGGAATGGCCACTGGCTCCTCTATCATCATGAAGGTGCTGCAGCTACAGACTGAAGTGAAATTCGTGAAGGGCATTGGGCCGCGGGTGGCCGAATGGCTGGCGCAGAAGAACATCTGCACCGTCGAGGACCTGCTGTATTACCTGCCTTTCCGTTATGAAGACCGGCTGAACCCGCGCGGTATCGGGGAGCTCCGGGCGGGCGAGATGGCCACGGTGATTGCCGAGGTGCGCAATTCGTCGATGTTTCGCACCCGCTCGATGCCTGTGTTTCAGATGGTGGCGGGGCAGGGCCGGGCCACGCTGCGCTGTATTTGGTTCAATGGCGAGTATCTGCGCGACCGCTTCAAGCCCGGCCAGCTGGTGGCCCTGTACGGCAAGGTGGAAGAGGGCTGGAAGGGCAAGGGGCTGGAGATCAAACAGCCGCAGTTTGAGCTGCTGGACGGCGGCGGCAATGGCGAAGGCGATTTTTCTGCCGAGGATGCGGAGGAAATCGAGTCGCTGGAGGTGGGGCGGATCGTCCCGATTTATGAAACGGCGGCCCAGCAAAAGCTTACTCCGCGCTGGTTTCGCCGGGTGATTTATGGAGCGCTGCGGAACCTGGCCGATCCCATTCCGGACGGGTTGCCGCCTGCGCTGGTGAGCCGTATAGGTCTGGTGGACCGCCGGATGGCCTTTGAGCAGGCGCACTTTCCGCCGGCGGGCGAGAGCGTGGTGGCTTTGCAAAGCTCTTCGACACCCGCGCATCGCCGCCTGATCTTTGAAGAGCTGTTCTTTCTGGAAGTGGGGCTCGAACTCAAGCGGCGGCGGATGCGCCAGCGGGCGGGCATTGCTTTTGCGCTGAATGAGAAAGTCCGCGAGGCCATCAAGAAGATTCTTCCTTTTCATCCCACGGCGGCGCAAAAGCGCGTGCTCAAAGAGATTGCGGAAGACATGCAGCAGCCCTCGCCCATGCGGCGGATGCTGCAGGGAGACGTAGGCTCGGGCAAGACCATTGTGGCGCTGCAGGCGGCGGTGATCGCCATGGAAAATGGATATCAGGTGGCCTTTATGGCGCCCACGGAGATTCTGGCCACGCAGCACTATCTTTCTGCCCGGCGCATTCTGGAAGAGGCCGGCTACCGGGTGGTGCTGCTCACCGGCTCGCTCGACGAAGAGCGCAAGCGCAATGCGCGGCGGCACATTGCCCAGGGCGGCGCGCATCTGGTGATCGGCACACATGCGCTGATCCAGGAAAAAGTGGAGTTCCACAATCTGGGCCTGGTGATCGTGGACGAGCAGCACCGCTTCGGCGTGCTGCAGCGCTTTAGTCTTATGAAGAAAGGCGCGGCCGAGCCGGACACGCTGGTGATGACGGCCACGCCGATTCCGCGTACGCTGGCGCTCACGCTCTACGGCGATCTCGACGCCAGCATTCTCGATGAGCTTCCGCCGGGCCGCACGCCGATTACTACTCGCAAAGTCGCCGATGATCGCGCGCAGGAGGTCTGGGACTTTGTGAAAAAACAGGTCGCCGCCGGACGGCAGGCTTATGTGGTGTATCCGGTGATTGAGGGCGCGCCGAGTGATCAGCCGGAGCTGGAGTTCATGGGCACGGCCCCTGCGTCGAAAAGCGGACTGAAGGCGGCCATGCACATGTATGAAGAGCTGCGCAAAAAGATCATGCCCGGCCTGCGCGTGGGCCTGCTGCATGGGCGCCTTGACCCGGAAGAAAAGGACGCCACCATGCGCCGCTTCAAGAACGGCGAGCTTGACGTACTGGTCTCGACCACGGTGATCGAAGTCGGCGTGGACGTGCCCAATGCCACAGTGATGGTGGTGGAACATGCCGAGCGCTTTGGCCTTTCCCAGCTGCATCAACTGCGCGGACGCATTGGGCGCGGCGCGGCCAAGTCGTATTGCATCTTGATGACCGGCGGCAAGGTCTCTCCGGAGGGCGAGACGCGCCTCAAAACCATGGTGCGCACGCAGAACGGCTTTGAGATATCCGAGATCGATCTGGAGATTCGCGGCCCGGGCGAGTTCTTCGGCACCAAACAGGCAGGGATGCCGGGCTTCCGCGTGGCCAGCCTGGCGCGCGACCGCAAGCTGCTGGAGCTGGCCAAGGAAGAAGCCGTTCGGCTGGTGCAGGGCAGCGATCCGGAGATCACTACGGCAGACCGTGAGCGAGTGATGTTGCATTTGAAAAACCACTGGCAGAGGCGATATGGGCTGGTGGAGGTGGGGTGATTTCGCTCTGAAATCCCGAGCGTGAGCGAGGGATCCCTGCGTTCAAGAAAACTTATCGGGTTAGATACCCAATGCGAGAAGTCGCTGTAGTAGAGTGGGGAATTAATCCTGGCGGGCCTGTAGACCCTTGTAGCTATAGGGCTCCCTCGCTTCGCTTCGGGATGTTAGGGGAAAAAAACATGCAGACCAACTCCCAACCCGATCTTTACCGCCTGCTGCCTTCAGTGGACGACCTTCTGCGCCACTCGGAGATTTTGCCTTTGATCGAGCAGGAAGGGCAGCCGGCGGTGGTGGAAGCAGTCCGCGCGGCGCTGGCGCAGCTTCGCCAGGAAATTTCTGCGGGACATTTGACCAACGAAAAAACGACCGCACTGGCCATTGCTGGATTGCCCGATGGCATTGCCCGGCAGCTGCATGCCGCCATGGAGTTTTCGCTGCGGCCGGTCATCAATGCCACCGGAGTGGTGCTGCACACAAATCTGGGGCGAGCGCCGCTGGCGGAGTCGGCGCTGCGACGCATCAGCGAAGTGGCTGGGCGCTACTCCAATCTGGAGTTTGATATTGCCGAGGGCGAACGGGGCAAGCGCGATGTCCATGTGGAGCGCCTGTTTTCGCGTCTGCTGAACCAGGAAGGCGTGAGCGGCATCCGCACGGTGGTGGTGAATAACTGCGCGGCAGCGGTGATGCTGGCGCTAAACAGCCTGGCCGAGGGCGGCGAAGTAGTGGTGTCCCGGGGCGAGCTGGTGGAAATTGGCGGATCGTTCCGCGTGCCCGACGTGATGACCAAGTCCGGCGCTGTGCTGCGCGAGGTCGGCACCACCAACCGCACGCGCATCGCCGACTACGAGCGGGCGATTACTGAAAAGACGCGGCTGCTGCTGCGCGTGCATCGCTCGAACTTCGCCATTATCGGATTTACCGAGCAGCCATCGCTCGAAGAACTGGTGGCGCTGGGGCGGAAGCACAACATTCCGGTGATGGAAGATCTGGGCAGCGGAGCGTTGCTGCCCCTGCGCAGTATGGGCATACAGGAAAGCGGCGTTCCGGAGAGCCTGCGCGCCGGCGTGGACGTGGTGACCTACAGCGGAGACAAGATGCTGGGAGGTCCGCAGGCCGGTTTGCTGAGCGGACGCGCCGAACTGATCCAGCGGGTGCGCTCGAATCCGCTGTTCCGCGCCTTGCGCGTGGACAAGCTGGCTTATGCGGCGCTGGAAGCCACACTCATGGAGTATGTACGGCAGAATTATGCCGCCATTCCGACCGTCCGCATGATGCTGATGCCGGCGGAGGAGATTCGCCGTCGCGCTGAGGCCTTGGCCGCAAAACTGAAAAGAGCGGCTCATCTGCGAGTGGAGATCATTGCGGGCAAGTCGCTGATCGGCGGCGGCTCCGCACCCGATTCCACGCTGGCGACGTTTCTTTTGGCGGTGACTGCTTCATCCCTGAGTGCGGACGAACTGGCTGCGCGGCTGCGCGGGAACACTCCTGCCATTGTGGCGCGCGTGGAAGAAGGGCGCGTGCTGCTCGATCTGCGTACCGTTTTTGAGCACGAAGAACTGGTTGTGGCCAGGGCGCTGCACGAAATTGGCCGCTGATGGCGACGGTTTATACCATGGGGCACTCAACGCGAGAGATGGGCGAATTCTCACGAATATTAGAGGCCCACGAAATTCGGCTGCTGGTGGATATTCGAGCGTTTCCGGTTTCGCGGCGGCATCCGCAGTTCAACCGGGAAAACATGGAGACATGGCTGCCGCAGGCCGGCTGCGGTTATCTTTGGGAAAAAGACCTGGGCGGAAAAAGAAGCGGACAGATGCCGCCGGAGCTGTCGCCGCACATCGCGCTGCGGGATGAGGCTTTCAGGAATTATGCGGATTACATGCTGTCACCACAGTTTCAAAAGGCGGCCGGGCGGCTGGTGGAGCGCGCCGTGGGGCAGAGAACGGCGATCATGTGTGCCGAGGCGCTGTACTCGAATTGCCATCGCATGCTGGTGTCTGATTATTTGCTGAGCCAGGGCCATACGGTGCTGCACATTCTGGATGAAGGGCCGCCCAAAGAGCACACTTTGAGCCAGGATGCGCGCATGATTGATGAAAAACTGATTTATCGCGGCGACCGTTTGCTGTGAACGGTGTACACTTCTGGTTTTCATGGGAGGGCAAGTTGAAGCGGAACTTATTACTTTCTTTTTTGGTTTTTCTGAGTGCGGTCTGCCGGGGACAGCAGTCGCCCGAGCTTTCCGTGGCGACCATCTTCGCCGAAGGCGGCATTACCGGGCGCACGCCGGAGGCCGTGAAGTGGAGTCCGGATGGCAAAAAGATCTCCTACATTCTGCGCGACGATGAGGGAGAACGGGCCGAGCTTTATTACGTTGACGTCACCACCGGCAAACCAGCCGTGCTGGTGGCGGCGGAAAAACTGAAACAGTGGACGCCGCCCCTGTCCCAGACCAAAGACGACCGCGAGCGCGACAATCGCCAGCGCTATCACGTGTCCCCGTATTCGTGGGCAAAGGATTCGCGCCACCTGGTGTTCGATACTTTTGGGCAGATTTGGCTTTATTCGCTGGAGACTGGCACTGCGGTGCACATCAACCAGTCCGGTGACCCGGTGATGAATCCCAAGTTTTCTCCCGATGGGAGCAGGCTGAGCTACCTGCGCAATCACAACCTTTATGTCCAGCCGCTGGAAGGTGGCGGCGAGACTCAGCTTACGAAGACGAGTGATCCTAATATCCTGAACGGCGAAGTGGACTGGGTCTATGCCGAAGAGCTGGAAGTGCGCAGCAATTATTACTGGTCGCGCGACGGCAAGCAGATCGTCTTTTTGCAGATGGATGAAACCAAGGTCCCGGTGTATCCCATCACCGATTTTCTGGTGCAACACCCCACGGTGTACGAAGAGAAATATCCCAAGGTGGGTGATCCGAATCCGGAAGTGCGCCTGGGCGTGATGGACAGCCACAACGGCAAGACGCGCTGGATCAAACTTACCGACGACAAGGACGTTTACATCCCGCGTTTTGGCTGGCTTCAGGAAGGCGTGGTCTGGGCCGAGGTGCTGAACCGCAGGCAGAACCAGCTTGATCTTTATTTTATTGACGCAGCCAGCGGCAAAGCTCGCCGCGTGCTCAGTGAAAAGAGCGATACCTGGATCGAAGTGGATGACAACTTTCAAACGCTCAAGCCGGGCAACAAGTTCATATGGACAAGCTGGCGCGACGGCTATACCCATTTGTACCTTTATTCATTCGATTCAACCAATCCGCTGGCGGCGGACGCCAAACTGGAAAACCAGATCACCAAAGGCGAGTTTGAAGTGTTCGGCGTGGAAAACGTGGATGAAGAGGCGGGGATTGTTTACCTAACCACCGGCGGCGGAGACGCCCGCCAGCGCCATTTGTGCTCGGTGAAACTCGATGGCAGCAATTTTCAGGTACTTACGCAGAGCCAGCCGGGTACTCACAGTGTGGATTTTGGCCCGGATGGCAAGACGTATATCGACCACTTCTCGGCCCTGCTCACTCCGCCGCAGCTTTCGCTCTGCAGGCTCGGCGGAAGCTGCCAGACCTTCTGGCAGTCGCGGAGCATTTCCGGTTACAAGCTGACGCCGCCGCAGTTTGTGGACTTTAAAGCCGAAGACGGGACCCTGCTGCATGGTCTGATTTATCTGCCGCAAAATGCCACGGGCAAGGTGCCGCTGATCATGAATCCCTATGGCGGTCCGCATGGCCAGGTAGTGCGCGACCAATGGAGTGGAGGGACGCTGCTGTTTAACGAGCTTTTGCTGCGCGATGGCATTGCCGTGCTGCAGGTGGACAATCGCGGGATGGCCGCGCGCGGGCAAAAATTCGCGGCGGCCCTTATCCACAACTTCGGCGAGGTCGAACTCAAAGACCAGCTCGCGTCTCTGGATCAGGCGCTAATCAGGTTTCCGCAGATCGACAGCAACCGCCTGGGCTGGTGGGGCTGGAGCTACGGCGGATTCATGACGCTGAACGCCATGACGCACTCGGACCGCTTTAAAGCCGGCGTTTCCGTGGCCCCGGTGACCGACTGGCGCGATTATGACAGCATTTATACCGAGCGCTATGAGGGGCTGCTGCCGGAGTCCGAAGCGGCCTACAAGAAAAGCTCGCCGGTGACTTATGCCGGCCAGCTCCATGGCCATCTGCTGGAAGTCCACGGAACCAGTGACGACAATGTACACATGCAGAACACCATGCAGATGATCAGTGCTCTGATCAATGCGGGAAAGCAGTTTGATCTGATGTTGTATCCGCGCAAAACCCATGCCATTGCCGGGCCGGTGACGCGTACGCATCTGTATACCCGCATCCGCGAGTACTTCCGCGGCGAGTTGCTGGGCGGTGAAACGCGGAGCGGTCTGTGACACTGCAAACAACCATGACGCAGCAAACAACAACGCTCGGCGATTTTGAGCTCACCGCCATCTCCGACGGCGATTATTACGGAGACGGCGGCGCGTTTTTTGGCGTGGTGCCGAAAGTCCTGTGGCAGAGAAAGGTCCCGGCCGATGATCGCAACCGGATTCGCGTGGGTCTGAATTCGGTGCTGGTGCGTACCGGCAGGCAAAACGTCCTGATTGAAACCGGCATCGGCAACAAGCTGCCGGAAAAGCAAAAGAAGATCTGGGAATCGGGCGAAAAGCTGCTGGAAAATCTCCATGCCGCCGGGCTGGCGCCGGAAGACATTGATATTGTGATCAACTCTCATCTGCACTTCGACCACTGCGGATGGAACACCATTTACAAAAACGGCACGGCGGTGGCTACCTTTCCCAACGCGAAGTATTACGCGCCGGAAGGGGAGTGGAAGCACGGCTCGCTACAACTGGAGCGCGACCGCGTGAGCTACATCAGTGATAATTACGATCCCCTGATTCGCTCCGGCCAGATGCAGTTGATTACCGGCGAGGCCGAGATTGCGCCGGGCATATCAGTAGCGCCATGGCCAGGGCACACACGACACATGCAGGCGATTATGCTGCGTAGTGGAGGCAAGACGGCGTGTTACATTTCAGACCTGATTCCCACCACCTGGCATCTCGATGTGACCTGGGTGATGGCTTATGATCTGTTTCCTTTGGAAGCAATCGAAAACCGCAAGCGTTATTATCAGGCTGCGCTGGCCGAAGACTGGCTCACGCTGTTTACCCATGATCCGGAAGTACCATGGGCGCACCTGACACTTTCGGATGGAAAAATCACCGTGAGGAGTATGTAACATAAAAAACACCATGCGCCGACCAGCTCTGGCTATTGTGCTTTTTTGCCTGTACGTCAGTATTCCGGCGCAAAAGTTCCAGTATGCTCCCGTATCCAGCGATATTATTCTGGACCGCGTGGAGAATGCTCCCCTCGGCAATGAGCAACGCCATACGCGGCTCAAGCAACTCTTTGTTCAGGCAGGTTGTTACGGCCCGGCGCTCACCGAGCAGCCGGTTGCCGGGCCGGATACGGCGAATATTATTTGCCGGCTCCAGGGCAGCAGCGACGAAAGCATCATCGTGGGCGCGCCTTACGAGCAGCCTTCCACGCGGCAGGCAAGAGATGGCTGGAGCGCGGCCGCGCTGCTGCCCAGCCTCTACCAAAGTCTTACGGAGAGAAAACGCCGCCACACGGTTGTGTTCATCGCCTTCGCGGCGGAGGCCAATGGCCCAAACGGGGCCGAGCTGTACGCGAAAAATATGACTCCCAACGAGATTCAGCGGACCGAAGCCATGCTGAGCCTGCAGGAACTGGGGCATTCGCCCACCAAAGTCTGGACTGGCCATTCCGACCGGGACCTGGTGCAGGCGCTGGTGGTCGTGACCTATGCGCTGAAGCTTCCCCTGAGCCAGGTGGATGTGGATAACGACTGGAATTCAGAAGCGTTTGCCGCCCGGCAGATACCCCGGATCACGGTGCATTCTTTGACGGCGGAAGACGTTTGGAGCGGACGGGCAGCCACGTTTCGCCCCAATAATTATGTGGATTCCTACCGCCTGCTGGGCGGCTATCTGGCTTACCTTGATACCGTGCTCAAGCCTAAAAGCGAGCAGCGTAAATGATTTCCGGAGGTGAAGTTTCGTCAGGCCGAAACCAGCGATCCCACTCTCTCTCCGGTGACCACGCGTTTGATGTTGCCGGGCACGTTGAGATTGAAGATCACAATGGGCAGATTGTTTTCCTGGCAAAGAGAGATGGAGGTAGCATCCATCACGCGCAGGCCGCGCTTCAGCACGTCAAGATAGGTGATGCTTTCGATCATGGTCGCCGAGGCCACGAGTTTGGGATCGGCATCGTAGATGCCATTGACCTTGGTGGCTTTCATAATGACGTCGGCCTTGATCTCCATGGCGCGCAGCGAAGCCGCGGTATCAGTAGAGAAATAGGGATTGCCGGTGCCGCCGCCAAAAATGACCACCCGGCCTTTTTCCAGATGCCGCAGGGCGCGGCGGCGAATGAACGGCTCCGCCACCTGGTTCATTTCCAGCGCGGACATCACACGGGTGTACACACCCTGCTTTTCGAGAGCGTCCTGCAAAGCGAGAGAGTTGATCACGGTTGCCAGCATGCCCATGTGGTCGGCGGAAACGCGGTCCATATCTCGGGCCTGCTCGGCGACGCCGCGAAAGAAGTTTCCTCCGCCTACTACAATGGCGATCTCCGTGCCCAGTTCGTGGACTTCCCTGATTTCGCCCGCAATCTGGTGAATACGGCTGGTTTCAACTCCAAAACCTTTGTCGCCAGCCAGGGCCTCACCGGAAAGTTTGAGCAGGATACGTTTGAAAGCAAGCTGCATGTGGTTTCAGTATAGCAGTGGCGCCAATCACCGGAGTTATTGGGCCGCAGGCGGCCATATTGCATCCATCGCCCCACTACTGCCATCTTTTTGAAGCGCAAACAGCACAAAAAGTAAGTTGGTGAAATTAAAATACTGAACGCGGCATAAGAGGACCGTAAATGAAGATTGGTATTCTGGGTGCAGGAAATATCGGAGCAACGGCTGCCCGTTTGTTTCTTGAAGCCGGACACGAAGTTGCGTTGAGCAATTCAAAAGGACCGGAGTCCCTGCGGCAGCTCATTCGTGAGCTGGGGCCGAGAGCGCACGCCCTGACTATCGACGACTCTGCCCGGTTTGGCGACGTTGTGCTGCTGGCCGTGCCATGGCACTCTCCGGAAGCGTTGCCTGCCCCGGAAATGCTGCGCGGCAAAATCGTGATCGATGCCATGAACCCTTATCGCCCGGAAAGCGGCTTTTACGATCTCGGCGATTCCACCTCCAGCGAAGAAGTGCTGAAGCGTATTCCCGGCGCCCGCCTGGTCAAAGCGTTCAATACTATTTATTACAAGCATCTCGCCACCCGCGGACGCAGGGACCTGCAAATGCCCGACCGCCATGCAATCTATGTGGCCAGTGACGATCAACAGGCGAAGCAGATTGTCTCGCGCCTGATCGAAGACATTGGTTTTGCGCCAGTGGATACCGGAAGCCTGCGCGAAGGTGGACGCATGCAGGAGCCAGAGACACACATCTATAACCAGACACTCACCGCGCGCGAGGCCCATGAATTTCTGGAAACGGCCAGGAGTGCAATCCGGAAATAGCAGGCGAGCTGCACATTAACGAGTTCTAAGCAATTTCTTAATGCAATTTTTATCCACCTCTCCCGGATTTCCATCTACTATCATCGATGGTTTTGGGTTTCGCCTAATTCCAATGCGATCTGGAGAAAGTTCACTATGCTGCGTTCCCCTCGCCGTATCCTGCTTGTTCTTATTGCTGTTTTACTGGCTCTTCCTTTAAACCTTGCAGCTCAATGCGGTGTTGAGCGCGAGTCTGTTAAAACCGGGACCGACCCCGATGCAGGTCTGGTCAACCTCAACTCTCCCACCAACACCACAATCGCCAATATGCGGGCCTTCGCCATGCCGAATCCCATTCCCCCCAATAACCGGGTAGCGCCGGCAGAGACTACGGTCTGGGTCATCAATGCGACTCTGACGCTTTTCAAACTGGAGAGCGACTCTGACTATCACCTGGTGATTCAGGACGCAGCGGGCAACACGATGATCACCGAGATTCCCGCGCCGACGTGCGTCGGCTCCACCAGTCCATTTCTAAGCGGCATCACCAACGCGCGGCAGAAATTTGACGCGATGTTTACGGCCACCACCAGCTTCCAGACCGTCAATGTTCCGGTGCAGGTTACCGGAGTGGGAATGTTTGATTTTGCCCACGGTCAGACTGGCGCCGCGCCTAATCAGATTGAGTTGCATCCGGTGCTGGACATTATTTTCAATCCTTCAACAACAGCCAATTTCAGCCTGGCCGCGTCACCGACTTCGCTCTCGGTGACCCAGGGCCAGTCGGGCAGCACGACCATCACCACGGGAGTTACCGGAGGATTTAACTCCGCGGTTTCTCTGTCGGCTTCCGGCCTGCCAGCCGGTGTGACCGCGAGTTTCACCCCCAGCTCAATCGCCGCTCCTGGCGGCGGCAACTCCACACTGAAGTTCACCGCCAGCAGTACTGCGGCGACCGGTACCTCGAGCGTAACGGTCACTGCAACCGGTGGCGGCGTAACTCACACCACCACGGTTTCGCTCACGATCAATGCGGCGGCCACGCCGAACTTCGCCGTAAGTGCATCGCCGACCAGCCTCTCTGTGACGCAGGGCGCCTCGGGTAGCTCGACAATCTCAACCACGGTCAGCGGAGGCTTTAACTCTGCGGTTTCGCTGTCAGCTTCCGGCCTGCCAGCAGGTGTGACGGCGAGCTTCAACCCGACTTCGATTGCGGCTCCGGGCAGCGGAAGTTCTACACTGACGTTCACCGCCAGCAGCACGGCGACCACGGGAACCTCCACTGTGACCATCACGGCGACGGGTGGCGGCGTAACTCACACCACCACGGTTTCGCTGACGATCACTGCGGCGGCCACGCCGAACTTCACCGTAAGTGCATCGCCGACCAGCCTCTCTGTAACGCAGGGCGCCTCGGGCAGCTCGACAATCTCAACCACGGTCAGCGGAGGCTTCAACTCTGCAGTTGCTCTGTCAGCTTCCGGCCTGCCATCCGGAGTAACGGCCAGCTTCAATCCGACCTCGATTGCAGCCCCGGGCAGCGGGAGCTCTACACTGACGTTTACCGCCAGCAGCACAGCGACAACGGGAACGTCCACTGTGACGGTCACTGCAACCGGTGGCGGCGTAACTCACACCACTACGGTTTCGCTGACCATTACTGCGGTCACAGGCGGCGGAACTCAGCTGCTGGGTAATCCGGGATTTGAAAATGGATCTTCCAGCCCCTCGCCCTGGACTGTGGCCACCACTCAGGCAACCAACCGTGTCATCAACAACACCAGCACCGAACCGCCACACTCGGGACTGTGGGATGCATGGCTGGACGGTCATGGCTCCACTACAACCGACAGCATCCTGCAGCAGGTGACCATACCTGCGAACACTGCGGCAGTCACACTGAGCTTCTGGCTGCACATTGATACTGCCGAAACCAGCACTACCACGGCATTCGACACTCTGTCGGTGCAGGTGCGCAACACGTCCGGAACGGTACTGTCCACACTGGCGACCTTCTCCAATCTGGACCATGCCACCGGATTCCAGCAGAAAACTTTCGACCTTACTTCTTTCAAGGGGCAGACCATCCAGATTTTCCTGCAGGGCAGCGAAGACACCACATTGCAGACCTCATTTGTGGTGGATGACTTCGCGCTCAACGTCACTGCCGGGACGGAGCTGATCGGCAATGGAGGTTTCGAAAATGGATCCGCGAATCCTGCTCCATGGACTGTTACTTCCACACATACTCCGCTTGACATCATCAATAATTCCAGTTCCGAGCCGCCGCACACCGGGACCTGGGACGCATGGATGGATGGTTTTGGCGCAACCACTACTGACACCGTGCTGCAGCAGGTCACGATTCCTTCGACCGCTACAGCGGCCACGCTCAGCTTCTGGCTGCATATCGATACGGCCGAGACCTCGACCACTACGGCCTTCGATACCCTGACAGTACAGGTACGCGACTCTTCGGGCGCCGTGCTGTCCACACTGGCAACCTTCTCCAACCTGAACCATGCCACTGGATATCAGCAAAAGAGCTTCGATCTGACCTCTTTCAAAGGCCAGACGGTTCAGATATTCTTCCAGGGCAAGGAAGACTCCACGCTGCAAACCTCATTCGTACTGGACGATGTTTCACTCCAGGTAGCTCAATAAAGGAGAGAACATGAAGAAACTTATTTTTTGCATTCTGTTACTCACGGTTCCCGCGGCAACAGCACTGATGGCGCAACAGCCGGCCCAGCCGGCGAATGCACCCACGCAGGGAAATTTCGTTCCGGACGATGATGGCGGACTCACCGAGATTGTGCCCGCGAATTTTCAGGGTACTTCCCGGCAATCCAGCGCGTTACCGGTAATGAAGTCCGTGCAGCAGGTAAGCATCTTCCTCGGCGCTGCCTGGGGAGACCAGCAGGTCCGGTCGCGCCAGACCGGGCTGCTTGATTTGGCGGCCAGGGGCAACCAGCCGGCGCTGGCAGATCTACAGAGCCGCAAAGTGGAGATGCTTCCGGCAGCCAACAAAGTGGAAGATCTCAGCGATCTTTCAAAAAACACAATCAACGATCTAACAATCCAGCGTAAGCTCTCCGAGATGCTGGAGAGCAAAGTCATTCCGCTTCCCGCAGCCAGCACGGTTTATGTAATCTTTCTGGCGCCGGGAATCAATTCCACACTGGGGCAGAGCAAAGCGGTCGCCGACTATGCGGCGTACCACAACCTGATTCATCTGGAAGCGGGCGAAGTGCGCTACGTTGTGGTTCCCTATCACAACAGCGCCGACACTCACTCCGCAGCCGCGGCCCGCGCGCTTGTGGATACAGCTTTCAATCCCACGGCAACAATACCTAATTAAGCTGTTCTGATTGGGTAAAACAGGAAGAGAGGAGCTAACGCTCCTCTCTTTCCTTTTCGTCTTCTTCTTTTTGTGCTCCGGAATGTCCTCGCACCCAGCGCTCCACCTGTGCGTCAAGAGACTGTTTCCGCGCTGGTGTAAGCTGACCGGCCAGCTTGTCTGCATCAGCGGTGCTTGCTGCTGAGCCAAACCGGCCGCCGGCTCTTAGCCAAAAATAGGCTTTGCTTGGGTCGCCGCCGCATTTTCCCGCCTGGTAGAGATGGCCACTCTCATACATGGACTGCGCATCACCATTTTCCGCGGCTTTGCGGAACCAGAAGAGTGCTCGGCAGGCATCGCCTTCCTGTACGTAGATTTGCCCGGTCCGGAATTGGGCTGGAGTCAGGTTCTGCCTGGCCGCTTTTAAGTACCACAGCTTTGCTTCTGCCAGACTGGCGGGCACTCCCGTGCCTTTTTCAAGAGCTTCTCCCAACTGGAGCTGAGCTTCCGCGTCACCCTGCAAAGCGGCTTTGCGGTTCCAGACTGCCGCTTCATGGGGATCAGCCTGCACGCCCAGGCCGCGCTGATACATAAAAGCCAGATCACGCTGCGCCTGGCTCTGGCCCTGGTCGGCGGCTTTCTTTTCCCAGGTCAGCGCCTGCTGGTAATCGGCAGGCACTCCCCGACCATAAAGATAAATTCGCCCCAGTTCGTACTGCGCCGGCGCGTATCCCTGGTTCGCGGCCAGAGTCAGCCAGTGAATTGTTTCCGCGCGGCTGGGCTGCACGTTGCGTCCCAGTTCATAGCACTCGGCCATGGCGGCTTGCGCAGCCTGGTCCGCTGCTTCTGCCCGGTGCTTCATCTGAACGAAAGCAGCGGAGCGCGAAGGGCAATGGTATGTCTCTGCTTTTTTCTCACCAGAGTACGCAGGAAGGGCAAAGACGAACAGCAGTGTAATGCCCGACAGGAAATGGAATTTCAATCTTTGGAGCATGGCGGCTTACCCTAAATAAGTTTGGGACACTTGAGGTTAATTTGCGGTTAAAAATTGCTGGCCCGGATTCCCTTTGCGATGATATCGCTTACTATTACAGCCATGGCCCACGCAATAGCGGGACTACACGACTTGCCGGAAATTTCAGCCGTCGCGGTTGCAAACTTCGTAGAGGCCGCCCAGCAGTCTTTTGGGGACAATCTCCACTCTATTGTTCTGTATGGAAGCGCCGCGGAAGGGCGCTTGCGCGCCAGTTCAGACATCAATCTCCTGCTTGTTCTTACTTCTTTCGACCGCAAAAACGCCGATGCCATTCGTGGCCAGTTCTCGCTCGCTGATTCCGTAGTGCGGCTTACCGCCATGTTTCTGCTCGAATCGGAAATACAGTCTGCCGGCGAAATGTTTGCCCAGAAATTTTCCGACATCCTGCGCCGCCATCGTGTGCTGTATGGCCCAGACCCATTTACGGGTATCTCCATTCCGCGAAGCGCGGTTATTTTGCGTCTAAAACAAGTACTGCTGAATCTGACTCTGCGCCTGCGTGAGGCGTATATAGAACGCGGAGCGACTCCTGAGCGAATTTCCGCACTGATTGCCGACTCCGCCGGGCCGCTGCGCTCTTGCGCGTCCACGATACGCAGCCTGGACCTGGAAGGCAAGCCCGAAGTACATCCCCCAGAAGTTCATCCTAAAGAAGCCCTGATCGATTTTGTTGCTTCTCTCAACGAGACCGGTTGGGACGAAGTCCTGGCCCGCATTTCCGAGGCTCGGGAGCGCGAATTTCTCTCTCCCGACGTGGCCGATGCAACTCTGTTCCGGCTGATCGAACTCGCGCAGCGGCTCCGTGCCCGCGTGGAAACCATGGGATGAGCCATGTCACCCTTTGATCTGCGTGGTCCTGAATTTCTGCTTTTTTATTTAGTCCTGGGCGTGATTGTATTGGCAGCGCTTCACGTGTCGCGCCGCCTGGCGGAGCCAACGGAAACAATCAAGGTCGATCTTTCCGACCCGTATCTTATTGCGTGCCTGCGCGGCGGGACGAACGAGGTACTGCGTGTTTCCACGATCTCGCTTATTCATCGCGGCTTGCTGCAGGTTTCCGGGAGCATGGTTTCAATAGCCTCTTCACAGGCCATCGAGGGGATTCGCACTCCGGTGGAACGCGAGTTATTGCTCTACTTCAACCAGCCCAGAGAGGCTTCTTCCGTATTTTCGGATCCGCGTTTTCCTTCCATCATGGAACGCTACAACCAATACCTGGAAAGTTATGGTTTGCTGCCCAACCGCTGGGTGCGGGCCAATCGCGAACGCCTGCTGGGCGTGGGGCTTCTTGTGCTTTGGGGCGTCGCCCTGATCAAGATGGTGGTGGCGCTTTCCCGCGGACATACCAACCTCGGTTTGCTTCTCATACTGTCAATCCTTTTTGGTTTTTTTGCCTTCAAGCTCGTGCTGCCTCGTTTGACGCTCAGAGGCAAGGCCATGCTCGCCGACATGCGTGTACTGTTTGCAGGACTCACGCTCCGTCCGGCTTCCCAGTTCACGTCCGCTGACGTGGCGCTGCTTGCGGCTGTGTTTGGCGCCGCGGCGATTCCCTCTTCCGTCTTTCCCCATGCGCTGACTCTTTACCCAAAGGCCATGGCGACAGAGAGTATATCGGGCCGGGCAGGGAGTTCCTGCGGTTCGGTTTCCTCTTCGTCGTGCAGCAGTGGCGGTGGTTGTGGTGGCGGCGGATGCGGAGGCGGGTGCGGAGGCTGTGGGAGCTAAACATGAAAATGCATGACCGTGCCGGCATAGGGTGGCGTCCTGAATTAGCCAGTGGGATTCTGGCAAACCTCGATCGCATTGATGTACTTGAGGTCATCGCCGAGGACTACTTCGACCATGCCGCTCGCCTGCGCGCACTGAAGACCCTGGCGAGGCAGGCCCCTGTCGTGGTCCATGGCGTCTCATTGGGTATGGCCTCAACCGCCCGTGTGGACGGCAAGCGGCTGGATAAAATGGCGCGCGTAGTAAACCAGATTCAACCTGAATCGTGGTCGGAGCATCTCGCTTTCGTTCGCGCTGGAGACATTGACATTGGGCACCTTGCCGCGCCGCCACGGACCTCGGACATCATCGAGGCCACAGCCGCAAACTTGTTCACCGCGCAGGCAGCGGTGGGTTCCATGCCACAAATGGAAAACATCGCCACGCTGATCGATCCGCCGGCCAGCGAACGCGACGAACCGACATGGCTTGGCGATACGCTGAATTGCGCCAATGCCTGCCTGCTCCTCGATCTGCATAACCTTTACGCAAACTCAATCAATTTTCGGCTGGATCCGAGAGACTTTTTGGCGAGGCTGCCTGTCGAGCGCATCCATGCTGTCCATATCTCCGGCGGCAAATGGATCGGCGACTCTTCTGACCGGCGCATACTCGACGATCATCTTCACGATCCTCCCGATCCGGTTTATGATCTGCTCGCAGAGCTGGCCGCGAACTGTCCCAATTCACTGACGGTGATTCTGGAGCGTGACGGTGACTATCCGCCGATCGAACATCTCCTGGCGCAGCTCGACCGCGCGCGCAGCGCCATGGCCCGCGGCAGGGCCGCCCGTGCAGTGGCAATTCCTTCTCGACCTTCAGTTTCAGAGAGGTGTGCGGTGCTTGAGGCGGCAAAGTGAGCCATAACAAGACATCGGCGCTGGAGCATTTTCTGGCAAGGCTTTACGTTGACGGCGATGCCAGGCAGCGTTTTCTGGCGGCTCCCGCGACCGAAGCGGCCCGCGCCGGCTTATCGCAAGAGCAGTGCCGCGCCCTAGAAAAAATTGACCGGGTTGGCCTTGAGATGGCAGCGCGCAGCTTTGCTCATAAACGCGCGCGTAAAGAGAAAGCCAGCGCTTCTGCTTTGCGTGGCTGGCTGCGAGTTCGCCAGAGCCTCATGCGGCTCCGGGTATTTGCGGCTTACCTGCGAAGAACAGATACTTCTGCCACACAATAGCCATCAAAAGTCGTTCACGACTTGCTCTGTTACTGAATTGGAATTCGCAGGATTCCTGCGCAGGCCCCAGCGTACGGGCGCGCGGTTGCGATGTGCTTCCGCGCGGCTGGGTTGCACGTTTCTGTGAGCAGCACTGGCCAGAGACACGGGATTCTTTCCTGAAAGCGGAAAACTCGGATATCGAGCGGCTCCATCCTACTTAACAAAGTTAAAACGAGTTCAAAAATGGCCGGGAGGGGGTCGCATGAAGACCAGCTTTTTCTTACAGCCAGTGCTGGCGGTAGCAATCATGTTGCCGATTAGCGCACAACAAGGCAATACTCCAGCGCCTGACGCACAGAACACGCCATCGCCCGCCGATTCTCAGTACCGGGGGAACGCAACCTCGGTAACCCAGGACACCAACACGCAAAGTAATCCGGATAATCCTGATGCCCAGCCCCGCTATCGCGTAACCGTGGTGGAGCGCAGCACCCAGGCGGTTGACTATCGTGAGCGCAGCGGGACCACGCAGGTGGATTTCAAAGGTACGGCGCTCATGCCCAGAGTCACCGGCGATGCCAAAGTCACGGGCCACACCGGACGCATGGCCATTGATGCCAGTCTTCATCATCTGGAGCCGGCGCGGACTTTTGGGCCGCAGTATCTCACCTATGTTTTGTGGGCCATCACCACGGAAGGGCGCGCCGTGAATCTGGGCGAGGTTGTTCCCGATGGCGGTAACGCACGAGTGCAACTCACCTCTGGACTGCAGGAATTCGGCATGATCATCACCGCCGAGCCATATTTTGCCGTGACTCGCCCCTCTGACCTGGTTGTGGCGGAAAATATTGTGCGCACCGACACCAAAGGCGGAATCCATCCCATCTCTGCCCGCTATCAACTTTTGCAAAGGGGGCAGTACACCATCAATCTGACTCCGGACAAACTGCCGGCCACGGCTGCCGATAAAAAGACACCGTTGCAGCTTCTGGAAGCAGAAAATGCCATCGCTATCGCGGAAGCTTCGGGCGCGGAGCAGTACGCACCCGCGGCCCTTGAGAAAGCGCGCGAAAATCTCAATCAGGCGCGGGACTATGAGCGCCGCAAACAGGGCAGCAAAGTCATTGCCACCGTGGCCCGCGCGGCGGCGCAAAACGCCGAAGATGCGCGGCTGACTACTATGGAAAAGAAGCGCCAGCAACAGCTGGCCGAGGAGCGCCGCGCCGCGCAGGATCGCCTGCAAACGGCGCAGTCGCAGGCCCAGGCGGAAAGCGCTCGCGCCGACGAAGCGCACCGTGACGCTCAGCGTGAAGCGGAGCAGCGCAACTTAGCGGAGCAGCAGCGGCAGGCCGCCGAGCAGGCCGCCCAACAGGCGAGTGAAGCCAAAGCCCAGGCGCAGCAACAGCTGCAGGAAGCCGAGGCCGCACGCCAGGCGGCGCAGCTGCAGCAGCAGGCTTTGTCTCAGCAGGCAGAGCAGGCCCGTCTCCAGGCACAACAAGCGGAACAAGCCAGGATGCAGGCAGAGCAACAAGCCGAGCAGACAAGGCAGCGCCTTCTCAATCAGCTGAACCAGGTGCTGCAGACGCGCGATTCCGCTCGCGGACTCATCGTCAATATGTCCGACGTGCTCTTTGATACCGGACGGGCCACGCTCAAACCGGGGGCCAAGCTTCGCCTGGCCAAAGTAGCGGGCATTATTCTCGCGTATCCCGATCTCAAGCTGGAAATTGACGGCTTTACCGACAGCACCGGTTCGTCCAGCCTGAATCAGGAACTCTCGGAGCGGCGCGCGCTGGCCGTGAGCGATTTCCTGGTGAGCCAGGGCGTAACCGCGAATAACGTAACCTCGCACGGCTACGGGCCTTCGAACCCCGTCGCCTCCAATACCACCATCGCCGGACGTCAGTTGAATCGGCGCGTGGAGCTGGTAGTCAGCGGCAATGCGATTGCCGGCGTCACAACCAACGGCACGCAAGCTCCCGTAACCACTCCGCAACCCGGCACACCGCCACCGGCCACCCGGCCGCCAATGCTCTAGCCAGCCAGGGGAGATGTCGAACGCAGCACATCTCCCCTTCGCTTGAATTCTTCAATGGATCGAGCGCACGGTGAAGTCCGGATTATCTTCATTGCCGGTCTCAAAAAAAGATTGTTCGGTGATCTCGCGGATGGCCGCTTTAAAATCCGTGGTGGCCAGGCATAGCCGTCCCTGGCGCAGCACCAGCAGCAGATCGCAGTGGCGGATAGTGCTTAGCCGGTGTGCGACGATCAGCGTGGTGCGGCCGCGCATCAGCTTCTCCGTGGCCTGCATGATCTCCTGCTCCGTTGGCAGGTCCACGGCGCTGGTGGGCTCGTCGAAGATCAGCACCGGCGCATCTTTGAGAAAGGCGCGGGCAATCGCCAGCCTCTGGCGCTGCCCGCCGGAAAGGCGGCAGCCGCCATCGCCCACTGGCGTGTCATAACCCTGGGGCAGCGCGCTGATGAACATGTGCGCGCTGGCCCTGCGCGCGGCCTCCATGATTTCATCCCGGCTGGCGTCGGGCCGGCCATAGGCGATGTTCTCCGCAATGGTCGCCGAGAAAACCACCGGCTCCTGCAGCATGATGGAGAACTGCTGGCGCAGACTGGCCAGGCTGTAGTTGCGCAGGTCGCGCTGGTCGAGCAGCACCTGACCCTCGCCGGGATCGTAGAAGCGAGTCAGCAGGCTTACCAGCGTGCTCTTGCCCGATCCGCTGGCCCCAATGATGCCCACGCGCGTACCGGCGGGAATGCTAAAGGAAACATTGTCCAGAGCGCGGCCCGAGGAAGGGTAGGCAAAGCTCACGCCGCAAAAAGTTATGTCTCCGGCCACGCGGTCCGGAGGATCGGCATGGCGGGTCTCAATCAGCTCCGGCGCGTCTTCGAGCAGCGCCAGCGCGCGGCGTATGCTCACCATCCATGTTTGCAGTTCGGGCAGTTTGCCGCTGATGCTGCGCAGCGGCTCATAAAGCTGGGCCATGTAAGCCATCACCAGCAGAAGATCGCCCAGGGTAATCACCCCGGCATCCACGTGGCGCACGCCGATAAACAGGGCCGCGGCCGTGCCGCACGCTAGTGCGGTAGTGATCAGCACATGGAACAGTGCCTGGGTGGAAGCGACTCGCACCTGTTCCGCCATGCGCTGGCGCGAGCGCAGGCGAAAGCGCTGGTCTTCAAACTGCTCCTGCCCAAAAGCTTTGACCGCGCGTATGTAAGAGAGGGTCTCCTGCAGCACCAGCATGGCCGAGCTGTCGAGCTTTTTAATGCCGTCCCAGCCATCGCGCGCACGGCTGCCTGATTTGCGCGCCAGCAGAAACAGCACCGGCGCCAGCACCAGGGCAATGGCCGCCATGGAAGAATCGATGCGCATGGTCACGTAGAGCATCGCCAGGAAACTCAGGGCCGAGCTCAGCATCGGGATCGCGCCCTGAATAAAGATGTACTGCACGGTGGCGGCATCGTACTGAATACGGTACGAGAGGTCGTTCATCCCCCGCCGGTCGTGAAACAGCAGGTTCATGCGCTGTACGTGCCAGAAGAGACGGCTGCGAAAATCGAGCACCAGCTTTTGCCCTGTCCAGGTTTGCAGCAGCCATGAAGCATAGGCCTGCAGATTCAGCGCCATGCTCAGCCCCAGCAGCAGACCGGCGGCAATAAAGAGATTGGCGGATTTTGTCGCCGTGGCCGGAGCAAACGTCCGCAGAAAGTGGGGCAAAGGCTGGCGGCCAATCACGCTATCGACCACGATTTTGAGCGGGAAAGCCAGCAGCAGCGAGATGGGCGCGGCAATCAGGTTCAGCAAAAAGATCCCGGCAAGTTGCAGACGGCAGGGGCGAGCCACCTGCAGCAGCTGCCGGATAAGCGCCCGCCGGTCCAGGGAATCCTGTGCAGAGTTCATGTGAGTTGGATTTCCGCACGATTCTAGCAACGGCGCCTGGCTTCGGATGTAAGGCAATCGACCAGGGTGGGCAGGATGTATAACTTAGTGTTTGCAGGTCCGGGCTTTTACGGCAAATATGCCACAGCCTCCGGCGTTCGTGGATTTCCTGGAACTTCTTACCCACGACTCACGACCCGGGCCAGCTTCGCGGTGCGCCTACGGCGCTGATTCACGCACCATGAACAGTTTGCTCTGCTTCTGCAGGATTCAATTACGGGACATCAAGGTGATCCCAACTGTTTGCTCTGGCCAATCACCAGCGCAGAGGTTCCCTGACAAAACAAACCGGGAACAATCCCAAGGCAATCCAAACTGCTTGTTTTGACCACTCCCCAGCGCCGGAGACGCGGCATTATTTAGCCCAGCGTATAAGCGCTGGGTAAAGAGTTAGATTATGAAGCCCCGGAGGGGCGACACTTAATAATCCACACCAAAATGCCAACCCAGAACTCAGCCGCGGTTAATCCACCTTCCTGCTCCTTCGTGTCCTTTGTGGTTGATTGCCTGTGCCAGCAATCTCCGCATAACGAAAACACTCCACTAAATGATCATTGACCATGCCCACGGCCTGCATAAAGGCATAGCAGACGGTTGAGCCCACAAAATTAAATCCCCGGCGTTTGAGCTCTTTGCTCATGGCGGCGGACTCCGCGGTTTCGGCGGGAAGGCCAGTGCCACTCCATGCATTCACCTTCGGCGCGCCGCCGACAAACTGCCAGATCCAGCGGTCAAAGCTGCCGAACTCCTTCTGCACGGCAAGAAACGCCTGCGCATTGCGCACGGCAGAGGCAATCTTCAGCCGGTTGCGGACAATTCCTGAGTCCTGCATCAGCTCGGCCTGGCGCTCCGAGGTATAAAGTGCGACCTTGGCAGGATCGAAGCCGCTGAATGCCTTGCGGTAGGCTTCGCGCTTGGCCAGAATGGTGGACCAACTCAGCCCCGCCTGCGCGCCCTCGAGAATCAGAAACTCAAAAAGCACGCGGTCATCATGCTGCGGGACGCCCCATTCGTCGTCATGGTAAGCAATCATGGCGGGCGTGCTGGCCCAGGAACAGCGGATTTGGCCGGACATAAACAGTTATTGTATTGCAGACGGCCAGTCGGCTACACAGGTAACAAGAAGTGTAAGGTTAAAAACATTTCACAATAGTGCGGCGGAATACACGCTTTGGGTGCCAGACTTTCCAGAAAACCAGAAATATAAAATAATAGCTGCAACTCAAAAGGAAAAGAGAGATGGATTGCGTTGTTGGATACAGACTGATACCTCATCGGAGATTCAGAATAAACAACAAAAGGAAATTGTCCATGTCTACAGTTGCAGTTGAATCAACATCTATACAGGTACTAAATGCGAAAACCATTAAAGAAACATTAAACCAGCAGCCAGTGTCAAAAACTGAAACCTATCCGATCACTGTTACTATGTATGAACAGTTCGGACGGGCATTCATTCAGTGGTCTCTCCATCCAAACTACGCAATCGGCGCTCAGGACGTAGTGCAGCTTAGGGAAGGATCAACGTGGGTGAAGAACTTTGATGTAACAGGAACCACCGGGCAGGTTGACACCGGGCACGCCTGGGGCAGCGGGCTGAACGCCTCTTACTGGTCATGGAACTATCGAGGAAATGTCGGCTGGAGGCAGCTCGTGCTGACTCCTAACAGCACAGACATCTAAACTAATTAACAATAGACTTTTGACAAGCGGTGCACCAAGGCAAAAAGGCCCCATTCATTTATTGAACGGGGCCTTCTAATTTTAATCCGGCGACGACCTACTCTCCCACATACTGTCGCGTGCCAGTACAATCGTCCCAGCCGGGCTTAACTTCTGTGTTCGGGATGGGAACGTGTTAAACCTGGGATTTGTCAGAGCCGCCGAAGCCTGCGTGCCAGCAGCTGTGTTTTCAGGTATTCCAGATGTTCAGACGCTTTGATCTCGTATTCAACCTGCATTTTTGCCTCATTCTGGTGTTTGTTACGAAAACAAGCATATCTGGTGACAACCGAGAACAACCGTACTGCACGCCCCTGCCAATCCCGATCAGTGCACTCAGTGTCATCTGTGCCGAGGTTTTTGGCGACAGGGTTTTAATACGCGTGTATCCGTGAAAATCCGCGGTAGAGGTTTTTCTCTGTGAGCCTCTGCGTCCTCCGTGGTGGAGGGTTTTGTGCAGCAACGCAAAAAGGCTCCATTCAAATGAATGGAGCCTTCTGATTTTAATGCGGCGACGACCTACTCTCCCACACACTTTCGCGTGCAGTACAATCGGCCCAGCGGGGCTTAACTTCCGTGTTCGGGATGGGAACGGGTGGAACCCCCGCGGTATGATCACCGCAAATTTAGCCTTTAGTATCTAGCCTTCAGCCACACCGGTTGTAGTCACGGTTCAAACTAAGTGCTCAGGGCTAAGTACTAAGAGCTTTGATTTTTATCATTGCGCGGCGCGAGTCAGGTTCGGCGTCGTGTTGATTCCGCGCAAAGGGTCCTTCACGGCTGGAAAGACCAAAGCTTGTAAAAGATCGTGAGGGCGATACCTCACAACTGAATAGATTGCGTTTCCTACTGCATTTCGTGACGCACTTGCGTGCGTTATTTCTTTGCGTTTAAAGGCGCCAACCATATATTTCATCCGTGCCGTAAAGCTTTGGCATTGATGAAACATTGCTGAGTGCGCACCTGCCTTGCGGCAGGCGTGCCCTGAGTAAATTTTATGGTCAAGCCGATCGGGCGATTAGTACTCGTCAGCTTCGAGAGTTACCTCTCTTCCACTCCGAGCCTATCAAGCAGGTGGTCTTCCTGCGCCCTTTACACCATTATTGGTGGGGAGATCTAATCTTGAGGAGTACTTCACGCTTATATGCATTCAGCGTTTATTACAACCGAACTTCGCTACCCAGCCGTGCCATTAGCATGACAGCTGGAACACAAGAGGTTCGTCCATCCCGGTCCTCTCGTACTAAGGACAGGCCCTCTCAAATCTCCTACGCCCACACCAGATAGGGACCGAACTGTCTCGCGACGTTCTGAACCCAGTTCACGTACCGCTTTAATAGGCGAACAGCCTAACCCTTGGAACCTTCTACAGCTCCAGGATGCGATGAGCCGACATCGAGGTGCCAAACCGGAGCGTCGATATGAACTCTTGGCTCCGATCAGCCTGTTATCCCCGGCGTACCTTTTATCCGTTGAGCGATGGCCCTTCCATGCAGAACCACCGGATCACTAAAGCCTACTTTCGTACCTGCTCGACTTGTTGGTCTCGCAGTCAACCACGCTTATACTTTTGCATTCAACGGCTGATTTCCAAACAGCCTGAGCGTAGCTTCGCGCGCCTCCGTTACCGTTTAGGAGGCGACCGCCCCAGTCAAACTACCCGCCTTACCATGTCCCTCTCCCGGTTCACGGGAGTAAGTTAGAACCACAGATCTCGCAGGGTGGTATCTCACCGTTGGCTCCTCCAAGCCCGAAAGCCTGGACTCAAAGCCTCCCACCTATCCTGCGCAGCAAGGGCCATAGTTCATGGTAAAGGTATAGTAAAGGTGCACGGGGTCTTTCCGTCTAGTTGCGGGCAACCGGCATCTTCACCGGCACTACAAGTTCGCCGTGTCACTCATTAAGACAGTCGCACTTTCGTTACGCCATTCGTGCAGGTCGGAACTTACCCGACAAGGAATTTCGCTACCTTAGGACCGTTATAGTTACGGCCGCCGTTCACTGGGGCTTCAGTTCAAAGCTTCGCCTTGCGGCTAACCTCTC
>DASSEH010000208.1:0-2659 GCA_035695325.1 Candidatus Angelobacter sp.
GGACGTTCATAGCGTCGAAGGCAGATCCCCGCGCTAACCGATCATTTGCCGCTGTGCCTGCGACCGAGAAAGAGTGAGGCGCAAGCTAACATGAGAGGTCGGCCCGGCTCGGTAAGGAGCCTTGAAGAGTTCGGTCGCGTGCGGTTGTCGGCTTCGTTCTTCATGCGCGATTTCCTGCACAGCGAGATCGCCGACTTCTACGGCATCCCGAATATCCCAGACGCTCCGGACCTGGCGATCGCCGCCGGCCGCAAGCTATGCGAGCAGCTTCTGGAACCGTTGCAGGCGACCTTCGGCCGGCTGGCGATCCGCTCGGCCTACCGCGCGCCCGCGGTCAACGAGTTCGGCAACCGCCACGGGCTCAGCTGCGCCTCGAACCTACGCAACTATGGCCGCCACATTTGGGACCGTCGCGATGCCGCCGGCGCTATGGGGGCGATGGCGACCGTCGTCGTGCCATGGTTTGCCGACCGCTACTGCGACGGCGCCGATTGGCGCGCTCTCGCCTGGTGGATCCATGACCATCTGCCGTACAGCCAATTGCAGTTCTTCCCCAAATTGGCTGCCTTCAACATCGGCTGGCATGAGCAGCCAAAGCGGCGGATCGATAGCTTCATCGCACCGAAGGGTTGCCTGACACGACCAGGAATGGCCAACCACAACGGTTCGCATGCCGAGTTCTATGCCGGCTTTCCCCGGCTGCGAGCGGGGTAGAAAGCGGGCCGTCAGGACGGGACCTCCGCGACCTGTCGGCCAGCCAGTGCGACTTAGCGGAATTTCCCGTAGATAGGCGCTTCAGGGCGAAGTCCTGCAAAAAAATTGTCGATGGTCAAGCGGCGAACCCGAGCTCATGGAAGATGCCGCGCATTGCACCTTGAATAGTTTGATAGTGGGCGTCGATCGGTTTTGGGTTTTGTGACCCACGAGCGGGACGGAGAGGCCGGGCGGCAGCCAGCAGGGGCTTGATCGCTTTGTTTCGAAGAACGATCAGCGCGATCATCGCTCTAAGACCGGTGGGGAGGGTCTCGTAGCGGCATGTGCGGCCGATGCGCTGAACGATGTGTTTGCCGCGTAGTTTCTTCAGATCATAGGCAGCGTGGCGCGGGCTGTACTGGAGAGGGTTGAGTTTGCTGAGGAGGCGCACCTGGGCGGCGACCTGCGAGGCGGTAAAGCCGTTGGCGGACGGCGCAAAGGCGATCACCGCCTCGACGACGTGGCGCATCCGCGCCTTGTTGAGATCGACGCCCCCGACGAGGGTCTTGCCGACCTGCGCCGCGAGGGGGAGTTGCTCGAGCATGTCATCAGCGATGAAGCACTGATCGATGCAGCTGAGAGCGTCAGCAAATCTTTGCAGTATCGCTTTCAGTCGGCCGACCACCTCGGGAAACTTGTCGAGCGCGCGGCCGCATTTGAGTTCCCGCGTGTTATGGACCACCGCTTCGATGCGCAGGACGCGTTCGCCTTTGGTGTAGATCTTGAGGGTCAGCCTGCCGCAGTGCAGCTTGAAGACGGTCAGATCATAGCTAGGTCTCTCGACCGCGACTTGCCATTCGGCCGAGCGCTTGGCGCGCCGGCGATATTTCGGACGGTGCTTGTAGCCCAGGATGGTTTTAATGGTCTTCAGGTCCAGTGGCGCGCGGCTGCGGTCGATCAGGGCCTGAAACACCTGGTCCATGTCCCCGCCCACATCGAAGATCAGGTTTCGACTGTATTCGATCTGATAGCTGGAGTAATCGTAAGAGAACCTGCTGTGCTTCTGCTCGTCATAGTCGAGGGCAAAGCACACACAGCTGTAAATCCAACGCTCGCAGATCTGGCTCAACCGCCCTACAGCCCGGGGTTCGGACAAGGTGTCTGCGATCTTCGCCAGAGCTGCGGCGTCAGAGACAGTGGTAAAGCAATTTCCCTCCTTGGTGAAGAGGATGCCCGCTCTGCGCGCCTGGCAGGCAACGTACTCATGGCCGTTCAAGATGACCTGGGCGGGGAAGGGAGGATGGCCGCTGATCTTGATCGTCAGATGGCCCCAGTCGGGATCGAGAATGTGAAAGGAATAGTGGTTGACGTAAGGGGCCGGCGTCTTTCTTTCGATGTGGTGGTGGGCGCCGACGGTCCAAACCACGGCCGGTGCCCGACCGACCAGAACCAGAAATAGCCCCTGGGTGACCTTCGTCTTAGCCAGATATTCTTCGGCGAGCTCGTGCTTGCGCTGCCCGACTGGACAGTCGATCACCGGAATGCCATGGGCTTTGGCGTATCCACGCACGCGACGGCTGAACCGGCCGGCCAGCCGCATCAGGTAAGCGTTTTCGAGCGTCTCATCCGATCCAGTCAGCGCCCGCCACCACACCCGGAACCCGCCGGGATCATGGCCCATCCGGAAATAGGCGTTCAAAACGATCCGGTCGACGCAATCGTAGCTGCCGCCCAGCAAATCGCGATAGAGAGTGCTCAGCCCGTCCGCCATGCAGGGCACGTTATAGGAAGGCTGCCGTCCGCTTCAAACTGCCCCGCAGGGGCCACTTTTTCGCAGCTCCGTCTGCGAAAAAGCGTAGCTACTTTCCGGCGCAAAAAGCACATTTTCGGGCAACCGTACAACTAATCTGGGCGCGCGGGCCCTGCCAGCAGGTCCGCGCCAGCAAGTGTGAAGGGAGTGGGATTG
>DASSEH010000209.1:0-1071 GCA_035695325.1 Candidatus Angelobacter sp.
AGGGGGAGGCAATCCCACAAAGTCGGTCTCAGTTCGGATTGCAGGCTGCAACTCGCCTGCATGAAGTCGGAATCGCTAGTAAGCGCAGATCAGCAGGCTGCGCTGAATACGTTCCCGGGCCTTGTACACACCGCCCGTCACACCACGAAAGCCGGTTGTACCAGAAGTCGCTGAGCCAACCGCAAGGGAGCAGGCGCCGAAGGTATGGTCGGTGATTGGGGTGAAGTCGTAACAAGGTAGCCGTAGGGGAACCTGCGGCTGGATCACCTCCTTTCTAAGGAGCTTCGAGGGTCCGGGGATCCTACTCGGATCTCCGGGCCCTCCAAAGCTTAGTTCTTCAGCTCAAACTTTCTCGCGTGAGCCAGTAACATTATTTTCCGTTGGGCCTTTAGCTCAGCTGGCTAGAGCGCGCGCTTGATAAGCGCGAGGTCCCTGGTTCGACCCCAGGAAGGCCCACCAGAATGGCGTGTTGGGGATGTAGCTCAGTTGGGAGAGCACCTGCTTTGCAAGCAGGGGGTCGCCGGTTCGACTCCGGTCATCTCCACCAAGCGTGAACGCGATTGAGAGAGGCGCGGCTCTGGCCGCGAAGCTCTTTGACAATTGAATACGTTGATTCTCGAGTGTAGCCAAGCGATGTTCTTCTTAGGCAAGCAATGATTTCGTGGTCAAGCTACTAAGGGCGAACGGTGGATGCCTTGGCGCCAGGAAGCGATGAAGGGCGTGGCTAGCTGCGATAAGCCTCGGGGAGCCGCAAGCAGGCTTTGATCCGAGGATGCCCGAATGGGGGAACCCGGCTGGGGTAATGCCCAGTCGTCCGTCACTGAATCCATAGGTGGCGTGACGCGAACCGAGGGAACTGAAACATCTCAGTACCTCGAGGAAGAGAAAGAAAACTCGATTCCCTGAGTAGCGGCGAGCGAAAGGGGAACAGCCCAAACCGGGCCGGCGCAAGCCAGTCCGGGGTTGCGGGGCGTTGGTAGGGTGTAGCCCGGAGAGTTATCAAATCAGACGATAGCTGAAGGCTCTGGAAAGAGCCGCCACAGAAGGTGAAAGCCCTGTAGGCGAAATCGT
>DASSEH010000210.1:0-2084 GCA_035695325.1 Candidatus Angelobacter sp.
ACCCCGAGCCCGCGCAGGTGATGCGCCAGCTGGCTCGAACGCGCATCGAGCTCGCCATAGCTCAGCCGCTCATCCTCGAACACCACCGCATCCGCAGCCGGCGTGCGCGCCACCTGCGCCGCAAACAGCTCAGGCAAGGTCTTGCCAGGGATCGCACGCGCGGTGTCGTTCCACTCCCGCAGGATGGTGTGACGCTCCGCGGGGCTGAGAATGTCGAGCCGCCCGATCGCACGATCCGGATCGGCAACCGCTCCCTCCAGCAGCCGAACCAGCCGCCCAGCTATCGCCTCCACGCTCGAACGATCGAACAGGTCGCTGGCATATTCCAGCGCTCCCTCGATCCCCGCAGGCGTCCCGTCAAAACCCCGCCGCTCCGCAAGGCTCAACGACAGGTCGAACTTCGCGCTCGCCGTCGATACCGCCTCAAACCCCGCCTCAAGACCCAAAAGCTCAGGCCGAAGTTCCGCGTTGTTCTGCAATACAAGCATCACCTGGAACAGCGGATGTCGCGACAGCGAACGCGCAGGGTTGAGCACCTCAACCAGACGCTCAAACGGAAGCTCCTGGTGGCTGTAGGCCGCAAGATTGCTCGCGCGCACCCGCCCAACCAACTCACGGAAGCTCGGTGCACCAGACGTGTCCGTGCGCAGCACCAGCGTGTTCACGAAGAACCCGACAAGATCGTCCAGCGCACTGTCGGTGCGACCCGCAATCGGGCTCCCGATCGCAATGTCGCTGCCCGCACCAAGCCGCGTCAGCAGCGCGCTCAGACCAGCCTGCAGAACCATGAACAGGCTCGCTCCGCTCGCGCGCGCAAGCTCCAGCAAGGCACCGTGCAGCGGCCCGGACAGCCGCAGCCCAACGCTCCCCCCGCGATAGCTCGACACCGCAGGCCGCGCACGGTCGAGCGGTAGATCAAGCTGGTCCGGAAGCCCCGCCAGCTGGCTGGTCCAGAACGAAAGCTGGCGCGCAATCGCGCTCTCCCCATCCTCCTCCGAGCCCAGAACCGCGTGCTGCCACAGCGTGTAATCGGCATATTGAACAGGCAGCGCCGCAATCGCCGCCGCCTGACCCTGGCAGCGCGCCTCGTAGAAGCGACCGAGATCGCGCAGCAGCGGCGCCAGCGACCAGCCGTCGCCGGCAATGTGGTGCAGCAGCAGAAGAACGACGTGCTCGCTCTCCCCCAGCGCAAACAGATGCACCCGCAGCGGCGGCTCGCGCGCCAGATCAAACCCCGTGCGCGCCGCACCCGACAACGCCCCCGCCAGCGAAGCTTCCTCAACCGCCGTAACCGAAAGCCGCGGGCGCGCCACCCCCGCATCAAGGATCACTTGCCGCGGAACACCCAGCGTGTCCGGGAAGATCGTGCGAAGGCTCTCGTGCCGCTCAACCAGGTCGCCCAGCGCCGCCTCCAGCGCAGCGCGATCCAGCACCCCACGAACTCGCAGCGCCAGCGGGATCGTGTAGGTCGCGCTCGATCCTTCCAGCCGGTCAAGGAACCACAGCCGGCGTTGCGCATACGACAGCGGGATCTCCCCAGGCCGCGCCAGCGCACGCAACGCCGCACGCGCAGGCCGCGCATCCCCAAGCCGTTGCACCAGCGCCTCAACCGTCGGCGCCTCGAACAGGCTGCGGATCGCAAGCTCAACATCCAGCGTCGAGCGGATGCGGCTGATCAGCCGCGTCGCCAGCAGCGAATGACCCCCCAGCGCGAAGAAGTTGTCGTCGATCCCAACACGCTCAAGCCCCAGAACCTCCGCAAACAGCCCGCAAAGGATCTCCTCCTGCGGCGTGCGCGCAACTCGCCGCACCGATCCCACACGCGCCTCCGGCGCCGGCAGCGCACGACGGTCGAGCTTGCCGTTGGGCGTGAGCGGAAGACGATCCAGAACCACGAACGCCGACGGCACCATGTGCTCGGGAAGGCTGCGCCCCAGATGCGAACGCAACGCCGCCGCATCGGGAACCGCTGCCCCCGCCGCTACCACATAGCCAACCAGCCGCTTGCCACCGGGGCCGTCCTCGCGCGCAATCACCGCCGCCTGCGCAACATCCCCATGGCGCACCAGTGCCGCCTCGATCTC
>DASSEH010000211.1:0-1332 GCA_035695325.1 Candidatus Angelobacter sp.
CATCGGGTATGGCGACCAAGGGCCGCGGAGTGCAGCTCAATCAGCGACCAATCATCGCCTGGAGCTGCGGGGGATAGCGGTCGCCCTCGACCTGGATCGCAGCAGCTGCGCGTTCGATCTCGGCGAGATCGGCAGCGGTCAGCTCGACGGTCGATGCGCCGATATTCTCCTGCAGGCGATGGAGCTTCGTAGTGCCTGGGATCGGGACGATCCACGGGCGCTGCGCCAGCAGCCAGGCGAGCGCGAGCTGAGCCGGGGTGGCGTTCTTTTCGCGCGCGATCCGCTTCAGCAGGTCGACCAGCGCCTGGTTCTTCTGCATCGCTTCGGGTGTAAAGCGGGGCAGAAGCTTTCGATAATCACCCTCCGCAATCTTGGTTTCCGATGACATGGCGCCAGTCAGGAACCCCCTGCCCAGCGGGCTGTACGGCACGAAGCCGATGCCAAGCTCTTCGCAGGCGCCGAGGATGCCGTTGGTCTCAGGGCCACGCGTCCACAGTGAATATTCGTTCTGGAGCGCGGTGACGGGCTGGACTGCATGGGCACGGCGCAGCGTCTCGACGCTCGGCTCGGACATGCCGAAATGCTTGACCTTGCCTTCGGCGATCAGGTCGCGGACGGTGCCGGCGACATCTTCGATCGGCACGTTGGGATCGACGCGATGCTGGTACAACAGATCGATGACCTCAATACCCAGTCGCTTCAGCGATCCCTCGGCGGCCTTGCGGATGGTGTCCGGATGGCTGCTCAGGCCGGTGTTCGCCTTGGTCGCTGGATCGATTGCAAAGCCGAACTTGGTCGCAATAGTGACCTGGTCGCGCACGTTGCGCAAAGCCTCGCCGACAATCTCCTCGTTGGTAAAGGGACCATAGATTTCGGCGGTATCGAAGAAGGTGACGCCCAGATCGACTGCCGATCGGATCAGCGCGATGCTCTCTTCATTGGCGAGCGAGTGGCTGTAAGTGGAATTCAGGCCCATGCAGCCGAAGCCTATTTCAGAGACTTTGAGACCGTTGGTTCCCAATTGCCGCGTCTTCATTGCATACCTCGTGTCATTCGTGTCTCCTTGTTCGTCGTTGTCTGCGATCAGATGCCGTTACGGCACCACGAGAGAGCTTATGGCTGCGCCATAATCAGAAAATACGCACGACGCTTGAAACACTTTCAAGCAAATCGACCAAATCGACCTGAACCCGTGCCTCCAAATGCGAGCAACCACGCGAGTGTGAAAATGGCAGACAATCGGCATCAGAAGCGCGGTTCAATGTCAAAAACGGAAGTCGCCCTCGGCGCACCTAGTTCTTGCCGAACCACTCATCGTAAATCTTTTGGTAT
>DASSEH010000212.1:0-1917 GCA_035695325.1 Candidatus Angelobacter sp.
CATGTCTGCGTTTGAGCGTCTATTGGTACCCGGTTGCACTGAATTGCCCGCATGTCGGTGCGGGAAAGAAATGCAAATCGCAAGCCTCACCCGACTTCCGGGAAGAAGTGACGCGTATCTCCGAGTCTATAATTGCCCTGCGTGCCACCATGAGATGCGGCTTACTGTTTGGGCTACCGACCCAGTGCCTCATAGACCGCCTCAGCTGGCGGCCTCCGGCCGTCTTTAGTACTGTCCTAATACCGATGCTTCTGTCCTAATTTGCCGCAGGCATCGTCCTAACAGTCTGCGGAAGAACCTAGGGATTGGTGCATTGGCCGTCTTTTTGCCTCGGGTTTTGGGGCGGTCGGGATGTTGTGAACAGACGCTGACCTACGCCGTCAGCAGTTTGGGAATGCGGATCAGGTTGTAGGCGATCAGATTGAGCATGAAGTCGGTAGAGACGCTGGCTAGGCCACGATGTTTGGTCTTGCGCATCGTGCCGTGCTGCTTGCCCCAGCCGAAGATGCATTCGATCATCGCCCGATACGATTGCGACATGCCATAGCCTTCGTGCCGCGTGGTGCGTCCGTCGATGGCGCTCCGACGACGCTTGCCGGTTGCGGTGATGCAGTCGTTCTGCGTCACATGCGGCGTAACGTTGATAGCGCGCAGATGGGCCACATGGTCGGCCGTGTCATAGGCCTTATCTTCGCCCACCGTGATGCGGCCGCCTGCCTCCTTGGCTTTGGCCTTGAGCATGATCTGCGAAGCGCGGCGCTCGGCAGTGCCGTTGGCGAGCGTGACCATGCCCGCCACCGCCAGCCCATGGCGGTTCTCCATGGTGGCGTGGCCCATGTAACAGAGCTTTGCTTCCCGCCCGGCGGCCTTGCGGTAGAGTCGGCTGTCGGGATCGCTAGTGCTCGCATGCGTGTCGTTTTTGCGCTGCTGGCCGTGGAAGTCGGCCCCGCCGTCGTCGTCGCCACTGCCGTCCTTGGGGCGGAAACTCTTGTGCGAGGCCCACGCCTCGATCAGCGTTCCGTCCACCGAAAAATGCTCGTCCGACAACAGCGGCTTGACCTCCGGATGGTTCAGAAGTTTGCTCATGAACTTGGCAAATACCGCGCCGGTCTGCAGCCGATCGCGGTTCTTCGTGAAGGTCGTCGGGTCCCAGATCGGGTCGTCGGGCGAAAGTCCCACGAACCAGCGGTACAAGAGATTGTAGTCCAACTGCTCCATGAGCTGGCGTTCCGACCGGATGCCGTAGAACACTTGAAGCAGCAGCGCACTCAATAACTGCTCTGGCGGAATCGAGGGCCGGCCTTCGCTCGCGTACAGCCTTCCCAAGCTACGTGTCAGCTCGCCCAGCACATCGCGTACGAGTTCCCGGATCTTTCTCAGCGGATGGTTCGCCGGCACCCGCGCCTCCGGTGCGATGTACGAAAACAGCCCGCCCTGATCTACAAATGTGCCCCGCATGCCAGCCTCCGCCGATTCGTGACAGAAAACTGAATCACGACACTCTCACCATGGCGAGGGTTTTTCAGCAGACTGCTAGCCGATTTCTCGCTCCTGCGTCTCCTGCCAAGGAAGGATCGCCTGAGAAGGGTAAAGGACAGGGCCACCACGTCTTGTTTGGGGTTATCAACGTCGTTGCAAGCACAAGCCGCACACTTCCGCTTCCCCCCGATTTCGGACATATCGCTGCGTCGCGCCGCTCGGCGACGATATCGGCTGACGCGCGACAGGCGCGGCGGATGACGGTGAACTTCGCCAGGCTGCCGGAGCTGCTGCGTCGATCGCCCCCGATAAGCGAGGCGTGACAAGGTCGCAACGGTACATTTCACGAGTCCAGAAAGAGGACTGGACGTTTCGGTCGAGGGGAGCGGCATCTGCATTGTTGACCACGCTGCCAGTAGCCGGCCGCATTCGTCTGTC
>DASSEH010000213.1:0-1356 GCA_035695325.1 Candidatus Angelobacter sp.
TGCTCCGACGATTTCGCGCCGGGACGAGGAGGGCTTCTCCAGTTGCTTGGCATGTCCTTGTCACCGTGCTGTCGCTTCCACCCCGCCGAGGTGAACATCCGTATCGGTCAGTCTTCGGCTGCTCATGCGGCCTTCGCCCTCCCGTTGAAGGCTCGGCCCTCGGAGATACTCATTTTCGAGGCCACAATGCGTTCACTGTTGTTACGGCCCGGTGACTCGTAGCCTCCCCTGGGGAGACCTTGTCGATAGGCTTCAGAGTTTCAGTTTCCATCACCTCTGCTATCCAAACTACGGGGCTCTGACTTCTACCCCGGCAGGTTTATTCCCTGCTGAACATGCCAGCCTTCGCTGGACACACAACGGAACGTGCAGTTTTCCCGCATTCCGCTTTCATGAATGGTTTCGCGAAGTCCGGAGAGAAGGGATCGGTGAGACAAGGGTTACCTTGTCCACCAGAGAGTGGACCTTCTGCTTCAGACCTTCGAACGTCAAATGATCGGATAGTCTCCTCGAAGCGTGACGTTCGGGTTTTTCACAAAGGGAACTTTCCATCTTCACGCTCCTTTCTCATCTACCTCGATCGCTCAAAGCTCGATCCATTCACGAACGTCCTTCCCCGGACCACTCTCGATCCGCCGTCGCCGGTCACGCGAGTTATTCGTCTCACGCTTCAGGTACTATTACGTTCTCCGACTCCTGCCTGTGCATCGCTTCCCACTTCGCTTCCGCTTATAGGGTTGCTTACCCGGTTGGAGGCCGGGACACAGACAGGTCTCCTGGGGTCACGCATGAATCTTCCGTATCGTGCCGTCAGCAAACACCTTGGTACGATGGGTGAATGAGTATGCCTTCGCCCCCATAGTGCGGGCTCGACCTTGCCCCATCTTTGGCCGACCTGTTCATCCTCGGGGTCGCCCCCATTGATTACAGCCCGATACTTCTCCTCAAACCCTTCGGATTCCGGATCGCTCCGGACACCCTGTCTTCCAGCGGCTCTGCCGCCGGCTGGCGAGGCATTACCCCCACCTTTGGATACGGCGCTCCTCATCCGAGCGCCGGAGGGACTTTAACCCTCCTGATTCATGCGCTGCCCAGCGCACACTATGAATCCCCCTGCCTTCAATTGCAGCGGCGCATGATTTGCACGGCCTTGTGGCCGAGCGAAGCTCGCTGGACCCGGAAACACGGGCAAAGTTCGATGAAGTCAAGGAGCTTCGTCGGCTGCTGGCCGCCAGATCGGCGGCGACTCGCGATGGCAGCCTTGAGGCCGTCGTTCAAACGACGCTGAAATGGACCAGCGGGCGGGCCACCGTATGCTTTTTCGATGGCAGCAAGGATGCTCGCGATCATGTAGCG
>DASSEH010000214.1:0-2039 GCA_035695325.1 Candidatus Angelobacter sp.
AGGTTCGCCGGCAGCCGTGCGTACGACGCCAGCCCAGGCCTGCGCAGATGGCGAACTTTGTTGTGCTTGTAGCGCGATCGCCACCATCAGTCCCAACAGCAAACTCTTCTCTATTAGTCGGAAGGCCTTATGAAAGGTTCGAGCCATTACGTGTTCCTTTGCGTAGCGGAATTCATACACGACAAATTTCCTCGAGTGAAGACGGAATGCAATCGAGCGGATGAAGGACTGCAACGAAAGAGAAGACTTCCTGCTAGGGCGCGCATTGTCCGAAGATGCTAGGAACAAGCGGAACGATCGAGCGCCCAACCGCTTCGGTTTACGTACTTGTGACTTCTATGCCTTGGGAGCGGTAGGGATTCAGGACATCTTCGTCTGATGCATCGGTGATCAAACGTGTCAGTCGGGAAGCAGGACCGACCAGGTAAGGCAGAGATGTCCCCATTTTCCCAAGTGAAATCAGGCCAACCACTTCCGTTGAAGCCCCTATCATCGCTTGCTTCACGTATGCTTCTTCTCGGTCGCCGACGGTTATTCCGACCTCCGGGTGCAAACTGCACATTCCGAGAAAACATAGATCAGCGCGAATGGATTCGACTCGACGAATGGTCTCGATGCCTGTCGTGACCCGCGCCTCTTTAAGAAAATTTCCTCCGAGCATCAGCACGCTCAACTTCGGATGATCCGCCAACGCCAGCGCAAGCGGTGGGCTGTTGGTAACAATCGTCGCCGAACGCTCTCTTGAAAGGTAGGAAGCAATTCTTAGATTAGTGGTACCTCCATCAATCAGCACCACCTGACCGTCGCGGATCATGTCAGCCGCCGCTCGAGCAATTCCGATCTTGCTCTCCATGTCGATTTGTTGGCGAGACACGAAAGGAACGGCCTCGGCACGGCGAGGCAGGGCGCCGCCGTGTACCCGTTGGATCTTTCCCGAACTCGCCAATTCGCGCAGATCTCGACGAATCGTGTCTTCAGAGACCCTGTATCGACTGCTAAGGTCCGCGGCGAGGACTCGGCCCTCACTGCCAAGCAGCTCCAGGATGTACTGGTGGCGCTCTTCCTTTAGGGCGATTTGGCCTGCTTCCGCTTCTGGTTTCATTATGTCCATATTGCACGAATACACTTGGTTGTGCGCGTATATACGTATATTATCCGATTTATGCATGATACTGCCAAACGTAGCGCCATACAAGGTCTTTCGCAAAAGCGTTCGGTTCGGGCAGTCGTCTTCGATTACGGAAACGTTCTTTGCCTCGAGCAAACGCGGGAGGATATGAAAGGTATGGCGCTCGTGTGCGGCATTCCCGATGAGCGATTCTCGGAACTTTACTGGAAGCTACGGCCGCCCTACGACCGGGGTGATATCGAGGGACCTGCCTACTGGACAGCGGTTGTTGGCCAGCAAGAACTGGGTTTGAGCAGAGATCAGATAGCAACGCTAATCAAGCTCGATAGCGAAAGTATCACTCGACCAAATCAAGGCGCTGTGCAATGGGCAAAGCTGTTGCACCATGAAGGCTTCCCCTTAACCCTTCTCTCAAACATGCCGCTCGAACTCAGTCGCCATGTGACCAAGTCCTTTCCGAGCCTCTCTACATTTGAATACCTGATTTATTCCTGCGACTACGGGTCCATAAAGCCGGAGCTGGCGATCTATCGAAATTGTCTCGAACTACTCAAAGCGGCCCCGCAAGACATCTTGTACCTGGATGATCGCGCCGAAAACGTCGAGGCGGCAGCTCGCTTAGGAATTAACTCTGTACTGTTTGACACGGTCGAAAAGACTGCATCAAGAGTCGAAAGCCGATTCGACATCCCTGTCCCGAGTTATGGCCGCTGTCGCCAATCAAGTTCACAGTACAGCTCAACAAATCGGCGCCCGGATCGGATGGAATCCGATTGATGCAGCAACGCAGCCTCCAACAGGTACGCGTGAGCGTGTCCTTAATCTTTCTGATCCACGGACTGATCATCGCAACCTGGGCTTCGAGGATTCCTGCCTTTCAGGCGCACCTCCATCTTTCTCCCGCCGTTTT
>DASSEH010000215.1:0-3237 GCA_035695325.1 Candidatus Angelobacter sp.
CATAGGCCTGCAATATCTTGCGGCGCAAATCGTCGGAATACGCTCGGGCCATCGTCGGGTTGCAGGAAAACTTCCAGAGCACAACCATCCTATCCCACTCCACCCTGATTCCCGCTTACATTATTATCCCTATCGTTACTATAAATGGTCTAGGTACTTACTTCGCTGATCGCCTTGCGAAGCAACTCGCGCGAAGGCAGGCCACTGTAATGCGAGCCTTCCAAATAAGTTCGGCAACTCAGCCCGAAGGCGCTTGCAGTATGTGCCCATGGCTCGATGTCCGCCCCATTAATGCGGATGCTGGGAGATCCTACAAATGCCATTGCCACGGCGTCCGCCTGATTGTGAACTACAACCTCGTGAATCTCATCCCGCAGTCCTAATGACCTCAGGATTTCACGAACCATTGCAACAGCTGGCAGATGGTTGGGACAACCCTCAAAATAGAGCACTTCGATATTCATTCGTTACTGGCCCGCTCCTCTCCTTCGAGTACAGGACAAACGCAGATTCTCCACGTTGCTGTTTCAATGCTCGGCGTGGATATAAGAATACAATCGGGAGTTATGTCCAGAGTCAAAACCATTTTTACCCCTTGAACATTCAGCGATGCTCCAGCATCGGTTTTATGGCCTCCTCAATGGCGCTGGTGTATTCAAAGCCGATGATCTTTTTGCGCAGTATGCCCTGGCGATCGTAAATCAGAGTGGTGGGTAAGCCCTCGATTCCGCCAAACTTTTCTGTCAGAGCATCTGTGGCAACCACCAGGGGATAGCGCACGCCGATTCGCTTCGCAAAGGCCAGCGGATTCTCCGTGTCTTTCATAAGGTTGACTTTGAATCCGACAACGGCAAACCCGTCCGGGCCGTAGCGATTGAGCAATGCCTGATAACCGGGCATTTCTTTTTTGCAGGGCTGGCACCATGTTCCCCAAAAATCGATGAGCACCACTTTTCCGTGAAGTCCAGCGGAGGAAACCACATGCCCCTGCAAATCGCGCAGGGAAAAGTCCGGCAGGCGCGAACCAATTTCGCCTGCCGGAATTGCGGTTGATTCAGACTGCGCGGCGTGTACCGGGTACGCTGTGTACCCGGTAAGTCCGCACATGAGAAGACTCAGATAGAACAACCAGTTTTTCGTCATCTATTCCTTCTTTTGCACTTCGAGAATGAGCAGTTTGAGCGGAGCCGAGGTGTCTGGCTTTTTTCTGCCCGCCGTTTTTTTGTAGAGCTGGCCATGGACCGTGACCGTTGTCGCAGAGCCAGCAAGAGGATCCAAGCCCTGCGACAACTCGTTCGGCGCAAGCGCAAATGAGCGATTGGGCTCAACCTGCAAGGCCAGACTGCCCGAACTGTCCCGGATAATTTTTCCCGTGGCGGTCACGTCCATTTCAGCAACGCTCACGCCGCTGTCGTATGTCGCCTTTAGAAGCTGAACAGGATCAATCTGCCCATCCTCTGCCGGAGTAACATCGACTTTTCCATCGATCAAGCTGACTTCAACTTTTTGGACGCCAGACTGGCGTCCCAGGTGTTGTTTCACCCCGTAGGCTCAAAAGTTTCAAGTCATGCCTTCGACGCGCATTTCAATATGCTTGATCTGTGCTTCTATGGCGGGCACAAATACCATGGAGCCCCACAGAATCAGCATCGCCATTCTTTTAATATGCATTCGTTCCTCCTTTTCCTTAATTTTCAAAGATTCAACCGGATTTAAAGATGCAGCCGAAACTGCTGCGTAATGCCAAAACTGATATGGCGGCGCACCGGCATAAACGTTGCGCCGTTCGAGTGCGCAACGTCCCAGTCCATGCCCAGCCAAAAATGCGTTCCGGGCCGCGGGCTTACATAGCTGGTGATTCCCGCCAGCAGCGCGTCTCCGCCGCTGCCTTTTTGCGTGGTTCCCGCGATGTTGTCGTCCTGAAAATGCTGCCATGTGAGTTCCGGGCCGATAAACCATTCCCGCTTCCCGCTCTTTTCTTCATAAGGACGGTAGGAGAGCCAGAAGCGAGATTCAAAGTCGCTGCCCAGCCGCGTGGACTGTGTTCCCCGCGAGCGCACAAGAGAATGAAAATCTTCGTCTACTACCAGGCGCCTGAGATTGAAAAGCCCGGTGTAAGTCCAGTTGGCCGCGAGGAACAGATCGGTGGAACCTGTCCCCGGCTGCAAACTTGCCGGTAATCGTCTGCCGCCCGTGGCCGTGAGGCCTGTGCTGCCCGTGGGCAGCTTTGGTCCGAGGGTAAGCGACGCCTGCGTGGTCCCTCGCGGCGAATCTTTGCGATAAAAGCGGTACTTGATGAGCACGGTCGCGTCTCCCAGCCCGGTGCCGCCGGCAAACGCGGCGCCCGGAAGCGCAAAGCGCGTGGTCACAATGGGGACGAGAATCGTGAGATCGAAATTCGGATAGAACCCCCAGGTGAAATTGAAATCGCCCTCGTGCGAGAACGTGGGGCGGGCCGTGACGGGAATTTCACCGGAAGCTACTGTCTGGCCGCGGGTGAGAAAAGTGGAGTTCCAGGACAGGAGCGCGCCACCAGGGAACAGGGGTGGTGCGCTTTCCGGGGCCGCTCCCTGAGCCGTGGCTCTTGATGAGAGCAGCGATGAGAACAAAATGAAATACAAATGCAGCCTGCAATGCAGGCGCGTTTTTTGTGAAAGCAAGGTCTTCCTCCAAAGATCAAACAATAAAAAACTTCAGGCACACGAATGCCTGTGATTGATCAGGGAAGAAGCTAGATTCTGAGGGGCAGTGGAGCCGATAAGTTGAAAATGGGCGGGGCGTGAGACTGGGCGGTAAGCAGTTCACCCGACGAACTTAGTTCCGCAGGCTGGTTCTCCGAGGCAGGCACGGCAAAAAACAGGAGTGTGGCCAGGCTGTCATGCGAAGACGCGGCAGGCATTACAAACGGAGCCTGCGCGGATTGCATACTGCTGCAGCAATCCATTGCAGAAAGACCGTGCGAGGCGCACTCCATCCCCATGGACTGGCAGCACTGCATCGCTTGTTCGGAGCTGGCCATTGCCGAGCAGTCGGATGCATAGGCCGCCAATACCACGGCGATCAACACAACAAGAATGGGTCTGGCCTTTTGCATTGCTAGACCATTTTCGGAATCGATTGGGATGGATAGCCACAATGCTGAAACCAGGCAAGAGCATTGTCCTGGGTAATAGAAGCCAAAGCCTGAGTGATGGCTTGCTCCAGGGTTTCCAAAGTACGAGCCTTGATGGCGCGCAG
>DASSEH010000216.1:0-1060 GCA_035695325.1 Candidatus Angelobacter sp.
CGTCATTGCTGTGCATGTTCACTAATTCGCTGATTGAATCCAGCCTGGCAGGGAGGATTCGATGCGCGACAATAGCTATGACCGGACGATTGAGCGGAATTATCTTCAGAAATGGCGGTTTCTAATCCCGGAATATGAGGCGGTGAAGGCTGGTCGGTCGGAGGCGTTTGGTTCGGTGGGGGATTTTTACCGTCATCACGGCACCTGCTCGCAGACCTTCCGAAAGTATTACAACCGATATAAGCAGAGTGGCTCGGAGGCTGATCTGTTACCGCAGCGCCGCGGGCCGAAGTGGCGGGAACGGCGCGAGCCGGAAGGTATCGAGGCCGAGATTGTTGCTTACCGCCGGAAGGGAATGAACCGCTATGAGATCCACGCGGCCTTGCGCGAGCGGCGCGACACGTTACCCTCACCCTCGACTATTTACCGGGTCCTGAAACGCTACGATCTGAACCGCCGCACGCCGGCGATGCGCGAGGAGAAACGTCGCATTATTAAGGACAAGCTTGGCGAATTGGGTCACGTCGATCTGCATCAACTACCGCGCGACATGTTCATGGCGCCACCCTCGGCCACGGCCTATGTCGTCAGTCTGATCGACAGCTGCTCGCGCCTGGCCTGGGCCGAGGTCATCACCTCCAAAAAGGCGCTGCCGGTCATGTTCAAGACGCTGAAGATAATCAATACCCTCAACGTCACCTACGGGCTCATGTTCACCGAAATCCTGTCCGACAACGGCGCCGAATTCGCATCCCGCAATACCCCTCAAGAGCATCCCTTCGAAGCCATGCTCCTCGAACTTGGCATCAAGCATCGCTATACAAGACCCTACCGGCCCCAGACCAACGGCAAAATCGAGCGCTTCTGGCGTACTCTCGACGAGGACGTTATCGAGGGCGCAACCTTCGACAATCTCGACCACTTCGCCAATGAGCTGTTCGAGTATCTGATCTATTACAACAACCACAGGCCTCATCAGGCCCTCGGCGGCAAAACACCAAAGGACTTCGCTTCGGCAAAAACCCAAACCATTCAATCAGCGAATTGATGAACATGCACA
>DASSEH010000217.1:0-1186 GCA_035695325.1 Candidatus Angelobacter sp.
GGGGGATAGCAAGCTTTTGGAGCATCTCCCGATCCCTGCGGAGTACGAGTGGTTCCCACGGGCCGGCCTACAGACAGGCGTAGCGGAACTCGGCGACTTGTATGTGGCGTTGAGCAGAGATCTGGCCAGTGGAACACAAGCAGTTCCGACATTCCACGATGCGGTCTGGCAGCAGCAGCTCTTCGAGCAGATTCAAGATTCGTCCGAAACAGGTAAACGCATCAACTTGTGACTTTGACCGGTGTTGTCTCCAGTCTGGCGACAACACCGGGACACACTTACACGTTTCGAGGAAAGCTATATGTCGACCAAAGCAACAGCTGCACGTATCTACGAGTATGGAGAGCCCGATGTCTTTCGTTTCGAGACCATGGATGTTCCTGATCCCGTCGGTCACGAGGTTCTGGTGCGAAACACCGTCATCGGTCTCAATTTTGTAGACATCTACTATCGCCGCGGAACACTGCCGGTCCCGGAGTTTCCAGCGATCATCGGTGACGAAGCATCCGGAGTCGTCGAAGCGGTTGGCCCGAACGTGACGCTGGTGAAGGTTGGGGACAGGGTCGCCTACGCCGATGCGTTCGGTGCGTACACGACGGTGCGTCTCTATCCTGAGGATCGCCTCACCGTAATTCCCGATGGAGTAACAGACGACCAGGCAGCCAGCAGCCTGCTCAAGGGATTGACAGCACGTTACCTGCTGAAGGAAACCGTTCAACTCCACGAAGGAGATACCGTCCTGTACCACGCTGCAGCTGGTGGAGTGGGTCAGATCTTCACGCAGTGGGCAAGATCGCTTGGGATTCACGTAATTGGAACAGTATCGACTGCGGAGAAAGCGCAAATCGCTCTCCAAGCGGGCTGCACAGCGGTAGTCAATTACAGCACGGAAGACTTCGTAGAACGCACCTTCGAGTTGACTGGTGGCCAGGGAGTAAAGGCTGTCTACGACTCGGTCGGCAAGGATACGTTCCGGGGCTCACTCGCGGTACTGAGACCCCGCGGCACGCTGGTTCAGTTCGGCAAAGCATCGGGTTTCCCGGAACCAATCAGTCCATTTGAGCTGGCACCCCGAGCGCTGTATCTGACGTGGGCAATTTTGCCGCACTACAACAACACCCCAGAAGCTCTCGCTGCCTCCTCAGCCGATCTCTTCGACGCCATACAGTCGGGAATCCTCAAGGTC
>DASSEH010000218.1:0-1589 GCA_035695325.1 Candidatus Angelobacter sp.
AGCGGTCACACGCAGGCAGCGCGGGCTCGGCAAACCGGAGACCTTCAGCTTCCTGGGCTTTACATTCATCTGCGGCGCGTCCCGGCAGGGCCACTTCCAGCTAAAGCGGAAGACCCGGCCAGATCGCATGCGTGCAAAGCTACAGGAAATAAAGGAGGAGCTGCGAGTGCGGATGCATCAGCCGATCCCCGACCAGGGGCGCTGGCTGAGGCAGGTCGTCACTGGGTTCTTCGCCTACCACGCCGTGCCGACCAACAGCGCGGCGCTGAGCGCCTTCCGCTACCACGTGACGTGTCTGTGGCGACGCAGCCTGCGGCGTCGTAGCCAGAAGGACGCCTCGACGTGGCAACGGGTGACAAAGCTGGCTGACGACTGGCTGCCGAAACCGAAAATCCTTCACCCCTGGCCGCACCAGCGGTTCGCCGTCAAATACCCGAGGTGGGAGCCGTATGCGGGAGTTCCGCACGTACGGATCTGGTGCAGCGAGGCTAGCTGCCATTCCAGCGGGTGCAAGTCCCGCCAACACAAGGAGTCCAGTCCATGTTGTAGTGATACCCAGCGGCAGGGAGGGTGACCAAACTGCCGAAAGCCTGGAAGTAAAAGCCCTCTGGGGCCGGGGAGACCTGGTTCGATCCGTCAAAGGGGGGCGAGCAACCTGGCAGGCCGTAGCGTAAGTGAATCGGGAAGCCCCGAAAGACGTGCCCCGCGTGAAGCGGATTGCGGGAATTTAGGGAGTGCCGAGCCGCTCAGATCTCGGCGAAGGCCATGTCGGCATCGGAGAACTGGACCATAACGATGATCGAACTCCCCGGGGTCATAGAGAGCGGCATGCCAGGCAGGAATGGTCAGCGAAAGCCCGGAACCACTCGCGGGTCGCCTAGGCGCTCCCGCACAGCGAAGGCATTGCGTATAAGCCGCCTTGCGGCGAAGTCGTGATGTGCCTGCGAGTGGGGCGGATGGGGTCGATTAAGTGATGACAGACCGGGACAGCACAACCCGGACTCGAGCGAGGACCCCTGGGGAGGAGGATTACCCACCCTCCACGGCGGTGCATCGGCGCGTAACCGACCCGACACTGAGCGGGACATTCGTGGATACGACGGGATGCACGAAGGACGGAAGCAAACCAATACGTGGTCAGCGTATGCCGGGAGCAGGCTTGAACTGAGCGACGCGTTGGGAAGGCGCCGTCCGAAACGCCATCCTTCCAGCCGTACTGGGGAAAACCCGCCGTACGGAATGATAGGGGGGATCGAGGAGACGTCGGCATCATTCGAAGCCCGGTCCGCGCCTCGATCCTACCCGACTGCGGGGGGCGCCCAGTAATGGGCGTCCCTACCGCAATCTTGAGGTACTCACCGTCGGGATCGTCCCTTGCGGACCTTTCCACGCTTCCCTCCCGAAAACGAAGTTCGCAGCGGACTCAGCGCTGGAGGAAGATGGATTCGAACCTTCGGTTCCGCGCCCGATATTCAATAGTTTCGAGGCTTCGTCCGAGTTGGAGCCGGCCGCTCCCAGGCGCGGCGACTCAGCCGAGTAGTTGTGGCCCGACTAACCGATCGAGTCCGAAGGCGGCCATTCGAGGAGCC
>DASSEH010000219.1:0-3166 GCA_035695325.1 Candidatus Angelobacter sp.
CGCCTCTCGCGAAGGCAGTCCGGACGGCAACGGATTAGCCTACATGATTGCCAGCGAACTTGCGCGCAACCCCGACCTGCACATCGTCTCAACCCTCGCCACAGCTGAGCTTAGCGGTAAGTGTGGACGGCGGTGGCAAAGTAGGCCACGGAGCGCCGGCATAGTGGCGGCGCGGGCGGCGTAAAAGCCGTCCAGTGGCTAGGCTGGTCCCTTTGGGGGTCGGTCGGGATGTTTGCCGTGGAAGTGTACGCCGCTGTCCGGCATTTTGTTTTCGTCGAGGGCCATAGCCGTCGTGAGGCGGCCCGGGTATTCGGGTTGAGCCGTGAGACGGTGTTGAAGATGTGCCGGTTCTCGCTGCCGCCGGGCTATACGCGCACGAGGCCGGTGGCGAAGCCGAAGCTTGGCCCTTTGCTACCGGTGATCGACGCGATCCTGGAGGCGGACCGGACTGGTCCGGTGAAGCAGCGGCACACGGCGAAGCGGATCTTTGAGCGGCTGCGCGACGAACACGGGTTCGACGGTGGCTACACGGTGGTGAAGGATTATGTCCGGATCGCCCGCGCGCGAAGCCGCGAGACCTTCGTGCCGCTGTCGCATCCACCGGGTCATGCGCAAGTTGATTTTGGCGAAGCGGTCGGCGTGATCGGCGGCGTTCGTTGTAAGCTCCACTTCTTCTGCATGGACCTGCCGCAGTCGGATGCCTGCTTTGTGAAGGCCTATCCGGCCGAGACGACGGAGGCATTCCTGGACGGCCACGTGTCGGCCTTCGCCTTCTTCGGCGGGGTGCCGCTGTCGGTGCTCTACGACAATCTGAAGATTGCGGTGGCGAAGATCTGTGGCGACGGCAAACGGGAGCGGACGCGGGCATTCACCGAACTGGTGAGCCATTACCTGTTCAGCGACAGGTTCGGGCGGCCCGGAAAGGGCAACGACAAAGGCAAGGTCGAGGGCCTGGTGAAGTATGCGCGCTCGAACTTCATGACGCCGATTCCGGTGGCGGCGAGCTTCGACGATCTCAACGCCATGCTGACTGAGCGCTGCCGGGCGCGGCAAATGGAACGAGCCGGTCGTCATGCCGAGACCATCGGCGCGCGGCTTGCCGCCGATCTTGACGCGTTCCGGGACTTGCCCGCCGTGCCGCTGGAGCCCTGCGAGAAGCGGGCCGCCCGCGTCTCGTCGACGGCGCTGGTGCGCCATCGCGGCAATGATTACTCGGTGCCGACGGCCTATGGCTTCCAGGACATCATCGTGAAGGGGTTCGTGGATCAGGTCGTCATCCTGTGCGGCGGCGCGGAGATCGCCCGGCATCAGCGCTCCTACGGTTTGGGGGTGTTCGTCTTCAATCCGCTGCACTACCTGGCGCTGATCGAGACCAAGCCGAACGCGCTCGATCAGGCCGCGCCGTTGAAGGATTGGGAGCTGCCCGAGACGTTCCAGCATCTGCGTCATCTGCTGGAGGCGCGCATGGGCAATCGTGGCAAGCGTGAGTTCATCCAGGTGCTGCGGCTGCTGGAGGCGATCCCCAAGGAGGTGGTGACCTATGCCGTCACCGAAGCGATCCGGCTTGGCGCGATCGGCTTCGATGCGGTCAAGCAGATCGCGCTGGCCCGGATCGAGCGCCGCCCGGCGCGGCTCGATCTCACCGCCTATCCGCATCTGCCGCAGACCCGCGTGAAGACGACATCGGCGGCCGATTACGCCGTGCTCCTGCCCGGGAGAGCCGCATGAGCGGCAAACCGAGCCTCGATGCGATGCCGGCGGGAACGACGAGTGGCACGCCGCAGGTGCTGCTCAGTCATCACCTCAAGCAATTGAAGCTGCCGACCGTACTGCGGGAGTATGACAAGGTCGCCCGCGAATGCGCGCGCGACGGCGTCGATCATCCCCGCTACCTGCTGCGCCTGGTCGAACTGGAACTGATCGATCGGGAGCGGCGCGTGGTTGAGCGGCGCATCAAGCAGGCCAGATTCCCGGCTGTGAAGAGCCTCGATACATTCGACTTCACCGCCATTCCTTCCCTCAACAAGATGTTGGTGCTCGAACTCGCCCGCGGCGAGTTCATCCTGCGCCGCGAGAACGTCATCGCGCTCGGCAACTCCGGCACCGGCAAGACCCATGTCGCGCTGGCGCTTGGCCTTGCCGCCTGCCAGAAGGGATTCTCGGTCACCTTCACCACCGCGGCGGCGCTGGTGCATCAGCTGATGGAGGCCCGCGACGACAGACGCCTGTTGAGGCTGCAGCGCGAACTACAGACCGTGAAGCTGCTCATCGTTGATGAGCTCGGCTACGTGCCGCTGTCGCCAACCGGCGCCGAGCTCCTGTTCGAGGTGTTCTCGCAACGCTACGAGTGCGGCGCGACCATCGTCACCTCGAACCTGCCGTTCGAGGATTGGACAACGGTCCTTGGCTCCGAGCGGCTCACCGGTGCGCTGCTCGACCGGCTGACCCACCACGTTCATATCCTGACCATGAACGGCGACAGCTACCGCCTCAAGCAATCCGCCGGCCGCCGCCGAGCAGCCACCTCGACGAACGCGGCGGAGCAAAACCAGGCCATCGCCGAAACAGACAATCAAGTCTATGCCCCTGCAGTCGATCCGGGAATCGTCTGAGCCTCAACCACCCGACCAAATCCCACCGGCCGCTCGCTCGCTACGGCGCTATCGAAAAGCGCGCTTCGCGAGCGGCCTCCACCGAGCTCGAACTGGCCTGCCTTTGCTCCGCCGCAGTGGCCTGGATTCCGACCGCCGTTGACAGTAGTGTTCGTAAATCTCGGGGCTGCAGGGCTGCGCCAACACCTGGACGATGCCGCGGCCGCACATGACATCTCCGCATAGAAAGAGCCGCACCAATTTCCGATGCCCAGCCGGCAAATGTCTTTCCTCGGGCATGAAATACCGCTCAGGTCTTCGCGTCAGGCTTGAGATCAACGAACGCCGTCATCACCTCGGCCAGCATCCGCTCCTGCTCTCCAGCATAGCGCGGAGAGAAGTGAAACGGCTCGACGCGGCGCACATTGGCTTCCCGCGCAATTTCTCCAGCAGCCGTGGTTGTAAGATGGGCCCGGTCCCTCGCCAATGCGGCATCCGCCCCCGCGAATGCCGCCTCGATACAGAGGATGTCCGCATTCTGAACGAGCGCCACGATTGCGGTACGATTGGCCGGC
>DASSEH010000220.1:0-1701 GCA_035695325.1 Candidatus Angelobacter sp.
TTGAGAGTCAGCATTTTCTGGGCTCCGGTTGCTCCCAGTGTAATTGGGTGTTTAAGCCGTCTGGCGTACTCCCTAGCCAACCTGTCCCTACCGAAAATGCTATCCGGCACGAATGCCTTTGAAATCAGCGACATTGAGAGGATGAACATAGGGGCCACCGCCCGCCGCTCAGGGCGTAACGCATTATAAAAGGGCGCCCCTTTTTGGTGTAGGTTGTGATCGTTCGATCGTCACCTACAAGGAGCACCCTCATGAATGACGCCAAGTATATTGGGCTGGATGTGCATCAGGCAACGATCTCCGCGGCGGTTCGGGATTCTGACGGCAAGTTGGTCTTGGAGGCTATCCTGGAAACGAAAGCGGAAACCATGCTGCAGTTTATTCACGGTCTGCGTGGCAGCTTGCATGTCACCTTCGAAGAAGGCACCAGCGCGGACTGGTTGTACACCTTGCTCAAGCCCCATGTCACCGAAGTGCTGGTCTGTGATCCGCGGAAGAATGCCCTGTTGAAAGTCGGCAACAAGGGTGATCGCATTGATGCACGTAAACTCTCCGAATTGCTACGCGCGAATCTTCTGCGAGCGGTCTTTCATGACGACACCGGTCTGCGAACGCTAAGGGAAATGGCGCGCAGCTATTTGACGATCACCAAAGATTTCACGCGGGTGATGCGTCGACTGAAGGCCATCTACCGAAGCTGGGCTATTCCGTGTGGAGGTCAGCAAGTTTACTCGCCGCGCCATCGTGCCGAATGGCTTGGGAAAATCACCGAAGCCAGTGTTCGCCGGCGGGCGGAACTCTATTACCAGCAACTCGACGCGCTGCGTGTCTTACACCAACAAGCCAAGAAAGAGCTGCTGGCCGAAGGCCGGAAGCACAAAACCATGAAGTTACTTCGCCAGATTCCTTCCATCGGCCCCATTCGGTCGGTTCTGTTGGTTGCAATTCTACAAACACCGCATCGGTTCCGCACCAAGAGGCAACTGTGGAGCTACAGTGGTCTAGCGTTGGAGACACGCAACAGCGGGGAATATCGCATCGAGGGCGGGCAGCTCATGCGCTCGAAGAAGGCCTTCGCCGTTCGTGGGCTGAACAAAAATCATAACCACGATGTTAAAAACATTTTCAAGGGTGCGGCCATTCGCGCCACGACGGTCGAGGGGCCTTTTCAGAAGTTCTACGAGGCTCTCGTTGCCAAAGGGATGAAGCCCACCATGGCGCGTCTGACCCTGGCACGCAAGATTGCAGCCATTACTTTGATCGTATGGAAGAAAGGAGCACGTTTCGACGCCGAACATCTGAAACAACAAGCAGCTTGAGCGTTCGAGAACCCTTCCATCTCTGGATTCATTCCTGGCGGTGGTCCATCGGTTCTTCAGACGCTCTGGTACGAGGGTGAGTATCCAGTAACATTGTAGGCGCAGAGTGTGCTTCGAGCACCTCGAGTCTCTCTGTTAACCCTATGCCCCCTCGCACAACCAGAAAAAGCTATAGGCCACGAGTCTCAGATAGAACCATGGTTGGCACTTACAACCACACTGCTTGATGCATCAGAGACCGATGAACGTCGTTACGCCAGCAAGATGAATCTGGAGAATCGGAAAAATCGCGGATCCTCACATCAATACATGGGCTGGATGTCAGAAAGAATTTCTTTGCGCCTTCCAGTCGCGGGAGAAGTTTTTTTTCTTGACATTCCCT
>DASSEH010000221.1:0-2616 GCA_035695325.1 Candidatus Angelobacter sp.
GGTGTCGGCGATTTCGGATGCTCCGGTCGTGACGAAACGTTTGACGAACGTGATCGACTCTTATCCACAGTTTTCCAAGGACGGAAAGTTGCTTCTCTTTCAGTCCAATCGTTCCGGCAAGATGCAAATCTACGTAAGCAAGGCTGATGGAACTGACATTCGTCAACTTACCGACCTTGATTTTCCCGCGCACGGGCCGTGTTGGTCTCCAGACATGCGGCACATTGTTTTCGCCGGCGAGCCTGCCGGTCACTCAGAAATTTTCGTTATGAATGCGGACGGAAGCGGCGTTACTCAACTGACACATACGGGCGGCGATGATTCGCACCCGCACTGGTCGGCCGACGGTTCACGCATCATGTTCAACTCTTCACGCACGACAACAGATTCGGCGGCAGATTGGTCGAAGCAATGGCATGAGCTATTCAGCATGAAACCGGACGGCAGCGACGTGCGGCAGCACACTCGTCTTCACACTGTGTGCACATATGGATCGTTCTCTCCCGATATGAAGCACATCGTTTATCGGAAGGTTGTCGATGGACCGGCCTTTCAGTGGGACCTCAGCACAATCGGCCGCAATTCAGAGGTGTTTGTGGCGAATGCGGATGGCTCGAATGAAGTTAACCTGTCGAAGAACGCCGCCTTTGACGGCTGGCCAGCGTGGTCACCGGACGGTAAACGGATCGCATTCAGTTCTAACCGCGCCGGCCCTGCCAATACCGGCCAAATTTTTGTGGTCAACGCGGACGGGACGGGATTACGGCAAATAACCGGCGGTCCGGCTGGATTCGCTCAACCATCGTGGGCGTGGGACGGACGGCGGATCGTCGCGTACCAGAATTGGGAGACTGCCGAATACGAGTACGGAAATATTTCGGTCATCGAGGTCAACTGACACTCAGACGACTATGGAGGGCGTCTTGGGTATTTTCACGCCTGACAACTGCTGCATCGAAACTTCCTTTCGGCGGCAGCCTGTGCTCTCCAGTTCTCTGCTGCGCCTTGATCCATCGTAAGCGGCTTACGATAGATCAGATTTTCTTACGAGAGTTTTCGTAATTTGCGATCGCGCGGCGGCCACGGTTTTCCTGCTTTTAATGCGGCGCGTTTGGCTTCGCGAATCGCGACCATCTTCTTCGCGTGCGCGCGTGTCAACTCACGCCGGCTGGCGAGACCGCCGCGGCGGCCAATCTTCGCGAGATACTCGCGCACTCGCTTTTCAGCTCCAGTCATCGATGCCCTTCAAAGCATCTATCATAAGCGGCTTATGATGCAAGAAGCGAAATCTAAGAAGACGGGACGCTCTGCAGGAGCTCGAGTTCCTGCCAGCGCGCGTAGAGGTGCGCGACTTTGTCGCGTGCCGTTTTCAATTGCGTCTCTAACTCGAAAATCTCCGAACGCGGTTTCGCACAAAAATCCGCCGCGGCAAACGTAGCCTCCAAATCCGACACGGTAGTCGTCCGGATTTGAAAATGAACCACGTCCGGTAATCTTGACGGCTTTAAACCGTCAAGTTTCAGTCTCGTCGTTTATGCATCGTAAGCGGCTTACGATAGGAGGACTGGAGTGTGTTGTTAGGCAACCCCGCGGCTATTTGAACACGAGGTGAGCGACAGCGGCTTCGAGATTCCAATAGATTATCGCGACCGCCGTTAGATCGAACGCAGCATGCGCGCACATCACCATCCAGATCCGGCCCGTGACGGCGAAGATCGCCCCGAAGACGAGGCCCGTGATCATCGCCTGTTCGACGCCGGGAAGCCCCAGGTTGGCGTAATGGCCCAGGGCAAACACCGCGGAGGTGAGCAGCACGATTAATACTTTTGCGCTGGCGCCGGTCCCAAAAAGCTTGCCGAGGCGTTCGAACAGGTATCCTCGGAAAATGGTCTCTTCTCCAAAGCCCGCGCCGACAATCATCGTGAACACCAATCCGGGGAGCGCAGCCCGGTTTCCTATCACGTAATGGTAGGCGGAATTGATTTCGGGGGCGCCCAGCAGCGGCATCACGATCGCCTTCATCAGGAGTTTAAACACGCAGCCGAAAACGACGCCGACGGCGAGGCTGCCAATCCAGCTCCTTGGTCGCACGTAGCCGATGTCGCGCCATGGCGTATGCGATCGCCAGGCCCACAGAAGCACCAAAAGGCCGCCGAGTGGTTTAACGACAGACGTCAAGACGATGACGAGAATCGAGAGAAGTCCAAGCGGCCCGAATCCGCGCAGTTGCGTGGCGACGGGATCGTCAGGCGGCGGTGCAGCTCGCGCTTCGAGCGGGAGCGCAGGAACGTGCTCTGGCAAATTCGGGACGTCGCTTTGCACAAGCGCCTCTACAACGTTAGCCGTGCAATCGTTCTATCATAAGCGGCTTATGATCGATTAGTTCTTCCTATGAGAGTTTTATTAGTTTGCGCTCGCGCGGCGGCCAGGGCTTGCCCGCTTTTAGCGCGGCGCGTTTGGCTTCGCGCATCGCGACCATCTGTCTTGCGTGCGATTTGGTCAGTTCGCGACGGCTGGTGATTCCGCCGCGTCGACCGATCTCGGCGAGATAAGTCCGCACTTTCTTTTCTGCCTCTGTCATCGCGTCCAAAGAATGGCAGGCGTAGCGCCTGCCCT
>DASSEH010000222.1:0-1535 GCA_035695325.1 Candidatus Angelobacter sp.
ATGCGAATCAATCGACCGAGTCTTTACGCCGCATTTGGCAACAAGGAGCAACTCTTTGGAAAAGTTCTCGATCGATACATGGACGGGCCGGTCGCCTATTTTGGCAAAGCTCTGGCGGTACCGAAGGCGCGGGATGTGGTCGAAGAAATATTCCTCGGCACGGCCAGGATGGCGGATGATCCGACGATTCCAGCAGGATGCCTCATGGTTCAAGGCGCGTTGGCGTGCGGAGATGCCTCGGTGCGGAAGGAAGCAGCTGGGCGCCGCGCCGCCAGCGAAGCGGCGTTGCGTCATCGCCTTCAACGAGCAAAACGCGAAGGCGATCTTCCGAAAGATGCTGACCCGGCCGATCTGGCCCGTTACGTGATGACTGTCGTGCGAGGAATGGCAGTGCAGTCAGCTGGCGGCGCCAGTCGCGATCAACTTCGTCGCGTAGCGCTAATCGCACTGCGTGCGTGGCCCAAGCGCTAGCTCTTGGATGATTCGAAGTCGTTTTCTAACGAGTTCAACTTTTCGAGCGACTTGTTAGGGATTAAATGTAAAACAGAAACCGCGGAGCCTACGGTCCGGTACCTTTTGTCATTTGAGACTTTTCCATAGTCGAAACGGAAAATCTCGAAAGACCATTTCTCCTGGGTCGAGCCCCTGAGAAAGGGCATTTGGAACCTTTTTGAAATGATGTGGACCGCAAGTAACGAGAAGCTGAACTTGGAAACATCTTAATAATAGTTGGCACTCGGTCAGCTATTGGTTGCCTTCATTAATTCCGATGACTTCGGGAATAATTAGATACAAAAGGCGGTAGTAAAGGAGAGATTCCGTAGTCTGAGAAGGCGATCGAGGTCGGCAAAATGGGAACAGATAAAAAGACACAAATAAGAATCATCAAGCAAGGAATGGCAGGCAGTATCCCTGAGTCGAAAGCGGTGTCAGAAGAGAGGCAAAAGAAGGATGCGATGGCCGACTTGATCTGTAGCGTCTCCGGGTGGGTGGCCGAGTTTAAACGAAGGCGTCGGCCCGATCCGAGGATCACCTTTCAAACTCAATTTAAAGAGGCTTAGACCCTTGTATGAGAAAACATTTTCTCAGATGCCTTCTGAAGCTAGCCTCCAGCCGCGTTGGTCAACGCTCAAGTATTCAATCGCTAATGATGAACCGGCTCTCGCCTGGCCTGTTCCTTGATGCGGTCAACTCGTATCAGCGCACTGCGGCAATCAAAGCTGCTATCGAACTCGATCTCTTCACAGCCATCGGTCAAGGGCACGAAACATCTCAGGAGCTTGCTCTGAGTTGCGGCGCCTCCGAACGCGGCATGCGTATCCTTTCCGATTATTTAGTGGTCATGGGATTTTTGAGGAAGAAAAGGGGTAGATACGGTCTAACCATTGATTCCGCAATGCTGCTGGATCGTCGCTCTCCCGCGTATCTGGCGGATGCAATGGAGTTCTTCCTCTCGCCGATGGTGACCGACGGATTTAGAGACGTCACGGCCGTCGTTCGCAAGGGTGGGACTTTGCTTCCAGAAGCTGGAACAA
>DASSEH010000223.1:0-2544 GCA_035695325.1 Candidatus Angelobacter sp.
CTGATCCGCACTAAATAAAGCCAGGAATGCGCGGTGGCAAAATATCCGCAAAGGGCGCGGTCGCGCGGCCCCCGCAGTTCCTCACGCTCCCCAAAGCACCCGAGAAACCGATGGGGGTGCACACAAAAAGAAAGGCCGCCTGCGTTGCCACAAGCGGCCCAAGTCTAGGGAGGAAACGCCCTGAGGAGGGCAGCGATAGCGGGGTCTGAGGGGACAGGGGGGTCTCGCTACCGCATACCGCTAGCTAGTTTCTGTCGCGAAAGACATTTCGCCCTTTAAAATAAGGGTTATCTCGCGATTTTCGAGCACGTTTTTTTCTTGCGACGCACATGTGCATAGTATCACATTTTTCATATGAAGCATGTTGATTCGGAATCGTCTTCGGATGTCGCGCGCTGGCTGCGAAGCGAATCGACGAATCTTTGGCCTGCGCTTCTGGGTTCGCTGAGCCTGCGTCGTAGCCGGTGCATCCGCAAGAATTGCCCGGCGTGCCAGTCTGGCGAACAACATCAAAGTTATGTCCTGTACGGTCGGGCCAATGGGCGTCGTGTTGCCGTCTACGTACCGGAAGAGCTTGTGCCGGAGGTTCAGCGTAGCCTGGACAACGGGCGCGCTCTGCAGGATCTGTTGCACCAGGCGGCGCCGCGATACATCAAAGCGTTGAAGCGAGAGCGCGCCGAAGCCAAAGAGAGCGATGAGGGCTGAGCGTGTCCCGGACAGCGGAGCGGCAGGTCAGTTTTGCCGATTTTGAGCTGGTACGTCAGGGCCTGTGTCTTGAGCCGGTGCTGCAGACCATTTCCGATTTTCTGGACGACCAGAAGGACATGATCGAGCAGGTCCGCCGCGATCTGACTCGGGGCTTGAAGAAGGCCGAGACCGGTCGCAACGGCCTGACGCCACAACAGGTGTTGCGCTCGCTGGTTCTGATGCGCGTCAAGAACTGGAACTATCGCGAATTGCGCGAGCGGATTGCCGACGGATGCACACTGCGCCAGTTCACCGACTTCTATTGTCTGCCTGTGCCTCGACATGACGCATTCAACCGTGGCTTCAATCGGCTGACGCCCGCGACGCTCAAGGCGATCAATGATCTGGTGGTGCAGGCGGCAGTCGGGCTCGGTCTGGAGGACGGCCAAAAGCTGCGTGTCGACACCACGGTGGTGCAGACCGACATTCACCATCCGACCGACAACACGCTGTTGTGGGATGTTGTTCGCGCCGTGACGCGCCTGATCGTCCGCCTTGCCGCGGCGCTGGGACGCCGGCGTATCAAGGGTTTTCGGGATCGGACGCGATCGGCGCGGCGTCGGATGCAAGAGATTCAGCGGATGACCTCAAGGCAGCGCCAGCAGCAGCAGACCGGGAGATACCGCGAACTCATCGGCATCGCCGAGGAGGTTATCGAAAGCGCTCGAACCGCGCTCCGGCAGACCCGCAAAGCGCGTAGCACAGATATGATCAGCGAACTGGCAATCGCCGAGATGCGCAAGGAGATTGAGCACTTTTGTGATCTGGGGGCCCGTGTGGTCAATCAGTCGCGCCGCCGTGTGCTCGATGGCGAGCAAGTTCCGACTGCAGAGAAGCTCTATTCGATTTTTGAGCCCCACACGGACCTGATCAAGCGCGGCAAGGTGCAGACGCCGATCGAGTTCGGCCACAAGGTCTTCCTCGCCGAAAGCGCGCGCGGCCTGATCACGCAGTATGAAGTGCTGGACCGCAATCCTGTCGACGAACAGCATGTGGTCATCTCGCTGGAACGCCACAGACAGACCTTCGGCGACGTCCCCAAATTATATGGATCGGATCGTGGCTTCTTCAGCGAGAAGAACGTGATGTCGTGCAAGCAGGAAGGCGTCAAGGTGGTCTGCATCCCACAACGGGGCGGCATTAAAGCGCCCGAGCGCGCAGCCTATGAGAAGAGCCGGGAGTTCAAGGACGGCCAGCGCTTTCGCGCGGGCATCGAGGGGCGCATCTCGGTGCTATTCCGCGGCCGTGGCATGAAGCGTTGTCTCGCCGAAGGTCGCGAGCGCTTTGAGCTGTGGGTCGCAGCCGCCGTGCTCGCCAACAACCTGATGAAGATCGCAGCTCTGTTGGCCGAACGATCGTCGCGCAGACGAAAAGCCGCCTGACAACATCCCCCAAGTTCGTTTACGGCGGAAAGATATCCGCCAGTGTATCTTGCAACCGAACCCGCCCCAATGGGCCGCATAATGACATAGCGACGAAAATCGGCGTCCAATTGCCCCGGAAAATGCCGGCATCCGACGTCAGTTCACCCCGGTTTTATTGCGGAAATGGCATGCCTCGACACAAAAACAGGCGTTTCGCGACAGAAACTAGCTAACGCCTTCTGCCGCTATCTCGAGATGGCAACCATCATTTGAATGCCAACGGTGGGGCTGAAAGCTGACGTCGAAATAGCACCCAAGGTAACCAGGGTAATCTTCTATAGGCGCCTCGTAATCGTCGTTGTCCCAGACCTCGCGCGTCAAACGCGTGATTGCTTAGCGGAAGTCCGGTCCCGGGACGACGATGTACCGCGAC
>DASSEH010000224.1:0-1457 GCA_035695325.1 Candidatus Angelobacter sp.
ACAGAATGGCGATGAGGCGCCCTTTAGCATCTGCGAGTGCGTGAATCTTCGTGTTGCGCCCTCCGCGCGAGCGGCCAACAGCCTGCTTCTGCTCCCCCCTTTTCCGCCCGCTGCCGAGCGGTGCGCTTTGACGTGCGTGGAGTCGATCATCTGCGTGTCCGCGGATCGCCCGTTCCTGGCAAGCTCCCGGAACAGATTTTCCCAGATACCACGCCGCGCCCAGCGCACGAAGCGGTTATAGATCGTCGTCGGCGGACCATAAGCTTCCGGGCAATCGCACCAACGGCAGCCACACTTGAGCACGTGCACGATCCCGCTGATCACGCGCCGGTCATCTGCTCGCTCGACGCCGCGCACATCCGTTGGCAAATGCGGCTCAATCCGTGCCCATTGTTCGTCGCTCAGCCAGAACAGATTTCTGCCCATCAACCCTTCCCCCAATACGAATCAATATCGTATTGTCGGGGCCAAAAGATTAATGAGTTCTGACCCTAGCATTACAGTTGCTTCTTTGGGAAATGTCTGAATCCATGGGCAACCATGATTCGGAAGTCGTGGACGCAAGCAGCGTCGATTGAGGGGACGCTTGCGTTGTGGGCGGCGTCGCTTCGAGAGATCAAGAAACGGATACGTCCGTTGTTCACGCAAGAGCGTGTGGCGACGAATGCGGGCCTGTTCCTGGAAGGTCTGCTCGGAGATGAGCAGCGCAAGACCGGTTGGAAGCGGGCGGAGGCGGCTGGCGATCCTGGCCCATGGCGGCAGCAAGCAATTCTGGGGCGTGGGGATTGGGACGCTGATGCCCTGCGCGATATCGTGCGCGACTATGTCGTCGAGCATTTGGCGGATGACGATGCAGTGCTGGTGATCGACGAGACCGGCTTTCTCAAACAGGGCAAAGCGTCGTGCGGAGTGGCGCGGCAATACACCGGTTCGGCAGGCAAGATTACCAACTGCCAGATCGGAGTCTTCGCTACCTACGTTTCGCGCCATGGTCATGCGTTCATCGACCGCGCGCTGTATCTTCCGAAGGAATGGACCGCCGACCCGGATCATCTGGAAGCCGCATACGTGCCTGCCGATGTCGGCTTTGCGACCAAACCAAAGCTTGCGACGAGGATGATCGCACGCGCGATAGCCGCGTCTGTACCATTCAAGTGGGTTGCCGGTGATACGGTCTACGGTGTTGGCGACATCGAACAGCAACTACGTCGGGCAGGCAAAGGCTACGTGCTGGGGGTCAGCAGCGCTCATGTGTTTCGATCCTGGGGCAAACGACCGCCGGTCGCCGGTACGGCCGCAGACATCGCCCGGACGCGGCGCTCATCCGACTGGAAGCGCCTGTCGGCGGGAGCCGGAACCAAAGGACCGCGGCTGCACGATTGGTGTTATCTCGAATTGGCCGACCTCGAGGCCGAGCCATTCAACAGTGCAAATGATGGTTTGTGGACGCGCGGTCT
>DASSEH010000225.1:0-1854 GCA_035695325.1 Candidatus Angelobacter sp.
CGCGTCGAGTTGCGACAGGGCTCCGCCGGGGCCTCGGATAAATAGTGGCAGATTCGGGAAATTGCCTGCCGCCGTTGCAGCCAGAGTTGAGCCGTAGTCGTTCGTCGCGAACACCGGAGACGCGAGCGTCGCACTCAGAGCATCGCTCCCGTTGAAGGATTCTCCGTCGACAGTCACGTTAACCGGGGTGATATCTACAATCACGGTCACGTCGCACGCCGTGCCCGAGCAATTGTTTGGATCCGCGCCGACCATGTTATAGCCGTAGGTAACCCCATTGTCCGGATTCAAGGTCGTGCCAAACCAGTGGACAACCGTGCGCGCCGTGGACAGGGGGGCCGCCCCGCCGATTGTCATGCTCAAGGCTTGCATCTGTGAGTCGTCAATCACCTGAGGCTCGGAGGGCGTGTTGCTGCCAGTGGCGCTTAATGGGAGTGTCAGGATTGCACCGGCCACGCCGGCTGAGATGAGCGTCGCTGCGCATGAGAAGCGCACAATTGAGGTGAAACGATTTTGATTAAACCAACTAAGGATCTTCACATTTTTCTTCCTTCCTTTTCCCCCGCTAGGTTTGATTCTTGGTAGTCGGGGGTCTGGAAGAGGCGAAGAACCCAGCGAGGAAATGTCCCCCTCCTGATTCCAGATCCCATTTGAAGTGCATCTTTTAATATGGAAGCCGTGCGCATTGTCTAGTTAGGCGCAGCCTGATTCTCACATAGGGTCTCGCCTTACACGCGGGTCGCTTATCTCCCGCGTCCCCCGTGTCTGGCGTGATCCGCTGCCTCTATCAACTGGCTTAGGAGAGCAAAGAACGCCGGCGGTTGACCGATGAACAGTCCGTCGGCGATAAAGCCGTTGATCGCGCGCGCGGCGGCGCCATCGGTCTCGGTGGGGCGGATGATCGAGCAGATCGGGAACGTACGCTTGAGGAAGATTGTCGGCTCGGGCATGATCAGGTTGGTCTGGGTCAGTTCGCCGTCGGCGTTGAGGTCGGGGAAGACCAGACCGTTCGTGGGATCGGTCAGGGGAGGCGCATTGCCGGCTTTATCTTGCCACGTCTGGAAGTGCATAATCTCGGTGCCGCCGATGCTGAGCAGAATTCGCAGCACCTCGTTGTGGGTGACCCGCTGGGCGAGCGAGGCGTATACGCTGGTGCCAGCCTGCTCGATCCACGCGAAGTGGAAGCCGGCCGTGTTGGCGATCGCTTGCAGGTGGTCCGGAGGAGTGAGGTCGGCGTCGGTTCGCGGAATGGCTGGAAATTGCCCAGCAGCTAGGCCTGGGACGGCTTGCGGGAGGGTGTCGCCGAAGTCGGGGTTCAGCGAGTCGCTGCGGTAGCGCGTCCAGAAACTCGTATCCACGGTAAGCTGCGTCAGATTGGTGAGCCGTCTTCCGACCAAGTTTGGGTTGACTCCCGTCGCGGTGCTGCCCATCAGAGTGCGAAACTGATCCAGATTGACGGGCTCGGCCCCCTTCGATTCCAGATAGGCGTTAAGGAACGCTGCGTGGGTGTTCTCATCGTCGGTGTTGTCGTGGATATATTGATTCATGTCCCCATCGAGGACCTGAATGGCGGCGGTATAGGCCGGACTCCCGGTTCCTCCGGGGACTTCGCTGTCTTGGATCCCGCCGAGTTCGTTGTATTGCTGCCACAAATCGGCTTCGATGAGTTCTGCTGCCGCAAGGAATCGAAGAATAGCCTTATCTCCCGCTGTGAGACCGCCACTCGCTCGTGCGGTGGGGGCATTGGCCAACAGTCCCGCGCCGATGGTTCCCGCTCCCACGGCGAGCGATTTGCCTAAAAAGGAACGGCGACTGATGGAACTTTTTGAAGGTTTAACTCTCTCTTTCATTTCA
>DASSEH010000226.1:0-3495 GCA_035695325.1 Candidatus Angelobacter sp.
CGAATCGATCCCAGCGTGAGGCAAGAACAGCATTTTTTGCAATGGCCGCGGGGCTTGTCTCCTCGCGGCCGCTTCTAATGTCGAATTGTGCGCCTGATCGATTGAGGAGGCTGTCCGTAGATGCGGATAAATGCCCGTCTCATGTTTTCCGCGTCACCGAACCCGACCGCCTCCGCGATGCGTTCGACAGGTTCGGTAGTCGTCTCTATCCGGCCTCGGGCTAGATCGGTACGGAGTCGTTCCACCACACGCGCCGGTGTGGTCCCGGTCTGCGTTCGGAATGCGCGGCTGAACTGGCGCAGGCTCATGCCGGCCGATTCCGCCAAGCGTTCGACGGTGAGCACTTCGGCGATGTGGTCGCGGGCATAGCCAAGAGCAGCGGCAATTCGATCATTCTTTGGTGCCAAATCAACGGAAGCTGCGAATTGCGATTGCCCGCCGTGGCGACGATGATAGACGACGAGGTGCTGGGCCACGCCTTTGGCGACGGCAAAACCATGGTCTTCTTCGATCAAAGCCAACGCAAGGTCGATGCCGGCTGTGATGCCGGCTGACGTCCATACGTTGCCGTCCCGACAGAAGATCCGATCTGCCTCAACCCGGATGGATGGATACTCTCGCTGAAGGCGCGGCGCATATCGCCAGTGCGTCGTCGCCCGACGTCCGTCCAACAGACCAGCCGCCGCGAGGATAAACGCACCTGTGCAGACACTCGCAACGCGTCGGCATCGGCTCGAGGCCTCCACAATACGACTCAGCGTGCCAGCGGATAAGGGCGGATCAATCCGTCCACCGACGACGACGAGCGTATCGAGCGCGGCATTATTAAGCGAAGCTGCGGCAGTAGCGATGCCAAGGCTGTTCGTCACAGTGCCCTCATCAGCTGCCAGGACACTCAGCCGGTAGGCGGGATTTTCGAGTTGGTCGTTTGCCGCTTCAAAAGCACTGGCTGGACCAGCGAAGTCGAGCAGCTGAAACCCTGGCGAAAGCAAGAAGCCGATGGTGTTCATGGCCGAATCATAGGGAACTTTGACCTTTCGGTCAAACGGGTGCGGTCTTAGCCTGTCAACAAGGAGAACAGGCGATGACCCAGCCAATCACCGTAGTAGTGCCCGTGTACAATGGGGTGACCCAACTCGACTTTACTGGTCCGCACCAGTTTCTCTCGCGGACACCCGACCTGCATGTCCGGGTGGCCTCGCTGGATGGTCAGCCGGTCACGGCCGATCGCCTCACCTTCTCGAATCTGGAGGACCTGAGCGCCATCAAGTCGTGCGACGTGCTTCTGGTCCCTGGCGGCGGCGGGTGCCTTGCTGCTATCGAGAATGACGTCTTCTTGAAAGAGATTGCCCGCCTTGGAGCGACCGCGCGCTATCTGACTTCGGTCTGCACCGGGTCGCTCATTCTGGGCGCCGCGGGATTTCTTACCGGTCGCCGTGCGGCCTGCCACTGGGCATGGCGGGAATTGCTTCCGGTCTTTGGCGCTATCGTCGACGAGGGCCGCATTGTGAGGGACGGCAACATCCTCTCCGGGGGAGGCGTCACGGCAGGCATCGATTTCGTGCTGGCACTTATCGCGGAGCTGCGCGGATCTCGCGTGGCAGAGATGGTCCAGCTCGGCTTGGAATATGCACCACAACCGCCCTTTAACTCCGGACGGCCGGACACAGCGCCGGTGGAAGTCTTGGAAGCGGTGAACGCACGCACGGCGGCGAGCCGCGCTGAACGACGCGTGCGTATCGACGCCTGGGCCGCCGCTCATCGCGCCAGTCAGCATGTCTGAGGTCCCAAAGCATGCCTGACCGCCGCCCCGTTCCGACCCTCGTTGGAATGAAATCCGCTGCAGGGCCGGTTCCGGCTTCCGCCGTGCGGACGCCGCTCCGCGAATGCGGACAAACCAAGCCTGTCTCTGACTGATGGAGTGAGATGTGAGCGGAAGCGAAAAGCCTGATTTTAGCAACGCGATGGCGGTTGGCCGAGAGTTGGAATTGAAGCTGCCCGACAGCCAAGTTGTTCGGGATGCCTATACACAGGCAAATGCCGAATCTCAGCCTTGGCTATTTAATCACGTCGTGCGCTCGTGGCTCTTTGGCGCAAAACTCGCAGAGCGTCGCACGCTGAAGCCGGATGCTGAGTTGGTTGCTGTCTCAGTGCTCTTGCACGATCTCGGCCTTGCGCGCGGTGGCGCCCCCGATCGTCGCTTCGAGGTTGTGGGAGCGGACGCTGGTCGCGCCTTCGCTCTCTCCCACAATATGGGGGAACGCCGCGCAGAGACTGTATGGGACTCGATCGCCCTTCACACTACCGCGTCGATCGCACATCATAAGGGCACCGATGTAGCCTGCTGTCAGCACGGTATCGCATGCGATTTCGGCGGCTTTGGTTTTCAGGAATTGAGTGATGGCGACAAGAAAGCAATCCTGTCTGCCTATCCTCGCCTTGACATGAAGAATCAGTTGACCACGTGCCTCTGTGGCATAGCCAAAAACCATCCGAATACAACGAGAGACAATTTCATCGCAGACTTTGGATTGAAGTTCATTCCGGGATATACACGTCCTTCATCCGTCGATTTCCTGCAAAAGGCGCCCTTTGCGGAATAGGCGAGCATCGCACTGGTGGGACGCAAAGCCGCTGGCAAACGGTCGCGCTTATCATCGTCCGACAGATAAAGCCAAATTGGCCACATTAGTGGTCGGCTTGGCTCCATTCCGGCTAAGTGTGCAATCGAGCCTGTGCCTGGAATAGAGAGTACTGCCGCTGCCGGCGCTTCCATGAGGCTCAATATTTCATAAACCACAAAGCGCTCGATTGCTTGCGCCGCCTATGTCAGCCGGATTTACAGCATGGGAGAATCGTCAATGAAGGCCATCAAGGCGGCGGCGGTGCAAGCCGCTTCGGTCTATCTGGATCTCGATGCATCAATCACAAAGGCTGCGGCGTTAGCTTCGGAGGCGGCGCGGAACGGCGCTAAGCTCGTCGCGTTTCCGGAAACTTGGCTACCAGGCTACCCCTTTTTTGTGTGGCTTGCCGCACCCGCCGAGGGAATGCGTTTCATACCGCAGTATCACGCCAACAGCATGGAATTGCAGTCGAGCGAGATGAAGCGGCTGCAAAAGATAGCCGCTGCAAATGAAATCACACTTGTAATGGGCTATTCCGAGCGCGAGGGCGGGAGCCGCTATATGTCTCAGGCGATCATTGGCGAGCGAGGCGAGATTCTTCTCAATCGCCGCAAGCTCAAGCCCACGCATGTCGAACGGACCGTTTTCGGTGAAGGCGACGGCTGCGACCTGCGCGTTATCAATGCCGCGTTTGGCCGATTGGGCGCGCTGAATTGCTGGGAGCACATGCAGCCGCTGCTCAAGATGGCCATGTATTCTCAATTTGAGGAAGTCCACGTCGCCGCCTGGCCAGCCTTATGTCTCTACCGAGAGATGGCGTACGCACTCGGACCGGAAGTCAACAATGGGGCGAGCCGGCAATATGCCGTCG
>DASSEH010000227.1:0-1465 GCA_035695325.1 Candidatus Angelobacter sp.
GTCGAAATTCCTCTTGCTACGCACGGCCGGACCATACATTGGGTCATTCGCTACCGATCTGCTTTGTGCTCCCTTCGTATAATGTCTGCAGTACCCCGGCGGATTCAATCGATCAGCGCAACACCTTCTAATCTTACGAGGTGAGGAGGTGTGCGATGGTGACGTCGCGGATTTGGTTCACGGCAGCGCAGAAAGCCGAGCTGTGGGAGCGATGGAAGAATGGGCAAAGTGCTGCGGCGATCTCGCGGGCGCTGGAAAGGAAGAACAAGACGGGCGTTGAGCGGATCGTAGTACTCCATGGAGGGATCGTGCCGGCGCGTCGCTGGAGAGCCCTGGCAGCACTAAGGTTTGATGAACGCGAAGAGATTTCCCGTGGCATTGCGGTGGGCCGGTCGATCCGGCAGATCGCCCAGGGCCTCAGACGGGCGCCATCGACAGTAAGCCGGGAGATCAGGCGCAACGGCGGCAGTCAGGCCTATCGTGCAAACCGGGCTGATCGGCGTGCCAGGGAGCGGGCGTTGCGCCCCAAGCCTTGTCGTTTGGCGCTGTACAGCGCGCTACGATGGCGCGTGGCGCAGAAGCTCGCGCTGCAATGGTCGCCGCAGCAGATCTCCGGCTGGCTGAAGCAGGAGTTCCCAACCCACCAAGACATGCAGATATCTCACGAAGCGATCTATCGCAGCCTCTTCATCCAGACCCGCGGCGTGCTGAAAAAGGAGCTGTCGGCGCAGTTGCGTACTGCGCGGCGGATGCGTCACCCCAAGAGCCACAACGCGAAGAGTGGACAGGGGCATATCCTCGATATGGTCTCTATCCGCGAGCGGCCCGCCGAGATTGAGGATCGCGCTGTGCCGGGGCATTGGGAAGGAGACCTTCTTACCGGAGCGAACGACACGCACATCGCTACCCTCGTCGAGCGCAATACCCGCTTCACGATGCTCATCAAGATCCCCCGCAAGGACACGACGACTGTTGTTGCTGCGCTTGCCAAGCACATCAGCAAGCTGCCTGAGGAGTTGCGACGCTCCCTGACCTGGGATCAAGGCAAAGAGATGCATGCCCACAAGCGCTTCACGGTTGCCACCAACGTCCAGGTCTACTTCTGTGATCCGCGCAGTCCCTGGCAGCGCGGCTCAAACGAGAACACCAACGGCCTACTACGTCAGTACTTCCCGAGAGGAACCAACTTCTCGCGTATCTCTCAGAGTTATCTGAACGCGATTGCTCTGCGGCTCAATCAACGCCCGCGAAAGACCTTGGGCTTCCAAACGCCAGCCGATAGACTACAAGCGGTGTTGCACTGACCGGTTGAACGCGCACCCCGAAAGTGGACATCACGAATTTAAGCCGCCTGATTACCGGCGTAGTCGTGTGCCGATCTGGAGAGGCGTAGAGCCTTGCGCAGCCTTGGCTGAATGCGCCTTCAGCAAGGCCACCGTATGGTTGGCCATGAACGCGGTGAACT
>DASSEH010000228.1:0-1971 GCA_035695325.1 Candidatus Angelobacter sp.
ACCTTATGAAGGTCATCGGAGTGAATGAACAACTCATGACCTTCGCGTGGGTTCGCAGCGGAATCATCCCAAGCGTTCCAAGCTCTAAGTCGCCCTTCGTCCGGTTCCTCACGAACAAACTCGAATCTCACATCCAAACTGTTCAGCACCTCGGAAACGCGAGTCGCCTGTGACGCCGAAAAGACGCCGAAATAGGTCGCGTGGCGGTTGTAGTCCTCATCGGGGAGAAGCATGGCTTCGAGGTCTAACGAGACAGAGATAAGGCACAGCAAGGTGTCGTGGCAAACACGCTGAACGCATTTCGAGATAAGGCCGTTGGCGGAGTCGTCATTAATTGAGTTTGGTTTGGGGTAGCGAAGCTTAGCAGAGCGAGCTGCTACAAATCAAACCTGATGAAAAAGCCAATCTACGCAGCGTTGGATCTGCACAGCCGCATGAGCGTGCTGGGCAGTATGGATCATGACGGCCAAACGCAGCCGCGGATGCGTTTCCCCACTGAAGCAAGCATTCTGCGAGGGGAGGTGGAGCGGTTACGGCGAAAGCGACGGCCGCTTTACCTCACGATGGAAGCGGGAGCGCTCACCCGCTGGGCCAGCGGGATTGTGCGGCCACTGGTGGAGCGCTTGATCATTTGCGAGCCGCGGCATAATCGGCTGATCAACTCCAATCCCACTAAGAGCGATGAAGCCGATGTGGAAGGGATGTGTTTGCTTCTGCGATTAGGTAAGCTCAAAGAAGTGTGGATGGGAACCGACCGCACCCGTGAGATTTACCGGGCCCTGGTTTATGAGCTACTCAACTGGCGCGACGCACAGCGGGAACTCAAAGCGCTGATCAAGGCGCGTTACCGCGGTTGGGGCGTGCTGCGACTGCATGGGATCAGAGTGTTTAGCGCTAAAGGGCGCCAGGAGTATCTGGCCCAATTGCCGGCCGAAGAGGAACGTCGGATGATGCGGCGGCTCTACGGGCAATTGGATCACGCACTAAAACAGTGGAAGGAGACGCTGCAGGAGGTGCAACGCGTGGGAGGAAAGTTTTGGGAGGTGGAACAGTTCCAGCGCATTCCAGGAGTGGGCCCCATCGCGGCGCATGTCTTTAGCGCGATCATCGAGGAGCCGTCTCGTTTTGCGAGCAAGTTCAAACTCTGGAAGTACAGTCAGCTGGGGATCACCGATAGAAGCAGCGACAACAAACCCTTGGGCTACCAGCGGCTGGACCGGCGGGGAAACGCGGAACTCAAAAACCTCTCTTATCACGCCTGGCGCACCGCCTGCAAATCCACCACCGGCTCCAATGCCATCAAGAGCTTTTACCAGCAAAGCCGCTTACGCACCGGCAGTGTACGGCATGCGCGACTCAACACCCAGCGCAAGATCCTGGAAGCGCTCTGGCTGATCTGGTTGCGACAGCGGCCCTTTGATCCAGAGAAATTTACCCATCCACACCAACTCCTTTAGCCGAGCCGAGGCCACAGTAGTTAGGCACGCAGGCGCGGCAGCACCTTGTTCGGCCCTAAAAACAAGAGTTCGCTTTCCGGATGACTCCCGACCAATCGATTGGCCACGCTTGCCAATTACCAAGCAAGCGCAGATCCGTTTGGCGTGAATGCAGCGCCGGAATGCAATGAACAACGATTGCGCTTGCCCATGGTGATCCTGAACCGACTAGCTCAAGTCCCAAGAACCTGCATAACCAACGCCATCACCTCTCTTGCCAAAACCGCCGGGCATGCCCCGCCTGCGCCAAAGCTGTCAAAACCTCTGCTCCGAAACTAAAGGAGACGTTCCACCTCCAAACCCCAGCCGGAAAAAATCTCCGCTGCTGAAGGGACAACTGGAGCTACACACTTTTCCCTTGATTAAGAACCTGTATCGAATGGTTAGACGTCACTTAAGCGGTGCTTCGCTCATTAGCGCGAGCTGATTACCGTCGGGATCAACGAACTCCGCTAGCCAGACTTCCGATGTGGCT
>DASSEH010000229.1:0-3164 GCA_035695325.1 Candidatus Angelobacter sp.
GGTAGTGGGCTACTTTGAATCCCGGCCAGCTTGAACCGCTCAAGCAAACCTGTCATGCTTATGGCATGAAGAAAAAAGCACTGACCAGAAAGACAGTCAATAAAAGGCCAGAGGATATTAACCAAATAGCCCATGCATTAGTACGCCAATCGACACAGGAGCAGCCAGAGCCATCGAAAGAGGATATTTCTCGCGTGATGGCAGTTTTAGGTAAAAAGGGCGGACTGGTGGGCGGTAAAAAGAGAGCCGAAAGTCTCACGGGAGAACGCAAGAGACAAATTGCTCTCAAGGCCGCACGCGCACGATGGGACAAATCCGCTAAGAAGGATGTTTCTTGAGTGCTTGATATTGTCCGCTTGCGGGCTTTGCAATAAGTCCGTCCTCGTAAAGTTTGCAAAGTGCAGCCCTAATAGATGGGAGATGCTTCTGGAACATATCAGACAATCGTGCAGCGTCAAAAGTATCACCAGGACTGGAATTTAGGGTGGATATTATCATTCCTTTCAATGAATCTGGCCCTATTTCTCCATGCCCATTATCTTCCTTGCTCTGTTTATTTACGGTCGTTTCTGGTGCGGTTGATGACCGCTGAGCTCGCCGCATAGCTGGATACCACGCATTAAGCCCCCACTGTCCATTGATCTTAACGAAACGGCTATCCCTTGAAAGAATGGTATTTACCATCGAAGGAAAGTTCTTGGCCGCGCTCTTCAGCCCCCCCCGCAGTAAAGCGTCGGCTATTTCGTTAGTTGTCTTTTCCTTTTTAACCATACCCAAATACTTTTCGGCAGCATCTGGAACAGACATTTCAAAAAATATGGCGTCTGGTATTTCACCAGCAGACGAAGGGCGCATTCCAGTAAATGCAGGCATATTGAGCAGGGAAGCTCCACCCTGAGAGCGAAAATATTTCAATGTCTCAATAGAGGCCGATATCCTTTCCATCCAACTCTCCAGATCGGAAATCGCTGCATCAATATGTGTTGGGCTGTCTTGTGCCATACATTTTCCTTTAAAAATAGGGACTTTTCTGCTATCATTAAAAATGAGCGTGACGGGCGGGTTTCCCCGCCCGCTCACCCTTGTAAGGGGCGGCTAGGTTCTCATCTTGCCCTCTTTCTGCTGGCGGTTTCTGGGTTACGGTTTCGACGCCGAGTATCCCAGGAGCCGCTTTCGCTTTTAATTCCATCACAAGCATAACATTCAGAGAAGCCTACCGCAATACACATTGCGATATTTATTTTTCATGTTGACATGCTTGAGCGGAACAAGCATAATACATACATGAACAGGCTGGATTCAAAAACCCGCTGCCAAGTGATTAGCTGCTTAATTGAGGGCTGCTCGATTCGCGCCACGGTGAGGATGACGGGCGTTGCTAAAAAGACAGTCATGAGGCTGCTGTTTGAAGCTGGAATGTTCTGCGCTGAATATCAGGACAAGGTTTTCCGCAATCTGAAATGCAAACGGCTGCAAGTGGATGAGATGTGGTCATGGATTTACTGCAAAGAGAAGAACCGCACAGAAGAGATTGCCCGCAAGAATCCGGCGGCTGGTGATATCTGGCTTTGGTCTGCGATTGATGCGGATACAAAACTGGTTCCCGCTTGGCGGCTCGGAAGCCGGGACGGCAGGACGGCAAAGCGGTTTATTGAGGACCTGGCATCTCGCCTCAGTTATCGTGTACAGCTCACCACGGACGCTCACAGGCCCTATTTACAGGCTGTGGAAGACGCATTCGGGAGTGAGATTGATTACGCCATGCTGCACAAGATTTACGGAATGCCACAGGAATATGAGACGCGGTATTCTCCGGCTCGGTGTATTGGCTGTGAGCAAAAGCACGTGAGCGGAAACCCCGACCCTCAGCACATTTCCACCAGCTTTATTGAGCGGCACAACTGGACAATGCGGACAAACAACCGCCGTCTTACCCGCCTTTCAAACGGGTTCTCACGCAAGCTGGAAAACCACGCGGCAGCCGTGGCGCTCGGTTACTTCGCTTACAACTTCATCAAAATCCATCGCACATTGCGGATGTCTCCGGCAATGGCGGCTGGCGTCACAGATAGGCTGTTTGAAGTCAGCGATCTTGTGGCTCTGTGGGAGAGGGCAGAAAAATCCGCTGCATAAAATACAAAATGGAGAACAAAAGGCGAACAGTGATATAATCATTTAGAGAGCAACTTTTGTGTTAAGATTCGCATCGCACACAACGCTGGGCAAAATGAGGAGGTGCTGAATGGTAAGCGTTAAAGATGTAGCAGCCTACATCCTCAAAAAGCGCGGTTCAATGACCGCCATGAAACTGCAAAAACTTGTTTACTACGCTCAGGCATGGTCTCTCGTTTGGGATGATAAGCCGCTTTTCGGAGAGAGCATAGAGGCATGGATTAATGGCCCTGTGGTCAGAGAGCTTTATGAAATTCACAGGGGGCAGTTCCGCGTAACTGAATGCCCGCTTGGAGACCCAAAGGCACTCCACAAGTATCAAAAAGAAACCGTGGATTCAATACTTAAATTTTACGGCAAAATGCCGTCCCAGCAGCTTAGCGACCTGACTCACCGTGAAGACCCATGGAAAAATGCCCGTCGTGGCTTGGACTCAGGCGAGCGCGGAACCCGTATCATCACTCATGACGCCATGGCCGAGTATTACAGCGGTCTGTAAGATAGAGGCCCTGCTCGGTGGGAAAAGCAAATAAAAAACAACCCAAGGCCCCTTTAGTTTTACCGCAGATCAAGTCTCCGAAATCCGTCCCTACTCAAGACTTTTACCATTTGCGGCCAGCATGGCGCGTTGCCCGAATGGAATTGGTTGACCCCTTCGGATGGCACACAATTCCCGCTGATAAACTACAGGAAATTAGAAATAAATTAGGCGGATTTGAGGGGCAAACTTGGGGAGACATAATTTCCAAAAGCCAAAATAATCATCACTTCATGCCCGTAATAAAGATATGCGGAGACGCCAAGAGTCGCTTGAGCGCCCTTCATATGGAAGACACGGACGCTCTATTTTCATTGCGCCTTTCAGGACGGGAGCGTATTTGGGGAATTCTGGACAATGGCGTATTGATTGTCCTGTGGTGGGATCCATTTCACTCTGTTTATCCTGTTTCTAGGGGATGACAGTCCTCAGAGATTCAAAGTAGCCCACTACC
>DASSEH010000230.1:0-2063 GCA_035695325.1 Candidatus Angelobacter sp.
TCTATCGCATCAGCAAGGACGTAGTCGCTGAGGCCGGCTCCGGCGACGACCTTTCCAAGAAAATCTACGCGAGCTATCAGCAATTCCTCCCGGCAATCATCGATTGGAGCGACATCGCCGAAGGCGCTGTCCTGAGCAGCCGCAGGCTAGTTTAATCTGATCGAGCAGCATCGAGTGTTATCGGTCGCGATGACAGACTCCATAATCGGCTGCCCTCACCAAGAAGGAATCGACTACGAAGGCGCGAATGGTGTCCAGCTTGCGAGTTTTGGCACGGACGAGATCGCTTTACGGGGCAGACGGTCAATTAGATTCTCGCTGCTCGTACGGCGAGGTGATCGAATGATGGGGTGGATGGCCCCCTTGCGGCATCGACGTGCCAAACTGGTGTTTTCGGAGAATCACTAGGAACGGGAGCCATCCATGAGCGAGATTACGACGATCGGCCTTGATCTAGGCAAGCATGTTTTTCAGGTTCACGGCGTTGATGCGGAGGGTACGACGGTTCTGCGCCGGCAGCTGCGGCGCGGGCAAGTGCTGGCGTTCTTCAGCCGACTTCCGCGCTGCGTTATCGGGTTGGAAGCGTGTGCAACGGCCCACTATTGGGCGCGCGAGCTGGCCGCGCTCGGGCATGAGGTACGGCTGATGCCCGCGCAATACGTGAAGGCGTACATCAAGCGCAATAAGAATGATGCCGCCGATGCGGAAGCGATTTGCGAGGCGGTTCAGCGCCCGACGATGCGATTTGTGCCGGTCAAGACGGCAGAGCAGCAGGCGAGCCAGCTGCTGCATCGTGGCCGCGAGCAGCTGGTGCGCCAGCGCACGATGCTGGTGAACGCATTGCGGGCGCATCTGGCGGAGTTCGGAATCGTAGCGGCGCAGGGGTTGCGCAATGTGGGCCAGCTGATCGCCATGGTCCGCGACGATGACGATAGGCGCCTGCCTGATCTGGCGCGGCAGGTGCTGCAGGTGCTGGCCGACCAGATCGAGCAGATCGAGGCGGCGATTACAGCATTGGAGAGACAGTTACTGAGTTGGCACAAGAGCAACGCGGTCAGTCAGCGGCTGGCCAGCATTCCGGGCATTGGGCCGATCATCGCTACGGCCATTGCCACGACGGTGGCGGACCCGAATGTGTTCCGCTCGGGCCGCGAGTTCGCCGCCTGGCTGGGCTTGGTGCCGCGGCAGAATTCAACCGGGGGAAAAACCCGGCTAGGCGGCATCACCAAGCGCGGCAACCGTTATCTGCGTCGGCTGCTCATCAATGGGGCAAGCGCCAATCTGCTGCGGTCGAAGGCGACGAAAGCCGATCCGTGGGTGATCGGGCTGCGTCGGCGGCGGCCGCCGCTGGTCGTCGCCGTGGCGCTGGCGAACAAGACGGCGCGTATCGCATGGGCGGTGATGCTGCGCCAGAAGGAATACCAGCCCCGGGCTGTGGCGGCCTAGTCCGCCTCGGCCGGCGCTGGAGCTTGCGAGAGAGTAATGACGCGTGATGGCACAGTCGGTCGATCCGACGCAACCGAGAGAGGCCTGCCGGTTCATTGGGACATCGATCCCGCTCGAATGATGAGGCCTCGGTTTGCGGACTCCATCAGGGCCAGCAGTCCATCCGGACTGCGTGAACAGGCCGGACACATGACTGCAAGCGACTTCTGTGCGGCACGCGAAGTTATCTCTTGCCAGGCGGGGGCCATCCACACATGAGGCGGCGCGAGTTCATCAGTCTGCTCGGCGGCGCGGCCGTCGCGTGGCCGCTCGCGGCGCGCGCACAGCAGGCGGCGATGCCGGTGATCGGGTTTCTCCACCCCGCATCGGTTCATGCGGTGGGAGATCAATTGCGCGCATTCCACCAAGGCTTGAAGGAGGCGGGCTTTGTCGATGGCGAGAACGTGGCGATCGAATATCGCTGGGCCGATAATCGAACTGATCGACTGCCGGCGCTGGCGGCCGAACTGGTTCGCCGCCGAGTTGCCGTCATCGCCACAGTCGGAACTTCCGCATTCGCGGTTAAGGCGGCAACCACGACGATCCCTATCGTTTTTGTCGGCGGCGAAGACCCGGTC
>DASSEH010000231.1:0-1786 GCA_035695325.1 Candidatus Angelobacter sp.
GCTGTGTTCATCGCGGCACCCGCCCGCTTGAGGGGGCGGGTTCTGCCTTGCATCGTCTGACCCGGGGTGGGGTCTTCACAACGCAGACCTTGCTGGCGTTCCCTTAGGCAGCCTAGACTAGCACTACTTTGGCAGATTTGAGCGGGATGGGATTCCCAAATCAGTTTTTCTGTGACTCATGGGGAGTCGGCTTTTGGAGGGGCCGACCATGGTTGGCAGGACGTTGGATTGGAAAGAAGAGCTTGGACGTTGGCTCAAGCCGTTTCTGGATCGATTGGGTCATAAAGCGCGGCGGCAGATGTGCCCGCTCTACGTATCGGGGCTGATCGGCCCTGGCGATCGCAAAAGCATTCAGCCGATGGCGGAGCGTCTTGCGCTTGGGGAATATGATCAATTGCACCACTTCATTGCGGGCGGGGTCTGGGATGCGACGCCAGTGGAAACAGAACTGCTTGTTCAAGCAGATAGGCTCGTCGGTGGCCGCGATGCCGTGCTGGTGATCGACGATACCGCGATACCCAAGAAAGGCGCGCATTCGGTGGGTGTCGCTGCGCAATATGCTTCGGCGCTGGGCAAGACTGCCAACTGCCAGACCCTGGTATCGCTGACGCTTGCGCGAGGCGAAGTTCCGGTCGTGCTGGCGTTGCGGCTGTTTCTTCCCGAGAGTTGGACGAGCAAGCGGACCCGGTTGGAGCGGGCGGGTGTTCCAGTCGAATATCGAACGGCACGAACGAAACCGGAGATGGCTCTGGCGGAGATCGATCGTGCCATCGCGGTCGGTGTGCGCTTTGGCTGCATCTTAGCGGATGCCGGTTATGGGCTGAGCGCGCCGTTCCGCCAGGGGCTGACAGCTCGCAAACTTGCCTGGGCAGTCGGTATCCCGCGGCACCTCAAGGTGTACCCTGCCGATGTGCGGATGATCTGGCCGGTTGCTGGGCGCGGCCGTCCCCGTCAGCGGCACGTTCCTGACATTCTATCGATAGCGGCCGAAGACATGCTGGCCGACGCCACATGGCAGAACATCAGTTGGCGTACCGGAACGAAAGGAAAGCTCAAGGCTCGTTTTGCTGCTGTCCGCGTGCGGGTCGCGGACGGACCACCACAGCGGATCAGGGACAAGGGCCAGCAACATCTGCCCGGGGAGGAGGCCTGGCTCATCGGCGAACACAGGATATCGGGAGAGAAGAAATACTATCTCGCCAACCTGCCGGCGAAGACCGACCTGCGCACCTTAGCGGCCACCATCAAGGCGCGATGGATTTGCGAGCAGGCTCACCAGCAGATGAAAGAAGAACTCGGTCTTGATCACTTCGAGGGACGATCATGGCAAGGCCTTCATCGTCATGCTCTCATGACGATGATCGCTTACGCCTTCCTCCAGCATCGCCGCCTAGCAGCAACAGCGCGGAAAAAAAAGAATCAACGGGCCGCCGCCTCAACCGACTTTGCCCGCCGTGCGCCACGCCATCCTCGAACTCTTCGCTCGACTACCGCCGCAGCGATGCCCGCATTGTCGAAAATGGATCTGCAGCGAGCAGCGGCGTGAGTAAATCTGCCAAAGTAGTGCTAGGGCGTGTACTCATAAATCGCGCAGCCGTGTCCGCTTTCGGGCAAACCGGACATCGAACCGACATCACCGAATGACCGAGTCTGGCCCGAGGCGGTCATTCATCCTGACCGATGCTGCTGCTATCATTGTTCAATGGAGGTCTCGGAAACCCCTTTTGTTGGAGAATGTGTTACTACCGAAGCGATGAAAGTTAACGAGTTCAACAGAATGACAACC
>DASSEH010000232.1:0-1093 GCA_035695325.1 Candidatus Angelobacter sp.
AGAACCTATCTCAAAATCGTTTGAAGAGCATAACGAGGCAGGCAAGCTGGACAAAGCCGAGGAAATTGTGGGCGTGGTACTCCCAACGAATGAGGATCCGGCGCTGCCATTGAAGCCAGGCGAAGAAGCGCTCGACGAGCCAGCGTCGCATGTAGCGGCTTAACCTTCGCCGATCTTGCGTGGGCGGCTTGCTTCGGTTGCACCGATGCGGCGCGATCATCTCGATGCCGTCCTTTCGCAGCTCCGCATCCAGCGGATCGCTGTCATAGGCGCGATCGCCGATCAACTTTTCCGGCTTGGCTTCAATCATGTAGAAGTCGAAACATAGCTGCACCAAACGCACTTCGTGATGGTTCGCCGCGTGCGTGCTGACCGAGAGCGGCAATCCATGGCGATCCACAATGGCCATGATTTTCATGCCTTTTCCACGCTTCGTAGCTCCGATTTCCAACCCGCCGCCCTTGGCCATAACGAAGGTTGCGTCGATGAAGCATTCTTCTTCGTTCAGTGCACCTCTATCGCGAAGCTCGTTAGCAACATCCGTCAGCACGCGCCGCAAAACCGCATCGCGGCACCAAGTCTGAAAGCGCCGATGCACAGTTTTGTAGTTCGGGTAGCTCTGCGGCAGCATGTGCCATTGCGCGCCTGTGTTGAGAATCCACAGTACCGCTTCGAGCACATAACGCGTCGGAATCGGTCTGCGCCCAGGACGTCCATCGGCAATATTCTCCTCCGGAAAATGATCCCGGATGCGTTCCCACTGCTCGTCCGTGAGTCGAATCATTCGACATTTATATCGGATCGACAGCAGTCGGCAATTTTGAGATAGGTTCTAGACACCATAAACCGCGGAGCGCCCGCTTTTTGTATGTCCTCGGGGTATAAGGGTTTCCCCCATAGGAACCTTGCCGTCATGGTCAAACACGGCGCACTGTCGAAATCACATGTGTATCACCTGCTCCGCTCAAAGGACGCGCGCGTTCGCCACGCCGCCTTCACACTCCTAGAGAGGAGCAATCCCACGCTCAGAAGAAATAGTCAGCTTTTCGTAGAAATCACGCGGTTCATTTGGGATGCTGATCCAAGCTATGAC